>NZ_VJYD01000005.1 GCF_007341385.1 Flavobacterium daemonense
AGGACTCGAACCTAGAAAGACGGCACCAAAAACCGTAGTGTTACCATTACACCATAGACCAGCAATGCTGTTAAGCGGGTGCAAAATTAAAACTTTATTTAATTTATGCAAATTTTTAAGTCAACTTTTTTCATAAAAAAAAGCCTCTCATTTCTGAGAGGCTTTTTATGTTGGTCTACTAGGACTCGAACCTAGAAAGACGGCACCAAAAACCGTAGTGTTACCATTACACCATAGACCAGCAATGCTGTTAAGCGAGTGCAAATTTAGGGCTTTATTTAGTTTGCGCAAACTTTTTAACCAAAAAAAATTATTTTTTTAGTTTTTTTTCACTTTGAAAATCTTGAAAACAACAGAAGCTCCTCATAAACAACAAATTACTTTTCAAAGATAGTTTTATAGAATTTTTTGTTAATGCTCGTTTCTTTACACAAAAAAACATTTTCTTTGTAGGATAGAAAACATACAAAATTTTAACACCTAAATATGGCACAATTCAATTTCAATAAATGGAATACAATTATTGGTTGGTTTGCATTTGCAATCGCTTTAATTACCTATACTTTAACTGTCGAACCATCAATGAGCTTTTGGGATTGTGGTGAATATATTGCCACAGCAGCTAAACTAGAAGTTGGCCACCCACCAGGAGCACCTTTATTCCAAATGATGGGCGCATTTTTTGCAATGTTTGCTATAGATGCAAAACATGTGGCTGTGATGGTAAATATGATGTCTGTTTTTTCTAGTGCATTTACTATCTTATTTATGTTCTGGTCTTCGTCTATGATATTGAAAAAGATTGTTGCCCGATTTGCAGAAATTGACAAAAACAATTCGATTGTAATTTTAGGAAGTTCTTTTGTTGGAGCATTGGCCTATACTTTCTCGGACAGCTTTTGGTTCAATGCTGTAGAAGCAGAAGTTTATGCAATGGCATCCCTTTTAATTGCATTGCTTTTTTGGCTTGGTCTTCGTTGGGAACAAGACATGGATAAACCAAAAGGAAATAAATGGCTTTTAATTATTTCATTAGTTGTAGGTCTTTCATTTGGTGTTCACTTTATGGCCTTATTGACTATTCCATCTATTGGTTTTCTATATTACTTTAAGCATTATGAAAAAGTTACCATCAAAAATTTCCTTATTGCAAATGTTGTTGTAATCGGGATATTGTTGTTCATTTTTAAATTATTATTGCCTTTGACCATGGCATTTTTCGGAAAAACCGAAATATATATGGTTAACAGTTTAGGACTTCCTTTTAATTCTGGAACTATATTTGTTGCATTGCTTTTTGTAGCGTTCTTCTACTTTGGATTAAAATACACAAAACAAAAAGGTCTTATTTTTTATAACACCATTATTCTTTGTATTTTATTTATCCTGATCGGTTTCTCAACTTGGATGATGCTTCCTGTTCGTGCCAACGCAAATACAGTAATCAACGAAAACAAACCATCTGATGCTATTGAGGTTCTTGCCTATTACAATCGTGAGCAATATGGTGTAAACCCATTATTTTATGGACCACAATACACGGAATATTTTGCTGGGCTTGATGAGAAAACGCCTTATTTAGACAAGAAACCAAACTACGAAAGAGATTATAAAACTGGTAAATATATTATTACCAACAATTATAAAAACGCAGAACAAAACTCTGACGATAATCAAAAAACGATTCTACCAAGAATGTGGAGTACTGAAATGGCGCACATTCAGAATTATATCAACTTCACAAACCCGCCTAAGTTTAAAATCAATCCGAATTACGATTACGAAGAAGATTTAGCGAAATATGGCATTGACGCAAGCCAATTAAGCGAAGATGAATACAATAAAGCGACTGCTCAATTGAGAAATGAAGTCGAAAAAACAGTTTCAGAGTTCAGAAAAGCATTCGCACAAAAACAAATTGACAACGAAGGCTATGTTAAATTCTTAAAAAGCTATGGACAATATTTGATTATTGAAAAACCGACGACTACTGATAACTTCGCTTTTATGTTCGAATATCAATTTGGATATATGTATTGGAGATATTTGATGTGGAACTTTGTCGGACGTCAAAACGATGTTCAAGGAAAATATGACAACTTAGATGGAAACTGGATCAGCGGCATTAAAGCACTTGATTCGCTTCATTTAGGTTCTCAAGACAAACTGCCTTCAGATGTTTTAAACAACAAAGGTCGTAATGTTTATTATTTCCTTCCTTTTATTTTAGGGCTTATTGGAATAATGTATCACGCGAATAAAGACCTTAAGAGTTTTTATGTACTTTTAGCATTATTCTTATTTACTGGTATTGCCTTAAAAATTTATTTGAACGAAAGACCATTTGAACCTCGTGAAAGAGATTATGCTCTTGTTGGATCGTTTTATGTGTTTGCAATCTGGATAGGTTTTGGAGTATATTCTTTATATGAAAGCATTCAAAAATATCTTGCTCCAAAGATAGCTGGACCAGTAATTATTGCTGCTTCTCTATTAGCCGCTCCTGTTTTAATGGCTTCTCAAAACTGGGACGATCATGATAGATCAAACAGATATACAGCTGTTGCCATGGCAAAAGCCTATTTAAGTTCTTGCGATAAAGACGCGATTTTATTTACCATTGGAGATAACGACACTTTCCCACTATGGTATGCACAGGAAATAGAGCATTTTAGAACCGACGTTAAAATCGTAAATACTAGTTTATTTATGACGGACTGGTATATTGACCAGATGAAAGCAAAAGCTTATGAATCTGATCCATTGCCTATATCTTTTACACATGATGATTATGTTGGGGATAAATTGGACTACGTAGCGCATATTGAAAAAATTGACACACGCTGGAACATAACTGATTTTATCAATTTTATCAAAAATCCAAAATCAACTGTTGGTCTTCAAAATGGACAAACAATTCATTTCTATCCAACAAACAAAATCAGAGTACCTGTTGACAAAAATGTGATCCTTAAAAATAAAGTCGTAAATCCAAAATACAGCGATTCTATCGTGCCATATTTAGATATTGACATTAAAGGAAGCGCACTTTACAAAAACCGCTTAATGATGCTAGATATTTTGGCAAATAACAATTGGAAACGCCCTATTTATTTCAGTGGAGGTGCTTTTGATGATGAAGATTATTTATGGCTGAAAGACTATTTGCAATTAGACGGAATGGTTTACAAATTAGTTCCTGTTCGAAATGTACCGTCAAAAGATGGCGGACCAATGGATATGGGACAAATTGATGCAGATAAAATGTACAATATCGTAATGAAATGGGATTGGGGCAACAGTGAAAGCGAAAAAATCTACCATGATCCCGAAACCAGAAGAAACAGTATTACTTACCGTACAAACCTTTCTCGTTTAATGGATCAGCTTATTGCTGAAGGCAAAATTGACAAAGCTAAAAATGTAATTAATTTAGCAATGACAAAAATGCCATTGGATAAATTTGGTTATTATTCACTAGTTGAACCTTTTGCAAATGGATATTACAAAGTAGGAGAAACTGCAAAAGCTCAGGATCTGCTTAATAAACTGGTTACAAAATACAATGAAAACCTGAACTATTATGCAACATTGCCTCCTGGTGACCAGACTGATCTTGCAATGGATATTATAACTGACATCGAGCGCTACAGAAGTCTTTTACAAGTAATGCACCGTAATAACGACACGGCCTTTTTTGAAAAACACAAAAAGACTTTTAATACGTATGTAAATGTATTCGAACGTTTTGGACGCGAAAAAGAATAATAATATACGAAAAATATACTGATTAAAAAAATGCAGTGCTTTTAGATAAATAGCACTGCATTTTTTAATTTTACAGTATCTGTAAATCCATTTCAAAATGAGCTTTTATTGGGTCAAAACAAATTCATTTATAAAAAGGGTATTTTCTAAATATTGTTGGGATATTCCAAACAAAGAAAAGAAAATATACCTCACATTTGATGATGGCCCTACTCCAGAAGTTACAGAATGGGTTTTATCTGAATTGAAAAAATTTGACGCAAAAGCAACTTTCTTCTGCATAGGCAAAAACATTAATGCAAATGCGACTTTATTTGAAAGACTAATCGCTGAAGGACACGCCATTGGCAACCATACAATGAATCATATTAATGGATGGAAAAGCCAAACCAGCGAATATATTGAAAATGTAAAAAACTGCGCTTCCATTTTAGCCAACGAACAAAAATTAAACAGTTTATTGTTTCGTCCTCCTTATGGAAAAATCAAAAAAGCGCAATCTAAAATTTTGCGAAATCTTGGTTATAAAATAATAATGTGGGATGTTTTAAGCGCTGATTTCGACCAATCTATTACGCCAGAAAAATGCCTTGAAAACGTGACAAAAAATGTAACGTCAGGAAGTGTAATTGTTTTTCATGACAGTATTAAAGCATCGCAAAATTTAAAATTTGCTTTACCTAAAACTTTGCATTTTTTAAAAGAAAATGGATATGCTTTTGATGTTATTCATTAGAAAACATCGAAAGTCTTTTTATTGATTAAATTGTTCTTGAACAATTCCGATAATTGTATTGGCATCAAGTTCACCTGACTGCCTCCAGATCATTTGTCCTTCTTTATAAATCATAAGTGTCGGAAGACCCTTAATACGAAGAGCCTCAGCCAGTTCTTGATTCTTATCTACATCAATTTTGATTACTTTGGCTTTGTCGCCAAGTGCAGCCGCAACATCCTTAATTACTGGATGCATAGAAACTGAAGATTCGTTCCAATCTGTGTAAAAGTCAATCAACACAGGGACTTGAGCATTTATTAGTTCTCCAAATTTTGACATAAAACCAAAAATTTAAATTTTTTAATTTACTACAAAGAGGCAAATATTCTACAAATGTAGCATTTTTAACGAATTAAGCCACATTGTTGCCTTTTTTTAGTTCTATCACTGTTATTTCGGGCATGATACCAACTCTTCCTGGATAGGCATGAAACCCAAATCCACGGTTAACATAAATGTATCTTCCAGCTGTTTCGTACAATCCCGCCCATTGTTTGTAAATGTATTGTGCAAGACTCCATTTAAAATAACCCGGAATTTCGATTCCGAACTGCATACCATGTGTATGGCCCGCAAGCGTTAAATGAAAATTTTTAGGATGCTTATTAATTTCAGCGTCCCAATGGCTTGGATCGTGGCTCATTAAAATTTTAAAATCTTCCTGTGCAACATTCTCAGAAGCTTTATGCAAATCACCTGCTTTTTTAAAATTAACGCCCCAATTCTCTACTCCAATTAAAGCAATTTTATCACTACCTTTTTGAATATAAGTATGCTCGTTCAACATTAAGTCAAAACCAATTTGACCATATAAACTCTTGATTTGCTTAAAATTTTCTTCTTTTTGCTTTTCAGATGGCCATGTAACATATTCACCATAATCATGATTTCCTAAAACCGCAAACTTGCCGTATTTATAATTTTTGATTCTCTTGAAAGTTTCCAGCCACGGAAGCATTTCTTTCGCATGCGTATTTACAATATCGCCTGTAAACAAAATCATATCTGCCTCTTGCTGATTGATCAAGTCGATTGCATAATTTATCTTTTCTGGATTATCAAAACTTCCACTGTGAACATCTGAAATCTGTGTGATTCTAAAACCATCAAAAGCATCTGGAAGATCAGGAAAAAAGATGGTTTGTTTGATTACCTTGAAATTATATTTTCCTTCAAAAATTCCGTAAATCAAAGACAAAAATGGTACAGCAGCCAATCCTAATGCAAGTTGGCTAATAAACTTTCTTCTGTCTGGCATGATTTCTTTTCGTGGTGCATTGTAAACGAAATAATTTACAATACTTGCCCCAATTCTAAAAATATCTTCACTGAACATAATCAATGTCAGTACAATTTTTGGAACATAAATCAAAAGCATTAATCCCGTCGTAAACATAAATTGTTTTGTTTGTCCGACAGAACGATCAACTTGCGAGAAAGAATATATGATAAAAGCTAAAAGCAACGCACTTATGATCTGGTAGCTTATTAAAACCCATCTTACTTTAATGAGAGTTCGAAAAGCTTGATAGGAATAAAATTCAATAAACAGAAAAAGGGCGCAAAGAATTATAAAACGAAAAATCATTAGTTATAGTTTTAAGCAAAGTAACAAAGAATGAAAATTTTATTGCTTTTTATTATCAAAAATTTAACTCAATATAAAGAACAAAAAGCTGGCAGATTTCTCTGCCAGCTTTTTCTCTACCAAATTTTTTAAAACCTTTTATAAACCAAAACCATGTTTGCAGAGCAAACCTGTGTCTTTTATTTTTGAGCTTTTGCTGCTTCTGGCTTAGCTGCCTCTGCTTTTTTAGCTTTTTTATCAGCTTTTTTGTCTTTTTTAGGAGCTTTAGCTTCTTTTGCTGGAGCGGTTTGAGCTGGAGTTGTTTGAGCGTTTACCATTGCCACTGTTCCTAGAACAGCTACTGCTAGCATTACAATTTTTTTCATAATTTAATTTTTTTTTTTGCTGATTATTGTTTCATTATTATACCTCAAAGATAGAATCACAAAATGAAGTTTAAATGAAGTTTGAATGCATGTGAAAAAATTAACTTTTAATTATGTTTTGCAGCTTCTGGAAGCAATAATGTGAAGGTTGTTCCTTCATTTATTTTAGAAATAACTTTGATTTCGATATGATGAAAAGAAGCAATACTTTCTGCAATGGCCAGCCCTAACCCTTGCCCATCCTGATCTGAACTTATTCTCGTAAATCTATTGAATATTTTTTCGAGATGCGCTTCACTCATCCCAAGACCAGAGTCGGCAATTGAAATAAAGTAGCGGCCTTTTTCAAAACCATCTTCTATATTGATATTTCCATTAGGTCGATTGTATTTTATTGCATTGGTTACCAAATTATAAACCAAAATATGAATCAGCGTTTTATTTCCGGTAAAAGCATAATCGTACTTCATATGATTTTCAAAATGAATTTCTCGATCATCCATGCGATCTTGAAAATCAGACTGCAGATCATTTATGATTTCATGAAAATTGATGTTTTCATTTGCTTCATATTGGTTGTTTTCGATTCGGGAAATCAAAAGCAGATTATTTATAATTTTTTTCAACATATCGAGCGTCTTCAAAGAACCTGCAATTTTATCAACAGCATTATCATCCAAAGATTCATTTTGCAATAAATTTTCAAATTTGTTTTTTAGCAAAGCAATTGGGGTAAGCAATTCGTGAGAAACATTGGATATAAATTGTTTTTCTTTTTTGAAAAGCTCTGCAATTCTATCCATCATTTGATTTAAAACCAAATCCAGTTCTCTAAAATCTCTTGATTTTGCTTTTATTGGTGTGTGATCAAAAGCTTCAGGCTCATTGACTCGCCTTATTTTGGTATCGATGATTTTATAAAAAGGCTTAAGCAGATATTCAATATAAACGGTATCTGCTAAAAAAGTAGCGAGCAGAATCACCACTAAAACTATAATAATAAAGAATCTAATAATAAAGGTAAGATCATTTACTTCACTCAAACTACTGCCGATTTCCAACTGATAATCCTGATTTTCGTATGTAAAATGATATTGCAGAATTCGGTATTCATTTTCTTCACCTTCAATAATTCGGAATTCATTACTAAAGAATGTTTTTTTGTCATTCCCTTTTACAGGAACTTTTGAGAGCACAAGAAATTCGCTGTGCAATGTAGAAAACTGAGAATATGTTTCGGTCGAATCATCGGCGTTTTCAATAAAGTCATTGATTTCCTTTTGATTCAAATTATCTATAAATTTTTTCTTCTTTTCAATCAGTCCGTTATTAATGTGTCTGTAAACTACATTTTCGACTAAAATTGGCAGCATCAGCCATAAAATCAAAATCACCAACAAACGTGTCAGTGCATTAAAAATAGCTAATTGATGTTTTATCTTCACACGTTTACTTTTTTATTCGCTTATGCGATAACCCACATTTCGAACTGTTTCAAACCAATCTATAGATCTATGTTTATCTAGCTTCTTGCGGAGATTACGAACGTGAACATCGATAAAATTAGAATCAGAATTAACTTCAAGAATGTCGCCCCAAATATGTTCCGTCAATTGAAGTCTTGTAATAACCCTGTTTTTATTTAAAACCAAATATTGAAAAATATCAAATTCTTTTTTGGTCAAACTTAACGGCACTTCATTATAACTGACTTTATAATCTTGAAGTTGCAGTAAAAAGCCATGAATACTTAAACTATTTACAGTAAAACCATGCATCCTGCGAATCACAGCAAACAATCTGGCGCTTAGTTCAGTCAGAGCAAATGGTTTAGTCAAATAATCATCGGCGCCTAAATGAAGTCCATTGATTCTGTCGTCTAATTCGCCGCGAGCCGTGAGTACAATTACTGCCATTTTTGACTTTGTTTTTCGAACCGCCTGCAAAACCTCAAAACCATCGCCGTCTGGCAATCCCAAATCAAGCAGCATTGCGTCATAATCATTGCTGGCAACTTCTTCAAGAGCATCCTCACAAGTATGAGTTATTTTACAAACATAACCTGCATTACACAAAAAGTCGTAAACCTCTGCAGCAAGTTCCTTATTATCTTCAACAATCAAAATATTCATAGATACAGCTATTAAGCGCAATTAAATTTAAGCAATTTTAAAAAATCCCGTAGCGCATTATTAAAAAATTAACGAATAAAAAAAGCTGACAAATTTCTTCATCAGCTTTTTCAACCGCATTCTCCATAAACCATTATTCTTGTTTTGCTTTCTTTACGACGCAATGAAAACAAATCAAAAACAATTTTTATTTTTTCATAGTTGCATCAGTTTTTGGAGCTTCAGTTTTTGCTGATTTTTCTTTTTTATCAGACTTGTGATTATGGTGTTTTGTTGCTTTTACCTCTTTTGCCGGTGCAGCCTGAGTTGGTGCAGTTTGAGCATTCACCATTACACTTGTTCCTAAAACTAATACTGCTGCCATCAATAAATTTTTCATGATTTCTAATTTTTTAAGTTAATGTTTATTTATTCTTTTAAGTTGTTTTTCTTATTTTTTTACTTTTGCCGGTACTGGAGGCGGTGCCGGTGTCGCTTTTGTAGCTTCAGCTTTTACTGATTTTGTTTTTTTATCAGCTTTGTTTTTTGGTTCTTTTGTAGCTTTTGCTTCTTTTGCAGGAGTTGTTTTAACATCTTGTGCAGGAAATGCATGAACCATTGCACTAGTTCCTAAAACAGCTACTAATAGCATCAATAAATTTCTCATGATTTCTAAATTTTAAAATTAATTACCTTTTATTTTACAGATCAAAATTACCTTCGTAAAATGAAGAAAAAATGAAGAATTCTTACAATCTGAATATTTTAACGAGACATTAACGCTTTGCGGGATTTTACCATATAAGTTATATAAGTTGATTTAAATATTCTCGTTCAATAAATATTAGACACACTGCTGTGCGTCTCTACAGCGTGTGCGCTGGAAAAATGAACTTATATAACTTATATGGTGGAAAAAAATTCTTGCTAGTCTAATTTTTGCGACCTCAATTGTTTATTTTTACAGACTAATATTTTTAATATGTCAACTCAAAAACGTCTTTTTCTTCTTGATGCTTATGCATTAATTTTCCGCGGTTACTATGCCTTTATCAAAAACCCGAGAATCAACTCAAAAGGAATGGATACATCTGCAATTATGGGTTTTATGAACTCCCTTTTGGATGTTATTAAAAGAGAAAAACCAGATCATCTTGCTGTTGCTTTTGACAAAGGCGGAAGTCAGTTACGAAATGACTTGTTTCCAGAGTACAAAGCAAATCGCGACGTTACGCCCGAAGCAATCAAAATTGCCGTACCTTATATATGCGAATTATTAAAAGCAATGCATATTCCGATTATTGAAGTCGAAGGTTTTGAAGCCGATGACTTAATTGGAACAATTGCAAAACAAGCCGAAAAAGAAAACTATAAAGTTTTTATGGTTACGCCTGATAAGGATTTTGCTCAATTGGTTTCTGAAAACATCTTTATGTACAAACCGGCTCGTATGGGCAACGGAATTGAAATTTGGGGCGTTCCTGAAGTATTAGAAAAATTTGAAATCGATCGTCCAGAACAAGTAATTGATTTTCTTGGAATGATGGGCGACGCCGCCGATAACATTCCGGGACTTCCTGGTGTTGGTGAAGTTACAGCCAAAAAACTTTTGAAAGAATTTGGCACAATGGAAAACCTTTTGGCTAATACAGACAAGCTGAAAGGAAAAATGAAAGAAAACATTGAGGCTAATAAAGAAAAAGGATTATTGTCTAAAAAACTGGCTACAATTTTATTAGATTGTCCGGTAACTTTTGATGAAAATGATTATGAGCTTACACGTCCCGACATTGAAAAAACCGATGCTATTTTTCAGGAATTAGAATTTAGAAGAATGGCGGAACAATTTGATAATTTGTTTAAAACTGATGGAACTCAAACAACCACTCCTGCAGAACCAGATGCCAAATTATACAAAAAACCACAGCCTAAAAATGAAGATCAATTTGATTTGTTTGGAAGCGCTTCCGCAGATGAAGATGCAGAAACGCCAAGAACTTCATTTTACAGTACTTTAGAAAACACTGAACATTCTTATCAGATTGTCCAAGGTGATTTAGGAATTAAATTGCTTTTACAGAATTTACAAAAACAAACTTCGGTTTGTTTTGATACAGAAACTACAGGAATTGATGCACTGCATGCCGAACTTGTTGGAATGTCCTTTTCATACGAAAAAGGAAAAGCATTTTATGTTCCGTTTCCAGAAAGTCAGGAAGAAGCAAAAGCTTTAGTTGACAAATTTGTTCCGTTTTTTGAAAATGAAAACATCGAGAAAATTGGACAGAATTTAAAATACGATTTGAAAATCCTTGCTAATTACGGCGTTACTGTAAAAGGAAAACTTTTTGATACGATGATTGCGCATTATTTGATCAATCCAGATATGCGCCATAATATGGATATATTGGCTGAAACGTATTTGAAATATTCTCCAAAATCAATTGAAACTTTAATTGGCAAAAAAGGAAAAAATCAAATTTCGATGCGTGATGTCCCTTTAGAAGATATTAAAGAATACGCTGCCGAAGATGCTGATGTTACGTTGCAATTAAAAGAAATTTTTACAACTGAATTAGACAAAACCGAAACTAAAAAACTGTTTGATGAAATCGAAATTCCGTTAGTAAGCGTTTTAGCGGCAATGGAAACAGAAGGTATTCGTTTGGATGTAGATTTCTTAAAAGCAATGTCATCAGAAATGGATGTCGAAATCAAATCTTTAGAACAACAGATTTACGAAACCGCTGGCGAAAAATTCAATCTTGCTTCTCCAAAACAGCTGGGAGATATTTTATTTGACAAACTAAAAATTGGCGGTGCAAAACAAAAGAAAACCAAAACAGGTCAATATGCAACCGGAGAGGAAGTTTTGACTTATTTGGCAAATGATAATCCAATTGTAAAGCAAATTTTAGATTGGCGTCAAATGGTGAAATTGCAAAGCACTTATATTTTGGCTTTGCCAGAACAAGTTGATAAAAAGACTTTACGCGTCCATACTGATTATATGCAGACTGTTGCCGCAACGGGACGTCTGAGTTCTAATAATCCGAACTTGCAGAATATCCCGATTCGTACAGAAAGAGGACGTCAAATCCGTAAAGCTTTCGTGGCACGCGATGAAAATCATACTTTAATCTCTGCAGATTACTCGCAAATTGAGTTACGAATTATCGCTGCTTTGAGTGGCGAAGAAAACATGATTAAAGCATTCCAAGACGGAGAAGATATCCATAAAGCAACGGCTTCAAAAGTATTTAATGTTGCTTTAGAAGAAGTTTCGCGCGAACAAAGAAGCAACGCAAAAACAGTAAACTTCGGAATTATATATGGTGTTTCTGCTTTCGGTTTGAGCAATCAAACGTCATTATCAAGAAGCGAAAGTGCGGCTTTGATCGAAGCGTATTATAAAACGTATCCACGATTAAGATCGTACATTAACGAGCAAATAGAATTTGCACGCGAAAAAGGCTACGTTCAAACGATTTTAGGTCGTCGTCGTTATTTAAAAGATATTAATTCGGCAAACGCAGTGGTGCGAAGTGCTGCGGAACGAAATGCGGTTAACGCACCAATTCAAGGAAGCGCTGCAGATGTAATTAAAATCGCGATGATCAACATTCACAAAAAATTACAGGACGAAAACTGGAAATCTAAGATGTTGCTTCAGGTTCATGATGAGCTTGTGTTCGATGTTCATAATGACGAACTCGAAAAAATCCAGCCAATGATCAAACACGAAATGGAAAATGCTTTTAAAATGGCGGTTCCTTTGGAAGTTGAATTAGGTTTAGGTAAAGATTGGTTAGAAGCGCATTAAATTATTTTAGATTTTTGACTTTAGATTTTAGATTTCTGAACCTTCGCAATCTTGTCTTTGCGAGGAACGAAGCAATCTCATTTACTAGATCAAACTTTGTGTCTCATTTTAGTGAGATTGCTTCATTCCTCGCAATGACACACAAATTGTATAATAAAAAAGGACCGTTCTTACGAACAGTCCTTTTTTTTTATCAAATCTATTTTTTACTTAACTTTTCTAGTCGATTCTCTTTCTTTTAAAACCGTCTTAATAACGATGGTTTCATAATCAGAAGTTTCTTCTTCGCTTTCTTCCAATCTTTTGATCAATCGTTTTGCAGCAACTTCACCAATTTCAATTCCGTGCTGGCTTACTGTTGTCAAACTTGGAGACAAACGTCTTGAAGCTAAAATTCCGTCAGCAAAACCAATGATCGAAATGTCTTCTGGAACTCTAAAACCTTTTTTCAAACTTACTCTCAAAGCGGCAACCGAATCATTTTCATCCAAAGCAAAAATAGCATCGATTTTGTGATCAAAAAGACCATCAATTTTGGCTTTCATATCATCTTCCGAATCGGTTCTTAAAATGATTTTTTCGTTAACCGGAATATTATTGTCTTTTAAAGCTTTCAAATATCCGTCGGCTCTTAATTTTCCAACACTTAAATTATCTACAGAAGAAATAAGCGCGATATTTTTACATCCTAAATTAATTAAATGCTGCGTTGAGTTTAAAGCCGAATCAAAATCGTCAACTACTACTTTATCACATTCTACTTCATCTGCAATTCGGTCAAACATTACAATTGGAGTACCATCATTTATAATAGCCGAAAAATGATTGTAATCCTGTAATTTTTGAGCTTCCTCAGAAACTGAAAGAATGAATCCGTCAATTGTTCCGTTGCTCAACATTTCAAGTGTATGAACTTCTTTCTCTAAAGATTCATTCGAAATACAAGTAATTACATTATATCCTTTTTTGTCTGCCACTTTTTCGATACCGCTAAACACTTTCGCGAAAAAAGAGTTCAATATATTAGGTATAATTACACCAATTGTTTTGGTTTTACGATTTTTTAAATTCAGACCAATAACATTCGGCTTGTAATTTTTGAGTTTGGCATACTCCTTAATCTTCACCTTCGTCTGCTCACTGATTTCTGGACTGTCATTTAATGCCTTAGACACCGTAGACACAGAAACACCTAGTTCTTTCGCAATTTGTTTAAGAGTTGCTTTAGCTTTCATCTAATAAAATTTTATCTAATTAATACAAATATAGTAGAATTACCTAAAATAAAACAAAAAAGCCCTACCACTATTTAAAATTATAAAGCCTTTTTTAAAATAAAATTAAAAAATAGCGCTTATCCAAAACCGTATGCTGCTTAATCTCGTTAATAACTTAATACATGTTATTAACCTTAATAAAAACCTTTGATTATGAAAAACGAAGTTAAAATTCATGAAGTTGACCCTTCACTGGATAGCAGAAGGAGCTTTCTTAAGCTCAGTGGACTAACATTAGTTACCGCAGGTTTGGTTTTAGCTGGTTGCAGCAACAATGATGATGATAACAATATGCAGGACAATACCCTGCCAGGCATAAAGGACGGAGTGTTTGATTTAGGCTCAGGAGATTTTGGCGTATTAACGTACGCGTATGCTCTTGAACAATTAGAAGCCGATTTTTATACGAAAGTTGTAAACGCCTCAAATTTCAATTCTACTTTTAGTGATATCGAACGCCAAGTTCTGACCGATTTATATCATCATGAAGTAATTCACAGAGATTTTTTCAAAGCCGCTTTGACTGGAGCACTTCCAGATCCTGGCACACAACTGCTTCCCTCCTTGGCATTCAACTATGGTTCCATGAATTTTAATAGCCGCAACGAAGTTCTTGCTACCGCAAAAGCACTTGAAGATACTGGTGTTGCCGCATACAATGGCGCAGGAAAACTAATTAAAAGTGCCGACTATTTATTATTAGCTGGAAAAATTGTTTCTGTAGAAGCAAGACATGCATCTGCAATAAGAAGCTTAATCAACCCAAATTCTAAAGATTTTGCTGGTGACGATATTATAAGCACATCAACTGGTTTAGATGCAGCGAAAGATCCTTCCAAAATTCTACCTATTGCCGGAGGATTTATCACTACAAAATTCACTGCCAAATATTTACCTTAATCTTAACTAGCTAAAACTTAGAAATTATGAATATTTTAAAATTTATAGAAACTTTTACTGATGATAGCTTAATAGCAAGAACTGGCTCAAGAAGAGACAGTTTTAATCAGTTTGGAAATATTGGAAGAAATCTCGCGCTAGCTTCAATCCCTTTTGGATTATCTGCAATGGCTAATAAAGCGCTTGCTAAAGATATAACGCCAACACCAGCCACGCCAATTGGAGCTTTGCAATTTGCACTGACTTTAGAATATCTAGAAAACGAATTTTATGCTATGGCTTTAGATTCTGGTGTAATTCCTGCATCAGAAAACGGAGGACGCGACTTAAAAGTTTTTCAGCAAATTGCGGCACATGAATCAAATCATGTCAAATTTTTAATTGCAGGACTGGGCGGTACAATGAGTGCAAATTTTGTTGCAAAACCCACTTTTGATTTTACTGTAGGAGGAGCATTTGATCCTTTTCATGATTATCCAACTTTTTTGGCATTGGCACAAGCCTTTGAAGATACAGGCGTAAGAGCTTATAAAGGTCAGGCAGCTAATTTAATAACAACACCCGATTTATTGACTGCTGCATTGCAAATACATTCGGTTGAAGCGCGACATGCATCTGAAGTTCGTCGCTTGCGCGGATTGAAAGGATGGATTTCAAATGCAGAACGAGGCGCCGGTATGCCACCAGCAACTCAAGCCGTTTACGATGGCGAAGGTGTTACCATGCAGGCAGGGTTCAATACATCAACAGCTTTTGGAGCTTCCGCAGGATCAGAAGCTTACGACGAACCGCTGAACACACAGCAAGTTGTTGACATTGCAAATTTGTTTATTGTTTAACAAAATAATTCTAAATATTGAACCACCTTCGCGTTATCGTGAAGGTGGTTTTTTTTTAATGTTTTAAATATAAAACTGACACCCTGATTTTCAGGATATAAAATATTCTTTTCAGGTATTTGGTTTTAAAATAATTAATTGTACTTTTGCATCCCCTTTATTGGGGATGGAATGTTTAATTAAAATAATATTATGGACGCATTAAGCTACAAAACAGTTTCAGCTAGCAAAGCCACTGTAACTAAAGAGTGGATTGTTGTTGACGCTGAAGGTCATAACTTAGGACGTCTTGCTTCAAAGGTTGCAATGATCTTAAGAGGTAAGTACAAGCCAAGTTACACACCGCACGTTGACTGTGGAGATAACGTAATTGTTATCAACTCAGAAAAAATTAACCTTACAGGTACAAAAATGAATGACAAAATTTACATGCGTCATACAGGTTACCCAGGAGGACAAAGAACTTTAACTGCTAAAGTATTGCAATCTAAAAACCCTGCATTATTAGTAGAAAAAGCTGTAAAAGGTATGTTGCCTAAAAACAAATTAGGTGCTGAACTTTTTAGAAATCTAAATGTTGTTGTAGGAGCTGAGCACAAACACGGAGCTCAAAAACCTAGAACTGTTAACCTAAATGATCTTAAGTAATGGGAGTTATTCACAAAATCGGTAGAAGAAAAACCGCTGTTGCTCGTGTATATGTTTCTGAAGGAACAGGAACTATCACTGTAAACAAAAAAGAATTCGCAACTTACTTTCCAACTGCAACTTTACAATACAAAGTTTTACAACCATTGTCTATGACAGAAAATGTAAACAACTTTGACGTTAAAGTAAACGTTTACGGAGGTGGTACAACTGGTCAGGCAGAAGCTGTAAGAATGGCATTAGCACGCGTAATGTGTGAAGTTAACGCTGAAAACAGAGGAATCCTTAAACCAGAAGGTTTATTAACAAGAGACCCAAGAATGGTTGAACGTAAGAAATTCGGTCAGAAGAAAGCTCGTAAGAGATTCCAATTCTCTAAACGTTAATATTACCTGTCTTGTTCAGATGGGACAAGACATTATCAATTATTTATTGAAATTAAAAAACACAGTTATTGTTGCTCTCCTATCGAGGTAGGAAATAGTTTAGCATCTAAATGAAACTGGGATTGAAAGATTAAAAGATTGAATAATTAAAAGATTACAACTGAAATTTTTTAAATCTTTAAATTTTTAAATCATTAAATCCATAACGGGACATTGCTAATCAACAGAACGTAAACTAGTACAAAAATGGCAAACAAAATAGAAGTAAAAGAATTACTAGAAGCAGGTGTTCACTTCGGACACATGACTAGAAAATGGGATCCAAATATGGCTCCTTACATTTATATGGAGCGTAATGGTATTCACATTATCAATCTATATAAAACTGCAGCTAAAATTGAAGAGGCTAATGAAGCTTTGAAAAAAATCGCTGCATCAGGTAGAAAAATCTTATTCGTAGCTACCAAAAAACAAGCAAAAGACATCGTTGCTGATAAAGCAAAAGCTGCAAACATGCCTTACATCACTGAAAGATGGCCAGGTGGAATGCTAACTAACTTCGTAACTATCAGAAAGGCAGTTAAAAAAATGTCTTCTATCGATAAAATGAAGAAAGATGGTACTTTCAACACTCTATCTAAAAAAGAGCGTTTGCAAGTTGATCGTCTACGTGCTAAATTAGAGAAAAACTTAGGTTCAATCGCTGACATGTCTAGACTACCAGCTGCATTGTTCGTAGTAGATATCAAAGCTGAACACATCGCAATAAAAGAAGCTCAAAAATTAAACATTCCAGTTTTCGCAATGGTTGATACGAATTCTGACCCAAGAGAGGTTGATTACGTGATTCCTGCAAATGATGACGCTTCTAAATCAATTGACAAAATTTTATCTTTAGTGACTACTGCAGTAATCGAAGGTCTTTCTGACAGAGGTGCTGAAAAAGAAGTTGAAGTAGCTGAAGAAGCTCCAGCTGCTGAGGCTGAAGCTGCTCCTGCAACTGAAGAATAAATCAAATTTTAAATTCCAAATTTTAAATTCCAAACTCCAAATACAAAATTAAAAACGTTATGTTGATAATTTAATAAAATTGGAGTTTGGGATTTAGAAGATGGAATTTTTACTTTTAACATTAAAATTCAAAATATTATGGCAACAATTACTGCTGCAGACGTAAATAAATTAAGACAATCTACAGGTGCCGGAATGATGGACTGTAAAAAAGCTTTAGTTGAGGCTGAAGGAGATTTCGATAAAGCTATACAAATTCTTAGAGAAAAAGGACAAAAAGTTGCTGCTAACCGTTCTGACCGTGAGTCTGCTGAAGGAGCTGCTGTTTCTTTCATCAATGCTGACAACACTAAAGGAGCTATCATCACTTTAAACTGCGAAACTGACTTCGTAGGTAAAAATGAAGCTTTCGTTGCTTTAGCTAAAGAATTAGTAGAAAGAGCTATCAACTTCTCTTCTAAAGAAGAATTATTAGCTTCTGATTTCAACGGAATTACAGTTGCTGAGAAATTAATCGAGCAAACTGGAGTTATCGGTGAGAAAATCGAAATCGGTGGTTTCGAAATTTTAGAAGGTGCTTACGTTGGATCTTATGTTCACGTTAATAAAATTGCTGCTTTAACTGCAATTTCTGCTCCAGTTGCAAACGCTGAAGCTTTAACAAAAGACATCTCTATGCAAGTTGCTTCTATGGGAGCTGATACTTTATCTTACAAAGATTTTGATCCTGCTTTCGTTGAGTCTGAACTTGCTGCTCGTATTGCTGTAATCGAAAAAGATAATGAAGAAGCAAAACGTTTAGGAAAAACTTTGAAAAACGTTCCTAAATACATCTCTTTCTCTCAATTAACTCCTGAAGTTATCAAACAAGCAGAAGAAGATGCTAAAGCTGAATTAAAAGCTGAAGGTAAACCAGAGCAAATCTGGGATAAAATTCTTCCAGGAAAAGTACAACGTTTCATTTCTGACAACACTTCTTTAGATCAAGAAAAAGCTTTACTTGATCAAAACTTCATCAAAGATGACAGTAAAAAAGTTGGTGATTACGTTAAAGGATTCAACGTTGAAATTACTGGTTTCAAAAGAGTTACTTTAGGTTAATATAATTATTTCAATATAAAAAAGCCCTGAATCTTACAATTCAGGGCTTTTTTTGTTCTGCATAAACTGGACTGATCCCGAAGCCTCGGGACAGCTCTACAATATAATTTGTTCCTTTTGGAACTGCTAAAAAAAGCCTTTGGCTTTCTTTTTATTTTGTAAATAGGATTTAAGTCGAATAGAATTCAATAAAAAATCCCCGAACAAATAATTATTCGGGGACTTTTATAGATTTTCATCTTATTATTTTTTACCCTTAATCGGGAAGTTTCTTGCACGCATCAAAGCATCTGATTTTGGAGCTCTGCCTCTGAAATTTTCATAAGCTTTCTCCTGATCGATTGTATTTCCAACACTGAAAACAGTATCGTAAAGTCTTTTAGCAACTGCCTTATCATAAGGTCCTTTTCCTTCTGTAAAAGCTTCCCAAGCATCAGCATTGATAACATCTGCCCATAAATAACTATAGTATCCAGCAGCGTACCCATCACTTGAAAAAATATGTCCGAATTGTGGAATACGGTGACGCATTACAATTTCTGACGGCATATGAAGCGCATCTAAAGTTTCTTTTTCAAATTTATGAGGATCAATTGGCTCTGTAGCCAAGTGAAGTTTCATATCCACCAATGAACTCGAAATTGTTTCTACAGTTGAAAATCCTTCTCCGAAATTAGCCGCTTTTTCAATTCTCTCAACTAAAGCCTGTGGTATTGGCTGATTTGTTTTATAATGTAAAGCAAATTTATTCAACACTTCTGGAGTTGCCAGCCAGTGCTCTAATAATTGCGATGGGAATTCAACATAGTCTCTTGCAACAGAAGTTCCAGCTAAACTTGGATACGTAACATTTGAACATAATCCATGAAGCGCGTGTCCAAATTCGTGGAATAACGTACTTGCATCTTCCCAAGAAATTAAAATTGGCTCATTTGGCGCACCTTTAACGAAGTTACAGTTGTTAGACACAATTGTAAGTACATTTCCATCTAATTTTTCTTGATTACGATAAGCATTCATCCAAGCTCCTGAACGTTTTCCTGCACGTGCATAAGGATCAAAATACCATAAACCAACCACTTTGCCCGTTACTTTGTTGCTTACTTCCCAAACACGCACATCTGGATGGTAAACCGGAACATTTGTAATTTGTTTGAAACTTAAATTAAACAATTCACCAGCAACCCAAAACATACCTTCACGCAAGTTTTCTAATTGAAGATAAGGCTTAACCTCATTTTGATCTAAGTCATATTTTGCTTTTCTAACTTTTTCAGCATAAAAACGGTAATCCCAAGGCTGAATTTTAAAGTTTCCTCCTTCAGAATCAACGATTTTTTGCATCTCGGCAACGTCTTTATGAACTTGCTCCACAGCTGGCTCCCAAACTGACTCCATCAAAGCCAACGTCTTTTTTGGGTCTTTTGCCATTTTGTTTGACAAACTCCAATCAGCAAAAGTTGGGTAACCCAATAATTTTGCTTTTTGAGTACGCAATTGCAAAATTGAAACAAGCGTTGCATTGTTGTCATACTCGTTACCATTATCTCCACGTTTCACGAAAATATCAAACGCTTTTTCTCTTAAATCTCTGCGTGTTGAAAATGTCAAAAATGGCTCAATTGAAGAACGTGTGTTTGCAATACAGCCCAACACATTCAATTTTCTTTCTTTTGCTTCAGCAATCGCAGCATTTTTTACTTCTTCTGGCAAACCAGCAAAATCGCTTTCTGTTTTTAACTCAACATATTGGTTATGCTCTTCTGCTAATAAATTTTGGCTGAAACGTGTAAAAAGCGTAGCCAATTCTTTGTTTATTCCAGCAACTTTTGCTTTGTCAGCATCATTTAATTGCGCACCTTGACGAACAAAATTAGTGTAATACAACCAAATTAAACGTTGCTGTTCTCCCGTAAGTTTACTTTTTTCTTTTGAATTATAAACCGCTTCAATTCTGGTAAATAATTTTTTATTCTGGTTGATTTTATCTGAAAACTCAGAAAACTTTGGTGACAATTCTCTGTCAATTGCGCTAAATTCTGGGCTGCTTAAGTTTGATCTGTAGATTCCGTACACCGTCATAATTCTTTCGATCGTTTGACCAGAACGCTCTAAAGCAACTATGGTATTTTCGAAAGTAGCTGGTTTTGGGTTATTGGCAATAACATCTACTTCGTTTAATTTTTCCTGAATCGCAAATTGAATTGCTGGTTTAAAGTCTGAAACTTTATACTCATTGAAGGCAGGAACTCCTCCGTAAGGTCCTGACCACGGTTTTAGCAACGGATTATCAGAATTGCTTTGTGCGGATGTCGCAAAAAAAGTAGTACTCATGATAAAAATTGACATTAATTTTTTCATTCTCATTAATTTGATTTTAAATAATAGAAACTTGTTCTTCTCCAAAAATACCTAAAAATAACCAATCAGCAGCATATCACAATATGTTAAAAAAATGATGCAAATAAAACAATCTGGTTTTCAACAAAAGTTTTAGTATACCTGTCAATCCCAAAAACACATAACTAACTAATAAAAAATACATTACAATAAGAAAAAACCAAAAAAAACAATATTGATCTTCTTATTATATTTTCTTTTGCACTATTTTTAGAAAAGAAAAAAATCAAAATGAAGTTTGTTTGACACGGAATATTTAATCTATTTTCATCTTAAAATAATTAACTTTGAAAAAATAGATTTTTATAATTAACTTATATGTTTAAAACCAAAAAAGAAATTGTCTTTGTAATTCTGGCAGGTATATTTATAACAAATGCAGTTGTGGCTGAACTAATTGGAGGGAAACTTATCCAGGTTGGCCCATTTGTAATGAGCATCGGGATTTTGCCTTGGCCTGTGGTTTTTTTAACAACCGACTTAATTAATGAGTATTTTGGCGAAAAAGGAGTAAAAAAACTTTCCTTCATTACGGCTTGTTTGATAGCATACGCTTTTTTGATTTTATTTATGGCAATTGTAATTCCGGCAGCGAAAGGAATAAGTCCTGTAAATGACGAACAATTTCAAGCGGTTTTTGGCCAAAGTATGTGGATTATTGTCGGAAGTTTGATTGCATTTATGGCGTCGCAATTAATTGATGTTTGGATTTTCTGGTTCTTTAAAAGACGTACAGGCGAGAGAAAAATTTGGCTCAGAACAACAGGATCAACGGTAATCTCACAATTATTTGATTCTTTTATTGTTCTTGGAATTGCATTTTGGCTACCTGGAAAAATTAATTTTGATACCTTTATATCTTCAGCATTAATTGGTTATACATTCAAATTATCTATTGCAATTTTGTTGACTCCATTAATATACGCGGGACATCATTTGATTAAAAAGTATTTGGACGAAGATCCACACAAAGAATAAAAAACATCTGAGTTATGAAAAGTGTCAGCTTACTTATTTTATTCGCATTAACATGTTTCTTTTTTAGCTGTGGCGGTGATGAAAAAAAGCCACCTAAAAAAATAATCATGCCCGTAAATATGCTGACTCCTGCGCCCGTTAAAAAAGGTGTAAAAATTTCATCAAAAAACATCAAGGCGCCAAAGGAAATTGCAACAAAAAAAACAGCTGCGAACCAAACTCCTTTTGCAGTAAAAAATTCCATCAGTATAACTCCGGTTCCTAATTTAGAGAGCAAAACACAAAACACCAATATCGATGTCAAAAAAGAAGCAAATGATAAATTGCTCAACTTTGTAAACGTTCGAAAAATATTGGATAAGTGCAAAATGGGTCAGACTTTGACTCAAAAAGAACTGACTCAAAACTTTGAAATTCCGGAAGAAGCCGTCAAACTAGTTAAAAGTGTTACTAAAACTGCAGAAAATGAGCTTTCAGTAAAATGGAAGTCAACTTGGCTTGTCGAAAAAGTATCTGATGCCGAGCTTGAAGACGGCAAAATGAAAGTAAAATTCAAAGCAAATAAAATGTATATGTCCGGCAATGCCATCGGTATTAAATACAACCGAAAAGTATATAATAATTTGATAATTGTGGGCCATTCTGCTTATATCCCGAGCGTAAAAGGATATAGCTGGCAAATAGGAAGGTAATGGAAAAAGAAAATTTGATTCGATGTGGCTGGTGTACTTCCAGCGATTTATATAAAAAATACCATGACGAAGAATGGGGAGTTCCCGTTTATGACGACCCTACTCTATTTGAGTTTTTAATTCTAGAAACTTTTCAAGCGGGTCTAAGCTGGATTACGATTTTAAATAAAAGAGAAAACTTCAGAGCTGCTTTTGATTATTTTGACTATAAAAAAGTAGCCAATTATTCTGAAGAAAAAATCGAAGAATTAATGCAGGATACCGGCATTATCCGCAACAAATTAAAAATCAAAGCCGCGGTTTCAAACGCTCAGGCTTTTATGAAAGTCCAGGAAGAATTTGGCAGTTTTTCAGATTATATTTGGAAATATACGGATGGAAAACCTATTGTTAACAATCCAAAAACATCAAAAGAAGTTCCTGCAACCACACCACTTTCAGATGAAATAAGCAAAGATTTGAAAAAAAGAGGTTTTAAATTTGTTGGTTCCACCGTTGTTTATGCGCACATGCAAGCTACCGGAATGGTCAATGATCACGCCGAAGATTGCTTTATCCGCAAGGGAAAATAGTCCAAGTTTTTCAGTCTCAGTTTTCAGTTTTTCAAAAACTTGAAACATGAAACCGGAAACTTTCAAACAAATTTTATTACATTTGCTTCACACTTTAGGGGTGTCTGCATCGCGCAGGCTGAGATTTTACCCTCTGAACCTGATCTAGTTCATACTAGCGTAGGGAAAAGTAAGATGACTTCTTGAACGCATTTCTGTGCGTTATTGCAGCCATTCCTATTGTGTATCTATACACTAAACTGAAAAGGAATGGAACTAAAAATCAATCAACAAACCAAAAATTTCAATGCTGAATCGCTAAGCGTTCAATCATTGCTCGATCTCGAAATTCCGCACAAACAAAACGGAATCGCCGTTGCTGTCAACAACACTGTTGTTCCAAAAACCAATTGGAACGAATTCCTCGTACAAGAAACCGACGAAATTTTGATTATTTCTGCTACACAAGGTGGATAGGATTTATATTCCAATTATATACTGGATGTAGACGCACTGCTGTGCGTCTCTACGGAAAAACGTTGCAAATAAACGCAATCCGAACAACTTGAAACTTTAAACTTCAAACCTGAAACAAAAAACATATGACTACAGAAGAACAAATATCCAGAACCCCGTTTCCGAATTCTAAAAAGGTCTATATAGACGGAGAAATTCATCCCATAAAAGTGGCAATGCGTGAAATTCATTTGAGCGACACGAAACTTTCAAATGGCGGAATTGAAAAAAATCCACCGGTTACCGTTTATGACACTTCTGGTGCTTATACAGATCCGAATATTGAAATTGATATTCGAAAAGGTTTGCCACGCTTGCGCGAAAGTTGGATTCTTGACCGAAATGATGTTGAAATTTTAAGCGAGATAACTTCAGATTACGGTCAAAGCCGATTGAAAGATAAAAGTTTGAATCATCTTCGTTTTGAATATTTGCATCAGCCAAAACGTGCTAAAAAAGGTGCAAACGTAACTCAACTATATTACGCCAAACAAGGAATCATCACTCCAGAAATGGAATATATCGCGATTCGTGAAAATCAACGAATTGAACTTTTGAACGAACAAACTAAAGCCATGCAATGCCAACACGGCGGTCATAATTTTGGTGCCAATACACCAAAAAGCAAAATTACACCAGAATTTGTCCGTTCTGAAGTTGCCTGCGGAAGAGCTATAATTCCGAACAATATCAATCATCCTGAAAGCGAACCGATGATCGTAGGTCGTAATTTCTTGGTAAAAATCAATGCCAATATTGGCAACAGTGCCGTGACTTCGAGCATTGAAGAAGAAGTTGAAAAAGCCGTTTGGGCTTGTCGCTGGGGAGCCGACACGATTATGGATTTATCAACGGGAAAAAATATCCATGAAACTAGAGAATGGATTATTCGAAATTCCCCTGTTCCAATCGGTACAGTTCCAATTTATCAGGCTCTGGAAAAAGTAAAAGGAATTGCCGAAGATTTGACTTGGGAAATTTTCCGCGACACCTTAATTGAACAAGCAGAACAAGGTGTGTCATACTTCACAATTCACGCTGGAGTTTTGCTTCGATATATTCATTTAACTGCAAATCGAGTTACCGGAATTGTTTCGCGCGGCGGATCGATTATGGCAAAATGGTGTTTATTTCATCATAAAGAAAACTTTTTATACACACATTTCGAAGAAATCTGCGAAATCATGAAACAGTACGATGTCGCTTTTTCTCTTGGAGATGGCTTACGTCCTGGTTCGATTGCCGATGCTAACGATGCAGCTCAATTTGCCGAATTAGAAACTTTAGGTGAATTGACAAAAATCGCTTGGAAACATGATGTTCAGGTTTTTATTGAAGGTCCAGGACATGTTCCAATGCATATGATTAAAGAGAACATGGACAAACAATTGGAGCATTGTCATGAAGCACCTTTTTACACGCTTGGTCCATTAACAACTGATATTGCACCGGGCTACGATCATATCACTTCGGCAATTGGCGCGGCTATGATTGGTTGGTACGGCTGTGCAATGCTGTGTTATGTAACCCCAAAAGAGCATCTTGGTTTACCGAATAAAAAAGATGTAAAAGACGGCGTAATCACCTATAAAATTTCTGCTCATGCCGCCGATTTAGCAAAAGGTCATCCGGGAGCGCAATACCGCGATAATGCTTTAAGTAAAGCCCGTTTTGAATTCCGTTGGGAAGATCAGTTTAATTTGGCTTTAGATCCAGATACCGCGAGAGAATTTCATGATGAAACACTTCCGGCTGATGGTGCAAAAGTGGCGCATTTTTGTTCAATGTGTGGACCAAAATTCTGTTCTATGAAAATATCTCAGGAAATTAGAGATGTTGCAGCCGCGGAAAAAGGAATGCAGGAGAAATCAGAGGAATTTATTGAAAACGGGAAAGAGATTTACATATAGTGAGATGAAATTTGTAAAATGTGAAATGCATTGATTTTCACATTTTACATCTCACAAAAAGCATTTTACAAATTATGATTGTGATTACAAATCCTTTTTTTATTGAAAATGAAATTCAAATTATTCATTCTTTATTTGAAGAAGGATTGTCTTTGCTTCATATTCGGAAACCTGATTTTTCGAAATCGGAAATGACGGACTTTATTCAGCAAATCAAAACCGAATTTAGAGATCAAATCGTCTTGCACCATTATCATTTCTTAGCAGAAAATTTTGGAATTAACCGATTTCATTTTTCTGAAAACGAAAGAAAAAATAATTCGGCCTTTCCTGCAAGGTTTTCAAAATCTTGTAGGTATAATTATTCAACATCAACACATTCCGTAGAAGATTTTAATTCGCTAAAAAATGATTTTGATTACGCCTTTCTGAGCCCTGTTTTTAAAAGTATTTCAAAAGAAAATTATATGCCAAAAACCGATCTTTTTGAAGAAATAAAATCAAGAACAAATTACAAAACAAAAATGATAGCTCTTGGCGGAATTGATGTTCAAAACATTCAGAAAACACTAGAAAACGGCTTTGACAATGTTGCGCTTTTAGGCAGTATTTGGAACAATGAAAACCCCGTAAAACAATTTAAATTATGTCTACAGATCGCCCAATCGTACTTTCTATAGCCGGTCATGATCCTTCGGGTGGCGCTGGTATTTTAGCCGACATCAAAACCTTTGAACAGCATCAAGTGATCGGATTTGCAATTACAACTGCAAACACGATTCAGACTGAAAACAAGTTTTATGAAATTGAATGGATAAATCTGAGTTTTGTAATTCGATCTATCGAAACGCTTTTTTTAAGCTATCAAATCAGCGTGGTAAAAATTGGAATCGTGCCTTCCTTACATTATTTAAACCGAATTCTTTCGACTATAAAACTTTTATCGCCAGCAACAAAAATTGTCTGGGATCCGGTTTTAAAATCCACAACCCGATTTGAATTCATGAAAATTGAAGCGCTTTCTGATCTCAATAAAATCTTGTCAAAAATTGATCTTGTGACACCAAACTATAATGAAATTGAAATTTTGTTTCCGGAATTTTTTGCAAATAAATTATGGATGGAACACAATATTCCAACTGCCATTTTATTAAAAGGCGGACATAATTCTGCAGCACTCGGAACAGATCGGCTGTTTCTAAAAGATGAAATTATTGATTTATTTCCATCAGAAAAAAAATGCTTTGAAAAACATGGCTCTGGTTGTGTTTTATCAGCAGCAATCGCCGCAAACCTAGCCCTAAATCAAACTTTGCACAAAGCGTGTAAAAATGCCAAAACCTACATAGAAAAATATCTAAGTTCAACTTCAACATTAATAGGATATCATTATGTACAATAAATTGCAATACATCTCGCAGGGAAAAACAATCGAAGAACAATTGTATAATATTCATCAAGCGCTTGATGCTGGATGCGATTGGATACAAATGCGATTTAAAAATCAGACAGCAAAAGACACTTTTGCTTTGGCCGAAGCCGTAAAAGTTTTATGCGAAGAATATTTGGTCAACTTTATTGTAAACGATGACTTGCATCTCGCCGAATTGATTTCTGCAGATGGTGTTCATCTTGGTCTAACCGACATGAAAATTGAGGAAGCTCGAGCTATTTTAGGCACTAGTAAAATAATTGGAGGCACGGCGAATACTTTTGAGGATATTCAAAACCATGCAAAAAATGGCACTGACTATATTGGCTTAGGCCCTTTTAGATTTACAAATACAAAGGAAAAACTTAGTCCGATTTTAGGCTTATCAGGCTATTTTGATATTCTTCAAAAAATGAAAAAAAACAACATCACAATTCCGGTTTTTGCAATTGGCGGTATTACTTTGAAAGATATGAATCCGTTAATGGAAACCGGAATTTATGGTATAGCCGTTTCTGGACTTATTACAGAAAGTGATGAAAAAGAAAAATTAATTCAACAGCTCAACGAAAAATTATATGCAAAAGTCATTGTTTAATATTGGAGATAAAACCTTTGCTTCTCGCCTATTTTTAGGAACAGGAAAATTTGGTTCCAATCAGGAAATGGAAGAAGCGATTTTAGCTTCGGAAAGTGAATTAGTAACGGTTGCCTTAAAACGCATCGATTTGGAAACAGACACGGATGCTATTTTATCGCATTTAAAACATCCAAACATTAATTTATTGCCCAATACTTCTGGCGCTAGAAATGCTAAAGAAGCCGTTTTTGCCGCGCAATTGGCAAGAGAAGCATTAGAAACAAATTGGGTAAAATTGGAAATTCACCCGGATCCAAAATACTTGATGCCGGATCCAATTGAAACTTTAAAGGCTACAGAAGAATTAGCTAAACTTGGCTTTATAGTGCTTCCGTACATTCACGCTGATCCGGTTTTATGCAAACATTTAGAAAGTGCAGGAACTTCGGCGGTTATGCCTTTAGGATCACCAATTGGAAGCAATAAAGGTTTGAAAACTATAGATTTTTTAGAAATTATAATTGAACAAAGCTGTGTTCCTGTAATTGTAGATGCTGGAATTGGCGCTCCGTCTGATGCTGCAAAAGCATTGGAAATTGGTGCCGATGCTGTTTTGGTAAATACTGCAATTGCCGTAGCCGGAAATCCGAAATTAATGGCTGAAGCTTTTAAAGAAGCTGTAATTGCTGGAAGAAAAGCGTTTGAAGCTAAGGTTGCTCATCAGCAGAATTATGCTACAGCCTCCAGCCCTTTGACTTCATTTTTATATGACTAAAATTTTGTTCCTCTCGCAGATTTGGCAGATTGAACAGATTTATTTGAATTAAAATACGCAAAAATAATCTGTATGATCTGTAAAATCTGTGAGAGAATATTCTTTAAAAGTAAGAAATTTCATTGGTTTTGATTTGAAAATAAAATCAAAATTATGTCAGAAAATGAAATTTCATATCAAGTTAGGGGAGCAATTTTTAAAGTTTATAATACTCTTGGTCCTGGATTATTAGAATCTATATACGAAAGTGCTCTTTATTATCAATTAAAAAAAGATGGATTAACAGTCAGCAAGCAAATTGATTTACCAGTCAAATATGATGATGTTTATCTAGATATAACTTTTAGACTAGATATTTTAGTGGAAGATAAAGTAATCATAGAATTAAAATCAGTAGAAGAGATAAAATCGATTCACTTTAAACAATTAAATACTTATTTAAAATTGACAAATAAGAAACTAGGATTATTAGTCAATTTCAACTGTTCTAATATTCTTGAAAATATTCATCGCGTAGTTAATAAAATCTAATCTGCGTGATCTGCAAAATCTGCGGGAGACAAAATAAAAACTATGAAAACATTCAAATCAATTTTTGAGCAATATAATTGGGATGACATTCAAACCAAAATATACCAAACAACATCAAATGATGTCGAGCGAACTTTGGCAAAAACCAAATACAATCTCGATGATTTTCTGATTTTAATTTCACCTGTTGCGCAAAATTACCTGGAAAAAATGGCCCAAAAATGCCATGAAATCACCAAGAAACGTTTCGGAAAAACAATCCAAATGTATGCACCATTATATTTAAGCAACGAATGTCAAAACATTTGTACCTATTGCGGATTCAGTTTAGACAATAAAATCAAACGAAAAACATTGACTAATGTCGAAATAAAACTCGAAGTTGAAGCTTTAAAAAACAACGGCTTTGATCACGTTTTATTGGTTACAGGCGAAGCGAATTATACCGTAAACATCAATTATTTTTTAAATGCAATTAACTTAATAAGAAAAGATTTTTCGATTATTTCGGTTGAAGTACAGCCTCTTTCTACAGAAGATTATCAGCGATTGCACGACGCTGGAGTTTATTCCGTTTTGGTTTATCAGGAAACGTATCATCAGGAAGTTTACAAAAAATATCACACGAAAGGCAAGAAATCAAATTTTGATTATAGATTAGAAACTCCAGACCGAATAGGAACTGCAGGAATGCATAAAATTGGTTTAGGCGTTTTATTAGGTCTTGAAGATTGGCGAACGGACAGCTTTTTCAATGCCTTGCACTTAGATTACCTGCAAAAGAAATATTGGCAGACAAAATATTCCGTTTCATTTCCTCGTCTACGTCCCGCTGAAGGAATTATAGAACCTAATTTTATTATGGATGATAAAGATTTAACGCAATTGATTTGTGCGTATCGTTTGTGGAATGAAGATCTCGAAATTTCGATTTCAACTAGAGAAAACGAGAAATTTAGAAACAATATTATTCCGATTGGCGTTACAAGTATGAGCGCAGGTTCAAAGACAAATCCGGGTGGTTATGTAGTCGATCCACAATCTTTGGAACAATTTGAAATCAGTGATGAACGCTCGGCTGAAGAAATTTCAAAAATTATAAAAAATGCCGGCTACGAACCCGTTTGGAAAGATTGGGACAAAGTTTATAGTTGAAATGTTTCAGGTTTCAGGTTTCAGGTTTCAGGTTTGAAAACTTAACATTTTACAATTCACAATTCACAATTAATAAATGAGCATTATCAAAGAATTCCTTCGTTACAACAGACAAACTATTCTTCCTGAAATTGGCGATGAAGGTCAGGAAAAACTAAAAAAAGCCCGAGTTTTAGTAATTGGAGCCGGAGGTTTAGGTTGTCCGATTTTACAATATATTGCCACTGCCGGCGTTGGTTTTATCGGAATTATGGATTTTGATACTATCGAAATTCATAACCTTCATAGACAGATTTTATATACCGAAAACGAAATTGGTCAGCAAAAATCTATTGTGGCAAAAGAGGTTGTTACAAAATTAAATCCGCTTATTGAAGCTGAAGCGATTACTGAAAAATTGACTTCAGAAAATGCTTTGCAAATTATTACGCAATATGATATTATTGTTGATGGTTCAGATAATTTTTCAACCCGTTATCTGATTAACGATACTTGTGTTCTGTTAAATAAACCTTTGGTTTACGGCAGTATTTTGAGATTTGAAGGACAAATTGCGATTTTTAATCATAACGGAAGCAAAAATCTTAGAGATTTATTTCCAGAAATGCCAGATCCAAAAGATGTTCCAAATTGCAATTTAAATGGCGTCCTGGGAACGTTACCGGGAATTATAGGAAATATGATGGCGCACGAAACGCTGAAACTAATTCTGGAATTACCAACATCAAAAAATGAACTTATAATTTTTAATACATTAAATTGGAATTTTACAAAACTGAATTTTTAAGTAAGAAAATTATTTTGAAAAATTGAGGAAACTTACGACTAATTACTTTTTTACTTGATTTAATTTATTAATATTGTGATTAATTTTTCGAAAAAGAGCCCTCAAATTATATTCTTAAATGATTAAAAAATTACAAATTCTCTTTCCATTCTTTTTTCTAGTTTTCTACATAGGTAAAGCGCAAAGCACAAAATTAAACTCGTATATAGCTGAAAAAAGAGATTCTTACGAAATAACTGTAAAGAACAATCTTCCTTCAATTATTCTTTCTTCAGCAGAAAAAAAATGGATTGGCGATAAGGATGATAAATCAATTTTAGGAAATAGAATAAACTATGTCGATTCTTTTGAGAGAGTTTTTGATATCGAAGCCTATAGTATTTCTCCAAATAATAAAAAACAAAAAGTTGCATATATTGGAACGGGAGATCGCGAAATTGGCGAAGTCTTTGTTCACGATATGAAATTCAGATATTATAATTTCTCAGATCTTGAGGAAGGTTCTCAAACCTATTCATTTTATAAGAAAGAATTTAAAAAACCGCAGTTTTTAGAAAGTTATTATTTCAAAGATTACCTTGAATGCAAATCATCCAAAGTTGTTTTGAAAGTTTCAAAAGATGTCGAAATTGGATACATTATTCAAGGAAACACCAACAATGAAAACATCGAATTTCTAAAAGAAACCGAAGGTGACTTTACCGTTTATTCTTGGCAAATGTTAAACATAAAAAAGGAAGAAAAAGAAATCAATTCACCAGGTTTCTCCTATTTCAGTCCACATTTAATTTTTTTCATTAAAAACTACAAAAACGCTTCGGGCATTCAAAATGTGGTGGGAAGCGTAGATAATCTTTATCGTTTTTACGCTGAAACAATTAAAGATATTAATAAGCAAGACCAAACGCAAGTAAAAGAAAAAACTGAAGAATTAATTACAGGACTAACAACCGATTATGACAAAGCAAAAGCTGTTTTTGATTATGTTCAAAGCAAAATAAACTATGTTGCTTTTGAAGACGGAATGGGCGGTTATGTTCCGAGAGAAGCGGCATCTGTATTGCAAAAAAAATATGGCGATTGCAAAGACATGGCTAATTTATTAAACGAAATGTTGCATTACGCTGGTATCGAATCTAACATTGCATGGATTGGAACCCGTCAAAATAATTATACATATGAAAATATCCCAAGTCCAATTGTTGACAACCATATGATTACGGTTGCCAAAATTAATAACAAAGATATATTTTTGGATGCAACGGGTCGTTATTCTTTGTTTCCAAATGCAACTCCTTTTATTCAAGGAAAGGAAGCTTTGGTAAGAGTAGACGATGAAAAATACAGAATCATCACGGTTCCAATTATTGCTTCTGATGACAATAAAACAGAGGGCAAATTCAAAATAAAATTCGATTCGGATGTACTAGTTGGGCAGACAAATTTAAATTTAAATGGATTTTTTAAAACGCAGTTCCTGAGCAGTTATAAAGAAACCACCGATAAGGACGAAATGCTTAGAAATTATTTTGCATTCTTTATCCAAAATATCAAAACAACGAATTTTGAAATTAAAAATGATAATTTATCTCAAAGTCCGCTTGAAATTCAGTATCAATTTGCATTGGATAAATGGATAAAGAAAACAGAGAATCAGTTACTTTTTAAACCAATTTTATTTTTCCCTTATTCTGACGCAAGAATTAATGTTGAAAAAAGAAAAACCCCAGTCGAAAACAGTTTTAATAAATCATATGCTTTTGAATATGACTTTTCAATTCCAGAAGGATATTCAATAGATTATTTGCCAGAAAATTTTAATTTCACAAATGACTTTTTCACAGCAAGTATAACTTATAAAAAAGTCAACAGTACCATTGTTATAAATCAAAAAATGGCTATGAATACATTGCTTGTAGAGAAAAATAATTTCGAAACATGGAACACGGCAATCAAAAACATTACGAAACAGTACAACCAAAATATTATTCTTGTAAAAAAATGAAAAAACTATTTTTTTTAATCGCCATATTGCTTACCCAAATTTCATTCTCGCAGGAAGAAGAAGTGAAAAATTACAAATGGGATGATATTCCTAATTTTAAAGAAGTTCCAACTGAATTTGCAACTTATCCTGCTATTGTTTTAAAAGATTATAGACTTTATGAAAATAAGGTTGGCGGCTACACATATAAAGCCTTCATTGTAAAACATCAAGCCATAAAAATTTTATCAGAAACCGGAATTAATGAATACAATAAAGTAGCGATAAATAATCGTTATGTTAGAGATTACAGAGATTTAAAAGTTCGTGTTATTAAACCTGATGGAAAAATTGAAGAACTACCAAAAGAAAAAATTATAGAAAAACAAGGAAACAGCGAAAAGCAGTTTGTTTTTGAAGGCGTCGAAAAAGGCGATATAATTGAATATTATTATGTGATTAAAGATTTTCCAGACTTTAACGGTTGCGAGTATTTCCAAAGAGATATTCCGGTTCTGGATGCTAAATTTCAAATCAACAAAATTGCACAGGCTCAAACTTATACAGCTGGCTATAATGGAATGAAAAATGAGAGCAAAGGCAAAATCACAATTTATACCGCATCAAATTTACCTGCTTATAAATTTGAAAGAAACGCTACAAATAAGGCAAATCTTGCCAAGGTTTACTATTTCCTAGATACCTCTAAAACATACGACTATATAAACTATTACAATTCCCTATATAATTTTGCCGATGGCGTAAGTGCAAAATCAATGATTAAAGGTTTTGTAGAAGAGTATAAGCTAAATGATCCTGCAATTTCAACGGATGAGAAAATAAAAATCATTGATATATTTTTAAAAGAAAATATCGAAATTGACAAACAGTACGTCTATAAAAAAGCAATTGAAACCAAAAAAATGACACCAAACATGGTTTTATACTTCTATAAAGACGTTTTGGATTATCTTAAAATTAAATATCAGTTTACGGCTTCTACCGATAAATTTGATGATAAATTTGACAAGGAAAATGCTATTCCTGCTGCTTTGTCAGAGATTTTGATTTACATTCCGGAAACAAAAAAATACCTTGCTCCTTTCCAATTTTGGATGCCGTATGGTCAGCCAAACGCTCTTTCTGTAAACAATGATGCTGTTTATTTTAATCAAGAACCTAAACAGCAGGTTACTTATGAATTCAAGAAAATTGAAAATGTTTCCATAAATGATAATATAACTGAAGAAACAAGCAATATTACGATCGATGATGATATGGAAACGATTTTAGTAAATAAAAAGAGTGCCTTTATGGGATATCTTGCCTCTTATTACAGATATATGGTAAAGTATATTCCTCAGGAAAAAATCAACGATTTTGTTAAGAATAACACTTTCAATGAAGTTGATGTCGAGGTTCAAAAATATGCTTTTGAAAATAAAGAATATAAAAACAATTATGATCCTGAAAAACCTTTTACAATCAATACAGATATAAAAGTAAAAGAATCATGGATAGAAAATGCAGGAAAGAACAACTTAATTGCGGTTGGAAAAGTTCTAGGAAAACAAACCAGCTTACATCAAGAAACTAATAGAATAAATCCAATCGTATTGTCTTATCCTAAGAAAAACATAAACTATATCAACTTAAATATTCCAACTGGCTACAGCATAAAAAATGTTGATAATTTAGTTTTTAATAAAGAAGTGAAAAACTATAAAAATGAAGTTATAGGTTCTTTTAAATCAAGCGCAAAAATTGAAGGAAATATTGTTAAAATAACAACTGAAGAAATTTATAACTTCACCTATTTAGAAAAAGAAAAATATGGTGAATATAGAGATTTAGTCAATGCTGTCTATGATTTCAATAATGCTTCGCTGCTTTTAGTCAGAGTTAATTAATAAATACAATCTCGTCACCAATAGTTATTAATCCAGAATTCAAACTCACAATATTAGTTCCAAACAAAACCGAGTTATCGACATTTCTATACTTGCTTAAAGTTTTCAAAGGCTCTTTTTTAAGGCGCCCGTTTTCTGGATCATTGTTGACCATAACACATCGTCCGCAAGGTTTTATGTTTTTAAACTGAACTTCTCCTATTGCAAAAGTCTTAAAATCATCTTCCTCGTGAGGATTTTCAGTGCTTATTACAATATTTGGGCGAAATCTTTTTATGGTAATTTTTTCGTCCAATTTATCATTCAAAAAATCTAGACTTTTCGATCCAATCAATAAATAAGGATAACCGTCTGCCAAACTCACATTGAAAGTTTCTTTTAATCTGGAACTTTCATGTTTGCGAGCTCCATTTTTTAATATTTTGACTAATTTACACTCGAAACCTAAATGTTGGCTGAACCATTTTGACGTTTCATGATTTACCTCAACAACCTCACTTTTGTCATCCCAAACATTTACAGCAATCGAATTTCCTAATTGCTCATCTATAAAAAATTCATGCTTTTGATCCTGAAACGTAATACTTATTTTTCCATCTAAAATTTGTGGATAAAACTGGCTCATTATGCGATGTTCTCTTTGCGTCAGCATTTGATTTTCGGCATCAATCAACATCCATCTTCGGTCGTTTTCAAAACCCATTTCTTCGGCTAGAGCAGATTCACAACTGATTCCTGCTAAGCTTTTTATCGGATAAATATAAATTTCTTTTACAACATGAATTGTACTCATTTTTATTTGCTTTTTAAAATGGACATAAATTCTTCGCGATCAATTTCGCGACAGCCGAGACTTTCTAAATGCGGATTATAAACCTGACAGTCTAGCAATTTGTAATTTTCCTTTTGCAAATATAAAGCTAAAGCAATAAAAGCGACCTTTGAAGCATTTGAAACTTTAGAAAACATACTTTCACCGCAAAAAACAGTTCCTTTTCCCAGATCAATTCCGTAGAGGCCACCAACCAACTTTTCGTCCTGCCAAACCTCAACCGATTTTGCAATTCCTTCTTCATTTAGTTTGCAATAGGCATCGATCATTTCGTTGGAAATCCAAGTTCCGCTTTGTCCATCGCGTTTTATCTGCTGACAATTCGAAATAACTTCTTTGAAATTTTTATTGTAAGTCACCTTAAACATTTTCCGATTCAGAATATTTCGCATGCTTTTAGATATTACCAATTCATCAAAAAACAAAACCATTCGAGGATCTGGCGCCCACCAAAGAATTGGTTCTCCTTCATTAAACCATGGAAAGATGCCACTATTATAAGCTAATTTCAATCGGTTTGGATTTAAGTCACCGCCAACGGCTAGAATTCCTTCTTCATCGGCTTCTGAAACGGGCGGGAAAAATAAATCTTTTAATAAGTAATACATTTTTTAAAAATCAAATTTTAAATTCCAAATTCCACAATCTTGTCATTTCGACGAAGGAGAAATCACACTAGAAACTCCGCACAGAACATCGTCAATCTTTGTCGAATCCCTTGTGTGATTTCTCCTTTCAGTCGAAATGACAAACAATGTGTAAAACCTCATCTATACAAGTGACGAAACAAACTCAAAAACAAAATTCCAAACTCCAAATTCAAGTTAATGAATTGGAATTTGGAATTTTTATATCAGAATTTCTAATTTCTTAGAACGGTAAATCGTCTGGTTCGTCTTCGTTAATGCTAGCTGCAGGTGCAAATGTTTCAGCTGCTGGCATTGGAGCTCCTTGTGCTGGCGCTTCTGGAGCTAATCTTTCGATTCTCCAACCTTGAATACTGTTAAAATATCTAGTTTCACCTTGTGGGTTAACCCATTCTCTTCCTCTTAAATTGATAGAAACTTTTACTGCTTCACCTAGTTTATAGCTGCTTAATAAATCGCATTTATCTTGTGTAAATTCGATTAAAATGTGCTGTGGATACTGCTCATCTGTAGTTACTACTAATTCTCTTTTTTTGAATGAAGCACTAACTTGCTGCTCAGGATTTACCACTTTTACTTTTCCTATAACTTCCATCTTCGTCTATAATTAATTATTGTTTCTATTCTTATTTTTTAGCTAAAAGCACTTTCCAAGCCGATTCAATATCATCATTATTCAGATATTTTTTGGCTTCTAAATGTATTTTTTCTTGGTCATCTGAGCTTAAAACTCCTTTCACAGAAAAATTTTCTTTCACAAATATACTAACTTCTTCCATTGTAGGCAAGGCTTCTATATTTCCTAATTTTCCTAAATCATTTCCAGTAAAAACGGGACTTTCCTTGATAAAATTCGGAATTGCATCTACGCCTACGCCAAGGGTTGTAAGCGGTTTTGGTACTTCAAAAAGTCCTTGATTAGATCTTGAATACCAATCTTTTCCTAACCTTGAAACCAAATCAATTTTATGCTGATCGATTGCTCCATTTTCATCTAAAATTGATTCATGGATATGCATTTTTACTACTTCACATAAAACCAAATTACCTGCTCCGCCTTCTGTTCCTAACGGAATAATCTGCGTTATCTTGCATTCAAACTGCACCGGAGATTCTTTTACACGATACGGCTTTACCAGATCTGACGGAATCTGCGTTAATCCTGCTTTTATAAATTCGTTTACATCCTCGGCATATTCTGTACTTGCTAAAGATGTTTGCTGCACCATATCATAATTAACCACATTAATTACAACTTCACGCGTTGCTTCGGCATTAATCAAAGTGTGTTTTACGGTATTGTCGCGGACTCTTCTAGCGGGTGAAAAAATCAAAATTGGCGGATTGGCACTAAACACATTAAAGAAACTGAAAGGCGACAAATTCGGAATTCCTTTTTCGCTGATTGTACTCGCAAATGCAATTGGACGCGGTCCTACTGAACTTTGCAGATAACCGTGCAATTTTGCCGTTGGTATCTCTTTTGGATCGATGCTAATCATAATTTTTCTTTTTAACCAAACCTCATTTTGGTAACTGCAAAAGTATAGAAATGGTTTAATCCAAAGAAATTCTTTCAGACATAAAAACAAAAAATCTTTGAAGAAATGCAAAATATAAAATGCGTTTATTTCGTTATATTTATACCTCAAAAATTAATTTATGCACTTTTCTGAACGCAGAAATACAACTCGCTGGGTTATTATTCTTATTTCCTTTCTAATCATCACATTGATTCTCTGGAATACCTATACTTTTTTCCAAATTTTCAAAAATGAAGAGCGTCTGAAAATGAAGCTTTTTGCCGATGCACAGATTACAATTGTAAACGCAAACGAAAATACCGATGTCGAACTGCCTCTTCAAATTTTCAGCAATAACACTTCAATTCCGGTTGTATTAATGCTTTATGATAATGTGGTAAGTTCAAAAAATGTTCCTGACGAAATCTTGAACGACAGAAAAAAACTAAAAGCATTTTTAAACAATTTAAGAAACGAAAACGAACCCATAACTTTTGAATATGCTCCCGGAAAATATCAAATACTTTATTATGGAAATTCGGCTTTGCTTAACAAATTGAAATATTATCCAATTGCGCTTTTGCTTATCGTCTTTTTGTGTGTCGCTTTAATTTATAATTTCTATAAAAGCACCAAAATGGCCACGCAAAATAAATTGTGGGCGGGTATGGCAAAAGAAACCGCACATCAAATTGGCACGCCTTTGTCGTCGTTGATTGGTTGGATTGAGATTTTAAAAACCGAAGATATCGATCGATCGATTACTTCTGAAATTGAAAAAGATATTACTCGTTTACAAACTATTACAGATCGTTTTTCAAAAATTGGCTCTGTTCCCGTTTTAGAAAATCATGATATTATTTCAGAAACTTTAAATGCTTTTACCTATTTGCAATCTCGTTTTTCAAAACAGGTCGCTTTTACTTATGATACTCCAAAAGACCCTATTATAGTAGAATTAAACCCAATTCTTTACAGTTGGACAATTGAAAATCTGGTAAAAAACGCGATTGATGCCATGAAAGGAAAAGGAAGTCTGGAACTTCAAATTGAGCAAGATGCACACCATGTAAAAATTAAAGTGAAAGATTCTGGAACCGGAATTCCAAAGAAACAATTCAAAACCATTTTTGAAACCGGTTACACGACCAAAAAACGAGGATGGGGTTTGGGACTTTCTTTAACGAAAAGAATTGTTGAAGAATACCACAGCGGAAAAATCAAAGTTTTAAATTCTGAAATTGGAAAAGGAACTACTTTTCAGATTCAGTTGAATAAAAAAATGCAGTAACGTTAATTACTGCATTTTTTTATTCTTATTTAAAACCAAACTTTGTGGGGCTTCGACTTCGCTCAGCCTGACAATATTTTACTTTAATTTTCTAACACTTTACAAATTCGACTTAATATCTTTTGTTAAGGCTTCAAACTCTTCTTTTGAAAGCGAAACTTTATCTATGAAACGCATTTCATCCATATGATTCAACGGAATCAAATGTACGTGTGCGTGAGGAACTTCTAAACCTACAACGGCAACACCTACTCTTTTGCACGGAACTGTTTTTTCTAAAGCAATTGCAATTTTCTTAGAAAACTTCATCAACCCTAAATACAGTTCGTCATCCATATCAAAAATCTTGTCGATTTCTTGTTTTGGAATACAAAGCGTATGTCCTTTTGCATTTGGATTTACATCTAAGAAAGCCAAAAAGTTTTCGTCTTCAGCAATTTTATATGCAGGAATTTCTCCGTTTACTATTTTAGTGAATATAGATGCCATTTTTGTTTATTCGTTTATTTGGTTAATCGTTTAACCGATTGAGCTTTTAATAGTGAGATTGCTTCGTTCCTCGCAATGATTTAGTCGCGTGAAATTTCTAGAATTTCAAATTTCAAAACACCGTTTGGAACCGTAATTTCGGCTACTTCACCAACTGATTTTCCAAGCAAACCTTTCCCAATAGGAGACGTTACTGAAATTTTTCCAGTTTTCAAATCGGCTTCACTTTCGGCAACAAGTGTATATTTCATTTCCATTCCGTTGCTTTGGTTTTTGATTTTCACATTCGATAAAACCAAAACTTTCGAAACATCTAATTGTGATTCATCAATTAATCTGGCATTAGAATACACTTCTTCCAGTTTAGCAATTCTCATTTCTAATAAACCTTGTGCTTCTTTTGCTGCATCATATTCGGCGTTCTCAGACAAATCACCTTTATCTCTTGCTTCTGCTATATCTTGAGATGCCTTTGGACGCATTACACTCTTTAAATGCTCCAACTCATCTTTCAACTTTTTTAATCCTTCTGCTGTATAATAAGATACTTTACTCATAACTTCATCGTTTATATAAATACAAAAAATCCCATCGGGACGGGATTTTGTATTACAAATATACTATTATTTTTAATAGTACATAATTATATGTTAATCATATAAAATTCAAAACTAAATATTTTACTTTTGTACACTTAATCCTTATTAAAATAATGAAGAAAATCTGGCTCTTAATCGTCTTAGTTTGTGCACTTTCTGCTTGTAGCGACAACGAACGCAGCAACAAAAATCCTTACATTCCTAACTACTCTGTTAATTTGTCTGTAGATATGAATCTGCCTGCTTATTCTAATTTGAAATTTCCAAGTAATGGCGTTATTGTTCCAAACTATGGAGCAAAAGGAATTATCGTTTTTAACACTGGAAGCGGTTATAATGCTTTCGACGCTGCTTGTCCTAATCAAGAAATCAATTCATGCATTGCAATGACGATTGACGGTATAAACGCTGTATGCTCTTGCGATAAAATACAATATAGCCTCTTTACAGGATTAGGTAGTAAACAATACCCTCTAAAACAATATCGTGTTGAAGTTAGTGGTACTGTGATTCACGTTTACAATTAAAATAAAAAAAAGCCTGAAAGTTTAAATTTTCAGGCTTTTTTATTTTTAGAACTTAAGTGTCAGTCCGGCTAAGAAATTAATTCCTGCCTGAGGATAATAATACGGATAAACATCCCACATGTATCCGTTTGAAACATATTTTTTATCTAAAATATTGTTCACCAACCCTGTAATCATAATCGATTTAAAAACCGATTTTGGTTTTATTTCATAAGACACATTCAAATCATTTACAAAATAATCTGCCAGTTTTGCTGATGGCAATTCGATATTATTCATGTATTGCTCGCCAACATATTTCTGCAATAATGAAATATGCAAACTCTGAAGCGGGCTATAAACGATTATGTTTCCAGCGATAACTTCTGGTGAATAAGCGATTTTAGTTGTTCCGTAATTTTGTCCATCAACAGCCAAATCAACATTTTTATTACTACTTAAAGTAAAGTTTGGACGAATAATAAATTGTTCCGAAAGTTTAATTGTGGCATCCAATTCAAAACCTAAACGGTAACTTTTATCTGTATTGGCGCGAATTGGCGAACCAACATCGTCTAATGTTCCCGTTAAAATCAGCTGATCTTTGTATGCCATGTAATAGAAATTAGAATTCAGCTGAAATTTTTCTGAATTGAATCTCCATCCTAATTCAAAATCATTCAGTTTTTCTGGCTTCACATTTCCGCCTTCATAATCGGTTCTGTTTGGCTCACGATTTGCGCGAGCATACGAGAAATACAAAGTGTTTTTTTCGTTGAAAGCATAATTCAAACCTGCTTTTGGGTTGAAGAAATTAAAATTATTATCAACTAAACCTGTTTCGGCGCTATTGGCTTTATATTTTACATTTCTATATTGAAGATCTCCGTAAAAACTTAATTTTTCTGTAAACTGATAATTGGCTTTCGCGAAAATATTTCCATCAGTTTTAGTCGAAAAATCGTCGTAATAATGATCTCCCAATTCCGATTGAGAAGCATATCTTGCCCAAATTACTTTTCCATAATGATCCCCTTCATATTTATTCCAACCTCCACCAAAAATAACATCTAGCTTTTCATCTTTGTATTTTACCGAAAAAGTTGTCCCGTAAAAATCATTATCCAACCATTTCTGACGAACCAAATCAGTTGTTGTTACAGCTCCAACTGGCAACAAACCATATTCGGCCATATCGGCATCTTCTTTATAATTTTCGTAGTACCCTTTTCCTTTTGTATAATGGAAAGCTAAGTTTGTACTCCATTTGTCAGAAACCGATTCACTCCAATGCAATTGATAATGATCTTGCTGATAATTATCGGTTTCATTATCATAGAAACGAACATTTCCATTTTCGTCTGTGTACATTCCTGCAGAATTGAAAGTGCGGTTTGTATTTAAAGTTTCCTCGTCAATTCCGTTCCAAGATTGATATGTTTTTTCGGTTCCTCCAAAAACCAATGCTTTGATTAAAGTCGTTTTTCCAACATAAGTTCCTTGAAGAAAATACGATTTTAAGTCGGAACTCGCGCGGTCCACATAACCATCTGATTTAATTCTAGACAAGCGTCCAGCCAATTCAAAATGATCATTTAATAAACCTGTACTGAATTTTACTGTTTGTTTTTGAGAATTAAAACTTCCGAATGAACCAGAAACTTCTCCATTTGCTTTAGAAGCATAACTATCTGTCAACATGTTCAAACTTGCTCCAAAAGCTCCGGAGCCATTTGTCGAAGTTCCTACACCGCGCTGTAATTGAAGACTTTCTACCGAAGAAGCAAAATCGGGCATGTTTACCCAAAAAGTTCCTTGGCTTTCGGCGTCGTTGTACGGAATTCCATTTATGGTTACGTTTACTCTTGTAGCATCGCTTCCGCGGACTCTGATTCCGGTGTAACCAATTCCACCTCCAGCATCCGATGTTGTTACTACAGATGGCAGGTAATTCATTAAAACGGGAATATCCTGACCAAGATTTCTGAATTTGATTTCCTTTTTATCCATATTACTAAACGTAACCGGAGTTTTTGAAGTCACACGAACTGCCGAAACCAATACATCATCTAATTTATTGACCTTGGTTGAATCCTGCTCTTGCGCAAAAGAAAATAGTGTGAACAGGCCAGAAGAAAGAAGAAAGAAAATAGATTTGGTTCTGCTCATTTTTTGAACCTTAGAACCTTTGCAACTTAGTACCTTTGTACCTTGAAAAATTGTTTTCATTCGTAAAAAATTACGAATAAAAGGGGGAATTATTCTTTTGTTAAATTAATAAATGTGTTTCACGACAAAATAAAGTGTGCACGCTCGATAGTGTCGTTTTTTCCCTTAGCAACATTACTCGCTCAGGTTCTTTGGGTATGATCTCAGCTCGTTATTTAGAGCACCCCTTTGAGACAGTGCAAATTTAGTGTTAAAATATTTAAAACTCAAAAAATCAAATGTCTTAATTTAACGCAGTCTTAATTTTTAGAAATTGATACACTTTTGGCATTTTTTACAAGACAATAAATACCAATAAAAAGCCCAACTACACCTCCAATATATCCAAAATTATGTATTGAACCTACATTTATAAAATCCTGAACATGTCTCGTATTAGCTGGTATATACCAATCGATCTTATCATCTAAAAAGAAAAAGCTCCACAAAAAGCCTAGGAAGCCAAAAACTAAAGCTGTTAGCAAATTAAAAAAAATTGATTTTATTGTGATCTTTAAAATCTCTTTCGATTTAAAAAACAAAGAGACAAATGCATAGATAATACCTAAATAATATCCGACCCACCAAGTAGCTAAAAACCCAACAATTCCAGCTTTAATTCTTTCATTTGAAACTCCCCACTGGTTTATTCCAAATTGTTCAAATTTAAAAAGTGTATAGTATTCTGGTGAAATTGTATAGGTAATTTGGTCATGTAAAATCCCATAAATTCCAGCAATCAAAATAGAAGAGATAATTATCAGAAAGAAATTAAGTATTTTAATCATTGACTCAAATTTTATGGTTCTAATCTAGATTCGGTTTCTTTCTTGATTGCTTTAAATCAGAGACATTCTTTTTATCCTTAATTCTTTTTTTGATTACTGCTTTCGGAACTTTTGTCGCTTTTCTAGCCTTCGGAACAAATAATCCTTTTTTAATGATTTCAAGAAAACGTTTTGTAACAATATCTTTGTTTTTAAGTTGACTTCTGTCTTCGTCACAATTTAAAATCAGAATATTTTCAGAAGTTAAACGTGCTGCAATATTAGTTTGCAAAAGCAATTTTTCATCATCAGACAAAGCTTGCGAAGCATTTAAATCAAAAGACAAAACAACTTTTGATGAAACTTTGTTCACGTTTTGTCCGCCGGCGCCACTGCTTCTTACGGCCTTGAAACTTAATTCTGATATGATTTTATCAACGTCCATTATTGTGGCTGATGTGGCGCTTTCAGTAAATCATTTACCGTCTTCACCGGATTAAAAGTAATTAACGGAACAGCAACAAAAATAGTCAGCCAATGCGCCATAGAACCGTTCCATAATCCTGGCAATTCATAATTTTTAACCGTTTTTCCATCAACGCTTTTTTCAACAATAAAACCCGTTTTTTGATCAACAAAATTTTGCAAATCAAACTTTTCACCTTTGTAGTTTTTAATCCCGCAAACTAAATCTACTGGGTTAAAATGCGTCGCTTCAGCTAAAATTTTGGATTGTTTTTTATCTGATAAATCAACTTGAGAAGTCTCAACAATCTGAAGTGATTTTATTCCCTTTTCATTCATAACCCAGAACGGTCCTCCGCCAGGTTCTCCTTCATTTTTTACCATTCCGCAAACTCTGATCGGGCGATCTAAAAGTTCTTTGATCTTGCTGATTTTATTCTCAAAAGTAAACATTTCAAAATCGCTTGAAATTTCGACATTCAACTCTTTTGATAAAGAAAAAATCACTTCTTTTAATTGATCTTCTCCAATTTTTTGTTGATCAATCGCATGAAGGTAGCCAAAGACTTTTTGCTGCACTTCAATCAAAATTCCAGCAAGTGCCTTTTTATATAATGTAATTTTATCAATATGATTTTGAATTACATTGTCAATATTTTTAATGAAAATAACATCTGCATCAAGCACATTTAAATTCTGGATCAAGGCACCATGTCCTCCTGGTCTGAAAATCAATGCGTCATTTTTATCTCTTACTAATCTTTCTTTTGAATCAACTGCAATAGAATCTGTACCTGCATTTTGATAGGAATAACCAATATTAATCTGAATATTGGAACCCTTCTCAATTTTTTTCTTGAGCACGTCCATCTCTTTTTCAAATAATCCTTGATGTGCTTCAGTTACTGTAAAATGAAGGTTCGAAACTTTATTTGAAGATGCATAATGCACACATTCATTCAAATGTTCCTCAATAGGATTTGCGATATGATCTATGTATTTATGAAAAGGTAAAACTGCTTTTGGCTTATCTGCAAAAGCAAAATAATCCTGAGAAAGCAATGTTTTTATGAAATAGTAATTTTTATAATCACGATCTAAATTTTCAAAATCAGGATAAATCGATCTTAATTTTTCATCAATTTCTTTAAAAAACGGAAACTTATCCATTGCTACAATAAAGATCGAAAGCTCTTTGTCTTTATGTCTGTTAATGTAGGCGTTTATCGTTTCTTTTTCAATATCAAAATCATTTAAGAAAGCTCTTAAAAATTTAAACATTCTTGTTGCAGCTCCAGAAGCCGGAACGAATTTTTTAATTTTCAGATTTTCTTTTTGAAGATCAAAAAAAGCGGCTTTTTCTTCAAATTCGGATTCAGAAAACTCTAAAATACCGTTTTCAATTGTTGCCGGACTTATTAAATTGATTTTTGTAATTCCTTTTTTAAAAATTTTTAATTGCCTCAGAACACTGTCAACAGAAATCCCACGTTGGTATAACTGAACAAAATCTTCTGAAGACAAACCATGCGATTTAGCTAATGCAAGTTCATCAATGATGGCAGTTGCCTTTGCCAAACGGCTTTCTTTATCGCCAGACAAAGTTATAAAGGGCTTTTTTGTATCCAATAAAGTTTGTTTAAAGACAGAAAAAACAGTTTCTCTCCCATTTGGAGAATCTCTGATGTCGTCTTTTTCCCAAGGAACATCAATATCAGTCAGGAAAAACAAATCATATTCATGCTCCAGCGCTGCTTCATTTAAAAGCGGATCGCAAAAACCATAATACATTTCAGAGAAAACTTTGGTAACCATTAAATTAGTATCACAAAACAGGTACTTTTTTGCTTTCAAAAGTTTTTCATTTTCAAGCGCAGTTTGTCCGAAGGCAATAGGCATCATATCATCGGCCACACAAATATGCTGGTTTTCCTCCCATTTTTCTTGTAAGTAATCGCGTGCAAATTCAGGAACCCACTCGGTTTCGTAGTAATCTGCAAGCTGTTTTGCTAAAGTTGTTTTTCCCGTACTTTCAGGTCCAAACAAAGCAATTTTTATGATAGTTGTTTGTTGCTGTCTAAGATTTTTCTCCATTCTAAATAAGCTGAAATCGCTAAAATTGTAAAAATTAAATATTGTAGTGACAGCATCCCTAAGCCGCGATAAGCATAAAGAGGCACAACAATTATATCGCCAATAATCCAAAGTGTCCAGTTTTCGATTTTTTTCCTGGCCATGTACCACATTCCTGCAAAAAATATTCCCGACGAAATCATATCAACATAATTGTCAGGTTTGATTTTATAATCGAAATATTTATAAATCCCGAAAACTACAAAAACAGTAACAATAAACAGTACGATTCCGATTATTTTTTCATTAAAATTTGTACGAGTAATTGGTAAATTATCTTCAACCGAGCCTCCGCGCGCCCAAACATACCAGCCATAAATACTCATAATTGAGAAATATCCGTTGATAATCATATCGCCAATATAGCCCGCAATATATAGCAAATACACTGAAATTACGGTAGCAATCAAACCAGTTGGATAGACCCAAATGTTCTCTTTTTTAGCAAACCAAACACTTAATATTCCGCATACAAAAACTAAAAACTCCAAAGCAATATGCCACAACGGCGCATTTTTATAATTTTCGAAAAAAAAATCAATCATTTAGTTTAGATTTTGGGTTGGCTATTTATTGTTCAAAAAAATGGCTGTCGTTTTCAAAAGCAGTTCCAATAACTACTAAATCAGCGCCAGCTTTATATGCATTTTGAATTCCGTGCAAATCTACAATTCCTCCTCCAACAATTATAGGAATTTCGATATTTTGCGCAATTAACTGTATCATTTTCAATGGAACGGCATTTTTAGCACCGCTGCCGGCTTCTAAATACATTAATTTATTCCCTAGCATTTCTCCCGCTTGTGCTGTAGCCAAAACCAAATCAAAATTTTCACGATTAAGCGGTTTGGTTTTACTTACACGTGCGACTGCAGTTTCATTACCACTTTCAATCAAAATATAACCAGTTGAAATAACTTCGAGATTTGTTTTTTTAAGAATTGGCGCCGCCTGAACCTGATATTCAATTAAATAATCTGGATTTCTTCCTGATAATAAAGACAAAAACAAAATCGCATCGGCTTGAGGTGAAATCTGTGACGGATCACCTGGAAAAATAACGACTGGCAAATTTGTTTTTTCTTTTAACTGCGCAATTAATTCTTCTAAAATTGATGTTTCAACAATACTTCCGCCTACAAAAATATGCGTTGCAGGAGATTGATTTATTTTGAGTACTAAATGATCTAGGTTTTCCAGTACAATTTTATCTGGATCTAATAAAATGGCCAGCAATTTTTGCCCATTTTTCTTAGCATCTAAAATCTGCTGGTGTATATTGAGTAATTTTTGCTCCATAATGGGCGTAAAAGTAAAAAGTTTTTGACGTAGAAGAACTATCTCGAATGAATTATATTTGTACAACCGTCACTGCTAACTGATGAAAATAGTATGATTGCAGCTTCATTATTAAAAAAATATGGTGCCTCGAAAAAATCCTTCGGAAAAAATGAAATTATTTTTGAAGAAGGAAATCTGCCAGCGCACTATTACCAAATTATTTCGGGCGAAATCAAAATGAGCAATTACAATGATGACGGACGTGAATTTATTCAAGGTATATTCTATAAAGAGCAGTCTTTTGGAGAACCACCATTATTTTTAAATCAAAAATATCCGGCCAATGCAATTGCTGTCGAAGATTCTGAACTTTTTGTTCTGTCAAAATCTAACTTCATGAAATTGCTTGAAGAAAATCCGATTATAAGTATCAAAATAATAGAAAACCTTGCACAGCGATTGTATTATAAATCGGTCATGGCTGCCGAAATTTCGACTCACGAACCAGAACATCGTGTTTTAAAATTAATCGATCACGGAATTGCTTATTTTAATTTTCAGAAAGATAAAAATGGTTATCTCATTAATTTCACCCGACAACAAATAGGCGATTTAACTGGTTTGCGCGTAGAAACCGTTATCAGAGCAATAAAAAACTTGGAAAAAAAAGGCGAATTGCAGATCATAAACCGAAAAGTATATCGATAAAAAAGTTCTTATTTTATGATTTTAGTCATAAAACCGAGCAGTATTGTGCTTGTACCTTTGTATTTATAAAAACACAATATCATGACACTATATCAATCAACATTCGACATTTTCAATAGAAATTATATGGGTTCTGCTGCGATGGCAGTAATTGGACAAAGCTGTTTAGGAGGCGCTGCGGCAATGTATGTTTTATCTAACGGAACTTCGATTCCTCAAATGATTCAACTTGCAATTATTGTTCTGGCTTGTGTCTTTGCAAACACTTCTATTTTAGCACAAATGAAACATAAAGTGATTTTTAATTTTATTATTCTGAGTGCTCTCTTAAGTATATTTTTTATCGTTTTAAATAGTTTTATTCTGTGAAAAAGCAAATAGAAAACAGAGATGACATCTCATTTTTAGTACATCAGTTCTATGCTAAAATAAGAGCCGATAAAGAAATCGGCTTTTATTTTAACGAAATGATTCAGGATTGGAATGCGCATCTCGAAAAACTCACTGATTTTTGGGAAATGAATTTATTTGGTGTAAAAAAATATAACGGAAATCCAATTGCGGTTCACAATAAAGTTGATGAACATTTTGGAGATAAAATCACAGCAAATGAATTCGGAATTTGGCTGAATTATTGGGCGCAGACTTTAGACGAACATTTTGAAGGCGAGAATGTTGAAACACTAAAAAGACGTGCTAGAAAGATGAGTACGTTTTTGTATATGAGCATGTTTGAACATCGAAAAAAAGAAAACGAGATTTAATGTCATTGCGAGGAACAAAGCAACCTCGCTATGATTGATCTAGCAAATGAGATTGCTTCGTTCCTCGCAATGACTTATTGCTACGGTTATCTAATAAATTCACTTTTCAAAAGCATAAACCAAAGTAAACTTACCTTCAAAATTATCTGATTTAACTTCTTGGTAATGCACATCAAAATCTTTCACCAAAGCATCAAAATGAAGACTTGCCTGTGTTTGAGATTTATCTAAAGAAAAATCTTCAACTTGAATATGATCTTTAAAACTGATTCCTTTTTCATTTCTGATTTTAAAGATGGCTTCTTTCGCTCCCCAGATTACGGTAAGTTTTTTTATGTATTCTTCTGTAAATTCTGGTTTTAAATAATTGCATTCGTAGTCGGTAAATTTATCGGCAATTCTCTGAATTTTTTCGCGCTGTAACTCCATGTCAATTCCAATCTTTTCATGGCTGATAATAATAGCCGCAAAATGATAGGAATGTGTAATCGATATATGATGATGGCAATCAAAATAAGGTTTACCGAATTCGTCGTAATGCAAATCTTTATCTGTAAAACCCATTTCCTGAATCAGCATTCGAACACTTAAAAAAGCACGCTGATGCATTTGCGATTTCATTCCGTCCAGCCTTTTTTGTGTTTTTTCTTTTAAAGTTACACGGCTATACAATTCCTCAAAAGATTCGGTTATTTCCCAAATTAAAATTTTAGTAGTTTCATTGAATTGTATGGTCTGAAATAAAGGCATTTTTAAAATTGTGAATGGTGAATGGTTAATTATAAATTATTAGGGTGGCATATTTAAACCATATAAGTTATTTAAGGAAATATAACTTTGGGGCAAAAAAAATGTACTAGTAAATATAAGCAATTCGCAACAAAGGTAATAGTTTCAGAATCTTTTTTAAATGAACTTATATCACTTATAAGGTTAAAATCATTTCACAAACTAATGTTCTAAAGATTAAGAAATTAAAGATTTCACAAATCTGAGAGAAATTAGTAAAATTCAAAAGCTATTCCTTAAATTTGCAAAAATTTTACAATACAAATATACTATAAATGAGTACAACGACTACGCCATATGTGGCTTTCAAAGTAAAAGACATTTCTCTAGCGGCTTGGGGAAGAAAAGAAATTGAACTAGCTGAAGCTGAAATGCCAGGTTTAATGGCGCTTCGTGCTGAATATAAAGACGAACAACCTCTTAAAGGTGCTCGTATCGCTGGATGTTTACACATGACTATTCAAACTGCAGTTTTAATCGAGACTTTAATTGCTCTTGGTGCTGAAGTTACTTGGTCTTCTTGCAATATTTTCTCTACTCAAGATCAGGCTGCTGCTGCTATTGCTGCTGCTGGAATTCAGGTTTATGCTTGGAAAGGTCTTGACGAACAATCATTTGACTGGTGTATTGAGCAAACTTTATTCTTTGGTGAAGACAGAAAACCATTGAACATGATTCTTGATGATGGTGGAGATTTAACTAACATGGTTATTGATCGTTACCCAGAATTAGTTCCTGGAATTAAAGGTCTTTCTGAAGAGACTACAACTGGTGTTCACAGACTTTACGAAAGAGTAAAAGCTGGAACTTTGCCAATGCCTGCAATCAATATTAATGACTCTGTTACTAAATCTAAATTTGATAACAAATACGGATGTAAAGAATCTGCTGTAGATGCTGTACGTCGTGCAACTGACTTAATGTTGGCTGGAAAAAGAGTTGTAGTTTGTGGATACGGTGACGTTGGAAAAGGAACTGCTGCTTCTTTCAGAGGTGCTGGTTCTATTGTAACTGTTACTGAAATCGATCCAATTTGTGCTTTACAAGCTGCAATGGACGGTTATGAAGTTAAAAAATTAAACACTGTAATTGCTAATGCTGATATCATCATTACAACTACAGGAAACAAAGATATCGTTCTTGGAGAGCACTTCGAGCAAATGAAAGATAAAACTGTTGTTTGTAACATTGGTCACTTCGATAACGAAATTGATATGGCTTGGTTAAACAAAAACCACGGTGCTTCTAAAATCGAAATCAAACCTCAGGTTGACAAATACAACATCAACGGTAAAGATATCATTATCTTGGCTGAAGGTCGTTTAGTAAACCTTGGTTGTGCTACAGGTCACCCAAGTTTTGTAATGAGTAACTCATTTACAAACCAAACTTTGGCACAAATTGAATTATGGAACAACAGTGCAGCTTACAAAAATGAAGTTTATATGTTGCCAAAACATTTAGATGAAAAAGTTGCTGCTTTGCACTTAGCTAAATTAGGAGTTGAATTGGAAACTTTACGTGACGATCAGGCTGCTTATATTGGTGTTCCAGTTGAAGGTCCATTCAAACCAGAGTACTACAGATACTAATTATTTAAGATTGTAGATCTTAGATTTAATTACATATTCAAACCCGACAGGTTTTAAAAACCTGTCGGGTTTTCTGTTTTTATGCTTTGGACAAAACATTTTTAGCAAAAAATTGCAGGTTTATAAATATCTGCTTACTTTTAATAACCAGAATAAGAATCTATTTCTCAAATACTTAAACAGTACACACTTGAAAAAAACATCTTATTTACTCGTCTTCCTATTTTTATTAAGTCTTCCGCACCTTATTTTTTCTCAGGAAAAAAAACCTAAAGTCGTTTTGGTACTAAGTGGAGGTGGCGCAAAAGGAATTGCACATATTCCGCTTTTACAGAAACTTGATTCCCTGCATATTGTTCCAGATCTTATTGTTGGAAACAGTATGGGAAGCATCATTGGCGGTTTATACGCCATGGGATATTCTGGCGACAGTATCGAAAAAATTACTAAAAATATTTATTGGGACAAACTCCTCGGCGGAGGCCAATCATTGCGATCGGTAAGTGCTGAGGAAAAACGAGAATTTCAAAGATATTTGGTCGGAATTGGTGTCAAAGACGGAAAACTCAACAGCATCGGTTCTCTTTTAAATGATCAAAATTTAAGAGAATACCTTTCAGAATTAACTTATCCTGTTTATAATGTCAGAGATTTTGACAGTCTTCCCATTCCTTTTAGAGCTATGGCTACCGACTTGGTCGAAGGAAGAGAAGTTATTTTAAGCAAAGGAAGCTTAGCTTATGCCATGCGGGCCAGTATGTCATTGCCTGCTATTTTCAAGCCAATGCCTTACGAAAAATCAGTATTAGTAGATGGCGGAGTATTAAACAATTTCCCTACTGATGTTGCCCAACAAATGGGAGCTGACATTATTATTGGAAGTGACGTTGGTGGCGGATTGGAACCAATAGACAAACTGAACAATGTTATGACAATATTGATGCAGACCAGTATGTTTCCGAGCAACATTAAGAATCCTGCCAATCGTGATCGTTGTACAATATTAGTTGACCACTTGCCCAACCTGCGTTTCTCAACCGCCGATTTTGCAGATAGCGACGAAATCTACAAAGACGGTAAAATAGCAACCAATCAAAATCTTCCGGCTTTGATTGCATTAGCTGAAAAACTAAAAGGTTTTCCACAACGAACGCATGCATTGCCCGATATGCCTAAAGAATTTGTGCTCGATACTATCGTTTATAAAAAAATAAGCCCTGAAAATATGCCTTTGGTAGTTGGAAGAGCAAACCTAAAAACGCACGTAAAATACACGACCAAAGACTTAATTGCCGGAATCAACAGAGCAATGGGAACCAATCTTTTTGATGAGATTACCTACAGTTATTTTACCAATAGCGAAGGTAAACTCGGAATCACTTTATTCGGATTTGAGCGTGCCAAAAATCAGCTCAACACATCTGTACATTATGACACTTATAGAGGTGTTGGAATTATTTTTAATTATACCGGCCGAAATGTTCTCGCAGATGCCTCTCGTCTTCTTTTAACGGTAGATATTGCCGAACAGCCAAAAGCAAGAATCAATTATCAGAAAAATTTTGGACAGCACAGAGAATGGTGGTGGGGATCTGAGGCATATGGCGCCTTGCTTCGCCAAGAAATTTATATCGATGGAAAAGCATCAGACAATATACTTTATAATGCATTTGAATTGAACAATGAAGTAAATAGAAATATAAATTCGCTGAAAAGTTATGTAGGTTTTGGCTTAAACTATGCATACACTAACCTAAAACCCAAATATGATCGTGAATATAATCCAAACTCTGTCAGTATAAACAACTATAGTTTTAACAATATCGAATTCAACATGCATTATTCGTTTAATGACATGGATAGAGTTTTTTTTGCTACAAACGGAACTATTATGAAAGCAAGCATCGCGCGGTCGTTTCTGACAGATGTTGACGCTTCTTTTACTGACCCTGATTTAACACGTATTTCAGGCTCAACAAACGGTTATACGAAATTTGGTTTTGGTTATGAAAGGAGAGCACTCTTAAAAAAGAAAATCACCGGAATTGTAGGTTTTGATTCGTATTTTATATTTCAGGATAAACTGAAAGGAGATCAAATTGATTTTTCAGGATTTGGTTATGCCTCAAAATATTTTCTTGGGGGAATTATTCCGAGTTCTGGCAGTAATCGCTTCTCATTTGCTGGCCTGCATGAAGACGAACTCAATGTAACGCAATATATGGGTCTCCGACTCGGTTCTCAAATAAATATAACCGGAAAAATTTACCTTACTCCTCATTTTAATATTGCAACTGTAGGATTTGATACTTTTGACGATTATATCAAACATGCTTTTAACCCAAAAGGAAATTGGGACGAAAATATTGACCCAAGCCTCGTAATATCTGGAGGAGCCGCGATTTCTTATCAATCCATTCTTGGACCAATCCATTTTGACACTTCATGGATAAATAATATCGACAAAGTGAGGTTGTTTTTTAGCGTAGGTTTGTCGCTCAATCCTTAGAAGATTTTAAAATCTATGATCTAACATAAGAAACCCGACAGGTTTTTAAAACCTGTCGGGTTTGTCATGCTAAATCGACTATCAACTTACTTCTAGCTTTTCACATCTTGCTTCAAAACATTGGCTAACTTTGTAAAAAACACAAACTATGAAGAATTTTATATTTTTATTCGTTGCAATAATTTTCGAAATCATAGCAACTTCGGCATTAAAAAAATCTTCAGAATTCACCAAGCTAATTCCGAGTATCATTACCATTATTGGCTATTGTGGTGCATTTTATTGTTTGAGTTTTGCTATTCGAACAATTCCTGTTGGATTTGCTTATGCCATTTGGTCTGGCGTCGGCATTGTTTTAATTACTGCAATTGGCGCCATATTCTTCAAAGAAATACCAGATTTACCTGCAATAATTGGACTAAGTTTAATTGTAATAGGTGTTATTATAATTAATGTTTTTTCTAAAACTGTGGCACATTAAATCAAAAAGAATTATTTTTGATAGTATCAAATGATACTATCATGAAGCCTCCTTACGATATTACTCCTGTCACATTAAAACTTATAAGTTCCATCTCTGAAAAAATTGGAGCTTTGAATGCTGCATATCTTGACAAGCATTCTCCAAAACTAAGAAAGCAGAACAGAATCAAAACAATACATTCTTCATTACAAATTGAAGGAAACACTTTAACAGAAGAACAAATAACTGCCTTAATTGAGAACAAGAGAGTAATTGGTCCTCAAAAAGATGTATTAGAAGTTTTAAATGCAATAAAGGTTTACGAAGATTTAGAAAAATACAAATCAACTTCCTCTGAAAGCTTTTTAAATGCGCATAAACTATTAATGAAGGATTTAATTCTTGATGCTGGAAAATACAGGAAACAAGGGGTTGGAATCGTAAAAGGAACAAAAGTTGCGCATATAGCTCCACCATATGAGAACGTCCCTTTTTTAATGAATGATTTATTCGAATATTTAAAAAACAAAGACGAACTAACCCTAATAAAAAGCTGCGTCTTTCACTATGAAATGGAATTTATTCATCCTTTTTTGGATGGAAACGGTAGGATGGGAAGATTTTGGCAGACTGTTATTTTAATGGAAGAATATCCTGTTTTTGAATTTTTACCTTTTGAAACACTAATAAGCAAAACTCAAGACAGTTATTACAAATCCCTCGCAATAAGTGATAGCACAGGTAAATCAACTCACTTTATTGAGTATATGTTAGATGTCATAAATAAATCATTAGAAAACTTGCTTAATTATAATAACAGAACAATAAAAGACATTGACAGGTTAGAGTATTTTTATTCTCTTGGAATTAAGGAATTTACAAGAAAGGATTATATGCATGTTTTTAAGGATATTTCAGCGCCTACTGCTAGTCGAGATTTGAAAAAAGGAGTTGTACTGAAGCTTTTTGAAATTACTGGAAATCAGAGCACTGCCAAATATACCTTAATTAAATCTTAGTTTTGTTTTAGTTAAAAAACATAAAGCATGAATTTCAAAAAAGCCACAATCTCCGATCTTCCAGAAATGAAAGAATTGTTCATACAAACTATTCAATCAGTTTGTAAAAACGATTACAATCCTGAACAAATCAATGTATGGGTTTCTGGTGCAAAAATTACACAGCGATGGATTGATGTTGTTGAAAAACAGTTTGTTTTACTCGCCATAATTGAAAACAAAATCGCTGGATTCGGGACATTAAAAGATGGAAATTATATTGATTTCTTTTTCATTCACAAAGATTTTCAAAGACAAGGAATTGCGAATAAAATCTTCGCCGAATTAGAACTTGAAGCTAAAAAACATCATTCAAAAATTATTACTTCTGACGTAAGCATAACCGCAAAACCCTTTTTTGAAAAGAAAGGATTTGTTGTAAAAGCAGAACAAAAAAATATAGTACAAGACGTTGAAATTATTAATTATAAAATGGAAAAAGAATTATAACGAATAATATAATCTCGCAAAGACGCAGAGTCGCAAAGTTTGCTTTAAGTTTTCAATCTTTATAGAATTACTTTACGGTCCTTCGACTTCGCTCAGGATGACAATATTTTGAAAAAAACTTTGCGACTCTGCGTCTTTGCGAGATTAAAAACATGCGATCTTTGCGCAAATCCTAGCGCACTTTGCGGTTAAAAAAAACACAGCAAGTTTCGGATTTTATGCCATCAAAAACCAATCGATCTTTGCCTTATAAAATGGAAGAAAAATGAACACACAAGAAACCATTAATTATAATCGTATTGCTGAAGCTATCGATTATATCAAAGCAAATTTTAAAGATCAACCCAATCTTGACGAGGTTGCGGAGAAAGTGCATTTGAGTCCGTTTCATTTTCAGAGGCTTTTTAGCGATTGGGCAGGCACAAGTCCGAAGAAATTTTTGCAATATACAAGTATTGAACACGCGAAGAAACTCCTCAAAGAAAATCAGGCAACGATTTCAGAAACGGCTTTCGAAACGGGACTTTCGGGCACCAGCCGACTTCACGATTTATTTGTTAATATCGAAGGAATGACACCGGCAGAATATAAAAACGGCGGAAAAAATCTTGAAATTAATTACAGTTTTGCCGAAAGTCCGTTTGGTAATATAATTGTCGCATCAACTCAAAAAGGCGTTTGTTTTATGGCTTTCGCCGAGGAAGAAGAAATTGGATTTCAGGATTTGAAACATAAATTCCCAAACGCTCAATTTTCTAAAAAATTAGATTTGGCGCAACAAAATGCACTTTTTATTTTCCAAAATGACTGGAGCAAATTATCGGAAATTAAACTCCACTTAAAAGGCACCGATTTTCAATTAAAAGTCTGGGAAACTCTTTTAAAAATTCCAATGGGGCAACTTTCTACTTATGGCGACATTGCACAAAAAATCGAAAAGCCAAATGCCTCACGAGCTGTTGGTACAGCTATTGGTAGTAATCCAGTTGCGTTTTTAATTCCGTGTCATCGCGTTATTCAGTCAACCGGAATCTTTGGTGGCTACATGTGGGGAAATACGAGAAAAACCGCAATAATTGGCTGGGAAGGCGCGCAGGTAAATCTATAAGTTTTTCTGCCACGACTCGAGCGATAGCGAGCAGGCGAAGCAATTCACGAATTATTTTTTAAATACTTCATCTAATATTATTCGAATTAATTCGAATAAATAATCGCATAGATTTTAAAAAATAATTCGTGAATTCGTGGCGAAAAAAAAACTCAATCTAAAATTATTATGCAAAATATACAACAAAAAATTGCTTCTCAAAATTGGGAAAGCATTACCGAATCTATGCACGAAAATGGCTTTGCAATAATTCCAAATTTACTAAATAACGAACATTGCGAAGATTTAAAATTCGATTATGACAATCCGCATTTATACAGAAAAACAGTTGTCATGGAACGTTATCGTTTTGGCTTGGGCGAATACAAATATTTCAATTATCCACTTCCTGATTTGATTCAAGAAATCCGAACTTCGATTTATCCAAAATTGGCTCCAATTGCAAATTCATGGATGAAGGTTTTAAATATCAATACTATTTTCCCTGAAAAACATCAAGATTTATTAAAACAATGCCACGAAAATAACCAACTCAAAGCAACGGTTTTAATTTTGAAATATGGCAAAAGCGGTTTCAATACTTTGCACCAAGATTTATACGGCGATGTCTATTTTCCAATTCAAATTGTGCTTTTCTTGAGCGAACCAGAAGAAGATTTTACTGGAGGCGAATTTGTATTGACGCAACAAACACCAAGAGCACAATCAAAAGCAATTGTATTGAAACCTAAAAAGGGAGATGTTCTAATTTTTACAACTAATTTCAGGCCTTTAAAAGGTACGAAAGGATATTATCGCGTGAATATGAAACATGGGGTAAGCGAGATTCATTCGGGTGAGCGATGTACATTGGGAATTATATTTCATGATGCACTGACCTAGTTTAATCTCGCAAAGTCGCGAAGGCGCAAAGTCTTTTTCTCATTTTATGTCATTTCGCCGAAGGAGAAATCTCCACAAGTAACTCCGCAACGAGAATCTAATCTTTGTCGAGCTCCTCGCGAAGATTTCTCCTTCGTCGAAATGACAAACTGCATGGGAACTTTGTCAAAAAAACTTTGCGCCTTCGCGACTTTGCGAGAGATTCACCCATATGATAGACGCAATGAATTGCGTCTCTACAATAAAAAACATCTAATAAATAAATGACAAAACATCATGAAATATCCGATTCAGATCTTCGTATTAAAATTAAAAATGCAGAAATTTGCTTTGGTGGAAACCAAAAATTAAAAATCTACGGAACACCAAAATGTTCATCAGGAAAAAGAATGAAACGTGAAAATCGGGTTTTCTTTTTATCTGAAAATGATGCAAAACAAAACGGTTTTAGACCTTGCGGAAATTGCATGAAAACCGAATACTTAAAATGGAAAAATGGACTTATTTAATCCTGAAACAGACGAAAATACCAATTTGCTTCCGAAAGATGGAACTGTAAATTATTACGGAAAATTATTTTCTAGAACTGAAGCCGATTTTTATCGTGATACTTTATTAAATACGATCGATTGGAAAAATGACGAAGCAATAATTTTTGGAAAATTAATTGTAACCAAACGAAAAGTGGCTTGGTATGGCGATCAGGAATTTGAATATACCTACTCCAACACCACAAAAAAAGCGTTGCCGTGGACACCGGAATTATTAAAATTAAAAACTATAATTGAAGAAAAAACAGGAGAAACCTTCAATTCCTGTCTGCTTAATTTGTATCATTCTGGCGAAGAAGGAATGGCGTGGCACAGCGATGCCGAAAAAGATTTGAAAAAAAATGGCGCAATTGGTTCACTCAGTTTTGGTGCAGAACGCAAATTTGCTTTTAAACACAAAGAAACAAAAGAAACCGTTTCTTTAATTTTAGAACATGGAAGTTTATTGGTTATGAAAGATGAAACGCAAACGCATTGGCTTCATCGATTGCCTCCAACAAAAACAACTCAAAAACCCAGAGTAAACTTGACTTTTAGAACTATTGTTCGATAAATTATTTCTTCTTTTTTGGAGCCACATTTTGGTAGGAAAGATTTAAAGCATCTTCAAACATCTCGGGTCTAACTCTTGAAAGTTCGACAATTGTCCAACCTTGTTTTCCCCATTTATTCGGAATTGGATAAAAAATCATTTCGCTTGATGCACAAAAAACAGATTGATCGATTTCGTTTAATTTTAAAACAGCGTGATTATTTTTTTCGTCAAAAGTGGCAAATATTTTTTTGTTGACACGAAAAGATGTTTTCTCGAAGTGTGGATCTTCGGTTGCATTTTCAAACGATAAGGCTAATTTTCTAAAAGCTTCTATTGTAACCATAGCCCCTCTTTTTAAAGTTAAATTATAAGTTTTACCAACCTTGATTTAATCCATTTTTCAAGACTTCATCGTATTTTTCTTTATCGAAAGAATATAAATTTGGTGCTTTGTGTGCAACGTTGCTTTTCTTTTCGTCGAGTTTTTTCAATATGCCGATATTGGTTATTTTTCTGAGAAAATTTCGTCGATCGAGTTTTTTGTCCAAGATCGTTTCATATAATTTTTGAAGTTCTGGCATTGTGAATTTCTCAGGAAGTAAATTATAGCCAATTGGCATTAAATTCAATTCGGTTCTTAAAGTGTCGAGTGCTTTCTCCAGGATTTCTTTGTGATCTAAAATAAGTTCTGGCACTTCTTTATGATCAATCCATTCAACGATTTCATTTTCGTTTGAAGGTTTTGGAATGATTTTCAAAAAATCAACCAAAGCATAATAGCCAATTGTAACAAAACGGCGCAAGAGCCATTTACCTTTTGCTTCTTCAACTTGTAAATATTCTAAAACCTTTTCATCAAAATGCTGATCGTTTCGATTTACTTTTCCAAAAGTCGCAAATTGTCTTAAAAAAATGCCATCAACTCCAGTTCGATCGTTTAAAACAGTAACTGCCGCCGTATCGATATCTTCATCAATTGGAATAAATCCTCCGGGCAAAGACCATTTGGAATTTCGCTGTACTTTTATCAGCAAAACCTTGAGCTGATTATCATGAAAGCCAAAAATGACACAATCAATCGACAGTCCGGGCTGATAATTTTGATTATTCTCTATAATATCTTTTAGCATTTTTGACATTTGATCGCGCCTTTTTCTTTATTAAATAACCCTGCAATTTACTTTATTTTTATAAAAACAAAGTAATTTAGAGATTATAATGACAAAATCGGCTATTGTTAAATAAGTGTGGCTATCACAATTTTAACTTAAAATTAAAATCAAATATAAAAAAAATAAGTACATTGCGTCATAATAACACATTTAAATAAATTTGTTATTATTTTAAATAAAAAGTAAGAAATTTACGATGCAAACTATATATTTGCATCTTCCTATTTAGTCAGAAAATCAATGTGAGCGATATGAGTACTAATCCATTAAAAGAAATAAATAAAAAAATAAGAACCAAAATCTGGACTTCTTTCGGGTTTGTTTCGAAAACTTATTTATTAGAAGAATCAATAAAATACAGCCAACAGCAAGAAAAAATTTTCAACGAAATGATTGTTGAAACTGAGGCGAAAGACAAAAAAGCAAAACGCGAAGCTTTTGACAAAGCATTATATGCGTCGTATAAAGGAATTGGCGCTATGGATTTTATAAATACTGTTTTGAAATAATTTCAAAACCCTTTATAAAATCCATAACGCCAATTTTTAAATAGACTTTTACTATTCTACTAATTCAAAGTCTGCTCTAAGTTTTATATCTGCTGACGAAGCTCCAATCATTACTTCAAAATCACCAGGTTCTGCGCCCCATTCTAATTTATTATTATAGAATGAAAGTTTCTCTTTATCAATTGTAAACTCAATTGTTTTATATTCGCCTGCATTTAATTTCACCTTTTGAAAATCTCTTAATTCTAAAACTGGACGAACTACAGAACCAAATTTATCTTTCAAATACAACTGAACAACTTCTTCTCCAGCAACTTTTCCAACATTTGATAATTGGAAAGAAACCTTAATTGTTTCGTTGCTTTTGATTTTTGTTGAAGACAATTTCAAACCTGAATAATCAAATTTTGTATAGCTCAAACCATATCCGAATGGGAATTTAGGTGAGTTTTTCAAATCAATATATGCCGAAACATAATTTTTTGAGTCTTCATCTTTAGCTGGTCTTCCCGTACTGAAATGATTGTAGTAAATTGGAATTTGACCAACTTCTCTTGGGAAAGTCATAGGCAATTTTCCAGACGGATTATAATCTCCAAATAAAACATTAGCGATTGCATTTCCAGCCTCAGTTCCTAACCACCAAGTGTAAACAATTGCTGGAACGTTATCTGCAGTCCAGTTAAAAATAAGTGGACGCCCAGCATTTACTAAAACCACAACCGGTTTTCCAGTTGCCTGAATCGCTTTTACTAAATCTTCTTGAACACCTGGCAAACCAAGATTACTACGGCTTTTTGCTTCACCGCTCATATCGCGTCTTTCACCAATACTCAAAATAACAACATCCGCTTGTTTTGCAGTTGCTACCGCTTCGGCAAAACCATCTTTATTGTCTCCGTCAACATCACAACCTTTTGCGTAAAGCAATTTGGTATTTTTACCTACTTTATTCTGCAAACCATCCCATTGTGAAACTACCCATTTATCATAATCCACATCTGGCAATTCAACCGACCAAAATCCCATATTGGCTTTGTATTCTTTCACCATTGGACCAATGAAAGCAATCGTTTTTAAGTTTTTAGAAAGTGGCAACGTTTGGTTTTCATTCTTTAATAAAACAATACTTTTTTGTGCCACTTCAAGAGCAGCTTTTCTGTTTTCAGGATTAGCCAAAACTTTCTCAGCTCTCTTTTCATCTGAATATCTGTATGGGTCGTCAAATAATCCTAATTCAAATTTTTTGCGTAAAATACGTTTTACAGCATCATCGATCAAATCAACAGAAACTCTACCTTCTTTTACTAATTCTGCTAAATTTTTACGGTAAGCGTTACTTTCCATATCCATATCACTTCCAGCAGTAATCGCCGAATAAGCAGCTTCTTTAAGATTTTTTGAGTAACCGTGCGCTACCATTTCGCCAATTGAACCCCAGTCTGAAACTACGAAACCTTGAAAATTCCATTTTCCTTTTAAAATATCACGCTGTAAATGTGCATTTCCTGTTGCTGGAATTCCGTTTAAGTCATTAAATGAATTCATAAATGTTGCCGCACCAGCATCTAAAGCCGATTTGAACGGAGGCAAATACGTTTCAAGCAACATTCTTTCGCTCATATCAACTGAGTTATAATCTCTTCCGCCAACACCTGCGCCATAAGCAGCAAAGTGTTTTACGCAAGCCATAACAGAGTTTAAATCTCCAAGTTTATTTCCTTGAAAACCTTTTACACGTGCGTAAGCGATTTTAGAACCTAAGTAAGTATCTTCTCCAGCACCTTCCATTACTCTTCCCCATCTTGGATCGCGACCAATATCAACCATTGGCGCAAATGTCCAGTGAATTCCGCTTGCTGCCGCTTCTGTCGCTGCAACTCTTGCCGCCAACTCAATTGCTGCTAAATCCCAGCTCGCTGCTTCGGCTAACGGAATTGGGAATGTTGTTTTATAACCGTGAATAACATCCTGACCAAACAGCAACGGAATTTTTAAACGAGACTGCATTGCCAATTCCTGATATTGTCTGGTATATTTTGTTCCAATAATATTCAGCATCGAACCAATCAAACCTTGTTTGATTTCTGCTTGTTTGTTTGGGTTGATGGTGATAGGCCCTGTTGCCTGATTATCACCAGTATATTGGTTAAGCTGACCTATTTTTTCTTCAATAGTCATTTTCTTCAACAGATCATTCACTTTCTGATCTATTGTTTCTTGTTGAGCAGCCGCAAAAAACGAAACCATCAACAAGGCAAATGTGGTTAATTTCTTCATGAATTTAATTTTGATTACCAAACGTAAGTTGCTACTGCACCAGCGTTTAAAGTAGTTGAAATTTGTTTTTGATTGTATTTGATATTGAATGTTTCTGCAGCAGTTCCATCATTTTCAACAATTACAACAATTTGTCCTGATGGCGTTTTGAAAGCTACATTATGTAAATTTCCAGCAATATTACTGCCGATTCTTACTGAACCTTCTGGAACAAATTTTGAAGCGTGGCCAATAATATAATACCCAACTTCTCTTTTAATATTCTGATTTTGGTCAATCATTAAAGCACCTTTACAAGTAGAACATCCGCCTGGCGTAAATGGTTTGTAATTTTCATCATTTGCCAATCCCCATGAAAGTGCGTTTTTGCTCCAATTTCTCATTGAACCAATTACCACATTTTTTACACTCCATTTCAAATCATTTTCAAAACTGCTTTTTGAACCTGTATATTGTTCTGTAAAGTATAAATCTTTGTTTGGAAATGCATCGTGAACTTTAGTCAAAGCACTGATATCCCCTTCATATAAGTGAAATGCAGAACCCGTCACAAACGGATTTGCTTTTGCGTCTTTTAAAATAGTCAAAGGATATTCTGGCTTATTGCAGTTATGATCGTAAACAATAATTTTAGTTTTGATTCCTGCTGCTTTGAATGCTGGTCCTAAATTATTTCCAACAAAATCTGCCTCCTGTTCTGCCAGCATCAGCAAACTTGGATTGTTCCCTGGATGCAAAGGCTCGTTTTGAGGCGTGATAGCATCAATAACAATTCCTTGTGCTTTCATTGCTAGAATATATTTTACAAAATATTCAGCATACACCTGGTAATATTTTGGTTGCAAACTTCCACCTTTTGTATTTCCATTATCTTTCATCCAAACTGGAGGCGACCATGGAGAACCCATAATTTTTATTTTCGGATTTATTGCTAAAATCTCTTTTAAAACTGGAACTACGTCTTTCAAGTCTGGTCCAAGATTGAAGTGTTCTAATTTCAAATCTGTTTGGCCTTCTGGCATATCATCATACGAAAAAACTGTTTCATTCAAATCAGAAGCACCAATACTGATTCTTAAATAACTTAGACCAACAGCATCATTTTTTCTAGAAAAAAGCTCTTGAAGCAATGCTTCTCTCTTTGCCTTATCTAATTTCAAGATACTCTGAGCACTTCCTCCTGTCAATGCAAACCCAAAACCTTCAATGGTCTGGAATTTTTGAGAAGCGTCAACCAAAATGGTCTGATTCGAATTCGCATCTGAATTGAAAACCAAATCTGGTTGTTTTTTCAATTTCGATGTTTCGTCTGTGGTCGTAATCCAAGATTCAGCTTTTCCAGAATTGGAAGCTGTGCTTTTTGAAGAACCGCATTTTATTTGAACTGCAATTAATGGCAGCAAAAGTAAAATTTGAAGTTTTTTGTTGATGTTTTTCATTTTTAATCTACTTCTATTAAAACAGGTAAATGATCTGACGGATATTTTAAATCTTTAGAATCACTTAAAACTGCATGTTTATAAATCTTTAGTCCGCTATTTTTTGAAACAAAAATGTAATCAAGCAATAAGGTTACAGGTTTGTCGTGTTTAAAATCATTGAACGTTCCAGATGGCCCAAAAGGTTTTTCGATCGAAATATCTTTTGTATCATCCATTACTTTTTTTACTGCCGCAATTTGTTTCGTGTCTGGCTCTGCATTGAAATCTCCCATTAAAAAAACAGGATATTTTTTTGTATTTACTGCTTTAATTTTCGACAAAACAAGTTCAACACCCTTCGTTCTAGCAACTTCGCCTGTATCATCCAAATGCAGATTAAAGATATAAAACACTTTTTTTGTTTTTAGATCTTTAAAAAGACCGTATGTACAAATTCTATAATAAGCAGCGTCCCAGCCTTTTGAAATTACATCAGGAGTTTGTGAAAGCCAAAATGTATTGGAGTCTAATAATTGAAAACGGCTTTTTTTGTAATAAATCGTACACGCTTCTCCTTTTCCAACGCCTTCTCTCGCAATTCCGAAATTTTGATATTCTGGCAAAGCCGAAACTATATCGTTAACCTGATTTGGAGTCGCTTCCTGAACTCCAAAAATATCAGGACTGTAAAACTGTATTTGAGATGCAAAATAATCCTTTCGGTTTGGCCACGCATTTTCTCCATCTGAAGAAATATCCAAACGAACGTTATAGGTCATAATCTTTACATTCTGACCAAAAAATGAACCCGTTGCAAAAAGTAGAAATACTACTAAAATAATTTTGTTTATCTTTTTCATGCTTTAAAAAATTTTAATCTGTAAAGCTAGCGTTTACGGGACTTTAAAGAAAAAAACTTATTTAAAAGTTATGTTAATTGTGCTTTTATTTTTTTGCCTTAGTAAAATCCAAATAATTTAAATTGAAGCCTCCTTTTTCAAAAACAGCTTTAATTTTATTTGTTCCAGCTTGCAATTCTACATTAGATAAAACAATCGTTTTCCATTTGTCATTTCCACCAGTTGCAGGAAGGACAATCGATTCTGATTTTTTTCCATCAGCAGTTTCAAAATGAAGTTTTCCTTCTGCTTTTTCACTCGAATAACGAATTGCAACTTTGTATTTTCCTTGTTTTTCAACTTCAGATGTAAACTGCAGCCATTCTCCATCTTCGATAAAAGAAACCTGATAACCATTTGATCCTGAATCTTTACATGGCAAAATGTCAACACCGTCATTTCTCATGGTATTTCCTTTATTCCATTGGTCAAAATTTCCAGTTTCAACTCGGTAGTTTATAAAATCTTTATCAGAATAAGCATATCCGTTTGTCCCTAAATCATATTGCGTTGCTGCAATTTTCCCAGGAATAACATGCTTTTTATACGGTTTTGTGTCGTTTGTTTGAACTTGTCTAAACATTGCATCAACTACATCTGGCTTAACGGTTACGTTTTCCATTTTGTAATTATCAGCCATTTTCATCAGCGTTTTCTTTGCAAATTCTGGAGTTGGTTTTTGTCCGCCGTCTTTCCAGTATTTCAATAAAACATCATATTCTGGAATTTTTGTCACCGAAGTCACGCCTGCAATATTTTCGATTTTTTTCATTGGCCAAAAAGCCCAGCCAATGTTGTTGCCTTCAACCAAAGTCAAAACATCTTTAAACCAAACATTTGAGTTTTCTCCGCTTTCTCCTAACCAGATCGGCACATTGTATTGCTTTCTATAATCCAGCATTTTTTGAATCGAACCTACGGTATTATAGTTCCAATATTTATGAAAACTCAATGCCATATTTTCATCCCATAAAGGAAAAATTCCGTTGTAGTTATTACCCCAGCAATTTCCTTCGATAATAACCAAGTGATTAGGATCGACTTCGCGAATCGCTTTTGTAACTGCAACCATCAGATCTCTCAAAGGCCCGTTTGAATTTTCGTCACAGCCGTTTTTATTAGTTCCGGTAAAATTCCAGTTTGGTTCATTTATAATGTCGTAACCGCCAATCCACTGATTATCTCTGTAGCGAGAAGCCAGTTTTTTCCATAAAGCAATCATTTTTTTCTGATTGGCTTCACTGTTCCAAAGTGATGGTTTTGTAGTATCATAATCCGATATCGCAGCATCATTTCCTTGACCGCCCGGAGCAGCATGCAAGTCTAAAATCAGGTACATTTTATTTTCGGCACACCATTTCGCCAAATTATCTGTCATTGTGAAACCTTCTTCTAAAAAAGTAATTTCACCATTTTTCTCTTCTTGAATTGATGGCGTGTATAAATTGTAATGCATTGGAAGACGAACCGAATTGAAACCCCATTTTGCCAATGAATCGATATCACGTTTCGTAATTCCGTTTGCTTTATAAGCGGCATAAAACTCTTTCGTTCCTTGCTCACCAACAACGTCTTGAATTTTTTGCTTGATTTGATATTGCGGACTAGCGAATGGCTGTGTTTGCAACATATATCCTTCTTGAACCATCCAACCGCCAAGACCTAATCCTCTTAAAATGATATTTTTGCCGTTTCCATCAACAATGTTTTGACCATCTCTATGTAAAAAACCTTGTCCATATGAAGCAACAGCAATTAAAAAATGTGCTGCAATAATTATTTTTTTCATGTTGAAACCGTATTAATTCTGAATTTTAAATTGTCTTATTATTTCCAAGTAAATGTTCCTACTGATCCACCATCAAGCGTAACAGCAACCCATTTATCCTTGTATTTAATATTGAACATTTCCATATCAGATCCGTCGTTTTCAACAATTAAAACCTTAGATCCTGTTGGCGTAACAAAAGCCACGTTTTGAAGATTACCGCTAATGTTGCTTCCAATTCTAATAGAACCAGCCGGAACAAATTTTGATGCATGCGCAATGATATAATAAGCAACATTTCTCTGAAAAGTTTCACTCGATGTTACTGTCAAAGCACCTTTACACATATTACAGCCTCCTGAAGTATGTGGTTCAAAAGAACCGTTGTTGGCTAAATTCCATTCTAGAGCATTCTTGCTGTAATTTCTCATTGAACCGATAATTACATTTTTAAGATGCCATTTTAAATCACCTCCAAATTCACCTGTTGATGATGTCCATTGTTCCGTGAAATAAACATTTTTTGTTGGAAAAGCATTATAAACATCTGAAAGCGCCGTAATGTTTCCTGCATACAAATGAAATGCAGAACCGTCTACGAAAGGTGATGCATCAGCATCAGCCAAAACAGTTTTTGGATAACTTGGAACATCGCAATTGTGGTCATAAGCAATAATTTTTGCTTTAATTCCTGCCACTTTAAAAGCAGGTCCCAAACTTGTTTTTATAAAATTTGTCTGCTCCACATCAGACATATACATACTTGGGTTATTTTTATCATTCAGAGGCTCATTTTGAGGCGTTACGGCATCAATTGTAATTCCTTCCGCTTTCATTTGCTGAATGTATTTTACAAAATATTTAGCATATACATCATAATATTGTGGTTGTAATTTTCCGCCAGTAAAACTGTCTTTATCTTTCATCCAAATTGGTGCCGACCATGGAGTAGCCAGAATTAAAATCTTCGGATTGATCGCTAGAATTTCTTTCAAAAGAGAAATTACTCCGGCTTTGTCTTTATCCAAACTGAATTTTGTTAAATCCATATCTGTTTCTCCTGTTGCAAGATCATCGTACGTAAAAGGCGACGCATGTAAATCTGACGCACCAATACTGATTCTGATATAACTTATTCCGATTGAGTTTTCGCCTGAACCAAAAAGTTCCTGTAAAAGAGCACTCTTTTTTGCTGGAGTCATTTGATTGATCACATCAGCACTTCCTCCTGTTAGCGTATATCCAAAACCATCAACCGTTTGATATTTTATTGCTTCGTCTACTACAATATTTTGAAATGTATTGTAAGTAGTTCCAAATCCTAATATTCCTGTTTGTTTAGCCAAAAGAACACTTTGATTGCCTTTTGTCAGCCAAAAATCAACATCATTTGTTACTGTCACTGGCGGCGTTACAACTGGTGGCGTTACAGGCGCAGGATCAGTCACATCGTTTGAAGACGAGCATTTTACTTGAGCAAATATTGCTGTAGCAAAAAACAATGCTTTTATTGTGGTTTTAAAATTGAGGTTCATTTTATAGTTTTTTAGTTAGTAACAGCTAGTAAACAATTGTCTGAATAGCGTGTGCAGGAATAGTAATAGTGGTTTTTAAAGTGTTGCTGGTTAAATTGTATACAACATCTTTGTCGGTTTGGTTCATTACAATAGTGGCAATTTTTCCGTCGGTATTTTTAAATGACGTACTCAAAAGGGTTTTATCACTAATGGTCTGTGTTATGCGTTTTGCATTCGAATGAATGAATTTTGAGAAATGTCCAATATAATAATACATTGGCGTATATATCAATTCATCTTTTGTAACATCGGCGTGAATTGGCGCAAAGCAAAAATTGCCAACGTGGTTTGGACCGCCATTTTGGTCAAGAAGAATATTCCAATCTGTCCAGCCTACGGTTCCGTTATTGAAATCATTAATCATATTAAGACCGTAACGTTCAGCATTTCCCCAAAACTGAAATCTTGAAGCATCAAATTTTTCAATGCAACCTTCAGTAAATAAAAGTCCTTTATTTGGGAAAGCTTTATGCACTTCGCCTACACTTTCAAATCTAGGCGGTCCGCCGCTCCACGTTTCGTACCAATGAAATCCAATTCCCCAAGCAAATTTTGAAACTTCAGGATCAGAGAAAACCAGATTGGCACGTTTTTCAAGCATTTCGCCTCGGTTGTGATCCCAAATAATTACATTTTTTGATCCAAGTCCTTCTTTTTGTAAAGTTGGTCCAAGAAAATTTTTCAAAAAGTCTCTTTCGGCTTCCGGAGTATAGATGCAAGATTCCCATCTTTGTTTTGCCGCTGGTTCATTTTGAATGGTTAGTCCCCAAATTGGGATACCTTCTTTTTCGTATGTTTTTATGAATTTCACATAGTAATTTGCCCATGACTGAGCAAATTCCGGCAATAAAACGCCGCCGTGCAAAATATCGTTATTGTCTTTCATGAAAGCTGGGGGACTCCATGGACTAACAAATAACGTTAATTTCCCGCCGGCTGTTTCGATTGCTTTTTTTAGAAGTGGAATTCTGTATTTTCGATCGTGGTCAATATTGAAGGTCTTCAATTCTTTGTCGCCTTCAGCAACATAAGTGTAACTGTCGCTGCTAAAATCACAGCTATGAATGTTGGTTCTAGCTAATGTATAGCCAATTCCTTTATTTTTATCGTAGTAAGCAGTTAAAAATTCCTGTTGTTTTTTTGGCGATAATTTGGCAAAAACTTCTGCACTTGCGTCTGTAATTGCCCCTCCAATTCCGAGGAAAGTTTGATCTGTATGTTCAGGATCTACATTAATAGAAACTGATGAAGTTGTTTGTTGTGATGTGTTGTTTGCAATTAAATTATTCGATAATGATAATTTAAAATTGGTGTTTTCGGCCGTAGTATAGACCTGTATTTTTTTATTTGATTTAGAATCAGAAACCGCAGAAGCGCCTGCAATTTTTGATGAATTACAACTTATTTGCAGTAATAGTATTGGGACGATTAAAATGCTGCTTATGGCTTTCATTGTACTTTTAAAAAAACGATTTAATTTAGAAAAAGTAAATTGAGGGTCAATTTGGATGATTCAAATCAACCCTCGGGATTTACAAATGATATTAATATACAAGTGTTTGTATAGCATGCGCAGGAATCTTAACTACAGTCTTTTCAGCACCTATAATTAAGTTATAAGTAATCTCTTTGTCTGACTGGTTCATGACAACTGTTGCCATTGTACCATCAGTATTTAAAAATGAAGTACTCAATAAAGCACTTCTGCTTACTGCAGTGCTAACGCGAACTGCATTTAAGTGAATGAATTTTGAAAAATGTCCGATATAATAATAAGACGGCGTGTAGATCAATTCACCTGTTGTTGTGTCTGCGTGAATTGGAGCGAAACAAAAATTACCGACATGATTAGGACCTCCATTTTGATCCAATAGAATATTCCAATCTGTCCATCCTACTGTTCCATTATTAAAATCATTAATCATTGAAATACCGTATCTCTCGCCATTGCCCCAAAACTGATATTTTTTGGCATCAAATTTTTCAACACAACCTTCAGTAAATAAAAGTTTTTTGTCTGGATACGCTTCGTTTACTTTTCCAACATTGTCAAACATCGATGATCCGCCAGACCAGTTTTCATACCAGTGAAAACCCATTCCCCAAACATATTTTGAAGCTTCTGGATCAGAATAAATAACATTTGCTCTGTAATTCATCAAATCACGATTGTGATCCCAAACAATTATTTTTACATCGCCTAATTTTTCTTTTTTCAAAGTTGGCCCCAGGAAGTTTTTGATAAAATCTCTTTCGGCTTCGGCAGTATAGATGCAAGATTCCCAAGTCTGAACCGCCATTGGCTCATTTTGAGTTGAAGTTCCCCAAATCGGAATTCCTTCTTTCTCGTACTCTTTTATGAACTTGGCATAAAAATTAGCCCAAGTCTGATAATATTCAGGCAATAATGTACCGCCTTTTAGAACATTTTTAGTATCTTTCATGAAAGCATTTGGTGACCAAGGAGCAACATAAGTTGTTAATTTTCCACCTGCAGTCTGAATGGCTTGTTTGATCAACGGAATACGAAATTGTCTGTCATGCTCAATAGAAAATGTTTTTAAATCCTTATCTCCTTCTTTGATATAAGAATAGCTTCCACTGCTAAAATCAGAACTCTGAATCGTTGTTCTTAGCAAAGAATAGCCAATACCTTTTTGTTTATCGTAGTAAGCATTTAAGAATTCTGTTTGTTTTTCTTTTGAAAGCTTGGCAAAAATTTCAGCACTCGCGTCTGTGATCGCACCACCAATTCCCATAAAAGTCTGAAACTTTTTTGATGGCTCAACAAAAACAGAAGATTCAATTTCAAGAGGCTGTTTTGATGCTGAAAAAGTTAAATTATCTGTAGAAGTTAGTCTTAAATTAGAATTCTCAGCAGTCGTATATACGGTTACTTTTTTCCCGTTGGTTGTAAATTCTTTTTTTGCTTTGGGCTGGGCAAAGGCAGCCACTGAAAACAAAAAACATAGAATTTTTAAACTATTATTTTTCATTCTTTCCTTTTTATTAAATTCTAAATACAAGTTCTCAGAAAACTCGCTTTCTGACAGCTTAAGGAAGGATTTAAAAAATAGCCCATACTCATAACGATTATGGGCTATTTACAACCAAACTTAAACTTAACTTAATCTTTATTATTTTCTGCGTAATTCCACGCCTTTCATTGTGATAGCACTAGGAGCAATTTCTCCATCGCATCTAATCACTAAATAAATTTTTCCTGTTTTAAATTTATAACATCACTGCACCAGCAACTAATAAATGAAGCATTTGCTTTGAAGCAATCATAGTATTAAGATTGCATTTTTACTGCAGTTTTATAGGGCATACCTAATGCTAAAGCTAGCATTAGGCATACACTCTTTTAAATTTATATTAGGTTTTATTCCTTTTTATTGTTTAATCCTAATTATTGATAGTTAGGATTTTGTTTCAATTTAGTACCATTAAGTTCAGTGTATGGTATTGGGAAAATCTCATCTGTACCAGCGTTGAAACCTCTGTCAGATAATGCAGCAGCTGCATCTCCCCATCTTACTAAATCGAAGAATCTGTGTCCTTCACCAGCCAACTCCATTCTTCTTTCGTTTTTGATAGCGTCTAAAGTTACAGGAACTGATGCCAAACCAACTCTAGCTCTAACAGCGTCAAGCAATGCTTGCGCTCTTGGTCCAGAACCTAATGCTTCAGCTTCCATTAAGTACGTATCAGCAAGTCTGATGATGTAAGAATCTTGTTTGTAGTTTAACTCAGCAGCACCTCCACCTGTACGAACATCACCTGTTCTTGGAAGGAATTTGTTCAAGAAATAACCCGTATCTTGGTAACCACCGATATAATCTGCTTGACCAGCAGCTTTTAGTGCTTTTACGTCAAGAATTGTAGCAGCAAAACGTGGATCGTTTTTCATGAAATCATACAATTTTTGAGTAGGAACACTAAAACTCCATCCTGATGGAAGATCTGGCGCACCGTTTCCTTTTTTAGAATAACCTCTAGGTCCAACCATAACGTTTAATGAGTTTCCTTCATCTCTTCCAGAACCCCAGAAATCCCAGTTTGAGTTACCAGCACTAGAGTGCGAAACTTCAATTAATGACTCTGCGTTGAATTTGTTAGCAACTACCCATAAATCATTGAAATTAGCAAGCAATTTATTTCCGTATTGATTTGTTTGTCCTGGAGTACCATTTACTTGAGCTAAAACTGCAGCAGCTTCAGGTTTCTTATTTTCAAATAAATATACTTTTCCTAGTAATGCTTGTGCAGCACCTTTATTAAATCTTCCACCCTCAGTAGCTACATCAACAGTATTTGGCAAAGCAGGGATTGCTTCAAGCAAATCTTTTTCGATTTGTGCGTAAACTGCCTCAGGAGTAGATTGCTCTGGATCATAAATTGTTGCAGTGTTTAAAGGCTTCAAGATTAGAGGAATGTTTTTAAACAATCTCACTAAATTGAAATAGTATAGTGCACGAAGTGTTTTTGCTTCTGCAATAAATCTGCTTTTCTTATTATCATCCATAGTTGCAGCTGGGATCTTTTCAATCAAAATGTTTGCTCTAGAAACACCTTGATAGTGATCACTCCAGAAACTTCCTGGAATTATGATTGATGTAAGTGAATGCGTAGAGAAGTTTTGAATTCCAGTTCCATCTGTTGGACCTCCACCACCAGCATAGAAATCATCAGATCCAGCGTTCATCATTGCTACCATGTTCTCAAAACCACCCGTATTTTTTCTAATCGGATCGTACGTTCCAATCAAAGCAGCGTAACACTCTGATTCGTTAGAAAAGTAAGTACTTGTGTCAAATTTTCCTTGCGGGTCAATGGTTACGAAATCTTCAGAACAAGATCCTAAAGCTGCCATTGCCAAAGCAATATATATATATTTAAAATTTTTAGTTTTCATAATTCTTTAATTTTTTAAAATTGAATGTTTGCACCAAACAGTATAGATCTAGCTTGTGGATAAACTCCTTTATCTACACCATAAACCTGACCTCCAATTTCTGGGTCATATCCAGTATATTTAGTGAACGTGATTAAGTTCTCTCCTGTTAAGTAAAAACGAACTTTATCAGCACCAATTTTAGATGATATAGCGCTTGGCATAGTGTAACCAAACTGAACGATTTTTAAGCGTAAGTAATTTCCATTTTCTAAATAAAAATCAGACATGTTAGTGAAGTTTTTATTTGGATCATTATTACTCAATCTCGGATAATCATTTGAAGTTCCTTCTCCAGTCCAACGGTCTAAAGCTTTTGTTTGGTAATTTGCATTCAAGATATCAAGTCTTCTTAAACCTTGGAAAATTTTGCTTCCTGCAGATCCTTGAGTAAATGCCATGAAATCAAAGTTTTTGTAATCTAAATTTACAGTAAGACCGAAAGTGTATTTAGGCAAGTTAGTTCCTAAGAATTGTTTGTCATCATCAGAGATAGCTCCGTCACCATTTGTATCTACCCAACGGAAATCCCCAGGTTTAGCATTTGGTTGAATCATTCCTCCTGACGCATTTTTGTAAGCAGCAACTTCAGCAGCATTTTGGAAAATTCCTGCTGTTTTGTAACCATAAAACTCGTTGAATGAATGTCCTACTTGTGTTCTTGTTACAGGTCCCATAGATTGGAAAGTAGCGTCTCCAACAATATAATTTGTAGATGAACCTACATAAGTGATTTCATTTTTCAAATAAGCAACGTTACCGTTAACTCCTAAGTTAAACTCACCAAGTCTTTTCTTGTAGCCAAGTTCAATCTCGAAACCACTGTTGTTCATATCTGCAATGTTAGCAGAAGGTGCGTCAACAACTCCTACGTAACCAGGAATAACAACATTTCTTAAGATTCCTTTAGTTGTTTTTTTGTAGTAATCAGCTGCAAGCGTGAAATCATTGAAAAGTTTTGCATCAAGACCAACAGTTGTTTGTGCAGTTTCTTCCCAACCTAAATCTGGGTTTGGCAAAGTAGAGTTTCCATAACCAGTTGTAATGTTTCCAGTATTTCCTACTGCATAGTTATAACCTCCAACAACTAACGCTCTATATTTGAAATCATCGATGTTATCGTTACCAACAACTCCGTATCCTCCACGTAGTTTTAATGTATTAACTACATTGTTTTCTTTCCAGAATCCTTCTTTTGAAATAACCCATCCTAAAGAGAATGAAGGGAAAACTCCGAATTTTTTGTTTTCACCAAAACGAGTTGATCCATCACGACGAACGATTCCAGTGAAAAGGTATTTCTCCATATAATCGTAGTTTCCACGTAAGAATAATGAAGCTAATTTGTGCTCAGTCTTATCACTTGTTGTAGTTGATCTGTCTGTTTGAGGAATATCAAAGTTCCAAGAAGCATCTTTATAGCTTGAAATTGGTAATCCAAACATTGTAGTATTAACAACAGTACCAATATTTTCAACATAAGCACCTTGTCCAGCTAATACATTTACACTATGATTTCCAAATTTATTAGAGTAAGTTAAAATGTTTTCAAGAGTCCAAGCAAATGATTTCTCATTGTTTTGATTGAAATTGTTTCTATCAGCTTTAACGTTAGGATTCAAGAAGAAAACTGGCGTGAAAGCTTGGCTACCCCAGTAAGCTAATTTACCACCAAGTGTAGTTCTGAATTTTAAGTGTTTAGTGATGTTAGCCTCTAAATAAGCATTCCCTACAAAATCATCAGACCAGTTATAACCACCTAATCTAGTTTGAGTATATGCTAATGGGTTGCTCATCTCTTGTTGCACTAAAGAAGAAATACCGTAAGGGTTTCCGTTTGCATCTCTAATTACATTTGGATTTGTATAGAAACCTGTGCTAGTTTTAGCAGGATCTGTTTCAACTAATGGAGTAAGAGGGTCTAAGTTGATTGCAGAACTTAAAGGTCCACCAAACTCACTGTTTGTGTTTCCAAGTGAAGAAGATTTTTGGTGTGTATAACCAAAAGTTTGACCGAAAGTAAAGTACTCAGAAATTTTGTGAGTAGAGTTTAAACGGAAATTTTTCTTTGTATAGTTAGAAATATCAGTTGTAACAATACCATCTTGATCTTGGATTCCAAAAGAAGCATAGAAAGTAGATTTTTCACCACCACCGCTGAAGCTTAATTCGTGTGTGTATCTGAAAGCTGATTTATTAAAGATTGCATCTTGCCAATCAGTACCTTTTCCTAAAGATGATGGGTTAGGATATTTAACTGCACCACCGTCTGCTACAGATTTTTCATTCATAATAGTTGCATACTGCGTAGCATCAAGCATATTTAATACTTTAGCTGGAGCAGATACTCCTGCAAATCCGTTATAGTTTACAGAAATTTTACCAGATTTACCTTTTTTAGTAGTAACCAAGATAACCCCAGTTGCAGCACGAGTACCATAAATTGCAGCAGAAGCAGCATCTTTAAGTACCTCGATAGATTCGATATCACTTTGATTGATGAAACCAATTGCACCAGCATCTACTGCAATACCATCAATTACCCATAGAGGATCATTTCCACCTTCTCTGAAAGTAGTTATACCTCTAATACGTACCTTCGAAGCTGAACCTGGCTGTCCAGAAGTAGATGCAACAGAAACACCCGCTACCCTACCTTGTAAAGACTGCTCAACACGTCCGTTTGGTACTTTTTCTAAATCTGCAGCTTTTACACTAGAAATTGCTCCAGTAACTACTGATTTCTTTTGAGTACCGTATCCAACAACCACAACCTCATTTAATGTTTGTGATTCTGGTTTTAATTGAAATGTGATTTTTGTTCTTCCGTTTACAGCTTCGCTAACTGGGCTGTAACCAATAAAAGTAACTGTCAAAACACCGTTTGACGGAACTTGAATCTGGAATTTCCCATCAAAGTCTGATGCAGTAGACTTTTTTGTACCTTTTAATACAATTGTTGCACCAGGAACTGGCATTCCACTCTCATCATTTATCATCCCGTTTACTGTGACATCCTGAGCCACAGCTATAACCGAGAATAACAGAGATGAAATACAAAAAATAAGTAATTTTGTTAATTTCATTTTTCTAAAAATTTTGGTTAATTAATTAGTAATTTGATGCAATAATAATGTTATTTTTTTACTATCAACAAGTAAAATTCACTACAAAAACACATCAAAACAAAATTTTCAACATTACAAAAACACATCATTTTTTTTTTAATACACTGTAAATATGTATTTTAAAAATAAAATTTAAGATGTTATCGAAATGTTAATTATAAAAATAAACACTACAGTTGTATAAGATTGCTTATTTTTATGAAGAAAACAGCTTTCTACAACGAGATAGTAGTAGAAAACATATTATAAAACACTACAAACAAGGCATTTAAGCATCAAAATTTAAAAATTCGAAAAATTTTTATGAAATTGACAAAATCATATTTTATTATTACTTTTTTTACATTATTCACAATCAATTTTTTTGGTCAAGTTAAAAACATAGGGCTTCCAGATGTAAGAAATTACAAACGAAATGAATATAAAGGAGGAACTCAAAACTGGAATATTGGACAGGACAAGAACGGAAACCTCTATTTTGCAAATAATAATGGACTTTTACAGTTTGATGGATCTTCTTGGAGAAAATATCCACTTCCAAATTTAACTTCTGTACGATGTCTAAAAATCGCCGACGATGGGAAAATTTTTGTGGGTGGTTATAATGAGTTTGGTTATTTTAAACCAAACGAAAAAGGCAGACTTCAATACATATCATTATCTAAACAAGTTGACAAAAACAAAATCAAAATAATTGACTTCATCTGGAAAATTCACACATTCGGAAATCAGGTGATTTTTCAATCTTTTGCTAGAGCCTATATATTTAAGGATAACAAACTGACGATTTTAAAAGCTCCTAAAAGATTTCAGTTTTCATTCATGGTAAATAACAAACTCTATTTTCAAGACATTGAAAAAGGGATATTAGAATATAAAAATGGAAAGCTATATTCACTGCCAAATACAACAAGTTTTAATAATACCGAGATTTGGGCGATGTACAGCCTATCAAAAAACAAAATATTAGTTATTACATTAGAAAAAGGTCTATTTATTTATGAAAACAACACAGTTACACCCTGGAATACAGAAGCTAACAATTTTGTCAAAAAGAACAACTCTTTAGGTGGTGTAACGATAAACAATAATTTTATCGTTTTGAATTCGGTTTTGGACGGAATTGCAATCTGCGATTATAACGGAAAAATTATTCAGCATTTAAATCGAAAAAAAGGCCTACAGAACAATACAGTTTTAACTTCATTTATAGACAACAAAAACAACCTTTGGCTTGGGCTTGACAACGGTATTGCGTTTGTAAACGAGGGTTCTCCTTTTACATACTTTGGATTTAGTTATGATATTAGTACAGTTTATGCATCTGTCGTACATCAAGGAAATCTTTATGTAGCAACAAACCAAGGTGTTTTTTATCATGTGTGGAACACTAGTTTCAAAGAAGATACTTTTAAACTTGTTGAAGGGACAACGGCACAATCTTGGAATGTACAAATTATTGACAACGAGCTTATTTGCTCTAATAACCGTGGCGCATTGGTCATTTCAGGAGGAAGAGTAACCAATGTTATAGATACAAAAGGATATTTCGGATTTAAAAGTATTCCAAATCATCCCGGTTATTTCATTGGCTCTAATTATGATGGTTTTGCTATTTTCCAAAAAACAGCAAACGGATTAGTACATAAAAATCAGGTTATTGGCTTTGATAAATCTTCAAACAGTTTTGAGCTTGATGATTCGTATTTATGGCTTAAAAAAGACGAATCTATTTATCAAATGAGATTGAGTGATGATTTGACACGTTTTTCTTCAATCAAAAAAATAAATCATCTCACACCACAGTATAAAAACATAGGAAGTATTCAAAAAATTGATAATCAGTTGTATTTCCAAACAAACAATCACTTTTTCAAATATTCTAAAGAGCAAGATTTGTTTTATGAAGACAAAAACATGTCGAAATTATTCAAAAATATTCCTGTAATTAACAGTTTAAGCGAGGATTCGCAATCTAACTTATGGTATGCTTTTGATGAGTCACTCGGTGTTTTAATGAAAAAGAACAATTACTACACTAATATTGTTGCGCCATTCTCAAATTTAACTGGTAATTTAGTCAGTAATTATCTTTCTGTCAATACTATTGATGCAAATAATATTTTTATCGGATTAACTGACGGTCTTGCACATTATGACCCAGAATTGCTCAATAATTTTGTTACCAAACCAAAAGCTTTCATTAGAAGTTTTTCGTTTCCTGGCGACACTATAATTTTAGGAAACAATCAGAATAAAATTGAAAATATCCGAATTCCTTATTCATCAAATCATGTGCGATTTACATTTTCTTCTCCAACCTATGAAAACCTAGAAAATGTTGAATTCTCGTATCAATTAGAGCCTTTTGATGACAAGTGGAGCAATTGGTCAACAATTTCCATAAAAGAATACACCAATCTTCGCGAGGGAGAGTACACAATGAAAGTAAAAGTGAGAAACAGCTACGGTATTCAATCGGAGCCGTCGACGATATCTTTTACAGTTTCCCCGCCGTGGTACAGACACTTTTTAGCTTTAATGATTTATTTTATTTTAATCATAATTGCTATTTACGTGATTTCTGACCGAATTAAAATGAAAATCAGAAAAAACAAATACTACGAAACAATTGAACAAAGAAGATTATATCTTGAAAAAGAATCAAAAATTAGACAAGATCAATATGATCTTGAAAAAGAAATCGAAAAACTGAAAAATGACAAACTTCAAATCAAGATTCTAGCAAAAGATAAAGAACTTGTCAACAACTCTTTACAGGTTGTAAAGAAAAATAAAATTTTAAACGGAATTATCCACAAATTAAAAGAAATTGACGTTGAAGCGCTCGATGAATCAACTAAATTTCAAGTCAGCAAACTCAATAAGAGCATTGTGAAAGAAGTAAATACAGATAAAAGCTGGAAAGACTTAGAGAAACACATTAAAAACGTTCATTTTGAATTCTTGAAAAGGCTCAAAGAAAAATATCCAACTATTTCACCGCGCGAGCTCGATTTATCAACTTATTTGCTGATGAATATGTCAACCAAAGAAATTGCCGAAATCATGAACATTTCGACAGGAGGAGTTGAATTAGCCCGATATCGTCTTAGAAAAAAACTCGGACTGAATAAAAAAGAAAATCTTATTGGATTCTTAATGAGTATATAAAAAAGAGAGCCATTCGTTAACGTGAATGGCTCTCTTTTTTATGAAATATAGTCTAACGTTCGCTCCAAAGCCATTCCTCTGGAACCTTTTATTAAAATAGTATTATCGTCAAAATGAAGTGTCTTCAAATGATTTGCAAAATCATCAAATGTTTCAAAAAAATGAAGTTTATCATTTGAGATTTTATTCTCAAAAAACATTTTTCCGATCAAATAGCAAACAGATTCGTTTTGATTTGACAACGATTCTACAATAATCTTATGCTCTTGCGGACTTTCAGCTCCTAATTCAAACATATCACCCAAAATCATTACTTTATTCTGATTGTCCAACTGCAAGAAGTTCGCAATTGCAACCGCCATGCTGCTTGGATTTGCATTATAGGCATCTAAGATAATTTTATTTGAGCCTTTTTTCAGTAATTGAGATCTATTATTGGCAGGAATGTAATTCTCAATTGCCTCTTTAATTGCTTCATCTTCCACTTTAAAATAACTTCCGATAGAAACCGCAGCATTGATGTTATTTGAGTTGTATAAGCCAATTAAATGCGATTCGACGCTAAAATTTTCAAAGTCGATTACAACAAAAGGATTAGCTTCGATTTTTTTAATATTTAGATCAGCGTTTTTGTTATTCAACCCAAAAGTGAATGATTTTATTCCTGCTGATTTTTCAATCTGAATTGGATCATCAAGATTTACAAACGCAGTTTTGCTATTTTTTGCCAAATATTGATACATTTCGCTTTTACCTTGAATAACGCCTTCAACACCACCGAAACCTTCTAAATGCGCTTTTCCAAAATTGGTAATATATCCATAATCCGGTTGTGCGATTTCACATAAAAATTCAATTTCTTTTTTATGGTTCGCTCCCATTTCAACGATTCCAACTTCGGTTTCCTTTGTAAAAGACAGCAAAGTCAGAGGCACACCAATATGATTGTTTAGATTTCCAATTGTAGCCTTCGTTTTGTATTTTTTAGAAAGAACAACATTAATCAACTCTTTTGTTGTTGTTTTTCCGTTACTTCCTGTTAAAGCCACAATAGGCAATTTCAAATAATTACGATGAAATTTTGCCAATTCCTGCAGCGCCTCTAAACTATTTTGAACCAAAATAGTTCTCTCATCAATAAAGTACGATTCGCTGTCTATAACAACAAATAATGCTCCTAAGTTCAACGCTTCTTCAGCAAAAGTATTAGCGTCAAAATTTTCTCCTTTAATAGCAAAAAACATAGAATCTTTTTCAATTTTTCGTGTATCAATTGAAAGCGATTTACATTTCAAAAACAGATTATGAATGTCTTGAATATTCATTTAAATATTTTTTATTAGATGATAAAAGTAGAAAAAAAACAATAAAAAAATTCCAAATTCCAGACTGAATATACAGCATTTGGAATTTGGAATTTTTTATATTGGAATTTCTAAATCTTAATTCCTTGGCGATTTTCTTTTTTCAGATTTAGATCCTACTCTTGACATTGCACATCTGAAACCAATGTAGTCAGTTGCCATATCTTGAGGGAAGTATCTTCTTTGAGCTGGATCTAACCAGTAAGCTCTATCTCTCCAAGAACCTCCTTTGTAAACTCTTACTTTATCATCGATTAAAGTAGTACGTTTACTAGAGCTATCATATTTTCTGATCATTTTTCCTAAACTATCAGTAGTGATATTGTGTTTAGGAGAATTGTACATTGCTTGATCAGCTTTTGGACCAGACTCTGAATCTCCGAAGTCAAAATATCTAGAAGATTGTTTATCACCATCTCTATAATTGATATTATTACTTGTGCTGAAGTTCGTTCTCAAATATGTTTCTTGATCGTCAACTGGAACTTGAGCAATTTCTCCCGGAAGGTTTCTCGCTACAATTTTACCGTTACTTAAAGTATCATATTTAATGTTAGAAGTTGACACGATTTCGATTTTACCATCTTTGCCAATTTTGTTTTTAGCATAAAGGTTACCTCTAAAGTAGTTGAAATCATTTGCTTCATTATCGATAATAGGTCTGTAAACGTCAGCTACCCATTCAGCAACGTTACCCGCCATATCATACAATCCAAAATCGTTAGCTGCGTAGCTTTTCACTTTATTAGTGATATCAGCTCCGTCATCAGACCAACCTGCAATTCCACCGTAATCACCGTTTCCTTGTTTAAAGTTAGCCAATTGATCACCTCTGTTTTTACGTTTTGAAGAACGAGTATAATCTCCAGACCAAGGGTATTTCTTTTGTCCTTTATAAATATTGTACTCTCTTTGTCCTACGTCAGCAGCTGCTGCATACTCCCATTCTGCTTCAGTTGGAAGTCTGTATTCTGGCAAAATAACTCCTGAAGAACGTTGTGCATATACATTTTTCTCTTCTGGAACTACTCCATCTTTTCCTGCTTTTGGTCTTCTTCCAGTAGGGTTTTTCTTCAACACAATTTCTTCATTACCTCCATATTGAGTAGATGGAGAAGCTAAATAAGCCTCAGTATTGAACAAACTTTCTGCAGTAACATCATTAGTTTTTGCACCTCTTTTAATGTATCCGTCTTTTTCTAAAACAGCTTCGTTTACACGGTCTGTTCTCCATTTACTGAATTCAACAGCCTGAATCCAGTTAACACCAACTACAGGATACTCAGCATATGAAGGATGTCTTAAATAGTTGTTAGTCATCGTTTCGTTGTATCCTAAACGATTTCTCCACACTAATGTATCAGGAGACGCTCCTGTGTAAATGTTTTTGTAATTTTCTTCTGTTGGAGGGAAAACTTTCTTCAACCACTCTAGGTATTCTAAGTACATACCATTCGTAACTTCGGTTTCATCCATATAGAATGACTGAACGTGTTGTTGAGTAGGTGTGTTATTCCAATCGTGCATAACATCATCTTGTACTTTACCCATAGTAAATGTACCTCCTTCAACAAAAACTAAACCAGGACCAGCCTGTTGTTTTTTTCCTGCATTTCTAGCAGCCGTTCCATTCTGACTATCTACATCCCATCCAGTCGCTCGAGAAGCGTGAGTGGAACTCGATTTTTTGCTACAACTAGCCGTGCCCAACATCAATACCATTGACATCATTAATTGCAAGACTACAATTTTGTTTACTTTCATACTCATTCTTAGGTGATAAATTTAGGTGTTGCAATATAATAATTAACATTTAATTAGCAACATCTGTTCTAATAATTTTATTTAGCTGTTTTTTACCAGAAAATAACCTATAGTTACGAACGCAAAAATATACTTTTTATTATTACTATAACATGAAATACTATATTTTTACTTACTAAAATATTTTGCAAACAATTTTGTTTTCCCAACCTATGAAACAAGTTTTGATTTTATACTTTTTTTTACTTCCGATTCTTGGTTTTTCTCAGGAAAATGGAAGCTTTACAATAGATTGGCAAGGCAAAAAAGAAATGACTTTTGGTGATTTCAAAACCGTAGTCCCCTATTTTTCAGGAAGCAGTTTCCGGTACGATACTACTAAAAAAAGCATAACATTGCTTCTTAATTTGAGCGAATCGAACTTGGCAGCAAACTCCTCTGTACAATTATCTAACATTATTTATGAAGCAATTTCAGTTAATGAACTCGGTGATTTAACACCTGAAAACATTCCTGAAAAACCAAATGAAACGTTAAAAACGACTTCGTCAAGAGGTCAAAGGCAAATTTTTCTTTCGCTTTCACCAATTGTCCGAGATGGAAATAGCTTTAAGCGAATCAAATCTTTTTCATATGCTTCATCTAGCTTAACATCGAAAAACAACAATACTTTTTCGAGCCAAAAGGCAAATGTGATATCAAATTCCGTTCTAGCTTCAGGCGACTGGTATCGCTTTTATATTGAAAAATCAGGCGTATATAAAATCTCAAAATCGTTCTTGCAAAGTTTGGGTTTTGACCCAAGCAAAACAGATCCACGAAGAATTAAAATTTACGGAAACGGAGGCAGAATGCTTCCTCTGGCAAATAGTACTTATTATCCGGATGATTTAACCGAAAATACAATTCAGATTATTGGAGAGGCTGATGGAATTTTTAACAACGAAGATTATATTCTGTTTTATGCAGAAGGTGTTGATAATTGGAACCCTGAGAGCCAAACCAACCTAAATTTATTCGACACCAAGTCCTATTACTATATTACGACAATTGGCGGCGACGGAAAAAGAATTCCAGCCCTAAATCAGCCATCAGGCACTACAACTTTGGAGCTAAGCACGTTTGATGACTATCAATACCACGAAATTGACCAGACTAATATTGCACATTTGGGCCGTCAATGGTTTGGAGAATCATTTGACATTAATCAAGAACAGGAATTTGCTTTTTCGTTTCCAAATATTGATACATCGGTTCCAGCCAAAATAGAAGTTGTTGGTGCATCGGCAGCCTTTACGCCAACTTCATTTACAGTAAGTGCAAACGGACAAAGCATAGGAAACATCAATTTCAATACCTTAGTTTCGAGTTCAGACATCAAATTTTATACTGGTAAATTGCCTGCAAACACCACTTTTACAGGATCTGACAACATTAAAATAAAATTAACTTACAATAACAATGGTGTTCCAGGGTCAAAAGGTTACCTTGACTACATTAATATAGTTGCAAAAAGAAAGTTGTTAGGAACGGGAAAACAATTCAAATTTCAGTACGATTTGGCAGGATCAACGCCCGGAATTGTAAATTATACAATTGGAAACGCTACAGGAATATCACAAGTCTGGGATATTACAGATCCTTATAATGTTTCAAAAATTGAAAATTCAAATCAAGCCGTTTTTAGCTTTAAAGCATCATTGGGAGAAATCAGAAAATATATTACCATTGATGCTTCGGATTATTTCTCTCCTTTAAAAGAAAACCAATCAAAAGTTGCTAATCAAAATCTAAAAGGAACGCTTTTCAGAAATGCCCAAAACAGTTTTCAAGATATTGATTACGTCATTATTTCGCCTAAATCTCTAGCTTCTCAGGCTGAAAAATTAGCATCTTTTCATCGTAGTTATTCCAACTTAAATGTAAAGGTGATTGCTTTGGAAAATATCTATCAAGAATTTTCATCGGGCAAACAAGATATTGCTGCCATTAGAAACTGCATCAAATATATTTATGAAAATGCATCCTCACCTGACAAAAGAATCAAATATGTAAATTTATTTGGTGATGCTTCTTACGATTACAAAGACCGAATTTCCAACAATACTAATATTGTACCTATATATCACTCCTTAATAAGCAACAGCACAGGCGAAGCTGCATTTGCATCTGACGATTTTTACGGCTTAATGGATGCCGATGAAGGAAATGTGACCAATTTTTTTGGCGGAATTGACATTGCAACAGGAAGAATGTTAGTTTCTGACAACGCGCAGGCCAATGATATGGTAAACAAAGTTTTAGAATATAACGATACCAAATCATATGGAAACTGGCGATATAATTTTGTATTAATAAGTGATGACGCTGACCAAAGTTCAGATGCTTCGCTTCAATCTCGCCAAAATGCATTGGCAGATGTTATTGCTACTCAAAAACCTTTTTTCAACATTGACAAAATCATTCTGGACTCCTATACTCAGGAAGCCTCCGCTGGCGGATCGCGATACCCAAAGGCAAGAACCGATTTATTTAATGCTTTTGAAAAGGGCGCTTTGGTTTTCAACTATTTAGGGCATGGTGGTGAAGATGGCTTGGCAAGCGAAAGAATTTGGGAGAAATCAGATGGGCAAAATCTTAACAACCAATACAAGTATCCTTTATTCATTACAATTACTTGTGAATTCTCCAGATTTGACGATCCAACAAGGCCAACTGCTGGCGAATATACCTATTGGAACCCAAAAGGTGGCGCCATTTCAATGCTGACAACAATTCGCTCTATAGGCCAATTTAATGCCGAAAATTTCAACGACAGCTTGAGCAAAAATCTATTTTCATACGGATCGAATCAATACACAACTATCGCCGAAGCGCTCAGAATTTCGAAAAACGAAAACCCAAGTTCGTCAAGCAACGTTATTTTTTATATTGGTGACCCTGCTTTGATGCTTGCAATTCCAAAACCTCGAATTAATTTAACAAAAGTGAATGATATTGTGATTTCTCAAGCAATTCCCGATTTAAAATCGCTTTCAAAGATCAAAATTTCAGGAGAAATCACAGATGAGAACAATACACTTTTAAGTAATTATAATGGCGAAATTGCCACAGCAATATTCGATAAATTAATCACACAAACCACGCTAAACAACGACGGATTCAGCCCTGCAATGTCATTTAAAACATTAGGAGAAACTATTTTTAGAGGCAATGCCACCGTTACAAACGGTCAGTTTGAATTTAGTTTTGTTGTTCCAAGAGACATCCGAATTCCGGTCGATTATGGCCGAATCAGCTTTTATTCCAAGAAAAATCAAGCATTAGAGAATCAATCCGGTTATAGCACTATAATTAAAATTGGCGGCATAAATGAAAATGCACCACAGGACAATATTAGCCCAAAAGTGAAGTTATATATGAATGATGAAACTTTCGTTTCTGGAGGTATTACAAATGATTCTCCATTTCTTCTGGCGTTTCTTGAAGATGAAAACGGAATCAATACAGCCAGCGGAATTGGGCATGATATTGTTGCAATATTAGATGGCGATGTCAGCAATCCGTATATTTTGAATGATTATTATCAAACAAAACTGGACGATTATACAAATGGAAATTTACGCTTTCCGCTTCGAAATTTAAAAGCCGGACTGCACACAATAAGCTTTACAGCATGGGATGTTTACAACAATCCTGTAACGAGTGAAATACAATTTATTGTTGTTGGAGATGAATCATTATCTTTAACCCACGTTCTTAATTACCCGAATCCCTTTTCAACCTACACACAATTTTGGTTTTCGCACAACAGGCCTTATGAACCTCTTGAAGTGCAAGTACAAGTTATGACTATTACAGGAAAAGTAGTCTGGACGACAAACCAGATCATCACAACAGAAGGTTTTCTGTCAAGAGAAATAACTTGGGACGGAAAAGACGATTATGGAGATCGGATAGGTAAAGGAGTTTATATTTACAAACTGACAGTCAAATCAAATTTGACAAATAAAAAAGCAGAAAAATATGAAAAGCTTGTCATCCTATAATAATATATATATTTGTACCATAAAATACCATTATTTCCCTAAATGAAAAAAATATCCTATTTATTAATTTGTTTTTTAATAATATCACACGCAAAAGCCCAAGAAACTCGACCTATCACAACTGGAGTTCCTTTTTTATTAGTCGCAGCTGATGCAAGAGCGGCGGGTTTAGCTGATCAAGGTGTTGCCACTTCATCTGACGTTTTTTCGCAGCAATGGAACCCTGCCAAATATGCATTTTCGACAGATGCACAAGGACTTTCTATCAGTTACACTCCTTATTTAACTGATTTAGCAAATGATATTTCACTTGGCCAATTAACTTATTACAACAAATTCAGTGATCGAAGCGCTTTCGCAGGAAGTTTTCGTTATTTTGGCTTTGGAGAAATTGAGTTAAGACAAACAGGTGATCCAAATGAAATTCCTAGACGAGTAAACCCAAATGAACTTGCCTTAGACGGATCGTATTCACAAAAATTAAGCGAAACCTTTTCGATGGCCGTTGGAGCAAGATACATTCGCTCTAATTTAAAAGTTGCTTCAGAAGATGTCGATGCTACTGCCGGAAGCTCTTTTGCAGTTGATGTGGCAGGTTTTTATCAATCTGAAGAAATAGCGTATAGTGATTTCAACGGAAGATGGAGAGCGGGATTTAATTTTCAAAATATTGGACCAAAAATCAGTTATGACAATAACGATTTAAGCAGTAACTTTTTACCTGCTAATATGCGTCTTGGAGGCGGTTTTGACTTCATTTTAGACGATTACAACAAAGTTGGCGTAAGTCTTGAGTTTACTAAATTATTGGTACCTACACCTCCAGGGCAACAAGCCGCGGTAGATTTAAACGGAGACGGCGATTATACTGACCCTGGAGAAAGCGCGCAGGAACAGAGCACAATTGCCTACAATAATTACAATAACATTGGCTGGTTTGAAGGAATTTTCAAATCTTTTGGAGATGCGCCAGGTGGATTTAGCGAAGAATTAAAAGAAGTAACCTACAGTCTCGCTGGAGAATATATGTACCAAGATTCATTTGCATTTCGTGCAGGATATTTTCATGAAAGCCCAGAAAAAGGAGCAAGACAATTTTTCTCTTTAGGTGCAGGCTTCAAATATAATATTGTAAAAATTGATGTTTCATACTTGTTCTCAACATCAAAAGTTATAAATCCGTTAGAAAACACGCTTCGTTTTTCTTTAACGTTTAACTTTGGAGACAAATACGACCAATATTAAACGATCGAAATAAAAAACAACAACAATCCAAATTTCTATTTTTAGGAATTTGGATTTTTTTTCCGATAAATACAATGAAAGAAATAAATATTACATCCTCATTTTCAGTTTACAACAACACGAAAGAACTTCCAGAAGATATTCAGGAATTAATGAATCAAGCAGTTGAAATTAGAAAAAAAGCATACGCACCTTATTCACAATTTAAAGTTGGAGCGGCATTGCTGCTTGACAATGGAAAGATTGTTTTAGGATCAAATCAAGAAAACGCAGCATATCCTTCAGGATTGTGCGCAGAGCGTGTTGCCATTTTTCACGCTGGAAGTGTTTATCCCGAAGCAAAAATTCTAAAAATTGCCATTACAGCGGCTTCAGACACTAATCAGACAACCGCTCCAATTCCGCCATGCGGTTCTTGCCGTCAGTCAATAGCCGAATATGAAATCAAGCAAGACACCCCTATAGAAATCTATTTTACGGGCGAAATAGGCGAAGTTTACAAATCGGCATCCCTAAAAAATTTACTCCCTTTTATGTTTGACAAAAAGTTCTTGTAAAAAAAAGCCAAAAAGTAGCGTTTAAATTTTAGTTCTTAAATGTAATGTCTTATTTTTGCATCCCGACCTTTCGGGCGCAAATTTGTGGGAGGAAACTATTTTGCGTTATAGGCAACAATTGATAACACAAACAAACTTTAGCAAAAGAAAGAATTCAGATGAAAGAAGTTACAAAAGAAGTATATTTAAAGTGGTACGAAGACATGCTGCTTTGGAGAAAGTTTGAAGACAAACTTGCAGCATTATACATTCAACAAAAAGTTAGAGGTTTTTTACACCTATATAATGGTCAGGAAGCTGTATTAGCTGGTGCATTGCACGCTATGGACCTGACTAAAGATAAAATGATTACTGCTTACAGAAATCACGTTCAGCCAATTGGTATGGGAGTTGACCCAAGAAATGTAATGGCAGAACTTTTAGGAAAAGCAACTGGAACTTCTAAAGGTATGGGAGGTTCTATGCACATTTTCTCTAAAGAACACCGTTTTTACGGAGGTCACGGAATCGTTGGTGGACAAATTCCTGTAGGAGCTGGTTTAGCTTTTGCTGATAAATATTTCAATACTGGCGGTGTTACTATGACTTATTTTGGTGATGGAGCTGCAAGACAAGGTTCTCTTCACGAAGCTTTCAACATGGCAATGTTATGGAAATTACCAGTTGTATTTATCGTTGAAAACAACGGTTATGCAATGGGAACTTCTGTAGAAAGAACTGCAAACCACACTGACATCTGGAAATTAGGTTTAGGTTATGAAATGCCTTGTGGACCTGTTGATGGAATGAACCCTGTAAAAGTTGCTGAAGCTATGCACGAAGCTATTGAAAGAGCGCGTCGCGGAGATGGACCAACTTTCCTTGAAATGAAAACGTACCGTTACAGAGGACACTCAATGTCTGATGCACAATTATACCGTTCTAAAGAAGAGGTTGAAGAATACAAAAAAATCGACCCGATTACTCAAGTTCTTGACGTAATCTTAGATCAAAAATATGCTACTGAAGAAGAAATTGAAGTAATTGACCAAAGAGTTAAAGACTTGGTTGAAGAATGTGCGAAATTCGCTGAAGAATCTCCATATCCAGACTTACAACAATTATACGACGTAGTATACGCACAAGAAGACTATCCATTTACACCTCATAAATTATAATATCATGGCGATTAAAGTAACAATGCCTCGTTTGAGCGATACTATGACTGAAGGAACGGTAGCAACTTGGCTTAAAAAAGTAGGCGATAAAGTAAGCGAAGGAGATATCTTAGCTGAAATTGAAACAGACAAAGCAACTATGGAGTTCGAATCTTTTAACGAAGGAACTCTTTTACATATTGGAATTCAAGCTGGGGAAACTGCTCCTGTTGATTCATTATTAGCAATCATTGGTAACGAAGGAGAAGATATTTCTGCTCTTTTAGCTGGTGGAGATGCTCCTGCTGCCGAAGCACCAAAAGCGGATGCTCCTGCAACTGAAGCAAAAACTGAAACTGCTGCTCCTGCAAAAGCAGCAACTGAATTACCAAAAGGTGTTGTAGTAGTAACTATGCCACGTTTGAGTGATACAATGACTGAGGGTACAGTAGCAACTTGGTTGAAAAAAGTTGGTGATGCTGTAGCCGAAGGTGATATTTTAGCAGAAATTGAAACAGACAAAGCGACTATGGAGTTTGAGTCTTTCAATGCTGGAACATTATTATACATCGGAATTCAAGAAGGAAATACTGCACCGGTTGACAGTTTATTAGCTATCATCGGACCTGCTGGAACTGATATTTCTGGAATTGCTGAAAATTATACTGCTGGAGGCGCTGCAACAGCAAGTGCTCCTGCTGCTGAAGAAACAAAAGCTGCTCCTGCTGCCGAAAAAGCACCAGAAGCTGTTGCTGAAACTTCAAACGGAGGAAGAATTTTAGCTTCACCTTTAGCTAAAAAAATCGCTTCTGACAAAGGAATTCAATTGAACCAAGTTAAAGGTTCTGGAGAAAATGGAAGAATAGTAAAAAGCGATATCGAGAACTTTACTCCATCTGCTCAAGCTCAAAGTGCTGCTTCTGCACCTGCTGCTAAACAAGAAGCATCTGCACCTGCTGCGCCAAAAGTTTTTGTTCCTGCTGGAGAAGTTTACACAGAAGAGATCAAAAACTCTCAAATGCGTAAAATTATTGCTAAACGTCTTGCAGAATCTTTATTTACTGCACCTCACTACAACTTAGTGATCGAAGTAAGCATGGACGAAGCAATGCAAGCAAGAGCCGCTATCAATAGCGTTCCAGATACAAAAGTATCATTCAACGATATGGTAATCAAAGCTTGTGCTTTAGCATTGAAAAAACACCCAAAAATCAACTCTACTTGGAAAGAAGATGCTATCATCATCAACCACCACGTAAACATTGGTGTTGCTGTAGCTGTTGAAGACGGATTAGTAGTTCCTGTATTGAAATTTACTGATGCTATGAGTTTATCTCAAATTGGTGGATCAGTAAGAGATCTTGCTGGAAGAGCTAAAAACAAAAAATTGGGACCACAAGAAATGGAAGGAAGTACTTTTACAGTATCTAACCTTGGTATGTTTGGTATTACTGAATTTAATTCAATCATCAACCAGCCAAACTCTGCCATCCTTTCTGTAGGTGCAATTGTTGAGAAACCAGTAGTTAAAAACGGTCAAATCGTAGTTGGAAACACAATGATGTTATCATTAGCTTGCGACCACAGAACAATTGACGGTGCAACTGGCGCTCAGTTCTTACAAACATTAAAACAATACATCGAAAGCCCAGTTACAATGTTGGCGTAATCGTTGTTAATTTTATAATTAAATCCCGTCCCGAAGTTTTTCGGGACGGGATTTTTTGTTTAATTTTCATCCTCAAAATTCAATACTTCATAATATGAAAAAAATAACCTTTCTAATCTTGTTTCTTACAGCAATTGCCTGCCAGAAAAAAGAGCAAACGGAAAAAACAGTAGCCGTTACCGACGAACACAGCTACTCAAAGCCAGAACTTGCGGTAGCAAAACACCTTGACCTTGATATTAAAGTTGATTTTGACACGCAGACTATTTCAGGAAAAGCCTCTTGGACAATTGACAATATCAGTAAAGGAAACGAAATCATCTTCGACGAAAACACTTTAAATATTACCAAAGTGACTTTAGGCGACGATGAAAAAGAAACCAAATTTGAACTTGGTAAAGACACGGAATTTCACGGAAAACCGCTTCATATCACTATTGAACCAAGCACAACTAAGGTAAATATTTATTACAGCACCACTAAAGATGGTGTCGCACTACAATGGCTTAAACCAGAACAGACGGCAGATAAAAAGAAACCTTTTGTTTTCTCTCAAGGCGAAAGCATTTGGTCACGTACTTGGATTCCTTGTCAAGATTCGCCGGGAATTCGATTTACTTATAACGCAAAAGTTACTGTTCCTAAAGACTTATTAGCCGTAATGAGCGCTGTAAATCCACAGAAGAAAAACGATACTGGAGTTTATACTTTTAAACAAGACAAAGCAATTCCATCTTATTTAATGGCAATTGCCGTTGGAGATATCGAATTTCAAGCAATCGACAAAAGAACTGGAGTTTATGCCGAGCCTTCAATGCTGAAAAAATCGGCTTGGGAATTTGCCGAACTTGGAAATATGGTAAATGCTGCTGAAAAACTTTACGGGCCTTATCGCTGGGGACGTTATGATGTATTGGTTTTACCGCCAAGTTTCCCTTATGGCGGAATGGAAAATCCAAACTTGACTTTCTTAACTCCGGGAGTAATTGCCGGAGACCGTTCTTTAACAAGCTTATTAGCACACGAACTAGGACACAGCTGGAGCGGTAATTTAGTGACAAATGCAACTTGGGATGATATTTGGCTAAACGAAGGTTTTACAACTTATGTTGAACACCGAATTGGCGAAGCAATTTTTGGCAAAAAAGAATTTGAAATGCAAAACGTTATCACCAACAAAGAATTAACGGATAATGTAGCCGAATTTGGAGATACAAATCCAGACACAAGATTGAAAGTTAGTTTGACGGGAAGAAATCCGGACGACGGGATAAGCCAAATTCCTTACGTGAAAGGATATGCCTTTTTAAGAGTAATTGAAAACGCTGTTGGACGTGATAAATTCGATCCGTTTATTAAGAATTACTTTGATTCTCACGCTTTCCAATCAATCACAACAGAAGATTTCGTTAAATATTTAAATGAAAATTTAATCAAAGACGACAAAGCTTTAGCAGACAAAATCAAAGTAGAAGACTGGATTTATAAACCAGGAATTCCATCAAATATTCTTCCGGTCAGTTCAGCTGATTTTGATGCGATTGATAATATCCAAAAAAGTTGGAGACAAACTGGCGTTGCTGGATTAAGCAAAAAAATTACAACCACTGCCGAAAAACAGCATTTTATAGACCATCTTCCAACTGATATTACAGTAAAAGAAATGGAAGCAATTGATAACGAATTCAACTTTACAAAAGGCGGAAATTTCATTATCAAACGCCAATGGTTTGTACAAGCATTACGTCATCAATACAAACCAGCTTATCCTGCAATTGAACAATTTTTAATTGGAATAAGCAGAACAGGGTCTGTAATGATACTTTATAAAGAAATGGTTAAAACTCCGGAAGGAAAAGTTTGGGCAAAACAGGTTTTTGATAAAGCAAAATCTGGCTATCATGCTACAACTATTCAGGCTGTTCAAGGCATTTTGAAATAAAAAGGACAAATCCCATTTACAATTTAATATCCCGAAGGGATTACATATCGGTAGAAAAGAACATGCATTACGATCATTTGTCCCATTAGGGACTAAATCGGTCAAAATACATATAGTCCCAGACGGGACAATAAAAACGACCACATTTTTTTTCTACTAACATATAATCCCTTCGGGATAAATTATAATTATAAAGACCCGGATCTCATTTTAAGAAATTTAAATAAACTGTAAATTTAGACTTCGAAAGAAAGCTAAATTTTATTCTTAGCTTCAATCCATTTTGACATGTACATAGTACTTTTAAAAGCGTGATGTTGCAAAAGATTCCCCATAAAATTATGTAGACGATGACTTTTAGAATCTATTAAAAGTGAATTTACAAGTAAAAGCAATTCATTTGAATAATTACTTTTTTGATAACATTTATTGATTATCGCAATTCCATTTTTTTGCGCTTCTTTCCACAAATTTTCATCTTGATAAAGTGCAATTGCTTTTTTTGAAAACTGCTCAGGATCATCTTCAATAAAACCGTTCCAAGGCAAATCATCATACATCGCTTCTGAACCAACCGAAGTCGTTCCACTTGGCGTTCCGCATTGCATTGCTTCCAATAATTTCCCTTTTAAACCTGCTCCAAAGCGAATTGGCGCCAAAACAACTCTTGCGTTTTTCACTACTTCATTTGCATCTTCAGCTCTTCCCATAATGTAAAAACCGTTTTTTGGCTGATGCAATTGCTGCACTTTTTGAGAAGGATATGCACCATGAACTTCCAAAACTGCTTCTGGAAAATCTTTTTTTACAAAAGGCCAAATTGCTTCTTTTAAATACTGAACAGTATTCCAATTTGGTTCATGAAGAAAATTCCCAATAAAAACAAAATTCTTGCGATTTTCAAAAGAAGGCAATTTCAGCAAATCTCCTTCATTCATTTTATCAACTAAAAACGGAAGATAAAAAAGTAAATTCTCATTGATTTTGAAAGTCTCTTTCAGAATATTCATTTCAAATTCAGAAATAATTAAAGACAAATCACACCTCAAAATACAGGCAATTTCTCGTTTTGCTACTTCTTCAGATAATAAATCTAAAATTTCAAAAGATCGTTTTTCTTTAAAAGCCTTTTGTCGTGCAGTTCTTAGGCAATGTAAATCTTCTGTATCCAAAATTCTGATGGCGTTTGGGCACTTTTCGATAACTCTCCATCCAAATTGTTCTTCAATCATAAATCGGTCAAACAAAACCACATCAGGATTTAATTCGGAAATAAAATCATCAAAGCTTGAAGAATTAAGTTCGATGCTTTTTTTATCTACTCCAAACTCAGATAAATCAGCCATAAAATCACTGTCCTGAGCCGCACTTGCAAAGGTAATTTCGAATCCATTTTCTTTGAAGATAGAAATCAATTGCATCATTCTTCCTCCCGCAGCAGAAGAATTTGGTTCAGGCCAGACAAACCCAATAATCAAAAGTTTTTTAATCTGATTCATAATATTTGTTTCATATTACAAAATAATGCTTTTTTGGCGGATTTGCACCCAATTTCACGAGATTCAGTCGTGAAAAAACACTAATTTTGTAGGAAATATTTTTTTTGAAGGAATTATGCTAGGATTAAAATTAGCCACAGACCCTCGTTGGGTAAATATAGTGGAATCAAATATTGAAGAAATTTTGACAGATCATGCTTGGTGCGAACAAAAAGCAGCTTCAAACGCAATAAGCATCGTTACTTATAACTCTGAACTTGAAGAATTAGTAACCGAAATGCTTGAAATTGCCAGAGAAGAACTGGAACATTTTCAAATGGTTCATAATATTATAAAACAACGCGGCCTCACTTTAGGGCGCGAGCGCAAAGATCATTACGTGAATGAACTTTTTAAATTCATGAAAAAAGACGGAAGCCGACGAGATGCGCTTTGCGACCGATTATTATTTTCGGCCATGATCGAAGCTAGAAGTTGTGAACGTTTCAAAGTACTTTCAGAAAACATAAAAGATGAGGCGTTAGCTAAATTCTACAGAGACTTAATGATTTCTGAAGCAGGACATTATACAACATTTTTAGGATTCGCCAGAAAATATCAAGATAATATCGACATTGACAAACGTTGGAAAGAATGGATTGAATATGAAGGTTCAATTATTACCAATTACGGCAAAAACGAAACCGTACACGGGTAATTTTTTCCGAATATTTTTCTAAAAACAAAATACAATTTTAATATGACTGCAAGTAAAAAGAAATCCATTGTATTGAAAATCCTTAAATATCTTGGAATAACATTTGTTGTTATTATAGGATTATTGTTTTTAACGCCGATCATTTTCGCAGACAAAATTAAAGAGCAGATTAAAAAAACTGCAAATGAAAAACTTAGTGCTGAATTAAATTATTCGGATGTTTCCGTTTCGTTTTTTCACCACTTCCCTTCTCTGACGTTAACTTTAAGCGACTTAAACCTTAATGGATCTGCTCCATATGCTAAGGAAAAATTCATTACTGCAAAAGAAGTTTCTTTTGGGATAAATGTTGCTAGTCTCGTTTTTAGTAAAACCGTAAAAATTGATCAGATTTACTTATCTGATTCTTTTATCAATGTAAAAGTGAATGCCAAAGGCGAAGCCAATTACAACATTTACAAATCCTCAAAACATTCCAACCCAAAAGACAGCACCGAAACCGCCTTAAAACTGGAACGAATCGAAATCATAAACAGTAAAGTAATTTATGACGATCAATCGACTCAAGTTCATTTTGACGCCTTTGGCTTCAACTATTTAGGAAAAGGAGATTTGAATAAATCTGTTTTTGATTTGTATTCGAAAGCTAAAATCGAAAAACTGAATGTAGTCTATGAAGGCGAACCGTATTTGATGAATAAAAAGGTCGATGCTGACTTGATTACTAAAGTAAACGTGAATTCGCTTTCTTTTTTCTTTCAACAAAATAACTTAAAAATCAATCAACTGGTGGTCGATTTTAAAGGAAAATTTGACTTCTTGAAAGATGGTTACAACATGGATTTTGTCATAAATTCAAACAACAGCAAACTCTATGATGTTTTTACTGCTTTGCCTCCAAAATATATTACATGGCTTTCTAAAACCGAATTAAAAGGAAATACTAATCTTCTTTTGACACTAAAAGGCGATTATATTGCTTCACAAAATATTGCTCCTGAATTTGATCTTGACGTAAAAATCGATAGCGGATTTGTAAATTACAACAAAAGTGCTTTCCCGGTTTCTAACCTGAATTTAGATATCAAAACCAAAGTTCCAAATCTAAATCCTGACTTGGCTGATATTGACGCCAAAAATCTATCATTAAATATCAATAAAGATTATTTAAAATCTAAATTTCACGTAGTAGGTGTAAATACGCCAAATATTGATGCTGATTTAAAAGCTAAAATAGATCTTGGAAAATTAATGTCTGCTCTTGGAATTCCGAATATCGTATTAAAAGGAAATCTTGACGGAGACGCCGTTGTAAATGGGAAATTCGATCAAAAAAACAGACTTTTTCCGAAAACTCAAGGAACAATTAATCTGGAAAACGGTTACTTAAAAACCCCTTATTATCCAAACCCGATTACAAATATTACCGTTAAATCCAGAATTGACAATCAGAAAGGAACTTATGACGATTTAAAAGTGAAACTAAAACCAGCGCAATTCACTTTTGAAGGAAAACCAGTTTTTGTTGATGCCGACTTGAGCAATTTTGATGATTTGACTTATGATATCAAAGCAAAAGGCGAACTTGATATACACAAAATCTACAAAGTTTTCTCTCAAAAAGGACTTGATGTAGATGGATTCGTGAAAGCCGATGTTGTTTTAAAAGGAAGACAAAGCGATGCTGAAAAAGGCAATTACAGCAAATTGGATAATAAAGGAACGCTTGAACTACGAAACATTGGAATTACATCTGAATATCTTCCTAAAAAATTCATCATCAAAGAAGGAATTTTTAAGATCAATCAGGATAAAATGTACTTCAATAATTTCTTAGCGTCTTACGGTCAATCTGATTTCAGAATGAACGGTTACCTACAAAACGTCTTTAATTACGCAACGACAAACACAGGCGTTTTAAGAGGTTCTTTTAAATCTTCATCACGCTATATCAATGTTGATGAATTTATGTCAGAAACAACAGCTGGAACTTCTGTAACAGCAAATACAACTCCAAAACCAGAAACAAAAAGCGGAAATACACAAAGCGGCGTTATTATTATTCCAACAAATCTGAATTTGCAATTTACTGCAAATGCTCAAAAGGTAAATTTCGACAAATTGAATCTTCAAAACGCGACAGGAAATCTTAGCATGAACAAAGGCAAATTGACAATGCAGAATACAGGTTTTGATTTAATTGGTTGCAAGGTAACCATGAATGCCAATTACCAAGCTGTAACACCTCAAAAAGCAAATTTTGATTATGCTATAAAAGCAACTGATTTTGATATTAAAAGAGCGTACAACGAAATTGAAGTTTTTAGAAAAATGGCGAGCGCTGCCGAAAAAGCAGAAGGGATCGTTTCTTTGGATTATCAGCTAAAAGGCCGTTTGAATGCAAATATGGATCCCGTTTATCCTTCATTAACTGGAGGCGGAACACTTTCAGTTAAAGATGTAAAAGTGCGTGGGTTGAAAATGTTTACCGCTGTAAGCAAAGAAACCAATTCTGAATCGATGAAAAATCCTGATCTTTCTAAAGTCGATATCAAAACCACAATCAAAAACAATATTATGACTGTAGAGCGCTTTAAATTCAAGTTTGCCGGTTTCCGACCAAGAATTGAAGGCAAAACAACTTTAGATGGAAAACTTAATTTAAAAATGCGCCTGGGATTGCCTCCATTTGGCATTTTTGGTATTCCACTAACAGTAACAGGAACACAGGATAACCCAAAAATAAAAGTTGGTAAAAAATCTGAAGATTTAGAAGAGACTAAGGATACTGAGCAATAAAAATTAAATTCCAAATTTCCTTTTTTATTATAGCCATTGTCAAAGTTTTAGACTTTTACAATGGTTTTTTTTCGCAATCTGCGTCATTGCGAGGAACGAAGTAACCACACTAACACAAGAAAACAATTGATCTATTGAGATTGCTTCGTTCCTCGCAAAGACCGGTCTTTGCGGAGTTTCGCGTGTGATCCTTCCTTCGTCAGGATGACAAATATGTGCACAAGAATAATTGATTATGCGAGCAATATTGTTTAGTTCCTCGCAACAAAAAACCCGTTCATTTCTGAACGGGTTTTCTATAAAAGTAATCTATGATTATTATGCCTCAAAAGGAATAATAGATACATAAGATTTGTTGTCTCTTTTCTTTTGGAACTTAACAACTCCAGCTACACTTGCGTGTAAAGTGTGATCTTTACTAATGTAAACATTTTCACCTGGATTGTGTTTTGAACCTCTTTGTCTAACGATGATGTTACCAGCAATAGCAGCTTGACCACCATAAATCTTAACGCCTAGACGTTTTGATTCTGATTCTCTACCATTCTTCGAACTACCGACACCTTTCTTGTGAGCCATGACGTATGAGTTTAAATATTGTTATTATTCTTTAGTAGTCTCTTTTTTTGCTTTTGGAGCCGCTTTTTTTGCTTTTGGAGCTTCTACTTCTTCAGTAGCTGCTTCGTCTGCTACAACTGCTTTTTTAGCCGCTGCTTTTTTAGTTCCTCCTGCTGCAGTAATACCTTCGATTACAATTTGTGTAAGATATTGTCTGTGACCATTTCTTTTTTTGTATCCTTTTCTTCTTTTCTTTTTGAAAACGATAACTTTATCACCTTTTAAGTGTTGTAACACTTTAGCTTCTACTGAAGCACCTTCTATAGCTGGGGCGCCTAAAGTTACATTTCCATTGTCATCTAATAAAAGAACTTTGTCAAAAGAAACTTTTGAACCTTCTTCATTAGCTAAACGGTGAACATAAACCTTTAAGTCTTTGCTTACTTTAAATTGTTGCCCTGCTATCTCTACGATTGCATACATATCAAATTGATTTATTGAATTTTAAGGTTGCAAATATACAACTAAAAATTTACTGCGCAATCCCTAACAGCAAAAATATTTTTTTTGACATTAATCGCTGTCATACAGGCATTTTTAATTATTCTTAAAATAAAAACAGGTGTAAAATACTGTTAAATTTCATTCTTGAATTCATAATTCTCAAAACAATAAGCAAAAAAGACTATTTTTGAAGTAACTAAAATCAACTTTTTGCTACCTACTTATTCTTAGGTATTATAAATTTATTAATCGCATATGAAAAATTCAATAATGATGTTAAGTGCAGCACTAATGCTCGGAGGAGTATCTCATGCTCAAAAGGTAGCTTTTGAAGAGTACAATTTAGATAACGGAATGCACGTAATCTTGCATAACGACCCATCGGCTCCCGTAGTTATAACCTCTGTAATGTATCACGTAGGCTCAAAAGACGAGCGCCCTGATCGAACTGGTTTTGCGCATTTCTTTGAACATTTATTATTTGAAGGCACTCAAAATATAAAACGCGGCGAATGGATGAAAATCGTTACCGCAAATGGAGGCGTTAATAATGCCAATACTTCAGACGACAGAACGTATTATTATGAAGTTTTCCCATCAAATAATTTAGAACTTGGTTTATGGATGGAATCAGAACGTTTAATGCATCCTATTATTAATAAAATTGGAGTTGATACACAAAACGAAGTCGTAAAAGAAGAAAAAAGAATGCGTTACGACAATCAGCCTTACGGAAATATTCTTCCTGAAGTTAAAAAGAATATGTTCAAGAATCACCCATATCGCTGGACCACTATTGGCTCAATGAAAGATTTAGACGCTGCAACTCTTGAAGAATTTCAGGCATTCAACAAAAAATTCTATACGCCAAATAATGCTGTTTTAGTAGTCGCCGGAGATTTTGACAAAGTTCAGGCAAAAGAATGGGTTCAGAAATATTTTGGGCCAATTCCAAAAGGCGAAGAAATTAAAAAACAAACATATACCGAAGAACCAATAACTCAAACGATAAAAGCAACTTACGAAGATCCAAACATTCAGATTCCTATGGTTGTTGCTTCGTACAGAACGCCTTCGATGAAAACCAGAGACGCAAGAGTTCTTGATTTGATTTCATCTTATTTAAGTGACGGAAAAAGCTCAAAACTGTACAAAAAAATCGTTGACGACAAAAAAATGGCGCTTCAAATTGGCGCAGTAGGTTTTAGTCAAGAAGATTACGGAACCTATATTTTATATGGATTGCCGATGGCGCCTTATACAACTGCCGATATTTTAAAAGAAATAGATGAAGAAATCGTAAAAATCCAAACCGATTTGATTTCTGAAAAAGATTACGAGAAATTACAAAACAAATTCGATAATAATTTTGTGAACGCAAATGCAAGCGTAGAAGGAATTGCAGAGAATCTTGCTTCTTATTATCTGCTTTATGGAGATGTGAATTTAATCAATACCGAAATTGACATGTACCATTCTATAACGAGAGAAGAAATCAGAGAAGTTGCCAAGAAATATTTAAATCCGAACCAGCGCTTGATTTTAGATTATATACCAACCGTAAAATCTCAAAACTAAGAATATCGAATCATGAAAAAAATATATACTTTTTTAATCCTTTTATTCCTAACTGGAATTATGCAAGCACAAGATCGTCCACAACCAAAACCAGGAAATGCCCCTGTAGTCAATATTAAAAAGCCACAAACTTTTGTGTTGTCAAATGGCATGAAAGTCTTAGTTGTTGAAAACCATAAATTACCAAGAGTCAGTTTTAATTTGACACTTGACAATGCACCTTTTCTTGAAGGAAACAAAAAAGGAGTTGATGAATTGACAACGAGCTTGATTGGCAACGGAACCAAAAAAACAACTAAAGAAGCTTTTAATGAAGAAATAGATTTTTACGGTGCAAGCATCAATTTTACATCGCAAGGTGCCTACGCGAGTTCTCTATCAAAATATTCAGGACGTGTTTTAGAACTTCTTGCTGAAGGCGCTTTACAGCCAAATTTTACTCAAACCGAATTTGATAAAGAAAAAGCAAAACTTTTAGAAGGCCTTAAAGCCGATGAAAAAAGTGTTCCAGCCATTGCTAATCGCGTGGTTGATGTTTTAGCTTTCGGGAAAAACCATCCGTCTGGAGAATATTTATCTGAAGAAACAGTAAAAAATGTAATACTAGCAGATGTTCAAACAAATTACAACACCTATTTTGTTCCAGAAAATGCTTATTTAGTCGTTATTGGAGATGTTAAGTTTAAAGAAACCAAAGCAGCTGTAGAAAAACTTTTTGGCCGATGGAAAAAACAAGCTGCGCCGAAAAATAGTTATCCAAATCCAGAAAATGCATCTAAACTTCAAATTGATTTTGTAGATGTTCCCAATGCGGTTCAATCAGAAATTTCTCTTGTAAATACTGTGAATTTAAAAATGAGCGATCCAGATTTTTTCCCTGCAGTAATTGCAAATCAAATTCTGGGTGGTGATTTCAACAGTTATTTGAACATGAATTTACGCGAGCAACATGCCTGGACTTATGGTGCAAATTCAAGCATTGGAGCTGGTAAATACGTAACTAAGTTCAAAGCTTCGTCTGCCGTAAGAAATACGGTTACTGACAGCGCGGTGGTTCAATTTATAAAAGAAATTAAAAGAATCCGTACTGAAAAAGTTGATCCAGAAGTGCTACGTAATGTAAAAGCGGGATATATTGGCCGTTTTGTTATGCAAGTTGAAAAACCTCAAGCTGTAGCCCGTTATGCTTTAAATATTGAAACTGAAAAACTACCGGCTGATTTTTACGAAAAATATATCCAAACAATAAACAACGTAACTGCAGATGATATTTACCGTGTTGCAAACAAGTATTTCTTGCTTGACAATATGCGAATTGTAATTGCAGGAAAAGGTTCTGACGTAATTCCGGGATTAGAAAAACTTCAAATTCCGATTTATTACTTTGATAAATACGGAAATCCTGTTGAGAAACCAGCTACTAAAAAAGACGCTCCAACTAATGTTACTGCACAAACCGTTTTTCAAAATTATATTAAAGCAATTGGAGGCGAAAAAGCTGTTACAGCAGTAAAAACACTTTACATGAACGGAAGCACAACAATTCCGCAAGCTCCAACTCCACTGACTTTTACTTCAAAATTAGATTCGAAAGGAAAAATGATGGTTTCGCTTGCTATGGGAACTATGAATTTAATGAAACAAGTTGTGAATGATAAAGGCGCTTATATTGAACAACAAGGTCAGCGCAAAAACCTTGAAGGAGATGACCTTAAAGAAATGAAGGCAAATGCCGCTCCTTTTGAAGAATTACAATTACAAAAAAGAACAGATTTAAAAGTTGACGGCATTGAATCTATCAACGGAAGCGATGCTTATGCTATAAAAGATGGCAAAACAACTTATTTTTATGATGTAAAATCAGGATTGAAAGTTGCAGAATCTAAAGTTCGCGAACAAGGCGGAAAATCAGCAACTCAAATAACAAACTTCAACGATTATAAAGAAGTAAAAGGCGTAAAAGTTCCTTTTAATTTGATTCAGAATGTAGGTTTTGAATTAGACATCAAAATGTCGGACATTAAAATCAATGAAGGGGTTTCTGATGCAGATTTTCTTTAAAAGAGGTACAAAGATGCAAAGGTCCAGAGGAACAAAGGTTAGGTTCTAAGGTTCTAAGGCTCTAAGATTTTGAAAGCTTTGTCAAAGTTTGAAACTTTGACAAAGCTTTTTTTTATCGATTCGTTTGTCAGGCTGAGCGGAGTCGAAGCCCAGTTCCAATTGGCCCGCCCTTCGACTTCGCTCAGGGTCACATCCGTTAAGAAGAACCTCTTATTTCTTAGCCGACAAATAAACCCCAATCAAAATAATAAACGCACCAAAAAACTGAATTGGCGTCAGCATTTCATTATCTAATAATCCCCAGAAGAAGGCAACAATCGGAATTAGGTAAGTAACTGAAGTTGCAAACACCGGAGATGAAATCTGAATTAATTTAAAGAACAAAACATTTGCTATTCCGGTTCCTAATACTCCCAAAATCATCACAAAAAATATCGAATGTTGCGTCGCTTCGATATTTATTCTTTGAGAAATATCGGTAGTGCTTAAAATGATCAAGGCAGGCAAAAGCAAAACCGTAAAGTTTCCGGTTGTGATGCTTAGCGAGTTCAAATCAGATAAATATTTTTTTATCAAATTGACATTTATCGCATAACTAAGTGTTGCAATAACTACTAGCAAAACATATAAATAATTTTGTGTTCCGCTTGCAGAATCGCCACTTAAAACCAAAAGCAGACAACCGACTAGCCCCACAAAAACGCCTAAAACTTGTCTTTTTTGAAATTGAATTCCAAAAGCCACAATTCCTAAAACTAAAGTATTTAATGGCGTAAGCGAATTCAAAATGGCAACAATCGAACTATTTACCTGAGTTTCTGCAATAGCAAAAAGATAGGCCGGCATGAAAGTACCAAAAAGCGACGTTATAGCGACAAATTTCCACTGACGGCGTGAAATCTTTTTCAAACTTTTGAAACCCACAATCAACAAAAACAAAGCCGCAAAAATAATTCGGAATGAACCTACTTGAATTGCAGTTAAACCTATCAATCCCTTTTTTATCAAAATAAAAGAGCTTCCCCAGATTAGAGAGAGAATCGATAAGTAAAGCCACTTTAACTGTTTTGTTTCCATAAATTGTATTTTACTGCAAATTTGTAATTATTTTGCGAACCGACCTCTTGGTTTTTATTAATTTTGCAACAAACATATTGACAATTTAAAAATCATAAATATGAAATTCACTAAAATATTCGCATCATTAGCTGTTGCTGGTTTAGTTTTCGTTGGTTGCAAAAAAGAAGAAGATAAAAATTTAGCCAACATAAAACCTTTAGAAACAACCAAAGAACAAAAAGCAATCGCTGCAGAAAATGTACAAACTGCAAGTTTCGAAATCGAAGGAATGACTTGCGCAATGGGATGTGCAAAAACTATTGAAAAAGAATTATCAAATCTTGATGGTGTCGAAAAAGCTACAGTTGATTTTGACAAAAAAACAGCAACGGTTACTTTTGACAAAATGATCCAAAATAAAGAATCGTTAACCAAAACTGTTCAGGCAACTGGAGACGGAAAAACATATAAAGTTTTGAATTTTAAGTCTTAACTTAAATTTTTAAGGCAATAAAAAAGGCGTTCAAATTGTACGCCTTTTTTATTGCTTATTTTCAAAATAGGAAAAACCTAAATAATTGGATAAAAAATTTTTTCTATCGTTATTTTGACACCATTCATATTTTCTTTCAATACTTCATCTATTTTAGCAGAAATCAAAGACGTAATAACAAAATAGTTCCCGTCTAAAAGTTCGATTTTTGCATAATAATAAGAACTGTGTACCAAACGAGAAGTGCCTGTATTTCTTGTAAATGAAGTATAAATAATAATCTCTTTTATATCATTGTTGCTAACTTCTAAAGCTTCTTGACCGTTAGTTTTTATAATTTCATTTTTTCTTATTTCAAAAACGATGCCCTTATTTTTTCCAAAGTAATTTAGATGAAGAATGATTGGCGGAAAAATAAACAGTAAAGAATATGGAATCAAAAAATAAGGAATAATACTAGGATCACATGCATTCGATAATACAAAAATCATAATTGAAAATATAATCGACATAATAATGAAATCTGTCAACATTTTAAGTTGACTAAAAAAATTCATTCTCAATTTCATAAAATTTAATTTTAAATTAAATGATGCAGCCCTTCGCTAGCAAGAGACACTTGATTATATACATATAAAATCCAAATAAAAAAAGGAATCCAAATGGATTCCTTTTTTTATTTCCATTTCAATGTTTCCATCAAACGCTGCATATCATTTTTAACATAACTCGCAGCCGGCATAATCGAATCGAAATTAGGTTTTGCATAAAAATACATTGAACCTATTAAAAAGTGTTTTGTGCTGTCGGTCACATAAAATTGTGAATTTGTGGCTGCATTTCCGTCAACTTGATAAAACATACCAAAAACCTTTTTTTCAGGGTTTAAATAAGGCTGTTCTAAAATATCATCTGCTTTAATAACATGCTCGTAAGTAAGTTTTTGAGCGTCTCTTAAAAGCTTATTAATATCGCCGTGAACCGGTTTATAAGTCAGATAAATTGTCGCTTTCATTTTTGGATAAGTGATTGCAAATCCGCAGTCTTTTTCGCCCTTAATAATCGCTGATTCATTCATATCAAAAGTAAACGGACAGTTATTTTCAAAATGAACATATTTTGCTTCCGGATAATCTAAACGCAAATAGCTGGCCGGCTTTGGCAAAACATCATCTTTACAGCTTATTACAGTCAGTGTCAGTAAAATTACTGCCGTTGAAATTATCTTTTTTAACATCTTAATCTATCGTTACTTTTATTTGTTTTACACGCTTTTTATCGACTGTTTCAATTGTGAATACACAGTTTTCAAAAGCTATTTTTTGGTCTTTTTTCGGGAAATTCCCCAAGATTTCTAGAATAAATCCCGCCAGAGTTTCTGCTTCGCCTTTATGCGCATCAAAAACATCCTCATCAACATCGATAATTCTGTAGAAATCTTTCAGATTGATTTTTCCTTCAAATAGAAAATTCTTTTCATCGATCTGCGAAAAGTTCAAATTTTCATCATCAAATTCATCGCTGATATCGCCTACTATTTCTTCAATAACATCTTCTAAAGAAACCAAACCTGAAGTTCCGCCATATTCATCTACCACAATTGCCAAATGACTTTTAAGACTTTGAAAATCCTTCAATAAATTATCCAGTTTTTTATTCTCAGGAACAAAAAAAGCAGGTCGCATCAATGAAGTCCAATCAAACTCTTCTTTGTCAATATGCGGCAATAAATCTTTTACGAACAAAACGCCTTCAATTTGATCGATATTGTCTTTATAAACCGGAATTCTTGAAAATCCTTTTTCTATGATTTTTGGATAAATAACCGCAAAAGATTCTGAAATTTCCAATGCAAAAATATCAATTCGTGGACTCATCACCTGTTTGGTATCGGTATTACCGAAAGAAACAATTCCTTCTAATATTTTCTGCTCTTCTGTTGATGTTCCTTCAGAATCGGTCAATTCTAAAGCCTGCGAAATCTGATTTATTGAAAAATTATTCTTCTGTTTCCCTAATTTATTTTGCAAATATAAAGTAACACTGCGCATTGGCAAGCTTATTGGCGAAAGTAATTTGTCTAAAAAAGCAATTGGATATGCGACTCTTTTTGCAAATTTTAAATTATTTCGGCTAGCATAAACTTTAGGCAAAACCTCGGCAAATAATAAAATAAGAAAAGTGACTAGAATTACTTCTAAAAAAAATTTAAAAGCTGGCGAAGTTATATTCGAAAAAATATTTCGTCCAATAAACGAGAACAAAATAACCACTCCAATGTTTAGGAAATTATTTGCAACTAACAGCGTTGCAAGTAATTTTTTAGGTTTATCCAAAAGATTGGAAATGATTTTCCCTTTTGGAAGATTTTCCTGCAAGGCTGCATCTATGTCTTTTTGCGATAATGAAAAAAGAGCTACTTCGGCACCGGAAACAACGGCGGACAGAAACAGCAAAATAAATATTCCGACAAAACCAATGATTAAATTGGTGTCTAAAGTTGTAGTAAAAAGTAAACTGGGCTCTGGGTCCAAATTGAAAAAAATTAGTTAAACATTCAAAAAGGCAAGTCGTTTACAGGTAAGCCTTCATTTGTCGCATCAAAGTTAGTATTTTTTGCGGATTCTGACTCGTGATTTGGTTTATGATTTCCAGTTTCTTTTTTGGTAGTCAAGAAAGTAAACTCCGTAACCTGAATCTCAGTGGTGTATTTGGTTGTTCCGTCTTCTGCTTGCCACTGACGCGATTTTATGCGGCCTTCGACGTAAATTTTATCTCCTTTAGACAAATATTTTTCGCAGATTTCAGCAGCTTTGTTGCGCACAACGAGATTATGCCATTCCGTTGAAGTTATTTTTTCATTCGTCGTTTTATTGATGTAAACTTCGTTTGTAGCCAGCTGAAAACGTCCTATGCAATTTCCTCCATCAAAATAATGCATTTTTACATCATCTCCTAAATGGCCAATTAACATCACCTTATTTAATGTTCCGTTCATAGTTTTTGGTAGTATTTCTCCCAAAGATACATTTTTTTAGCAATTTATTTCTTGCTTTTCGATAAAATTATAAATCACAATTGGAAAAGGAAAACTTTTTAACTCATTGGCGCTCACACCATTCCGAATTTTTTCTCTGATTTTAACTTTCCAGAACTGTATGTGCAGATGCTGATGCGAAAGTTTGTGCAAAACAGCCGTTTCTGCGCACTCTTCTATACCTATAATAGTATAGGACGGAAAAATGTCGTTTTGAACAGTTTTTGAAACCAAATCAAAACCAACAATTTCATCGGTTTCAAGAAGCGGAAATTCATACAAGTTATGCCAGATTCCTTTTGAAGTTCTTTTTTGAATTAAAGTATTCCCGAGAGCATCTTCTAAAACCAGATAATTAAAGAAACGATTGGTCACTTTTGTCTTTTTCAATTTCACCGGCAAAACCGCAACTTTCTTTTTCTGCAATGCCGCACAACTATCATTAAAAACACAAACCATGCAATTCGGATTTTTAGGAACGCATTGGAGCGCACCAAATTCCATTATTGCCTGATTAAAGATTGCCGGATTATCTTTCGGCATTAATTCAGATGCCAATGCTACAAATTCTTTTTTTGTTGCCGGCAAAGCAATATCAGATTCGATATCAAAATAGCGGGATAGAACCCTAAAAACATTTCCGTCAACAACAGGAACCGCTTCATTATAAGAAAAGGAAGCAATTGCGGCGGCCGTATATTCACCGACACCTTTTAATTTCAATAAACTTTTATAGTTTTCAGGAAAAACACCATTTAGTTCATTTGCCACAAATTGAGCTGTTTTATGCAAATTTCTGGCACGAGAATAATACCCTAATCCTTGCCAAAGTTTTAAAACTTGCTCTTCTGAGGCATTTGCCAAATCATTTACAGTAGGAAATTCCTTCGTAAATGCAAAAAAATAAGGCATTCCTTGAGCAACTCGAGTTTGCTGCAGCATAATTTCTGAGAGCCAAATCAGGTAAGGATCGGCCGTTTTGCGCCAAGGTAAATCGCGCTTGTTTTGTAAATACCAATTTATCAATACATTATGAAAATCCATACTAAAATACTTAGAAAACAAAAGTAAATGTTTATGTAATTAAAATTTAACGATTTAGCTTGATTAATTATTTTTTTAATTCCTATATTTGCAAACTCAAAAAAATAGTACATCATTTATAAAATAAAATAGGAAAGAAAATGACGAAAGCAGATATCGTAGCGAAAATTTCAGAGAAACTAGGTCTTGAAAAAGGAGATGTTCAAGCAACAGTAGAAACTTTTATGGAAGAAGTTAAGACTTCATTGGAAACTGGAGACAATGTTTACCTAAGAGGTTTTGGAAGCTTTATCGTTAAAACTAGAGCTGAAAAGACTGGTAGAAACATTTCAAAAAACACTACAATCAAAATTCCAGCACACAACATCCCTGCGTTTAAACCTGCAAAAGTTTTTGTGGAAGGAGTAAAAACGAACAACGAAGCAAAATAATACTATTAATTAACATAAAATCTGACACGATATGCCAAGTGGTAAAAAAAGAAAGAGACATAAGGTAGCTACTCACAAACGTAAAAAAAGAGCGAGAGCTAACCGTCACAAAAAGAAAAAGTAGTTTTAAACTACTTTTTTCTTTTTAAACGTTCATTGAAATTGAAAATTAGTATTCAGTCATCAGTTTATAGTATTCAGTCTACTGATTGCTTAGAACTGCAAACTGCCAGCTAGTTTTCCCCGGGTTAATACCTGTTAAAAATATTGTTTAATCCATCCTTGTAGAAGTTGATGGTTTCAGGTTTTTGGTTTTTGGTTTCATTACCAACAACTATCAACAAACAACCGACAACCAATTCACGGATAAAAATTTACAGTGTGAATAAAGAATTAATCATTAGATCTAGTTCTGAAGCAGTAGATTTTGCCTTATTAAAAGATGGAAAACTAATTGAATTACACAAAGAAGAAGAGAAAAGCAACTTTCAGGTTGGTGATATTTTTATTGCCAAAATCAGAAAACCAGTTGCTGGACTTAATGCTGCTTTTGTAAATGTAGGCTTCGAAAAAGATGCCTTTTTACATTATCACGATTTAGGTCCAAACTTAGCTTCTCAGCTGAAATTCATAAAACTTGTAAGCGCAGGTAAAATAAAAGATTTCTCCCTAAAAACCTTTCAGTTTGAAAAAGAGATTGACAAAGATGGCATCATTACTGATATTTTAAGTGCCAATCAATCTGTCTTAGTTCAAGTAGTTAAAGAACCTATATCGACCAAGGGCCCAAGAATAAGTGCTGAGCTTTCTCTTGCCGGAAGATTTATCGTTCTAGTTCCTTTTTCTGATCGTGTTTCTATTTCTCAAAAAATAGAAGACAAAAAAGAAAAGGATCGTCTAAAAAAACTTGTTCTATCGATCAAACCTAAAGGATTTGGTGTTATTGTTCGTACAGTAGCAGAAGGCAAAAACGTAGCCGAATTAGAAAAAGATTTGCAGAACCTGCTTGGCAGATGGACTGCAATGTGTAAAAAATTACCAACTGCTCATCATCCATCAAAAGTATTAGGAGAGCTTAACAGAGCTTCTTCAATATTAAGAGATGTATTTAACGATACCTTCAGCGGTATCCAGATAGATGATGAAGAGTTGTACCATCAAACGAAGGAATATCTGCAAGAAATTGCGCCTTCTAAACAATCGATTGTTAAGTTTTATCAATCAAATGATACTCCAATTTTCGAGAAATACAATATAGAGAGACAAATCAAAACTTCTTTTGGCAGAACCGTTTCTATGAGTAAAGGTGCTTATCTTATCATTGAACATACTGAAGCTCTTCACGTTATAGACGTAAATAGCGGAAACCGTTCAAACAAAGCTACCAACCAAGAAGACACGGCAATGGAAGTAAATATGATTGCTGCCGCAGAAATCGCTAGACAATTGCGTCTGCGTGATATGGGTGGCATTATCGTAGTTGATTTTATCGATATGTCTAATCCAGAAAATAGGAAAGTTTTGTTCGACTTCTTGCGAGAAGAAATGAGCGACGATAAAGCAAAACATAAAATATTACCGCCAAGTAAATTTGGACTTGTCCAGATTACAAGACAGCGAGTAAGACCAGAAGTGAATATCAAAACCAGAGAGGAAGATCCTAACAAACACAATGGTGAAATTGAAGCTCCAATTTTAATCATTGATAAGATCACCGCTGATTTAGAAAGACTTTTAAAAACCCACAATAAAGTTGTGCTAAACACACACCCTTTTGTGGCTGCATACCTCAGCAAAGGTTTTCCATCATTACGTTCAAAATGGTTTTTTGAACATAAGAAATGGGTGAAAATCATACCTCGTGACGCTTACACGTACTTAGAATACCATTTCTATGATAAAAAAGGAAATGTTATTTCAGAATAAAAAACAAAACCGCCCCGATGCATCGGGGCGGTTTTTTTGTGTCTTTTTTTCGCCACGAATTACACGAATTTGCACGAATTAATTTGTGGCAATTGGTGTAATTCGTGGCAAAAACTATTCTCGAACTATTTCAATCTTTCGTCTAATTTCATTCCCAGAAGCATCCACAACTGTAATGTAATGCGTTCCGGTTGTTGGTGTAATTGGTAATTCGTGAAAGGTTTTTGTAGTAGCTTTATAAACATCATCAACATACCAAAACAATTCTTTATCTCGTTCAGAATAAGCTACTTTTAAAATTACAGGTTGAACGTTACTGTTGAAATCTTTCGTTAAATAGATTTTACTATTTGCTTTTGGATAAATAAAATCCATTGTTGTCGTTTGTGTTCCCTCACAACCTTCTTTAAACGGAGGCAAGGGCAAATACTCAATATGCTGGCTTTTATAATACCATGCCATAACAGGAGGCAGCACAAACCAATTTTTGGTCACAATATTCTCAACACTTTCACAACTGCTGTTTACTTGAAATTGTTCGGTTTTATCCAAATGAATGGTTTTATGATATGGACAAACTTTAGTCAATTTTCCTTTTTTAGAAACCCATTGCTTGATTTTCGGACAATTTTCTTTTGCTAAATAACCACTCAAACGACAAACCTCAACTTCTTCTAAATCTTTATAAGGCGTTTCAAACCATCTTTGTCTTGGCAATAAATTAAAAACGTCGAATAAAATTGGTGCGGCGCTAGTAACTCCAGTCAATGTTGGCCTACCTTCTCCCGTTGCATTTCCAACCCAGACTCCAACGACATATCTTGAATTGGTTCCAATGGCCCAAGCATCTCGATTCCCGAAACTTGTTCCCGTTTTCCATGCAATTTTCAAGGAACTGTCATAAAACTTCCAAGCCTCATCTCCTTCTGGCCTGTTCACTTCTTCCATTGCATTATACGTCAACCAAATTGATCCTGCTCCCAAGATATTCTTCTGATCCGTTTCTGATCCAAAATCGGGTTTAAAATCATTTTTATAATTTAGCTCCGCAAACTCATTTGTTCGATACTTTGCGTGATTTTTTGAATAATAATTTAATGTTGACGAAAGATTTGCATAGGTTCGACATAAATCCCACAAATTACTTTCGGCACCGCCAAGAATCAGTGACAAACCATAATGATCTGGCGTTTTATTAATATCTCTTAATTTAAATTTCTGCAGTTCTTCATAAAACTTGTTCACAGTAAATTCCTGAAGCATTAAAACCGCTGGAATATTCAACGAACGTGACAATGCGCGATGCGCCGGAACAGCTCCGTCAAAAGTAAGATTGAAATTCTGCGGTGTATAACCTGAAATCTGAGTTGGAATATCTGCCACTAAAGTGTTTGGCAATAATTCGCCATCGTCAAGCATTGCGCCATATAAAAGCGGTTTTAAAATACTTCCCGTACTTCGTGGCGCATCAATAATATCCACATCTTTTTGATGATCTGAATCTGCTGGAGAATTCCCCACATAACTCATCACATTTCTGTTTTGAACATCAATGACCAAAATAGCCAAATTGTGAACTTCATTTTGCTTGTACTGATTGTAATAATATCTCGCAATCTGATTTACACGATTCTGCAACGCATAATCTATTGTTGTTTTTACTCGTGTTCCTTCTTCATTTTTAGCTACTCGCTGTAATAAGTGAGGCGCAATTTGAGGCAGACTATATGGTTTTTGAGGCAAAGGTTCTTCTGTTGAAAGTTCATACGTCTGCTTGTCAATTATTCCTTCTTGATGAAGTTTCAACAATAATCTATTTCGTTTGTTCAGTAATTTTATCTGATTTTTTCCTGGATAAATTAAACTTGGTGCATTTGGCAAAACAGCCAAAACCGCATTTTCTGCCCAAGACAATTGATTTGCCTGAACGCCAAAATAACGCCAAGAAGCCATTTCCAACCCAACAACATTTCCTCCAAATGGTGCATGAGCAGCGTACATTTCGAGAATTTCATCTTTAGAATAACCTAATTCTAATCTCGTTGCGAGAATAATTTCGATAATTTTCTCAAAATAGGTTCTGTTTTTTCCTTTTCGGGATAATCGGATAACTTGTTGTGTTAAGGTGCTTCCGCCTCTGACTACTTTTCCGGCTTTTCTATTTTGCTTAAACGCATTCACCATCGCACCCGGATTAAATCCCGGATGTTTATAGAAATACTCGTCTTCAAAATAAACGATGCATTTTTTAAATTTATCCGGAACACTGTCTTGCGCAGGAAAACGCCATTGCCCGTCGCGCGCAATTTTTGCTCCGAGCAACTCTCCTTCTTTGCTTTCAATCACCGTTGAGTAAGGCTCTTCGAACAAAATTCGAGGTATAGAAAAATAGTAAATCAGCAAAAGCAGAAATGCAATTGCCGATTTTATTTTATTTCTTTTTATCCAATTTATGATGCGTTGAAGAAACGCTATAAGTTTATTTTTCAAGACTGTTTTAATTTAACCGCAAAGAGCGCAAAGTTATCCGCAAAGTTTTTTGCCCACAGATTTTACTGATGAAACAGGTTTTCGCGGATTGTATTAAAAAATATCTGTGTAAATCAGTTTAATCCGTAAAATCCGTGAGCTATTTTTTTTATTTCACAACCTCAACCCAGAATCCTTTTGTTCTTGCTAAGAACGTATTATCATACATCGCTTCACATTGCAATCCAGGCAAATAATAATTACCTAAATAAGATGCGTTTAACAAGATTCTGAAAACTTTAGTTTCTCTCGATTTCATTCCGAAATAGAAATTAGTTCTGTCGTCACGAATATCAATATAATCCGCAGTATTATTTACAGCGTCTCCATAATCGGTAAAACGAGTATTTACGATTTCGAATCCGGAAGGTAGAATCTGAGATACCGCAACATTCTGAACACTTTCATTTCTTTGATTTTTAATTGTAACCTCAGCAATAAATTCGGTTCCCTGATTAATTTTGGAAACATTGATCACACTTCCTTTTCTATTTTTGAAAACAATAGAAGCCGAAACATCATTTTGAACTGTATTTTCCTGTCCAATTGGCAATATTCCGGTATTCAACACACGAACATAAACCGTATTATTTTTAATGTTTTTCAGCGTAATACTATTTGTTCCGCTTGCAGTAGGCAAACTTCTATCAGCAATAGTTTTTTGTGTATTAATCGTTTCTCCTTTGCCATTTTTACTGAACTGAATATTAATACCTTTTGACCCATTACTTACCGAAAATTTCGACATCGAATACAAACAATAAGCCGTTGTTTGCGTGCTCATCCACTGATTAGCAGACATTTCTTTAGCCAATTTTGTTGCCGTTACAAATGCTTTTTGTTTTTGCCCCAAAAGAAGAAATGTTTCTAAAGCCATCGCACGGTTTCTTTCGCTTGAGCCATAATAGTAATAACTATATCCATCGGAATCGCCGTCGATACTAGTTTTCAGGAACAAACTTTGTCCAGCCGATTTTTGTCCCGCCAAAACATAAGCTGCTGCCAAACGAAGTTTACTTTCGTTCGAAATGCCTTTTGTTTCTCTCAACCTATTCATAGATGATAAATCGGCATTTCCTGCCAAAGCCAAAGTATATAATCTATAAGCCTGAGCCAGATCATTTCCATATTTCGGTTCAAAACGCCATTGTTTTGCTTCTTTTTGCTGATATGAGAGCCATTTTGATTTGAAATTAATTGGCAATACATATCCCTTTTTCTCTGCTTCAATCAAGAAGTGCCCGGCGTAAGAAGTTCCCCAATCATCAGCAACTGCATTTCCTTGCCAATACGGCATTCCTCCATTAGATAATTGGAAATTACCCAATCTTGCAATTCCCGCCGTAACATTCTTTTGAATTAATCCTTTGCGGATAGCATCAATATCAGCAACATCTCCTAGATACAATTGCGGGAAAACAGACGAAGTTGTCTGCTCGACACAACCATGCGGATACTGAATTAAAAACTGCATTCTACCATTCAAATTCATTGATGGCATTGATGAAACTTCTAATCTGGCTTTATTGCTTCCGGCTACTCCAAATGTTTTCCACGAAAGTGTTTTTGTGCTATTTGGAAGCAAAATAACATCTGTAAAAGTACTCGTAACCGGATTCGGATTTGTCATATCAATTTCGACATCGTAACTTGATTTTTCATTTCCTGAAGTTGCAATAACCTGAACTTTTGCAATTCCGGTAGCAGCACCAACAACCAAATTAAAATATGCCATTTTTTCGTCAGGTGAACTAAAAGTTAATGATTGCGTTGCGCTTCCCATAACTTTTAAGCCATTGCTGGTTTTAATTTGAATAGAAACATTTTTAATTCTGTTTTCTGTTGCAAAAACAGTAACCGGAATCGTCACTTTTTCTGAAGGTGAAATTTTTCTCGGCAACGATGCCAAAACCATCAGCGGACTTTTTACCGGAGTCGCTTTTTCAACGCTTCCATAAGCGCTTGTATTGGCATCACCTGCAACAACCATAGTTCGAACAGAACCGATGTATTTTGGCAATTTTAACTGATGTGATTTTGTTTGTCCTTTTTCTAATTTAAATGGTCCGTAGTAAAATACAACAGGTTTAAAACGGTTTGCTTTTTTAGCTTTTCCGCCTCCTAAATCCTGATCTCCCCCAATACTGAAAATCTGATTTATTTTTCCGCCATAAGCACCAATAACATCATCATAAATGTCCCACGTTTTTACACCCAATGCTTCACGAACATAAAAACTGTCCCAAGCATTTGGCGTTTTAAAACGAGTTAAATCTAAAAGTCCTTCATCAACAACGGCAATAGTATACGTCATTTCTTTACCCGATTTTTCCCCTACTTTCACTGTAAAAGGCTGTTCTGGTTTCAAAACATCAGGCATATTTATCGTCGGTGCCAAAATCGTGTTTTTGTCTACCACTTCAATCGGAACAATTCCATACATACGAATTGGCGAGTCATTTTTAGTGGATGCGTGAGGCTGTAACAAAGTAATATTGAAATACACATTTGGCGCCATTGCTCCCGTAATTGGAACTTCAACTTTTGTTTCTCCCTGTTTTGTTTTTGCCCAAAGTGTCTGAACCACTTTTGATCCGTTTTCGATTGAAATCAAAGCGCGTCCGCCTTCACTTGAAGGGAAAGAAATTTGTGCTTTTTCACCAACTGCGTAATTTTTCTTGTCTGTAGAAAATACCAGCATATTTGCAGTAGAAGCATCTCTGTTGCGTGTTTTTCCAGACCAAATTGGCCAATCAATATTTACGGTCAAAGCAGTTGCATGTCCGTCTGCGTTATCTGAAACACGAATTAAATAACGTCCCCACTCTTCATCGGTTAAAGAAAACTGAATGCTTCCTTTTCCGTTTGCATCTGTATTTACTACAAAAGTTTTATAGGAAGTCGTTGCATTCGACGAATTATAATTCGACAAATTATCGCTTGAAGCATCCCACCACCAGCGCCAATCCACTTTGAAAACTTTAACTTCTAGGTTTCTTACTGATTTTGGTCTTCCGTTTTCATCAACCGTAACAATATCAAAACGATTATTCGTTCTGGTTTCAAGCATATTGTATTTGTTCAATTCTGGAGATTTGATTCCAACATAAGTTTTATACGGAGAATAAGTAGTCGAAATGACATCAGTACTAAAATCGCCTCCCTCTTCATACACTTTTGTGATGAACGAAGCACGCAACATTCCCGGCGCTTGACCTTGTAATTTTGGCTGAATATTTACAGATGCTTTTCCGTTTTCATTTAATTTTCCGGAGAAAACATTGATTTCTTCTGTACTGAATTGACGTACCAAATCATCAAAACTATATTTCTCATAACCTTTGAATGTTGTTGCTTGTTGCGAAAATTTAGCCTGCATTTCTACATTTAAATTTTTCGCAATTGCACCATGAAGCCAAGTCACTTCAAGATTATCTGTATTTGGATAAGACGAAGAAAGCGTTTTTCTGGTAAATGTATTTTTGATTTTTAAACGATTTGGTTTAATCGTCTCTATTTTAATGCTTTTGTAAAATTTCGCTCCGCCAACACTTACCATCGCCTCCCAATTTCCCGTTGGCGCATCTTGGTTTGTTGGAACCGTAAAAGCATAATGATTTAGTTCATTCGTTTTTTGAACTGTCTGATAAACCGTTTTTCCATTCGGATCATTCAATCTGAATTTAATTGGGTGTGATTTTGGCAATTTGTTTGACGCATCATTTAAAATGAAAGACAAATACAAATTATCGCCTGGACGCCAAACGCCTCGCTCTCCATAAATAAAGCCTTTTAAACCTTTTTGCAATGTTTCGCCTGCTACGTCAAAATTACTTACAGACAATGAAAGTCCGTCATCCAATTTCACATAAGTCGATTGCTGACCCAAAGTCACAATTGCAAAATAAGCGAATTTATCAAGCTGAAACTGTGCAATTCCTTCGCTGCTTGTTGCTTCCGTTGCAATTTTCTGTTGCTGGAAGTTATACAAATCAATTCTCGCATTCGAAACTGGTTCGGTTGTAACTATATTGTTTACCACAAATACATACGATTTATTCTCTCCTCTTTTTGCAATAACTCCTAAATCTGTAGCTAAAATATTGGTCGCAATTTTAGCATTATAATAATACGAGCTTGAGCAAGGATCTTGACTTTCACGCCATTCATAGTCATCGTAATAATAATCATCGTATGAGTTTTCACTGTAATTCACGTCATTTTCGTCAACTTCTTCTTCCTCATCATCGTTTTGATCTGCGTCTGAAGTTTCACATTTATAAAGCGAATATTTCTTTTTGAAAGCAAATTCAACTCGATAAATTGCGCCTGGTTCTGGTGTAATAAGTTTGGATAAATCCAATGCAAATGTGTTCCATTTACTCGGATTTATGAGTTTGCTTTCAGCTAAATTCAGTGTGGTTTTTGCAATAGGCTGCGCAACTTTCTTGAGATTTTGGCCTCCGTTTAATTCATTGTATTGAAGAAACTGCAGAATATTGTTTTTATAAATTTTATAAACCTTCACATCAACTGCGCTTAGGTTTACAGCTTCAAAATTCAATTTTAGATTATTTGAACTTGGCAGAATTGTTCCATTTTTAATAAAGCGAACATTTGGTTTTATTTGATCAAAAGAAATTTTCTCTGTAAAGTTCGCTTCCAGTTTTTTGCCATATTGGCTTTCAATTCCCTGAAAAACCTCAAGCGTTAAATCTCCAACGACAATCTCATCAGAAGCTGTCTCTTCATCTTGAACCACTTCTACAGGTTCTGAAACTGCAACTGCAGCACTGTCAACAACAACTGCAGCTGAATCCACAAGTGAAACTGCCGTTTCTTCTACAGCAACCGGATTCGGCTTTTCTTTTTTAGCTTCCTTTTCATTATTAAAATAAACTTTCAGTAAGTTTCCTTCTGTAGAAAATTTTAAATTATTAGTATTCTGAATCGAAACTAAACCTTTAAAATCCTGCCCTTTTTCCAGAGGTTCAGAAAAATTAATCAAAACCGACTGATTGTTTCCGTCCGGAACTTCAACTTTTACGATTTTAAATTCGTTTATATTCGTAATCGGGAAATCGATTTGTCCTTTTTGGTCAATATCAAAATCGCTTCCGTCATATAAAATTTCCAAGTTTGAAGCCTCAGAATAACGCTGAATACTATCAATGATAAAATGGAACTCTTTGCCAAAACCAGATTTTTTCTCAAACTTAATTTTAAGATTATTTCCTTTTTGTTTGGCTTCGACTAACTTTTTAGCTGTTTCAATATCAATATTATCTGCTGTTTTTAAAACACAGTTCAAATATTGATATTCTTTGCTATACGACTGAATATCTGCCGTATTGATCGTAAAATCCTGTTTGATTGTTTTGACGGTAAAATTGAATTCTGAAAGTTCTTTTTCCTTCTCTTTTGGAAGCGTAATAAGTTTATTCAATTTCAGCGTTACCTGATATTCTGTACCTGGTTTTAGCTTTTTTTCTGGGATAAAAGCAATAGTATTTGGCGAAAGCGCTATCACTTTTCCATCAACGCTTGGCGAAATATCAAATAAATCGCTGTCTAAAACTTGATTGGCTTTCCATTCTTTTTTATCAAAAGCCAAAACCACCCTAATATCCGATTCCGACGAGACTATTCCCCCCGTGAAACTGACTATATACTCTTTAAATAATGAAAAATCAGAATTAAAATCGGCTGCTGATTTTCTGCCGCAAGATTGAAAAATAAAAAACACACAAAACACGAGAACTAATCCTTTTGCTTTCACTTTTATTTAGAGTTAATGGGTTACAATTTTTAGGAAATATGAGAACATTTTAACATTTGACTGTTACTTCCTATAACTATCAATTGATAAATATATTGCAGTAAATATAAAATAATTTCCGAGCTCTTTTAAGAAGAATTTTCTCTAATAAAAATATTTAACTTTTGTTGAAGTTTAAAAGCAATTATGAGAGTAATGAGGAGCAAATTCCAGCTGTACGCTATATCTTTTCCTTGCTAAAAAACGCAAGAAAAAGGATACCGCTTCCATCTGGGCTAGGCAGTTGGTTTCAAAAGATTATTTACGTCTTTCCAGAAAAAAACGTTTCATTAAATCTGCCGCTTCGTTTGCCATTACGCCAGAAACAACAGTAGTTTTGGGATGAAGTTTAGTTCCCATATTGATAAAACCGCGTTGCTCGTCGCGTGCGCCAAAAACAATTTTTGAAATCTGACTCCAATATAAAGCTCCTGCACACATTTGACAAGGTTCGAGCGTTACATAAAGTGTACAATCCTTTAAATATTTCCCGCCAAGAAAATTTGCTGCAGCAGTTATGGACTGCATTTCAGCATGAGCGGTAACGTCGTTGAGCAATTCGGTTAAATTATGGCTTCTCGCAATAACTTTATCTGCAACAACAACAATGGCACCAACAGGAATTTCGCCTTTCAAATAGGCTTCTTCTGCTTCCTGCAGGGCTTTTTTCATAAAATATTCGTCTGTAAAAGGATTTTCCATGAATGCAAAAATAAGGTTTTGAAATAATTTTCTTTTGATTAAAATGAATAAAACCTCAACAAAAACCTCACTCCTTCAATATGCTATCTGTGGAGAAATTCAAATTATAAGATCGGCTTCTACCTTCTCCTCTGGGAGTTAAAATATTTTTATCTGTTAAGTCCTGTAAATCTCTTGTAGCTGTGGCTCTAGATGTTTTCGTAATAGACACATATTTATTTGCGGTCATTCCGCCTTGAAATCCCGTGATGCCGTTTTCAAACATTTTCAGAACAGCTTTAGTTTGCCTTTCATTCATTTTATCTTTAAACTGATCAATAAATTTGCTTTTGTTTAATGTAAAAAGAACGGTTTGTTTTGCGCTTTTTTGTGATTCCAAAATCAAAGTAGAAAAATAAAAAATCCAATCGGTGATTTCTTTCGATCGTTGTGCTTGCTTCAAAGCCTGATAGTATTTCTTTTTATTTTGCTCAATTGTACTCGAAATACTCATTAAAACGGGACGATTCAAAGATTCCGAAAGGCATTTTTCAGCAATAGCTCTTCCAATTCTTCCATTACCATCTTCAAAAGGATGAATACTCTCAAAGTACAAATGAGAAATAGAAGTTTTAATCAATGCCTTTTTAATATCTATTGGTTTTACTTTAAAATCATTGAACCATTCAATAAATTTTTTCATTTCAAACGGAACTTGATTCGAAGGAGGCGCTTCAAAATGAACAATTTCTTTTCCATAAGTCCCCGAAATAATTTGCATTGGTTCGCTTCCTGTTCGATACTTTCCTGGATTAATATGTTTTGAATATTCCATGAGTATAAAATGCCATTGTATAATCTGAGATTCGGTCAATTTTTCAGAAAAAGAATTTCGAACCGTAACCATTAACTTTGCAATTCCCTGTGCGCTTTTATCTCTAATTTGATCAAAAGAGTCTCCAATACCTAAATTTTTCTTGATAGAAGACATTATATCTTGACGACTAAAAAATTCTCCCTCAATTTCAGAAGTCTTAATCGCTTCTGAAATCATAAACTGCAAAATAGTTTCCTGTTTGATTATAGTTGACAAAGAATCAACAAGACCTTTTACTTCCCCTGTTTCAAATGCAAATTCAATACAAAGAGAATCTATTATGGTATCATCATAAACAAAATTTTCCCAATTTGGTAATTGCCAATTATATTCCATGAGGTGATTATTTAAATTAATCGCCTCAAATATAGTGATTTTTTGAGGCGATTAAAAGAAATAATCGCCTCATTTTATCTATAATGTGTACTGAAATTTTAAATTTCCAGTATTTATTTAGCCAAACATCTGAAAAGGAAAATTAAATTTAAAACCGTAAATTTGCTTTTTACCTTACAATGAAAAGCAACTTACTTTCAAATATATACAATCCTGCTGATTTACGTTTACTCGACGAAACTCAATTACCACAGCTGGCAAAAGAATTACGAGATTTTATAATTGATATTGTCTCTGTAAAAGAAGGCCATTTAGGTGCCAGTTTAGGAGTTGTAGAACTTACGATTGCTTTGCACTACGTTTTCAACACACCCGAAGATTTATTGGTTTGGGATGTTGGACATCAGGCATACGGTCATAAAATTTTGACGGAAAGACGAGAAAATTTTCACACCAACAGGCAAATAAACGGAATTTCTGGTTTTCCAAAAAGAAGCGAAAGTATATACGACACTTTTGGAGTTGGGCATTCTTCTACTTCTATTTCGGCCGCACTTGGAATGGCAATTGCTTCTAAACTTAAAGGCGATTTTGACAAACAGCATGTTGCCGTAATTGGCGATGCTTCAATCGCAAGCGGAATGGCTTTTGAAGGCTTAAATCACGCCGGAGTTACGGATGCTAATATTATGGTAATTTTAAACGACAACGCAATCGGAATTGATCCAAGCGTTGGCGCATTAAAAAAATACCTAACTGCGGTTAAAAACGGGAAAAATCCGAAGCAGAATAACATTATCAAATCCTTGAATTTTGATTATTCTGGACCTATTGATGGGCATGATTTTCCGACATTAATCAAAGAATTAAACCGATTAAAAAAGATAAAAGGTCCAAAATTTCTTCATATTGTAACCACAAAAGGAAAAGGTTTGCAACAAGCAGAAGAAAATCAGGTGAAATATCATGCGCCTGGAAAATTTGATGCTTCAACTGGAGAAATTCATGTAAAATCTGAAGAAAACCTACCTCCAAAATTTCAGGATGTTTTCGGCTTGACCATTTTAGATTTAGCCAAAAAAAATGAAAAAATTATCGGAATTACACCTGCAATGCCATCGGGAAGTTCATTGAAATTCATGATGGACGAATTGCCTCAGCGCGCTTTTGATGTGGGAATTGCAGAACAACATGCCGTAACGCTTTCTGCCGGAATGGCGACACAAGGTATGATCGTGTACTGCAATATTTATTCGACTTTTTTACAGCGTGCATACGATCAGGTTATTCACGATGTTGCTTTACAAAATTTGCCTGTTATTTTTTGTTTGGACAGAGCTGGATTAGTCGGTGAAGACGGTGCAACACATCACGGCGTTTTTGATATTGCTTATTTAAGAGCAATTCCGAATATGATTATTTATGCGCCAATCAACGAAATTGAGCTGCAAAACATTTTATACACGGCACAATTAGGACTAAATCACCCGATCGCGATTCGATATCCGCGCGGAAGAGGTGTTTTGCCAAATTGGGAAGTAGGAAATTTCGGACATTATGAAAAAATTGAAATTGGCCCAGCAAAATGTCTAAAAAACGGTACGAAAGTTGCTGTTCTTTCGGCCGGAACGATTGGAAATAATGTAATTGAAGCTTTAAAAGAATGTGGCAATCCAAACCATATTGCTCATTACAGCTTTAGTTTTATTAAACCATTAGACATCAACACATTAAAACACATATTCACAACCTTTGAGGAGATTATCACGATTGAAGACGGGGTTAAAAACGGCGGTTTTGGAAGTGCTGTTTTAGAATATGCAGCAGCAAATAATTTTAAAAATAAGATTGAAATTTTAGGTATTCCTGACCATTTTATTGAGCAAGGAAGCATTCCGGAACTGCAACATATGTGTAAAATTGACGTTAAAAGTTTAATAAATCTTTTTTCAAACGATTCAAAATAATTATTTTGCACAACCAAAAACTAAAATAAGCCTAATGAAATTATTGCGTTCTACCCTTTTGCTGTTATTGCTATTGTGTACTTCAAATAACTTTGCCCAAATTATACAAACCACTTTAGACCCAAGCCAACTACCTAAATTGCCATCAAACTGGACTAAAAAAAATCAGCTGGGTTTTGATATTTCTGAGATCGCTTTTGTGAACTGGAGCGCGGGGGGAACAAGCTCAGTTTCTGGACTTTTTAAAGGTGAATTTGGAAGAACTTACGTTAAAGGAAATCACAAATGGGTTAATGAACTTATTGTAAAATATGGCTTAAATAAACAAGACGGAATCGAATTAAGAAAAACCGATGACGCATTTCAGTTCAACTCAACTTACGGTTTTAGAAAAGATACCGTTTCAAACTGGTACTATTCTTCAAAATTAAATTTCAACACACAATTTACAAACGGTTACAATTATCCAAACCGAGATGTTGCTATTTCAAAACCATTTGCACCAGCTTATATTTTCCTTGGAGCTGGAGCTGAAAACTCAAATAAAAAGAAAAACAGAACCTTTTATTTCTCACCAATAACACTTAAAACTACATTGGTTTTAGACCAATATTTAGCAAATCAAGGAGCGTTTGGGGTTAAAAAAGCAGTTTACATGACGGATCCAGCTGATCCTAATAATCAAATATTGGTTCAAGAAGGTCAAAAAGTAAAAGCCGAATTTGGTATACTTGCTACAGGTTATATGAAAAGCGAGATTTACAAAAATGTATTCTACGAAAATCGTCTGAGCTTATATACTGATTACTTGAATAAATTTGGAAACGTCGATGTTGATTATGATACCAAATTAGATCTTGTTGTAAATGCCTATGTAAAAGCAAACATTGGACTTCATATTGTTTATGACGACGATATCAAGACTAAAAAAGATGTTATTGACCCAACAACTGGAGCAAAAACTCAAGTTAACGACGGGCCAAGAACGCAATTACGCCAAGTTCTTGGTGTTGGTTTAGTTTATGCTTTTCAATAAAAACAACTCCATTATAATGTAAAGAAAGAGCCGATAAAAATTTATTTATCGGCTCTTTCTTTTATAGTAAAAACAGGAAGTTATCTCTTTTTATTTCCCTGAATCATTTCATATAATTCCAGCGCATTTCCATCTGTCAAAAGCGAAACATAGTGACAAATATGAAGCAGACGCTCGTATAAGTTGCCTTTTTCCAAATGATGTTTTTCAGGAAGCATTTTTAAAATCAGTTTGTCATAATTTGAAGCTGTTCCCTCGTATTTGTTGTTAAATGCCGTGATAAATTTGTCTAATAAAGTCTGGATAATCTGGTAACCTACAATTTCTTTCTCTATAACTTCACGGCTTTGGTAGATTTTATCAACACTTAATTTGATAATATCATTCATCTGTGCTTTGTATTTGCTTTTATCCGTTAAGGCAAAAGGGAAATTTCCAGCCAGAATTGCTTCTTCATTTTCAATAAAAACATCAACAGCATCATTTATCAAAGCGCCAATCGCCAAAGCACGCAAATAACTTATTCGATCTTCTTTGGTTTCTAATAATTTATATTTGGCAACGCCGATATTGTCTTTTACGAGTTTAATTAAATATTCCAAAGCATAATCTTCAGAAACCAAACCAAGATTTATTCCGTCTTCAAAATCGATAATCGTGTAGCAAATATCATCTGCAGCTTCAACAAGATATGCCAAAGGATGGCGTTCAAAACCAATATCTCCTTCTTCTTTATTAGCAATCATTCCCATGTCCTGAGCGACTTCTTCGAAGAATAATTTATCCGACTGAAAGAAACCGTATTTTTTATCTGAGATATTTGTCGTTGGTTTTTTAGGAAGACTCTCTTTTGGATATTTCATAAAAGCACCCAAAGTTGCATAAGAAATTCTAAGCCCGCCCTCGATTCCTGGACGACTTGCTGTTAATACAGAAAAACCGTTGGCATTTCCTTCAAAATCAATTAAATCCTGCCATTGTTTTGCAGTAAGCTTATCTTTGTATTTTAATCCTTTTCCGATTGAAAAATATTCCCCAATCGCTTTTTCACCCGAATGCCCGAAAGGTGGATTCCCAATATCGTGTGCCAAAGATGCCGCTGCAACAATAGCTCCGAAATCATTCATATGATAACCGTGAATCTCTTTTAAATAAGGATATTTCTCAATGATTTTTTTACCAACCAAACGTCCTAAAGATCTTCCAACAACAGAAACTTCTAAACTATGAGTCAATCTCGTATGCACAAAATCTGTTTTTGAAAGCGGAATAACTTGTGTTTTATCCTGCAAAGATCGAAATGCCGACGAAAAGATAATTCGGTCATAATCGACCTCAAATCCCAAACGCGTATCATCTTGTTCTACTCGTAATCTTTTGCTTGTATCGCCTTGACGTTTTAATGATAAAAGTTGTTCCCAGTTCATTTTGATATTTTAGATTGTAGATTATTGATTTTAGATTTAAGGAAGTTCAAAAATACATTTTTATTTTAGGATTTTATAAACCCAAAAATATTCAACACATAGAAACATAGGTTTTTTATTTTGACAAAGATTAGAGTTATCTTAAAAAGCAAGCTTTTACACATAGCAACTATGTTTGTTAAAGCAAGTGAAACGCCTTTTTAATATTTTTAAAGCTATGTTTCTATGTGTTTAAAAACCTTAAAATTCCAATGCCGTACTATGCTTAATTTCGCCCATTACAAATATACTATTCGTATTTCCAATGTTTTCAATCGTTGACAATTTATTCATGACAAAATCCTGATAACTAGCCATATCTTTCACTAGAATTTTGAGCATAAAATCATAATCGCCGGCAATATTATAACATTCTATAATTTCAGGAAGCGCAACAATATCTTTCACAAAATTACTTCCCACATTTTTGGCGTGTTCTTTTAAGCGGACGTTGCAAAAAACCGTCATCCCGCGATTCATTTTTTGCTTGTCCAACAACGCTACATATTTAGTGATATAACCATCTCTTTCTAATCGTTTTATACGTTCATACACTGGCGTAACGGTCAAGAATAATTTACTCGCAAGGTCTTTTGTGTTGATATTTGAGTTTTCCTGAAGGTGTTTCAGGATCAGCAAATCAGTTTTATCTAGGTTTTCCATAGTTTTTTTTACGGCTAAAGGTTCGTTTAAAAGATATTCACAGTAATTAAATCTTTTAAACGTTTATTTTAAAATACATATTACTGAAATAAACATCAAATATAAGTTTTAAAATCCATTAACATAAATTTGTTCAGTAAAAAATACTGAATCAAAAAATGAAAACAAACAACTTAGGTTACCCACGAATTGGCAGTAATAGAGAACTTAAAAAAGCATCTGAATTGTACTGGGCAGGAAAAATTTCTGCAGATGAACTGATCGCCGCCGGAAAAGAAATCCGCAGCAAAAACTGGCATTTACAAGCGTCGGCAGGCATTGATTTAATTCCGTCTAACGATTTTTCTTTTTACGACCAAGTTTTAGATTTGACATTGACACTCGGAGCAATTCCAGCTCGTTACCATGAATTAGCAAAGAACAATTCATCTCTAGATTTGTATTTTGCAATGGCAAGAGGATCGCAAAAAGAAGGTCAGGACGTTGTAGCAATGGAAATGACAAAATGGTTTGATACTAATTACCACTTTATTGTTCCTGAATTTACTAAGAACCAAAAGTTCGAATTGTTTTCTGAAAAAGTAATCAACGAATTTAAAGAAGCAAATGAAATCGGAATCAAAACTAAACCTGTTTTAATTGGGCCTGTTTCTTATCTTTTATTAGGAAAAGAAAAAGAAGAAGGTTTTCACCGAATTGATCTTATCGATAAATTGCTTCCTGTTTACTTCGAAATTTTCGAAAAATTACAGGCAGAAAATGCCGAATATATTCAGCTTGACGAGCCTTTCTTAGCTTTAAATTTAACCGATAAAGAAAGAAAAACGTTTACGCAAGTTTACAACGAAATCAACATTCGTTTCCCAAAACTTAAAGTTATTCTAGCAAATTATTTTGATTGTTTTGGCGAAAATCTAGAAACGGCACTGGCTCTTCCTGTCGATACTTTTCATTTAGATTTAGTTCGTTGTCCGCTTCAATTAGATGATATTTTAGAATCTGGGAAATTGGCTTCAAATGTAAATCTTTCACTTGGAGTGGTTGACGGACGAAATATTTGGAAAAATGACTTCAAAAAGTCTTTAGAAATAATCAAAAAAGCGGTTGATGCTTTAGGTGAAAGCCGAATTTTAGTTGCGCCTTCTTGTTCATTGATTCACAGTCCGTGCGATTTAGATTTAGAAACAAATGACGAAACGTTAACGCCAGAAATCAGACAATGGCTGGCTTTCGCGAAGCAAAAAATCAATGAAGTTGTGATTTTAAAACAATTATCTGCTTCAAACGAAATTGATATTAAAAACTCTATTGACTACGAAAGAAATGTAATTGCAAATGAAAACCGTAAAACTTCAAAATTGATTCATAATAACGAAGTTAAAACACGCGTTGCAGCAATTACACCTTCTGATGATAAACGTAAAAGTGTTTTTGCATCAAGAAGAAAAAGCCAGATTGAAGCTTTAAATCTGCCTTTATTTCCAACTACGACAATTGGTTCTTTCCCACAAACTGCTGAAGTGAGAAGCTGGAGAGCGAAATTCAAAAAAGGAGAATTATCAACTCAAGAATATAACGATTTAATCGAAAAAGAAACCGAAGCTACCATTCGTTTTCAAGAAGAAACTGGAATCGATGTTTTGGTTCACGGAGAGTTTGAGCGTAATGATATGGTGGAATATTTCGGCGAACAATTAGCCGGATTTACGTTTACCAAAAACGGCTGGGTTCAAAGCTACGGAAGCCGTTGCGTGAAACCTCCTGTTATTTACGGAGACGTGTCAAGACCAACTCCAATGACGGTAAAATGGTCGGAATATGCACAATCTTTGACTCCAAAATGGGTAAAAGGGATGCTTACTGGTCCAGTAACAATTTTGCAATGGTCGTTTGTTCGTAACGATCAGCCTCGTTCTGAAACTTGTACGCAAATCGCTCTAGCAATTCGTGACGAAGTTGTGGATTTAGAAAAAGCCGGAATCAAAATTATTCAAATCGATGAACCAGCAATTCGCGAAGGTTTGCCTTTACGAAAAGAAGAATGGGCTAAATATTTGAATTGGGCGGTTCGTGCTTTCCGAATTTCGGCAAGTGGCGTAAATGATGACACGCAAATTCACACGCACATGTGTTACAGCGAATTCAACGATATCATTCAAAACATTGCAGACATGGATGCCGATGTAATCACAATCGAATGTTCACGCTCTCAAATGGAGCTTTTAGATGCGTTTGCCAACTTTAAATATCCAAACGAAATTGGGCCAGGAGTTTACGATATTCACTCGCCTCGTGTTCCTTCAAGCCAGGAAATGGTAAAATTATTGGAGAAAGCTTCGGCTGTAATTCCGGTAGATCAATTATGGGTAAATCCAGATTGCGGACTAAAAACACGTCACTGGGATGAAACTAAAAAAGCTTTAATTGAAATGGTCAAAGCGGCTCAGGAAATGAGAACAGCAGTTGAAAATCCTGTGAGTTAATTCTTTTATTTACATATAATTTTTGTTTTTTTTATGTCAGCAGGTGGAGCTCGAAATTAGTTATGATTCGGTTTTGGCTTCACTCTTGCTGGCATTATTTTTTTAATTTAATCAGCCTTAGATTTTAAAATTTAGAAGCAGAAATTCTTGTTTTCAAAACAACTCCTGTCCCGCTTTCGGCTTTATCTCTCCGTTTCACTACGAGGATATCGCCTCAATCGGGGCTAGATTAGAAGTTTTTATTTTTGAAAGAATTTTCTCTAAAATAATAAAATGTCTTATATTTGCAAAATGTTCACTTTTAAGATAACTTTGCATAATGACAAGAACGATCATATTTCATGAAAACCATTTCATCGAATTTTATATAACTCAAAATGAAAAGGTAAAAATGAAAATTCAATACGTTCTCGAATTAATAAAACAAGTCGACAGAGTTCCTGAAAAATTTTTAAAACATTTATCAGGGACGGAAGGACTCTATGAAATAAGAATTGAAGTAAAATCAGATATTTACCGAATATTTTGCTGTTTTGATGAAGGGAAACTTGTGATTTTATTTAATGGTTTTCAAAAAAAATCACAGAAAACACCTAAAGAGGAAATAGATAGAGCAAAAAGATTAATGACTGAATATTTTCAACTAAAATAAATACCACTATGAAAAACTATCAAAATATAAAATCCTTCGATGATCTTATTGAAGTGGAACATGGAAAGTTAGGCACAGAAAGTAGAAATCAATTTGAAGAAAAATCACAAATGTTCATCATTAGTGAAATGCTCAAAGAAGCTCGCAAACAAGCTAATTTAACTCAAGAACAACTAGCGGATAGAACTGGAACTAAGAAAAGTTATATTTCGAAACTTGAAAATGGGAAAGGAAATGTCCAACTTTCGACTCTAATCAGAATTTTTGAAATTGGATTAAACAAAAGAGTTGGATTAACTTTTTTATAAAAAAAACACCCGCCACGGCGGATGCTTTCTTGAAATTGAATAAAAATTAAGATTAGAAGTTTTTAGAAACTCCAATATTAACTGTTTGACCAAAATTGAAGAAAAATTTGCTGTAATCTTCTCCATTGTTATCAAAACTTAACGTTTCATAACCTAATCCTCCAATGTTGAAGTTTAGACCAAAACCTTTTTTCATGTTGATAAAAAGTGCTGGTGTAACGCCAATGTACATACCATCTCCTTTGTATTTCACATAACTGTTTCCGTTATTAGCGTAAACCTTGTTTTTTTCGTTTTGGAAACCTAATCCCATATCTGCAAAAACAGAGAAAGTTTGGTTTAATGGAACTGAATAACGTACAAAACCTCCAATTCTGAAATTATTGTCTTTACGTTTTGAACCAGCTACATCAACATCAGATGAACTTGATGAAATTTCTCCCCCAACTGTCCAATTGTTGTTGAATTGGTAACCTACTTTTGGAGAAAAAGTAAATGTACTTGTTTTGTCTTCGCTGAATTGGTATTCTGATTTTTCAGAAGTGTAACCAATGTTACCAGCTACTAAGATTGTTCCTTTTTGTGCATTTGCAAAACTGCAGATAGCTAGGGCAGCCATCACTAAAATTTTTTTCATGATTTGGGTGTATTTAAATTTAGCATTCTCTTAACAATAACAATGCCGTGGATAAAGGGCTCTCTGATTTTTTATGCTCATTTTTAAAAGAGAAAATGTAGTAATCGAAACTATTTCTGTTTACTTTTGTAGCAAATAAAAAGTCAATGTCGATAGAAGTAAACAGCATATCAAAAAGTTACGGAGAGCAAAAAGCTTTAAATGAAATTTCTTTTAAAATTGAAAAAGGAGAAATTGTGGGATTTCTTGGTCCAAACGGAGCCGGAAAATCTACTTTAATGAAAATTTTGACCACCTATTTACTTGCCGATAGTGGCTCAGCCCTTGTAAATGGTCACGATGTCATGACAAACACTAAAGAGGTACAACGCTCGATTGGGTATTTGCCAGAGCATAATCCGCTGTATTTAGATTTGTATGTTCGTGAATATTTGGCTTTTAATGCTGATGTTTATAAGGTTTCAAAATCAAGAATCGAAGAAGTAATTCAACTGACAGGACTGACACCAGAAAGCCATAAAAAGATAGGCCAACTTTCAAAAGGATATCGCCAGCGTGTGGGACTTGCCAATGCTTTGCTTCACAATCCTGACGTTTTAATTCTCGATGAACCAACTACGGGTCTGGATCCGAATCAGTTAATGGAAATTCGAAATGTGATTAAAAATGTAGGGAAAGATAAAACGGTTTTTCTATCTACACATATTATGCAAGAAGTTGAAGCAATTTGTGATCGTGTCATAATTATTGACAAAGGACAAATTGTTGCCGATAATAAATTAGATCATTTAGTAGCTGCCAATAAAGAGCAAGTTATTGAGGTTGAATTTGATTATCAAGTTGAGCAACAACTTTTGGCTAAATTGGAAAATATCGCTTCGTACGTCAACACACATGACATGACGTGGGAACTGACTTTTGTAACAGAGAAAGATATGCGCCCAGCAATCTTTGATTTTGCCAACGAAAATGGATTAAAGACATTGCAATTGAATCAGAAAAATAAAAACCTTGAAGCTGTTTTTAGAGAAATTACCAAATAGTTCTTTAAATTAAAATAATTTATAAAGCCAATTTGTTCTCAAGAATAAATTGGCTTTTCTTTTTCTAGCTGATTTTTACAGTTTTCTTGCTTTTCCAAACATACTTTAACACCTCGTTTCCAAACGATTAAATATTTTATATCCTTTTTTATTTATTTTTATTTAGACTTGATATAAATAGTATTATATTTGCAAAGAGAAATGCTACAATTTCATACTGTAATCAACCTTTCGATTCTTGTTTTTTTGTTTTTTTTTGTGTTAGTAAAGAGCCTGTTTGTTGTCAACAGGCTCTTTTATATTTAAGTAGATATTAGATTTCCAGATCTAAAATTGAAGTTTTCATTTCTTCCATAATAATTGCAATATCTTCTTCAGTTGTACGCCAATTCACAAAAGAAGCTCTTATTCCCTTTTTATTTTGATAAAATGTTGGCGTCATAAAAACTTTTCCTTTATCATTCAAGATCGTCAAAAACTCATTGACTTTTTCCTGATTATGATTTCCTTTCAAAGTAAAACAAACATTATTAAGACGAATTGGAGCCAATAATTCAAAACTTCCCGTTTCAATCAGAGCGTTCGCAAAATGAAGTGCCAACGAAGTACTGTTTTCAACAATATCTTTAAATCCATCTTTTCCATAAGCACGCAGCGCAAACCATGCAGGAAGCGCACGCAAACGACGTGAATTTTCAGGAAGAACATTTAAATAATTAAAATTCTCCAACGGATTTCCTAAATAAGGCGCATTAGAATTTTGGAAAGTTTCGATTTGCAAACTCAAATGTTCTTTTTTCATCAAATAAAAAGCGCTTTCATAAGGCACATTGAGCCATTTATGACAATCAATTGTGATACTATCTGCTCCTTCCCAGCCTTCAACTAAATGATTGAATTTGTCTGAAACCGCTGCAAATCCGCCAAAAGCAGCATCAATATGCCACCAGAAATTGTATTTTCTTCTTAATGCTGCTATCGCTTCAAAATCGTCAAAATCGGCTGTATTAACGGTTCCCGCACTTGAAATCAAGATGAAAGGTTTTCCGTTTAATTTTTTAATATTTTCTTCTAAATCAAAAAGATCAATTGCTTCACGGTTGCCTTCAATCGTTTTTATTGACGTATAATTTTGACTTCCAATTCCTAACATGGACAAACATTTAATCGAAGAAGAATGTGGCGTTGCTGTTAGAATTGAAATTGATTCTGAAATTCCGTTTTTGGCAAAATCTTTTCCAAATTGTTTTCCAAACCATTGTCTGGCAACTCCTAAACACGTAAAATTGGACATCGTTGCTCCCGTTACAAAACCGCCAGAAAATGTGTCTGGCAATTCCAACAACTGCAATAAAAAATTAATAGTTTCAAATTCAATCAATGCCGATGCACCGCCTTGCGCTTTTACCGCCTGCGTATTTTGATCGTAAACAGAGGCAAGCCAATCGCCAACAATCGACGCAGGAGTTGAACCTCCAGTAACAAATCCCAAATAACGTGGTCCCGGTGAAGAAACCATTAACGGTGCTAATCTTTCATTAAATTCAGCTAATGCGGCTAATGAACCCAAACCAAACTCGTTTAAATTACCGGCAGGATCAATTGTGTTTTTATTTGAAGTAGGAATCGTATCAAGATTATTAAGAAAATCAATTCCGTGTTGTTTTGTTTTTTCTAAGATATTTTCGAAATCGTTAAGATCATTTTGTAGTATTGAATTCATATAATTTTCTATTTGAATGAGATTTTAATTTAGTCTCTCGCAGATTAAAGAAATCTTAAATAGGCTACCATTTGGTTTTTTCCGAAAATCGAGCAACTAGCATTGACGAAATCACATCACCGTTAGCATTTAATAATGTTGCAATTGGATCAACCAAAGTTCCTAAAATCATAGCAACAGGAAGTGCTTGTTCCATCGGGAAACCGTAAACGGTAATTGCCAAAACTTCTCCTATATAACCTCCGTTTGGAATTCCTCCTTCGACAATGGAAACAATTACAGTGATTCCTAAAGCTAAAAGAATCGTCATTGGATCTGTAAAATCTTTTCCAAACATGGCAAACAAAAAAGTGATTTTTAATATAGATGACATACTCGAACCATCTTTGTGCAAAGGCGCTCCAAGCGGAATTACCAAATTTCGAACATGCGCCGGAATTCCCATTTTTTGTGCAGCATCAAGATTTGCTGGAATGGTTGCAATACTGCTACAAGTTCCTATTGCGGTTAATGAAGGTGTAATATTATTGCTCCAAAAAACTTTGAAAGCTCTTTTTCCGCCTGCAACAAGCGCATATAAACTGAAAAACAAAAAGAAATAGAAAATGCAGGCTGCATAATAAACGGCCATTGGCTTTGCATAAACACCAAACAATTGCGGACCAAAAATACCAACTTGATAAGCAAAATAAGCGCCCAAACCTATTGGAGCAAACTTCATTATGATGTTCAAAAGCTGTTTCATTACTTCGTTTCCTGAATCGAGAAAGCTCTTGAAAGCATTTCCTTTTTCACCCGATTGCAAGGTTGCAAAACCAATTAAAAAAGAAAAAACAATCAAAGCCAGCATGCTTTTTCGCGAAAGTAATTCAAAAAAATCATTTGTAGTAAGCAATTTTGCGATTTGATCTCCAATCGATCCCGATTCAATTTTCTCAAACGGAACTTTGGTAATTGCGATATCCTGGTGAATTGGAAAAAGATAAACGGCAAAAATCATCACAATTGCCGAAATAAGAATTGTAGTCAGAAAAACAAAAACCATTACTACAAAAAGTTTTCCTAATTTCTCCGTTCTTTCCAGATTAGCAATCGAAGAACCAATTGTAAAAAATATAAGCGGAATAATTGCGGTAAAAAGCAAATTCAAGAAAATATCACCAATGGGTTTTATCACCAAAACATCTTCTCCGAAAACCAATCCGAAAATACTTCCTACGATAATTCCTCCAAGAAGCAATAATATGCTGCTGTAACTCTGCAAAAAATTGATTTTCTTAACTTCCATAATGATATAAGCATTTAGAATTCAGCAACCACTATACTTTTTAAACACATAGAAACATAGTTTTCTTTGTCTATAAAGGCGTTTCACTTGTTTAAACAAACATTGCTATGTGTGAAAAATATGTTTTTCTTTAATTTCTTCTAACTAAAATTAAGAAAAATCTATGTTTCTATGTGTTTAAAAATTTCGGCTATTTCTCGAGAACAATCGTAGTATAATCTCTGTCGACTAATTCGCCGGTTTTGCTTTTTACTTTTTCGGTCTGTGTTTCTGTGTACACGATTTTAAAAGCTGTTTTGGCAATTAATTTTTGCGCTTTTTCGGTATCGTAAAGTTCAAATTCAAATTGCGTAAACGGCAGTTGCTTCATGAAATCTTCCTGAGCAAATGTCAAACAGAAGTTTCCATTTGGTTTTAAAACCCTGTAAATTTCCAAAAGCAATTCTGAAGGTTTCTGCCAAAAATAAAGGGTATTTACAGTAAATATTTTATCGAAAAAATCATCTTCAAACGGAATCTCATTTCCGTTGTAAAGCGAAAAGAAAGCTTGTTTTTGAGAAACAAAATTTCGGTTGATCTGGCGCGCTTCCTGAAACATCAGTTCCGACATTTCCAGTCCGTAGTATTTAATTTTTTCTGCTTGTTCGAATAGAAATTCTACGTGACCGGCGTTTCCGTGACCTAATTCCAGAATTCTGTTTTCGTTTGAAATATTGAGATTCTGAATCGAATGTTTGGTCATATTGATGTTCGTTTCGTTCATCATATTGGCCATTTCGATTCCTTTTTCTCCTGTCGGATGTTTTAATTGAGAGGCTATGGCTTGTAATTCTTCTTGTTTCATGACTCGAAAATTTAAACTTCTAAATTAAACAAAATCCTTCAGCAATTTGTTATTACTAGGCTCGCCTCCCAACTAACGCTTGTTTTGTCATTCCGAGGAACGAGGAATCTCCGCAAGAAACTCGACAAAGATTGGCGATTTACTGGATAGAGCTACTTGTGGAGATTCCTCGTTCCTCGGAATGACAAACATGACGCGAAAAAACTTTGTCAAAGTTTAAAACTTTGACAAAGTTCCTCGCAAAGACTTTAAAAAACCTGACTCGCGATCTGACGAATATTCTCAGATTTACCCATTGAATAATAGTGTAAAAACGGAACTCCAGCAGCTTTTAATTCCAATGATTGCTGAATCGCCCATTCGATTCCAACTTGTTTGATTTCAGCATTGTTTTTGCATTTATCTACGGCATCGATTAAATCTTCTGGCAAATCGATTCTGAAAATTTGCGGTAAAACTTGTAAATGTCTTTGAACCGCAATTGGCTTAATTCCAGGAATAATCGGAATTGTAATGCCCATTTCTCTTGCTTTTTCTACAAAGGCAAAATATTTAGAGTTGTCAAAAAACATTTGTGTTACCACATAATCAGCTCCTGCATCCACTTTTTCTTTTAATCGTTTTAAGTCTGATTGTAATGATGGTGATTCTAAATGTTTTTCAGGATAACCCGCAACTCCAATACAGAAATCAGCTTTATTATCAGCATCCATCACTTCATGCAGATATTTTCCGCAATTTAGATCGTTGATCTGTTTTACCAAATCAATTGCATAATGATTTCCACCCGCTTTTGGCACAAAAGATTGTTCGTCTTTCATTGCGTCGCCTCGAAGCGCCATTACATTATTGATTCCCAAATAATGACAATCAACCAACATATATTCGGTTTCTTCTTTGGTAAATCCGCCACAAAGCAAATGCGGAACAGTGTCAACATTGTATTTATGTTTTATAGAAGCACAAATTCCAAGCGTTCCCGGACGCATACGAGTCAGTTTTTTATCCAAAAGTCCGTTACCCCGGTCGATGTAAATATACTCTTCGCGAGAAGTGGTTACATCAATAAACGGCGGTTTAAACTCCATCAACGGATCAATATTATCGTATAATTCCTGAATGCTTTTCCCCTTTTGAGGCGGAATAATTTCAAATGAGAATAATGTTTTTCCTTTGGCGTTTTCTATATGTTCTGTTACTTTCATTTTTTGTTTTTTGTTTCAAGTTTTAGGTTTCAAGTTTCAAGTTGCTGTAGGGAACTTGAAACCTGAAACCTGAAACTAAAATAACTTTTTCGTTAATCTGCTATATTAGGATTTAACCATTTCATTGCGTAATCAGTTGAGACATTGCGTCGTTTGGCATAATCTACCACCTGATCTTCTTTTATTTTCCCGAGTCCGAAATAGCGGCTTTTCGGGTTTCCAAAATAATATCCTGAAACCGATGAAGCTGGCCACATTGCCATACTTTCTGTCAACTTAACTCCAATTTGTTTTTCAACATCTAAAAGCTTCCAGATTGTTGGTTTTTCCAAGTGATCTGGACAAGCCGGATAACCTGGCGCTGGACGAATTCCTTTATAATTTTCTTTAATCAATTCTTCGTTGGTTAAAGATTCTTCACTATCATAACCCCAGAAATCTTTACGTACTCTCTCGTGAAGATATTCGGCGAAAGCCTCAGCAAAACGATCTGCAAGGGCTTTTACCATAATCGAATTATAATCGTCTAAGTTTTTCTCATATTCCGCTGCCCATTCGTCAACACCAAAACCGGTTGTTACACAAAAAGCTCCAATATAATCATCAATTCCACTTTCTTTTGGAAGAATAAAATCGGCTAAAGCGATATTTGGAGCACCTTTTGTTTTTTGTGACTGCTGACGAAGCGTTAAAAATTTCTCCAACACTTTTCCGTTTTCATCGCGCAATTCGATATCATCGTCATTTACCTGATTTGCAGGGAAAATTCCGTAAATACCTTTTGCCTGAAGTTTTTTCTCTGCTAAAATTACTTTCAACATTGCCTGAGCATCGTTAAAAACAGATGTCGCTTGTTCGCCCACAACCTCATCACTTAAAATCGCCGGATATTTTCCGTACAATTCCCAAGTTTGGAAAAATGGCGTCCAGTCGATATACGGAACCAAAACATCCAATTCTATTTCAATAGTTTGCGCGCCGATTACTTTTGGTTTCGTCGGAGTATATTCCGACCAATCCAATGGTAATTTATTTTTACGGGCATCTTCAATTGTCAAGAAGTTTTTGTCTCTTGAACGATTTAAGAACGTTTCTCTAAAAGAATCATATTCTGCACGAATATCAGCCGCATATATTTTTCTATTATGATCCAACAGATTTCCTGCAACCGTAACAGCTCTTGAAGCATCGTTAACGTGAATTACAGTTTCTCTGTATTGAGGTGCAATTTTCACGGCTGTATGCGCGCGAGAAGTCGTCGCCCCACCAATCATAATTGGGATTTTAATTCCTTGTTTGTCTAATTCTTTGGCCAAATACACCATTTCGTCAAGCGAAGGCGTGATCAATCCGCTTAATCCAATAATATCTACATTATGCTCAATTGCAGCCGAAATAATTTTTTCCGGAGGCACCATAACACCCAAATCCACAATCTCGTAATTGTTACAAGCCAAAACAACTGAAACGATGTTTTTTCCAATATCGTGAACGTCTCCTTTTACGGTTGCCATCAAGATTTTTCCGTTTCCTTGTTTGTCTCCTGCTTGTTTGCTTGCTTCGATAAAAGGCAATAAATAAGCCACGGCTTTTTTCATTACACGAGCCGATTTAACTACCTGAGGCAAGAACATTTTTCCGCTTCCGAATAAATCTCCCACCACATTCATTCCCGTCATCAAATTGATTTCGATAACTTCAATTGGTTTTGTTGCAGCTAATCGTGCTTCTTCAACATCTTCTTCAATAAAAGCGTCAATTCCTTTTACCAATGAATGTGTAATACGCTCCTGAACGGTTCCAAAACGCCATTCCTGAACCGTTTTTTCATCGCTTTTTGCTTCACCTTTTACGCTTTCAGCAAAATCTAAAAGTCGTTCTGTAGCATCGTCGCGACGGTCAAGAATTACGTCTTCAACATATTCTAATAAGTCTTTCGGAATATCATCGTAAATCGTAAGCATCTCCGGATTAACGATTCCCATCGTCATTCCGTTTTTGATTGCGTGGTATAAAAACACCGAATGCATCGCTTCACGAACCGTATCATTTCCTCTAAAAGAAAACGAAACGTTACTTACTCCACCGCTAATATGTGCGTGTGGAAGGTTTTCGCGAACCCATTTTGTTCCTCTAAAGAAATCCAAAGCATTTAAACGATGTTCTTCCATTCCCGTTGCAACCGGGAAAATATTCAAATCGAAAATAATATCCTGCGGAGGGAATCCTACTTTGTTCACCAAAATATCATACGAACGCTGGCAGATTTCAACTCGACGATCGTAATTATCAGCCTGACCAACTTCGTCAAAAGCCATGATAATTGCCGCCGCTCCGTAACGTTTGATTAATCTTGCGTGATGAATAAAGGCTTCTTCGCCTTCTTTTAACGAAATCGAGTTTACAACGCTTTTCCCTTGTACTACTTTTAGACCTGCTTCAATGATTTCCCATTTCGAACTGTCAATCATAATCGGCACTCTAGAAATATCTGGTTCTGCAGCAATTAAATTCAAAAATTTAGTCATTGCAGTAACACCGTCAAGCATTCCTTCATCCATATTAATATCGATGATTTGTGCTCCACCTTCTACTTGCTGTCTTGCAATATCAAGTGCTTCGTCATATTTCTCTTCCTTGATTAATCTTAGGAATTTTCTTGAACCCGTTACATTCGTACGCTCGCCAACATTCACGAAAACACTTTCCGGCGTAATAATCAACGGTTCTAATCCTGATAATACAAGGTCTCTTCTTTTTTCTGTCATTTCTTTTTAAAGTTACTAAGATCCTGATCCCGAAGCCTCGGGACTAAGGTTCTAAGTTTTTTATTCTATCTTCTTTCCTGCAAGGTTTTTAAAACCTTGTAGGTATATTCGTTTTCAATATTTTAATTTGGGCGTGTCCCTCCGGGCCGGGCTATCCGTTGCAAGTCCTCGCACTTCCTTCGTCAGGCTGTGGGCTTTTCACTTCTATCCCTCACGCGAACTCGGTTTCAAAAATCATTCATGCCCATATCTACAATCAGATTTTGGCAACTCTTCAATCTCTTTTTTATTATAGAGAATATCCCAAATCATTTTATATAAATCTAAAAACGGCTTTGCGTTTTTATCATTTAAATCATTTGTATAACCATCATTATAACTCACGAAACTCTTCTTCCCATTTGCATAAACTACTATTACTTCTTTAAAACTTGGGGTTTTAATTTCAATTATACCTTTAGCTTTAAACTCAATTGGCATCTCAAAAAAATTAACTTTCTTAATATATGAGTATATTTTTTCTTTTTCTTCTTTTGTCAATTCAACCTTAATAGTCTTTTCTCCATCATTATAATTCCTGTAAAAACTATTATACAGAGAGTTGTAACCATCAGCTCGATCGCTATCAATTGTAAAATAAAAATCCGCTGGTATTTGTTGTACATTTATTGGTACCTGCTTTTTTTCACTGAAACCAGATAGACACAAAACCAAAAATAAAACTGATATTATTTTCAATAGTTTCATTTTAATTTTTTTTAGACAACTAACGGCGCCACTCTCGGTTTATAATCCTTCGCAACCTCAGCAATCAATCGAATATGATCTGGAGTTGTTCCGCAACAACCTCCAATGATATTGATTAAATTATCATCTAAATATTCCTTTATCAGCACTTGCATTTCTTCTGGTGTTTCGTCGTATTGCCCAAAAGCATTTGGCAATCCTGCATTTGGGTGAGCTGAAACATTAAATTGTGTATGCTGTGATAATGTTTTTAAATAGGGTTTCAACAAATCGGCTCCAAGAGCGCAATTGAATCCTACGCTTAATAACGGAATATGTGAAACTGAAATCAAAAACGCTTCAACCGTTTGCCCTGAAAGTGTTCTTCCTGAAGCATCGGTGATCGTTCCTGAAACCATGATTGGAATATCCAGATTGCGTTCTTCTTTTACTTCCTCGATTGCAAAAAGTGCTGCTTTTGCATTTAATGTATCGAAGATTGTTTCGACCAAAAGCAAATGACAACCACCATCCATTAAAGCTTCGACTTGTTGTTTGTACGCAATACGTAAATCGTCAAATGTTACGGCTCTGTAACCTGGATCGTTTACATCTGGCGACATACTTGCCGTACGGTTTGTTGGTCCGATTGAACCTGCTACGAAACGTGGTTTATCAGGATTTTTAGCGGTAAACTCGTCGGCTACTTCTCTTGCAATTTTCGCCGATTCGTAGTTTAACTCGTAAACCAAATCTTCCATGTGATAATCGGCCATACCGATTGTTGTTCCGGAGAAGGTATTGGTTTCTACGATGTCAGCACCAGCTTCATAATAAGCGGCATGAACATCGCGAATTGCGTGTGGTTGTGTTAGGGATAGTAAATCGTTGTTTCCTTTTAACGGATGCGGAAAATCTTTGAAACGCTCTCCTCTGAAATCTTCTTCTGAGAAATTATAGCGTTGCAGCATGGTTCCCATTGCTCCGTCAAGGATTAGGATATTTTTTTTTATTGCTTCTTGTATTGTTATTGCCATGTCTTCTTTTTTTAGCTTCTGAGATACTGAGATTCTAAGATGCTAAGTTTTTTATTTATTATTCCCGATTTTAAACCCGACAGGTTTTTAAAACCTGTCGGGTTTAACTTCTATATTTTTCACATTAATTCCAAAAGTGCACTATTGCTGGCTCATTAGCCCCGATTGAAGTGGAAATCCTTTTTGTTTTTTTCTTTAAAAAATAAAAAGATTGCAACGAAAAGCGGGAACTACTGACTGCAAAAATGCGCCAATGATTCGCTCCTTCTACTGAATTGCTTCGGTAAATATTGTATGTTGTCTGGAAAAGTTTTGAGAAATACGAGTATGTATTTGTGTTATCTATCTTTAATACTGGAAAATGTCGTATAAAGTAGAATTTAGCACCTTCTTTATAGTAAAGGGTTGCTAAGGTTTCATCGGGTCTATCCCTCCGCCTTTCGTGATAACTGACAATAATTTTAAGAACAGTGCAAAGGTATGAAATAGGCTTTCGATTTGCAAATGTTTTTTTTCTAAGGTTCTGAGGGACTTAGGCGCTAAGGTTCTAAGGTTTTTTATTTCTTCTTGCTTGCTTTTGCTAAAGGATTAAAATCTAAACAAAGTTGAAGCCAATACTCCATATCCTGATTTCTTGTCCAGCCAATTTCGGTAATAAAAACATAGTTTTTCATTGGCTTTTCTGCATTAGGCATTGGTAACACATCATCCCTTTCTATTGCCTTTAAATAATCGGAATTATTTATTCTGCATAGCAAAAGATTTTCTCCAACTTTTTTGTCTAAACGAGTTCCACAGCATAATTTGTTATCTACCATGAAAACAATACCACCAAACATTTTCTTTTCAAAAAAATCGGCTTCTTTATATTGGAGAAACGTTCTAATTCTCTTTGCATTATCTTCGTCGAAAGCCATATAATTAGATTCTAAGATTCTGAGTTACTAAGATACTGAGTTTAAAATTCTGTTCAATAAAAAAGCCCAAACTAAAAGTTTGAGCTTTCTATATATAAAAATCTTAGCACCTTAGTCACTTAGAACTTCAGCACCTCAGATTAAACAATCGCCTTCACAACTGCCTTAGGCGCTTCTTTACGAGTTCCATCAAAACCATCTACACCTGAAACTGTTGTATATTTCAATACATATTTTTTACCTGGGTTGATGATTGAATACGCAGCTTGGCACATTAAAGTTGCTTCGTGGAATCCGCAAAGAATCAACTTTAATTTTCCTGGGTATGTGTTTACGTCTCCAATTGCGAAGATTCCCGGAATGTTTGTTTGGTAATCTAATGCGTTGTTTACTTTAATTGCATTTTTCTCGATTTCTAATCCCCAGTCTCCAATTGGACCTAATTTTGGCGTTAATCCGAAAAGCGGAATGAAATAATCACATTCGATTTTACGGTGTGCGCCGTTTTCTTCGATATCTAATGACTCAACATGTTCAGCACCGTTGATTCCGATAACTTCTGCCGGAGTGATTAATTTGATTTTTCCAGCTGATTTTAATTCCTGTACTTTTTCTACAGAATCTAAAGCGCCTCTAAATTCGTTTCTTCTGTGAATTAAAGTTACTTCTGAAGCCACATTTGCTAAGAAAATTGACCAGTCTAATGCTGAATCTCCTCCTCCTGCAATTACAACTCTTTTATCTCTGAATTTTTCAGGATTTTTAATGAAGTATTTTACTCCTTTATCTTCATAAAACTCAATATCTTCGATAAGTGGTTTACGAGGCTCAAAACTTCCTAAACCTCCAGCGATTGCAATAACTGGCGCATGGAATTTAGTTCCTTTGTTCGACGTTACAATGAAAGATCCGTCTTCTTGTTTTTCGATTGTTTCAGCACGTTCACCTAATGTAAAACCTGGTTCAAACTGCTTAATTTGTTCCATTAATCCATCAACTAAATCTCCAGCTAAAACTTCTGGAAAACCCGGAATATCATAAATAGGTTTCTTAGGATATAATTCTGAAAGCTGTCCTCCTGGCTGAGGCAAAGCGTCTAAAATGTGGCATTTTAATTTTAACAATCCTGCCTCGAAAACGGCAAATAAACCTGTTGGGCCTGCTCCAATTATAAGTATATCTGTTTTAATCATTATGTTTGTTGTTTATAATCATTCTTAATAATACAAAGGAACGAATAATTTATTCTTTAATCAATGATTTTTATCATTATTCATTTCCCTGTTATGTTACTCTTTATTTTTAAGTGAAGAGGTTATCTCGTTCATTCTCTTTACTTTTTCCTCAAAATTACCTTTTAAGGTTTTTCGATATTCATTCAAATTCTCAACCATTTGATTGATGTCTTCCGGAATTACTTCTTCAAAAAACTCTCGAAGCCTTTTGGCTGTTGTTGGCGATTTTCCATTTGTTGAAATCGCAATTTTTACATTTCCTTTTGTTACGATTCCGCCTAAATAATAATCACATAAATCTGGCGTATCGGCAATATTGCAAATCAAATAACGTTTTCTCGCTAAATCGTAAACCTTTTTATTCACTTTTAAATCATCTGTACAGGCAATTACCATGTGACGTTTTTTGAGCATTTTCTTTTTGAACTTCGATTTTGTCAATGTTATCGAAGGATGCTTTTCGGCCAAAACTTTAATTTCTAAATGAAATTCCTTTGCCACTACCTCAACATTTGCATTCGGACTTGACTTGAGCAAGAAAGAAAGCTTTTCCAGACCTACATTTCCTCCGCCTACAATCAAAACATTTAGATTGTGAAGCTTTAGAAATATTGGATATAATTCGTTTTGTTCCATTTTAATTTAATTTCATCTAAACAAAATTAGATGATTTACCAACGAATTGTTCCTAACGGAACATATAATTCTAATGAATGATTTCTTTTGATAGAAATTCTTCGTAAAATCCTTTTAATTTATTGCTTTCTCTCACAACTTCGCCCAAAACAATAATCGCTGGTGAACTTAATTTTTTCTCTTTTACAATTTCTAAAATCGAATCTACAGTTCCTACACCTACTTTTTCTTCTGTTGTTGTTCCGTTTTGAATGATCGCAACGGGCAAATTTCCTTTGTCTTCTTTTTGAAACAAATCGATAATTTGAGGCAATTTGTGCATTCCCATCAAAATCACAACTGTCGCAGATGATTGTGCAGCCAAAGCTACATCTGAAGATAATGTTCTGTCAGAAGTTGTTCCAGTAATCGCCCAAAAGCTTTCTGAAACGCCTCTTTTTGTAATTGAAATTCCTTGACTTGCAGGAACGGCAACTACAGATGAAATTCCGGGAACTACAATAGTTTCAATTCCGAAACTTTCTGCAAAATCAATTTCTTCTCCGCCTCTTCCGAAAATAAACGGATCTCCACCTTTTAATCGCACTACGTTTCCGTAAGTCAAAGCATTATCTACAATCAGCTGATTGATTTGATCTTGCGAATACGCATGATTTCCGATTCTTTTTCCAACAAAAATTCTAATCGCATTTTTAGGCGCATAATCCAGAATTTCTTCGTTGGCCAAAGCGTCGTACAAAACCACATTAGCTTCAGCCAATGCTTTTACAGCTTTCAGCGTAAGTAGATCGGGATCGCCCGGACCTGCACCGACTAAAGTTATTTTGGGTTTTATATTATGCATTTTCTAATTCCTGAGCTCTGAAAGTTTCGATTTTATCAAAGAAAACAGTTGCTTGTGCAATGTAACCTTTAGCGAAAGCTTCAGATGGTTCATTTTTATTGATTTGGTAAACCAAGTCTTTAAAAGTTGAATTTAATTCTATTTTATTCGTGTCGATAAAAACAGTATCAAACAAATCTACAATTCCTGCGTGGTGGTTTGTTTTTTGGTTTTCGGCCAATAACAATGCTTTTGCACCGTTTACAAATCCAGCGTAAGCATGATAAATTGCATCTGACCATTTTTTCTCGTCGAAAGATTCCTGAGCCAAGATCAATTTCTCTTTAGCTTCGAACAATAATGTTGCAACTAAATCGATCACAACTCCAGCACATTCTCCAACTCCAACTGCTTTTACGTAATTGTCTGCGTTACCCCAATCCACAAAATCAGCTTCTGTTAAATTGGTTACATCTGCAAAAGGTTTTAAGATTTCGTAGAAATACTTTTCTCCTTTTGCATCATAATAATCAAGGAATTTTTGTCCGCTTCCATTCGCATCAAAATCATTTAAGATGGTACGTAATGCATCAGGACCTCTACGACTCGGTACTTTGATTACTTTATCAGCAAAACGTCCTGCTCCATTTCCTAATCTTCCTCCACCCAATAAAACCTGTAAAGCCGGAGCTACCAGTTTTCCTGAGTTGATAGACATTCCTTGGAATCCAATTGCCGACATATTGTGTTGCCCGCAAGCATTCATACAGCCTGAAATTTTAATTTCGATTTCACGGTTGTTTAAATACTGAGGATATTCAGCACTTAAAACTCTTTCTAATTCTTCTGCAATACCGGTACTACTTGCAATCCCCAAGTTGCAAGTATCAGTACCCGGACATGCCGTAATATCTCCAACCGAATTATATCCTAATTGAACAAAATCCAACTTGGCTAATTCCTGATAAAAGAAAGGTAAATTTTCCTCTTTTACGTGACGTATTACAATATTTTGACGCAATGAAAAACGTAGTTCATTTGCTGCGTAATTTTTAATTAAAGCGGCTAATAATCTAGCTTTATCCGTATAAAAATCTCCTAATAAAACTTTGATTCCAATAGCATAATAACCGTCTTGTTTCTGCTTGATTACATTCGATTTTTTCCACGCTTCATACGCTTCTGTATCTTCGATTGTAACTTGCGGAACTTCTAAAACTGGCTCTGGAATTGGACCATCAAAAGCAGTTGTATCAATTTCGTATGTTTCAAAAGCGATGGCTTTTTTCTCTTTTTCAACCAAATCAAGGAAAACATCTTTCCCCATTTCTTTAATTAAGAACTTCATACGTGCTTTCATTCTCTTTGCACGTTCTCCGTATCTGTCGAAAATACGGATGATTCCTTCTGCTGTTGGGATGATTTCGTTTACGGGAACGAATTCTGAAAGCAATTCGGCGTGTGCTGGCTGAGATCCTAAACCTCCTCCAAACATTATTTTGAAACCTTTTTGTCCGTCTTTAATTTTCGGAATAAATCCTAAATCGTGTAAATAACTCAAGGCAGTATCTTCGTCTGAAGAAGAGAACGAAATTTTGAATTTACGTCCCATTTCCTGACAAATCGGATTTCTTAACAAATATTGAAAAAGTCCGTGTGCATAAGGCGAAACATCAAATGGTTCGTTTACGTCAACTCCAGCTAATTCGCTTCCTGTAATATTTCTAACTGTGTTTCCACAAGCTTCACGAAGCGTGATATCGTCTTTAGCCAAATCTGCCCAAAGTTCTGGTGTTCTGTCTAAACTCACATAGTGAATCTGAATATCCTGACGTGTTGTAATATGTAAACGTCCTGTAGAATATTCATCCGAAACTTGTGTAATACGCACTAATTGCTCGCTGGTTACTTTACCATAAGGCAATTTGATACGAATCATTTGAACGCCTTCCTGACGCTGACCGTAGATTCCACGTGCTAAACGAAGACTACGAAAACGCTCATCATCAATTTTTCCTCCACGGAATAAGTGAATCTTTTTTTCTAATTCGATAATCTCCTTCTGAACTACCGGATTTTCTATTTCTGTTCTAAAACTTTCCATTTCTCTTTAGTTGTTGGTTGTCAGTTGTTGGTTGTTGGTTTGCTGGCAGATAACTATCAACCAAAAACCATCAACTATCAACTAGCGAATGAATCCTACTCCTGCTGTTGTGTTTGTTGCTGTATCAATTAAGATAAAAGCTCCGTTTGATTTATTTTCGTTGTAAGCGTCAAAATATAACGGTTTGCTTAATTTGATGTTTACTTCTCCAATTTCGTTGATTGCTAATTGCGAAGCTTCTTTGGTTCCTGAATAGTCAGTTGAGATTGTATTTTTAATACTTTCAACTTTTGCCAAAACTCTGTTTGTATTGTGTTGTACCAAATATTTAGTTCCTGGAACCAGTTTTTTACTGTCCATCCAGCAAACTGTTGTGATAATATCTTTTTCAATTTTTGGAAGTTCGATTGATTTTACAATCATATCACCTCTCGTTACATTGATATCATTTTCTAATTCGATTGTAATTGAAGAACCTGCAACGGCTTCATCAAATGATTTATCGAAAAAGTGAATTTTAGATACTTTTGATTCAGTTAAAGAAGGAAGAACGGTTACAGCATCTCCAACTTTGATTGAGTTTCCGTATAATTTTCCGGCATAACCTCTAAAATCGTGGTATTCTTCAGTTTTTGGACGAATTACGGTTTGAACTGGAAAACGTGCTTTTCCTGCTTCGTAAACATCATGAGAATGTAATCCTTCTAAATGTTCTAAAACCGTTTGTCCATCATACCAAGGCATGTTTTCTGATTTGTCAACAACGTTTCCACCGTTGATTGCGCTTAACGGAATGTAGCTTACGTTTTGCTCTTTGAAAGTACTTTTTGCATTTAATGCCTCAAAATCGGCTTTGATTTTATTGAAAACTTCTTCTGAATAATCAACTAAATCCATTTTGTTGATGGCAACGATTACTTCTTTTACTCTCAATAAATTATTAATGAAAAAGTGACGGTAAGTTTGCTCGATAACTCCTTTTCTGGCATCAATCAAAATAATAGAAACCTGAGAAGTCGAAGCTCCTGTAACCATGTTTCTTGTATATTCTACGTGACCCGGAGTATCGGCAATAATGTAACTTTTCTTTGCAGTCGAAAAATAAATATGCGCAACGTCAATCGTGATTCCTTGTTCTCTTTCTGCTACTAATCCGTCAGTTGCCAAAGAAAAATCAAGATAATCATATCCTTTTTGTTTACTGCTTTTTTCGATTGCTTCTATTTTATCAGTCGTCAATGATTTTGTATCATACAATAATCTCCCGATCAAAGTACTTTTTCCGTCATCTACACTTCCTGCTGTTGCTATTTTTAAAACGTCCATTCTTTTTATGTTGTTGGTTGTTGGTTTATGGTTGTTGGTTTTTCTAAAAACATCAACTAAAACCATCAAAATATTTAATCTGCTTTTTTTTTTGTTATTGTCGTAATTATTGAAGTTTTCAGCTATCAACTAAAAACTATCAACCAACAACTTAAAAATACCCTTGTTGTTTTCTCTTTTCCATTGCAGCTTCAGAACGTTTATCATCGATTCTGGCTCCTCTTTCAGAAATGGTTGATGATCTAATTTCGCCTACAACTTCTTCGATTGTTGCAGCGTAAGATTCAACTGCCGCTGTACAACTCATGTCTCCAACGGTTCTGAAGCGAACAATTCTTTCTTCGATTTGTTCGTCTTCTTCTTGGTACACAAAAGGAGAATGCGACCAGATTAAACCGTCTCTCAAAAAAACTTTTCTTTTATGTGAGAAATAGATTGACGGAATCTCGATTTGTTCTTTTTCGATATAACTCCAAACATCTAATTCTGTCCAGTTTGAAATTGGGAAAACACGAACGTTTTGCCCATTTTCTATTTTTCCATTTAAGATATCAAACAACTCAGGTCTCTGATTTTTTTCGTCCCATTGTCCGAAATCATCACGAACAGAGAAAATACGTTCTTTTGCTCTTGCTTTTTCTTCATCACGACGCGCGCCTCCAATACAAGCATCAAACTTAAATTCTTCAATTGCATCTAAAAGTGTTGTTGTTTGTAAACTGTTTCTACTTGAGTATTTACCAGTTTCTTCAACTACTTTTCCTTCATCAATAGCATCCTGAACATTACGAACGATCAATTCTAAACCTAATTCTTCTACCAATTTATCTCTGAAAGCAATCGTCTCAGGGAAATTGTGTCCCGTATCAACGTGCAAAAGAGGAAACGGAATCTTAGCAGGGAAAAATGCTTTTTGCGCCAAACGCACTAATGTAATAGAATCTTTTCCTCCTGAGAAAAGCAAAACCGGTTTGTCAAACTGTGAAATTACTTCTCTGAAAATGTATATCGCTTCACTCTCTAAAGCGTTTGTTTTTAATACTGAACTCATTGTTTTTTTGTTTGATATTTTGTTGTGGGAAATTTTGTTTCAGGTTTAAAGTTTCAAGTTTTTCGCCTGATCTAAAATCTCCACTCTTTATTCTATAATCTATATAATCTTGTCTCTTGCTTCTTGCCTCTAAAAAGTCTACTCTTTCTGAGCACTATGAAGCCCGCACTCTTTATGGCTTGATTCCCACCACCATCTTCCGGCTCTGATATCTTCACCTGGAAAAATTGCTCTCGTACAAGGCGCGCATCCAATACTTACGAAACCTTGTTTGTGTAAAGCATTTTGCGGAACATTATTCTCTGACAAGTACGTTTCAACTTCTTCTAAAGTCCATTTTAGCAACGGATTGAATTTTATGATTTCGAAGTTTCCGTCGTATTCAAACAAACTTAAATCTTGTCTGTTTTCTGATTGTTCCGCTCTTAAACCTGTGATCCAAACTGAATTTCCTGCCAAAGCTTTTCGTAACGGAACCACTTTTCGGATAAAACAACATTCTTTTCTGTTTTCAACTGAATCGTAAAAGCTGTTTGGTCCTTTTTCTTTTAGAAGATTTTCTACAGCTGTCGCTTCCGGAAAAAAGACTTCGATTGGTCTTTTGTATTTTTTTAATGTCTTGTGAAAAACATCGTAAGTTTCCTGAAATAATCTTCCGGTGTCTAAAGTAAAAACGGTAATATCAGTATTGCTTTTTGCAATAAAGTCTGTAATTACCTGATCTTCCTGACCAAAAGAAGTTGAGAAAATTACTTTTCCCGGAAATTCTTTCGCCAAATAAACTAAGGTTTCGTCAAGTGAAAAATCTTTAGTTTTTTCTAATAATTCTTGTACAATACTCGCACTCATAAATCTCTCCTTTCTAAAATTATCTTTTACAATAATTTAGATAATGTTTTTAAACTCAATAATATAATTAGAATTCCCACTGCAACCATCATTGGTTTTCTTTTGATTTTATTTACCAAAAATGCTGCTAAAGGCGCTGCAATTACGCCACCTAAAATCAATCCGATGATTACTTGCCATCCGTGGATTCCACCAAAAAGCATAAATGTGATACCGCTCGCAAATGAAATTGCAAACTCAGCAGCATTTACAGAACCAATAGTGTATCTTGGATTTCTTCCTCTTCCTAATAAAGTTGATGTTACAATTGGCCCCCAGCCTCCGCCACCAACAGAATCCATAAAACCTCCAAAAGCAGCTAAAGCACCTAATCTTTTTGTTTTCTTCTTTACAATTGTTTTTTTCAATGCTTTTCTAATGATAATAATTGCCAAAACAATCATATAAACCGCAATGAAAGGCTTGATAACGTCACCATTTATAACATCTGACAATAAATAAGCTCCTGTAATCGACCCTAAAACTCCCGGAATCAATAAATGCTTTACTAGTTTTTTATTAATATTTCCAAAACGATGATGTGAAAGCGCCGACGCTCCCGTTGTAAACATTTCTGAAACGTGAACTGCCGTACTGCTCACAACCGGCGGAACTCCATAAGCCAATAAAAATGAAGTCGACGTTGCTCCATAACCCATTCCTAATGTTCCATCAACCAATTGAGCAAAAACTCCTATGGCAAAAAACACTAAAAATTCTTCATTAAATCCATCTACAAAACCATTCCAAGTGAATTCAGCATGATGATTATAAATTAATACAGATAATAAACCTACCAGCAAAACAACTGGAATTCCAATCCAAAGCTTTTCTTTGCGTGAATCAGCACTACTTATCTTCAGTTCTTTCTCCATATTAATAATGATTTTGTTTTCTATTAAAATCCATTACCCTATCGGGTTGGTAGATTACAATGCAAAAGTACTATTTATTTGCAATAAACAAAACAATATTTTAATTTTTTTAGGGCCTTAACTATATATTAATCCAGTTGTATCGAGTTGATTACATTTTAATTAAAGTAATTTAACAAATAACTGCTCCTTTAACTTTATTCCAACAATTTCTGTGCATTTAAAATTTGGTTTTTAAATACCTTTTTTAATCTCTACCATATCTATAGGATAATTGTAAAAATATCGTATTTTAGCGCCAAATTAATATTATGGATTTTCAGATTGGTCTTGTAATTGCAGGTTTAGTGGTTGGGTTTATTGTAGGCTTGACAGGTGTTGGAGGTGGTTCATTAATGACTCCAATTTTATTGTTTTTTAATATTCCGCCAACAACTGCAGTAGGAACAGATTTATTATATGCCGCTTTTACAAAAGCTGGTGGTGTATTTGTTCATCATAAAAAAGGAAATATAAACTGGAAAATTACAGGCTGGCTTACATTAGGCAGTGTTCCGGCAGCTTTAGTGACTTTATGGATTCTCAACAGCATTAAAACTGATATCGACACCATTAATCACGTTATAAAGGTAAGTTTAGGCTGGGCTTTACTGTTTACATCAGTTGCGATTATATTCAAAAACAAAATTTTGAAATTTTCTCAAAAACATGCTGGAGATAAATTCCATAGCGAAAGCCACACTCAAAACATGCTGACTGTTGCAATTGGAATTTTACTGGGTGCGACTGTGACTGTAACATCCATTGGCGCTGGCGCACTGGGAACCGTAACTTTATTTTTTCTTTATCCGCTGCTGCCTTTACCGCGCTTGGTTGGAACTGAAATTGCACATGCTGTTCCATTGACACTTGTTGCCGGAATCGGTCATGCGTCAATGGGGAATCTAGACTTAGGTTTATTGGGTCAACTGTTAATGGGATCACTTCCTGGAATATATATGGGAAGCATGCTGAGCGGAAAAGTTCCTGATCAATTTCTTAGAAATGCAATCGCAGTAATGTTATTCTTTACCGGATATAAATTGATTTTCTAACAAAATCATCATTATAAAAAAAGACCATTTCTATTTTGAAATGGTCTTTTTTATTTCTTAAAAAGCAATATCGGCCAGAGAATTGCTTTCTAATATTTTAAGTGTATTATCACGAACTTCAGTCATTAAACGTCTTGCAGCGCAGGTTGATTCATCGTCACAATCATCGCATTTTTCATAAAAATTATGGCTTGCACAAGGCAGCAACGCAATTGGACCTTCAAGAATTCGGTAGACTTTTGCCATACTGATATCTTTTGGATCTTTTATCAAATAATATCCGCCGCCTTTTCCTTTTTTGGCTCCAAGAAAACCAGAGTTTCTTAGCAACAATAAAATACTTTCTAAAAACTTAATCGAAATATGTTCGTTTTTTGCAATTTCAGCAATTTGGACAGGCTCGTTATTTTCTCGTCTCGCCAAATAAGTTAAAGCCTTAATTCCGTATTTTGTTTTTTTTGAAAGCATCTTTAAAATTTAAATTGCAAAATATTTGTTCCGAATTTAATGTTCCGAAAACGATACATTTATTTTCTGCAACAAAAATAGGCTTTTTAAATGAGAATATTAACAGATTAGAAATTAAATTCTACTTATTCTATCAGATTACTTCGCTACTTCCAATTAAATTGAATTCATGAAATGATTTTATTTCTTCAACTAACGCTTTTTTGTTCACGACATAAGTATCTGTCATCGAATCATGCCATCCTCTTGTTCCTAGACATGAAAATATTTCAAAAGGAATGAAACGGCATAAGGTTCTTCTTAGTATTGTTGCAAAATCTGTTTTTTCGCCATATTCATTCACTACAATAGTTCCTGTAATGAATTTGCCTAAAGATCGTCCAAATAATCCTTCCGTAATTAAATAATAAAAAAAGTAAAGCAACATTATTATTAAATTCCATCCCGTATTTCCTAACGCATCCATCCAAATACTTAATTCGGTCCAGCCAAATAATCCGATAAGAATTCCGGTAAAAGCGCACAGTCCTGCAAAAATAAGAATCACAAATATGGCATCTAATATGTAATTTAAAAAACGGATTCCAACAGAAGCCAGCAGTCTGTCATCAAGAATGTAAGCAGAATTACTCATAAACTTATTGGTAATTTTATAATTATTAGGTTTTTAGTTTCTAACAAAAATATATTTTTTACTGAAATTTAACCAAAAAAGAATGACGATTTTTAACAGTAATACATTTAGAATTAAAAAAGTTGTTTTACAGATGCCATCAAAATGTTAATGCAAATTAAATTAGTATTATTTTTTTCTAAATATAATTGACGTTTAATCTTGACCTCATATCAATTTTCTTCTTTTACTCCAATTAAGTTCAAACCATAAAAAATTTCCATGTCTTTCAGCAAGTCTTTCTTTTCTACAACATAAGTCTTAGAAAGAGAATCGTGCCATATTCTTTCTGATTTTCCAAGAAAGGAAAGTGCATCTAAAGGAATAAGTCGACATAAAGTTCTTATACAAATAACCTTAAAATTTGGCTTTAGACCATTTTCATTTACTACTACACAACCTGTAATGATTTTTCCGATGGTTCTACCAAAAAGCCATTCAAAAATTAAATAATAAAAAATTGCAAAAGACACATAAGCCCCAAACATTCCAAGCTTTTCCATAATATCAACCCAAGGATCATAGATGTCCCAGTTCGAGATTTTTTCAATAATTATAACAAGAAATGCAACAACAAATATTGAAATGAAAATAAAAAAGGAATCAATAATGCAGTTAAAAAAACGGTCACGATCAGAAGTTAGTAATTTCTTGTTCAGAATATATGAAGAATCAGTCAAGTCAATTTTTGGTTTACAGATTATTATTTTTTGGTTTCAAGAGTAACAAAAATATATCTTTTACTGAAACAATCTTCAAAAGAAATGACGATTTTTAACAGTAATAAAATTACAGTCAAAAATCGTCATTATATAATTTAGAAAATCTGAAATCTAAAATAATCTAATCCAGCGCTTGCTTTAAGTCAGCAATTACGTCTTCTACGGTTTCTAAACCTACAGAAACACGAACTAAACCTTGCGTGATTCCAACCGCTAATTGATCTTCTTCAGATAATTTGCTATGTGTAGTTGAAGCCGGATGCGTAACAATTGATCTTGTATCACCAATATTTGCTGATAACGAACAAAGTTTAATTGCATTCAAGAATTTTCTTCCTGCTTCGATTCCGCCTTTAATTTCGAAAGCAATAATGTTTCCACCCGCTTTCATCTGCTTTTTAGCAATTTCATATTGTGGATGCGATTTCAAAAAAGGATATTTTACGCTGTTTACATTTGGATGGCTTTCTAAAAACTCAGCCACTTTTAAAGCATTTTCACAATGTCTGTCAACACGAACCGACAATGTTTCTAAGCTTTTTGATAAAACCCAAGCATTAAATGGCGATAATGCCGGACCCGTATTTCTTGAAAATAAATAAATCTGTCTGATCAAATCTTCATTTCCAACAGTGATTCCGCCAAGAACACGTCCTTGACCATCAATTAATTTTGTCGCAGAATGTATTACTAAATGCGCTCCAAATTTAATTGGCTGTTGTAAATATGGCGTTGCAAAACAGTTGTCGATAATTAAAATCAGATTGTGTTTTTTAGCAATATCTCCCAACAATTGCAAATCGATTACATCAACACCCGGATTTGTTGGCGATTCGGCGTATAATATTTTAGTGTTTGGCTTAATAAAACTTTCGATCGTTTCTGGCTTATTGATTTCGAAATACGAAGTTTCGATATTCCATTTCGGAAAATAAGTCATAAACAAAGCGTGCGTTGAACCAAAAACGCTGCTTGCTGATACGATATGATCGCCAGCATTTAACAAAGCCGCAAAAGTGGAATAAACCGCAGCCATTCCGGTTGCAAAAGCATAACCAGAATCAGCACCTTCCATTTTGCATACTTTCTCTACAAATTCAGTTGTGTTTGGATTGCTGAAACGGCTGTAAATATTTCTTTCTTTTTCTTCTGTAAATGAAGCTCTCATGTCTTCGGCATCTTCAAAAACAAAGCTTGACGATAGGTACAAAGGCACCGAATGTTCTAAATATTGAGATCTTTCTAACTGTGTTCTAATGGCTTGTGTTTCAAAACCAAATTCTTGTTCGCTCATTTTTTTTTATTTTAACACGAATTGCACTGATTAGCACAAATTCATTTTTTTTAATTTCACAAAGATTCACAAAGCAAAACACAGAGTTTCGCAAAGAACTAATGCAAATTTTTATTATGTAATAAAGCCAAAGAATTATCTAATTCTCAAACTGACTAATTTTCTAATTTTATAACGCTTCGTTGTTCAAAACAACTCTGTATTTGATTGTTGCTGTTGGCTCAACTGTTTTAGCAACTGAACAGTATTTCTCAAAAGAAAGTTGCGCCGCTTTTTTTGCTTTTTCAGGATTGATTTCTCCTTCTAAATAGAAAACCACATCGATTTCTTTAAAAGGTTTTGCTTCTTCAATCTGAACTCGAGTTCCTTCAACCTCAGCGTTGAAAGAAGTTATTTCTTGACGCTGTTTCTTTAAAATCGAAATCATATCAATCGCACTGCATCCTGCAACGCCCATTAATACAAGCTCCATTGGGCTTGCGCCCAAATCACTTCCGCCAAATTCGGCTCTGCTGTCAACGTCAACTACGTGTCCGCGCTCATTTTTTACTTTGAAATGAAATGCGTCATTTACTCTGTTTAAAGTTACTTTCATTGTGTTGTTATTTTTTTGTTTTTTATTCGTTTCAATTTGTCATTGCGAGGAACGAAGCAACCTCACTAACAATTACACAAAGCTTGATTTTGCAAATGTGATTGCTTCGTTCCTCGCAATGACAAACCAAGCTCAATCTAAAATCTAAAATCAAATCACCCTTTATCAGATAATCTCAAAATATCTCCGAAAACGCCTCTCGCTGTTACTGCAGAACCTGCACCGGCTCCTTGAATAACAATTGGGCGATCTCCGTAAGATTCTGTATAAATTTCGAAGAAAGAATCAGAACCTTTTAAACCGCCTAATGCAGTGTCTTTTGGTACTGAAACTAATTTTACTTCTAGATTTCCTTTATCATTCTGCAAATCGCCAGACAATTCACCAATATATCTTAAAACGTGATTTGGTTTTTGATCTGCTTTTATTTTCTCATAAATTGGGTCGAATTCTTTTAATTTCGTCAAGAAATCAGCAACATTTCCATCGCGTAAATGCTCCGGAATTAGATTCTGAATTGAAATTTCTTCAAACTCATTCTGTAAATCTAATTCTCTTGCCAAAATCAATAATTTTCTTCCCACATCATTTCCGCATAAATCCTCACGCGGGTCTGGTTCTGTATATCCGTTATCAATTGCTTCTTGCAGAATTTCACTGAACGGAGCGTCTTTTGCAGAGAAATTATTAAATAAATAACTCAGTGTTCCAGAGAAAACTCCTTTGATTTTAGTGATGTTTTCACCAGAAAGATGCAATAATTTAATTGTATCAATTAATGGCAAACCTGCACCAACATTGGTTTCGTACAAATAATTCTTTTGGTTTTCTGCCAGAGCTTTTCTCAACTCTTTATAAAAACCATAACTTAAAGTATTCGCCACTTTATTTGAAGAAATCAAATCGAAACTGCTTTCTACAAGCGGAATATAATTTTCTACAAATGATGCACTTGCCGTATTATCAATCGCAATTAAATTCTCTAAATGATGTTCATTTGCGTAAGCGATAATATCATTTATTGTGTATTCTGCGCCTTTTGTCTGGATATCGTTTTTCCAGCTTGAAGTTACGCCATTTCTATTTAGTAAAAGCTTTTTAGAATTTGCAATTGCAAAGACATTCAGCTTAACATCTTTACGTTTTTCAATTGAAGATGCTGATTCTAAAATCTGATTAATCAAAGTTCCACCCACTAATCCGTGGCCAAAAATCGCAATGTTGATTTTTTTAGAAACTCCAAAAATCTCTCCGTGAATTACGTTTAAGGCTTTGTTCAGCTCTTCTTTCTTAACAACCAAACTCACGTTTTTGCCCGTAACCGTGTTGTTGAATAAAATTGGAACTATTTTATTTTTGATTAAAGCCGTGTAAGGTTTGTGGAAAGTACTCAAATCCTGTCCGATAATCGAAATTACCGACACATTATCTGTTACTGTAATTTGGTTTACATCTTTCGAATAAAAGTCATTTTCGAACTCTTTTTCTAACTCAACCATTGCAAGCGTTGCTTTATCTTTTGCCACAACCAACCCGATTCCTCTTTCTGAAGAACCTTGCGAAATGATACTCACACTGATGTTGTGATCACCCATAACTTTAAAGATACGAGCATCAACACCAGCTTTTCCAAGCAATCCACGTCCTTCAAGATTTACTAAAGACACGTTTTCTAAAACTGAAAGTGTTTTGATTCCTTCTTTCGCAGAATCTGAAGTGATTAAAGTACCGCGGTTTTCGTGGTTAAAAGTATTTAAAATGCGAAGTGGAATATTTTTTTCCAACAACGGAATTATAGTTTTTGCGTGAAGAATTGTAGCTCCAAAATTAGCCAGCTCATTTGCTTCATTAAACGACAAATATTCGATTTTTTTAGCGTCGGCAACTAAATCTGGATTTGCAGTGTAAATTCCGTCAACGTGTGTGAAGTTTTGAAGTTCTTCGGCGTTTAGATAATTTGCAATTAATGAAGCTGTATAATTACTTCCGTTTCTTCCTAAAGTTGTGGTGTCGTTGTTGTTGTTTGATCCAATGAAACCTGTAACAATATTTACTGTATCGCCGTTGTGAAGCTTGAAATAATTGACAACGTTTTTCTTCGAAAGCTGTTCCAAAGGCTGAGCATCACCAAATTTCGAATCGGTTTTCAGCAATTCTCTGGTATCAACAAAGTTTGCCGGAATGCCTTTTTCAATCAAAATAGCAGTTAATAATTTAGCCGAAAGCAATTCGCCTTTAGACAAAATCTGATCTTTTATTTTGCTGCTGTAATCACCAATCAAGCTTACGCCTTCAAAAAGTTTATCCAGAATATTGAATTCTTCAGACAAATCTACCTGACCGTAATCTGAAGTCTGATACGCTTTAAAACTCTCTAAAAGCGGTTTGTAATTTCCGTTTTTAGCAGCAATTCTTAAAATATCTTCTAATTCATCTGTTGCATTTCCTCTTGCAGAAACGACTACGGCAATTTGCTCACCTTGATTTACTTTATCTGTAATGATTGAAACTACTTTGTTTAGTCCTTCTCCGTTTGATAATGATTTACCTCCAAATTTTAATACTTTCATTTTTATTTTGCTATTATTTCTGCCTTAAAAATATCGGCAAGTAAAAGATCTAATTGTTTGTACTCTATTAAAAAAGCGTCATGTCCGTGAACCGAATCTATTTCGCTGTAGGAAACATTTTCTTTAAACTTTTTTAATTCATTATAAGTTTCCAGATTTTCTTGTGGTGTAAAAAACAAATCTGAGTTGATTGCCACGATATGAATCGCAGCTTTTGATTTTGATATTAAAGTCTCGAAATCCTCGCTATTTCTGGTAATATCTATGGTTTTTAGCAATTGGTTCATCAATTTATATGATGCCAATTGAAAACGCTGCTGTAATTTTTTTCCGTGATGCGCGAGCCAACTTTCAATATTAAAAATCAAAAGATCTTGATTGATCGTACGCTGGAATTTTTCTTTGAATGATTCTGGCGAACGATAACACAGCATGGCGTGAATTCTAGCATCTTCAATTGGTTTTGACGAATGATTCAGAATTTGTTCTTGCAGATAGCAATTTGCAATCATCCAGTCGGTCGATTTCCAGTCGGTTGCTATCGGAATCAAATGTTCTGTGATGTTTGGCTCCAATGCCAAAATCTCCCAAGCAATTCCGCCGCCAACAGAACCTCCAATTATTGCAAAAACTTGCTCAATTTGAAGCGATTTTAAACCTTTGATAAAAATTCTCGCAATATCTCTGGCTGTAAAATCCTGATAATTTTCGATTATAAACGAATCGTTTCCGTTTCCAGGAACATTAAATGCCAAAACAGTAAATTTATTCGTGTCGATTGTTTTTCCGTCACCAATTAAATCATTCCACCATCCGCTTGGGCCAGTTACTTGCGCGTTTCCTGTCAAAGCATGATTAACCAAGACGATTGGCGCCGAATGCAAAGGCAAACCAGAAAGCGCAAAACTTAAAGGTAATGATGAAAATATCGCACCACTCTCTGTGATGAAATCTTGAATTATGATGGGACTTGGTATATTTTCCAATTTCAAATCTTTTTATTATTGATTTGTATGTGGAAATATTAGAAAGAAAGTCTAGAGTTTGAAACTAGAAAAATTCTTGTTGTTATCTTTCCACGTTTGGGCGTGGTAGAATGCAGCACCTTCTTCGAATTAACGAAGGGTTGCTAAGGATTCATCGGGTCTAATCCCTCCTCCTTTCTTTATAACATTTCAATACGTTTTTGAACTTAACGGTGCAAATTAACTACTATTTTCTTAAACTAACAAATTTTATCGAAATTGATTCCTCAATTTCTTAAATATAATATAATCAAAAACTATTATACGCAAAAAATTACCGAACAAAATGCCCAGTAAAATTAAGCGGGTTTTACCCTATTTTATGCTGCTTTTTGATTTAGATAAAAAGCGTTTCATTCTCTTTTGAATACATCAAGAACAATAAAGAATTTGGATCTTTTTTCTCCTCTTTTATATCTGTCTCAGTTATTCCGAATCTTGGATGAACTAATTCATTTTTTGGAGGCGGGTTGTTTCTTTTAGCTCTTATGCTTTTCAATGTCAAAAATGTTTTTGATAAGTAGTTACGTGTGCTCATGATATTTAAGTTTATGTTAGTTTGCGTTTTATAATCTTTACTTTTTCTTTAATTCTTTGTTATGCTAACCAAATCGAATAAAAAAACCCTTTCGGATTTTTAATACCAAAAGGGTTTAAGTTTTTATATAACTTATATATACTTTTAGTATCAACAGACGCATACACAAATACGTGCGACGTTAAACATCTTGTTCATCTGTAGGGATTTATTCATTTGTGATTTGACTTTTATTTGAAAAAAATTCTGCATTTAATTTCCTTTAATGAGCTTTTTGATTTGATTAATTCCAAAAAGCAATTGTTTATTTTAACAATTAAGCGTCTCTTTTTAACAGATCTTACTTGTCTTACAAATTTGCGATTTTTTTTTGAATATTCCAAGTTATAAAAGCTTAATTATTCGTAAAAAACGTTAAAAAACAGCTTTTTATCGTTAAAAAACATCTTACAAAATTAAGAATTTAGCTTAAATAAGTTTTGTCTTACAAAAAATTAACTAACTTTTCTGTTTCAATCTATCAAAGAACTATTTTTTCTACTATTTAAAAACCACTTAAAGCCAGACTGCTTCTTTATTTTTGATTTTATCGGCTACTTTTAAAATATCAGTTATAATTCCTCGAGAAATTGCTTGCTTGCATGGTGGAGCTCCTTGAATCACGATTGGAACATTGGCATACGATTGTGTATAAATTTCAAAAATGGCATCAGATCCTTTCAATTGTCCAATTGCAGATGTCACAGGTTCTGAAACCAATTTTACTTCTAAAATATTTTTCTCAACATCAAATTCACCCACATATCGCAATACATGTCCATCTGCTTGGGTGATTTTTGCAATTTTATACGATTTGTCAATTGCCTCCTTATTAAGTATGCCGTTTTTCTCTAAATGTTCTTCTCTTATTATAGGATTGATTTTTATGTCAGCTAATTCAAATTCTTTCCCGATTTCGCGAGTCAGAATCAATAATTTTTTGGCGGTGTCATTTCCTGACAAATCTTCTTTAAAGGTAGAACGCATTAATCCGAGAAGGCTGGCATCTTTTAAAATAGATGAAAAAGAATTTTCTTCTGCCGAAAAACGATTAAAAACGTAACTCAGATGATCTGAAAAAACGCCTCTGATTTTTGTGATTTTTTCGCCGGAATAATACAAATCTCTCAGAGTCTGCAAAACCGGAAATCCTGTATCAACCGATGTTTCATACAAAAACTCTTTGTCATGCTTTTTCAAATTTTCTCTCAATTGTTTATATAAATCAATGGGGAGCGTGTTTGCTTTTTTATTTACCGCAACAATATTGAATCCGTTTTCAATCAATGTATTATAATGACTAATCAATTCATCGCTGGCAGTTGCATCGACGGCAATCAAGTTTTCGAATTCATTTTCTTTTGCAAACGCTATAATATCTTCTACTCTAAAAGGAACGGCCAATTCTCTAAAATTAGTTTCCCACGAATATCCAACGCCTTCTTTCTCAAAAAAAGCAACAGTTGAATTGGTAATTATTGGAAAATGAAAATCGACATTTTTGCTTTGCAGAAAAAATTCTTGACTTTCAATAATCTGATTGATCAAGGTGCTTCCGATATTCCCGATTCCGAAAAGAATAATATTTATTTTAAGCTTTGACATAATTTCTAACATTTTAAATATTTTACCATGTAAGTAATATAAGTTCATTTAAATCCAATTTTCATTGGCGTCCTGAAGTTAGACGCACGGCAGTGCGTCTCTACATATATGGTGAAAATTTTATCTTGAATTTTTTAATCATAAAAAATCACCCTTAGCGGCACCACACCGCTAAAGGCAATTTTTCAAACAAAAAACAAAAAAACCTAATTTTTATTGATACTGTATTGCGCTTGTGTAACGCTTTCAAAAACCGCTTTTAAGTCGGCGATTAAATCTTCAATATCTTCTATTCCAACTGAAAGTCGGATTAAATCTTTAGAAACACCCGTTGACAACTGATCTTCTTCAGACAATTGCTGATGTGTTGTGCTTGCTGGATGAATAATCAATGATTTTGTGTCTCCGATATTCGCTAATAGTGAGAACAACTTCGTTTCGTCAACTACTTTTTTCGCGGCATCAAAACCTCCTTTTAATCCAAAAGTGATAATGCCACTTTGTCCTTCAGGAAGATATTCTTTGGCTAAATCATAATATTTATTTGATTTTAAGCCTGGATAGTTTACCCAAACCACTTCATCTTGTTTCTCAAGCCATTCAGCCAAGGCCAAAGCATTTTCGCTGTGTTTTTTAATTCGGATTGGCAATGTTTCAAGTCCCTGAATAATCTGGAAAGCATTGAACGGACTCAAAGCCGCGCCAAAATCGCGCAAACCTTCAATTCTTGCTTTTGCAATAAAAGCTGCATTTCCAAGAGCTTCGTGATATACTAATCCGTGATATCCTGCAGAAGGTTCTGTAAATTCAGGGAATTTTCCGTTAGACCAATCAAAAGTTCCGGCATCAATAATGACGCCTCCTAATGAAGTTCCGTTTCCGGAAATATATTTTGTTAAGGAATGAATTACAATATCGGCGCCATATTTAATTGGGTTCAATAAATAAGGAGTCGCAACTGTATTATCTACTATAAAAGGCACTTTGAATGCTTTGGCTTCCGCCGAAATTCCTTTTAAATCCAATACATCTAATTTTGGATTACCTAATGATTCTACAAAAAAGGCTCTCGTATTCTCTTTTGCCGCTTTTGTGAAGTTTTCTGGTTTCGAAGGATCTACAAAAGTTGTCGTAATTCCTAATCGTGGTAATGTTACGCTCAATAAGTTGTAAGTCCCGCCGTATAAACTGTTTGATGCCACGATATGATCTCCGGCTCTCAACAAAGTCAGTAAAGTTGTCGAAATTGCCGACGCTCCAGATGCTGTAACAACGGCTCCAATACCGCCTTCAAGCGCTGCTAATCGTTGTTCTAAAACATCATTTGTTGGATTGTTTAATCTAGTGTAGATAAATCCTGCTTCGGCAAGACCAAATAAATTGGCAGCATGATCGGCATTATTAAATATGTATGATGAAGTCTGATAAATTGGTACGGCTCTAGTTCCTGCGTTTTTAGTAACATCGTGTCCTGCGTGCAAAGCGTTTGTTGCAAATTTTTGTGTACTCATGATTTCTTAGTTTTTAGATATTGTTAATTGATATATTTTAAGTTGATGGTTTGTAGTTGATTGTTGGTGGTTAATTCGGAAAAAAATTAATTAAATAAAAAATCTCCTTCTTCTTCAAGATCATACATTTGAAACAGTAAGGATTTTTGATTTTTCCTGTTCTGTTCCTCATTTATTCGTATAACTTCTTTTGTTATATCCTCTGATTTCGTATTGATCTGAGAATCATTTCTTAGTAAATATTCTATTGCGATTGAGTTTAATGTTTTCATAATTTGAATTTTTTAAAGTTTTAAATAAAAAAAGCCCTTTCGGATGGCGACCAAAAGGGCTTATAGTTGAAACTATAACAAAGATTTTATCTTTCACTTTTGGCAACAGCAAGTTGGGATGCACATTTGCATCATTCTACAACACATCATATTTTTTGCTATTGTTTTCATTTTAATTAAATTCTAATCTTATTTTTAAATTCGACTAATTCGATAGAGTAAATGTAATAAGTATTTATTTAACCACCAAATTAAAAATCAAGTTTTATTTATTTTTCGTTTTTGACCAAAAAAAAACCTCTGCACTATGCAGAGGTTCTATATATATTTTTGAAAAAAAACTACAATAGTATCTCTGCGGAAAACTCCGACATTTGACAAGACATCATATTGCAAATAATTAATTTCATTTTGTTTCTTTTGTTTTAACGAGGCAAAGTTGCAAACAATTTTTGAATCAGCCAAACAAAAAGCAAAATATTTTCTATTACCCTATCAACTTAATATACTACTGTTAAATTTCTCTTTAAAAAAATAAAAAAAGTTGAACTTTAATTTGGAAATCAAAATGGTTTTATACCTTTGCACCCGAATACAGAGGAAAAATTTGAACTGATTGCAACCTCTTCATAATGAAATGGTTCGTTATGAGTGCCGAGAGATTAATTTCGGCAGTAAAAAATGCTAAAGCAGAAACTCTCCTTTAGCCCTTTTTAGCAATTATATTCCTCGCTTAATTTTAATTTAATACATTATTATGGCTTATTTATTTACGTCAGAATCTGTTAGTGAAGGGCATCCAGACAAAGTTGCAGATCAAATTTCGGATGCATTAATTGACAACTTTTTGGCATTTGACGCTGATTCAAAAGTAGCTTGTGAAACATTAGTTACAACAGGTCAGGTTATTTTAGCAGGTGAAGTAAAATCGAATACTTATCTTGATGTACAGCAAATTGCACGTGAGGTAATCCGTAAAATTGGATATACTAAAAGTGAATATATGTTTGAAGCAAATTCTTGTGGAATTTTATCAGCTATTCATGAGCAATCTGCAGACATTAATCAAGGTGTTGACAGAGCTAAGCCAGAAGAACAAGGCGCAGGTGACCAAGGAATGATGTTTGGTTACGCTACAAACGAAACTGAAAACTACATGCCATTGGCATTAGATTTATCTCATAAATTATTACAAGAGTTAGCTATTTTAAGACGTGAAAACAAAGAAATCACGTATTTACGTCCAGATGCTAAATCTCAAGTAACTTTAGAATACAGCGACGATAACAAACCAACTCGTATTGATGCGATTGTTATCTCAACACAGCATGACGATTTTGATGAAGAAGCTGCAATGCTTGCTAAAATCAAAAAAGATATTATCGAAATCTTGATTCCAAGAATTATCGCTAAAAACCCAGCGCACGCTCATTTATTCAACGATAAAATCAACTACCATATTAACCCAACAGGAAAATTCGTTATTGGAGGACCTCACGGAGATACTGGTTTAACAGGAAGAAAAATCATCGTTGATACTTATGGTGGAAAAGGTGCTCACGGTGGTGGTGCATTCTCTGGAAAAGATCCAAGTAAAGTAGATAGAAGTGCTGCCTATGCAACGCGCCATATCGCTAAAAACTTAGTTGCTGCTGGTGTTGCTGACGAAATCTTAGTTCAGGTTTCTTATGCAATTGGAGTTGCTGAGCCTATGGGGATTTTCATCGAAACTTACGGAACTTCAAAAGTAAACTTGACTAACGGTGAAATCGCTAAAAAAGTAGAAGCTATCTTTGATATGCGTCCTTACTTTATTGAGCAACGTTTGAAATTAAGAAACCCAATTTACAGTGAAACTGCTGCTTACGGACACATGGGACGTAAACCAGAAACGGTTACTAAAACGTTCTCTGCTCCAGGCGGAAACGAAAAAACAGTTACTGTTGAATTGTTTACATGGGAAAAACTTGATTTTGTTGATCAAGTAAAAGCTGCATTTGGATTATAATTCAATCTAAATATTTACATAAAAAAGAGGCTGTCTATTCATTTAGACAGCCTCTTTTATTTTATAACCTACGCATTAATTCAACACTGATGAAACGGATTTACTTCGTAAAGACGCGGATAAAAAACGGATTTTTTTACTTTGTTTTTTATCTGATTGTGATTTTTTAAAATCTGTTTTTATCCGCGTTTTCGTGATAGCGAATCCGCTTGATCTGCGTCTAAAATTCAACGCTGATAAAGCTGATTTACTTCGTAAAGACGCGGTTGAAAACGGTATTTTTTATTTATCTTTCCAATTTTACGTCTGGCAATGTTTTAGGACGATTAGGATCATTAGATAAAATCCAACCTGTTCTGTAAATCCATTCTGTCATTTTGTGCAGTTTCACGAAATCAATATTTTCAGATTCATCCATTGGCGTATGATATTGGCTGTGCAAGACACTCGTGTAAAAAACCGAAGGAATTCCTTTTCTTGCATAAGGCAAATGATCAGAACGGAAGTAGAAATACTCTGGATGTTCTGGTCGGTCCCAAAGTTTATCCAAATCAAATTTTGGACCTTCGTCATTTGCTTGTTTAGCAATTGCTACCAAATCAGATGAATTTTCATGCGGAGAACTAGAACCCAACAATGCGGCTTGATTCACATTATTTCTTCCAATCATATCTCCGTTTAAAACTGCAATAATATCTTTTTCTGGAACTGTTGGATGCGCTGCATACCATCTTGATCCTAACAAACCACGTTCTTCAGAACCGTGAAATACAAACAAAGCGGTTCTTTTTCCTGGCTGTTTTTTATATGCTCTTGCAATTGCCAACATTGCAACACAGGTACTTGCATTATCATCGGCACCATTATAAATAGAATCCTGACCATATTTTTGACGAACTCCGTCATGATCTTGATGTCCGCTGAAAAGCACATATTCATTTTTCAATTTAGGATCTGTTCCTGCAATTGTTCCCACAACATTTACCGAAGGATATTTATAGGTTTCAGAAACCACTTCTGTCGATAAAATGTCTTTTGTTGTTTTTAAATATTCTAATTGATCTCCGTGTACCCAAAAAACCGGCATTGTTGCTCCAATTTTATCACGGAAACCTTCAATTCCATAAATTCCTCTTGTCATTTGTGGTTCAACCTGCGACCAGCTTTGTTCTGCTAATTCATCAGCAACCATGATCAATGCTACTGCACCTTTTTTCACAACAAGATCATAGTATTTATTACGCACCAAGCCTGGATAACGTCTGTCAAAAAGTGATATATCATCTGCAATTCCTTCTTTAGAAGTTAATAACACAACTGCTTTTCCTTTAATATCGGCTTTCTCAATTTCTTCTTTTGTTGCCGCTCCTAAATAAACTAATGAACCTTCAACTTTTATGTTGGTCGTTTCTGCAACCAGAACTTCCTTCCATAATTTATATTCTTTTTGTCCAATTTTAAATTTAGTATTTGGAGTAACTTGATGTCTGTATAAATCAAAAAACTGGAAATAAGTCCCGTCATCTCCTGCTGGTGCCATTCCGGCTTCTTTAGCTTTATTGGCAAGCCACATCGACACTTTTAATTCGTCAAGTGTTCCAGCTTCACGACCGTTAAAGTGGTCACCGGCCATTTGATACATATCAGTTTTAAGATCTTTATCAGTTATTGCCGAAACTAATGGTTTTTTAACTGTTTGCGCAAAAGTCACTGCTCCTGAGGCAAGTAAAACAAGGAGTATTTTGTTTTTCATACATTTTAATTTTATAATCCAAACTTAATCATTTCAAGGCAAAATCTTTGACTTTTTTACATCAAAAACAACGATTAGCAATGATTAATAAAGAAAAATGGCCATCCATACAGACAGCCATTGCATTTTTCACAAGTATTAATATTTTATGTCACACGGATAATACAAATTTAAATCGATGAATACGGATTTTTACATTAAATCAGCTAAAATCCATTTAATCCGCGTTATCTGTGCGCTTGATTTAGTTATTTTACTTGTAAAACCTTAATAGGTTCCGTTTTGCATTTTGGTCAAAGTTTCCTTGATATCAGTTGCAATCTCTAGTTCGGTCACAGCATTTAAAAATTTAACAGCTAAAGTTTGGGTTTCAATCGCTTTCTGTTTTTGGCCATCTTTATAATATAATTGCGCCAATGTATCTAAATAATATGGATTATTTTTTGTAACCGCTAAACTATATTCTGACCATTTAATAGCTTCTTTCAAAAAGTTGGAGTTTTCTGGTTTTAAAACTACTGTCCAAGCGGCATTATTGCTTAGGTTTGAATGATACTCTTTAAAAGAATTCCATCCATCATACGCATATGACGAAGACGAATCTAAAGTCGAAAACATTGTATCTAATTTTTCAATTGGGCTTGATGCTGTTAAATTAGAATCAAAATAGGTGCTGAACTCTTTTAAGAAATCAATGTTTGAAGTGGTTGTGTCTTCTGCATTATTTAAATATTGAAAATAATTACTGTACGATTCGAAATTTCCTTTTCCTAAAGCAATTATCTTTTTGTACACTGCAATATTCTTGTCCTTATTTACATCTGAAGAAGATTTCTCCTGAGCAATATAAGTATTAGCCTGCAATGCCGAAGAAATTTCAGAAATTACATTTCCTAAATTGTGTACTTCACCTTCTTTATTATTGAATTCTGTTCGGTTATTTTCAATATCTTCAGAATGCTTCAATAAATAATCAATTGCTAAAAAGTCAATATCATTTAGGATTTTGTCTTCGTTAAAAAGCTGTTTTGTAAATCCTTGATTTTTGATTTCTTTTACAATAGTCTCAGTTAGATACATATTTACATTTTTATCTTTTTGATGCGCTTCAATCAGGTTTTTCCAGACTTGAACAACTTCTTTTTTATCTAATGAAGATTTAGTCATTACAAAATCAGTAGAATTAACAACCTCCGGTCCATAATCTGAATCGTAATCATATGAAATTTCTAAAACTGCAGCTCTATTAAAAGCTCTCACCAATTCTATATCGGTCGCTTTTTTGTTTTTGACTGTTTTATTGAAATAAATGAAAGCATTCGCACGCTGTAATTTTTTATATAAATCGCCATAATATCCAAACTGATAACTCTTATCTGATAAATCAGATTTTGCCGATGCCAAAATATCTCCCTCACCATTTAAAACCAATATGCTTGGATCATTTGTTATCTTATTATTTTTAAGCCATTTTTTATCATCCGCGCTAGCCAAATAAAAATTGTAAACATCATAAACCGCATTGTAACCGTCATACATATTAATTGCGGCCTGCGTCTCTTGATCTTTTACAAAGGCATCAAAATTCTCTTTTCCTAAAGTTTTATTGCTATTAACATAAAGTGCTAAAAACTTGATTTTTGCTTCTTTTGTTGCGGTCAATGCACTTTTTAAATTGTCTTCTATTTTTAATTTAAAATCGTACGCTTTTGCGTATACCGAATCGACAGAAACAGGTGCGCCATAATCCATTACAGCAGTACTATCAGTGGCTGGGTACGCATAATCTGTTTTTAAATAATCCTCTTTTCCTGGATAAGTCCAATTTGAAATTATTTGATTTTCAACAGGAATTACATTTAGTGGTTTTGGTGGCTTTGGCGTATTTTCATTTATAAACACTAGTGTTTTTTTTCCTAAAGGCTCAGAAATCTTTAGCTCATTTGTTTTTCTATCAAACGAACCGCCAATTTTTAAGTCCTTCAAAGCAAATTCATAACTTATAGTTACTTCAGAAACATCTTTAGGCAATTCATATTTACAAACATTGCTTTTGCCATCAAAATCTTCATAGACCAAATACAAGTAATTGGTTTTCTCGATTTCAAACTCTAAATCAGTTTTTTCCCAATTTGGGTCTATTTTAGTCTTGATGTCTGACAATCTTTGATAAACAACATCTTCTGTTTCGTTTTGAGTTCCTATATAAAAGGAATAATATGAAGAATCCGAAAACTTAACTTTAATTTTTTTTGCTTTTTTATTCTTTGCAAAAGCTAGATTAAAATTGCTTTCTTGCTTCTCTTTTTGAAAAAACAATAGTGAATCGCCTTGAATCTCATAATTTCCGGAATAAAAAACCAGCTCGTATTTATTATTTTCTAATAAATTCAACTTGATATTTTCTCCTTTATTTGTAGATAAATAAGTTCCTTTTTCAAGTCCTTTTGCTTGAGAAAAGGCCGAAAGAATTACACAAAAAAGCATTGTGAAACTCCATATGAAATTACGCATGGTTCTTTTTTTTTTTGATAATTAATACGACGTAAAGATATTTTATTTTTACTGAAATTAAGTATCAAAACAAATATTTTTATAGTTAAAATACTACAAATTATATTTCATCGAAAAGATGATGTAGCGAGGCTGAACAGTATATTGTGAAACTCTAGTCGAAAATTGAAAGAAACTGTCATCATTTAAATAAGTTGTATTTAATAAATTGGTTGCCGACAATTTGTATTCCCATTTACTATCTTTTTTCTGATAGACCAAACTGGCGCTCAAGAAGTCATATTCGTTATCAACTGTTTTATTTGAATTATAATAATGATAGAATTCATATTCTGAAACAAATGAAAAACTTTTCCAGAAATAATAATCCAAGCGCGCAAAAGGCTTGTCTGTATAATAAGTAGAACCACTATATTGATTGATTAAAGCATTATACCCTATTTCTAAATTCGGGAAATTTTTATAATTTGTTGCCGCTTTTACAGTATAACTCTGCGTAAAACTTTCTGTTGTTGCCAAAACATTATTCTGAATATTATTAAATTTTGACCAGTTCAAACTCGCCGTTGCTGATACTTTATAATTTTTTAAAAAAGAACGTCCATAGCTTCCCATTCCGCTCGCCGTTTCATCTGCTAAATTTGAATTGTAAGGAACGGAAGATTGATTAATTCCATCAAAATTTGCTTTTGTTTTAATTGCATCCACTTTTTTGGTGTACGTTGCATTGGCAAAAATATTTTCAAAATTGAACATGTTGTATTTGAAGTAACGAAGCGAATGTACTTGTGAAGTTGCATTTTCTAAAAAACGATTCCCTCTAAACAAACTGCTGTAATCTGACAAAACATAACCCGCCGCCAACTGATTTATATCTGTAAAATCGTTTGACAAAGAGAAATTGTACGTCAATGTTTCTGATTTTTTGATTTGATACAAAGCAAAGAAATCAGGTAGTACTTTCGTAAAACTTTGAGAATAATCGGTTCCCAGCTGTCCGTTTGTCATTTGATACGTATGCAAACTCACTCCCGGTGTCAAAGTAAATTTTCCTGTCAATATTTTAAAATGAAATCCTAAAAAAGCATCATTAAATCTATAATCAACATCATTGTTGTTTTCTGGCGCATTCAAATCATTTTTGTTCCCGTTATCCAGCATCTGGAAAATATGAGAATTAAAATTTTGATATGAATACGTATTTCCTAAAGTAACATTGAAATTGCTTTTTGGCGTTACCATATAATAGTAATCCAGTTTTGCATCGAGTTTATTTGTTTTCACAAAACGATCCTGATTCAAATCATTTCGGTTTTGTCCCGAAATATATCCCGCCAAATCAAAAGGCTGCGAACGCAGATTGGCATTGTAAAACGGATTCTCATCTTGATATAAATGTTGCGCTTCAAAAGCAAAAATGTTTTTATCGCTTTGCGTATAATACAAACTCAAATTTTGATTTACAGATGTTGGATCTTGTTTCTTTTGTGTCAAAATGGTTTCAATTGCCGAAACATTATTCACAACCGATTCACGAAGCAAATCTGTATCTTCATCTTGTTTTGATAGTTTGGTCAAGATGTCGTAATCGAACTGAAATTTATCGCTTGGTTTGTAACTCGAACTCAATTTAAAAAGCCCCAAATTATTTTTTTGATGTGTCATTTCATCACGTTTCTGCTGATCTCCAGAATCCAAAATTGTAGTTTGCGATTTGGTTTCTAAATCTGTTTTTGAAACCGAAAGAATTCCGAAACCACTAATGTTCCAAGCTTTTGTCGGATTATAGAAAAAATTAGTTGCACCGAATTTGGTTTCAATTTCTTTAGCTCTATTGTTTCTTAAAACTGAAATTCCCAAATCATTTGACGAAACATTAAAATTGCTTCCGCCCTTTTTCATCATATTTTTGAAACCTCCGGTGAATTTGAAATAATCTTGCGCAGTAAGAGGCAATTCGCCAATATTATTGAAATTGGTAATTAAATTAATGCTGTATTTTGGACTGTAATAAAATAATTTCGGATTGATAATATAACGGCTGTCAAGCTCGGCAACACCAATTCCTGCAGTAACATCTCCAAACCAGAAATTCTTTTTTCCCGATTTCAGTTTGATATTCATAGCCACATTATCCTGATCATTTTCAAGACCTTTTAACTGACTAACTTCATTGTAATTTCTTAAAACCTGAACTTTATCTATGGCATCAGCCGGAATATTTTTCACGCCAAGTTTTGTATCTCCGTCAAAAAAATCTTTCCCTTCAACCATTAATTTGCTGACTTTTTTACCCTCGACTTCAATTTCACCATCGGCATTTACCTCAACTCCAGGCAATTTTTTCAAGACATCTTCGAGTTTTTTTTCTGTTCCCGATTTAAATGAATCGGCGTTATAAACAATTGTATCACCTTTTATAGAAACCGGCATTTCACGAACAATTTCAACACCTTCAAGTTCTATTCCGGCACCGTCCATAACAATATTCTGAACGATATTTTCGTTATTGGTCGAAATTGCCATTTCTTTAGATTTCATTCCAAGATAACTTATCTTAATGGTATAGGAAGTATTTGGCTTTAAAGTCAGCTGAAATTTTCCTTTATCGTTCGTAATTCCATACGAATCCATTGCTTTAGTACCATTATTTACGGCCATAATATTAGCCATTTCCAACGGATTTTTCTGCTCGTCTTGAATAACGCCATCAAAACGAACGCTTTGAGCAAAAGATATCGAGGTCATTAAAAAAATGACGCAAAAAAGTATATTTTTCATGGAGAAAACTAAAAGATGATTTGCTTATAATTATCGTCTAATCATTATTGGACCACCGCCTGGACCGCCTTCACGGCCACGGTTCATTTCTCTAAACTCTTCCATTTTTTTGATTACAGTTTCGTCGTAATCTTTCTGAGAAATTGTTTTTCCTCTTGTTGGTGCTTTTATTTCGACTTTGTCTTTGGCATTCAAAACAATTTTTGAACATAAAATAGTTGTTCTTCCGTCATTCACTTCCAAAATTAAACCTGGAAGACCCCAATAATTTTCTGGACCTTGGTTAACTGGAATTTCTGGAGAATACCAAGCTGTTATGATAATTTCTTTTGGAATTTCGAAGTTGTCCTGAAAGTTTGTTTTAGTTTCACCCGAAGTTTTCTTTGCATCATCTTTTTTCTCTTCCGGTTTTTTATCATCAGCGTTTTTTGGTCTGAAATTTCTAAAATCAGTTTTGCTTGCTTCTTTTACTGCCGTTGCCTTGTAACAAGTATAACCGCCAATTTGCTTGGTTTCTGACTCCATTTTCCAGTTTAATTTTGGCAAAGAATCAACCACCAGAAATTCTTTCCCCATAAACTCTTTATCAACCGTATAGGATTTGGTCTTTACATTTTTATAAAAAGTGCCGCCGCCGCCCATAAACGAATTCATCATAATTCGCATTCCTCCTTGTTGCTGTCCCGGAGCATCTAGTTTTTCTTCTTCTTTATAAATTGAAGCCGATTTGTCAAAATTTAAAATAAAGGTTTTTTCAAGCATTTTTTTCATTCGCTCTTCCATTGTTTTTTGCATTTCAGGCGTAATGTCACGATTTCCCGGACGCATTCCATCAAGTTTAGGTGCCTGCGTTTTTGACTCGTAAACAGCCATTCCCTGAAAATCTTTCTGTGCCTGCATTTGGGTAAAAACAAGCATCAAAGACAAATAAAAAACCACTTTTTTCATTTTCATTTTATTTTAAATTGAGCAAATCGTATAAAAGTTATAACCAAATGTATTATTAATTTTAAAATAGTAAAAATATAATATATCAATGCTTTTAAGACATAGACGGAACACGCTATTATTTAGACTATTACAACAAAAAAGACTGAATTAGTAAATTTTCTAAAATATGCCCTTTTTAATCTTTTTATAATACGGTTTTTTGTAATTTGGCACGACAGAAACCCAAAAAATCATGACTAAAGCAGCAATAAATATTTTATTTTTCCTTTTAATTGCTGTTATTCCGACTTCTTTTTCGGCTCAAAATTCAAAAATAAATGCAGTCAAAATTTCTCAAACAACTAATGTTGCTGATGAATATTTAGGACAAGATTCCTTTGGTTTTAACTATCAAATCACCAACAATGTTTTTAGTAAATTTAAAGGAAATGAAGTTTTTGAGTACAAAAATGTTTCATTGGGAAGAATCACAAAAAGCGATCTTCAGAATCCGTTAAAAATAGTTTTGTATTATGAAGATTTCAATACTGTTGTTTTGCTTGATAATCAGCTAAATAAAATTTCAGAAATCAATTTTTCTTTAAATTCAAATCCAATTGTTGTTAGCGCTATCGGAATGTCAACTCAAAATCAATTATGGATTTACAACAGTCTTAATCAGCAAATTGGGCTTTTTGATTATTTGAAAAACGAATATAAAACCGTTTCTATTCCGTTAACCGAACCAATTAAATATTACCAAACCGATTTTAATACTTTTTATTGGATTGATAAAAAAAACAACTGGTATTCGTGTGATATTTTTGGAAAAATTACAAGCCTAGGAAATGTAGCTGATTTTGATAAAATCGAAATAATTGATTCTCAAAAATACATTTTCAGCAAAGGCAATCTGTTGTATTTAAGGAACATTGACAAAGAAAAATCAAGTGCGGTTTCTGAAATTGAAATTTTAGAAAAATCGTTTGACAATTTCTATTACAAAGACCAAATTTTATCTATTTTTACAGCTAAAGAAATTGTAAATTATAAAATCGTAACACCGTAATGCACATAGCAATAGCAGGAAATATCGGCGCAGGAAAAACCACCTTGACCAAATTATTAGCCAAACACTTTAAATGGGAACCTCATTATGAAGATGTGGTTGATAATCCGTATTTAGACGATTTTTACCACCAAATGGAACGCTGGTCATTTAATTTACAAATCTATTTCCTGAATAGCCGTTTCCGTCAGGTGCAACAAATTCGTGAAAGCGGTAAAAAAATCATTCAAGATAGAACGATTTATGAAGATGCTTATATTTTTGCTCCCAATTTATATGCAATGGGATTAATGACGAGTCGTGATTTTGAAAATTACACTTCTTTGTTCGAATTAATGGAATCGCTTGTAAAAGCTCCAGATTTATTAATTTATTTAAGAAGTTCCATTCCAAATTTAGTAGGCCAAATTCACAAGCGTGGACGCGAATACGAAAATTCAATTTCTATTGATTATTTAAGCCGATTGAATGAAAGATATGAAGCTTGGATTCAGACTTACACGAAAGGAAAACTATTGATAATTGATGTTGATAACATTAATTTTGTTGATAATCCAGAAGATTTAGGAAACATAATTAACCGAATTGATGCTGAATTAAACGGGTTATTTTAGAACACGAATTTACTTCGTCTGTTCACCCTAGCAGGCTCGAGTCACAGGTTTACAGTAATATAAAAAATGCCTCTAAAATAATTTTAGAGGCATTTTTTATAATTTTTTTTCAAAATTTTCACTCATTATTTGCAGTAATTAATTCGAATAGTATAGTCCCTACGGGACATTGTGCTTCAATCCTTTTATTCTTCTACCAATATTGAACTCCTAAAGGAGTTTGATTTACTATTCTTTGTTCTTTATCTAATATTTATTTACATGATATATCTATCTCGTAGAGATTATATATTGGTAGAATATTATGACCACCTAAGTTTTGTCTCGTAGGGACTTTATTTTATTCACTTAATAGAAAATGCCTCTAATATTTAGAGGCATTTTTGTTTCTAAAAGCTTTGTCAAAGTTTAAAACTTCGACAAAGCCATCAAGTTTGTTCTTATTTAACAGCTTCTATTTTAGCTTTAACTTCTTCTTCAGTTCCTTCAAAAACTTCAGTTGTAGTTTTGCCATTTTCTGTTTTTGTAACAGTTCCTACCGTTTTGCCATTTTCATTTCTTAATTCAACACGAACCGATTTTTTCTCGTATTTACTAGTATCAAAACAATCCGTTTTTTGGTGCACGTATTTTCCGTTTGCGTCATAATGTGCTAAACATTTTGCTGTTTCTTCTTCAGTGCATCCTTTTTCTTTGCACATTTTAATGCATTCTTCTTTTGTCATTTTTGACAAATCACCGCATTTAGAAACGTCACCTGCATGCATTTCACTTTTCATGCAACACTTCATTTCTTTAGGAGGCAATCCGCAATGCGGAATAACTGTTTGAGATGAATGACCATCACCTAAAATTGGCGCAATTACTAACCCGATTAAACAAGTTAATTTAATTAAAATATTCATTGATGGCCCCGAAGTATCTTTAAATGGATCTCCAACAGTATCACCTGTTACTGCAGCTTTATGCGCATCAGAACCTTTATACGTCATTTCACCATTAATCATAACTCCAGCTTCAAAAGACTTTTTAGCATTGTCCCAAGCACCTCCGGCATTATTTTGAAAAACTGCCCAAAGTACTCCTGAAACTGTAACTCCAGCCATATATCCACCTAACATTTCAGCAATTAACTGATTATTATCCCCATAAACTAATTTTCCAATCAATACAATTGCAATAGGAAAACCAATTGTTAAAAATCCTGGAAGCATCATTTCGCGCAAAGCGGCTTTTGTCGAAATTTCAACACATTTTCCATATTCTGGTTTTCCAGTTCCTTCCATAATTCCTGGAATTTCCTTGAACTGACGACGCACTTCATAAACCATATCCATTGCTGCTTTTCCAACAGAATTCATTGCTAAAGCAGAAAAAACCACCGGAATCATTCCGCCGACAAACAACATTGCTAAAACTGGTGCTTTAAAAATATTGATTCCATCAATTCCTGTAAAAGTTACATATGCAGCAAATAATGCTAGTGAAGTCAAGGCTGCAGATGCAATTGCAAATCCTTTTCCGGTTGCTGCAGTTGTGTTTCCAACTGAATCTAAAATATCGGTTCTTGTACGAACTTCTTTTGGCAATTCACTCATTTCTGCAATTCCTCCAGCATTATCAGAAATTGGCCCGAAAGCATCAATCGCTAATTGCATTGCTGTTGTAGCCATCATTGCAGAAGCCGCCAACGCAACTCCGTAAAATCCCGCCAAAGCATAAGAAATCCAGATTGCTACTGCAAACAATAATACCGTTGGAAAAGTAGAAATCATTCCGGTTGCTAAACCTGCAATAACGTTTGTTCCTGCTCCTGTTGAAGATTTTTGAACAATTGCCATAACGGGTTTTGTTCCTAATCCAGTATAATATTCGGTTACAGATGAAATAGCGCCACCAACAACTAATCCGACTAATGTAGCGTAGAAAACACGCATTGAAGAAATTTGCTGTGATCCTTCTCCAAAAAATTCCATTGTCATTACTTCTGGCAACATGTGTTGCACTAAAAAGTAGCAAGCAATTGCAGTTAAACCAATAGAAACCCAGTTTCCTATATTTAATGCTTTTTGAACTTGAGCTTCTTTAGCATTATCATCTGAAATTTTTACCAGCATTGTCCCAACAATCGAAAACAAAATTCCGAAACCTGCAATCGCCATTGGAAGCAAAATTGGACCAATTCCGCCAAAAGCATCAGTAATGCTTCCGCCCATATCTTTGATAACATAATTTCCTAGAACCATTGCAGCTAACACGGTCGCAACATAAGATCCAAATAAATCAGCTCCCATTCCCGCAACGTCACCTACGTTATCACCTACGTTATCAGCAATTGTCGCAGGATTTCGCGGATCATCTTCTGGAATTCCAGCTTCAACTTTACCTACTAAATCAGCACCAACGTCAGCGGCTTTTGTATAAATTCCGCCTCCTACTCTCGCAAAAAGCGCTATAGATTCGGCACCAAGTGAAAAACCGGCCAACGTTTCTAAAACAACGGTCATTGTCTCAGTATCTTTCCAAACGCCCCCTGATAATAAATTAAAGAAAATTATAAAAAAGCCTGTTAGGCCTAAAACAGCAAGTCCTGCAACTCCAAGTCCCATTACGGTTCCGCCACCAAAAGAAACTTTTAAAGCCTGAGGCAAACTTGTACGCGCTGCCTGTGTTGTTCTAACGTTTGTTTTAGTCGCGATTTTCATTCCTATGTTTCCTGCATAAGCTGAAAACAACGCTCCAAAAATGAATGCAATTACTATAAATAAATGTGTTTTTACTCCCGGAATAAAAGTAATTCCTGCTAAGACTAAACTGGCAACAATTACAAAGATGGTTAATAACTTATATTCGGCTTTTAGAAAAGCGAGGGCTCCTTCGTAGATGTAATCTGAAATTTCTTTCATCTTACCGTCTCCGGCATCTTGTTTTAAAACCCAAGTCCTCTTTATTCCCATGAAAAGTAATCCTAAAACTGCCATGACAATTGGCAGGTAAATCATAAATGCATTCATAATATTTTATTGGTTTTGGTTAATAGTCAACAATCTAACTAAAACGAATTTAAACAAAAAAGCAATACTCCTAACGGAGTATTGCTTTTTTTATAAAATATGAATGCTAAAATTATTTAATGCTAAATAATCCTGCTGGTTTATTTTCAATGTCATCAAAACGCTTTGTACACTCAGCAATAATTGCATAAGCTTCGTTTACGTCTCCCCATCCTTCAACATCTACTTTTTTATTTTCAAGATCTTTGTAAACTTGGAAAAAGTGCTCGATTTCTTTTACTAAGTGTGGATTGATGTCTGATAAATCTGATAATGAATTCCAGATTGGATCTGAAACTGGTACACAAATAATTTTTTCGTCTGGTCCTTTATCATCTGCCATGTGGAAAACACCAATTGGCTTAACTTCCATTACACATCCAGGGAAAGTTGGTTCGTTTACTAAAACCAATACATCAAGAGGATCTCCGTCAAGTGCCAAAGTTTCTGGAATAAATCCATAATCAGCTGGGTACATCATTGAAGAGAACAACATTCTGTCGAAACGCATTCTTTTGATTTCAAAATCGTACTCGTATTTATTTCTGCTTCCTCTTGGTATTTCGATTAATACATCGAAAGTCGTTAGTTTGTCTGCGGTCATTTTCGTTTTTTATTATATCTATAATTTCGGTTGCAAAAGTAACCAAACATTCTATTTTTACAATAAAAAAACAGGTTAAATTATCTGCATTAGCTATTAAAAAACAAGCATTTAATAAGTAATTGTTCTATTTCGCTTTTTTAGGTAATGATGCCAAAGCAAATAGGTTGCATAAGACCGGTACGGGCTCCATTGTTCAGCATGAATTTCCATCTCCATCTTGTCATGAATATTGAACAATTCTTTCATTGTATTCACAACTGCAATATCGCCAAGTGGAATTAAATCTGGTTCTTCAAGACAAAACATCAAATAGATATCGATGGTCCAATTTCCAATTCCTTTGAGTTTTATAAGTTCCTCCCGAACTTGTTTTGCCGATTTTGAAGGCAGACTTTCAATATCTAACTCTTTATTTAAAACAGCTTCCGCTAAAATTTTAATGTATTTCGTTTTCTGACGGCTTACTCCAAGACTTCTAAATTCCTCATCAGACAAAACTGCCATATTTTCGGGATTGCAAGTTTTATAGGCTTTGATTTTTAAAAATGTGGCTTTCGCCGAATCTATAGAAACTTGTTGCTCCAATATAAGCAATACCAAAGTCTCAAAACCTTGTGGGCGTCTTGGAATTGGAGGCATTCCATATTTCTCGATAATTTCTAGAAATATCGGGTTTTTATTAGTAAGGAAATCAATAGCTTCTTGCATTACTTTTACTTTTGTGTCAATTCCAAAATTAATTAAAATGAAATCAATTCCTGTAAAGTTTTTTGCCCACAGATTTTACAGATCTATGCTGATATGCGCAGATTAAACAATTGCAGATTGAAAAATTAAATCTGCTTCAACCTGTTTAAATCTGTAAAATCTGTGGGCAAAAAAATATTTAAGCATAAAAAAATCGCAAAAATTTGAAACCTTTGCGACTTTGTAACTTTGAACCTTTGCAACTTTAAAAATAAAATCCAAAAGATCCTTTTACTGCAAATTTATTAGCATCTGGCATGTTTAAATAGTTTCCTCTCCAAGAGAAATCAATTCGGAACACTTTAAAAATATTTCCGATTCCGGCATTATACTCCCAATAAACATTTTCCGGCGCATTGTATGGCTGACCAGAAGCATTAATTGCTCTATTGGCATCCGAAATAGTTCCATGAACCGCTTTAATACCAATAAATTCTCTCCAGTTTAGTTTTCTCATAAACGGAACTCTTGCAAATAATCTTCCTTGAAAATTATGTTGCCATTGCAAAGTGGTATATTGATCAGTAACAAATTCGTAGAAATTTAAATTGCTAAAGGTATTTTCAATAGTCCAGTATGTCTGGTTTCCTGGAACAACGCTCATCAAGCCTAACGGAATTGTACCAAACGTTTTTCCTGTTTCAACAATAATATCTGTTCTACCCAAAGGTCCAATAATTATTGGCTGTTTATAATAAATCTGAATTTTTTGATAAGCAAAATCACTTTCAAAAACGCCTTTCAATCCATAACTGAAATTTACAAAGAAATGACTAAACGGACTGTCAACTAAATCTCTTTCAACTCCGTAGCCAATCGTTTTACGGTTCGGCATATACTCAAATTGAATATTCGCTTCAGACTGACGAACTTTGCTCTCTATAACTCCATTTGGGTTTGAAGGACTTGGCAAAGTAGAATAATAATCCAAACTAAAAGTAGGTGAAGCCGATTCCAAAGTTCGATATGAAAAACCAGTCTGAATTATAAAATTCTTCTTGGCTTCAATTTCAAAAGAAACATTGCTCAAATTAATGTTGGTTAATTTTCCGTTGCTGCTCGTTGTAAACAAAGCCGAAGACGCAAAACTTCGCCCTAAAATATCGTTTGTTGTGGTTAAACTGGCACCAATTTGTTCAATATCGCGTCTGTTTCCTCCAGAAATAATGATTCGATTTTTCTTGTCAACCATCCATTTTCCAGATACTCCGTATTTGAATTTGTTATCGTTAAAACCGTATGCCGTATAAGCCTGAACACGCCATGGATCATTTGGTCCAAAATAAGTTCTTCCTCCTACTCTTACCCTCAAGCCTTCAACTTCATTATATCCAAAGGTTGAAAAAATAGGTCCATAATCAAAGTTTTTAAACGCGACGTAACCGCTTCCTAAAATCGAGACGAGACTGTACAACTGCTTAAATCGCTTGACCGTTTGGAGTGTGTCGAGCATTTTATAAATTCCGGCTTCGTCTTTATTTAATTTCTCAAAACGATTTTCCTCCCAAAATTCGGGTGGACGGTCATAAACGGCATTGTCTATATAATTGACTTCTTCTTTATAAAACTTTTCCGGTTTTTGGATATTGAATTTATGATCTCGGTATAAAGTCGTTCGTTTTCCGTAAACTCCTTTTGATTTTTCTTTTTTATTCAAAGCAAAATCAGACATCATATAATCACGTGTCAAAAGGAAAACAGAATCGTTTTCTACTTCAAATTCCTGTTCAATATAAATATCTTTTACCCAGTTAATATTGGCACTTTTGGTAACGCCCATATTAATTTTCTTGATGGCAAAAGTTGAATCGTTTACCCAAAAATCACCTTTAAAAGTCAATTCGTTTTTTCTTCTTGGATAAAAAACAATATTATAACACCACTTTTTATCAATAAAAGCACTGTCTTTCAATACATAATTATAAACATCAATTCCGGTTTTTGAAAGCGGACTTGTAAAACTTTTATCAAAAAATTTAAGGTGGTTGTCGTAAATATTATAATCGGAATAAAGATCTTTTACGAAAGATAAAATCTGCTGGTTTCCGTTGAAACCAGACATTTTATTTCCGGTCAAATTTTCTTTTACTTTCTTTAATTTATTGTCGCCATAAACATCGTAAACCGACTCGTTAATGAAAATTGGCAAATACGTTTTTCCAGTAACATCAGAAGTATCAACATGTTGAAACACAAACTCCATTCCTTTAAAAAGTTTGTTTTTCATCAAAGCACTGTCAATTGTGTTCATATCGAACTCGACTTTTTCGTACTTCTGCATTTGATACTGATTGAATTGATAGAGTCCGTTTTTACGTTTACGTTCCCAAATTTTCCTCAAAATATCTAATGCCGGATTATTCTTTTTAGATGTTTTTCCTGTGTAAATTACAACTTCATTAAGTACTTGTTCTTCGAACAAAACAATTTTGAAATTGTAATTGACAGCTTTTTCTAAAGGAACTTCCTTATCTGAAAATCCTGCAGAAGTCACTAATAAAGCAGTATAAGTATTGGGAGATTCTAGATAAAAACGGCCATCTTCATTAGAAACAATTCCAGTATTAGATCCTTTAAAAACAATATTTGCAAAAGGTACTGGCTGATTTGACTTGTCCAAAACAATTCCACTCACTTTTGTTTGTGCAGTTCCAATACTCACTAAGGCGAATACAAAAAATAGGCTGAGTAAAATTATTCTTTTTATCATTTGGCAAAAAAAAACTTCATCAATTAATATGACTGATGAAGTTTTATAAGTATTGTTGTTTTTTTTATTTGTACATTACTTTCTTTACTGCTTTTACTACATCACCAGCGTTTGGCAACCAGTCTTTAAGCAATACAGGAGAGTAAGGTGCAGGAGTATCAGCAGTTGTAATACGCTGAATTGGAGCATCAAGGAAATCGAATGCTTGTTCCTGAACGATAAAAGTAATTTCAGAAGAAAGGCTGGCAACTGGCCAAGCTTCTTCAAGAATTACTAAACGGTTTGTTTTCTTAACCGATTTTAAGATTGCATCTTTGTCCATTGGACGAACTGTTCTTAAATCGATAATCTCACAAGAAATTCCTTCTTTAGCTAATTCATCAGCTGCAATGAAAGCTTCTTTGATGATTTTTCCAAATGAAACAATAGTTACATCTGTTCCTTCACGTTTAACATCAGCAACACCTAGAGGAATTGTGTATTCTCCGTCTGGCACTTCACCTTTGTCACCGTACATCTGCTCAGATTCCATGAAAATAACTGGATCGTTATCACGAATAGCAGATTTTAATAACCCTTTTGCATCATAAGGAGTTGAAGGAACTACAACTTTAAGACCTGGCGTATTTGCAAACCAGTTTTCTAAAGCTTGAGAGTGAGTTGCTCCTAATTGACCTGCAGAAGCAGTTGGTCCACGGAAAACGATTGGCACATTAAATTGTCCACCAGTCATTTGACGCATTTTAGCAGCATTATTTATAATTTGATCAATACCAACTAAACAGAAGTTGAAAGTCATATACTCAACAATTGGTCGGTTACCATTCATTGCAGAACCTACTGCAATTCCTGTAAACCCAAGTTCAGCAATTGGAGTATCGATTACTCTTTTTTCACCAAACTCAGCAAGCATTCCTTTTGAAGCTTTGTAAGCTCCGTTGTATTCTGCAACCTCTTCGCCCATTAAATATATGGATTCATCGCGACGCATTTCTTCGCTCATCGCTTCGCAAATGGCCTCTCTAAATTGTATTGTTCTCATATTTATATTGTATGTTGAATTTTCTGAAGAGCAAAAATAAATATTTTAAATAACTTAAAAGCATAAATTAGATTTAAAATCGCAGGAACTTTCTCCTCTTCTGACTCTTTTAACTTTTCAAAACGTGTTCTGATATTTACGAAATCGATATAATTGTTATTATTACGTCTTAAAAAACACTTTTTTTACAAATAGTATTCTATTTGTGTAATTCTGGTTTTCAATTTAGACAATTTTAAACGGAACAAATGAAAATCTAGTATAAATTACAAGGTATTTTAACGTTGACAAGATTTGACATGATTACGAAATTCCTAAGAATCAGATAAAATAGATGAATTTTTATTTTTGAAAAGTATCAAAATGGCAGTCAGATTTCATAATCTGCGAAAACGTAATAGTTTTTAAAAAATATTATGCATGCATAGTATATTATTCCGATTTTAATTTCTAAATTTGTCAAAGCATATTACAAATTCAAAATATATACTTATGAAAATATTGGTTTGCATCAGCCATGTGCCTGATACTACTTCAAAAATTAACTTCTCCAATGGTGATTCAGAATTTGATACCAATGGTGTACAATATGTAATCAACCCAAATGATGAATTTGGTTTAACACGTGCAATCTGGTTCCAAGAACAACAAGGAGCAACTGTAACTGTTGTGAATGTTGGAGGTCCAGATACTGAGCCAACTTTACGCAAAGCTTTGGCAATTGGCGCAAACGAAGCTATTCGTGTGAACGCTAATCCAACTGACGGATTTTTTGTTGCGAAACAATTAGCAGAAGTAATTAAAAATGGTGGTTACGATCTTGTAATTGCTGGAAAAGAATCTTTAGATTATAATGGCGGAATGGTTCCTGGAATGATTGCCGGAATTTTAGGTTCTAACTTTTTAAACTCTTGTACAGCACTTACTGTTGACGGAAATAATGTAAAAGCAGTTCGTGAAATTGATGGAGGAAAAGAAACTGTAAGCACTACACTTCCTTTAATTATCGGTGGACAAAAAGGTCTTGTTGAAGAGAAAGATTTACGCATCCCAAACATGAGAGGAATCATGACAGCAAGAACTAAAGCTTTAACTATTCTTGAGCCAGTTGATGCTCCTGTGAATACTAAAGCGGTGAAATTTGAAAAACCAGCTCCAAAATCAGCAGTGAAATTGATTTCTCCTGATAATTTAGATGAGTTAATCAATTTATTACACAACGAAGCGAAAGTAATCTAGTAATCAGTTTTTAGTGTTCAGTTTTCAAACGTGAAACCTGAAACCTGAAACGTGAAACCTCAAAACAAAAACATCATGTCAATATTAATATATGCAGAATCTGCAGAAGGAAAATTTAAAAAAGTTGCTTTTGAATTAGCTTCATATGCTAAAAAAGTAGCTGAATCATTAGGAACAACAGTTACAGCTTTGACTGTAAACATTAGCGACGTAAGCGAATTAGGCAAATACGGAGTTGACAAAGTTCTAAAAGTAAACAACGATAAATTAGCTGGTTTTACTGCAAAGGCTTACGCCGATGTAATTAAACAAGCTGCTGAAAAAGAAGGAACAAAAGTAGTTTTACTTTCTTCTACAACAGACAGTATTTATCTTTCATCATTAGTTGCAGTAGCTTTAAATGCTGGTTTTGCTTCAAATGTTGTTGGATTGCCAGTTAGCACTTCTCCTTTCCAGGTAAAAAGAAATGCTTTCTCTAACAAAGCATTCAACATTACTCAAATCGATACAGATGTAAAAGTTCTTGGACTTGCTAAAAACTCTTATGGAATTTTTGAAAGCGCTGGAGCCGCAGCTGCTGAAGATTTCAACCCAACAATTGGAGACAATGACTTTGGAGTAAAAGTAGAATCTGTTGAAAAAGTAACTGGAAAAGTTTCTATCGCTGATGCTGACATCGTAGTTTCTGGCGGACGCGGATTGAAAGGTCCAGAAAACTGGGGATTAGTTGAAAATTTAGCTGAAGTTTTAGGCGCTGCAACGGCATGTTCTAAACCAGTTTCTGACTTAGGATGGAGACCTCACAGCGAACACGTTGGACAAACAGGAAAACCAGTTGCAACAAACTTATACATCGCAATCGGAATTTCGGGAGCTATTCAGCATATTGCCGGAATCAACTCTTCTAAAGTAAAAGTAGTAATCAATAACGATCCAGAAGCACCTTTCTTTAAAGTAGCTGACTACGGAATTGTTGGTGATGCATTTGAAATTGTTCCTCAATTAACTGAGAAATTAAAAGCTTTTAAAGCGCAACATTCTTAATTTAAGAATTCTTAATATTATAGCTGCCTAAAAACAAGATAATCGTATCTTTGTTTTAAGGCAGCTTTTTTGTTCCATATTTTTTGATTAAAATTGCAGCTTTATTTTCTAATCAAAAATAGTATTAAAATGTGGCCTAAGTGCCCTTTTTACAATCATATATGAGTCTAGTAAAATTATCCATAAAAGGAATTTCATACAGTCAAACTCAAAATGGCGCATATGCCTTAATTTTGAATGAAGTTGATGGCGAAAGAAAATTACCTATCGTAATTGGTGCTTTTGAAGCCCAATCGATCGCTATTGCCTTAGAAAAAGAAATAAAACCTCCTCGCCCATTAACGCACGATTTATTTAAAAATTTTGCCGAACGATTTGATATTGTAGTTAAACAAGTGATCATTCACAAGCTTGTTGACGGCGTTTTTTACTCTAGCTTGATTTGCGAAAGAGATAAAATCGAAGAAATTATTGACGCAAGAACTTCTGATGCAATTGCATTAGCACTGCGTTTCAACGCACCGATTTTTACCTATAAAAACATCTTGGATAAAGCAGGTATTTACCTAAAATCAAATACTGCCGACACTGATCAAGGTGCTCAGGAAATTGATGACGTACTTTCTAACCCTGAAACTTTTGGACACGAAGAAGAAACAAATCAGTCTGGCGATGTGTACTCAAAACACACTTTACAGGAACTGAACGAACTTCTTGATCAAGCAGTTTCTCAGGAAGATTACGAAAAAGCAGCAAAAATTAGAGACGAAATCTCTAGGAGATAATTTTTCGGCTATAAGCCGTAAGCTTTAGGCTATAAGCTTGAAGCATAATCATAAAAAAACAAACTTTAAGCATTAGGAAAAAGCCTAAAGCTTAAAGCCTAAAGCTTAAAGCAAAGATGAAGCAATACTTAGATTTAGTAAAACACGTTTTAGAAAACGGCAATCAAAAAGGAGACAGAACCGGAACTGGAACTAAAAGCGTTTTTGGTTACCAAATGCGTTTTGATTTAAGTGAAGGTTTCCCAATGGTTACAACAAAAAAACTTCATTTAAAATCTATCATTTACGAATTGCTATGGTTCTTGAAAGGGGATACAAACATTAAGTATCTTCAGGAAAACGGAGTGAAAATCTGGGATGAATGGGCGGATTCTAATGGTGATTTAGGACCTGTTTACGGGCACCAATGGAGGAACTGGAACAGTGAAGAAATCGATCAGATTTCTGAATTGATTACAGAATTGAAAACAAATCCGAACAGCCGACGCATGCTGGTTTCAGCTTGGAACCCATCGGTTTTGCCAGATACAAAAAAATCTTTTGAAGAAAATGTAGCAAACAACAAGGCAGCTTTGCCTCCTTGCCACGCCTTTTTCCAATTTTATGTTTCGAGTCCCGATTTAGAAAAAGGCGAAACTAAAGGCAAACTTTCCTGCCAGCTGTATCAGCGAAGCGCAGATATCTTTTTAGGAGTTCCTTTCAACATTGCTTCTTATGCATTATTGACCATGATGATTGCACAAGTATGCGACCTTGAAGCAGGTGAATTTATTCACACTTTTGGCGACGCACATATTTACAATAATCATTTTGATCAATTGGAATTACAACTTTCAAGAGAGCCAAAACCACTACCAAAAATGATTTTAAATCCAGCGATTAAAAACATTTTTGATTTTGATTTCAACGACTTTACACTTGCCGATTATGAACCACATCCGGGAATAAAAGGAAGTGTTGCAGTATAAACATAAAAAAATCCGCTTAGAAAAATTTAAGCGGATTTTTTTATATTGCTACAACACTGTTTTCGCTGCCAGCAAAATCATTCCATTTATAAAAATCAGCTTCAGGCTCATTTACATAAACTCCGTCAATTAAATACTTGAACTCGTAAATAGCATCTTTTACCAAGTCGTAAGTTGCTTTAAAAGTTCCGTTTTTTAATTTGCTCAAAGTTCCTTCTTCTGGATTCCAATTATTGAAATCTCCAACTACAGCAGCTGTACTTGCATCTTTTGCATCTATAGAAAAAGTGACTTTTACCACTGGTTTTGTTTTGATAAATTGTTTCTTTAAAGACATAACTATTTAGTTTTTAGATTGATATATCTAAAATTACACAAATTCAGCTGAACTTTCAATACCCCGTTATCCGATTTACGACAATAGCAAAAATGATTATTTATTTTAATGATATCCACAAATTAATCCACAATAATTTTCTGATTCTAAATTCTTAACTTATTCACAGGCAAATATTATAGAATCAAAATTCCTTCTTTTGAAAATAAATTTTAACTTTATAACCTCATTTCATTTAATATCGTATGGAAAAAGAAGTACAGGAACAATATGAATATGCAAGAAGAAGAATTAGACAAAAGAAAATTCTCTATTTTCATTTTGTACTTTTTCTAATAGGAAGTTTATTTTTATTTGTCGCTAACCGATTTTTTGGTTTTGGCGAAGGAAGCAGTCAAAACTGGTGCATATGGGGAATTACGATTTGGTTTTTTCTATTTATTCTGCACTTCATCAAAGTCTATATTACTGACAGATTTATGAATAAAAAATGGGAAAGAGAGCAAATTGACCGACTTGTTACTTTGCAGCAAAAAAGAATCAGTCAATTAGAATCCAAAATAAATGAGGATACTGAAAAATAAATTTAGTTTAGAATGCCATGATTATAATGATAGCGGCGGTAGCCGAAAATAATGCCCTTGGAAAAAACAATGATTTAGTTTGGCACTTGCCAAACGATTTTAAACGATTTAAATCTCTTACAACAAATCATCATATTATTATGGGAAGAAAAACATTTGAAAGCTTCCCAAAACCATTGCCTAATAGAACTCACGTAATTATTACACGACAAAGCGATTATCATCCTGAAGGTTGTATTGTTGTTGACAGCATTGAAAAAGCAATCGCAATTTGTCCAGAAAACGAAGATTCGTATGTTATTGGCGGAGGAGAAATTTACAATCTTGCATTGCCTTTTGCTGATATCATAGAAATAACTAAAGTTCATCATACTTTTGATGCTGATACTTTTTTCCCAAAAATCAGTGAAAAAGACTGGTTGCTTGTTGAAAGCGAAGAAAACTTTAAAGATGAAAAACATCTTTATGACTACACTTACGAAACTTATATCCGTAAATAAAAAAACATCCTCTTTTGGAGGATGTTTTTTAAGAATGATCGATTTTTAGATGTGGCTTATTCCAGAAATAGTTTTGTAAAAAAAATCCAAATGTTTAAAACATTTGAAAAAACTGAATAACATAATGTTAATTGAGAACAAGCCTCAAAAGTGCCTTTAATAACAAATACCACTAAGATATTAAAGGCAAGAAAATTAAAATTTCCAAAAACAAATTTAATCCTAAGAACGTATTTTGCACTTTTAAAAAGGGCAGTGCGATTTGAAAAGAGCACTGTTAAAACTACTTTCTGAACCAAATGAAATTACTCGCGCAAAAAAAGTAATCATTTGTTTTTAAGCCATATTTCTAATCAATCATAAAACTTTCATCATTTTTATCTTTGACAAAATTGAGCATAAAACCGGCAGTACACAATACCCACTTTTAGTGATTTTTGAAAAATACCCACTTTTGGTGATGCTTAATCGACCTTAAAATTCAGAGTCAAATAAAGCGTCGCACCTTTCTTTTACAACATTTGATTTACAATTTAAAAAACCATTAACAGTTAAGTCAGATTGTATTATATTTGCCTAAATAAAAAAAATGTCTGAGAAAATAACCCCATATAAAGACTCTTCTTTAGGAAAAAAAGAACAGGTTGCCCAAATGTTTGACAACATTTCTGGGAACTATGATAATTTGAATCGTGTAATCTCTTTTGGGATCGATGTAAAATGGCGTAAAAAAGTCCTAAAAATAGTTTCTGACACAAAACCTAAAATCATACTTGATATCGCAACCGGAACTGGCGATCTTGCCATTTTAATGGCACAGACAAATGCTGAAAAAATCATTGGTTTAGATATTTCGGCAGGAATGCTTGAAGTTGGGAAAAAGAAAGTTGAAGAAAAAAAACTATCAAATACTATTGATTTAGTTTTAGGCGATTCTGAAAACATTCCTTTTGAAGATAATTATTTTGACGCTATAACAGTTGGTTTTGGTGTTCGAAACTTCGAGAATTTAGAAAAAGGATTTGCTGAAATTTTAAGGGTTCTAAAACCAAATGGTGTATTTGTAATTTTAGAAACTTCAGTACCAGATAAGACTCCATATAAACAAGGATATAAATTTTACAGTAAAAATATTCTCCCAATAATTGGAAAATTATTTTCTAAAGATAATTCGGCTTACGGATATTTATCTGAATCGGCTGCGGTTTTTCCATACGGAGAAGCACTAAACAATATTTTGAGAAAAATTGGGTTTATAGATGTTGTGGCGATGCCTCAAACTTTTGGAGTTGCAACCATTTATTCTGCTTCTAAAAAATAGTATGAAAAAAACAGTAATCTTAATTTTATTAGTCTTATCGACAAAAGGATATTCGCAATTTGGTAAGAGCATGTTCAGCAAAGACCCCATTATCAATCTTGAAAACTGGCAAAAACAGCGCCTTTATTTTGGATATTACTTGGGTTTCAACAGCTTTGACTTTAAGTTTGACTATAAAAATGTTGTGAACCAAGATATTCAGGTAAAAAAAACTACCGGATTTAATGTTGGTGTCGTAGCAGATTTAAGATTGCAGGAATACATAAATCTGCGTTTTGAACCCGGTTTGTACTATACAAAACGCGATTTATATTATCCTAATTTCACTTCTAAAGTTGATTATTTAAGAGAAGTAAACAGTACTTACATACATTTTCCGCTGCTTTTAAAATTCTCTTCATTGCGAACAGGAAATATTCGTCCGTACTTAGTTGGAGGAATGTCAACTACACTTAATTTATCAAGCAATTCAAAATCTCAAGACGATAATTCTGAACAAAAATTCAGAGTAAAACCTTGGACTGCTGCTTATGAAATGGGTGTTGGAATTGACTTTTTTACAGAATATTTCATTTTCTCTCCATCAATTAGAGGAATGTTTGGGATAACAGATGAATTAGTAAGAGACAATGACCCAAATAGCCCGTGGACAGGAAACATTGATTCTATGAAATCGAGAGCTATTTTAATAAATTTTACTTTTCACTAAAACAAATACCTAACTATTTCGTTTAAATTCACTGAGAATAATTGCTGTTGCGGTAGCTACATTTAAACTTTCCGTTTTTTGAAGCTCTCCAAACCTAGGAATTGTCAGTCGGCTTGTTACCATTTTTTCAATTTCTGCCGAAATACCATTGGCTTCATTACCCATAATAATGATTCCGTTTTCAGGCAAATTTGATTTGTAAATGTTTTCACCGTCCATAAAAGTTCCAAAAACTGGCAGTTTTGTTTGAGCGATAAAGGTTTTCAAATCAACATAATTTACATTTACTCGAGTGATAGACCCCATTGTCGCCTGAACCACTTTTGGGTTATAAATATCTACTGTCTCTTTTGAGCAAATAATTTGTTTGATGCCAAACCAATCGCACAGACGCAGAATCGTACCTAAATTTCCAGGATCACGAATATCGTCTAAAGCCAGAATCAAACCAGAGTCGATTATTTTATTTTCGGCAGGAATTTTGAACACCGCCAAACAAGAATTTGGAGTCGCCAAAGCACTTATTTTTTTCAACTCTTGATCATTAATAAGAGTTCGTTTTGAAGACTGAACAGTTTCAAAATCATTTTGCGTGGTGTATAAATGCTCTAATTCAAAGTTGGATTGCAACAATTCTTGAATTACTTTTACTCCTTCGGCAAAAAACAATTGATTTGCAAAACGCTGTTTTTTTTGATGCAAGCCTGAGATAAGTTTTATTTGGTTTTTACTAACCATAAAATAATGTACTTTTGAATTAAATATTTAAAAACACTTGAAAAATAATTCCACAAAAATAACAGCATTTATTCTAATAGCAACACTTATTTGTGCTTGTAATGCCGTAAAAAGAGTTCCAGATGGAAAAAACCTTCTCGTAAAAAATAATATTCTCGTAAACGGAAAGTCATCAAACGACGAAATTGCCTCGAATCAAATGTATCAAAAGCCAAACGGAAAACTGTTAGGCTTTAAATTGCGTTTAAATTTATACAATTTAGCTAATTTAAATCCGGATTCGACTTATAAAGCAAAATTTGATAATCATCCCGGCCGATATGAACGCTGGTCAAAATTACTTTCAGCTAAACAAGTCGATCGTCTTGGGCAGTCTTTTATAAATAAAGGATTAAACGATTTCTTAAAAAACACCGGAGAAGCACCTGTAATTATTGATACTGCCAAGACAAAAAAGACCTTGCTTCGATTAAAATATTACTATCTAAACAATGGTTTTTTTAAAGTACAGACAGATTACACAATTGATACGACTGGAATTAAAAGAGCTAAAATAAACTATAACATCACAACCGGGCCGGCATATACTTTAGATTCTATCCGAACTACTATCCTAACTCCGGCATTAGACTCACTTTATCATGCTAGCAGAGAACCTTCTCTTTTAAAATCTGGGAATCAATATAAGACAACCGATTTTGAAGAAGAGAAAAATCGTATTACAACGTATTTCAGAAATAATGGTGCTTATTATTTTCAGCCGACTTATGTAACTTTTGATATTGATACAATTGGCAAAAAAAATAAAGCCGACGTAAATTTAATCATCAACAATAATAGTATACAAGAAAGAGATTCCAGCAGAACAGAACCTTTCAAACTTTATAAAATCAGCGATGTGAATATCTACACAGATTATTCGCCAGCAAATGCAAAGTCAAAAATCAATGACAGCGTTTCATACAATAATTTTAATTTGTACAGCTACAAAAAATTAAAATACAAACCGCGCGCCATTACCGATGCTGTTTTTATCACAAAAGGAAGCACATTTTCAGACACTAGAACGACGCTTTCGTCTCGATATTTAAATAACTTGAAAATATTCAATTATCCTTCCATTCAATATGAAGTTGACAAGAGAGATTCGACAGCGCAGTCTTTAATTGCAAATGTTTATTTAACGCCAAGAAAAAAATATAGTTTTGGTGCAACACTTGATGTAACGCACTCTAATATTCAGGATTTTGGTATTGGAGCCAGTCTTTCAGAAACCATTCGAAATGTTTTTAATCGTGCTGAAACCCTTGAAATTTCAACGCGTATGAATATCGGTTCATCAAAAGATATGGCGAACCCAAACAATAATTTCTTTAATGTCTCTGAATATGGAGTCGATTTGAAATTGAATTTCCCAAGGATTTTGCTTCCCTTTGGAACAGAAAAAATTATTCCGAAAAGGATGATTCCGTCCACATCAATCTCGAGTGGTTTTTCTAAACAGCGAAATATTGGTTTGGACAAAGAAAATTTTACAGGAGGAATCTCGTACAATTGGTCTCCAAAACGTCATAACACCGCAAAGTTAGAATTGCTGAACGCACAATATGTACGTAATTTAAATCCGAACAATTACTTTAATGTTTATACTTCTTCATATGATGAATTAAATGGCATTGGTAAAGATTACAACATTGAACCTCTAAACTGGGGAGATACACCAGAAGAACAAGCCAGAAAAGATTTAACTATACCTAAAGGAACCACAGGATTTACCAATGATGTTTTGAATAACAGAACCGCATTACTGCCTGGAGATCCTCAGTATAGAGACGTAGAAAGTATTGAAGAAAGAAGAGTTCGTTTGACCGAAAATGACTTCATTTTAGCTACAAGCTATACGTTTACTAAAACGACTAAAAAGGATCTTGCGGATAATAATTTCTATCAGTTCAAAACCAAAGTAGAATCGGCGGGAACTTTATTATCAGCGATTTCAAACATTGCAAGTCTTCCTAAAAATGCAAATGGCAATTACGAAATCTTCAATTTAGAATATTCAGAATACGTTAAAACCGAATTCGATTATATCAAACACTGGGATTTTGGAAAAGAAAAAGTGCTTGCTGTACGAAGCTTTTTTGGAATTGCGATTCCGTTTGGAAACTCAAATTATATTCCGTTTTCACGAAGTTATTATGCGGGAGGTTCAAATGACAACCGTGCTTGGCAACCCTATTCATTAGGTCCCGGAAGTACAGATGCCTTAGATGATTTTAATGAGGCCAATATGAAAATTGCATTGAGTGCCGAATTTCGCTTTAAAATACTTGGTGATGTTAAAGGAGCCGTTTTTGCAGATGCCGGAAATATCTGGAATGTGCTCGATAATGTCATTGATGAGAAGGCAAAATTCAGCAGCGTAAACGATTTAGCTGAAATCGCTTTAGGCTCAGGATTTGGATTACGCTACGATTTAAGCTTTTTTGTTGTTCGACTAGATTTGGGCTTCAAGACTTATAATCCGGCACATGAGAAGGGAGACAGATGGTTTAAAGAATACAATTTTGGTCACTCGGTTTTAAATTTTGGAATAAATTATCCGTTCTAATGCTAATTAATTCTTATTTTTGCAACCTAAAAACTAAAAACAACTATAAAAAAAATTACAATGGCACACAACATTAAACCAGGAGTAGCTACAGGAGATCAAGTACAAGAGATCTTTAATTATGCGAAAGAGAAGGGTTTTGCTCTTCCAGCAGTAAACGTTACTGGATCAAGCACAATTAACGGAGTTCTTGAAACTGCAGCGAAACTTAACGCGCCAGTTATCATTCAATTTTCAAACGGAGGAGCACAATTTAACGCTGGAAAAGGATTATCTAACGCAGGTGAAAAAGCAGCAATCGCTGGAGGAATCGCTGGAGCAAAACATATTCACACTTTAGCTGAGGCTTATGGTGCAACTGTAATTTTACACACTGACCACTGCGCAAAAAAACTTTTACCTTGGATCGATGGTTTGTTAGACGCTTCTGAAAAACATTTTGCAGAAACAGGAAAACCATTATTCAGTTCTCATATGATCGATTTGTCTGAGGAGCCAATCGAAGAAAACATCGAGATCTGTAAAGAATACTTAGCTAGAATGAGCAAAATGGGCATGACATTAGAAATCGAGCTTGGTATTACAGGTGGTGAAGAAGATGGTGTTGATAACTCTGATGTTGACAGCTCAAAATTATATACACAGCCAGAAGAAGTAGCTTATGCTTACGAAGAATTATCTAAAGTAAGCCCTAAATTTACAATTGCTGCTGCTTTTGGAAACGTTCACGGTGTTTACAAACCAGGAAACGTAAAATTAACTCCAAAAATCTTAAAAAATTCTCAAGATTTTGTTCAAAACAAATTCAACACAGGACACAACCCAGTTGATTTCGTTTTCCACGGAGGTTCAGGTTCTACACTTGAAGAAATCAGAGAAGGAATTAGCTACGGAGTTATCAAAATGAACATTGATACTGATTTACAATTTGCATACACTGAAGGAATCCGTGATTACATGGTTAAAAACCTTGACTATTTGAAATCTCAAATTGGAAACCCAGAAGGTCCAGATGCACCAAACAAAAAATATTACGATCCAAGAAGATGGGTTCGTGAAAGCGAAGTAACATTCAACGCAAGACTTGAACAAGCTTTTGCTGATTTAAATAACGTAAACACACTTTAAATTTTAGATTTTTGAATTTAAATTTCAGATTTCTAAAGAAGCCTGAAATTTAAATTTTGAATTCAGATTGAAAAATCTAAAATTTAAAATCTACATTCTAAAATTAAAAAAATGGCTTGGTTTAAAAGACAAGAAAAAGGGATTACGACCGCTACAGAAGATAAGATGGACGTTCCGAAAGGATTGTGGTACAAATCTCCTACTGGAAAAATTATTGATGCTGACGAATTAGCGAGAAATTTATTCGTTAGCCCTGAAGATGATTTTCACGTTCGAATTGGAAGCGCAACCTATTTTGAAATTTTATTCGACAACAACGAATTTGTTGAGTTAGACAAAAACATGACATCAAAAGATCCTTTGCATTTTGTGGACACAAAAAAATATGCAGAAAGATTGAAAGATGTAATGGAAAAAACTCATCTTAAAGACGCTGTACGTACGGGAGTAGGAAAATCTAAAGGAAGAGAGCTTGTAATCTGCTGTATGGATTTTGCTTTTATTGGTGGATCTATGGGAGCCGTTGTAGGTGAAAAAATTGCGAGAGGTATTGATCACGCAATCAAAAACAAATTGCCTTTTGTAATGATTTCTAAATCTGGTGGAGCTCGTATGATGGAAGCCGCTTATTCTTTAATGCAATTAGCTAAAACTTCTGTAAAACTAGCTCAATTAGCTGAAGCTAAATTGCCTTATATCTCTCTTTGTACAGATCCAACAACTGGAGGAACAACTGCATCTTACGCAATGTTAGGAGACATCAACATCTCTGAACCAGGCGCTTTGATTGGTTTTGCTGGTCCGCGTGTTGTTCGTGATACTACAGGAAAAGATTTGCCAGAAGGTTTTCAAACTGCTGAGTTTCTTTTAGAGCACGGTTTCTTAGACTTTATCACGCCTAGAAAAGAATTGAAAGATAAGATCAACTTATATATCGATTTGATTCAAAATAATACAATTAGATAGTTTTAAAACTATTCAAAATAGAAAATCCCATTCGCAAAAGCGAATGGGATTTTTTTATATCTTTATTTTAAATCTGATTTCTATGGCGAGAATTTTTATTGGTTGTATGATTTGTTTTCTTTTTTGGAATTGTACCAAGAAAGAAACTAAAATTGAAAAAAACATTCCTTATATAATTTCGCAAGAAAACAAACCAATAATACGAAACAATGACACTGTTCCACCTCCTCCACCTATACCTGGCTGGTTGTTTTACGGAACAAATACTTTTATTATCAACTCTGATTCTACGGCTTATTATTTGCAAAATAAAGGCATAGGAATGATCTGTGGAACACCAAATACAGACACAATTCCATACTTCGCTGATTTAGATCCAAGAGATCTAATTGAAATTTCAAATAAAAATATTTATGATTTTATTAAATTGAATTATAAAGATGATTTTAGAAATGCAACTTTCATCGCATCTCAATCTGACACTTTAAATTCTAAAATATTTTTTGATTTAAATAAATCTTTAAGTTACTTCAAGAAAGATAGAGATTTTATCGTTATTAGAAGAACAACACAGGAAGAAGACACGATTATTTATTATAAGAGAAATAATAAATATTACAATTCTGCCGATATTAAATGGGATAAAACAAGAATTAAATTTCCTGAACTTGTCAAATTTGTAAAAAAACCAAATAATTAGTACATATAGTTCCTACAGGATTTTTATATTTTTAGACCTAAATTATTACCCAGCCTTTTTCAAATCCTTTTTTAATTCTTTTTCAGCGATTTTAAAAACTAATTTTTCACGCCAGACAGCATAACGTTCTCTAAAAACAACTTTTATTGCACTATCAACTGCACCATGCATAAATAAACTCCAAACGCTGGCCATTTTTCGAGAAATCGATGAATCCCAAGCACGAAGTGTGAGCGAGAAAGAACCATCTATATAACGCATCCAATGCCACATTCCTGTTGGCATGAATAATGTATCGCCATGTTCTAGAAAAACCTCATACCCTTCTACTCCTTTCAAGGCTGGAAATTTTTCAAAATCGGGATTGGCGACATCGTAATCTTCTAAGGCATAAGTTGTATTTGGAAGACAATAAAGCCTTTTCTTCCACTTATTGTCAAATAATATTATATGCTTTCTTCCTCCAAAATGAGTGTGAAAAAGATGCGGCAAATCGATATCATAATGAAGAAAAGTAATTGCCTTTGAACCTCCAAAAAACATGGCAGGCATGCTTTCGATAAAACCTCCCATTAATTCTTTCGGAATTTTCACATCGTCAATTAATTCGGGTCTGTGTTTGAAAAGATTGAAGAAAAAAATACGCAATTGCGTTGGTTCACGTTTTATCAAATCCAGATATTCACCAAATTTCATACTTGCGATAGAAGCATTGATTACCTTTTTAGGATCTGCTTTTGAATTATCGACAAGTTTTACCTCAATATCCCCTGCAATTTCCTTAAAATACTCTGTTGACCACTTTTCTCTTGCTGGCCAATCTTTTGTGAGTCCTTTAATGATTAAAGGCTTTCTTTTATCCAAGTAATTCTTTTTAAAATCTTCTCTGGAAATTGACTCAACTGTATCAACAGATTTAAGGTTAAAGCTCATTTATTTAGCGGATTAAATTGTGAGTGGTTTATCAAATGTATCCAATTATTCTGTGCCATCAAAATTTACAGTAAAATAACACAAAAACAATATTACATTCCTGTCCTAATGGCTTCTACAGGATCTAGATTTGCCGCCGAAATTGCTGGAAGAATACCGGAAATTATACCCACAAAAATTGATAATCCTGCTCCAATAGCCACATTCCAAAAACTTAAAACAAATTCAAATTCTAATAAATTGGTCAAAAGAAGAGACAAAAGCCAAACAATAAACAAACCAATGATACCTCCAATTAAACAAAGCATAATAGCTTCAAATAAAAACTGAAATAATATAAACCTGTTTTTTGCTCCTAAAGATTTTTGAATTCCTATTAAATTAGTGCGTTCCTTAACCGAAACGAACATGATATTGGCTACTCCAAATCCTCCAACTAAAAACGAAAAAATACTGATGAAAATTCCGGCAGTTCGTAAAGTTCCTAAAATTCCATCAATAAAATCGGTAAAGCCAGAAAGTACATTCACAAAGAAATTATCCATTTCACCTGCTTTCATTCCACGGATAGCGCGAAGCTTTTGAGCAACTTCAGCTTTATAAGCATCCATATCAACACCTTTTACTGGTTTCAAAACAATTACAGGCGTCATAGCATCGCTATCGCCATACATGCGTCGCAAAAAGTTCGCTGGCAAATAAACCGAAGTATCATTGCTGTCACCAAAAAATCCTGCTCCTTGTTTTGCCATTACGCCAATAACTGTAAAACGCTGTCCGTACAAACGAATATTTTTTCCGATCGGATCACTGTTTTCAAAAAGACCTTGGGCAATTTCATATCCTAAAACAATCACTGGTGTTCCAGAATTTGATTCAGATTCTGTGTAGAATCTTCCTTTATCAAAAGTTAATCCGTCAATATCTACCATTTCAAATGATGACGGAATAATATTAACATCAGCAACTGTTTTTGAATCGTACTTCAACGTTTCGTGACTAACAAAAAGCTGATAACCAACTTGATCTGTATTATTCATTGAATTTTTCAATCCAATATATTCATCATACTTCACATTTGGGAACTGCTCTCGCTTCCACTGCGGAATTTCTGATGGACCAAAACAGTATTTCATTAAATAAATCGTATTTTTATCTAAACTGCTCAAATCTTTAGAAATTTTTCTGTCCAAAGAGTCTACGGCAGCAAGTACAGCAATAATCGAAAAAATACCAATTGTAACACCTAGCAACGATAACAAAGTACGCAGTTTATTATTTCGTAAAGCATTGATGGCAAAGCTGAGACTTTCTTTTAATAATCGAAGATAAAGAAGCATATAGTAGTATTTTTCAATAAAGTAAAATTCAATAATTTAAAATCAAAAACCTAATAAAAGTTAACTTACTCATCAGTAGATTTTTTTAGCATAATGTTACATTAATTTTCTTTAAAATAATATATAAAAAAACTACTTTTGCAGTCTGAAAATCATAACTACACAATGAGCACAACTAAAAAAATACAATCAGCACTAATTTCGGTTTTTTCTAAAGACGGATTAGAGCCAATCGTTAGAAAATTACACGAGCAAAATGTTACACTTTACTCGACTGGAGGAACTGAAGATTTCATTAAAAACCTAGGAATTCCTGTAGTTCCTGTTGAAGATATTACTTCTTTCCCAGAAATTCTTGGAGGAAGAGTAAAAACATTGCACCCGAAAATTTTTGGTGGAATTTTAAACCGTCAAGACAATGAGAGCGATGTTCAGCAAATGAAAGAATTTGACATTCCTCAAATTGATTTAGTGATTGTTGATTTGTATCCTTTTGAAAAAACTGTTGCTTCAGGTGCAAGCGAACAAGATATCATTGAAAAAATTGATATTGGCGGTATTTCATTAATCCGCGCAGGCGCAAAAAATTTCAAAGACACTGTAATTGTTGCTTCTGTTAACGAATACAGCCTTCTTTTAGATTTGATTACAGAGCAAAACGGAAGTACAACTCTTGAAAACAGAAGATTGTTTGCTACAAAAGCATTCCACGTTTCTTCTCACTATGACGGAGCTATTTTCAATTATTTCAATACAGATGAGACTATTTACAAAGAGAGTATTGCAAACGGTCAAGTTTTAAGATATGGTGAAAACCCACACCAAAAAGGTTTCTTCTTTGGAGATTTTGATGCGATGTTCAAAAAACTTCACGGAAAAGAATTATCATACAACAACTTGCTTGATGTTGATGCAGCCGTAAATTTAATTGCTGAATTCAAAACTGACGGGCCAACATTTGCAATTCTAAAACACAATAACGCTTGTGGATTGGCTTCAAGAAAAACAATTAGCGAAGCTTATTTAGCTGCTTTGGCTTGTGATCCAACTTCTGCTTTTGGAGGAGTTTTAATTTCTAACACAAAAATTGATTTAGAAACCGCACAAGAAATCAACAAATTATTCTGCGAAGTTGTAATCGCTCCAGCATATGATGATGAGGCCGTTACAGTTTTACAAGAAAAGAAAAACAGAATTATATTAGTTCAAAATGAAGTTGAATTGCCATCTCGTCAAGTAAGGACTTGTCTTAATGGTTTGTTAATTCAGGACAGAAATAATATTACAGATAATAAAGCGCATTTAAAAACCGTTACAATTACAGAACCAACTGCTCAGGAGATCGAAGATTTGATCTTTGCTTCTAAAATTTGCAAGAATACAAAATCAAACACGATTGTATTTGCAAAAAACGGAACATTAATTTCATCTGGTACAGGTCAAACTTCAAGAGTTGATGCTTTAATGCAAGCTGTAGATAAAGCAAAAGCATTTGGATTTGATTTAACTGGAGCTTCAATGGCAAGTGACGCATTTTTCCCGTTTCCAGATTGTGTAGAATTAGCCAAAAAAGCAGGAATTACTGCTGTTATTCAGCCAGGAGGTTCAATAAAAGACGAATTAAGCATAAATTATTGCAATGAAAATAATCTTGCAATGGTATTTACAGGAACTCGTCATTTTAAACATTAATTTGTTTAACTTTGTTCGATAAATAATTTATAACATTTTAAACCCCTAAAAAACTTATGGGATTTTTTGATTTCATGACCGAGGATATTGCAATAGACCTTGGTACCGCAAACACTTTAATCATTCATAATGATAAAGTTGTTATTGACAGCCCCTCTATCGTAGCACGCGACAGAGTTTCAGGCAAAATCATCGCTGTTGGTAAAGAAGCCAATATGATGCAAGGTAAAACGCATGAAAACATCAAGACCATAAGGCCTTTGAAAGATGGTGTAATTGCCGATTTTGATGCTTCGGAAAAAATGATCAACATGTTCATTAAGAGTATTCCTGCATTGAAAAAAAGAATGTTCACACCAGCTTTAAGAATGGTTGTGTGTATTCCATCTGGAATTACGGAGGTTGAAATGCGTGCTGTAAAAGAATCTTGTGAAAGAGTAAACGGAAAAGAAGTTTATTTGATTCATGAGCCAATGGCAGCAGCAATTGGTATTGGTATCGATATCATGCAGCCAAAAGGTAACATGATCGTTGATATCGGAGGTGGTACAACAGAAATTGCAGTTATCGCTTTAGGCGGAATTGTTTGCGACAAATCTGTAAAAATTGCGGGTGACGTTTTCACAAATGATATCGTTTATTACATGCGTACACAGCACAACTTATTTGTGGGAGAAAGTACTGCTGAGAAAATCAAAATCCAAATTGGAGCTGCAATTGAAGATTTAGATGGACCGCCAGAAGATATGTCTGTTCAAGGACGAGATTTGCTTACAGGGAAACCAAAACAAGTAGATGTTTCTTACCGTGAAATTGCAAAGGCTTTAGACAAATCAATTCAGCGTATTGAAGATGCGGTAATGGAAACATTATCTCAAACTCCTCCTGAATTAGCTGCCGATATTTACAACACTGGTATCTATTTAGCCGGTGGTGGATCTATGCTTAGAGGTCTTGACAAACGTATTTCTCAAAAAACAGATTTGCCTGTTTATATTGCTGAAGATCCTTTAAGAGCAGTTGTTCGCGGTACTGGAATGGCACTTAAAAACATTGCAAAATTTAAAAGCATCTTAATCAAATAAGATTCAAAAAAAACAATCAATATACTTTTATTAGGGTCAAATTTCTAATATTTGACCCTGATAAAATTTGAAACCTTAAGCATATCCTGAAACAAAATAACCAGACAAGAAATGCAGCAAATTTTTAATTTCATTATAAGAAACAGTAATCGGTTACTGTTTTTGCTGCTTTTAGGTATTTCGTTGACGCTCACAATTCAATCACACTCTTACCATAGAAGCAAAATAATCAGTTCTGCCAACTTTTTGAGCGGAGGTGTTTATGAAAGAATTAATCGTGTAGACGAATATTTGAATTTAAGAGCTGAAAATGAAGAGCTTGTACTTGAAAACGCGAGACTTAAAAGTCTTTTATTCAATAAAGAGGACACAACAAAATTACCTTTGCCTGATACTATTAAAGGAGTAAAACCTGCTGACATTATTGTGTCAAAAGTGATTCATAATACTTACAGTACACACGAAAACTTCCTTACTTTAAATTCTGGATCTAATGAGGGTGTGAAACCAGATATGGGAGTAATAAACAGCTTAGGAATTGTTGGGGTAATTGATAACACTTCACCAAGATATTCAACTGTGATTAGTATTTTGAACATGAAATCGCAGATTAACGCCAAGCTTAAAAAATCAAATCATTTTGGGTCTTTAACTTGGGATGGAAAAAGTACTGGTTTCGTACAACTGAAAGATGTTCCGAGGTTAGCTTCAGTTAGAAAAGGCGATACAATCGTGACAGGTGGACAATCTGTAATTTTCCCTGAAGGAATCAATATTGGAACTGTTGAAACAGTTTACAAAGAAGAACAAACAAGTTTTTATGTTATAAAAGTTAAGTTATTTAACGACATGACAAATCTTGGACACGTTTATATTATCAAAAGCAAAGACAGAGAAGAACTTATTAATTTAGAAAAAAAGGAAAAAGATGAATAGCGCATTGTTAGTCAATATTTTTCGATTTATTATGTTACTGGCAATTCAAATTGTTATTTTCAACAATATGAATTTTTTAGGCTACATAAGTCCTTTTCCATATATTCTATATATAATTCTTTATCCTGTAAACAGCAATAAATCAGGATTGATAATTTCAAGTTTTTTACTTGGGCTTACAATGGATATGTTTTGTAATTCGGGCGGAATTCACGCTACATCATGTGTAATTCTTGCTTACTATAGACCATATATTTTTAAGTTTTCATTTGGTCTGAGTTATGAATACCAAACCATCAAACTAAATGATTCTTTAACACCAGAACGATTTTCATTTATTTTGGTATCAGTTTTGCTGCATCATATTATATTGTTTGTGCTCGAAGCGTTCCAATTCAAATTCATTTGGGATATTTTGCTCCGAACATTATTCAGTTCAATTTTTACAATAATAACCTCAATCATAATCATTTATCTTATTAAGCCCAATAAACGATGAGAAAAGTTCTGCTGCCCGCTTTAATTATCATTGCAGGATCTTTACTGGTGATCAGGGTATTTTATTTGCAAATAGTTGACGATTCATTTAAGCTAAAATCAGAAAACAACGCGATAAAAAAACAGTACGACTATCCTGAAAGAGGTTATATATATGACAGAAATGGCAAATTATTAGTAGCAAATCAAGCTTCTTATGATATCATGGTTATTCCACGCGAAATCAAAGAAGATTTAAATGTTGCGGAATTCTGTGCTTTATTAAACATCACAAAAGAAGAATACGATAAAAGAATTGCTAAGGCTAAAGTTTACAGTCCTCGCCTTCCATCAGTATTTTTAGCACAATTGAACAAAAACGAATTTGCTGCTTTTCAAGAAAAAATCAGAAAATATGAAGGCTTTTATTTCCAAAAGAGATCGCTTCGTGATTATGAAGTAGATTATGGCGCCAATATTTTTGGATTTATTACACAGGCGAGTGAAGGATTAATTGCCAAAAACTCTTATTACAATAGTGGAGATTTAGTTGGAAAACAAGGAGTTGAAGAAAGTTACGAAGAAGTTTTACGCGGAATTAAAGGGGTTAAATACATTCAAAAAGACAAATACAATCGTGAAATAGGATCCTATAAAAACGGAAAATACGACACAATCGCAGTTGCTGGAGAAGATATCAATTTAACAATTGACGCCGAACTTCAAAAATATGGCCAAGAATTAATGATCAACAAAAGAGGTGGAATTGTTGCAATTGAGCCTAAAACGGGTGAGATTTTAGCATTAGTTACAGCGCCTTCTTATGATCCTGGAATTTTAGTTGGAAGACAAAGATCAAAAAACTATACGCTTTTATATCGAGATTCAATTGCAAAACCATTATACGACAGAGGACTTTTAGCAGAATATCCTCCTGGTTCTCCATTCAAGATTTTAACTGGACTTGTTGCGCTTGAAGAAGGAGTTATTGACGAGCATACAACTTTTATGTGTCATCATGGTTTTAGTTACGGACGAGGACGTTTTATGAAGTGCCACGGTTTTGGACCTCATCAATTAAATAACGGAATATATAATTCTTGTAATACGTATTTTGCACAGTCGTACATGTTAACGATCAACAAATACAAAAATCCTGGATATGCCGTTGACGTATGGAGCGGACACGTAAAGAGTTTTGGTCTTGGACAATTTATGGGTTATGATTTGCCTACAGGAAGAAAAGGTAATATTCCGACATCAAAAACTTATAAAAAAATCTACCCTAATGGTGGCTGGAGAAGTACTACAATTGTATCTAATGCCATTGGTCAAGGTGAAGTTTTAATGACTCCGATTCAGCTAGCCAACATGATGGCAACTGTTGCAAATCAAGGTTATTATTACACGCCTCATATCATTAAAAAGATTGAAGGAAAGAAAATTGATGCTAAATTTACAACTCGACACGAAACCACAATTGACAAAAAGTATTTTCCACCGGTTATAAATGGATTATTTGACGTTTATAATAAAGGTACCGCTTACGCACTGAAAGTACAAGGTATTGATATTTGCGGTAAAACCGGTACTGCCGAAAACTATGCTAAAATTGACGGAGTTAGAACCAAACTAAAAGACCACTCTATTTTTGTGGCTTTTGCTCCAAAGGACAATCCTAAAATTGCCCTTGCAATTATGATTGAAAATGGAGGTTTTGGTGCCAATGTAGCCGGACCAATTGCCAGTTTGATGATTGAGAAATATTTAAGAAAAAAAATCACTAGAACCGATTTAGAAGTTCGTGTATTAAATAAAAGTTTAGTAAGCGAATATGCTAAATTAGGTGGAATGACCGAAGCAAGCGCAATAGAATCTACACCAAAAGATTCTGTTTTAAGAGCTAAAATCGTTACTCCAAAAGTAGAAACAAAGAAAATTCCAATAGACACCACTAAAGAGAACTAACAAAGATTATTTCAAATGAAAAATCAAAGTGTAAAAAATAATATTGACTGGATAAGTGTTTTTATCTACACCACGTTAGTAATATTGGGGTGGCTGAATATCTATTCGTCTTCATTATTATCTACCGAAGGAACGTATCAAAAGCAGCTGATTTTTATTGGCTGTACAATTCCGTTAATTTTTGTCGTTCTTTTTGTTGATGGAAAATTCTATGAAAAATATGCCAGTATAATTTTTGGTGTTTCGTTATTGTCTTTGGCAGGATTATTCCTTTTCGGAAAAACCATTGCAGGACAAAGATGTTGGTATGCAATTGGCGGATTTACATTACAGCCTTCAGAATTTGCAAAAGCCGCTACATCATTGGCATTGGCAAAATATCTAAGTGATACACAAATCAACCTAAAAGATGTCAATAGGCAAATACAAGCTTTAGCGATTGTATTTTTACCCGTTATGTTGATTCTACCACAGCCTGACCCGGGAAGTGCCTTGATTTACAGTATTTTTATTATTGTTTTATATCGAGAAGGTCTTCCGTCATGGTATGTTTGGACCGGTTTTATTACTATTTTATTATTTGTATTAACACTTGTTCTCGAACCCTACGTCGTTATTATTATTGCCGCTTGTGTTTTGGCAATTATACACTTTAAGGGACGCGTTGTTGATAGAAATTTATTAATGAGCAGTATTTTGTTAGCGGTTATTTCAGCTTTTGTTTTCTCTGTAGATTATGTATTCGAACACGTTTTCAAGCAACACCACAGAGACCGTTTTAATATTTTGCTAGGAAAAACAGTTGATATGAAAGGTATTGGTTATAATACCAATCAATCTGAAATTGCAATTGGATCAGGCGGATGGCTCGGAAAAGGCTTTTTACAAGGAACACAAACCAAAGGAGGCTTTGTTCCTGAACAACATACGGATTATATTTTTACAACCGTTGGCGAGGAATGGGGATTTGTAGGTTGTTTGGTTGTTATTGCTCTCTTTGTTGGTTTATTTTTAAGAGTAATTTATTTGGCTGAAAGACAAAAAACTAAATTTAGCCGTGTTTACGGTTATTGTGTTGCCGGAATCTTGTTCATTCACTTTTTTGTAAATATTGCCATGGTAATTGGTATTTTCCCAACTATCGGGGTTCCGCTTCCATTCTTTTCTTATGGTGGTTCTGGACTCTGGGGCTTTACTATTTTGTTGTTTATCTTCTTAAAAATGGATGCGAATAAGGTAAATGAATGGTAGTCTAGAAAATTGTTAATTGTTAATTGTTAATTGTTAATTGTTAATGCAATTTTCTTTTGAATTAATTACAACAAAATTATGTTTAATAATAGATTTCAACTTCAATTATAGATATAAAAAAATCCGAAGCTTATTACTTCGGATTTTTTTTTATTTATATTTTTTCGTGATGGCTTGTTCTCTTTTTAATAAGCTTTAAGAAAACTGGGAAAGTTGACACTATAATTATTCCTATTACAATAACTTCAATATGCTCTTTTAAATCGATTCCTTGTTCTAAAAACACTCCGTATAAATAATGTCCTGAGAAGATCAATATAAAAGACCATAAAAAGGAACTCAAAATATTGTAGAACATAAACTTCTTTTTATCCATTGAAACTATTCCTGCAATAATTGGCGCGAAAGTTCTAAAAATTGGAAGAAAACGTGCGTAAATAATTGCTTTTCCGCCATACTTCTCAAAAAAATCTTTGGATTGCAATAGGTATTTTTTCTTAAACCAAAATGTATCTTCTTTTTTAAACAAATAATAACCGCTTTTAGCTCCAAACCAATAACCCGTCATGTTTCCAAAAACACCCATTATCCCAACTAGCGTTGAAAGTATAAAAACGTTAACAAAATCACTTGGAATATAAACAACATTTTGAATCAGATCACGGCTGTAAATCCCTGATAAAAAAAGCAGACTGTCACCAGGAAGGAAAAAACCAGCAAAAAGTCCGGTCTCAGCAAAAACAATAAACAGCACAATGTATAAACCAATCTGAAAACCGCCGATACTTAATGTGATGTAGAATTCAGGGTTGACTAATTGTGTCCAATCAAAATTATTCATAAAAATGGTTTGGTTATACTTATTTTAAGATCGTGAAAGTAACAATAATTTAGTAGAGCCACAATAAAATGCGGTATTTTAAAGATAAATTAACTATAAAAAAAGCCTCAAATAGTAAACTTGAGGCTTTTAAAATTCTTATTCTCTTACATACTTGCAGCAGGTATGCAAATTATCATAATCTGCTTGTGTTGCCTTCACGTCTTTAGTATCGTGCCCTACTTTTGCAATTGCATTATTCAAATCAGCTGGAGAAGATTTTTCTTCGTTTAAAATCACCGAAAGCTGATGTGATGAAATATCCCAATTTGCCGTTTTAACACCCGGAACACTAAAAGCCGCTTTTTCAATACGTTTCTTACATTGTTCACAATTTCCGTTAACCTCAGTAGTGTACTTTAAATTTTTATTTTTCTTAGTTTGGGCTTGCGCCGAAAATCCTAAAAAACTAATTATTGCTATTAAAACTATTTTTTTCATCTTGTAAATATTAAAATTTGATAATGTTATTGAAATTGATTTGTTCTATTTATTTTATTTTAAATCGCAAACCAGCATAATACATTTGTCCAAAAATTGGCGCATATGCTACAGAGGCATCAAAATTTGGTCCAAAAGGATCATTTGCCCCTAAAATTGCTTTTTGCTGTTTGTAATTTCCAATATTTTCTCCACCGACATATACTTCAAAAACAGGAGAAAAAATTCTTGTAACCTGCGCGTTCATCACTGCAAAAGAGGGCGAAAAATCTGGAAACTGATCCTCTGGCGGATTTGAAGCCGTATAAGGCAATCGCTGTTTTCCAGTCCAGTTAAAAGTATAATCAAATTTCCATTGTTTTCCACTATCTGAAGCTGTTGTTTCGTATTCCAGATTTCCCAAAAAACGATGTTTTGCCTGAAGTGGACGCTGAAAAGTGCCTCTTAAATAATCTGTCTGAATGTCATAATATTTATAAGCAGTTCTCAAATTCAAATTATGGATTATTTCATAACTAAACTCTGCCTGAAAACTATTGGCAAACGAACTTCCTTTTAAATTATAAAACAAAACTTCCTGCGGACTCTGCATCAAATCTACTACAGCTTGATTTTGAAAATCGGTTCTGTAGAAGTCAAAACCAGCTTCGGCATTTTTTTTGAAAATCTTGAATTTCTGCGAAAAACTGATTCCGTAATTCCATGCAATTTCAGGATTCAAACCATAGATTTTTCCACTATTGTCTAAAATTGAAAAAGTTCTAGAACTCGCAAAAAGTTGTTGATTTTCGGCAAAAATATTAGCCGAACGCTTTCCTCTTCCGGCAGAAAAACGAAGAACACCATTCTTCCAAGGATTGTATCTCATGTGTAAACGAGGCGTCACAAAAAAGCCCAATCGATTATGATTATCAACTCTCCCGCCTAAAATCAAACTGAAATTATCCGTATTATCATAGGTGTATTCAAAAAATGCTCCGACAGAATTATCAATTCGGCTGTAATCATTTACGTTTACAAATTCCTGATATTGATCGTAAGTAAAATTCAAACCCGTTGTAAACTTGTGCATCGTGTTATTGATAATCGAATTGAAAATTAAATTCGAATAAAAACTATTCTGCTTAATGTCATACAAATTCAAACCGAAATAAGAATTTTGGTTATGACTGTTGAAAGCATTTTGAAAACCAATGCTTTGATAAGGCATATCTTTAAAAACGTAACCTATTTTAGTCGAAACATCAAAACGTTCTGTGTTGATTTCAGAACCCCAATGATTTGTAGTACCGCGGTCAACATCTTTATCAAAATCAACTTCTCCCGTTTGCTTTTTATCATTCATATATCTGAAATTGATAAAACTTACGAGTCCGCTTTCTGGATCATAATATTGATAACGGTTTAAAATATTGATTTGTTTTCCTAACGGATTATCTAAAAATCCATCATTGTTCATGTCGTTTTTTGCGACACGAGTATTTCCATGAACAAACAGACTTGTCGCCCATTTATCAGACAATTTTTTGTTGAAATGAGTATTCAACTCAAAACGCGCATCGGTAGAACCATAAACATTTAAGAAAAACGGAATGTCACTTAAAGGCTTTAACAACTCTGTATTTATTTGTCCCGAAATGCTCTCATAACCATTAATGACGCTTCCTGCGCCTTTTGTAATCTGAACACTTTCGATCCAAGTTCCCGGCGTAAAAGACAATCCGTAAGCTTGAGAAGCTCCTCGAACTGATGGAATATTTTCTTCAGTAATCGTTAAATACGGACTTGTCAAACCCAACATCTTTATTTGTTTGGTTCCCGTTAAAGCATCCGAAAAATTGACGTCTATTGATGGATTTGTCTCAAAACTTTCGGCCAAGTTGCAACACGCCGCTTTTAGCAGTTCTTTGCTTGTAATTACCGATGTATTGGATGTAAGTGTATAGGATTTTTTAATTCCTTTTTGCTTTTTGGTGACTTTAACCTCCTGCAGATCTTCCTGAGAAAAGGCAACTGCAGACAGCAAAAGCATGCCCAAAAGCATTATATTTTTTTGCATAAAAAATGATTTTAATGTAATTAGAAAAGCTGATTCTTCGTCATTCTGAAAAAGACAAACAGCAGTTAACAAGCCATAGATTTGACTTGACTCTAAACATTAAAATCAGGAATAAAAAATATATTGGTTATATAACTTGAATAAGGGGGGCGCATTCGCATCAGAATAATACGAAATGATTTGATTGCTTTTAAAGTTTGGAACTGATAAAAAAGCAATTGGTTTATATTGCTGAATTACAGCAGGAAAATCAAGCTGAAAAAAGAATATTTTAAAAGTAGCATTATCTGATTTCTTTTCAAAATGAACTACTTTGTCTTTGCAGCAAGATGATTTCTTTTCATTTTCTCCACAGCATTTTTTTTCTGGAGAAGATTGAACAGCTGTTTTTAAAGTAACCGAAGCGATTTCGCCTCCGCAGTAATGCACATCAAATGCAAACCCAATGTTGGAAACCAACAAAAGGAACGCTAAAAATAATCCTGTGCACTTTTTTAAATTCATACCGCAAAATTATCTAAAAAGACCGGAAAAAGATTTAATGATTTGTTATTTTTTTAAATTTTGGCTCTGATAATAAAAAGCAGGAATAAAAAGCAAAACAAATATGGGCTGAATTATAAATCTTCTTACATAAAAAAGAAGCCAATTTGCAGTTGGAAAATAATTCAAAATAACAAAAAATGAGGCAAAAAGAATTATCAGAAAAAAAACATATAAAAATGCACTGAACTTTAGGATATCAATATCTCGAAAGAGTACATAAATCAAACCCAGTGACAAAATTGTATTTAAAAAATATCGGGAAAAAAGTCCGAAAAAGAGTTTTAACCCATCAACTTCTGGATAAGGCAGGTTTTTGAAATCTAGTTCAAAATATTCCAAAAAAGGATCATAGAAAAGACTTTTTTCAAACGCCCGAATAACACCAAAACATATTATAATGCAAACTGCAAAGAAAATTTTGGTTTTATTTTCTGCAATTTTATTTAGCATATTTTGAAAATTTATTGACCCAAATTACCCATAAAGAAAAAACAATTCCGTAGATAATCAGCGGAAAAAGAACGCCATGCAAAATATGTTCATGTTGCGGATAATTAAAAAGCAAAACTGTCAAAAGCGCAATTCGGATGATATTCAGCACATAAATAAAAAGTGTTCCAAATAAAATAAAAAACAATGTCGTTTTGAGTTTTCCCGAAAAAGCCAACACAAATGAAATAAACAAAATTATAACGCTGACAGCATTACAGCCTTCTATAATTCTTATGGTAAACTTATTATTGTACCAAACTTCTAAACAAGGTTGTGCAAGGCTTTTTACAATATGGATATCACAATTAAAAAGAAGCATTAAGGACTCCACATTTCTCCCAACAATTCTCGAAATTCCGTCAACATCAATTGGATCAAAACTATTCAAATACAATTTGTAAACTATTGTAAGTAAAATATAAGCAGCGAAGAAAGTGCCTATAAAAATCAAGAAAGGTTTAAATTGTACTAAATATTTTTTCAACGGGAATTTTTTTCAAATTTATGTATTTTTTAAGTCAGGCTTTAAATACTTTTGTATAAAATTTATTTATCATGACTTTTCAAGAATTACAACCAAAAATAAGCGCTATTGTAGCTGATACAAAAACCGTTAGAGACGAAAAACTATTGGCAATCTGTCAATTGTTGAACGAAAATATAGAGTACTACAACTGGGTTGGTTTTTATTTTGCCAATCACGAAACCAAAACACTTCATTTAGGGCCTTATGTCGGCGCTGAAACTGATCATACTGTTATTCCGTTTGGAAAAGGAATTTGCGGTCAAGTTGCCGAAAGCAATGCTAATTTTGTTGTTCCCGATGTTAAAGCACAAGATAATTATATCGCTTGCAGTTTCACTGTAAAATCAGAAATCGTTGTACCACTTTTTGTAGATGGAGTAAATATTGGCCAAATTGATATTGACAGTCATGTTATTGATCCGTTTACAGAGGTTGACGAAAGATTTTTAGAATTTGTAAATGCAGAGGTTGCTAAGCTGTATTAAAAATACTACTTTGGTACGGCTATTATAAAACCTTACCATGAAACCAATTTTACGTTTATTATTTTTTCTTTTAATTTCATTTAAATTATTCTCGCAACCCCAAGCTCCTGTAAGCAAGTTAGTTTATCTTGACTCGGTTGGTGCAGAAACTTCGGCTGAAAATTCGAAATATTCTAGACTTGTTGAAGGCTATTTTTCAGACAAAGAACGCTATTCTTTTAAAGAGTTTTACAAATCATCAGCTGTAAAATTAATAGGCACCACTTTAAATAAAGACATCATAAAAAGAGATGGACAATTCATTTCATATTATGAAAACGGAAAAAAACAGTCAGTGCAAAACTACTCGAACGGTAAAAAAGTTGGAAAAGAATTTAATTGGTACGAAAACGGAAATATAAAATCGGAAATAGAATACGTTACCATAAAAAAGAATAAGGAAGAAGTAACCGAAGCTAAAATAAATAACTTCTGGAATCCAGAAAAAGAGCAGACGGTTAAAGATGGAAATGGTCAAATGGAAGAATCACAAGATCATTTTTATGAAAAAGGAGAAATAAAAAACGGACAAAAAAACGGGGTCTGGGAAGGAAAAAATCTGAAAAGAAAATATAGCTTTACAGAATCTTATAGTGAAGGAGTCTTCATTTCAGGAACAAGCACCGATGAAAACGGGAACAAATTTGACTATAAAACAATACTTGAAAAACCATTTCCAGCTAAAGGAATTGCGCATTTTTACAGGTTTTTAGGCAACCGTTACCAAATACCAAAAGTAGAGGGATTGAGTGGAAAAGTATATGTTGGTTTTGTAATAGACGAAGATGGAAATCCGACCAAATTAAGAATTCTGAGAGATATTGGTTACGGTACGGGAGAAGAAGCGGTTAAAACAATTGTTAGTTACGGCAAGTGGGTTCCCGGAAAAAACAGAGGAATGCCTGTAGCTGTTTTATATTCAATCCCTATAACAATTCAAACAAAAGGAAGAACAAATTCAATTCCACCTTATGAGAATGAGATTAATAATACAGGAAACGGGTATCAAGAACATCTGCTAAAAAATTTCTAATAAGAAATCTTTTTTCAGTTTCTTTTATTTTTGTTTGATTTTTTTGTTTTTTTAATCTAATTTTGCACCCGTCTTACAAAAGTTGTATTGACATACATAAAAATCATTAAATAATATTGGAATGTATTTAACTAAAGAAAAGAAAGAAGAGATTTTCGCACAACACGGTGGTGCAACAAACACTGGAAGCGCAGAAGGTCAAATTGCATTGTTCACTTACAGAATTTCACACTTAACTGAGCATTTGAAAAAAAATCGTCACGATTACAACACTGAGCGTTCTCTTGTACTATTAGTAGGTAAAAGAAGAGCTTTGTTAGATTACTTGAAAAAGAAAGAAATTAACAGATATCGTGAGATTATCAAAGTATTGAATATCAGAAAATAATCAATATAGAAAAGAGGTGCGAAAGTGCCTCTTTTTGTTTTTACATTACACGCATAATATTACAAGAGAAAAAGTTTGGTTTTTCATTGGGTTTTAGATTACAACAACTACACAACAACACTACAACACAACTAAAACCCATTGTATAATCAAAAAGGAAAAAATTTATGATTCCACAATTATTTGTAGAAAAAATCGATTTAGGTGATGGAAGAAGCATCACAATCGAGACAGGACGTTTAGCTAAACAAGCTGACGGTTCTGTAGTAGTAAGAATGGGCGACACTATGATTCTTGCAACAGCAGTTTCAGCTCGTACATCAAACCCAGGCGTTGATTTTTTACCGTTAACGGTAGATTACCGCGAAAAATTTGCAGCAGCAGGTCGTTTCCCTGGAGGTTTCTTTAAAAGAGAAGCACGCCCAAGCGACAGCGAAGTATTAACAATGAGATTAGTTGACCGTGTATTGCGTCCGCTTTTCCCAGACGATTACCATGCTGAAACTCAAGTTATGATTCAATTAATGTCTCACGACGAAGAAGTTATGCCAGATGCTTTAGCTGGTTTAGCTGCTTCTGCAGCATTAGCTGTGTCAGATATTCCATTTTATAACTTAATTTCTGAAGTACGTGTTGCACGTATTGATGGAAAATTGGTTATCAACCCAAGCAGAGAAGATTTAGAAAAATCTGACATCGATATGATGATTGGAGCTTCTATGGATTCTGTAGCAATGGTTGAAGGTGAGATGAAAGAAATCTCAGAAGCTGAAATGATCGAAGCTATTAAGTTTGCTCACGAAGCTATCAAAGTTCAAATTCAAGCTCAATATCGTTTACAGGAAGCTTTTGGTAAAAAAGAAATCCGTACTTACGAAGGAGAGAGAGAAAATGAAGAAATTTACGCAAAAGTAAAAGCCGCAGCATACGATAAAATCTATGCTATTGCAAAAGTTGGTTCAGCTAAACACGAAAGAGGTGCTGCATTTGCTGAAGTAAAAGAAGAAGTTAAAGCCTTATTTACTGAAGAAGAATTAGCTGCTGACGGTGATTTAGTTTCTAAATATTTCTACAAAACAAACAAAGAAGCTGTTCGTAATGTAGTTTTAGAATTAGGTGTTCGTTTAGATGGTAGAAAAACTACAGACATTAGACCAATTTGGTGTGAAACTGATTATTTACCAAGAGTTCACGGTTCTTCTTTATTTACTCGCGGAGAAACTCAAGCTTTGGCAACTGTAACTTTAGGAACATCTAGAGAAGCAAACCAAATCGATTCTCCATCTGAACAAGGCGAAGAGAAATTCTATTTGCACTATAACTTCCCTCCTTTCTCTACTGGTGAAGCAAAACCATTAAGAGGAACTTCAAGAAGAGAAGTTGGTCACGGTAACTTAGCTCAAAGAGCTTTAAAAAATATGATTCCTGCAGATTGTCCTTATACAATTCGTGTTGTTTCTGAGGTTTTAGAATCTAACGGTTCTTCTTCTATGGCAACAGTTTGTGCTGGCACAATGGCTTTGATGGATGCTGGAGTTCAAATGGTAAAACCAGTTTCTGGAATTGCTATGGGATTGATTACTGACGGAGAGAAATTTGCTGTATTGTCTGATATTTTAGGTGATGAAGATCACTTAGGAGATATGGACTTTAAAGTAACTGGAACTGCTGACGGTATTACAGCTTGTCAAATGGACATCAAAATTGATGGTTTACGTTATGACATTATGGAGCAAGCTTTGGCTCAAGCTCGTGATGGACGTTTACACATTTTAGGAAAATTAACTGAAACTATCGCAACTCCAAGACCAGACGTAAAAGCTCACGCACCAAAAATCATTACAAGAACTATCCCTGGAAACTTTATTGGAGCATTAATTGGACCTGGCGGAAAAGTAATTCAAGAATTACAAAAAGCTACTGGAACAACTATCGTTATCAATGAAGTTGACGAACAAGGTGTTATCGAAATTTTAGGTACAGATCCTGCTGGAATTGAAGCAGTATTAGCAAAAATTGCTTCTATTACTTTCAAACCTGTAGTTGGAGAAGCTTATGAAGTTAAAGTAATTAAAATGCTTGACTTTGGAGCTGTAGTTGAATATACTGCTGCACCAGGAAACGAAGTATTGCTTCATGTATCTGAACTTGCATGGGAACGTACTGAAAACGTTGCTGATGTAGTTAAATTAGGAGATGTTTTCCAAGTGAAATACTTAGGAATTGATCCTAAAACTAAAAAAGAAAAAGTGTCTAAAAAAGCACTTGTTCCAAGACCTCCACGTGAGGAGAAAAAAGAGTAATCAGATCTTAGTTTACTAAAGGTTTATTCATAGCAAAAACCCCGTTTCATAACCATGAAACGGGGTTTTTCAGTTTTAAAGTTACTTTCCGACCTAAAATCAAACAGTTAAAACCAACCTACAACGTTTGAGATAACACATTATAGCTTAAAAGATGTTGTTGGTTTAAAAATCAATGTTGTTGGTTTAATTTATTTGTTAAAAAAAAGCTGTTAACGTAATTTTATATAGAAAATAGCTACACAAAAACTAAAATATTGATGAGAAAGGGTATTACAAGGTCCAGAATTAAAACAACATTATTTATTGTCCCCTTTAAATTCAAACTATATTGTAAAAGCCTGCCATTGAAAAATACAAATTACTTAACAGTAATTATCATCTTTCTATTACTTTCAAGCAATAGTTTTTCTCAAACTAATGAAAAGAAAGAAGTCTCCAATTATTTTGACAAAACAGTTGGCGAAGAGATTTTAAACATCAATAACGGCATAATCCATATTGATTCATACAATTTAAAAAATAGCAACAATTATTTTCTAGATAAAAGTTTCGTGAACGGAAGTGTTTTTTATGACAATCAATTGTATGAAAACACTCTTATAAAGTATGACATCTACAAAGATCAGCTTGTCAAATCATTTGAGAACAATAACGCATTTGGTATAACTCTCATAAATGAAAAAACAGATTATTTTTTAATTGGAGAAAAGAAGTTTGTCAATATTGACAAAAAATACAAATACCCTAAAGACATCACTGGTTTTTATGAAGAGAAATATTTAGGCAAGAATCTCTCCTTATATATTAAGCACTTTAAAACTGCTAAAGAAACCATTATTGAAACCACCTTATACACTGAATTCAAAGAATACAGCAACTACCAACTTCTTTATAATTCGAAATTTATACCTGTAGATACAGAAAAAGAAATTCTCACAGCATTTCCGCAACTAAAAAAAGAAGTAAAAGAGTATTACAAAAAAAATAAAATTCAAGAAGAGACAAATCCCTCCCAATTCAAAGCAGATTTGACAAAATTTATTGACAACAATTTATAAGCTACTAAATCTAAATGAAAAAGCACTTTATCTTCTGTTTATTTTTCTTGTTGCCAATTTTTCTTTTTTCTCAAGAAAAAAACATTTCTGTAAAATATTCTAATGTAACGCGAAAAAAAGCTATTGAAATAGTTGAACAAACTACTTCTTTTCACTTCTATTTTGAGGATCAATGGCTATCCAATAATGAACTTATTTCAGGCGAATTTGAAAATACTTCTATTTCAATAATTTTAGATGCCATTTTTAACAATACGACCATCAACTATACTATTGTCGAAAACAGTATTATTCTAAGCAATGGTCTTTTGATATCAAACAACTTAACGGAGGATTATTTTAAAAATGCTGACAACAATACGAGCAAAGATCCGAATTCACAAATCGTTCCGATTTACAATAAACAATACCTAAATGATTCAAAAAAAGATTCAGATTCCATTATTTCTCTCGGAAAACAATCATTAATAAATGGCGCACAGTTCTACACACTTTCTGGCTATATCAAAGACAGAAATTCTGGAAAACCGGAATATAATATTACGCTAAAAGTAAAAGACAAAAACATAAGCACAACTACTGATGAAAATGGTTATTATAGTTTTAAAGTTCCTGCCGGAATCAATATAATCGAAACGCAATCGATCAAACATGAGTCACAGACTAAAAAGATTGTGCTTTACAGCAACGGAAAAGTTGATTTTAATTTGAACGAAAATGTAAATGCGCTGAAAGAAGTTGTCATCGAAAATAAAAGAACGCGAACGATGACCTCAGCAGTTGCAGGTCTTACAAGCATCAATATCGAAAACATCAAAAATGTGCCTTTAATTTTAGGAGAAAGAGACATTTTTAAAGTTGCTACAACCCTTCCGGGCATAAAAACGGCAGGAGAAGGCTCCGCGGGTTTTAACGTGCGCGGAGGAAAAGATGACCAAAACTTGTTTTTATTAGACAATGCTTCTTTATACAATCCATCGCACTTTTTAGGTTTCTTTTCTTCCGTAAATCCGTTTACAACAAAATCAGCCGATATTTACAAAGGAAGTATTCCTGTAGAGTTTGGAGGTCGTCTTTCTTCTGTTTTTGATATTAAATCGAAAAACGGAAATACCGAAAAAATTGCTGGTGAAGCAGGAATTGGCCCGGTAATGAGCAACGTTACGCTTGAAATTCCGGTAGTAAAAGGAAAATCAAGCTTGGTATTTGGCGGTAGAGCAAGTTATTCTGATTGGATTTTGAAAACCATTAAAGATCCTCAATTAGATAATAGCCAAGCTTCATTTTATGATATACTCTTAAAATACAATCATCAAATTACTGTAAAAGACAATTTGGAAACCTCTTTGTATTATAGTCATGACAAATACAGCATTAATTCAGACTCTATTTATAAATACAGCAATTTATTAGCAACAGTAAAATGGGATCATGATTTCAATGCCAAAAATAAATCTTCATTGATTGTTACTAATAGTCAATATAAATTCAACATCGATTACGATTCTCAACCTGAAAAATCATTTGATTACGGCTACAAAATCAATGAAACTCAGTTTGTTTATAAAATGAGATACAATCTCAACGAAAAGCATTCATTTAATTATGGCGTCAGCAGCAAGATATACAATGTAAATCCTGGTTTTTTAGAACCAACAAACGGCGATTCGCAAATTAAAAACAAAACACTCGAAAAAGAAAAAGCTTTAGAATCTGCTTTGTTTTTCACCGAAAATTATAAAGTCAATGACAAGCTTTTGATCAATTTAGGCTTGCGCTATTCGTTTTATTCTGCACTTGGGCCTTCTACCCAAAACATTTATCAGGACGATTTGCCAAAATCTGAAAGAACTGTTGTTGACACTAAGACTTATGGCAATAATGAATCAATAAAAACGTATGGCGGTTTTGAACCTCGAGTTTCTGCTCGTTATTTCATACTTCCGGATCTTTCTGTAAAAGCAAGTTTTGACCGAACGTATCAATACATGCATTTACTATCAACTAATACGACTCAATCTCCAATGGATGTATGGAAACTTTCAGATTTAAATACGCAACCACAATCTTCTAATCAATTTTCGTTAGGGCTTTTCAAAAATATAATCGAGAAATCATTAGAACTGAGTGTGGAAGGTTATTATAAGCGTTCAAAAAATATCTTGGATTATAAAGTTGGCGCCGAATTGTTTTTGAACGAAAACCTAGAAACCGAACTTCTTCAAGGTGAAGGAAAAGCATATGGAGTTGAATTTTTAATCAAAAAAGAAAAAGGAAATTTCAATGGCTGGTTGAGTTATACGTATTCTCGAGCTTTAATAAAATTAGACAGCAAATTTGACTCTGAAAAAATAAATAGTGGCGAATATTTCCCTACGAATTATGACAAGCCACATGACTTTAGCGCTATTTTAAATTATAAATTTACAAAGAGATATAGTTTGTCGACTAATTTTGTTTATCAAACCGGCAGACCTGTCACTTTCCCTATTGGATCATATGATTTTGTGGGAGAGAATTTTACTTTGTACAGTAATCGCAATCAATATAGAATTCCAGATTATTATAGATTGGATATTGGCCTTAACTTTGAAGGAAACCACAAAATAAAAAAGCTTGCGCATAGTTTCTGGAATCTTTCTGTCTATAATGTTCTTGGAAGAAACAATCCGTATAATGTTTATTTTGTTACTGAAGATAAAAAAATCAAGGCTTATAAAACATCTATATTTTCTGTTCCAATTCCGACGATAACTTACAACATTAAATTTTAATTCATTAATCACAACAATATGAATTTCTCAATTATCAAAAAAACGACAATAATGCTTTTTGCAACTGCAGTTTTGTCAAGTTGTACAGAACAATATATCTATCAAAATCAAGATTTTGAAGATGCAATGACCGTTGAAGCCACGTTGACAAACGAACTAAAATATCAGGAAATAAACATTGCAAGAACAAGACTTTTAAACGATACCATAAAAATTCCTGAATCTGGTGCTAACGTAACTGTTGTTGTGAGCGACGGAACTACATTTCGTTTTGACGAAAAAGATGGAAAATATGTTTCGGCAGATGAATTTAAAGTAGAACCAAATAAAAACTATCAATTAAAAATAACAACAAAATCAGGAAAGTCATATGTTTCGTCACCTCAAGTTTTAACGACACCAAACACTATTGATTTAGAAACAGTGGTTGCCGAAAAAGATGGCGTACAAGGTATTCAAGTAAACGTACTAAGTTTTGACCCAACAAATACATCTAAATATTATCGTTACGAATATGAAGAAACTTATAAAATAATTACCCCTCATCCTATTGATACACGCATTACAGTAGTACAGCAAAACGGACATTATAATTACGTAAAAGTTCCTGTTCAAGAAAACATTCAAGTTTGTTATACTACCAAACACTCCACAGGAATAAGGCAAACTACTACGACGGATTTGACTGAAGATCGCGTAAAATATCCTATTCGTTTTATTAACGCAACAGATTACATGTTAACAAATCGCTATAGCATAATGGTTTCGCAATACACGCAAAGTCAAGCCGCTTATGATTATTATTTTACCTCCAAAAAAATGGTCGATTCAGGAGAATTATTATCGCCAAATCAGCCCGGATATGTCGTTGGGAACATAAAATCGACATCAGATTTACATGAAAAAGTTGTTGGTTATTTTGAAGTTGCATCGGTCGCTAAAAAAAGAATCTTTTTTAGTTTCAAAGACTTTTTCCCTTCAGAAAAGCCAACCGAATATTTTACAACGTGCAACGCCAGACTCTACCTTTTTTCTGAGATCGAAAAAACTAATTATTACCTGTTTAAAACACATGATTATATTGGAGATGGTCCGGGATTGACTCCGTCTGGATTCTATATGGTTGAAAAAGAATGCGGCGATTGTACATCATTTTCTTCTAACGTAATACCTTCATTTTGGGAAAATTAAATATAAAATTAGCTTTTCTACTGTTAGTAGTGAATTTCGTTTACAAAAGCACGGCTCAAAACAAAACTGTTCTGAGTACAGAATCAGTAATAGTCAAAACTAATACCTCTGTGGTCTTAACCGGCGAAACCCTATACTGCCAATTATACTGCTTGAACAAAACGACTGTGTTTTCTGATATAAGCGAAGTGGCTTATGTGGAAATAATCAATGATCATAAAGAAAGTGTAATCAAGCATAAAATTAGCATTAAAAACGGAATTGGATCAGACGATTATTTTATTCCAACAACATTAAAAACAGGTAATTATAAACTTATTGCTTACACAAGCTGGATGTTAAATAACAGTCAAAATAACTTTTTTGAAAAGGACTTCACGATTATAGATCCGTTTGAAGAACATATGAATATGGTTATTGACAGCACGTCTTCAAATCTTTCAGATGATAAAAACGAAACAAAAAATACATCTGAAAACATTGTTTTGAATCTTGATAAAGAAAAATATTCTAAGAGAGAAAAAGCAACTCTACTACTTCCAAAAACATTGGACAAGGGAAACTATTTTTTAAATATTAGAAAACTAGATTTTATACCTGAATCTGCAAATAATAGAAGTTTTACTGCTGATCCAAATTTAAAACAAGACATAAATGTACTTCCAGAAACAAGAGGTGAAATTATAACAGGACATGTAAAGGCAAAAGCCACAAACGCCGACTTGAGTTCTAAAACCGTTACGCTCTCTATTCCTGGAAAAAATTTCATTTTTAAAACTGCCAAAACAAACAGCAACGGAAAATTCACTTTTTTGATAGACAAACCAACCAATATATCAAATTGTTACGTGCAATTATCAGAACTTGATAGAGAAAATTATGAAATTACAGTTGATAAAACGCCAAGTCCGGATTTATCAAATTTAATTTTCTCCAATAAGACTTATATTTCTCGTAAAAACCTAAAAGCCATTAAAGAACGCTCATTGGCCACTCAGGTTGAAAACGTGTATTTTTCGCAAAAAAAAGACAGTCTTATTGAAGCCAGTAATACGGATTTCTTTTTTCAACCTACCGAAAAAAAATACAATCTTGATGATTTCGAAAGATTCAGAACCTTTAAAGAAACCATAATTGAAATTGTTGTCGAACTAAATTTTAAAGATTACAACCAAGTTCCTTCACTCTATTTAAGCAATAACAAATTTAACATTACTCAATCTCCTGAACCTTGTTTGGTGCTGGTTGATGGACTGCAAATTCAAGATATAAATGCACTTCTGAATTACAATGCCTACCAAATTGAAAGCATTAGTGTTGTTGACAGACCTTATTGTTATGGTCCAAAAATATTCAATGGAATTGTCAGCATTATTACAAAAAACAAAGATTTTGCAACGATTTATAATGATAAAAATATTTTGAAGACAACGATTTTAAGACCCGAACCTTCAAAAGTATATTTTGAACCAAAATATGAAACATCTACCAGTCTTAAACGAGTTCCTGATTTCAGATACCAACTGCTTTGGAAACCAAATATCGCTTTTACAAATTCCGAAATGAGCATTCCTTTTTACGCTTCTGATATTTCTGGAACGTATGAAATCAAGCTGGAAGGAATTACCGAAACAGGAAATTATGTTCATTTTTATAAAACATTCAAAATCGAATAAAAAAATCTGCTGAAAAGAAATTTTAGTTTCGAAAACTTATAATGAAAAACCCCAATTCAACCGAATGAATTGGGGTTTTTCGTTTTTGAAGCGTCATTTTTTCCTTCAAAATTCCTTCGTATTCTAAAACAATAATTTAATAGAAACAAAAGAGTTTTTACACAAAAACTAAAAATTATACTACATTTTAACAGTTGTTAGTGTTATTTATAACTTTTTTTTAATACTTTTGAAATCAACCGAAACAAAACCAAAAATCCACCAAACCTTTGAAAAATTCCCAAAATAAGATAATAATCCTAACTTTATTTGGATTATTATTAAACATTTATTCCATACATAGCCAAAACGTCAAAGAAATTGAAACCTTTAACTGGTTTGATAAAAATGCAGGAATTGACGCATTAGATATTAAAAATGGACCAGCTCATTTAAACTTTGACAAAACTGTCGAAAACCAGCATCGCTACTACGGCACGAATGATTTCAAAAAAGGAAGCGTCACATATAATGGCCAAAACTATTTTGATTTGTTTTTAAAATATGACATCTATGCTGACGAACTTGTTCTTCGTCCTTATGATGAACAAAACACTACAAAAATAAATCTCGTAAAGTCAAACATTACCTATTTCAAGATTGGCAATGAAACTTTTGTCAACTTAAAACAATTGAATAATACTAGCTTCAAAGGCGGTTATTACGAGGAAATCCCACTAAACAACAATCAAGTCTTTTATATCAAATATTATAAAGACAAAAAGAAAAATGCCAAGGTAGAGGTTAACGAGATTGAATATATTCCTCGCTATGAATTTATCTTATGGAAAGAAAACAAATTCAATTTAGTGAATGACAAAAAAGAAATTATCGCATTGTTTCCTGAAAGCAAAAGAAAAATAAATGATTTCTATTTCATGAACCGCAACCTTAGAAAGGAAAACAACGCACTATTCATGAAAAACCTAATGAAATTTATCAATAATTAAAACTTGAAGAAACAGCATATGAGAATATTTACTATCCTTTTATTATTTTTCGGTTTTAATCAGTTACTGCATTCACAAGGCGAAAAAAATACAATAAACATTGCTTTCAATAACATAAACAGAATTGCTGTCTTGGAAAAAATCGAGGCTTCAACTTCTTATAAATTTTATTTCCAAGAAAATTGGTTTGACAAAAATGTATTGATCTCTGGAGATTATACAAACAAATCGATCGAAGAGGTTCTAACTAAAGTTTTAGAAGATACTGAACTTAATTTTTATATTAATAAGAATAAAATCATCTTAACCAAAAACAGCATCATTTACGACAAGTTTCAAAACAACAAAAAAGATGCAAATGCACCTATCTTTTTCCAGCAATATGATTCTGTTAAAAAAGACAAATCAGGCACGACGGCTCCGATTGCGTTGATTGGTAAAGAAGCTGCCGAATCAGACGTTGATCTTTATACTTTGTCTGGTCATATCACCGATTTGAAAGACGGAAAACCATTGGCAGATATTAATGTTAAAGTAAAAAATACAGCTATAGTTTCAACTACAAATGCTGATGGTTTTTACAGCTTTAAGCTTCCAACTGGATTAAGCACAATTGAAGTTGAATCATTATTTTACAATAACACTTCGAGAAAAATCATGATTTACAGCAACGGTACATTAGATTTTTCTGTTATTGAAAAAATCAATCAGCTGGACGAGGTTTTGGTTAAAGGAAAAGACAGCCAAAATATTCGAACTGCAATTACCGGAGTAACTACAATTGAAGCCGAAGGCGTAAAAAATATTCCGCTAGTTCTTGGTGAAAGAGATATTTTAAAAGTTGCCTTAACGATTCCTGGAATTAAAACAGCGGGTGAAGGATCTTCTGGATTTAATGTTAGAGGAGGAAAAGAAGATCAAAATTTAGTATTATTAGACAATGCTACAATTTACAATCCTACACATCTTTTTGGTTTTTTCTCGTCAATTAATCCATATACAATCAACAAAGTAGATATTTACAAAGGAGGAATTCCTTCTGAATATGGCGGACGCTTGTCTTCTGTTTTTGATATTATTTCTAAAAATGGAAATACTGAAAAAGTTTCAGGAGAAGGCGGAATTGGTCCTGTAACGAGCAATCTTACTGTTTCTGTTCCTGTTGTAAAAGACAAGGCAAGTTTGTTGGTTGGAGGGAGAGCTACTTACTCGGACTGGATTTTAAAGACTTTGGACGATGAAAGATTAAAAAACAGCCATGCTTCTTTTTATGATTTGTTTGCCAAATACAATCACAAAATCAACAAAAACAATTCAGTTGAAGGAACAGCATATTACAGCAAAGATTCTTATACTTTAACTGCCGATTCTTTGTTTAAATACAGCAACCGCTTAATTTCATTGAAATGGAAACATGCATTCAATGAGAAAAACAATAGCGAATTTAATGTGACGAACAGTGAATACAAATACAGCATAAATTATCAGTCTGCAAACCCTGAATCTTTTCTGATGAAATATAAAATCAACGAAAGTCAGGCCGTTTTTAAATTCACGAGCGAGATTAACAGCAGCCATAAACTTACGTACGGAATTGCAAGCAAACTTTATAAAATAAATCCGGGAGAATTATCTCCAAACGGAGAAAACTCAATTGTAAAACCAGTTACAATCGAAAAAGAAAAAGGTTTGGAATCTGCCGCATTTCTTTCTGATAAATTTCAAATTTCTGAAAAATTGCTTTTAGATGTTGGAGCTCGATATTCATTTTATATGGCACTTGGACCATCAACGCAAAATATTTATCAAGACGGAGTTCCTAAAACTCCATCGACAGTAATTGAGCAAAAAACATATGGCAATAATGAAGTTATTACAACAAATGGAGGTTTCGAGCCAAGAATTGGCCTTCGTTATATTTTTAATGAAAGCCTTTTTGTGAAAGCTGGTTTTGACAAAAATTACCAATATATTCATTTGCTGACAAACAACACGACTCAGGCACCAACTGACACTTGGAAATTATCTGATTTGAATGTAAAACCAGAAAGTGGCACACAATATTCCCTTGGAATTTTCAAAAAATTAGAATACAAGGATCTTGAATTAAGTCTTGAAGGGTATTACAAAACTTCTAAAAACATTTTAGATTATAAAGTTGGCTCACAGATTCTTTTAAATCAAAACTTAGAAACAGAATTGCTTCAAGGTGACGGGAAAGCATATGGAATCGAGTTTTTATTAAGAAAATCTATTGGACGTCTTAACGGATGGGTTGGATATAGCTATTCAAGATCATTAATCAAACTTGATAGTCAGTTTAATGATGAAAAGGTAAACAATGGCGAATATTTTCCGAGTAATTTTGATAAGCCACACGATTTCAGCATTGTAATGAATTACAAGTTCACACATCGTTACAGTTTTTCTTCTAATTTTGTGTATCAAACAGGAAGACCGGTTACGTATCCTATTGGAAAATATTACTACAGCGGAGCAGAATACACTTTATACACTGATCGAAACCAATTCAGAATACCTGATTATTACCGTTTAGATATTGGATTAAACATTGAAGGAAATCATAAAATAAAAAAATTAGCACATAGTTTCTGGAACATTTCTATTTATAATGTGTTAGGAAGAAACAACCCTTACTCTGTCTTTTTTGTAACTAAACAAGGCGAGATAAAAGCATACCAAACCTCAATTTTTGCAGTTCCAGTACCAACTATTACTTATAATTTTAAATTTTAACGTTATGAAAAAAATCTTTCTACATAGATTTCTAATAACAACAATATTCATTGCGGTATTTGGCTGTACAACACCTTACAACTATCAGTCAAGCAGCGCATATGAAGATATCATTGTAATTGAATCGACCATCACAAATCAAAATAAAACACAAGAAGTTAAAGTTAGTAGAGCCTATAAACTTGATGAAAAAAGCCCGACTTTTGAAACCGGAGCAGTAGTTTTTGTCACAGATAATGCTGGAAACAAATATGATTTCAAACAAAATACTGATATATATACTTCTGTAAGTCCATTTCAAGTTGTAGCAGACAGACAATATCAATTACATGTTCGCACTAAAGATGGCAGAAGCTATATTTCAACCACCGAGAAGCTGCCTCAGCAAACTGAAATTTCGAGTGTAGAAGCCAACAAAGTAACTAAAGACAATCAACTTGGCGTTGAAATCACTGTAAACAGCAATGATCCAACAAACAACTCGCATTACTATAGATACGAATATGAAGAAACTTATAAAATTGTAGCTCCTAAATATTATCCACAAAAAGCCACTGTTGTTTATTATCCTGCTGGCTCTTACCCGCCTGGAAAAGTTGTTCTTGAAGATAGGACTGAAGACGTGAGAGTCTGTTATTCAACTAAAAACTCAACCGAACTGCTTTTAACCAGTACCACCGATTTATCTGAAGACAGGGTTACTAATTTCCCTGTGCGTTTTATTGCTAGCACTGATCCTATTATTATGAATAGATACAGTATTTTAGTAAAACAATATGTTCAAAATCTTGCTGCCCATACATTTTCTGAAACACTAAACGAAATCTCAAAATCTGGAAGCATTTTATCACAAACACAGCCAGGTTTTTTCTATGGAAACATTAAATCAGTTGATAATCCTGGAGAAAAAGTTATTGGTTATTTTGATGTATCTTCTTATTCAGAGAAAAGAATCTTCTTTAATTTCAAAGATTTACTGGATGGTCAACCGATACCTCTATATCCATATAATTGTCCTACAGAATTTGCTACTGAAGAAGAAGCGAAAGCATATATCTTTAGTTACTGTTTCAATAAGAATCCAGATTTTAAATGTCAAGGAGAATTAATTTTATCATTTCTTTCTAGTGGTTATAAAGTTTATTATCCTACCGAATTTCCTACCAGCTACGTTATATACCCTATAGAATGTGGCGACTGTACTTCATTTTCATCAAATATAAAACCACCATTTTGGATAGATTAAGATACATATTAGTTATAGCATTAGCTTTTAGCTATCAGCAAACTGTATTTGCTCAAAAGAGCAATTCTGTAAATGAGCTAAATATCACCGACAAAAAAATTGATGAATCAATTTATATAAGTACGAATGCCAATTCTTTCTTGACAGGAGAAAAATTGCTTTACGAGATATTCTGCATAGACAAAACGGCAAATACCGCTTCTATTTTCAGCAAAATAGCCTATGTACAACTCATCGATAATAGCAAAAAAACCGTTTTTACTCACAAATTGTTCCTTACTAAAGGAGCTGGAAGCGGCGATTTCTTTATACCGACTACCTTAGAAAGCGGAAGCTATAAATTGGTTGGATACACAAACTGGATGCTGAACAAAAATACGCCGGAATATTTTTCGACGGATATTTATATCATAAATCCTTATAAAGAAAATCCAAGCGGCAGTACGGTTTCATACAACGCAGTTTCGCTCGAGCCAGCAACCAACAGCAATATTTCTTTTGATTTTAAAACCAAATCCTATAATTGTAGAGATTTAGTTGAGTTAGGCATAAAATCTAATTCTGATGAATTTGTTAAAGGAAATTACTCAGTTTCTGTTAGAAAAGCTGATGGTTATTTGGCACAAAACAAAGCCATTTTCAGCAATGCAAATACGAGTCAAAACAGCGAAATTACTACAAGCCAATTTGTATTTCCGGAACTTCGCGGTGAAATTATTACCGGAAAAATTTCTTCGGCAAAGGCAGACGTCAAAGGCAAAAAAGTAGCATTTTCTATTGTTGGAAAAAATTCCGTTTTAAAAATTGCCAAGACTGATGATCAAGGAAGATTCCTTTTTATTCTAGAAAAAGAAAATCCAAATTCAAATATTATTATTCAGGTTCTTGAAAGCGGAAAAGAAGATTATGTAATTGAAATCGACAAACAAAAAAATATTGATTTTTCTAATTTGACTTTCCCGACTGTTCAATTCAATTCGGATTTCAAAAAAAATATCACCGAACGATTGATTTCAACTCAGGTTGAAAATGCTTATTATGATGTGAAAAAAGACAGCATGATAACGCCTCCGGTTCCAATTCCTTTTTACGGCGCAACAACCGAAGAATTTAAATTAGATGATTATACAAGATTTCCAAATATCGAGGAAACCATTACTGAAATTTTAAAAGGAGTTTATTACAGAAAAAACAATAATGAATATTCTATTCATGTTTTTGATAATGATGAAAATTACGAATCTGCACTTCCTGCAATGATCATTGTTGACGGATTGATTCTTGAAAACTTAAATGAGTTTTTTGCTTTCAACCCGAAACTTATTTATAAGGTAAATGTTGTGCGCGGACTTTATTACTATGGTTCGAAATCATTTAACGGAATTGTTTCTTTCTCTACAAAAAATGGCGATTATGATACTAAGCTGAAAGGTCAGTTTATCATAAGACCAGAAATTTTAAGACCGCAGGTCAAGAAAAACTATTTTAGTCCTGATTATTCAAGCAACAAAAACGCAAGAATTCCAGATTACAGACATCAGCTTTTATGGCTGCCAAGTATTGATTTGAAAATCGACTCAAATATTAAATTTTACGCGTCTGATGCACCAGGAAAATACGAAGTAATACTTGAAGGATTTTCGGCAAATGGAAAACCTGTTTTTATAAAGGATTTTATAGAAATTAAAGAAAAAGACAGTAATTAATTTTTTAAACAGAAAAAGATATTCAAACCTCTATTTCAATTTTAGAAATAGAGGTTTTTTATTCAATGACGAATTGAATTGGTCATTTTATTTAAAAATTATAGCATTTTTATTACAATTTAACATTTTTCAAGAAAATCAACCGATTTTTTTTTAATATTTTTGAAATCACCAAAAACAAACCATTAAACCATACAATCCTTTGAAAAATTATCAAAAAAAGTATACAAGCCTTATTTTATTTGGAGTATTCTTTAATATTTTCTCAATTCACAGTCAAACAAGCACCAGCAATAATTCTCTTTATAATTGGTTTGACAAAGCTTTTGAAAAAGAAAATCTTCCTATTTACAACGGCACTCGCCATATCAACTATTACAGAACTCTAGACAACACGCATAGTTATTATGTGTCTGCAAATTACAGTTCTGGCGATGTTGAATATGAGGATCAGACGTATTATAATCTTGATTTAAAATATGATATCAATAATGATATTTTAGTTTTCAAGCCCAAAGGAAAATTTGATTATCTAGGCATTAATATTATAAAGGAGAAAACCGCCAGTTTTACTATTCAAAACAAACATTTCGTTAATATAAACTACAACGGTGCTTCGTGTCCAGATTATATGAGTGGTTACTATCAGGAAATTGTATACTCAAAAAACAATATTCTTTATATCAAACATCACAAAAATAGATCTAAAGTTATTGACACAAAATCAGTTTCAGACGATGTGCAGAATTCTACTGACACGTTTACAGAAAAAAATGAATTTGTATTGAAATATAAAGACACCTATTATAAGATAGCGTCAAAAAGTGATGTCATCAAAATTTTCCCCGAACTGAAAAGCAAAATAAAAAATTATTACAGTACAAATAAGCAGCTAGAGGAAGTCGATAATAAAGTTTTTGTCGAGAATCTAATCAAAGAAATAAACAATTTCCTCCCTAATGAATCTAAGTAAAAAATGAAAAAAATTATACTCACCATATTTTTATTAGCTTTTTATACAGTATCATTTAGTCAGGACAAAAACGAAAAAATTTCAATTGAATTTTCAAATGCTAATTTAAAAACAGCATTAGAAAAAGTTGAACAAACAACAGGTTATAAGTTTTACTATGACCAAAACTGGTTTGCTGATGAAACTAATTTGATTACAAAAAGTTACACCGATATTTCGCTTAATGATTTACTAAACAGCCTTTTTGAAAAAACGGCTCTGAATTTTTATATCATCGATAAAAAAGTAATTCTATCAAAAAACAGCACGATCCACAGCTCGCTCCCTGATAATTATTTTTCGACTCCAGAAAATTCTCAAGCAAATCAAAATACAGCAAAACCAGTATTTCATCAGCAATACGACAGTATAGCTAAAAGTCAAGCTGCATCTGGAATAATCTATATTGGTAAAGAGAGAAAAGGAAGCGAATTAAAATCGTATGTGCTTTCTGGTTTTATAAAAAACATCAAAACAAAAAACGAACTTTCTAATGCAACAATAAGAGTTCGTGATAAAAATATAAGTACGGTCGCTAATAATGACGGCTCTTATAAATTGACTGTTCCGTATGGATTAAATTATATAGATGTAGAATTAGTAAATCATAAAAAGGCAACCGAAACTATTATGGTTTATGACAATGGGACACTTGATATTTTTCTATACGAAAGCATCAATGAACTTGATGAAGTAGTAATTAAAAAGAACGCTGACAAAAATGTAAAAGATGTTATTGCGGGAGTTTCTACCATTGATGTTGAAAAAATAAAAAACATTCCATTAGTTCTTGGTGAAAGAGATATTTTTAGAGTGGCAACAACTTTGCCCGGTATAAAAACTACAGGAGAAGGTTCTGCTGGATTTAATGTTCGCGGAGGAAAAGATGATCAAAACTTAATTCTTTTAGACAATGCTGTTTTGTATAACACATCGCATTTCTTAGGCTTTTTCTCGGCTGTAAACCCTTATACGACAAGTAAAGTTGACATTTACAAAGGAAGCATTCCTGCTAGATTTGGTGGTCGATTGTCTTCTGTATTTGATATTGCTTCAAAAAACGGAAATCCTCAAAAATTTTCTGGTGAAGCTGGCATTGGTTCTGTAACGAGTAATTTATCGATTGGAGCTCCAATTGTAAAAGACAAAGCAAGCATTTTGGTTGGTGTACGAACTACCTATTCGGAATGGATTTTAAAACAATTAGACAACGAAAATTTAAAAAATAGCCAAGCAGCATTTTTTGACGGAATCATAAAATACAATCATAAAATAAATCCAAACAATAATGTTGAAACAACTTTGTATTATAGCAAAGATCGTTTCAGTATTTCTTCCGACTCTGTTTACAAATACAGCAATGCCTTGATTTCCCTAAAATGGAACCACGCATTCAGCAACAAAACTAAAACGGACTTTATTTTTACGAATAGCAATTATAAATTCAATATTGACTTTGATAACGGAACTGCAAACTCGTTTGATTACGGCTATAAATTAAACGAAACGCAATTTATTGCAAATACAAATTATTCGCTAAACAGCAAACACGCATTTAATTATGGTTTATCGAGTAAACTTTACAATGTTGCACCAGGATATCTGAACCCAAAAACAGCGGAATCTACCATTATTCCGATACAAATTGACGATGAAAAAGCGCTCGAATCTGCTTTATATTTTTCTGACAATTATACTTTGAATGAGAAAATACAAATTAGTCTCGGGCTGCGATATTCGACCTATTCTGCACTTGGAGAATCCACACAACAAGTTTATAAAGAAAACGCCCCTATAAACGACAACAATGTTATTGCCACAAATTATTACAAAAAAAATGAAGTCATAAAAACCTATGGTGGATTTGAGCCAAGAATCGCAATGCGTTACTTATTTACAGATGATTTGTCAATTAAAGGAAGTTATGACAAAACCTATCAATACATACATTTGCTAACAAACAATACGACGCAATCGCCAACCGACGCTTGGAAATTGTCTGATCTGAACATCAAACCTCAAGAAGCACATCAATTTTCTTTAGGACTTTACAAAAATCTAGATAATGACAATGTCGAATTGAGCGTTGAAGGCTATTATAAAAAATCATACAATCTTCTGGATTATAAAGTCGGCTCACAATTAATGCTGCAAGAAAATACCGAAACGCAATTATTGCAAGGAGAAGGAAAAGCGTATGGTGTTGAATTTTTAGTAAAAAAGAATGCCGGAAAACTTAATGGTTGGTTAGGTTATACTTATGCACGTACTTTTATAAAATCGGACAGTCAGTTTCTTGATGAAAAGGTCAACAATGGACATTATTTTCCAACAAACTTTGACAAACCGCACGAGGTAAGCGCAGTACTAAATTATAAATTTACACAGCGTTATAGTATATCTAGTAATTTTGTATATCAATCTGGACGACCTATCACATTTCCAGTAGGAAGCTATATTTATAATGGTATGGAATATACTTTATATAGCGACCGAAATAAATACAGAATACCTGATTATTATCGACTTGATATTGGTTTTAATATTGAAGGAAATCACAAAATAAAAAAGTTATCGCATAGCTTCTGGAATATATCAATTTATAATGTTTTAGGCCGAAATAATCCATACTCGATATTTTTTGTAACGACAGATGGACAAATAAAAGCATACAAAACTTCTATATTTTCTGTGCCAATTCCGACCATAACTTATAACGTTAAATTTTAATCAATACTGTAATGAAATTTAAAACCCATTATATTAATCAATTTTACAAAATATTATTTTTTGCGATATTTTGCTTTTCTGTTAGTAGTTGTACGGAACAATATGTTTTTCAATCAAATACTTTCGAAAGCATATTGGTTGTTCAAGCAAATATTACAAACGAATTAAAGAAACAAGAAATAAAAGTGAGTCGCACTTACCGCCTGGGAGAAAAAGAACAAGAATTTGAAAAAGGCGCAAATGTTTATGTAACAGATAGTGATAATAATAACTATAGTTTTGAGCTTGAAGATTTCTCAGGCCTTTATGTTTCAAAAGACCCTTTTCAAGCAGTTCCAGGAAGATCATATCAATTAAATATCACTACAAAAGATGGAAAATCCTATTCCTCAACTTTGCAAACATTGACATCTGTAAGCGAAATCAATGTCGAACCAAAAGTTGTTACGGTAGATGGCATCAAAGGTGCGGAAATACTTGTAACTAGTAATGATCCTACCGCAAGTTCAAAATTTTATAGATTTGAATATGAGGAAACTTATAAAGTCATTTCTCCAAGCTGGAATCCAGACAAGCTTATAGTAGACCCAAACGGCACTGGTCAATATCCTAGTTATTTAATTGTACCCAGAGACAAGGAAACAAGAGTATGTTATACAACAAAAAAATCAGATGATTTAATTTTAGTCAGTAATGCTGGTCAAAACGAAGATCGCATCAATTTGCCAATACGTTTCATAGACATTAAAAGTCCTATTATTAACGAACGCTATAGTATTTTAGTGCGCCAATATGTTCAAAATTCAGAATCTTATACGTATTATAAAACTTTAAAGACACTTTCAACTTCCTCTAGTTTATTTTCACAGGTACAACCAGGATTCAATTATGGAAATATTAAAAATAATGATGATCCCGAAGAGAAAGTTGTTGGTTATTTTGAAGTTTCTTCGGTTTCTTCAAAACGAATCTTTTTCAACTTTAGAGACTTATTTCCTACAGATCCGTATCCGCCATTTTATACAGAATGCAGAACACAACTATTGGCAAACTGCTGGACTTCTAAAGGCTGTGCAGGATACACCATATTAGCATTAATTCAATCACCAGTACCAGAAAAGGTATATTATGGAGCCTTAGACGATATGTCGGCTATAGTATTTGTTCCTTCTCCTTGTGGCGATTGTACCAGTATTTCATCTAACATTAAACCTGCATTTTGGATAGATTAAAAAAAATAATCGGCTTGATAATGCTCATAATTGGACCTGCAATTATTGGGCAAAATAATTTATTACAGAAAAACATAACCATTAGTAAATCTAATGATGAAAGTCTTTTCATTCATTTAAGCAACACAACTTTAATTGCTGGAGAAACACTGCATTGCAAGTTCTATTGCTTAAATCCATCTGACAATACATTTAGTCTTATAAGCAAAATTGCTCATGTAGAACTTCTTGACAGCCAAAACCAAAATGTCCTTACCAATAAAATTTATCTGGAAAATGGCAACGGACAAGGCGATTTTTTTATTCCTACAACAGTAAATACAGGCACTTATAAACTGATTGCTTATACGAATTGGATGTTAAACAAAAAGGAACATAAAATATCAGAAGTTGAATTGGTAATTATTAATCCTTATGTAATTGCTAAAAACAGCATTGTCGGTAAGAAAAATGAGCCCCAAAAGAATGATGCACAAATCACAGAATCTAATTCAGTAAACAATGCAAAAAACGAACTTTTTTCATTAGAATTGAACAAAAAAACGGCTTCAACAAGAGATCAAATTCAGGTAAAAATAAAATCTTTAAAAGCACTTAAATCTGCTGGAGGAAGTTTTTCAATAGCAATCAAAAGAGCAGATAATTTACCGTCACTAAAACAAAAAGATGCTTTTGAATTCGCAAAATCAAACGTAAAAAGCACTTTGAATGACAGTTTGCAATTTTTACCAGAACTTAGAGGAGAGCTTGTATCGGGCACTATCATCAACAACAAAAATCCAAAGGAAGTTGCAGGCAAAAACATTGCACTTTCAGTTCCTGGCATCGATTTTTCTTTTAAAATTGTCAAAACAGATATACGAGGAAAATTCAATTTCATTTTAGACAAATTACCAAATTATCCAAATGTTGCGATTCAGGTTTTAGAAAGCAACAGAGCTGATTTTAATATCGAAATTAATAAAGACAAAAAATATAGCTTGTCTGAAATAAAACCTCTTGATGATTTGAATCTTACTTCAGATTATAAAAATAGCATCGAACAAAGGTCAGTCGCCAATCAAATTGAAAATATCTATTATACACACAAGAGAGACAGTATAAAAGCGGTTAAAAAAGCCATACCATTCTATCATCCTGCAGAAAAGGAATATGTTCTTGCAGATTATACTAAATTTCCAACTCTCAAGGAAACGGTTACCGAGATATTAAAAGAAGTTTATTATCGTGAGGACAATAACAATTTCACTTTGGGTGTGAGAGACATTAATTATGATTTGAAATTTTTTGCAGAACCCGCTTTAGTTCTTGTTGATGGATTATTAATTCAAAATACTAACGAGTTGAAAGACTATAAAATGGAAAATGTCTATAAAATAAGTATTGTTCCTGGAGTTTATCTATATGGCCCAACAGCTTTCAATGGCATCATAAGTTTTACTACAAAAAACAATGATTATGAAAGCAAAGAAAAAGGAAGTTATTATTTGAAAACAGAAATTCAGCGACCACAGGAAAAAATAACGTATTTCAAACAAGATTACACCGATAAAAGTAAATACGACAGAATTCCAGATTACAGACATTTATTGCTTTGGGAACCAGATTTGAAGCTTGAAAACGTAGAAAACAGCATTTCTTTTTTTACATCTGATGTGCTTGGCGTATATGAAATCGATCTAGAAGGTTTTACAAAAGATGGTTCTCCTGTATCATTAAAAGAAACTTTTGAAGTAAAAGATCTTAAAACAAATTAAAAAAACTTTCGTTTTTTGACTTTACAAACCTTTGTTCTCACATTTTGGAACAAAGGTTTTTATTTTGATATTCATTTGAAAACAAACAAATTAAAATACAAAAACTAAATACTTTTCATCCAAAACGAAATTAAATTTAAATATTTTAAAATATTTTTCATTTAGTTGTAACTTTTTTGATACATCATACGTATAACCATTTGTACACTTTAAAAATAGAGGAGGCAAAAACATGAGACAACTTAAAATCACCAAGCAGGTAACTAATCGTGAAACTGCATCGTTAGATAAATATCTACAAGAAATCGGAAAAGTTGACCTAATTACCGCTGATGAAGAGGTAGAATTAGCACAAAGAATTAAGGCGGGTGATCAAAGAGCATTAGAAAAATTAACAAAAGCCAACCTACGTTTCGTAGTATCTGTGGCTAAACAATATCAAAATCAAGGATTAACTCTTCCTGACTTAATTAACGAAGGAAACTTAGGTCTTATCAAAGCCGCACAACGTTTTGATGAAACTCGTGGATTTAAATTTATCTCTTATGCAGTATGGTGGATTCGTCAATCGATCCTTCAAGCATTAGCAGAACAATCACGTATCGTTCGTTTACCATTAAACAAAATTGGTTCTATCAATAAAATCAACAAAATGTATGCATTATTAGAGCAATCTAATGAGCGTCCGCCTTCTGCTGAAGAAATTGCAAAAGAACTTGACATGACTGTAAATGACGTAAAAGAGTCTATGAAAAACTCTGGACGTCACTTATCTATGGATGCACCTCTTGTTGAAGGTGAAGATTCTAACCTTTATGACGTTTTACGTTCTGGTGAATCTCCAAACCCAGACAGAGAATTAATTCACGAATCATTACGCACTGAAATCGAGCGTTCATTAGAAACATTAACTCCAAGAGAGGCTGATGTAGTTCGTTTGTATTTTGGTCTTGGCGATCAACACCCAATGACTCTTGAGGAAATTGGAGAAACTTTCGACTTAACTCGTGAGCGTGTTCGTCAGATTAAAGAAAAAGCAATCCGCAGATTGAAACATACTTCTAGAAGTAAAATCCTTAAAACTTATTTAGGATAAACAATATTTGTTTCAGGTTTAAAGTTTCAGGTTGTTTTTGTAACTTGAAAAATTAAACATGAAACCTTTGTAACGTAAACAACAGTTTGATTGACTGTTCGTTTTTTGATTGATGATTGAAACTCCGGCTGATTACCGGAGTTTTTTATTTTACATTTTTGAAATTTAACCGCAAAACACACAAAGGTTTTTTAAAGAATCTCGCAAAGTCGCAGAGTCGCAAAGAATAATAAACTTTGCGACTCTGCGACTTTGCGAGCATATTTCCATAAATAACAAACTTTTCATAAATCTTCGCGTGCTTTGCGGTTAAATTTCACTGCAACTCATAAAAAATTTATCTTTGTAAAAAAACAACACACAACTAAACAATGAAAAATACACTTATTGCTCCTTCCGTTCTTGCTGCCGATTTTGCAAATCTACAGCGCGATATAGAAATGATCAACAACAGTCAGGCCGATTGGTTTCATATCGATATTATGGATGGAGTTTTTGTTCCGAATATTTCTTTCGGGATGCCGGTTTTAGAAGCGATTTCAAAACATGCAAAAAAATATATTGATGTACATTTAATGATAATTGATCCTGATAGATATATTAAAACTTTTGCTGATTTAGGAGCAAATGGATTAACGGTTCATTACGAAGCCTGCACTCATTTGCACAGGACTTTGCAAGCCATTAAGGCAGAAGGCATGAAAGCTGGAGTTGCAATAAATCCGCATACAAACGTTGATTTATTAGAAGATGTGATAAACGATATTGATTTGGTGTTGGTAATGAGTGTGAATCCAGGTTTTGGCGGACAATCGTTTATCGAAAACACATATGCTAAAGTTCAAAAACTAAAAGCTTTAATTACACGAAAAAACGCTTCGACATTAATTGAAATTGATGGTGGTGTTACAAGCAAAAATGCAAAACAGCTTGTAGAAGCCGGAGCTGATGTTTTAGTCGCAGGAAGCTTTGTTTTTAAAGCGGAAAACCCAACTCACACTATTGAAGAATTAAAAGTCCTTACTGCTTTTTAAGTTTTTCAAATTTGGGAAGAAATCAATTCCAGTCATTTTTTCAACAGTTTCAATTGGAACAACGAAATCATAAATTGACTTATAGCTGAATTCATTCGGAACCAAAAAAGCAATTGCTTTATGTTCTTTTCCTGATTTAGCGACGATAATTTTATAAAAATATTGAGGGACAGCAACATTTTCTGTCCCTATTTTTTTATCTGAATCTTTCAAAATTCCACCCGTTACAATATAAATGTCATTGTATTTCCCTGCCCAGTAACGTGTTTTTTGTTCTATTCTATTCCAAATACCACTATTAAAATCATGGTCTTGAGGTGAAATATTAGACGTATAAAAAGTATCATTATAAGCACTTTCATTAAACTCCATATCACGAGCCGGGCAAAGATGCCCTTTATCATATCCTGACTTTTTATAGTTTCTCCAGTCGGCAGAACCGGTTGTTACCTTTGGATCTTCAATAAAATACGGACGCTTATAATCTCCATTTTTCAAATATTCCTTTTTTAGTTCATACGCCACCCATTCAGCCTGCTCGAATTTTTCATTATAAGAAAGTGTATAATATTTGTGCTTCACAATTTGCCCAGTAGTTGAAGTTGGCAAATATGAAATTGTGTACAAAGAATCTGTACTATTTTGAGTTGAAGCAAAAGAAGAAGTTTTTTCTGTTCCCAGATCTTCCCTTTTTGAATTCTCATTTTTACAAGAAAACAATACAAAACCAATTAAACTCAAAACAATATATTTCTTCATCTTTTATTTTTATCAGGTAATAAACTTACAAAAAAATGCTCCATAAATAATATATCTATGGAGCATTTTAATAACAAATTAATTCTTTATCGAACTAAGATTTTACCAGTTTATCCTTTTTCATTTTAGGAGTAACTGTATTTTTTACAAGACTTTTAGTCTGCAAATCATCTAAAACATTCAAAGCTTCTTCCACATAAACATCTTTAGCTAATGCTTGGTGCCAAGCCTCTCTCTTTTCTTTTAATGTAGCATCATTATTCATTTCAAGTTCTTCATAAGGCAATGATTTAAAAACCAGATTGTTTTTATAATCCGCAATTGGTTTGTATTTTTTACCTTCATTTTCAACTTGTTCCTGAGTTGCTTTAAAGTTTTTGATATTTAAACTATATGTATTCTCTTTATTTTTAAGATCAATCCATTTTGCATTGTCCTCAATCAACTTGAATTGATCGTTATTTGCAATTCTGTTTCGGCTGTTATTAATCGCCTGAGTAAATTTTTCGTTAGAAGTCCAAGTGCTGTAATCAGCCGGATCAATTTTATCCCAAGGCATTGCGTTGTCAATATCACGCTCACCCATTTTTAAGTAAGCATAACGATCTGGCATCACAACATCACTATGAACACCTTCTAATTGCGTAGAACCTCCATTGATTCTATAGAATTTTTGTCCCGTAATTTTCAAAGCACCAAGGTCGCCATAATTTGCATTACGCACAAACTGATTCAAATCAAGAACATTTTGTACAGTTCCTTTTCCGTAAGTTTGTTTACTTCCAATGATAACTCCACGTTTGTAATCCTGAATTGCAGCCGCCAAAATCTCTGAAGCCGAAGCTGAGAAACTGTTAACCATAATTACTAATGGTCCGTCCCACTCGATTTTTTTATCTTTATCGTATAAAACTTCTTTCTTTTTACCAGCAGATTTTACCTGTACAATTGGCCCTTCTTCAATAAACAAACCTGCAATGTCAACAACTGTTGAAAGAGATCCACCACCATCATCACGAACGTCCAACACAATACCATTTACATCTTCTTTTTTCAATCTTTCTACTTCAAGAGCAATATCTTTTCCAGCATCGCGTCCATCTTTATTTTCAAAATCAATGTAGAATTTAGGCAAATAAATAACTCCGTATTTCAAGCCGTTTCTTTCAACAATACTAGATTTAGCATATGTTTCTTCAATTTCAACAACATCTCTAATAATTGAAATTACTTTAATAGTTCCGTCAACTTTTTTAACTGTTAGTTTTACTTCTGTTCCTTTGTGGCCTTTGATTTTTTTCACGACATCATCAAGACGCATTCCAACAACATCAACTGGCTCTTCGTTTCCTTGTGCCACTTTCAAAATCATGTCACCTGCTTCAAGTTGTTTTCCTTTCCATGCCGGACCTCCAGAAATCAACTCATCAATTTGAGTAAAATCATTTTTCTTAGTCAAACGCGCTCCAATACCTTCTAATTTTCCACTGATATTTACATCAAAACGATCTTTTTCTTCAGGTGCAAAATAACTTGTATGAGGATCAAAACGAGTCATGATTGAGTTTACATAAACAGAAAACCAATCTTCTTTATTCAAATCTTTAATCAAACTGAAATTATCATCTAGAGATTTTAAAGAACTTTCACGAGTTTCTTTCTCTAAAGCTTCAAAAGATTTTTCTTTATAATTAGGATCTGCTTTCTTTTTATCTTCTTCCAATTTTTGTTTTGTAACCAATGAAGAAAGCGTCGACAATTTAATTTGTTTTCTCCATCTTTCATTAATTTCCGCAGTATTTTTTGCATAAGGAATATGCTCATAATCAGCATTAAAAGTCTCATCAACATTGTAGTTGAAAGGCTGTGCCAAAATTGTTTTGTAGCGTTTTTTGCTTTCTTCCATACGCTTCATCAATCTTGTGTAAGTAAGATTAAAAAACGTAAGATCTTTGTTTAAAAACTGGTCATCAAGCTGTAATTCATACTGCTTGAATTCGTCAATATCAGACTGCAGGAAAAACCTTTTTGAAGGATCTAGTGCATCTATATAATCTTTAAAAATACCTTTCGAAAATTCATCGTTGATTTCAGCCGGACTATAGTGTCCTTTTTCAATAACAAAAGCAAGCAATTCTAAAAGTGTTTTGTCTCTATTTGGATCCGGATCTTCAGACTTATCTGCATTTATCTTAAAGGCAAACAAGGTAACAGACAAGCATAATACGGCTATAAGTATTTTATAATTTCTTTTCATAAACTTAATAATAGCATTCATCAAATTTTTTAATCTAAGTTACGGTAAAAACTGTGCCAACAAAGCCAAGCCCACTATAATTTTTTGTTAAAGATATAAAAATGTTTGTTGTTGAAAAGTCCTTTAAGATTTAGTTTACAATTTTTATTTATTTGTTAGTATTCTACCAAAATCTGTTGCTACATTTGCCTAAAGAAGCCTTAATTTTGACAAAACAAAAAAAATCCTGCGACCGCATGAAAGACGAAAAGCCTTTAATATTAGTAACTAATGACGACGGAATTCTGGCTCCTGGAATCAGGGCTTTGATTAGTGTAATGGAAACCATTGGAGATGTTGTTGTGGTTGCTCCAGACAAACCTCAAAGCGCCATGGGACACGCCATAACGATAAATAATACTTTATTTCTAGATAAAATTTCGAAAGATGGTGATACAGTTACAGAATATAGTTGTTCTGGAACTCCTGTCGATTGTGTAAAATTGGGTGTAAATGAAATTTTAAAAAGAAAGCCAGATCTTTGTGTTTCTGGTATTAATCACGGTTCAAATTCATCTATAAATGTGATTTATTCGGGAACAATGAGCGCAGCTGTTGAAGCCGGAATTGAAGGAATTCAAGCAATCGGATTTTCTCTTTTAGACTTTGATTGGAACGCCGATTTCGAGCCAATAAAATCATTCGTAAAAAAAATAGCGCTTGAAACGCTTGCCAATAAATTACCTGCCGGCGTCGTTTTAAATGTAAATTTTCCGAAATTAAAAGAAAACGAAATCAAAGGAATAAAAATTTGTCGTCAAGCGAAAGCGTACTATGCCCAAAAATTTGACAAACGACAAACTCCTTTCGGGAAAGATTATTACTGGCTTACCGGAAAATTTACAAACGAAGACAAAGGCGAAGATACTGACGAATGGGCGCTTGAAAACGGTTATATTTCCGTTGTTCCGGTTCAGTTTGATTTAACGGCTCATCATTCAATGCAACAACTTAATACTTGGAAATTAAATGAGTAAATTAGACATGCTTTTTGGTTTTATAATCGGAATTATCACTTCGCTTATAGGAAGTTATCTTTTCATAAAATTATTTACCTCTTTTGATCTTTCAAACGGCCTTCAAACCATAAAACAATATGGATATTTAGGAAAAGTAATTACTTTAGGAACCGTTTTGGATCTTATTCTATTCTTATTTCTTTTGAAAAAAAATAAAGAATTAATGGCGAGAGGTGTTGTTTTTGCTGTGATTGTTTTAGCAATTTCAACTTTATTTATTTAAATCTTATCTTTGTTCTGCAAAAAAATGCTGCGTTTCTAAAATTCGGCGCACTTTTAAAAAACTCAATATGAAATATTACATCATAGCTGGCGAAGCTTCTGGAGATTTACACGGTTCAAACTTAATGAAAGCTTTGTACGAAGAAGATCCGCAGGCTGAAATCAGATTTTGGGGAGGCGATTTAATGCAAAAAGCGGGCGGAACTTTAGTAAAACACTATCGTGACCTAGCTTTTATGGGATTTGTTGAAGTCGTTTTTAACCTAAAAACGATATTGAACAATATTAAAATCTGCAAAAAAGACATTTCTGAATTCAAGCCAGATGTAATAATTTTTATTGATTATCCAGGTTTCAATATGCGTATTGCAAAATGGGCAAAAGCATTAAATTACAGAACACACTATTATATTTCGCCACAAATTTGGGCTTGGAAAGAAAACAGAATCACAGCTATCAAGCAAGATGTCGACAAGATGTTTGTGATTCTTCCGTTTGAAAAAAGCTTCTACGAAGACAAACATCATTTTCCAGTTGATTTTGTCGGGCATCCGTTAATTGATGCGATCCAAAATCAGCCTGCATTTGATGAAGCAACATTTAGAAAAGAAAATCAATTGGGCGAAAAACCAATTATAGCTGTTTTACCCGGAAGCCGCAAACAGGAAATCACAAAAATGCTAAGCGTAATGTTGAGCGTTGTTGATGATTTTCAGGATTATGAATTTGTAATTGCTGGCGCGCCGAGTCAGGATTACGAATTTTATCAGCAGTTTATAAAAAATAAAAATATCGCATTTGTTTCTAACAGAACTTACGATTTGTTGCGTTCTTCAACTGCTGCTCTTGTAACTTCAGGAACGGCAACTCTAGAAACTGCGCTTTTTAAAGTTCCAGAAGTGGTGTGCTATAAAGGAAGCGAAATTTCATATCAAATTGCAAAACGAATTATCACTTTAAAATACATTTCACTTGTCAATTTAATTATGGATCAAGAAGTTGTAACCGAATTGATTCAGAACGACTGCAACACAAAACGCATTAAAGAAGAGCTAAAAAAATTGTTAGAACCTGTTTATCGCGAAAAACTATTGAAAAACTACGATATTCTGGAACAAAAACTTGGCGGTGTGGGCGCTAGCAAAAAAACAGCAAAACTTATCGTAGCCGATTTAAAGCAAGCTTAAAACTTTTTGATTTTGAAAAAAATAATTGTTTTAATTCTTTTAGCAATCACGTTTACATCTTGTAAATCTTCTTCAAGCACAGTTAGCAAAAAGGAGACAAAACGAGAAAACAAATCCCTTGTAAATCATTTAATTGAAACTGCCACAGAAAATATTGGCGTAAAATATAAAGCTGGCGGTACTACAAAAAATGGTTTTGACTGCTCGGGATTGGTTTTTACTACTTTTGAATCTGAAAATATTAAATTGCCAAGAAGTTCTTTTGAGCAATCGCAAATTGGAACTGTAATTCCAATAAAAGATGCTCAAAAAGGCGATTTGATTTTCTTTAAAACCAACAAAAGCAGGCAGATAAACCATGTTGGACTAATTACAGAAATCAATTCAAACGAGATAAAATTCATCCACTCATCTACTTCAAAAGGCGTTATTATTTCGTCGACAAAAGAGCCTTATTACCAAAATTCTTTTGCTCAAATCAATCGAGTTGTAGAATAATTAATTTATATTCTTTTTCTTACAAAATTTTAATACTTTTAAATCATGAAAGTATTAGATTTTCCTTTGATTAAAATTACCGTTTGGTTTCTTGCCGGAATCTTGTTTTTTTATCACATACAAATTTCAGCGCTTGTTGCAATTACTGCAATAATTTTCGGCACAACTGCATTTTTGATTTTATATTTTTTAAGCAAACAACATAAAACTCTTATACCATTTTTCGGTTTAAGCACGTATTTTATAGCCTTTTTCTTTGGAGGAATTACGCTACTCGTACATACAGATTCGCTCCAAAAATCAAATTACATACATTGCCAGAAAGCATTTGAAATTCCGTCACAAATAACATTTACTTTACATGAAAAGCTCAAAAGCAATTCATACAGTGATCGTTATACAGCGCTAGTAAAGCAAATCGATGATAAAGTCTATTCTGGAAAAATTATTGTCAATATTGCAAAAGACAGTACTAATAATTCTCTCATTATCGGCAATATAATTAGAACCAAAACTACTTTACAGGCAAATAAATCGAACAAAAATCCCAGTCAGTTTGATTATGCCAAATACTTATCTGACCGACAGATTTATGCTCAAATTTACATTTCAAGACCTCAAATTCAGTTCAATAAAACCATTCAAAAAGATATCTGGTATTATTCAGATGGTCTTCATCAGCGCATTATTCATAATCTAGAAAACTCACATTTTAATGCCGACGAAATGAATGTTGCGCTTGCTCTAATTTTAGGCCAACAACAAGAAATTTCGCCAGACATCATTCAGGATTATCAATATTCTGGCGCGACACATATCTTATCTGTTTCGGGACTCCATGTCGGTTTTATAATGCTTTTGATAAATTTTCTTTTAAAACCAATTCCAAACACGAGAAAAGGATCTTTCATAAAATTAATTTCGGTTTTGACGGCTCTTGGCTTTTTTGCTATAATTTCAGGATTATCTCCTTCTGTATTGCGTTCTGTTGTAATGTTTTCATTTCTCACCATTGGAAATCATCTCCGCCGAACAGGAAATATTTACCACACTCTTTTAGTTTCAATGTTGTTGATTTTGCTTTTTGAACCTTATTTTCTTTTCGATGCAGGTTTTCAGTTAAGTTATATTGCGCTGTTTTTCATTCTTTGGCTACAGCCATTATTAAAAAAAATATGGGTACCAAAAAATAAGATTGCGGCTTATATCTGGGATGCGCTGACGGTTTCATTCGCCGCTCAAATAGGCGCCTTTCCATTATGTCTGTATTATTTTCATCAATTCCCTGGACTGTTTTTCATTACAAATATTGTTATCATTCCTGTTTTAGCCTTTGTGATGATTGCCGGAATTATTGTAATGGTTTATGCAGCATTTGATTCTCCTCCACTTTTCTTGACTAAAATTCTAGAAAAAAGCATTTATATTTTAAACGAAATTATTCATGCTATCGCTTCTGTCAAATCATTTGTAATTCTGGACATCAGCTTTAATTTTTACTTTCTTCTTACTTTTTATCTTTTGATATTCACAGCAATTATTTGGCTTAAAAAACCTGCTTTCAACAAATTAATTGCATTATTGCTAGCTATAATCATGGTTCAGATTTCTTTTATTTATACCAAAAAAGAAACACAAACACAGCAAGAATTGACCATTTATAATTTGAAGAAAAAAACAGTGATTACAATTCGAAACGGAAAAAATATTGCACTTTATACCAATGATAAACATTTTTCGATCGACTCTAAAACCAAAGTTTTAAATTCATATTTGACAGGAACTTTTGGTAAAATAAAATCCATCAGTCAAACTAAAAATTTGCTTTTTTATAATGGCAAAAAAATCTTTATCATAGACAGTTCTGCTATTTATGACCAAAAGATTCAACCAGACATTTTAATATTGGTACAATCCCAAAAATAAATTTAGATCGAGTGCTCGCGGAAATTCAACCAACAATAATCATCGCTGATGCTTCAAATTCTAACTCAATTCAAAAAATTTGGAAAAGCACTTGCAGTAAAAAAAACATCCCTTTTCATGCCACAGCCGAAAAGGGATATTATCAGTTAAAATAAAAATTTTGTTATTCTGGATTCATCATAATATTAGCTTCAGAAATCCATGCTTTTGCAGTAACGGGTTTGTAAGGAAGCCTGCCAAGCAAATTAAAAGTTGTTTTAGTTTTTCGAACAGAAGCTAAGGTTAAACAAGCCTGCGGCAATTCTACTACACCAAGTGCATTCTTCAAACTAACGTTTTGTTCTTTTTCGGCATCAGATATTGTTGTGTCTGATAAATCTAATCTTACCAAAACAACATTGTCACGAGCCCACACCACAAAATCTGGCGTATTAAAAATTTCATTTTGGAGTCTTGTTGGAGCGCCCGCAATTGTAAAAAATATAAATAGCGGTCTTTTCTGTTCCATACTTGCTGCAACAGCATCAGTCATTGAAGTTTTCCACACCAATCCTTGCGAATGGAGGCAAAACGAACCTAAAAACACGAGCAGTGTCAGTACTTTTTTTGTCATAATTATTTGGGGTTTGAAGTAGGTTAATTTCGACTAAAGTACTATAATATCCGACGAAATACCACATCGTTAAACAAAAAATCGCAAAAAAAAGTAAGAAAATCGAAATTGCTAATAAAAAGTTAAATAAATAAAAAATTGCAAAAAAATGCTCCTGAAATTTTTAAACTTTTCATCTCAATTTAAAAAATATCCCCTTTTTACATTCATAAAAAGGGGATATTTAACGAAAAAATTAGCTAATTCTTATTCGCTTGGATGCAAAATTCCATTTGATTCAGCAATCCATGCTTTTGCTCCTCCAGGTTTATAGGATATTTTTCCTAGAGCACTAAAAGTTGTTTTGTTTTTTCTGATCGATGCACTGGCAAAACAAACCTGTGGTAAATCTTCAACGCCAAAAGCATTTTTCAATCTGAGATTTTGTTCTTTATCACTGTCTGAAGCTGAATTATCAGACAGATCAAGTTTTACCAGAACAACATTGTCGCGCGACCACACAGCAAAATCTGGCGTTTTAAATATTTCATTCTGAAGATTCTCTGGTACACCTGAGGCAGTGAAAAGAATTAACATTGGTTTTCTTTGTTCATTACTAATTGCAATTGCATCTGTCATATTAGTTCTCCAAACGAGATTTTGCGCCTGCATAAAAAATGAACCTAAAAAAAATAGTAGGATAAGTAATTTTTTGGTCATATTCATTGGTTTTGGTTGGATTAGTGAAACGAAATTAACATAATATTTTAATTATGCAATTTATTTAAGATAAAAAATACATAATGTGTTTTTTTACAAACAAAAAAATATCAAATACTCAATAATATAAAAAATCTACTCAAAACTTTTCCTACTAAATAAAAAACGCTCCTTATGCAACGAGCACAAGGAGCTTTTATTTTTTTTATATTTTAAAACTTAAGACTTCTTCGGATTTATAATTCCGTCTGCAACGGTCAGCCAAGCTGAAGGCCCACCGGCAACATAACCCGTTTGCCCTAAACCTTTAAAGTTTACTTTTCCATCTTTAGATTCAGCACTTGTAAAAAAGATTGTTGGAAAACCTTGTATCCCAAATGCTTGCTGTAATTCATTGTTCTGATTTTTAATTTCTGGAGTCTGAGGTGTTCTTCTCGGGTAATCCAATTCTACCAAAACAACATTATCAGTCGCCCATTTTTTAAATTCAGGCGTCTTCAAAACTTCATTCTGCAAACGAATACACCAACCGCACCAATCACTTCCTGTAAAAAACATCAACATTGGTTTATGCACCGTATTACTTACCGTGATTGCTTCTCTTACATCAGTGTACCATTTAAGTTCCTGCGCTTGAGATGCAAAACTTCCAATTAAAAACAAAGCGATAAAATAAAACTTTTTCATATTTTATATTTTTCCACAAATTTAAACAAAAAAGGAATCAGAAAAACATGTCCTATTTTACTTCTTGCATTAATTTTTTCATCAACGGCATAGCAACTATCAAAGCAACAGCGGCAATTACCGCATAAATTGCTAATTGATAATAACCATCAGTATAAGCCATTAATTTAGACATTAAGGTTGTTCCGGTATTAGCATTTGACATTTCAGCTCCTAATTTTCCAGCAGCAAATTGTCCGAATGCGCTTGACAAGAACCAAAGTCCCATCATCATACCAAACAAACGTTTTGGCGAAAGCTTAGTAATTACAGACATTCCGATTGGTCCAATACATAATTCTCCAAGTGTGTATAAAAGATATCCTAAAGCAAAGACATCCAGAGAACTTAGCCCGTCTTTATTGACAAAAAATCTTGCCGCATAAAAAATAAAGAATCCAGCCGCTAGTAAAAGGAACGACAAACTAAATTTAATAATCGTATTAGGCTCGACTTTTCGTTTAGACAAATAAATCCACAACAACCCAACTAATGGGCTAAAAATAATAACATATAATGAGTTTATACTATTATTTACAACGTTTGGATCAATGTTAAAAAACAACAATTTAGTAGACAAATTGTCTTTTGCAAACAATGATAATGACCCTCCAGATTGTTCTGAAATAGCCATAAACATAAAATACGCAAAAATAAAGACAAATGCCGCCAATAGCTTAAGCTGCTGCTTTCGCTCTTTGATCATTATCAATTCGTATATAAAATACACTAATGCCAAAACCCCAATTGTATACATAAAATATTCTGTATAATCAGAGTTTATAACCATTATGTACACAAGCGGAATTACGACTATAGAACCCGCATAAACTGCAATTTCATAAAGACTACGTTTTTTCGGCGTCTGTTTTTCTAATGGAGAATTTCCTATTGGAGCAAGATACTTTTTAGTCAAAAGAAATGTTACAACCCCAATAACCATAACAATTGCCGCAGAAAGGAAACACAAACTCCAAGAATAGTTTTTGCCTAAATAAATAGGAATTGCTCCTCCTAACATTCCGCCAATATTGATTCCGGCATAAAACAATCCGTAACCTGCGTCACGACGTCCATCTTCTTCATGATATAATTCACCAACCATTGACGAAACATTCGGCTTAAAAAAACCAGTTCCAATAATAGAAAGTGTTATTCCGTAATAAAAGAAATCATGCGGATTTGCGGCAATCAGTAAATTACCCAAAATCATAACTATTCCTCCAAAAAGAAGTGACTTTTTAAAACCTAAAACTTTATCGGCAAAAATTCCACCAATAAAAGTAAAAGCATAAACAAATGCTTGTACAGCACCATATTGAAGATTTGCTTTCCCTTCAACCAAACCTAATTGGTCGACCATGAAAACTGCTAAAACCCCTCTCATTCCGTAGAAGCAAAAACGCTCCCACATTTCAACCAAAAACAAGTACCACAATTGCTTTGGGTACTTGCCTTTAAAATTTTGAATTTCTTCTAATGTAATTGTCTTTTCCATATTATCTAACACCGTGCATCATTTTTTTCAAGAACGGCGTCAAAGCAAATAAAATCAATGCAGCAATACCAGTAAGAACAACAAATACCATGAAGAATTCATATAAATTATGAATTTCGAATCCTGCAAAAAAGTGATTATGCGCACTAATTTGGTGTTGATCTAAAAGTGCTAATTGCTCAGCAGTTGGCGTAATTTTATTATCTAAAACTGCTTGAAGATCAATTCCTAATTCTTTTGCCTTTGCAAATTTATCACCTGTTGCTGGCAAAATAGAACCTAAAGTTCCTCCTAATGCATATCCTGATGCATTTGACAAGAAAAACACTCCATATAACAATGAAGCAAAACGTTTTGGAGATAATTTACCTACCAATGATAAACCAATTGGAGATAAACACAACTCTGCACAAGTATTCAAAAAATATAATAAAATAAGCCATTTTACTAATAACAATCCAGATGTTCCAATGTAAGAAACCTGAGTCGCAATCATGAAGAAACTTATTGAAATTATAACTAATCCTGCAGCTAATTTTACTGGAGAAATTGGTTCTTTATCCCTAGCTCTTAAGAAATCCCATAGTACACTAAATGGTACTGCCATTATAACCACAAATAATCCATTGAAAATTTGAACCATTGATGGCGGCATCAGAAAACCAAAGAAATGTCTGTCGGTTTGATTATCTGCAATAAAAGTCAATGAAGAACCTGCTTGCTCAAAAGCCGCCCAGAAGAAAATAATAAAGAACGAAACAATGTAAATTACAATAATTCTGTCTCTTTCAATTTTAGTCAATGAAGTATCTGAAATAATCAATCCAGCCAATGCCAATCCACTAGAATAAATCAAAGTATAAATCAAATTTTGACCTACTACATAATGAAAAAAGAATCCTAATGCAATAAATGCAAGTCCAGCAACCACTAAAGCTTTAGTAGAAAAATTAGCTTTTTGCGCTTCACCTTCTTCAAAGTCTGAAGCTTCATTTTTAGAAGGCAAACCTCCTAATGGTCTTCCTTCAGGAGAAACCACATATTTATTTTTTAAGAAATAGAAAAGGATTGTTCCCAAAAGCATTGCTACAGAAGCCGCCATGAATCCCCATCTAAAAGCATGAATATCTCTAATTCCTCCAGCATCTTTAACATCTCCCAATAAAGGACAAATCGACTGTCCTAAAAAAGCTCCAATGTTGATACCCATATAGAAAATAGTAAAAGCACTATCTAATTTTGTCTTTTCTTGTTTTGGATACAAGCTTCCCACCATACTAGAAATATTCGGTTTGAAGAATCCATTACCAAAAACAATAACTCCTAAAGCAGAGTACATAATAATTTTAGCCAAAGGCAAATTACTTTCAAAAATACTACCGCTGGTAAATAACAACATTTGTCCTGTTGCCATTAATAACCCACCTAATAAAATACAATTTCTGTTACCTAAAAAACGATCGGCAACAAAACCTCCTAACATTGGAGTTAAATAACAAAGCCCAAGAAAACCTCCATAAATTAATGAAGCTTCCTCTTCCTTCATCAACAATGAGTTCACAAGAAATAAAGTCAATAAAGCTCGCATTCCATAAAAATTGAATCGCTCCCACATCTCCGTCCCAAACAATACCCAAAGTCCTTTTGGATGCGCAGTTTTTACTTTAGTTTCTCCCATATTATTCATTCTTATTTAAGGTTAATATTTTTAGATTATAAATTTGCTTTGATAAAGTTAGTCATTTTATTATAAAGCTGAATTCTTGTGTTTCCGCCAGAAATACCGTGGTCTTTATCCGGATAAATTTGAGAATCAAACTGTTTGTTTGACTGAATCAAAGCTTCCATCATCTGCATTGAATTCTGAACATGAACATTGTCATCACCAGAACCGTGAATCAATAAAAATTTCCCTTTTAGTTTATCAACATGATTTATAGGAGAGTTTTGATCATATCCAGTTGGATTTTCCTGTGGCGTTTGCATGTATCTTTCTGTATAAACACTATCATAAAATCTCCAGTTTGTAACTGGCGCAACAGCAATTGCCATTTTGAAAACATCATTTCCTTGGAAAATACAGTTAGAAGCCATAAATCCTCCGTAGCTCCATCCCCAAATACCAATTCTTGAAGCATCAACATATGGATAAGAACCAATTACTTTTGCAGCATCAATTTGATCTTCAACTTCGTATTTACCTAATTGTAATTGTGTAACTTTTTTGAAATCTGCACCTTTATATCCTGTTCCTCTTCCATCAACACACGCCACAATGTAACCTTGCTGTGTAAGCATCATGAACCAATAATCGTTAGAAGCGTTCCACTGATTTGCGACCTGCTGCGATCCCGGACCAGAATATTGATACATGAAAACTGGATATTTTTTTGAAGCATCAAAATCTTTTGGCTTCATAATCCATGCATTCAATTCATTTCCTTTTGCCGTTTTTAAAACAAAAAATTCTTTTGAAGGCATATTGTATCCTTTTAATTTATCAGCAAGAGCTTGATTATTTTCTATAACCTGAATTTCTTTTCCAGCTTTAGCATCATTTAAAGTATAAACCGTTGGCTGAGAAGCGCTAGAATACGTATTAATAAAGTATTGAAAATTTGGACTGAAAGTCGCTTTGTTTGTACCTACTTTATTTGTTAAAGCAACTTTGTTTTTTCCGTCTAATGAGATACGGTAAACTGCTCTATTTATAGAACCATTTTCTGTAGATTGGTAGAAAATAGTTTTAGTTTTTTCGTCGAAACCGTAGTATGAAGTAACTTCCCAGTTTCCTTTTGTAACCTGATTTTTAAGTTTTCCGGTTTTATCATAAACATAAATATGATTAAATCCGTCTTTTTCGCTTGTCCAGAGAAAACTGTTGTCTTTAAGGAAAGTCAAATTATCTGTAACATCAACATAAGCTTTATCTTTTTCGTTCAAAACTACTTTTGCAGCAGCTGTATTTCCATCGATAAACAATAAATCTAAATTATCTTGATGACGGTTTAAAACTTGAGCAGACAATACATTATTGTCATTTGTCCATTGCATTCTTGCAATATAAAAGTCATTGTAGTTTCCTAAATCAACTTTTTTTGAAGTGTTTGCTGCAGCATCATAAATATGTAATGACACTACTGAATTTTTCTCTCCTGCTTTAGGATATTTGAACGTTTCAATTGTTGGATATAAATCTTTGTGGAAGATTGACATTGAAAATTCCGGAACCTGACTTTCGTCAAAACGGATATAAGCTAATTTTTTACTGTCTTTACTCCAGTCAAATGCCCGTACAAAAGCAAATTCTTCTTCATAAACCCAGTCCGTAATACCATTTATAACTGCATTCTTTTTACCGTCAGTTGTAACCGCAACCGATTTTTTTGAAGCAACATCATATATATATAGGTTGTTTTCTTTTGCGTAAGCAATTTTTGTTCCGTCAGGCGAGAAAGTTGGTTCCTGAATTTGAGAATCAAGCAATTTCGTCAACGTTTTTCCTGCAATATCATAAACAAAATAATCAGCAGTAAAAGAGTGGCGGAAAATCTTGTTTGAATTACAAGCAATCAGCATCTTTTTTTCAGAAGCATCAAAAGTGTAAGCATCAATTCCTTCTGCAAGCTCGTTGAAATTCTTTGTATCAATTAAATTTGAAACTTTTTTTAGCGTTGCAAAATCGTATAAATCAACCTGCATACTTCTGCTTGCCTGATCGACATTTAAAACAGTATATTGATTGGTATTTTTTAAGGATTGCATCTGGTCCATTCCTTTAGCACGAAATGTACCTCCAAAAATGTTTTCGACAGTTATTTTCTGCTGTCCAAAAACAACCGCAGTTAAAAATAAAAGTACTGCAGTAAATTTACTTGTGTTCATTATAATTATTTTAAATATAAAAAGAGCCCAATTTTAGTAAAAAAAATAAACATAATACACATTTTAAGTGTTAAATGTTAAAAAAAATAACGATTGCGTACTTTCACAACTTAAATAGATTGCAATCAAAACTCTTAAAATAGTATCTTTGTGCGCACAATATTATTTAACACACTGAGAATGAACAACGCTGTTGCCGGATTTTCTAAATTATCCAAAAAAGAAAAAATAAACTGGATCGCAAACGAATATTTTTCTACTCCTGAAGAAGCTCTAAATATTATAAGAAATTACTGGAATTCAGACGAAAAGCTTCAACAGCTGCATGACGAATTTATCGAAAACACAATTACCAATTTATATATTCCGCTTGGAGTTGCTCCTAATTTTTTAATTAATGGGAAATACAAAACGATCCCAATGGCAATCGAAGAAAGTTCTGTTGTTGCGGCAGCATCAAAAGCAGCAAAATTCTGGGCAACACGCGGCGGATTTAAAACAACTATAATCAATACCGAAAAAATTGGCCAAGTTCATTTTACATTTAATGGAAATGCTGAAAACCTACATTCTTTTTTCGACCAAATAAAACCTAAATTTTTCTCTGAAACGCAAAGCATCACTAAAAACATGCAACAGCGTGGCGGCGGAATCTTGGACATTCAATTAAAAGACAAAAGAAATTTACTTGAAAATTATTTTCAGCTTCATGCTACTTTTGAAACCAAAGACAGCATGGGAGCCAATTTCATCAATTCTTGTCTGGAACAATTTGCTTCAACATTAAAAGAGGAATTCCAAAACTCCGATTTATTTTCTGAAGATGATACACTTCAGGTGATCATGAGTATTTTATCTAATTATGTCCCTCATTGCCTTGTAAGAGCTGAAGTTTCTTGCCCAATTGAAGATTTAGCAGAAAAACATATTCCAAATCCAAAAGAATTTGCTGAACGTTTTGTTCAAGCTGTTCAAATTGCCGAAGTGGAGCCTTTTAGAGCCGTAACGCACAATAAAGGAATCATGAATGGAGTTGACGCCGTAGTTTTAGCAACCGGAAATGACTTTAGAGCAATCGAAGCCGGCGTTCACGCTTATGCGTCAAGAAACGGCCAATACGCAAGTTTATCTCATGCAAAAATCGAAAACGGAATTTTTACATTTTGGATGGAAATTCCTTTAGCTTTAGGAACTGTCGGCGGTTTGACTTCATTACATCCGTTGGTAAAATTGTGTTTAGAAATTCTTCAAAAACCTTCAGCAACCGAATTAATGGAGATTACGGCTGTGGCCGGACTTGCGCAAAATTTTGCTGCATTACGATCACTTACAACAACCGGAATTCAGGAAGGACACATGAAAATGCACCTTAATAATATTATCAACCAGTTCGAAGCTACAAACGAAGAGCGTCAATTAATCAAAGCGCATTTCAAAAAAACCGCAGTTTCGCATAGTGCAGTAGTTGAATTTATTGAAAATTTAAGAAAATAATTAGAAGCTAATCCCGCTATCCGTTACAATCTTTTGTGCCTCGTTAAAGAAACGAGACACAAAAGGATTTCCACTGCTATCGGGGCTAAAAAATCACGTATGTCAACAACATTTTATAGTAACGGAAAATTATTCATCTCTGGAGAATATTTAGTTTTAGACGGTGCAGATGCTTTTGCTTTGCCAACTAAATTTGGACAGAATCTAATTGTCGAAAATGCAAAAGACAAAATCATTGACTGGAAAAGTTATGATTACGATAACACGCTTTGGTTTGAAAACACCATTTCATTTGACGAAGTCATAAACAATCCTAATTCTGAAATCGAAACTGTAAAAACAACTTTAATAAAAATTCTTCACGAAGCTTATTTATTAAATCCAGATTTTATCAATAATTCAGAAGGCTATAAAATCACGACAAACCTCACTTTTCCAAGAAACTGGGGACTAGGAACTTCATCAACATTGATCAATAATATTGCGCAATGGACAAAAATTAACGCTTTTACATTGCTGAAAAACAGTTTTGGCGGAAGTGGCTATGATATTGCCTGCGCTCAAAACGACACTCCTATTCTTTATAAAATAGAAAACAACAGTGTTGAGCCTGTAGATTTTAATCCGGATTTTACAAAAAACATCTATTTTGTTTACTTGAATAAAAAGCAAAACAGTAAAGCCGCAATTCACGCTTACAACAAACACAAGGATCAAAATTTATCAAAAAGTGTTGCCGAGAACAATAAAATTACGAATGCAATTTTACATGCTAAAACCTTAAAAGAATTTGCAAACGCAATTGAAAGACACGAAAATCATTTAAGTGATATTCTGGAGATTCAGACGATAAAAGAAAAAGCTTTTTCTGATTTCGATGGCACAATTAAAAGTCTAGGTGCATGGGGAGGCGATTTTGTTATGGTATTATCTAAAGATAATCCAAAATCGTATTTTCAATCAAAAGGATATGAAACCATTCTCACTTATGAAGAAATGATTTTATAAAATATTAAAGACTTACTTTTTTATCCTCAACAGGTTCTGATTGCAGATGACGAACCTTTTGGTTTTCTAATTCATTAGATTCAATAAGTGTATTATGGAGACGTTCAGCCATCTTTTCGATACTATTATTGATAGAATCATAGACAAGTTCCATTCTGCGATGTTTTTCCTCCTTTACAGCTTTCAAAACATCTTCAACAAATACCTTGTCGTATTTTTCAGCCACAGAGTCGCGAGTGTTCGTCAACCTGATGACGTAATCATTACTTAAGATCGTAACCTTAAAATGCTGTTCTTCGTTGCTTAAGTAGTATTTACCACCAAGCTCATCAACATTGATGTCGGTACTGCTTACTTTTAAAAGCTCTATAATAATCCCATAAATATGATTCTCAATTTTGGAATATACCCTAGGTTTTCTTTTAAAAAGCTTAAACACAAAAAACATTAACTAACTGATTATTAAAATACTGATTCATTTTCTCTTGCTATTTTTAAAAATCGTACAAATAAAATTTATTCTGTTTAAATAAAAACGCTAACAAATTAACTGTAATAATTTTAATAACCCAAATTTTTTAAATTATATTTCTATTATTCCTATATAACTTGCAAAAAATAGCGAGATATGTATTACAAAACCGTAAAAACGTTAAACAAAAAACCCGAAACATTTTGAATGTTTCGGGTTTTTATATTTTAATTATAACTAGAAATTAGTAATTAAACTGTAATCTGTTATCTTCAATTTTAGCATTGTTTTTCAAAGCTGGCAATACTCTGTTTGTATCAGATGCACTTTGAGCTTTTAATTTAGCAACATACTCTGCGTGATTTGCAATTGCAGGAGCTTTAACAGTGCTAACGTTTTTCACTACATAAACTCCAGTATTTCCTTCAATTGGAGCAGAAAGTTTATTTGCTGCTAAAGCAAATGCATTTCCAACAACTTTAGGCTCTTGTCCAACTCCACCTGGCAACACTGGGTTATCCATAGTTACGTCAGTTGCTTGCTGAACTGCTACACCAGCACTTTTAGCGATAGCTTCGATGCTAGATCCTGTCATTTTAGCTTTTAAAATTTCAGCTTTTTTCTTGTTTTTCAAGATTGGCTCAACATAAGGTCTTGCTAAAGTTACAGATACTAAACCTGATTTGTTTTCGCTTTTGTATTGTGCAATTACGTGACCGATATTAGCCAATTCAAAACGTTTAACATCTCCAATGTTAGTTTCTTTGTCATACGCCCATCTGATGATGTTTCTTTGGTTTCCTAATGGACCAAATTGCTCATCCATAGCTTTTGCAGTTACAGGAGCCGCAACTTTTAAACCAAGTTCTTTAGCAGTAGCACTGAAATCTTTATCAGCAGCTTCCATTTCAAACTTAGTAGCCAATGTAAATACTTTATCAGAAGTAGCTTCAGATGGCTCAATTTTTTGAGCGATTGTAGCTAAACGAATTCCATCTTGTTTGTCTGTAATTTTGATAATGTGGAAACCGAAAGGAGTCTCAACCAATCCAACTTTACCAATTCCGTTGCTGAATACAAAATCATTGAATGGTTTTACCATTTGGCCTTGACCAAAATATCCTAAATCTCCACCTTGCTGTGCAGATGAATCATCAGAGCTTGTAAAAGCAAGCATCATGAAACTATCTGGATTAGCTTGAACTTGAGCTAAAATTTCTTCAGCTTTAGCTTTTGCCTCTTCTTTAGTTCTTTTCTCTTTTTGGTTTGGTGTTTGAGAACCTTCATAACCAATTAAGATATGGCTAGCCTTTGCGTTAACACCTGCTTTAAATCCTAAAGATTTAGAAATAGCGTAGTATCTTCCATAAACATATGGTCCGTAGATTGCTCCTGCTGGCAAGCTGAATAATTTATCAGCATCAACAGCTGGCAAAGCATTTTTAGGAACATAAGTAGAATCATAAGGAACATCAGAGTTTGAGTTTACAAATTCTGCAATGTTAGTAGCATTTTTAAAACCAGGCAAAGTATCATTTTTACCAGTTTTAGCATTGTAAACAACACTTCCGTTTAATAATCCTGTGATTTTAGCTTTGATTTCAGCTTCGTCTTCTTTTGAAGCTTTGTCTTCAACTAATACATATTGAATTTCACGAGTTTCATCCGCTTTAAATTTTTTCTCGTTTTTCTTCATATAATCTACGATATCTGAATCAGAGATTTTTACTTCACTGTCTTTAATAGAAGAATATAAAGCTGCAACATAACTAAAGTTTACTTTGTTAGCTTCCATTTCATATTTCAACTTTCCTTCACTAGCAGTTGTGTAAAGTCCAGATTTGATTAACGTATTGTAGATTTGAAATTTTGCATTTAATTCAGCATCTTTTTCTTTAGCAGAAATATATTGCGCTGCTTCAGGATTGCTTTTGAAGTATTCTTTAAATTTAACTACATCAAAAATTCCTGCTGCATTTAAAAACATTGGGTTTTTTCCAATATTTGGATCTGCTTTTAAAACTTCAATCAAATGTTTCTCACCTACTCTCAATCCTAATTTATCAAATTGAGCAGATAATAAGGCGATTGAAACTTCTTGATCCCAAACTCTATTTGCAGCTTCAGTGGAAGTAATTCCTTGACCACTTTTTTCAACATTACTAACTTTAACTCTAAAGTCTTCAAATGAAATATCTTTTCCGTCGATGCTTCCCACATCTTTTGAACTTTGACTAAATGTTCCTCTATTAAATAGATCTTGTATTATAAATGCAAATAATGCAAGTGCAATAACTCCTATCAATAAAGCGGAACGCTGTCTAATTTTTGCTAAAACTGCCATTTTTATTATCGTTAATTTTATATTCAGTTTGCGAAAATACAATTATCTAGTTAATAACAATACAACTAGCGTTTTATTTTCAACAATTTTTTTAATTATTAAAAAAAATCAGTCTTTTATGGTTATTTTCACCAATTCGATTTTCTTATTTGTGGCTTCTTCTATCACAAAATGATAGTTATCGATTACAATTTGATCTCCTTTTTGGGGAATTTTCTTAGTAGAATTCACTATAAATCCGCCCAAGGTTCCGTACGAGTCTTCTTCTGGGATTTCTAATTTATAGGTCTCATTTAAATATTCTACGTCTAATCGGGCTGAAAACAAGTATTTTCCTTCCCCTAATTCTTGTTCCAATAATTCTTCGTCAAGATCATGTTCGTCTTCAATTTCACCAAAAAGCTCCTCTACAATATCTTCTATTGTAATAATCCCTGCAGTTCCACCATATTCATCTAATACAACGGCAACATTTCTTCTTTTTTTGATAAGCAGATTCAGCGCATCTTTAATTAGAATTGTTTCTGGCACAAATTCAACTGTCATTAAAACAGATTTGATTGTTTTTGGTTTTTTAAACAAATCAAATGAATGAACATAACCTACAATATCATCCAATGAATTTTGGCTGACAACAATTTTAGAATAACCTGTTTCAATAAAAAGCGCTTTTAAGTCGGCCACGCTTTCAAACAAATCAATATCAACTATTTCTGTGCGTGGCGTCATGATATCGCGCGCTTTTACGCCCGAAAATTCTAATGCATTCTGAAAAATCTGAATTTCCGAATCAACTTCCTCATCATCTTCCACAGCGTTCATCTGTTCTGCAATATAGTTTCCTAACTCTACTTTACTAAAATACAACTGCACTTGATCGCCTTCGGTCTTGAAAAATTTCTTTAACACAAAGTCGGAAATCCAGATAAAAAAAGTAGATATATAATAAAACAGCTTGTAAAAAATATAAGCCGGAACTGCGAAAAACTTGATCAGCGAATTCGCATAGATTTGAAAAAATACTTTTGGAAGAAATTCGGCAGTTATCAAAACAATAAAAGTCGAAAGTGTTGTCTGAATCAACAGGCTTGTCAAATCAGAAAATTGAAATCCTAAATCTACAAAGCACTGCAGAATTAAATCTCCCATGTAAAATCCGTAAATTACAAGCGCAACATTATTGCCAATAAGCATTGCTGCAATAAATTTTGACGGATTCTGCGTTAGTCTGGTTAAGATTTTTGATAAAAAGTTATCTTGTTTTTTCTCTATTTCAAGATAAATTTTATTGGAAGAAATAAAAGCTATTTCCATTCCCGAAAAAAAGGCTGATAGTATTAAACATAGTATTATAATACTAATTTCCATTTTTTACTGTTTTTTATAATGATCGTCAAATCTCTTAGCGTATTTTCTTCTGAAGAAAAACATAAAAACACTTACTGCCGCAATCACAAAACTTAACCAAGGATTGGTAGTTGGATCATTTAATTTTGTAATTCCGTCATATATAAAAGCAACGGCAATTAATAAGTAGAGATATTGTGTATATTTTAAAATTCCCATAATATTTTTTATTCGTTTGATTCGATTTCACCGCTAATTCGCTGTGAATTAATCATTTTAAAATCTTTGCTAAAATCAATTCCCTGCCCGTTTGAAACTCCTTTAGCATCTGTAAGCTTAAATTTTCTTTCCGTATAAAACCACTCGTTTTTTTGATCAAAATAAAGCTGTTCTGTTTCCAGCATCTGACCTGCTTCTGAAGTAATTTTTACCTTGCCCTGCAAATCAATTATTCCCGTTTCTTTATATGAAACAGCGTAATTTGATGTGATAAAAGTACGTTTTTGTTTTTTATCATATAAGGTCACGTCAATTCCTTTTGGAAAATCAGTAAAAGGAAATTCAAGATTTGAATAATCCAGCATCTTTGGACTTATCAAAACGCCTGTTATGCGGCCAGAATCAGTATATTTTATATTGACAGTATCAGCATCACTTCCCGGAACGAATTCGGCAAAATTACTTCGCTGTACTTCTTTAAAATTACTTTCGCACCCAAAAAACAGTGTCACAGCAAGAACTGTGACAACGCTTATAATATATCTTTTTGGTAAATTCATTTGCCAAAAGTAGTAAATTGTGATGAGCTTAAAAAAATATAACTCACGTATTAGTCGAATTTACGATGCATAAACCATCTGTCGTTGAAAGAGAAACTTGCACTGAAGTTAAGATAATTCTCTTGAATCAAGCCTGCTGAAGTTGTACCACGTTTACCAAATTCAATTCCGAAATTCACATTTGAAAAAGATCCTGTAATTGGAAAACCAGCACCTAAAGTCATCCCGACATCATTAATTGATTGGTTGTTGATCACCATTCCAATTTGCTCATATTTCAAACCTGCTCTGTAAGTAACTCTGCTGAAATAATTTGTAAACGAAGTATAATTAGGAATATAATACCCTCCAAGAGCATATTTCGAATATTTCTCATAACGAACATTATCGCTTGAATTGTAATAATTTTGATATTGTCCTTCGCCTTGAAACGCCAAAGTCGTACCTACAAGCCATTTTCTTGGAACACCAACTCCGGCGCCAATTGTCAATTTATTTCCCATTTTCAATTTTGCCGAAACGGGATCAAATGTAATAGGATCCGGATCTGTACTTACTGCAATAACTCTTGTATTGTCAGCATTTAATGTACTTGCAAATGTATAATTCAAACTAGTAAACAATGTCATGTTTTTATAAAACTTGGTCTGATACATTGTTCCGATATTAAAATTAACACCTGATAACGTAGATTTGTTTGTTTCCTTAGTTGAATTTTGCACTCCGGTAATTGCTTCAACGCTTGTTGTTGTAATTGTACCAAAGTTATATTGCGCATCAGCTCCAATGTTCCAGTTTGGTTTAATTTTGTAACCTAAACCAAAAAACACTTTATTAACGCCGCCCTTTCCTTCAAATTGGCTATTTGTTGCGCCCTCTGTAGCGGTATTGTCATTTAAGATTTTATACCCAACAGACGTTAATGGAACCAAACCAAAAGCCGCTCCCCATTTACCCATCGGAATTCCTACGGCTAAATAATCGAAAGTTGCTCGCTGTGCTTTTTCTGAGTGGTCAGAATTTTTTAATGTAGAAGTACCAAAACTTCCTCCAACCGTAAATGTAGTTTGTCTTAAACTCGCATAACTTGAAGGATTATCAACATTCAAGTGGATACTATCTTGTTCTATTGAAACTCCAGCCATCGATCTGTTTTCCAAAGTACCTTTGAATCTTGCGTCCCCAATTCCGTAAAAAGAATATGGCGAAGCTGTACCTTGCTGAGCAAATGAAACGAACGAGATAAGTAAACAAGCACTTATTATAATTTTTTTAATCATTGTCGATTTTATATTGAAATGTTTGGTTCAAACTTTCTAGTAGGAAATTTGAATTGGCAAATATGGTATTTTTTAATCGTTTAGCCAAAAATTCTGCATCGCCTCCCGTTAAAATTATTATAAAATTTGAAAACTTAGCCCGATATTCATCGATAAAACCGTCTATCTCATAGACGAAGCCATTGACAACTCCAGAATGAATAGCTTGTTTAGTCGAATTTCCAATATACGATTCTGGTTCTTCAAAAGTCAGCAAAGGCAGTTTAGCCGTGAATTGATGCAATGATTCATAACGAAGACGAAGACCCGGAGAGATTGCACCACCGAGATAATTATCATTTTCGTCGATAAAATCGTAGGTAATGCAAGTGCCTGCATCAATAACTAATCTATTTTTTTTAGGAAATTGCAAAGTTGCACCCGCAGCCAAAATCATTCTGTCAATTCCTAACGTTTTTGGAGTTGCATATTTATTGTGAAAGGGAAAAATATCTTCATGTGTAAAAAAATGAATATTCAATTGATTTTCGAAGACCAAAAAAGCTTGTTTTTCTATATTTCCAACCGAAGCAACAACCAAATCGGAACAATTTTGAAATTTTTCTATTATTTCTTTAATTTTTTTTTCGAGTTCATTTTTCTCAAAAACAAAATTCCCCACAGAAGTATTTCCCTCAAAGACAGTTGCTTTAATTCTCGTATTCCCAATATCTACCGTTAAAATCATATCTATTTTATTACCATTGCGAAGATACGAATTGATTTTTTTAAAAAAATGTTTTGGATAAACGAAAAATGATTCTATCTTTGCACCCGCATTGAGCACAAGACGGTACCTTAGCTCAGATGGTAGAGCAATGGACTGAAAATCCATGTGTCCCTGGTTCGATCCCTGGAGGTACCACGAAACCCGAATAGCAATATTCGGGTTTTTTGTTTTTATGATTTAACCACTTTATAATCCTTATACTGTTAAAAAAACAAAAGTCAATAAATAGATTGTTTTTGTTAAAAAAGTATTAAGTGAATAAAAAAATATCTTATATATTCGTAAAAATATATTTTTATCATCTAATCACTAATAAGTATACAAAACAGTTTTTATGAGCAAAACTTCTACTAAAGGTATTTGGAAAGTTATTTCGGCGTCCTCAATGGGAACAATGATTGAATGGTACGATTTTTATATTTTTGGAAGTTTAGCGGTTGTTATCTCAACAAAATTCTTTCCAAGCGACAATCCCACTGCTGCCTTTTTATCCACTTTAGCGACATTTGCTGCTGGATTTGTTGTACGCCCTTTCGGAGCTTTATTTTTTGGAAGACTAGGCGATATTATTGGACGTAAATATACTTTTATGGCCACATTGCTCTTAATGGGAGGTTCTACTTTTTTGATAGGCTGTATTCCGAGTTATGAAACCATTGGCTTTTTTGCTCCTTTATTAGTGTTAATGCTGCGCTTGCTTCAAGGACTCGCTTTAGGTGGCGAATATGGTGCGGCGGCGACTTATGTTGCAGAACACGCTCCGGTAGGACAAAAAGGATACTGGACTTCTTGGATTCAGACTACGGCGACTGTTGGATTATTTATTTCATTGATGGTAATTCTAGCCACAAAAAACATACTTTCTGCAGAAGATTTTGACACTTGGGGATGGCGTGTTCCGTTTTGGGTTTCGATCGTGATGGTTGGTGTTTCATATTTAATCAGAAAAAATATGGACGAATCGCCTGTATTTGCAAAAGCCAAAAAAGAAGGAACAACAAGCGCAAATCCGTTGAAGGAAAGTTTTGGAAACCGATATAACCTAAAATTTGTTTTGCTAGCTCTTTTTGGCGCTACAATGGGACAAGGAGTTGTTTGGTACACAGGTCAATTCTACGCGATGAGTTTCATGAAAACTGTGATGAATGTCGATTCTTCGCAAGTTGATGAACTTTTAGGAATCGCTTTACTTCTTGGAACACCCTTTTTTATTGTTTTTGGATGGCTGAGTGATAAAGTTGGACGAAAATACATCATGATGTCTGGAATGCTTTTGGCAATCTTATTTTATAGACCTATCTATAAAATGATGTACAACACGACGGATGTTGCCTATAAGACAGAAATTACTGAAAAAACAACTCAAAATACTGAAATAAATCAAAAAAATGATGCTGTAACAACAATTTCTAAAACCTATACAGACGGAACTTCGTATGTAGAAAAGAAAACTGTTTTTGCAGATAAAAAAGAAGCTCAAACTAGTTTTACTGTCAAAATAAATTCTGGCGATGAATGGACATTGATTTTTTTAGTTTTCATTCAGGTTTTATTTGTCACAATGGTTTATGGTCCAATTGCAGCGTTTTTAGTTGAGATGTTTCCAACTAAAATCAGATATACTTCAATGTCTCTTCCCTACCATGTTGGGAATGGAATTTTTGGAGGATTATTGCCAGCAATTTCAACGTATTTCGTAACACATGCCAAAGCAAACGGAAAACCCGAATTTTATCTTGACGGCCTTTGGTATCCAATTATTATAGCTTCAATCTGCTTTGTAATTGGAATGGTTTACATTGATAACAAAAACAAAACGAATCACCTTTAATACCTACATATAATATGAATACAGTTAAGCAAATTTTAGGTGTTTTGTGGATTATACTTTCCATTGCTGCCGCTTATTTCTGTGTGTTTGAATTTGGCTTGCCCAAATTTTTATCAGACAAACAGGATGATTTGGTATTCGGAATTATAATTCTTTTCATTCTCACCCCATTAATCGTTTTAGGCTTGGGAACTTTTGGCTATTTTTCTCTGATTGGAGAATACAATGAGAAAAAATAACCAAAACGACTTAAACAAAAAAGGGCTGTCTAAAAATAGACAGCCCTTTTAACTACTAAAAAACCAAAATTTAAATACCTATTAAAATTTTAAACTTGAAAACTTCTTTAGCTTTTTGTCTAAATTTTAAAGAGATGTATTTATTTCTTAATGAATTTCATTACCTGAATTTTATTATTTTCATCGTGTGCTTTGACCACATACAATCCTGTTTTCAGATCACTTACATTATATTGAAAATCTGCATTTCCATTAGAAGTAAAACTTTTCACTAATTGTCCTGATATTGCATACACCTGAACTTTTGAAAACGCACTATTTAAAGTGAAATAATTTGAAACTGGATTTGGATATAAATTTACGGCACTTGTTTGTCCGAAATCTGGAATTGCCAAATTGGCCGTTTTATTTCCATAAATTCTATATTCTCCAGGAGCTAAATTTACTGTCGCATTCACATCGGTAACATTTAAAGAAGAATTGTCCATTAAATTATACCAAGTTCCTGTGTATTGAAAACCTGTGGCAACATTTTGTGGTATTACATCAAAATTGGCCAAAATCAAAACATCTTTTAATTGAGTCGCTGCCAAATTGCTGTTTGTAATTTTAATATTTACTGTCAATGTATTTGCATTTGCCATTGTCGCTGTTCCTGAGAAAACAGGTTCGGTCACCTTCATATTGATCATTTTAGCCCAATCATAATAAATTTTATTGCGATTTGTGTCGCCTAACCAATTTTCTGCCCATTGTGGCTGTGGTTTTGTATCAAGCTTGCAATCGCCAGCAATAGTTGCCGAAGCATCATTTACAGTTCCGTCATTACAAGTATAAATCGAATCATCCCATCCTAATTCTCCAAAATGCCAAATCATTTTTGGTCCCGGAATCAAAAGCGAAACAGCTCCAATAGCTGACATTCTTGACAACGCTGTATTTAAGTTTTTCACATTATAAGTTCCTGATGTATTTCCGTACTGAACATTTTTATACATCAAGCGTTCTTCGTCATGACTTTCTGCATAACCCATTAAACGATTTCCTGTGAAGCCACGGCTAGAACTCATCATTCTCGAAATATTGCTGCTTGACGAATATCCCATTGACAATTGATTGTACTGATCTGTCATTTTTCCCCACATCATTACACCTTTGCTTGGCGTTTCTGCAACACGGTAATTTGCCCATTGTTGCTCTTCGCTGTCAGAACCTAAGTGTTCAAAAATGGTATAATGCGTTGGGTCAAGACTCCAAGAATAATCAGCATATTTTTTCAAGATATCAACTCGATCTTGCTGATAAGCATTGGTACAAGATTCATCTGAAGCTGTACAAGCCTGAGTAAATCCTTTGGTTAAATCCCAACGGAAACCATCAATTTTGTATTCTTGAATCCACTGTTTCACCACTCTTTCTACATAATATTGTGTTTTTAAAGATTGATGATTAAAATCTTCTCCCACACTATAAGAGTGTTTTGCAACCGTATTGAAATACGGATTCTCTGAAGTTGGTGATCCAAAACCATCTCCGTCAGGATCATTCATCCACATTCTAACCATTGGATTTCTTCCAAAAGCATGATTTAAGGCAACGTCAAGAATCACTGCAATTCCGTTTTGGTGACACAAATCAATAAATTCTTTTAATTTGTCTGAAGTCCCATAAAATTTATCCAAGGCCATATGGAAGGAAGTATTGTAACCCCAGCTTTCATTTCCTTCAAATTCCATTACCGGCATTAATTCAATAGCATTTATTTTAAGTGTTTTAAAATAATCTATACGATCAATCAAAGTCTGATAATTTTTCTTCGCATCAAAATCTCTAACCAAAACTTCATAAACAACTAACTTGTCTTTTTCTGGTTTTGTAAAATTTGTTACTTGCCAATTGTATGGCGTTTGTCCCGTTTTAAGAACTGTAACTTCAAAATTTTGTCCAGCCGGATAAGCAGGTAAATTTGGATATGAAGTCGCAGGAATTCCTGGATCATCATATGGTGATAAAACCAAAGTTGAATAAGGATCTGCCGTTTTTACTAATGCAGGAGAATTTGCTATTGGCGTGCTCTCTCCTACCCAATATTGATATGTATTATTTGCTCCCGAAACCAATCCTGTCAATTCCAACCAAAATTTATCAGAAGACGGATCTTTTTTCATGGCATATGCTGTTGTTGGTTGCCAATTATTGAAACTTCCAGCAACGTAAACAAAATCTTTTAAGGGCGCATCTAAAACCAAAGTTGCTTTTGTTGCATCTGTGGCATTATAATTTATTCCATCAGCCAAACCTGCTGGCATAGCCTCTGAAACTGTATTTGGATTTATAACAACCGAAAACTTTTTAGAAATTGTAACAGCGCCTTGAACCGCCACTAGCTCATAACTTTGATTTTCGGTAATATTATTTGCAGTATAGGAATAACTTGCTGTACTTGCATTAGTATCAATTGTAGTTCCGTTTGACTTTAGCGTATAACTTGCTACTCCATTTGTATTTGTTGCTCCAATATTAAAATTAGAACCAGACGCCAGAATTGTTGTGCTATTTTCGGCAGGAGAAGTCAAGGTTACTTGAAAAGAACCAACTTCGACTAAAATGTCTTGTGATTTTTTGTCTCCAGTTCCGTTTTTAGCTTTAATCAAAAAACCAATTTTTCCTATTCCAGTTGTATTGTAATAAGTGGTTGGCGTAATAGTTTTAGTATACGTATCGGTTCCTGCGTTGTAAGTAAATTTACTTTCTTCGCTTGAAGCTTCCCACGCACCATTGTTTGGAGTTCCTTTTTGAGTTGTGTCATTTGTATCAAATGCCCAGGCCCACATATATAAAGCATTTCCTGTAACACCCCATGTACTCTCGTTTATACTGCTTCCGTTTATTGTAATCGTAATAGAAGTAGTTTCCTCAAAAGTAGATGGACTTACCGAATATGTCACTGTTTGCTGTTGCCCAAATGAAATTGCCGACAACAAAAAGAAAAATAAAAGTAAAGTTTTTTTCATAATTAATATGGTTATTAAAAAAGGCTATCCGTAGATAGCCTTTTTTTTACTAAAATTTTAGTTTTTAGTAAGTGTATAAGTATAATGTCTTGGTGTACTTAAATCCAATGATATAGTATAGTTACCCGCAGAAGGAACTTTTATATTAGTAGGGTCATTAAATTCTAAGACATTGTCTGCACCTGCATCACCATAGTTAATATCCCAACCATCATTTGCTCTGAATTTAATTTCACCCGCAGCCAAAGCAACTTTTAAGCTCCATTTTTTTGCAGTGCTGTCATATGTCATATCAATATCAGCCCCCCAACCATCACCTCCGGTAATAGCTGCTGTTGCGCTTCCTATAACTCCCCATTTAGTAGAAGTTAAAGAATATTTTAATGTTTTTGTATCAGCCTTTACCCAGTAATAACCTGCTGATGCCACTGGAATATTAGCACCTCCGTCAACTGTTAGAGTTCCAGCATCAGCCCCCATTCCAAACTTGTGATCCCAATTTGCTGCAGGTGTAAACAAGAATTCTCCAGGAGCTGCAAAATAAACATATCCTTCAAAAGCAGTTTTACCGTAACCTTCGGCTATAACTTGAGGAGCTGTCGTAGGGGTCCAATCTCCTCCATAACCACTTGCATTTTGATAACCTCCTGGAAGCCACAATTTAGGGCTTTCAGTAGTATAAGCACTTACTGTAATTCCTACTGCAGATGAGTACATTACATTTGAACCATTTGTATCAGATTTTACTCTAACCTCATAATCAGTCGCTGTAAACGGCACTGCACCCAATGCTAGAGCTGCACCGTTCATTTTAGATACAGAAACAGAAGTTTGGTTTTCAGATTTAGTAGAACCTAATTCCTGAGGTGTTTTAAAATTATTTCCTTTCACATCCATTTGTACGGTATAGTTTACTTCAACATCTCCACCATAATTAGCAGATTTCCAAGTAAATCGCTCCGCTTGATTATCTGCTGCATCTGGAGTTAATGTATAAGCTGAGCCAGATGAAGGTGCCGTTAATACTGGTGAATCAATTCCTGTGATAACAGGTCTGTCCTGTACATCTTCAACGCTGCATGATATTGCAACTAATGCTAATAAAGCAATTAGTGATTTTGTTATATTTTTCATTTGGTATATTTTTAGTTAGTTAGTATCCTGGGTTTTGTTTTAAATTTTGATTTGATCCTAAAGCACCTGCTGGTATTGGAAATAAATCTCTAAAAGTCTGAGTTGAAGTTCCGTTTGCGACATTACCTTTCCAAGGCCATAAATAGCTTCCTCCAGTAAATTTCCCAAAACGAATTAAATCGGTTCTGCGATGTCCTTCCCAATGTAATTCTCTAGCTCTTTCATCAAGAATAAAATTCAAAGTAAGATCACCTTGGTTTATAGTAGTCGCATGTGCTCTTGTTCTCACAGCATTTACATAAGTTGTTGCATTACTCATGCTTCCAGCTCCTCTGATTGCACATTCAGCATACATCAAATAAGCATCAGCTAATCTGAAAATTGGAAAATCTGTATCGGCAAAATTTCCTGTTTTATCAGATCCCGAAACACCATTTACATCAACGTTTTTAAATTTCTGTAATGCATATCCATCTGTAAAACTTCCAATATCAGCAATTTCTAAACTTTGACCTGGTGTAAATGCATCAATCCTTGTGTCCGTCCATAGTTTTTGAGGTCCAACTTTAACAGCAGCAGCAGGTACATCAACAACAACTCCATTAAGTGTTATTACGCCATTTTTCGAATTAAATACGTATGTTTTATTGATATCAAATCCAGCTTGATCTGATGCTTTCCCATTCGAATCAAAAAGAAGTCCTTTGTCATTAATTAACTTGTAATTTTTATCAAATTTGTAAAAATCAAATGAACTACTGTTAGCTCCAAAAAAATTAACAAATGAAGAAGTTGTTCGAACTCCTCCCCAGCCTCCGGCAATTCCAAACTCTCCAATTGTCATTGCGCCTCCAACAGGAGCATGTACTAAGAAAGTTGTGCCTCCGTATGTTTGAGTGTTAATTCCGTCAAAAGAAATTGCAAAAATAAATTCATTTTGCGCTCCATTTTTGTTATTATCTGCAAGAAACAATTGGTTGTAATTGTTGTGCAAAGCATAACCTGAAGCGATAACTTTATCTAATAAAGGAACAGCTTCAGCATAATGATCTGTACCAATATAAACTTTAGCATTCATGTATAGTTTAGCCTGAAGCATCCACGCAGCAGCCTGATCCACACGATATGCTTCGTTTGATTTTGGTGCTTTTAATAATGGTGTAATCGCCGTTAACTCATCATCGATAAACTTATAAATCTGAGCTCTTGAAGCATATTCCGGATAGTAGAATGTTGTTGGAGAATCTTCTGTTACGATAGATCCAGCTCCAAAAGTATCTACTAAATGCCAATACGTCATTGCTCGTAAAAAACGAGCTTCTGCGCGAAATGTTTTAATTTCTGCTAATGTTGCAGCATCTGTCAATCCTCTTGCTGCTAATTTTGCATCTGTAGTTTGTCTTAAAAATTCATTACAGTTTACAATCTGGAAAGAAAAACGTGCAAAGGTCGCTGCAATAAATGTATCTGATGATGACCAAGTTTGTGAATGGAAATCTTTAATTGTTCCGTCATTCCAAGCAATAACCGCCTCATCAGTTGTTAATTCCTGCATCATCCAAAAACCTCTAATATATTGACTTGTTCCTTCGTCAATACCAGAAATATCAGGACTTCCTGCAGGACCTTGCTGACCAGTAGTCGCAAAACCAGCATATAATTTTGCTAAATTTTGTTTGTAAGCTGCCGGATCTTTAAAAAGCTCGTCACTACTTACAGAATCTCCGTTATCAGGTGATTGGTTTAGATCATCTGTACATGATGAAAACAACATCGTCATCATAAACAAAGAAATACCTATTAATTTTATTTGTATCTTTTTCATTTTTCTTGTTATTTGAATTAGAAGTTAGCGTTTAATCCTAACATGAAAGTAATTGGTCTCGGATAAACATTATTATCAATACCATTAGAAATTTCAGGGTTCAAACCTTCATACTTTGTAATAGTTAAAACATTCTGAGCAGATGCCGTCAATTTTAACATCGAAATACCTTTGATTTTCTGGTTGAAGGTATAACCAATCGTAACATTATCTAATTTTACGAAAGATGCATCTTGTATGTAATAATCCGAATGCATTTGAAAATCAGTTTGTTTTTTAAACCCTGTCTCTAATAGATTTTCTACTCCATTTGACAAATCATTTTGTCTGCTCGTTATTACATTAACATAAGTTCCATTTCCAGAGTCTACGTTATTGTATAAAAAGTTCCCCCAAGAACCTCTCCAGTTCATAGAAAAATCCCAGTTTTTATAAGTTAAACTAGTATAAAATCCGTAGAAAACATCAGCAGCAGGTTTATGAAAACGATATTTATCATCGGCATTTACAATTCCGTCTTTATTACGATCTACAAAAACTCCATCTAAAGGCTTACCATCTGCCCCGTAAGCTTGCTCATATACATAGAATGAATTAGGTGCATAACCAACTTGGTTATTTTGAATTTTATTTCCAGTTCCTCCAGAAATATTATCTCCAGCTTCTAATCCAGGTGTATTATCCTGAGTTGTAGTTAATTTTGTGATTTTTGAATTTTGGAACGTAATATTTCCTCCAATTTTCCACTCTAAATTATCTGTTTGCACTGGAATAACCTCAGCGGAAAGCTCAATACCTTTGTTTTTAAGACTACCAACATTGTAATTGTCATAGTTAGAAAACCCAAAGAAAGCAGGATTTTGAGTATATAACAATAAATCGTCTGTAGTTCTTTGGTAAACGTCAGCAGTACCCGTAATTCTATTATTAAATAACCCGAAATCTAAACCAATATTTATTGTTGTAGTTTGTTCCCATTTCAAATTACTATTATATGGCTGTGGTCTGTAAGTTGTATAAAAAGTATTTCCAATTTGATATTGTGCAGCACTATTTGAAGCCAAATACAATGGAATAGAAGGATAAGCATTTCCTATATTTTGCTGTCCTGTAATACCCCAACCTCCTCTTAATTTAATAGAGTTAATGCTAGTTACATCTTTTAAGAAATTTTCTTCGTTTAATTTCCAAGCAACAGAAACTGCAGGGAAATTTGACCAACGATATTGTTCCGTAAATCTAGAAGTTCCGTCACGTCTTAAAGAAACAGTTGCTAAATATTTCTCAGCTACAGTGAAATTCGCTCTTCCAAAAAATGATTGTAGGTTAATATGAGTTGGCGTAAATAACTCAACAGTATTTAAATCATTTTCAAAATTGTAATTAGATTTGTTTTTTTCTTCTCTAAAATCCTGATACGTATAGCCTCCTGTTACATCAACCTGAGTATCTATCGCATCAATTTTTTTATTATAGTTCAAGTACAAGTCCATTAACTTGTTATTTCTCTTTTCTATATTTTCATAATTATTATTATATCCTGAACCTTTTAGTCCATTCAAATAATCCGCATCAATTCCTCCGTAACCTCTACCACTCATTTGATCATATCCAAAATTTGCAACTGCCTTTAATTCTGGCAAAAAGTGCATTTTATAATCTAATTGGATATTTCCGATACTTCTATTGAAAGTACCAAAATTATCTTGCTGGTTAATCATTGCTACAGGATTTTTCCCTGCCAATTGATTAAATTCTGTTGGGCTGGTTAACCATTGAAAATAAGTTCCGTCAGCATTTTTTACTGATTGAGTTGGATCGAAAGCTACAGCAGCTCCTACAGCTCCAGTATTACTATAATTACTTTTGATTATAGAAGTATTATTATTAACCTGGATTTTTAAATGATTGTCAAAGAAATCTCCTACCAACGAAACTCCTAAAGTTGTTCTTTCGAAGTTATCTCTTAACAAAACACCATTTAAGTTAGTATACCCTACAGAAGCTCTATAAGAAATGTTATCTTTTCCTCCACTAGCAGAAATATTTTGATCTGTTCCCATAGCGGTTCTGTAAATTTCGTCCTGCCAATTTGTGTTAGCCTGACCCATTACTGCTTGTTGCGAAGCACTTCCATTTGCAGTTACAAAATCTCTAAACTGCCCGCTTGATAAAGCGTCAACTTTTTGAGTTATTTCAGAAACTTGGAAATTACCATTATAACTTACTTTGATATCACCAGCTTTCCCTTTTTTAGTAGTAATAATGATTACACCATTTGAAGCTCTTGAACCATAAATTGCAGTTGCCGAAGCATCTTTTAAAACTGAAATAGATTCGATATCATTTTGGTTGATTGTAGACAATGGGTTTCTTCCGCCTTCAACTCCTCCATTTGCAACAGGAATACCATCAATTACATATAATGGATCATTGTTTGCACTAAGAGAAGATCCACTACGGATTCTTACAATTGGATCAGCTCCTGGAGAACCTCCACCATTAATAATCTGTAAACCAGCAACTTTACCTTGAATCATTTGATCTGCAGATTGCACTGGTCCTTTATTAAAGTCTTTTGCACCTAAAACAGTTACAGCTCCTGTCGCATCTTTTTTCTTAACAGTACCGTAACCTACTTGTACAACAACCTCTTTAAGTTGGTTTGTATCTTCTTCAAGTGAAACGCTTACGTTTTTTTGTCCCGAAAAAGTTACTGTACTGCTTACATATCCAATAAATGACACGACAATTTTATCGCCATTCTTTAAATTTGGCAATTGAAATTTCCCGTCAAAATCTGTAGAAGTACCTGCTTTTGAGCCTTGTACATTTACATTTACTCCCGGAATCGGCTGTCCTGTCGCCTTATCGACAACAGTTCCATTTAATGTGCTTTGAGCGAACACAGCAAACGGCAGCAGTAGGAATAAAAATAACAACTTTTTGTAAATTGTTTTCATACTTTTTGTTTAAATTAGTTTGAGTTTGTGATTGTTAGTTAAGTTTTTAATTTTACTTCGAATTTCAAAATTATGAATTTATTAACACGAACAACCGGTGGCAATTTTTATTGGTTTACGAAAACGTGGTAGTGTTGAAAACTTTCTATTTTTTGTAATCTTTTAAGTCAAAAATTGTCAATACCAAAAATATTATCCATCTTTATTATCAATTAGATTTTTTCCAAAAAACGCTATGAAACGTAAAATAACCTTAAAACAGATAGCAAAAGAACTTGACGTATCTATTTCAACTGTCTCAAAATCACTTAGAAACAGTCTTGAAATAGGCGAAGAAACACGTCTAAAAGTGCAAGCTTTTGCTAAGTTTTACAACTATAAGCCTAACAACATCGCCCTTAGTCTAAAAAACCGAAAAACCAAAAGTATTGGTATTATCATTCCGGAAATTGTACATTATTTTTTCTCTACTGTAATCAACGGAATTGAGCAGGTTGCAAACGAACACGGTTATAGCGTAGTAATCTGTTTATCAGATGATTCCTTTGATAAAGAAGTTTTAAATATGGAAATGCTGGCCAACGGAAGTATCGATGGTTTTATCATGTCGCTTTCTAAAGAAACACAGTACAAAGGTGACTTTCACCACATTACAGAAGTTATCAATCAAGGAATGCCGGTAGTTATGTTCGACCGTGTTACCAATGATATATTGTGCGATAAGGTAATTATTGATGATAAAGCCGCTGCATACGAAGCGGTTCAAAGTTTAATTAATAATGGAAGAAAAAAAATCGCTTTAGTAACAACTGTCGATTATGTAAGTGTTGGAAAACTAAGAACTGACGGTTACGAAAAAGCGCTTTTAGACAACGGAATTCCGTTCAACGAAGATCTAATCATCAAAATTGAAGATGTAGATACCTGCGAAATAACTATTTCTGAGCTTCTGCACGCTAGAGCTTTTGATGCTGTTTTCGCAGTAAATGAGCTTTTTGCAGTAACTATTATCAAAACGGCATCAAAAATGGGATTAAAAGTTCCCGAAGATTTAGCGGTAATTGCATTTACTGACGGAATTATTTCAAAATACTCCACTCCAAGTATTACAACGGTAAGTCAAAGTGGCGAAAAAATGGGCAACAAAGCGGCGAAAATGCTTATTGAACGACTTGAGGCCGAACATGACGACGATGAAGACGAAAACGAAAATTATACTACAGAAGTTATAGAAACTCACCTTATAAAAAGAGAATCTACTGACTAATTTTCTTAAAATCAACGCATTCTAAAGCCATAAAAAATATTTATGGCTTTTTTATTAGCTTAAATAAAAAAATAATTTATACTTTTACGCCCAGTCAAGGCTTTTAGTTTTACTTCGAAAGAAACAAAGTTTTGATAAGCAAAGCGCTTATCGTATAATTTTCAAATTACGATAATGGAAAAGCGTAAATTAAGTTTCTGGGAAATTTGGAACATGAGTTTCGGTTTCTTAGGAATACAATTTGGTTTTGCACTGCAAAACGCAAATACTTCAAGAATTTTTGAAACCCTTGGTGCTAAAATAGATGAAATCCCAATTTTGTGGATTGCTGCGCCTGTTTCTGGTTTAATTATTCAGCCCGTTATTGGTTATTTCAGTGACAGAACTTGGACGCGTTTAGGCAGACGACGCCCTTATTTTTTAATTGGCGCTATTTTGTCTTCACTGGCATTATTCGTTATGCCCAACTCTCCTACTTTATGGATTGCTGCAGGAACTTTATGGATAATGGACGCTTCGATAAATGTTTCTATGGAGCCTTTTCGTGCTTTTGTAGGCGATAATTTGCCTGATCATCAGCGTGCATTAGGTTTTGTAATGCAGAGTTTTTTCATTGGTACTGGAGCCGTTGTTGGTTCTGTCTTGCCTTATCTTTTCACAAATGTTTTTGATGTCAGCAACGTTGCGCCAAAAGGAATTATTCCGGATGCGGTAAAATGGTCGTTTTATATTGGCGGGATTGTTTTTCTGCTTTCCGTATTATGGACTGTTTTTAAAACAACGGAATATACGCCTGAAGAACTTCATGCTTTTGAAGCAAATAACAAAAAAGATGATGAAAATATTTCAGATTCTGAAACGGAATCGGGTGTTTCTACGAAAAAACAATCGCTTTTAGGATTAGCATTTGCTTGTATCGGCGGATTAATTTCTTTCCTAATTTTCGAAAACAACCTTGCAAAAGAACTTTATATTCTTTTTGTAGGCTTAATTTTCATGGGCGTTTTATTTATGATTGCTTCGCAGCTCCGAACTAAAAAAGTTCAGAATGGTTTCACCATAATCATGACCGATTTGCTGAATATGCCAAGAACAATGCAAAAATTAGCCTGGGTTCAATTCTTCTCTTGGTTTGCGCTTTTCTCGATGTGGATTTATACAACACAAGCGGTTACACAGCATATTTTTGGAACAACAGATACAACTTCAAAAATCTACAATGATGCTGCCGACTGGGTTTCTGTTTTATTTACAGTTTATAATGGAGTTGCAGCAGCCGTAGCTTTCTTATTACCAGTTATTGCAAAAAAAGTAGGCGTTAGAGCAACACACTTATTAGCATTATGCGCAGGAGGTGTTGGTTTAATTTCGATTTATTTTATTGGTGATAAACAACTGCTTATTCTTCCAATGTTGGGAGTTGGTATTGCTTGGGCAAGTATTTTGTCAATGCCTTATGCCATGTTATCTGGTGCTTTGCCAGCTGCAAAAATGGGCTATTATATGGGTGTTTTTAACTTTTTTGTAGTTATTCCGCAAATTGTAGCCGCGACGATATTAGGATTTGTAATCAAACAATTCTTTAATAATGAACCTATTTATGCTCTAATAATTGGAGGTATATCAATGATTTTCGCAGGATTATTGACTCTGAGAGTAAATAGCAAAACTAAAATTGAAATCCATGAATAATAAAAAAGCATTCATCTTCGATCTTGATGGAGTGATCGTTGATACCGCTAAATACCACTTTTTAGCTTGGCAGAAAATTGCCAAATCGTTAAATATAAATTTTACACATGAAGACAATGAACTTTTAAAAGGCGTAAGCCGAGTTCGTTCGTTAGACATTATACTTGGATTAGGAAATGTTCAGGCTTCGCAGGAAGACAAAGACAAATGGCTGATTCAAAAAAACGAAGATTATTTATCTTATTTAGTTGACATGGATGAAAGTGAGGTTCTTCCAGGGGTTTTAAAAATCCTGAAACTATTAAAAGATAAAAACCAAGGAATTGCATTGGGTTCTGCCAGTAAAAATGCAAGACCAATTTTAGAAAAAACAGGGGTTCTGTCTTACTTCGATGTTATTGTTGACGGAAACGATGTCAGCAATGCAAAACCAGATCCTGAAGTTTTCTTAAAAGCGGCTCAATTATTACATATTGACCCAAAAGATTCAATTGTATTTGAAGATTCTGTTGCCGGAATTCAGGCAGCAAACATAGGAGGAATGGTTAGTGTGGGAATTGGTGAGGAAACAATTTTACATGAAGCTGATTATATTTTTAAAGATTTTACCCAAATCGAAACAAGCTTTATTGAAACTTTAATTGAAAAATTAAAAGATTGAAAGATTTAAAAATTAAGATTTAGAGCGATTCGAAAATCTTTAAATTTTTAAATCATTAAATCATTAAATTGAAAAAAATGAACCAAGATTATATAAAACCAGACAATTGGTCTATTATAGAAGAAGGATTTGATGCCGAAAGAGTAAAATCGTCTGAGAGTCTTTTTAGTATCGGGAACGGCGCTATGGGACAGCGTGCGAATTTTGAAGAAAGCTATTCTGCTGAAACTTTTCAGGGAAGTTATATCGCCGGAATTTATTATCCAGACAAAACAAAAGTGGGCTGGTGGAAAAACGGTTATCCGAAATATTTTGCCAAAGTACTTAACGCTCCAAACTGGATTGGAATTGACATTGAAATCAACGAAGAAAATCTTGATTTAAACACGTGCACTGAAGTTAGAAACTTCCGAAGAGAATTGAATATGAAAGAAGGTTGGTACAATCGTTCTTTTGAAGCAGTTCTGAAAAATGGAACTGAAATCGCTGTAAATGTTCGTCGTTTTCTTTCGTTAGATTTAGACGAAGCTGGAATCATTAAATACGATATTACACCTTTAAATAAAGATGCAAAAATCGTTTACAAACCTTATGTCGACGCTGGTGTAACTAATGAAGATGCGAACTGGGAAGAAAAATTCTGGGAACCGCTTGAAGTTAAAAAAGGCGCAAACGAAGCTTTTGTAACAGCTCAAACTTTTAAAACACATTTTAAAGTTACGACTTTCATGCACAATACGATTTTGGCAAACGGAGAAAATATCAACGTTTCGCCATCAACAATCGATTCAACTACTGATAAAGTTCAGTACACTTATGGAACTATTATTGCAAAAGGACAAACCTCATCAATTCAAAAAATTGGTGGATATACGGTTTCTTTAAACCACGAAAATACTTTGGCTGGAGCCGAAAAAGTAATTAAATCTGCTGTTGCTTTAGGATATGATGCTTTGCTTCAAAACCAAATCGAAGCTTGGGCAAAAATCTGGGAAATGTCAGATATTACTATTGAAGGCGATGTAAAAGCGCAACAAGGTATTCGTTTCAACATTTTCCAATTAAACCAAACGTATTTAGGAAAAGATTCTCGTTTGAATATCGGTCCAAAAGGATTTACTGGAGAAAAATACGGCGGATCTACTTATTGGGACACTGAGGCGTATTGTATTCCGTTCTACATGGCTACAAAAGATCAGCAAGTTGCGAGAAATTTATTGACGTATCGTTACAATCAATTAGACAAAGCGATTGAAAATGCTAAAGATAATTTAGGTTTCAAAAACGGCGCTGCATTGTACCCAATGGTGACCATGAATGGTGAAGAATGTCACAATGAATGGGAAATCACGCACGAGGAAATCCACAGAAATGGTGCGATTGCTTTTGCGATTTACAACTATTACCGTTACACAGGTGATTACTCTTATATTCCGGAAAAAGGTTTAGAAGTTTTAATCGGGATTGCACGTTTCTGGCACCAAAGAGCTTCTTTTTCAAAAGAGAAAAATCAGTATGTAATTCTGGGAGTTACGGGTCCAAACGAATACGAAAACAACATCAACAATAATTTCTACACGAATTATATCGCAAAATGGTGTATTGATTTTGCTTCGGAACAAATCAATAAAGTCGCTTTAGAATATCCTTCAGATCACAAACGCATTTTAGAAAAAGTAAGCCTTTCGGCAAATGAAATTCAGGAATGGAAAAAAGTTGCCGATGATATGTATTTCCCAATTTCAAAAGAACTTGGAATTTATTTACAGCAAGACGGTTTCTTAGACAAAGAATTAATTCCGGTAAAAGATTTAGATAAATCGCAGCGACCAATCAACCAAAAATGGTCTTGGGATCGCGTGTTGCGTTCGCCATACATCAAACAAGCTGACGTTTTACAAGGTTTTTATTTCTTCGAAGATCATTTTTCTAAAGAAGAATTGAAACGCAATTTCGAATTCTACGAATCATTCACGGTTCATGAAAGTTCGCTTTCGCCTTGCGTACACTCGATTCAGGCTGCAGCTTTAGACAAAATGGATATGGCTTACACTTTCTACTTAAGAACTTCGCGTCTGGATTTGGACGATTATAATAAAGAAGTGGAAGAAGGTTGCCACATCACCTCAATGGCAGGAACTTGGATGAGTATTGTGGAAGGTTTTGGCGGAATGAGAGTTAAAAATGACCAGCTTCATTTCTCACCAAAAATCCCAAAAGAGTGGAATGGATATTCGTTTAAAATCAATTTCAGAAACCAAATTTTAAAAGTGGCTGTAAATCATAACGAAACAACTTTTACGGTAGACGGCGATCAAGATTTAACAATTATTGTGAACGGAAACCCTGTTGTTGCTGGTAAATTTGCACAAATGAATTAACATAATAAACCCTTAGGAGTAATTAACAAAAAATATTAAACACATAGAAACATAGATTTAGAGTACTCAAAAAGGCGTTTCACTTATTTAAAATAAACATAGTTGGCTATGTGAAAGAAATGGGTTTCTCTTTATTCTCTCTTTTTTACAAATAAAATCTATGTTTCTATGTGTTAAAAATGATTACATCTACCAATACGTTACTATAAATTTAAAATCTAAAAAACATGAAAAACTTATTTTTCGCAAGTTTAATTTTGTTCGCGTTTAGCACCGTTGCAAAAGCGCAGCAGTTAAAATCACCCGAAGGCAAGTTCGTAATGGAATTTTCTCTTCAAAATGATGGGACTCCAACGTACAATTTAAAATACAAAAACAAAGAAGTTGTAAAAACCAGTAAATTGGGTCTTGAACTTAAAGATGACAAAAAATCTTTGTTGAATGACTTTACAGTTGTTGATACTAAAACTTCAACTTTTGATGAAACTTGGAAACCAGTTTGGGGAGAAGTAGATCACATCAGAAATCATTATAATGAATTGGCTGTAACTTTAAATCAAAAAGGAACAGACAGACAAATCATTATCCGTTTCCGTTTATTCGAAGACGGACTTGGATTTAGATATGAATTTCCGACTCAAAAGAATCTTACTTATTTTGTAATCAAAGAAGAAAGATCACAATTTGCAATGACTGGAGATCATACTGCTTTCTGGATTCCGGGAGATTATGATACTCAGGAATACGATTATACAAAATCAAAATTATCTGAAATTAGAGGTTTATCTCAAAAAGCTTATACAGCAAACGTTTCGCAAAGATCTTTTTCTCCAACAGGAGTTCAGACTTCTTTAATGTTAAAAACTGCTGACGGAATCTACATCAACTTACACGAAGCAGCTTTGATAAACTATTCTTGTATGCACTTGAATTTAGATGACAAAAACATGGTTTTCGAATCTTGGTTGACGCCAGATGCAAAAGGTGATAAAGGTTATATGCAAGCGCCAAGCCACTCCCCTTGGAGAACGATTATGGTAAGCGACGACGCTAAAGATATCTTGGCTTCAAAGATGACTTTAAACTTAAATGATCCATCAAAAATTGATGATACTTCTTGGATTAAACCAGTAAAATACGTGGGTGTTTGGTGGGAAATGATTACAGGAAAAAGCTCTTGGTCTTACACAAATGATTTTCCAACAGTTCAATTAGGAGTTTCTGATTTCTCAAAAGCAAAACCAAGCGGAACGCATGGCGCAAACAATGCTAACGTAAAAAAATACATTGATTTTGCTGCTGCAAATGGTTTCGATGCTGTTTTAGTTGAAGGATGGAACGAAGGCTGGGAAGATTGGTTTGGGCATTCAAAAGATTATGTTTTTGATTTCTTGACGCCTTACCCAGATTTTGATGTAAAAGGTTTGCACGAATATGCAAAATCTAAAAACATAAAAATCATCATGCACCACGAGACTTCAGGATCTGTTCGCAACTACGAGCGCCACATGGATGCGGCTTACAAATTCATGAAAGACAATGGATATGATGCTGTAAAAAGCGGTTATGTTGGAGATATTTTGCCTCGCGGTGAAAATCACTACGATCAATGGATTGTAAACCATTACCAATATGCGATCGAAAAAGCAGCTGAATATAAAATTATGGTGAACGCTCACGAAGCCGTTCGTCCAACTGGAATTTGCAGAACGTATCCAAACTTAATTGGAAACGAAGCCGCAAGAGGAACAGAATACCAAGCTTTTGGAGGTTCTAAACCAAATCACGTAACGGTTTTACCATTTACACGTTTAATTGGTGGTCCAATGGATTACACGCCTGGAATTTTCGAAATGGATATCAGCAAAATGAATCCTGAGAACAAATCGCATGTAAACAGTACAATTTGTAACCAATTAGCTTTATATGTAACAATGTACAGCCCGTTGCAAATGGCGGCTGATACTCCGGAAAACTACAACCGTTTTCCAGATGCATTCCAATTCATTAAAGATGTAGCTGTAGATTGGTCAGAAAGTAAATATATTGAAGCTGAGCCAGGAGATTTCATCACAGTTGCTCGTAAAGCAAAAGGAACAAACAACTGGTTTATTGGAAACGTAAACGGAGAAACGCCGCGTACATCAAACATTGATTTCAGTTTCCTTGAAAAAGGTAAAAAATATACAGCAACAATTTATGCTGATGCAAAAGATGCGCATTACAAAACGAATCCGCAAGCTTACACCATCAAGAAAATTGCTGTAACAAACAAATCAAAATTATCTCAGTTTTCTGCTCCAGGCGGAGGATATGCGATAAGCGTTATTGAAACAAAATAATTTTAATTAACCATATAAGAAATGTAAGTCCATTTAAATAGAAATCTCCCCAGTTTTTGTCTTAAATGTTCTTACATTTCTCATATGGTTTAAATTCATCTTTACTATGAATAACCTAAAAATTAACCACACATTCTATAAAATAGTTTTAATGGTTTTGTTGTTTTCCGCTTCCGCGAAAGCGCAAATCCAAAAAGTAGAACCGCCGTTTTGGTACGCCGGAATGAAAAATCCGGAACTTCAGATTATGTTCTACGGAAAAAACATTGCACAATACGAAGCTTCGGTTTCGAATAATGTGACGATCAAAAATGTAGAAAAAACAGAAAATCCAAATTATCTTTTTGTAACTATTGACACGCAAAATTTAAAAGCTTCAGAATTGGTTTTCTCTTTCAAAAATAATAATAAAGTAGCTTTTACGCAGAAATATTCCCTTAAAGAAAGAAGAGCAAACTCGGCTGACCGAAAAAGTTACGATGCCTCAGATTTGATTTATTTAATCATGCCGGATCGTTTTGCAAACGGAAATCCGAAAAACGACAGCGATGCTTCTTTAACTGAAAAAGGAAATCGTCAGGAACCTGCTGGTCGTCATGGTGGAGATATCGAAGGAATTATTAAAAACTTGGATTATATTTCATCTCTTGGTGCCACAACGGTTTGGAACACACCTTTATGTGAAGACAACGACAAACAACATTCGTATCATGGATATGCGCAATCTGACGTTTACAAAATTGATCCGCGTTACGGAACGAATGAAGATTATGTTCGTTTATCTTCAGAATTACACAAAAAGAACATGAAACTGGTTATGGATTATGTTACGAATCACTGGGGAATTACGCACTGGATGATGAAAGACATGCCAACCAAAACCTGGTTCAATCAATTCGAAAATTTCACTCAGACAAACCACAGACGTGAAGTAATTCCGGATACGCACGCTTCAAAAGCAGATCAGGAAGTTTGTGTTGATGGATGGTTCGTTCCTTCAATGCCCGATTTGAATTTAAGAAATCCTCTTGTTGCAAAATACTTAACACAAAACGCAATTTGGTGGATTGAATACGCGAATCTTGATGGTTTCAGAGTTGATACTTATAATTATTCTGACCCAACTGCTATGGCAAATTGGGCAAAATCAATTACAGATGAATATCCAAACTTTAATATTGTTGGTGAAATCTGGATGCACAATCAGGCGAGTATGGCGTATTGGCAAAAAGACAGTAAAATTGGAGCAATCAAAAACTACAATTCGAATTTGCCAACTGTAATGGATTTCACTTTACAAGACCAAATTGGTTCTGTTTTCAATGAAGATACTCCAAATTGGGACAGCGGATTGATAAAATTCTACAACAATTTTGCTTTGGATTATTTGTATCCAAACAACAATAATATTTTGGTTTTTGCCGAAAATCATGATACCAATCGTATTAATGAAGTTTACAAATACGACTTCGCTAAATACAAATTGGTTATGACGTTAATGGCAACCATTCGCGGAATTCCACAAGTGTATTACGGTACAGAAATTGGAATGGGCGGAGAAAAAAGTAAAGGTGATGCCGATATTCGTCAAGACTTCCCAGGTGGATGGGCTGGCGATAAAAATAATGCTTTTACAAAAGATGGAAGAACAACTCAACAAGCGCAATATTTTGATTTTACATCCAAATTATTCAATTGGAGAAAATCAAATGAAGCAGTTCATTTCGGAAAAATGACGCATTATATTCCGGAAAACAACACTTACGTTTATTTTAGATATACGGATGCAAAAACGGTTATGGTAGTTTTCAATAACAATGCAAAAGAGCAGGTTGTAAAAACAAATCGTTTCAAAGAAAACATCAAAAACTTTAAATCAGGAAAAGATGTTATTAGCGGAAAAACATTTGATTTAGCTACTGAAATTACTTTAGAACCAAAATCAGCTTTGGTTTTAGAATTGGAATAACTATTTTATTTAAACACATAGAAACATAGATTTTCTAGCTCAACAAAAGGCGTTTCACTTGTTTAAATAAACATAGCCTTTGCAAACACAAAGCTATGTGTAAATGACGAGTCATTTATTTAAATCTTTTAAGACAAAGAAAAGCTATGATTCCATGTGTTTAAAATTTATTGCCACAGATTAACAGATTATCCCAGATTCAAAAAATCATTTTAATCTTTTAATCTGTGGCTTATTTTTTAATTACAATCCATCCTAAATTATTCTAAAATAATGAAAAAATACACTTTCCTTTTTTTATCTTTAGTATACTTAACAATGAGTTGTTCTGGCTCAAAATCAGTTACAATGAATAATACTTCGAAAACACCTTTCGTTTGGGAAGGAGCAAATGTTTATTTTTTACTTACAGATCGTTTTTACAACGGAGACACTTCCAACGACCTCAATTTCAACCGAACCAAGACTCCAGGAAAATTACGCGGATTTGAAGGCGGTGACATCATCGGAATCACAAAAAAAATCGAATCTGGCTATTTTGAAAAACTAGGAATAAATGCTATTTGGCTTACGCCAATTGTAGAGCAAATTCACGATGGAGTTGACGAAGGAACCGGATTGAGTTATGGTTTTCACGGTTATTGGGCAAGAGACTGGACGGCTCTCGATCCAAATTTTGGAACCAAAGAAGATTTGGCAAAACTGGTTAAAAAAGCACACGAAAAAGGCATCAGAATAATTCTTGATGGTGTAATAAACCATACAGGCCCCGTAACTCCCGAAGATCCCGTTTGGCCTTCTGACTGGGTTAGAACCGGTGTTGTCTGCGATTACAAATCTTTCGAAAACACAACGATGTGTACTTTGGTGGATAATCTTCCAGACGTAAGAACCGAAAGCAATCAAGAAGTTCAACTTCCTCCTTTTTTAGTTGAAAAATGGAAAAAAGAAGACCGTTATGAAAAAGAAATTGCTTCGTTAGATGAATTCTTCAAAAGAACAAATTATCCAAGAACACCAAAATATTATATCATAAAATGGCTTACAGATTATATTGTAGAATTTGGCGTTGATGGTTATCGCGGAGATACGGTAAAACACACAGACGAAAACGTTTGGGCCGATTTTAAAAAAGAATGTGATTATGCATTTGAAACTTGGAAAAAACATCATCCATTGGAAGTTTTAGATCAAAATCCGTTTTATACAATCGCCGAAGTTTACGGTTATGGAATTAGCGGTGGACAAGATTATGATTTTGGAGATCGAAAAGTAAATTATTTTCAGAATGGCTTCAACAGTTTAATTAATTTTGAATTTAAATGGAATGCCGCGCAAAACGATTATGAAGGTTTGTTTTCTAAATATTCAAACGCTTTAAATAATGACTTAAAAGGATATTCTGTCCTTAATTATATGTCTTCGCACGACGATGGTCAGCCATTTGACGGCAACCGAACAAAAAGTATCGAAACTGCTAATAAATTATTGCTTTCTCCCGGAATCGCTCAGGTTTATTATGGAGATGAATCAGCACGATCTTTAGTGGTTGAAGGCACGCAGGGCGATGCCACTTTGCGTTCAAACATGAATTGGGATGCTATTCAGAATAATTCTGAAACGCAGAAAATACTTTTGCATTGGCAGAAATTAGGTCAGTTTAGAAAAAATCATCCTGCAATTGGCGCTGGTGTTCACAAACTAATTAATCCGTATCCATATACTTTTTCCAGAACGTTTACAAAAGGCGTTTTTACAGATAAAGTAGTTATTGGTTTAGATTTGCCAAAAGGCAGAAAGGAACTTCCTGTTGGTGACACTTTCCCAAACGGAACTAAATTACTAGACACTTATTCAGGTCAAAAAGTTGAAGTCGTAAATGGTAAAGTCATTATCGACAATGATTTTGATATTGTTTTACTGGAAAAACTTTAAGAATTTAACCGCAAAGGTCGCAAGGGAAAATCGCAAGGTTCGCAAAGATTATAAAAAACTTTGCGAACCTTGCATAAAACTTTGCGACCTTTGCGGTTAGAAAAAAACACTGCAAAATGCTAAAAATAGCTCACAGAGGTGCAAAAGCATACGAACCTGAAAACACTTTGCAAGCTTTTCAGAAAGCATTAGAATTAAATTCAGACGGAATTGAATTCGATGTTCATATGAGTGCAGACGGGCATATAATCGTAATTCACGACGAAACAATCGATAAAATGACTAACGGAAAAGGCGCTGTAAATACCTTGTCTTTGTCCGAATTAAAATCATTTTTGATTGACGGAAGGCATGAAATTCCAACTCTAAGAGAAGTTTTTGATTTAGTTGATAAAAAGTGTTTCATCAATATTGAATTAAAAAGTAGAGACGCGTCACAATCCGTTTGTAAATTAGTTGAAGAATATATTTCAGATAAAAACTGGAATTACGAACATTTCATTGTTTCAAGTTTTGACTGGATTGCTTTGCAGGAAATTCATAATTTGAATCCAAAAATTCCAATTGGTGTTTTAACAGAAACAGATCTTGATTTGGCTTTGGCTTTCGCCGAAACCATAAAAGCAAAAGCGATTCATCCTTATTATCATTTATTGAATCCGAAAAATGTTCAGGAAATGCAGGAAAAAGATTTTCTAGTTTTACCGTGGACAGTAAACATTGCAGAAGACATTCAAAAAATAAAAAGTTATAAAGTAAACGGAATAATCTCTGATTTTCCAGATAAAATATAAAGTTTAAAATTTTAGCCACAGATTTGTTTGCCACGAATTGCACTAATTTTCACGAATTAATTTATGTGCGAATTATGAGTAAAAAATCTGCGAAAATCATTTTAATCTGTGGCTAAAAAAATTAGTGCCAATTCGTGAAATTCGTGGCAAACAAAAAAATATGATCAAAAATTTCGACATCATCATCGTTGGCGGAGGCGCTGCAGGTTTTTTTACCGCAATTAATATTGCAGAGAGAAATCCGAAACTCAAAATTACCATTTTAGAAAGAGGAAAAGAAGTTCTTTCTAAAGTTCGCGTTTCTGGAGGCGGTCGCTGCAACGTTACGCACGCTTGTTTTGAACCGAATGAGTTAGTAAAATTTTATCCGCGAGGCGAAAAAGAGCTTCGAGGACCATTTCATCAATTTTGTTCTGGTGATACGATTGAATGGTTTGAAAAACATGGCGTAGAATTAAAAATTGAAGAAGATGGAAGAATGTTTCCTGTTTCTAATTCTTCTCAGACCATTATTGATTGTTTCTTAAAAGCGACTGAAAAACTCGGTATAAAAGTGCTGACTGGTCAAAGCGTACAATCTATCTTCAAAAAAGAAAATCATTGGAAAATTGACACTCAAAACGACAATTTCGCTGCCGAAAAAATAGTAATGGCAACCGGAAGCAATCCTAAAATCTGGGAAATGCTTCAACAACATGGACTTGCGATTGTGAGCCCTGTACCTTCCCTATTTACTTTCAACATTAAAGATTCGAGAATTAAAGAATTGCCCGGCGTTGCGGCACAAGTTACAGTAAACGTAAAAGATACTAAACTGGAATCAACAGGACCTTTGTTAATTACGCATTGGGGAATGAGCGGTCCGGCGATTCTAAAACTTTCAGCTTGGGGTGCGCGTATTTTACATGATAAAAATTATCAGTTTACGATTTTCGTTAATTGGTTGAATGATGTTGATACCGAAGATGCCGAAAAAATCTTAAAAGACTTAAAACAAGAACACGCTAAAAAAGCGGTTTCTAAAAAATCTCCTTTTGATTTCCCGAATCGTTTATGGGAAAGTTTGGTTCTCGCTTCAGGAATTGATTCGGAAACCAAATGGGCAGATTTATCGAAAATTCAATTACAAAATCTAACTTCACAATTAACAAAAGCCGAATTTAAAGTAAACGGAAAAAGTACTTTTAAAGAAGAATTTGTTACCGCTGGTGGCATTGATTTAAAGGAAATCAATTTCAAAACAATGGAAAGCAAAATTCACGAAAATCTTTATTTTGCTGGAGAAATTGTAAATATCGACGCTATTACAGGCGGATTTAATTTTCAGAATGCGTGGACAAGCGGATTTATTCTGGCTCAAAATATTTAATACAAAATGAAATACAAAGGAATTATTTTTGATTTAGACGGAACGTTAGTTGATTCATTACATGATATTTCGGATGCTATGAATACAGTTCTAGAAAGTTTAAATTACCCAACCCATTCTTATGACACTTATCAATATTTTATTGGAAGCGGATTACGAAATTTAGTCAGCAAAGCACTTCCAGCAACAAATAATTCAGAGGAGCAAATCGAAATTTGTTTTAATTTGATGATTAATGAGTACCGAAAAATCTGTACGCTAAAAACAAAACCTTATAACGGAATTATAGATTTATTAGACAATTTGAGTTCGCAGAATATCAAAATGGCCGTGTTTTCAAATAAAGCCGATGAACTTACCAAGAAAATAGCCTCAGAACTATTTCCTGATTATTTTGATACTGCAATTGGTTTAAGTACCGAAGCATTAAAAAAGCCTAATCCATTTGAAGCTATAGAAATCAGTAAAAACTGGAATATAAAACCAGAAGAAATTCTATTTGTCGGCGACTCGGATATCGATATGCAGACCGCTTTAAATGCGAATATGCTTCCCGTTGGAGTTTCATGGGGTTACAGAACCGAAGATGAACTCAAAACAAGCGGTGCAAAAATCGTTATTAATAATGCTTCAGAATTAATTGAAATATTGTAAAAGCTTTCACTCACAATAAAATTGCAAACTAGACAAAAACAAATTAACAAGAATTTACAGATTCTGTAGGTTTTCGTTAAGACAATTCTAATAATTTTACTTTCAACTAAATACCATTAGATGAAAGTAAAATTACTTACCACAATTTCTTTTTTCACTTACCAATTATCTATTTCGCAAACCGAAAAACTACTTCACGGAAAAGTGGTTTCTCAGAACTTGATTCTTAAAGACGTCGAAGTAATAAATAAAACTGCGAAAACAAGTACAACAACAAATGCTTTGGGCGAATTTTCAATTTTGGCAAATGCCAAAGACAGTCTCCTATTTTATTCTAAAGATTATTTCTTTTCACGAATAAAAGTTAGCCAAAATGATATTGAAAAAGACAATCTTGTCATTAATATGATTCTGAAGCCCGAAGAATTAAAAGAGGTGGTTCTGACTAAAATTTCATTTCCGAAAATAACATATGATGCCGAAGCTATCAATCAAATTAAAAATGCTAAAAGCGCCAATAGCCTCAGTCGCTACACAGGCGTTAAAGATGGATCGATTACAAACGGAATGGATTTTATTGCCATTGGCGGCGGACTTATAAATTTATTCAAAAAAGAAAAAGAAAAACCCAAAAAGAAAACGCCCGAAATAGATTTTAAAAAACTAATTGCCACAACAATTCCGCAGGATTTTTTCGCAAAAGATTTAAAATTAACCCTTGAAGAAAAAGAACTTTTTCTTCAATTCTGTGATGCTGATCCAAAATCAAAAACGTTAACAGTAAACCCAAATCTGCTTGGTACAATGGATTTTTTGTATGCTAAAAACGAAGAATTTAAGAAGTTGAAAACCGAAGCTAAAAACTAACGTTTAATGAAAATACGACTACTCATCACAATTTTATTCTTTACTTATCAGCTCAGCATTTCTCAAACGGAAAAATTATTAAACGGAAAAGTTCTTTCAGAAAACATACCACTTAACAAAGTGGAAGTAATTAATAAGACCGCAAAAGTCAGTACTAAAACAAATGAGTTGGGCGAATTTTCAATTTTAGTAAAAGCGCATGACAGTCTTATTTTTTTCTATAAAGATTCTTTTTTCTCAAGGTTGAAAATTTCTCAGGAAAACATCAATCAGAATAATTTGATAGTGAATAAAGTTCTGAAACCTGAAGAATTAAATGAAGTTGTAATAACTAAGGTCGAATTTGATAAAGTTAAAGTTGATGCTGACGATGTTGCAGATGTATTAATTAGTAAAAATGCCAAAGATTTATTCTGGAATACAGGAGTTAGTGATAATACAATTAGAGAAGCTCTTCGGGTTTCATTCCCTTTAAAAGGCAAACAAAACAAAAAAATTGAAGTTGACGACGATCGTTTTAAGAAACTGATAATGGCTTACTGCCCTCCCGACTTTTTCATCAAAAATCTAAAACTAAAACCCGAAGAAAAAGAACTTTTTATTGATTTTTGCGAATCAGATCCGAAATCGAAAACGCTTCTGGAAAATCCAAATGTTTTGGCTTGTATTGATTTTCTTTATGCTAAAAACGAAGAATTTAAGAAGCTGAAATAACTAAAACCCTTCAATATAGAATCAAACTTGAAACAAAGAAAAACCTTAAACTTGAAACAAAATTATTTATTCAACCACCAAATACTTGCATTCAAAATTGCAGCAAACGCTACCCAAATCAAATACGGAATCAATAAATAACCAGCTGTCTTATTAATCTTGATGAATTTTAAATACGTTTCGTAAATCATCAGCCATAAAAGTGCAATTTCGATTAAAGCTAAAAATGGGTTTTTTAATCCGAAGAATAGATATGACCAAATTGCATTTAATGTCAACTGAATTATGAAGAAAAGAAGCGCTTTTTTCACCTCTTCATTTTGTTCTTTGATTTTGTCCCAAACTAATCCTGCCGCAATTGCCATTAAAACATAAAGTATGGACCAAACTGGCATGAAAATCCAATTTGGCGGATTAAAAACTGGTTTTTGCAACATTACGTACCAAGTTTCAATACTTGGTTTTGTAACCTCGCCAGCAGAATATCCAACTGAAAGACATACAATTAAAGCAATAATTATTTTTACGATCTTGTTCATTTCATCAAATTTTGTAGTCAAAAATAGTCAAAAGAATTTTGGAAACCATATAAGTGACATAAGTTCATTTTAGCAAACACTCTTCTATTTTCTTATATAACTTATATGGTGAAAAAGCTATCTTTGCCAAAATTTATATTTCATGTTTACAGCAGCTGATTTTATTCCAAATACATATACTTCAACAGTCGAGAACGGAAGCTTTGAATGGAGCACTCCGAGCAATATTGCATTAGTGAAATATTGGGGGAAAAAAGACAACCAGATTCCAGCAAATCCATCGGTAAGTTTTACACTGAATAATTGTAAAACGGTTACGAAATTAGGGTTTGAAAAAAGAGACGCTTCTCCCGAAGCCTCGGGACCGCTCAGCGTGACAAATGGTTTTTCTTTTGATTTACTTTTTGAAGGAAAACCAAAAGAAGATTTCAAACCAAAAATCCAAAAGTTTTTAGAACGAGTTGAAGTTTATCTGCCATTTTTAAAAGAGTATCATTTTACGATTGATACGCAAAATACATTTCCGCACAGTTCCGGAATTGCTTCTTCGGCGTCTGGAATGGCAGCTTTGGCGATGAATTTTATGAGTTTGGAAAAATTGCTGAATCCTGAAATGACAGAGGAATATTTCTATCAAAAAGCGTCATTTTTAGCACGTTTAGGTTCAGGAAGTGCCTGTCGTAGCGTAAAAGGAAATGTTGTAGTTTGGGGAAGTCAAGCAAATATTAAAGGAAGCACCGATTTGTTTGGAGTTGAATTTCCATATGCAATTCATGAAAATTTCAAGAATTATCAAGACACTATTTTATTAGTTGATAAAGGCGAAAAGCAAGTTTCGAGTACGGTTGGCCATGATTTAATGCACAATCATCCTTATGCTGAAAGACGTTTTGCTCAAGCACATGAAAATCTAGATAAATTAATTTCTATTTTCAAAAATGGAGATCTTGAAGAATTCATTAAAGTTGTCGAAAGTGAAGCTTTGACTTTGCACGCCATGATGATGACATCGATGCCGTATTTTATTTTAATGAAACCAAACACACTGCAAATTATAAATGCAATTTGGAAATTTAGAACTGAAACCCAAATTCCTGTGTGTTTTACGCTTGATGCCGGAGCCAATGTACATGTGCTTTATCCCGAAAACGTTACTGAAAAAGTATTGCAATTTATTCAAGGCGAATTAGTTGTATTTTGTCAGAATCGTCAGTACATTTGCGACAAAATTGGAGAAGGCGCAATTGCATTGTAATTTTGCGTATCTTTAATTAAAATTTTGATTATGGACATTCAATTAGAAAAACGCGAAGTGATGAATATTCTGGAAAGCACAGATGATATTTCAATCATTTTGGCTGTCAAAAAATTGTTAACCAAAAAGAAAAAAGATTGGTGGGATGATTTGACTGATGCTCAAAAAGAAGAAATTGAAGAAGGTGAAAGACAAATTGAGCGTGGTGAATTTATTGAGTATGAAGAAATGATGAAAAAATTTCGTTAATGAAAAGAACAATAGTCTTTTCAAAAATTGCTGAGAAAAATTTATCTGAATTATTTGAATACTTAGAAGGTCGATGGTCTGAAAGAATAAAAAATAAGTTTATATCAAATCTGGACAAAGTAATTTATCTAATCCAAATTGAACCTGAAATTTTCCCTAAATCGGAATTAAATAAAAGATATCGAAAATGTGTTTTGACAAAACAAACAACATTGTTTTATAAGTTCAATAGCAAACGAGTTGAAATAATTACGTTTTTCGACACAAGACAAGACCCAAATAAAATAAAAAAAGACATAAAATAAATCATGAAAGGACCTTTATTTTACTCAAAAATATTACTCTTTGGAGAATACGGAATCATCCGCGACTCTAAAGGACTTTCTATTCCTTATAATTTTTACAATGGTGCATTGAAAAAGTCTGAAGAACCTTCGGCAGAAGCAATCGCATCAAACAAAAGCTTAAAAAGCTTTGCTTCTTATCTTGAAGTTTTACAATCTCAACAACCTGAATTGGTTACTTTTGACTTAGAAACTTTAAAAAATGATGTTGAAACCGGAATGTATTTTGATTCTAGTATTCCGCAAGGATATGGAGTTGGAAGCAGCGGTGCCCTTGTAGCGGCTATTTATGATAAATATGCTAACAACAAAATCACTGTTTTAGAAAACCTAACACGCGAAAAACTGTTACAGCTTAAAAATATATTTTCTAACATGGAAAGCTTTTTCCACGGAAAAAGTTCTGGCTTAGACCCGTTAAACAGTTATTTGAGCATCCCGATCTTAATTAATTCTAAAGATAACATTGAAGCAACCGGAATTCCAACTCAAAGTTTTGACGGAAAAGGTGCTGTATTTTTGTTGGACTCTGGTATTGTTGGTGAAACCGCTCCAATGGTTAATATTTTCATGGAAAACCTGAAAGACAAAGGTTTCCGCACTATGCTTAAAAACCAATTTGTTAAGTATACTGACGCATGCGTAGAAAACTTTTTGCATGGCGACATGAAATCTTTATTTACCAATACTAAAAAGCTTTCTAAAGTTGTGTTAAACAATTTCAAACCTATGATTCCAGAACAATTCCACGGAATCTGGCAGCACGGAATTGATACTAACGATTATTATCTAAAACTTTGCGGTTCTGGCGGAGGCGGTTATATCCTTGGTTTCACTGAAGATTTAGAACGTGCAAAAGTTTCTCTAAAAGATTATAAACTAGAAGTAGTTTATCAATTCTAAAACATAATCTCTTAAAAAAGCTACGCTATTTGAATACATTTTTCTAAAAATTTAATCCTAAAAAATTATTGCATATGAAAAGTATATTAAAAATTATCAAAGCAACTTTTTTAGGAGGAATCCTGTTTTTAGTACCGCTTGTTGTTCTGCTTGTTGTTTTGGAAAAAGGATATGGTATTGTTCAAAAAACCACACTTCCTATTGCAAATAATTTCCCAAAAGTAAATGTATTAGGAGTTGCAATTCAAGAACTTATTGGGATATTGATTATTATTCTTATTTGTTTATTTGCAGGATTGTTGGCAAGAACGATGGTGGCAAAAAGACTAGTTCAAAAGTTAGAAGACGGCGTTTTGAGTTTTGTTCCGGGGTATTCGTTTATGAAAAGCATGAATGAAAACATTTTAGGAATAGAATCGAATGACGACTTAAAAGTGATCTTAGTTCCTACGGATGCCGGCTTGCAATTTGCTTTTTTAATTGAACAAATAAGCGAAGAGAAATTTACAGTCTTTATTCCGGATGCGCCAAATCCTTGGAGCGGATCTGTGGTTTTTGTCGATAAAAAAGATATTCAGGATATTGATATTACGCAAAAACAAGCTTTGGCCTGCATTCGAAAATTAGGTTTTGGATCTGGCGAATTGTTAAAAAACAAACTCTAGATTTTCAGAATCAAAAAATATCCTTTAACTTCCCAAATCTAATCTATCACAATTTATAATTTATGTTAAGCAGACAGCACAAACTTGTAGTAATGAAAATTGTCAGTTTGTTTTCTGTGGTACGCGGTTATAACATTCCCATTATTGTTTTAGCACAATATTTATCGGCCATTTTTATTTTGGCTCCTGAGAAAAGAGCACTTGATATTCTGTTGGATTTTTATTTGTTTTTGATTGTTTTTGCGTCAGCGATTACAATTGCTTCGGGTTACATTATCAATAATTTTTACGACAGTCAGAAGGACTTGATCAACAGGCCAAACAAATCAATGCTGGATCGTTTGGTTAGTCAGAAAACAAAACTGACCGTTTATTTTTCTTTAAATTTTCTTGCCGTTTTAATGGCGTCAATTGTTTCTTGGCGTGCTTTTTTATTCTTTTCTGGTTATATTTTCCTGATTTGGTTTTATTCTCATAAAATTAAAAAGTATGCAATTATTGGCAATTTGATGGCCGCACTTATGGCTGTAATTCCGTTTTTTGCCATTTTACTGTATTTCTATAACAAGATTTCGTTTGAAGAAATTGAAGATCATATGAGTCATTTTATGGTTATTTCGGCACATGCGGTGTTTCTGTTTTTGTTACTATTTATTCGGGAAATGATAAAAGATCTTGAAAACTTGAAAGGTGATTTAGCCAACAATTATCAAACGATTCCAATACTATATGGAGAAAAAGTTTCAAAACAGGTTATCACGGTTCTTACTTTTTTAACGGTAATTCCGGTTTATATTTTAGTCAATATTTATGATGTTGGCTATATGGATATTTACTTTTACGTATGTTTTGGCGTGTTGCTTTTTTTCTTGATTTTTCTGTGGAAAGCAAATTCGAAAGAACAATTTTTAATGCTTCATAATGTTTTGAAGTTTTTGATTGTTTCGGGTGTTTTCTGCATTGTTTTGATTAATCCGAGCGTTTTGTGGCATGGGAAGAATTTAATTTCGCGATTCTAGGCTAAATGGCACACGGATGACGCAGATTTAGGCAGATTTAAGCTGATCTCTTTTTTACTTAGTGTAAATAAAATTCTAATTAGTTGTCTCACAGAGATTCGCTAAGAATTTCACAGAGACACGCGGAGATTTTATTTTAGAACTTTGTGAATCTCTGCGATAACTTTGTGAATCTCTGTGAAATAATGCTATTCCAAATGTTCAAAAGAAGCCAATTGTTTGAAACTAGCCCCGATTGAGGCGATATCCTTGTGTAGTTTACGGAACAAGATAAAGCCGAAAGCGGGAAAGCATGCCTAAAAAAAAGCCAATTGTATTGCTCCTGAAACCCTTAAAAACGATTGCTATTAATCTAAGGACAATGAACTTAAGATTATTTGGCTAGAAAAAACTATCTTTGCACAAATTACAGAATTTATGAACAATAAGGAAGGCAATAATAAAAGAGGCGGATCGAGACCAAACAGCTCAAGATCAAACTCAAGCAAGCCAAAACCTCCTATGGCTAAGCGCGCTCAAGGGCCAAAAAAAGTGAAGCCTGAAGTTAAAGCAGCTCAGGAAGCAGCAGCTGAAAAATTTAGAAAACAAAATCAGCCGGCGAAGAGACAAAAAGCTTCAGATGAAATTCGTTTGAACAAATACATCTCAAATTCGGGTGTTTGCTCACGCCGCGACGCTGACATATATATTCAGTCTGGAAACGTTAAAGTAAATGGCGTTCCGGTTACTGAAATGGGTTATTTAGTAAAGTTAAATGATGTTGTAAACTTTGACGGCGTTGTGTTGACGCCAGAAAAGAAAGAATACATTTTATTAAACAAACCTAAAAACTTTACAACTGCACTTGACGAAGGACAGGAATACCGCAACGTTCTAGAACTTGTTCGTGGTTCTACCAATTCAAAAATTGCTCCTGTTGGCAGAATGGACAAGAATACAACGGGATTATTGCTGTTCACTAATGATACAGACATGATTCGCAAGTTTACTTTGCCGAACCAGAAATCATCAAAAATTTATCAGGTTTCTTTAGACAAGAACTTAAAATTTGAGGATTTGGAAAAAATCAGCAAAGGCTTAGTTATTGACGGACACCGTGTGTTTGTTGAAGAAGTTAGCTATATTGAAAAAGAAGCAAAAAGCGAAGTTGGCCTTAAACTGAAATCATCTAATGTAAAAGTTGTTCGTTCAATTTTCGAACATTTTGATTATGATGTATTGCGAATTGACCGCGTTTCGTTTGCTGGTTTAACTAAGAAGAATCTGCCTAGAGGAAACTGGCGTTTTCTGACAGACCAAGAAATTATCAATTTGAAAAACTCTTAAGTTTCTCAAATTAGATTAAATATCGATCCTGTTTTGCTTTTTGTAAGACGGGATTTTTTTTTTAGAAACTGAAAAAGTTATGTCCGAAAAGTGTGAAAATAGATCTTCCGATGTTTTGGTTTTTGTCTTCAACCGTTTCGTAACATGTAAATCCTAAGATGATTTTAATTCCTGGCTGGATGCTGTTCAGGATTTCTCTTTTTTGTTCTTCAAGAAGTAATTTTAGGCTGTCTAAAAGCTGGATATTATTTTTAAGATAAGAGACAACAAGCAGGGCAGAGAAATTTAGTATTTCGCGGGCAGTTTCACTTTTAATCCCGACTTCGTTTGAAATCATTTCAGAAATTCTGCCTTTTTTATTGGTGAAGATTTCTTTTAGGATGGCGTTTCCTTCAATGCGGTAACAGTCGTCGACTGATAGAATTCGGCCTGAAGCAAAATCAACTTCTTGATAAAATGTCGAATCGTCTTCAATTAATTTTACGACTTCTTTGTAAAATCCTAATTCTTCGGCTTTGTTGTATAGACCCATTAAAATTGTGCCTATTGAAACATCAATTCCCTTGATTAAAAGTGCATCATTCTCGAAATAAAACTTGTTTAGCTTGGAAACAACATTAGAAGAAATAAAACGTCTAAGTTCAATTTGTAGGTTTGGGGTCATACTCATAACTTATAAAATAATTATTTATAATTGTTTAAAATAATCGATAAAGTGAGGCTTTTTATCGTTTATCAGGATAAAAATATAAAATATTTTAACATTTCCAAAAAATAAGTTAGGAATATACGTACCCGAATTACAGCCCTTTAACAAAAAAAAACGCAAAGGCCAGTAAACATAATGCTTTTGTTATCAAAAGAAAATAAAAATATTTTTTGAAAAGTTTTGATTTTTTTTCAAAACAAATAAATAGTAAGAAAAATCTTGAGTACTTTTACATAATTAAAATAAAATGTTTCGATATTCCCATGTGATGGTCAAAAAAATACCAAGAAAAATAATACAAAACATAAAATTAATGAAACTTGAAGCGAGAAATCCGAGCAATGATCCTGTTGCTGCTTTTAGTGCTCTTTGATGGTTTTTTGAATCGTAAATAAGTTCTCCTAAAAATGCACCAACAAATGGCCCAATGATAACTCCAAAAGGTATTGGAGCCAAAATGCCAACTATTAATCCAATGTTTGTCCCCCAAACTCCATAAGAACTTCCGCCAAATTTTTTAGTTCCTTTTGACGGAATCACATAATCCAAAATCGTGATAATAATCGTAATTAAGAATGTTATACCCAGAACCCAATAGTTGTTATCGACTGCTTTTGTGAGATATAAAAACAACAACCCAACCCAACAGCTTGATAGTCCAGGCAAAATTGGCAAAAAACTGCCTAAAACCCCGATAATCATACATATAAAACCGAGCAACAACAATAGTAAATCCATATATTTTTTGTAAATTGTATTTGCAGATCCAATAAAAAATAAGCTATGTCAAAATTTTTGAAAATATTTGCATCCCTGTTTCTGGCGTTTTCGATAAATTCGAATTTATTTGCCCAGACTCCAAAACTTTCTATAGATGACTTGCTTCTTCAAGACAGCATTTATAAAAGTAATAAGAAAAAAGTATTAAATTTTTCACTTAAAGAATTTGACGCGCTTTTTCTTGAATTTTTTAATCGTAAACAAGATCCTGAAGTTCTTTTTACAAAAACGGAATTTTATACTTATACCGTTCAAATTGCAACATTTTCGGATCGGCTTGCTGCTCTATATCCTGACCAAAAGGAAGTTGCTGCACAAAGCAAACAAGATTGGCTTTCAGAAAGCTATGAAGATTATTTAGAATACAAAGGTTCTCAAAAAAAATAATTGTATTTTTATACCACAATATCACTTTAGTAAACTCAACCTCAAAATCTTGAAGCAGTTTTCCATTTTTTTAGTTTTTCTATGTTTTAATTCTTGTCAATATTTTGAGAAGAAGGTTCCGTCTGAAAAAGAATTACTTCAAAAAGAGCTAAAAACAATCAACTGGAAAGAAGTTGACGAATATCCAAGCGTTGCTGAATGCGAAACAATTACCGACGAAAAACAACGCCAGAAATGCTTTTTTGAAGTTATGGCACAGCTTGTACAGCAAAAATTAGATGTTGACAGCTTATCTATTTTATATCCTGAACTCGATACAATTGAAGTAAAAGTTACCGTTTTCCCAAATTCGAAAATGAAATTTGAACCTCAGTTTCCAAAAGACTCTGTTGCTTATGATACTGTTAAAGTCGATAGTATTCTACATGCACGTTTAGTCGATTTTCCAAAAGTAAATCCTGCCATAAAACGCGGAATTCCGGTAAAAACGCAGTTTATTTTGCCTGTTATTATTAAGGCGAAAAACGAAAAATAAATCGATTCATCTCAATCTTGTCATTCCGAGGAACGAGGAATCTCCGTTGCTGAATCGACAAAGATTGGCTTTACTTTGTAGAGTTTCTTGCAGAGATTTCTCGTTCTTCGGAATGATAAAATTCTGGTTATCATTTACCAAACCTTCTGTCTTTCCATTCATAAGAACCAAACAAACTGTACAAAGCGACTGCTGAACTGAAAAAAGGATACAACAAACTGCTCAATAAAAGACTTTTGATTCTGGTATTTGCTAAAAATTTATTAGTGATTGAAAGCAAAGCAAAGTCAATTAAAAACTTAAAAAAAGCAAACAAAACAAAAATTGGATACGACCAAATTCCGAACAATAAAAAGAAAAATCCAATAACGAAACTCAAATTTTCAAAGAAAACTAGTATTCCCAACAACTTTCCGAAACGACTTTTATACGAACTTGTTTTCGCCGCCCAACGCACTCTTTGGTAAAATAATGCTTTCCAGTTTTCAGTTGGTTTTGTAACAACAGTTGCTTCTTTGGCTTTTAAATACTGAACTTCATTTGGAAATTTTTCAATGGCTTTCTGCAATAAAAAAACATCATCACCGCTGGCTATTTTATCATTTCCATCAAAACCGTTTAAATTTTCAAACAACGATTTTTTATAGGCGAAATTCGCTCCGTTGCACATAAAACCTTTATTTATTCCGAAACTTCCAATTGTTGCACCTTGTAGACTCGTTAAATCCAATTGCTGAAAATGGTCCAAAAATGAATTTCTGCATTCGTACGCAACAGCGCCCGCAAGCATTGAAACTTTGCTTTCTTGGATATAATTATCAAAAGTCAAAAGCCAGTTTTCAGGAACCAAACAATCTGCATCGGTAGTAATTACCCAATCGGTTTTTACATGTTGCATTGCAGTTGTAATGGCATCTTTTTTAGGGGAATTTGAAACTCGAATGTTGTCAATAATTGATAATTGATAATTAACAATTGATAATTGAAATTTTTCATTTGAATTATCATCTACTAAAATGACTTCAAATAAATCTTGTGGATAATTTAGTTTTGAAAAACTTTCTAAGAGAATTGGCAAATTTTCTTCTTCATTTCTGAAAGGAACAATAATCGTAAAACTCGTTTGTGGTTTTAAATCTTTTTTTTGATAGTTTTTAACTTTAAAAAATCCATAAATAAGCAAAGAAATGCTAAACATATAAATTGCTAATATGGAGAATAAAGTAAAAATCATTCTGTTGTTTTGGTTTTAAAATTCAGTACAAAATAACTTCCTAAAACTACCGGCAACACAACATTTAAAAACCACATTAAAGTGCTTATAAAAATGACAATCCATTCGTTTACACCTAAAATTCCGAAGAAATAAATCGCTACACTTCCTTTTACTGCAAAATCTAAAAACTGAAATGTTGGCAAAGAAGAAGCTAAAAAGTAAACCGAAGTTATCGCTGCCATTAAAGTCAAATACGGCAAATCGACATCAAAAGCTAAAAACAAAAAGTAATATTGATGTGAAAAAACCAAATAACGGCAAATTCCTAAAAAGATATTTTTTTGATGAACTGATTTCGGAATTTCATTGATTTTATGAATCAATTTTTCAATCGAATATCCTTTTACTTTTATTTTTTTGATTGAAAATAAAAGAATCAGAATCAGTACAAATCCGCCAAAAAGAATCAGAACTGTTTTTGTTGTTATGACATTAAATTGTGCGTTGAAATACAGCAATCCGAAAATCCCAAAAATGATCGTTAAAATCATCTGGATTCCGTTGCAAATCAAGTTTAAGAAAACTACTTTTTTTGCTTCCGATTTTGGATAATACAAAGCCTTTCCTGCGTACTCTCCTACTCCGTTTGGCGTGAAAATTCCGGCGGTCAAAGCTGCTAAAACTTGTTTTGTAGATTCATAAACCGAGATTTTATGAATAACCTGCGCAAGATTCTGCCATTTCAAAATTTCAAAATACCGATTCAAAACACTCAAAAGCAATATAAACGAAATCCCTAAAACCGACTGATTTTTTCGGAATAAAACAATAAACTTTTGCCAGTCTAATTTGTCATTGTTTGCCAGCTGATTGTAAATAAAATAAAATGCGCCGCCAACAATTAAAAGTTTGGCCAGAAGAACTAGGAATTGCTTAGCTTTGTGAGGAATTGAAATCATGCCGCAAAAGTAACTCAATTTGACAATGTGGCAATAGAAATGTGCCAATTTGAAAATTAGAAAATGAGTTAATTTTCTAAACTTGAAACCTCGAACTTGAAACAAAAACTTTGACAAAAGAACGCATCATATTAGGTATTGACCCTGGAACCACAATTATGGGTTTTGGGTTGATTAAAGTCACCAATAAAAAAATGGAGTTTTTGCAGTTGAACGAATTGCAATTGTCCAAATACGATAATCATTACCAAAAACTAAAAATCATTTTTGAAAGAACGATCGAATTAATCGAAACGCATTGTCCTGACGAAATCGCGATTGAAGCGCCTTTCTTTGGCAAAAACGTTCAATCGATGCTAAAATTAGGACGCGCGCAAGGTGTTGCAATGGCAGCAGGACTTTCAAGAGGCATTCCGATTACGGAATACGAACCTAAAAAAATAAAAATGGCGATTACCGGAAATGGAAATGCCAGCAAAGAACAAGTTGCCAAAATGCTACAACAGCTTTTGGGTTTAAAAGAATTACCAAAAAATCTTGACTCAACAGATGGTTTGGCTGCAGCGGTTTGTCATCATTTTAATTCAGGAAAAGTTGTGGCTGGAAAAAGCTATTCCGGTTGGGATGCTTTTGTGAAACAAAACGAGGATCGAGTTAAGAAGTAGTGTTCAGTGGTCAGTTTTTTAGTGGTCAGTGCTAAAAAAGCTGAATGCTGAACACTAAAATCCTTAACACTGAACACTAAAATCTGAATACTAAAACCCTGACCACTGAACACTAAATATGAGCGGTATCTACATCCATATTCCTTTTTGCAAGCAGGCTTGCCATTACTGCGACTTTCATTTTTCTACTTCGATGAAAAAGAAAGACGATATGGTTTTGGCTTTGGCTAAAGAAATTGCTATGCGCAAAACCGAAAGTGATGGTGAAATTGAAACTATTTATTTTGGTGGCGGAACCCCTTCTGTTTTATCAAATGATGAAATAAACTTTTTAATTTCTGAAGTTTATAAAAATTATAAAGTTGTCGAAAATCCTGAAATTACGCTTGAAGCAAATCCAGATGATTTATCTGCGGAACGAATTTTGGAATTATCTAAAAGTCCGATAAATCGTTTAAGCATCGGAATTCAATCTTTTTATGAAGAAGATTTGAAGATGATGAATCGTGCGCATAATTCGGCGGAAGCCAAAAAATGCCTTGAAGAAGCGACAAAATACTTCGATAATATTTCGCTGGATTTGATTTACGGAATTCCGGGAATGAGCGATGAAATGTGGAGACAGAATATTCAGACTGCTTTGGATTTCGGCATTCCGCATATTTCAAGTTATGCTTTGACAGTTGAACCAAAAACGGCTTTGAGCAAATTAATTCAGACCGGAAAAATTGCTGCACCTCAAGATGAAGTGGCTTCAAATCATTTTATGATTCTGGTCGAAATGCTTCAAAAAAACGGTTTTATTCATTACGAATTATCGAATTTTGGAAAAGAGAATTATTTCTCCAAAAACAATTCGGCTTATTGGCTAGGCAAGAAATATATCGGAATTGGACCATCTGCACATAGTTATGATGGTGAAAAAAGAGGTTGGAATATTGCAAACAATTCGCTTTACATAAAATCAATTCAAAACAACGAACTTCCAATCGAAACGGAAACGCTGACAATTTCAGATCGTTATAACGAATATATTATGACGGGTTTGCGAACGATTTGGGGTGTTTCTTTAAACAGAATTGAAAATGAATTTGGTTCGGAATATCTGGATTATCTGAAAAAACAATCTCAAAAATTCTTAAACGACGATTTACTTTCAATTGAAAATAACATTCTAAAACCAACTCCAAAAGGAAAATTTTTAACGGATGGAATTGCTTCAGATTTATTTTTTTTAGATTCCGAGGTTTAACCGCAAAGCACGCTAAGGTTTACGCAAGGGACGCTATTTTGTTTTTGTAAGAATAAATTTATATTTCAAAAACTTATATATTATATTTGAATTTAAATATTAATTTATGTCAGAGAATGATTTATCCCGAATTGTGTTTCATTCAGCTTTGAAAGTTCATCAAGCTTTAGGTCCAGGTCTTTTAGAAAATGCTTATGAAGAATGCCTATTTTATGAATTAAGAAAACTTGGTTTGTCAATTGAAAAGCAAAAAGCTTTACCTCTCATTTATGAAGAAGTGAAATTAGATGTTGGTTATCGATTAGATATTTTAGTAGAAAATAAATTAATTTTGGAAATAAAAGCGGTCGATTGTTTAAATGAAGTTCATTTTGCTCAACTATTGACTTACTTAAAACTAACAAATTGCAAACTAGGGTTATTAATAAATTTTAATGTTGCACTATTAAAACATGGAGTTAAAAGAATAGTAAACAATCTTTAATAAAATCCTAGCGACCTTTGCGTAAACCTTAGCGAACCTTGCGGTTAAATTATGATAGCAAAAATCAACAACTTCGAAATTGACTTATCAAAACCCATTGATATATCCATTCCATTAACCAATACCGACGAAAATCCAATTGCGTGGTATATCGAAAAGCCAGTAATCGAACCTGTAGTTTTTGGCGACTGGATTGGGAAAGTTTCCGAAGGAAAATCATCTACAAATTTCAATAATATTTTCTTCAATCCGCATGGACATGGAACGCACACGGAATGTTTGGGACATATTACGAATAATTTTTACAGCATCAATCAATCACTAAAACAGTTTTTCTTTTTTGCTAAATTGATTACAGTTGAACCTGAGAAAATTGGGGAGGATTTTGTCATTACGAAAGAACAAATTTTGACTTTAATAAATGACAAAACAGAAGCTTTAATTATCAGAACACTTCCAAATTCAAAAGAAAAAAAATCAAGAAAATATTCGAATACCAATCCGCCCTATTTGTCTGAAGAGGCTGCGATTTTCATCCGTGAAAGCGAAATTCAGCATTTATTGATCGATTTGCCAAGTGTTGACAAAGAACATGACGAAGGAAAATTATTGGCTCATAAAGCGTTTTGGAATGTAAAAGACACGCACAAACTGAACTCTGACGCTAGATTTAATGCCACAATTACTGAAATGATTTATATTGCAGCCGAAATTGAAGATGGAAATTATATACTAAATCTTCAAATTGCTTCGTTTGAAAATGATGCTAGCCCAAGCAAACCTTTATTATATAAAATTGCAGATTTTAGATTGTAGATTTTAGATTATTCTACAGCAAATCTAAAATCTGAACTCTAAAATCTAAAATTAAAATGATAACCGTTTCAACTGACAAAACCAAACTCGACGTTCCGTTTATACAGAATTTTTTAAAAGACATTTATTGGGCGGCGGGACGAACAATTGAAGAAGTTCAAACTACAATTGATGCTTCAATTTGCTTCGGAATTTATTTATATGACAAGCAAATTGGCTTTGCACGCGTGATAACTGATTATGTCGTTTTTGCTTATCTAATGGATGTTTTTATTGATGAAAAGCATCGTGGAAAAGGATATTCTTCGATTTTAATCGAAGCGATGATGAAGGAACCACAATTACAAAAAGTCAAAATATGGCGATTGGCAACGACTGACGCCCATTTTTTATACGAGAAATTCGGATTTACAAAACTGAATCATCCTGAAAAGATGATGGAAAAAATAGTGAAATGAAAACAATCTTAAAACTAGAAGAAATTGCTTTATTTATCCTCGGAATATTTCTTTTTAACCGTTTAGAATATCAATGGTGGTGGTTTTTGGTTCTGATTCTAACTCCAGATTTGTCCATGATTGGTTATGCTTTTGGAAATAAAGCTGGCGCACTTCTTTATAATATTTTCCATCATAAAGGAGTTGCCGTTTTAATTTATTTACTAGGATATTATTTTAATATCGAAAGCATTCAATTAGCCGGAATTATTTTATTTTCACATTCGGCTATGGATCGGATTTTTGGTTACGGATTGAAATATGAAAAAGGTTTTAAATACACACATTTAGGTGAAATTGGTAAATAAACAGTTATGAATCTAGAAACGTATTACGAATATTGTCTTTCAAAAAAAGGAGTCAGCGAACATTTTCCGTTTGATGAAGATACTTTGGTTTTTAAAGTTGGCGGAAAAATGTTTGCTCTATCATCACTTTCGCAGTGGGAAAAAAATGAGCCATCGGTAAATTTAAAATGTGATCCCGATCGCGCACAAGAACTCCGAGCAGAATATGACGAAATAAAACCGGGATTTCATATGAGCAAAGTACATTGGAATACGATTGCTTTGAATGGGCATCTTCCGGACAAATTTGTCAAAGAATTAATCGATCATTCGTATGAATTGGTTTTCAAAAGTTTGACAAAGAAAATTCAAAATGAAATTATCGAATTAAAAAATTAGGCATTACATTTGTAGGGTAAGATCAAAACTTAAAAACCCGAATCAATTTGCAAATTAGCAATTTAAAGAATCATGAAAGAACAATTTAAAAAATTTCTGAACGAAGAACAAGATCCAAAAGCGATTGAAAAAATCACTTCTAAACTTACAGATTTATTGATGAAAGGTGAAGAAGTTGGCTATATCGCGGTGCAAAAAAAACCTGCAATTACTGTTTTTCCAGACAGCATTGTATTGACAAACAAACGTATCATTATTTGCAAGCCTAAAAATTTAGGCCTTTCAATGGATTTTACAGATTATACTTGGGATGATATTGCAAGTACTTTTGTAAAAGAAAATATCTTAGGTTCTGAATTTTCATTTGGGACAAAAACAGATTTGGCTGTCTCTATTGATTATATTCCGAAAATTCAGGCTCGAAAAATTTATACTTACGCTAAAGAACAATTGGATTTATTGAAAAACCCAGTAGTTGCTGGAGCAAATCCAGTTCAAGAAACTGCAGAACCTGTTTTTGAAGAAGAAGAGGAAGAAGTTGAAGAAGTTGAAACAGAAGAAGTAACAAGCTTTGCTGAAATTTTGCCAGCAACGCCAACGTATACCGAAACTTTCGAACCAATTCAGCCAGCACAACCTTCAACTGGAGATCGCAAATTAAGCGAATTATCTAAAGAAGAGCTTTTTGATAAATTGCAGAATTACAAAAAACTTCTTGACAATGGCTTGATCATGCAAGGAGAATATGATACTTACAAAAAAGAGATATTAAGCTATATGTAATAGCTTAACCGCAAAGGTCGCTAAGACTTCCGCAAGGTTCGCAAAGAAAAACCCATCAGCATAACTGATGGGTTTTATTTTTTTATAAAAAACTTTGCGAACCTTTGCGAAAAAACCTTGCGTTCTTTGCGGTTAAATCTCTATAAAGTCGCTTTCTGTTTTTCTACAAATTTATGCGATTGAAGTTCGAGTAGTTCTTTTGCATTTTTTCTTTGCAGGTCAAATAAACCTTTATCCTCAGCAATATCAGCATAAACTTTATCGTGCATTTCGGCACTTGTTTTCACTAATAAATCGCGTTGGCATTTGTTTTGTGCCAAAGTTGCTTTCATGGCCGTTTCGGCTTCTTCTTGCTTAAAATCAAATTCGCCTTTTGGTGCTAATAATTTGGCAATAATTGGAGAGGTTTCAATTGCAAGAAACAGCAGCATGATAAAAAATGATGGCAACCAAGGTAGTTTGTTCAACGCATTTATACGCGCCATTAATCCGTCAAAACCTTCAATAATTGGCTGTGTCTGAGAAACTTTCTTATCTAAATCGGCTTCAAGCTGTTTGCCTATTTTTTCTTTCTCTGCAATTTTAGCTTCGTTTGTGGCTTTTAAAGTTTCAAATTCTTTTAAAGATGCATCGTGTTTTTCACGTTTCTCTTTATACACGGGGCCTTTTCCTAATTTTTTAGTTCCAGCAGTTCCTTCGGCTTCTGTGATATAAGTATTGTATAAAGCATTTACTTCTTTTTCTTTCTTAACAATATCAGCTTTTAAAGCGACGATTTCCGCTTTGTTTTTATCTAAATCTGTTTTGAAATAAGTGCCAATCTGCTTTTTGTTGGCCAATTCCATTTCATTTTTCTCTTTTAATAAAACCGTATTGATTTCTTTCTCGAAAATTTTAATTTCCAAAGGTTTCGAAATTACGATAGCAATAATCACTGCTAATAAAATACGCGGCGTTGCTTGCAGAAATTCATCAAAAAAACGATCTCTTTTTTTAATAGTAGAAACGATAAATCGGTCAAGATTAAAAATCAGCAAACTCCATACAAATCCAAAAATTAAGGCGGGATAAATAGAATCGAAAACCGTAAAAAGCGCATATGCACTGGCCAAAAAAGCCATAACTGCGGTAAAAAATACGGTGGCTCCAATACCAACATATTTAGTTTGTTCGCCCGCGGAACAGTCTTTCAAGAGATCGCGATCGACTCCTGAACATAGAATGAAAAATTGTTTTAACATGATTGATGATTTTTGATTGTGATTTGATAAAACAAATTTAGCGCCAAATTTTTAATTCTCAGTTAAATAGTTGATTTGTTTTCAATTGCGCTTTAAATTATTTCTAGCAAAGAAGTGTTAGTTAAACATTAATAAGTTAGTTTTTATCACTAAAACCATAACATTATATTAATTCTATTTAACTTTTTAAATAACATTTAAGTCCTAGTTTCGCAGGAAACACTCTAGTAGTAAAGTTGAAGTAAAATATTTTGGATTCACTTTCTTTCAAAATGAAAGTGCTATTGAATAAGTTTTAAAAAGTGTTTTGAACATCATGATAAAAAACAATCAAGATGAAACTCAAAATAGCATTAGAAACGAGATTTTATTATTAGACTCAGAATTTAGTCCTGGAACGCAATCAATTATGCAAAAAATAAATTTCAGGTTTTCAGTCGCGGTTTTCAGTGTTTAATTTATTTTTTTTTCTGCGAATGAAAACAAAAAAGCTGTTCAAATTGAACAGCTTTTTTAATTTTGAATTAGTAATTGCCCCTTATTCTGTAATCGGTGCGCCAGCCATAATTTCGGCATTGGCAAACTCTTCAAATTTGGCAAAATTAGCTTTGAATTTTTGAGCTAATTCTAACGCTTTTTTATCGTATAAATCTTTGTCTGACCAAGTATTTCTAGGATCTAAGATTTCCACAGGAACGTTTGGACAAGATGTTGGTTCTGCAATTCCAAAAACACTGTGATTTTTAAATTCTACATTATCCAATTCTCCGTTTAATGCAGCCGTAATCATAGCGCGAGTAAATTTCAATTTCATTCGGCTTCCAGTTCCGTAGGCACCTCCGGTCCATCCCGTATTGATCAACCAAACTTTTACTCCTGCATCTTTCATTTTTTTACTCAACATTTCAGCATATTTTGTTGGGTGCAAAGGCATAAATGGAGCTCCAAAACAAGCAGAGAAATTTGGTTGTGGTTCTGTTACTCCCGCTTCAGTTCCAGCTACTTTTGCAGTATATCCAGAAATAAAATGGTACGCAGCCTGACCTGGAGTCAATCTTGAAATTGGAGGCAAAATTCCGAAAGAATCTGCCGTCAAGAAAAATATATTTTTAGGATTATGACCAATAGAACCTGGCTGAATATTATCGATATGTGTAATTGGGTAACTTACACGTGTATTTTGAGTGATCGAAACATCATCATAATCTACTTCGTTAGTTCCAGCTTTGAAAACCACATTTTCTAAAAGAGCACCTTTTTTGATTGCTCTGTAAATGTCTGGTTCATTCTCTTCAGATAAATTGATAACTTTAGCATAACAACCGCCTTCAAAGTTGAAAACTGTGTTCTCGCTTGTCCATCCGTGTTCGTCGTCACCAATTAATTTACGTTCTGGGTCTGCAGATAAAGTCGTTTTTCCTGTTCCAGATAATCCGAAGAAAATGGCAGTATCACCATTTTTACCAACGTTTGCACTACAGTGCATTGGAAGTGTATTTTTGAAAACTGGCAAAATGAAATTCAACGCAGAGAAAATTCCTTTTTTCATTTCTCCTGTATAACCCGTTCCGCCAATAAGAGCAATTTTTTTAGTAAAATCCAAAATCGCAAAATTAGACTGGCGCGTTCCTTCAACAGCAGGATCTGCCATAAAACTTGGAGCACAAACTACTGTCCATTCTGGAGTAAAATTTGCTAGTTCAGAATCTTCTGGTCTTAGGAACATATTGTAGCAAAACAAATTTGACCAAGCAGTCTCTGTTACAACACGAACATTTAATCTGTAATTGTTGTCTGAACAAACGTATGAATCACGAACAAAAACTTCTTTGTCTGATAAAAACTTTGTTACCTTATTATATAATTTTTCAAAAGCTTCTGATGCAAAAGGAATATTTACATTTCCCCACCAAACTTTATCTTCTGTTATCGCATCTTTTACAATAAAACGATCTTGTGGAGAACGTCCCGTAAATTCACCTGTATTAATCGCCAACGCTCCTGTAGAGCTCTCGACACCTTGGCCTGACTGCAAAGTAATGGCATGCAATTCATCTGGGGATAATTGATAGCGAACCTTAGCATTTTCAATTCCTAATTCTTTTAACGAAATCGATTGCGAGAAAAGTGTGTTAGTGTCCATAAATTTTAAGTTGTGTGTGATAATTGATAGACGGCAAAATTACAGATTTATTGTAAATCCTTTAAAAATATTTCAATTTTACTTTTATTTATGTCAAAAAAGCAAAAATTGAACTTTAAATTCAATAAAATAAAAAAATAAGAGCCTCTAAATTGTTTTCTTATAACCTTTTAGCCGAATTTGTTATATTTTTTTCTGTTTCTAGCAAAAAATAAAATAAACTCACACAAATACGATTATATGTTATTTATGAGACAAAATTAAATATTAATTTTTAGATAGAATTTTTTATTCGGTATTTTATGATTTTTGCCTAAAAATCGTAACAAATAATGTCATCCAAGCAATAATTAATAGCAATCCGCCAAGAGGAGTTGCGAATCCTATAAATTTAAAATCGACTAACGTGAAGTTTTTTGTAGCCAATAAATAAATCGAACCACTAAAAAGAAGTACACCTCCAACAACTAGATTATAGATTGCTTTCAAGGTTTTTTCGGCGATATCATTTCGGGTTGAAATAAAAAACAAAAAGAAAGCATGATACATTTGATAACGAACTCCAACCTCAAAAGTATTCAACTGTTCAACAGATAAATATTTTTTCAGCAAATGAGCTCCAAAAGCGCCTAAAATAATAGCCAACATTCCTATAAAAGCCCCCGTTAAAACGATTCTTCTTTTCATGTTTTTGTTTTTCTAATTACGCTACAAAAATACTCATTACGATTCTAAAAAAACGCCTCAATTTTGTAAAATATACTGCAATAGTTGATAAAGCTGTATTTTAACTCAATCCGAAAAAAAATTACATTTTATTTTATTTTCAATTGTTATAATTATAACATTTTAATATATTTGTGTTATATATTTAAAATATGAGAAGCATTTTAATTTTTGGCGCAGGCCGTTCAGCATCATCGCTCATCCGTTATTTGCTTTCAAAATCTGAAAGTGAAAAACTGCATTTGATTGTAGCGGATTTATCTTTGGCTTTGGCTGAAAAAAAGACACAAAAACACCCAAATGCAACTCCCATTGCTTTAGATATTCTTAATTCCGAAGAACGCAAATCTGCCATTCAAAAAGCTTCAATCGTAATTTCGATGCTTCCGGCACATTTGCATATCGAAATTACCAAAGACTGCCTTCAATTCAAAAAACATCTTGTCACAGCATCTTATGTAAGTGATGCCATGCAGGCGCTTGACGCAGAAGCCAAAAAAAACAATTTGATTTTTATGAATGAAATTGGCCTCGATCCAGGAATTGATCATATGAGCGCCATGAAAGTAATTGATGAAATTCGGTCAAAAGGCGGTAAAATGCTTTTATTTGAATCTTTCTGCGGTGGTTTAGTGGCTCCTGAATCTGACAATAATTTATGGAATTATAAATTTACTTGGGCGCCACGAAATGTGGTTCTAGCCGGTCAAGGCGGTGCCGCAAAATTCATTCAGGAAGGCACTTATAAATATATTCCGTACAGCGCTTTATTTCGCAGAACTGAATTTCTGGAAGTGGAAGGTTATGGAAAATTTGAAGCCTATTCTAACCGAGATTCACTTAAATACAGATCAGTTTACGGACTTGATGATGTCTTGACTTTATATCGCGGAACGATTCGTAGAGTTGGTTTTTCAAAAGCTTGGAATATGTTTGTCCAACTCGGAATGACAGATGATAGTTATGTTATTGAAGATTCTGAAAACATGAGTTATCGCCAATTTATAAATTCGTTTTTGCCTTATCACCCAACGGATTCTGTTGAGATTAAAACACGATTTATCCTAAAAATTGATCAAGACGATATTATGTGGGACAAACTTTTGGAATTGGATTTATTCAACCCAAATAAAAAAGTGAATCTGCCAAATGCGACTCCTGCTCAAATTTTAGAAAAAATCTTGACCGACAGCTGGGCTTTGGAACCAGAGGACAAAGACATGATTGTGATGTATCACAAATTTGGCTATGAACTAAACGGCGACAAGAAACAAATCGACTCAAAAATGGTTTGCATTGGCGACGATCAAACTTATACCGCAATGGCAAAAACAGTTGGACTTCCGGTTGCAATGGCTACATTGCTGATTTTAAACGGAAAGATTACAACTCCAGGCGTTCAGCTTCCGATAAAAAAGGAAGTTTATGAACCAATATTAAAGGAATTAGAAGAGTACGGCGTTATTTTTAACGAACAAATGGTACCTTATTTTGGATACAATCCGGACTTGTTTTAGTCCAGTTTTTTGATTTTTATTTTTTAGAATTTTTTTTTAGTTTATTTTATCCGCTTCTATGATGCAACAGAAGCGGATTTTTTTTTTGAAGGTTCAAAGAGGCAAAGATTCAAAGGTGCAGAGGTTTTTGTAGAGACGCATTTCAATGCGTCTAATCCAAAAAAGAAAACCCTTTGTCCCTCTGAACCTCTGAACCTTTGCCCCTAAAAAAAATTTACTTTTGTGATTGAATCGTTATTGGCAAAGTATACAACACTCTAACAGGCTGTCCGCTTTGAATTCCTGGACTCCATTTTGGAGAAAGTTTTAAGACACGAATTGCCTCATCGCCTACTCCAAAACCTAAATCTTTTATTACTTGAAACTCTGAAAGCGAACCGTCTGTTTCAATCATAAATTCTACAATTACTTTTCCTTCAATTTTAGTTGCTGGTGTTTTAAAATTAGCTCCAATAAATTTATAGAATGCTGTAAGTCCGCCAGGAAATTCAGGCTGTCTTTCGACTTCGTTTGCTACTGCTGTAATTTCTTTTTCCTGCTTTTCTTGAATTTTATTTTTTTGTGAGTCTTCACTAGCCATAATTGTTATGGTTCCAGCATCTAGTACTTGATTTTTACCATACGCTTTATCATAACCTTCGGCTGTAAATAATGTTACTTGATAACTTTGCGGAAATTTTTTACTTCTGGCATTTTTATGCACAAAACTATTAAAGTAAGAAACAAAATTACTTGCCTTATATTCATTTAAATCTGAATTCGGAACATGTTTTCCGTCAATCCAAACAGCATAATTTTCGCTGTTTTTAAAACCTTCATATTCCTTTGAATTAGGAGATTTTTTAGCCAAAGACGGCGCGGGCGGGATAAGCTTTTTTTCCTGCTCTGTTAATTCAGAGTACTTCTTTTCAGCAAAAGCAGTATTGCCTTTATTTTTGAAAACGAAGTTTGTATTTGCATAATATTTGTCAGGAGACGAAACATTCTGTGTGTTTTTATTTCCTGCATCCGTTTTAGTTTCCTGTGCAATAGTTTCTACACACAAGAGAAACATTAAACCAATGGCAACGGGCAAGGCAGCAATTTTCTTTAGAAACGCTGTATTTTTTGACGTTCTTTTTTTCATCATAATTAATCGTTTTTTTGTTACTAAATAATTCAAATTACTGGCCAAGTAAATCGTTTGACTTCCATTTGCTTTATTCAACAGCAGATTTTGATAAAATGGAACATCGTTATACGTTTTCACAATTTCCTGATCGGCAAGAAATTCGTGATTAAGTTGTATTGCTTTTTTGTAAAATAAAAATATAGGATTAAACCAAAAAATGGTCTTCAAAAACTCTACAAACAAAATATCAAGCGTATGTTTTTGCGTTACATGAACTAATTCATGCGAGTATAATTCGGCTTCAATATTTCGATTTCTGTAATCTTCAGAATTAATAAAAATGTAATTCAAGAAAGTATGTGGCAGTATTTTTTCTTCTACCAAAATCAATTTTGACTTTTTAAAATCGACCGAAGGGTTACTTTTTATTTTAGACACAAAGTTTTTAATGTTTTTTCCAAATCTTAGCGCCAATATTAAAGTCACTAATACATATAAACTCCATAAAAAAATCAATTTATAATTCGTTTCCTCGACAACATTTTGCATCTGAATTATTGGCTGATTTACAACAAATTGATTTGTAGAGTTTACCGGAACTTCTTTGATCACCTCAAATGAAACAAAAGGAATAATTAATGAAATTGCGATCGAAAAAAGCAAATAGAATCTATTAAATTGATGCATCTTCTCCCTTTCCAATACCAAATGATAAAAGACAAGAAAGACGCTTAAAGCCACAGTTGATTTTATAAGAAAGTCTATCATTTTTTCTTTTTTTGAATTTCTGAGTCAATTATTTTTCTAAGATCTTCTAATTCTGAAGCAGATAGATTTGTTTCGGTTGTAAAAAACGAAGCAAATTGCGAGACCGAGTTGTTAAAAAAATTGCTGATTAATCCGTTTACGTGTTTTGAAAAATAAGCTGTCTTTTTTACCAGCGGATAATATTCTCTTGAATTCCCAAATTCGTTGTACGCAACAAATTTCTTGTCAATCATTCTTTTCAAAAGCGTTGCAACAGTTGTTGTCGCCGGTTTTGGTTCTGGATACGCTTCAAGCAAATCTTTCATAAAAGCCTTTTCAAGCTTCCAAAGATGTTCCATTAATTGTTCTTCTGAGTTTGATAGTTGCATTTTTTTCTTTTTAATATTTTTAAGGTTCTAAGTTGCTAAGAACCTAAGGGTCTGAGGTTTTCTCTCCTGTTTATTTGATTTTTTGTTCCGAGATCAATTCTCCTTTATCGTACTGTTTAATTTCAGTTAGTTTTCCTTTATCCGAATAGAATTTCCATTCTCCAAAATAAAACCAATGCATTTCAACCGCATTCGATTCTAATTTTGTTTTTCCTTTTGATTCTAATTTTCCGTTTTCATAATAACTTCTAACAATGCAGATTCCGTTTTTATATTTCTCTGTTTTGTAAAGCTTTCCGTTTATATACGATTTCCATTTTTTTACCGGAACATCATGTTTATAATATTCATAAGATTTATAAATCGTACCGTCTTGCTTATAATTACTGAGCCAAACTCCTTCTTTTTTATGATTAATTGTTTGATTGACTGGCTTGCTCTTGCAGCTTAAAAGCAATAATCCGAGCAACAATAATAAAAAATGGTTTTTCATAAAAAAATTTTATTTCTACATTTATAGATATTGCTCTACAAATGTAGAGATAAAAATCAAACGTGCAACTTTTAAGATAAAAAAATTTATCTAATTACGACATTACCTATTCTTTATCAGGTTCTTGAATAGAAATTGGAAGATGAAATTCAGCTGGAACCACTTGACCGTTTAGTTTGCCCGGTATCCATTTTTGGGACAATCGGAGTACTCTCAAAGCCTCTTCACCTGTGCCGTAGCCGAGATCTTTAACGACTTTCATATCGGTTAGTGAGCCATCTTTTTGTACAATAAAAGTAACGCGTATGGTTCCTTTTAAAACAATTCCTGTTGGCGTTGAGGGCACTTTGAAAAATTGACCTGCAAATTTGTAAAACTCCTCCATGCCTCCAGGATACGTTGGCTTTTCGGTTAAATCTGCTGTTTGATAATAGCCAGCTTGGGATTTTATTTCCTTAATTGGAGCAGATTTAGACAATATAATTTCTTCGGTCGCTGGCCCGCCTTTTTTAAGTTTTTCTGTAATCTCTTCTTTAGATAATCTCCTGTGTTCAAAAAAAACAGATTGAAGCGCCTTTTTTTCTTCCAAAGTTAAAGCAGCAAATTTCTTTTCTCCTGTAACAGTTCCTTTATCATCTTTAATTTTAAAAGTAGTATTGGCGTAATACGTTTCAATGTCGTTTCGCATTTTTTGCATTTGCTCTGGAGTGGGTTTTGTTTTTGTTTCCTGCGCAGTAGTTCCGACAGTTAAAAACAAAATAAAAGCAAAACACAAAATCATTTTCAACTTTAAAACCGAATTAAAATTTGCAGACATATGCGGTATTTTTTAGTTATTTTCTGATAAAAATACTAATTTAATTCAAATATGTTAATTATGATCTTAAAATTTTAAATAGCCAAAAAAGCATTAAACTTGAAATTCCGAATATCACATCATATCCGTAAGCGTTAGGGATTGAGGCGTTATCCTTTTATGAAGCGGAGCGGAATAAAAGATATAGCCGAAAGCCCGACCGGAGGGAACGCCAAAAAAAAAAATCCGCTCATTTCTGAACGGATTTTATATAAAATCAAGATTAAAAAAAATCTAAAATCTGATATCTAAAATCTAAAATTATTTAGAAAGCTCCACAAAATACTTGTAAAACAACGGAATCGTTTCAATTCCTTTCAAGTAATTAAAGATTCCGAAATGCTCATTTGGCGAGTGAATTGCATCACTGTCCAAGCCAAATCCCATTAAAATCGTTTTACTTTTTAGTTCTTTTTCAAACAAAGCCACAATTGGAATACTTCCTCCAGAACGAACCGGAATTGCGGGAACTCCAAACGTTTCTGTATACGCTTTATTTGCTGCTTGATAACCAATGCTGTCAATTGGCGTTACATAACCTTGACCACCGTGATGAGGCGTTACTTTTACCGTAACTCCCGCCGGAGCAATGCTTGTGAAATGTTTTGAGAAAAGTTCTGTAATCTCCTCCCAATCCTGATTTGGAACCAAACGCATTGAGATTTTAGCAAAAGCTTTGCTCGCAATAACTGTTTTTGCTCCTTCGCCAGTATAACCGCCCCAGATTCCGTTTACATCTAATGTTGGACGAATTGAGTTGCGCTCATTTGTTACATAACCTTTCTCGCCATAAACATCGGCAATATTTAAAGCATTTTTATATTTTTCTAAACTAAAAGGCGCTTTTGCCATTTCAGCTCTTTCGTCTGCAGATAATTCCTGAACTTTATCGTAGAATCCCGGAATCGTTATATGATTATCTTCATCGTGAAGTGAAGCGATCATTTTTGCCAAAATATTAATTGGGTTCGCCACTGCTCCACCGTACAATCCTGAATGCAAATCGCGGTTTGGACCTGTAACTTCAACCTCAACATAACTCAAACCTCTTAAACCTGTCGTGATCGATGGTTGTTGATTTGAAATCATTCCGGTATCTGAAATTAAAATAACGTCGTTTTTCAGTTTTTCTTGATTGCGTTCTACAAACCAAGCCAAACTTGCCGAACCTACTTCTTCCTCACCTTCGATCATGAATTTTACGTTGCAAGGCAAAGCATTATTCTGCACCATATATTCCAATGCTTTTACGTGCATATACATCTGACCTTTGTCGTCACATGCGCCACGCGCGAAGATTGCACCTTCTGGATGAATTTCTGTTGTTTTGATTACAGGCTCAAATGGCGGCGAAGTCCATAAATCTAATGGATCTGGCGGCTGAACATCATAGTGACCGTAAACTAAAACTGTTGGAAGATTTGGATCTATAATTTTCTCTCCGTAGATAATTGGGTAACCTGGAGTGTCGCAAGTTTCGACAAAATCACAGCCTGCTTTTGATAAACTTTCTTTTACAGCCTCTGCTGTATCAATAACATCTTGTGAATATGCAGTGTCGGCACTAACCGACGGAATCTTTAATAATTCGATCAATTCATTGATAAACCGATCTTTATGTTGTTGAACGTAGGACTTAATATTTTCCATTTAAATTATTTTTATAGAAACCCAAAAGTACAAAAAAGAGAATTAATAATTTTTTTGAAATTTTTCTTTGAATATTCGAAAGTATGCTTATCTTTGCACCCACAATTACGCGGATATGGTGAAATTGGTAGACATGCCAGACTTAGGATCTGGTGCCGCAAGGCGTGTAGGTTCGAGTCCTATTATCCGCACTTTAGCTAAGACTTAAATTACTGTATTACAGTTTTTTAAGTCTTTTTTATTTTAAGTATTCCCCTAAAAACCACCCCTTTTTACGAAATTAACTCCAACTTTGTTTCTTTTACTCTGTTTGAATTTTAAATTTAAAATAAAAAAATTTATATATTTAGATAGTTAATCCAAACCCAGAAGCTATTTCTAAATGATATCACTATCCTCGTTACAGATATTACCTCCTACAGATGATAAATTTTTTGAAGAAATGGTATGTGATATCTTTAATTCAATTGAAAAAACTAATTCGTATGATCTATTCGGAAGATCAGGTCAAAAGCAATTTGGCATTGATATTTATTCTCAAGAAAGAAAAACTGCTATTCAATGTAAACACAAACTCATTAATGCTTCAGACAAAAAAATCAGAGAAGAATTAATCAAAGACTTAAATTATGAATTTCAACAATTTTTAATCTATAATAAATCTCTCGATAATATTTACTCTAAATTCATTTTTGCTACCACTTTTAAAAATGACACAGAATTAGTTCAAAGATGCCTAGAGCTTAGTAAAGAATTTAATTTCAAAGTAGAGTACTGGCACTGGAAGAGACTGACAGACAAACTTGAAGATTCATTATTACTTAAATATTCTCATCAATTAGTTTCAGAAAACATTAATTACTACAGAGATGATCAATTAAAAGTGTCTGAAATTGAAATTGACACAACAATACCATTTATTGATCAAATTGAACAATATTTTAAAACACTTTTTGATGAAGTTAAAATACTTCACGCAAACTTTTTTCTTAATCAATATCCATTTAAAACTGGTGATGATACTACATATAGAGTAAACTTTACAATTGACTCAGACAATGAAGCCCTAACAATGTTCTTTGATTCTTTTAATATTAATGACGGACTCATTGAAATGAAAAATCATAATAAAAAAGAAAAGTTAAAAGTTGAATTCATCCTACGAACTCTCAATTCTAATAACGTATTTTATTTTCGCAATAAAAATAAGGGATTTTTAAAAAATATAGAATATGATACAAGTATAACCGATACATACTATATTAAATATGATCAATTTAAATTTGTTGAAGGATTAAATAGTGTTCCTAAACTAACAAAAAATGCCTCTGTAAGTGATTTTATGCAATTAGGATATTTTTATTATAAGTGTGATGTGGAAAAACCGGTCAAATTGACCACCACTTTCCAGTGTAAATTGATCACCAGTTCCGGAGCAAACTGACCACCATTT
>NZ_VJYD01000006.1 GCF_007341385.1 Flavobacterium daemonense
ATCGTGTTTTTGCAGTAATAAAAAACCAAACCTTTTATGAAAAAGATTTGGTTTTATCATAGAAATCGGAATGACAAACTTTGGAGGATAATACCAATCATAAGTGTTATTCACACTCTTAAAATTGTTGAAAAGTTTCACAAATATCAAGCGATAAACTTTTTTTTAAGAGTGACATTTCGGGTTTTAATGGGTAAATTTGTTGAACCTCATAAAACAATTACCACTTATGGAAGAAATGCTCTTTTATGACCGAATGCAATTCGCTTTCACAATTACCTTTCATTATCTTTTTCCGCAACTTACAATGGGTCTTTCTTTGATCATTGTTTACTTCAAGTGGAAATATCTTAAAACTAAAGACGAACAATACAATCACGCGACACATTTCTGGATGAAAATCTTTGCCCTGAATTTTGCTATGGGCGTTGTTACCGGAATCCCGATGGAATTTCAATTCGGAACCAACTGGGCAAAATTCTCTGAATTAACCGGTGGAATCATCGGCCAAACGTTGGCAATGGAAGGAATGTTTTCTTTCTTTCTCGAATCTTCATTTTTAGGAATATTTTTATTTGGAGAAAAACTCCTCGGACATAAATGGCATTTTGTAACCGGATTATTGATTTGTATCGGTTCTTGGGCCAGCGGATTTTTAATTATCGCAACGCATTCTTGGATGCAGAATCCTGTGGGTTTTGAAATTATCGAAAACGGAAAATTTGTCCTCAATAATTTTCAGGCTTTATTTTTAAATCCGTGGCTTTGGCCTTCTTATTTGCACAATCAAGCTGCTTCATTAGTAACAAGTTCTTTTGTTGTGGCTGGAATTGGGGCTTTTTATATTTTGAGTAAAAAGAACGTTTCTTTTGGAAAACTCTTTCTTAAAACTGGCGTTATTTTCGGATTGATTTCGAGCATAATTGTGGCTGTTCCAACAGGGGATTTATTGGCAAAAAATGTGGTAAAATACCAGCCGGTAACTTTCGCCGGAATGGAAGGAATTTTTCATACGGAACAAAAAGGTTCTGAAATCGTCTTAATCGGTCAGCCGGATGTGAAAGACAAAAAGCTGGATAATAAAATCGCAGTTCCTAATATTTTGAGTTTCCTGACTTATGGAAACTGGGATCAGGAAATTAAAGGTTTGGATCAGTTTGAAGAAGATCTTCATCCAACAAATATTTCCGGTTTGTATTATGCGTATCATATTATGGTCGGACTCGGAACGGTTTTTATAGGTTTGATGTTACTTTCGCTTTTTCAATTAATCAGAGGAAAATTGTTCGAAACCAAATGGGTTTTATGGTCTTTAATGTTCATGATGCCGTTTCCTTACATTGCCAATACAACAGGCTGGTACACTGCCGAATTAGGTAGACAACCTTGGCTGGTTTATAATTTAATGAGAACTGGAGCTGGGGCTTCACCAACGGTTTCTTCAGGGAATACTTTGTTTACATTATTGGGTTTTATTGGTTTGTACCTTTTGCTCGGAATGTTGTTTTTGCTTTTGATTGGAAAAATTATCAATAAAGGACCTCATCATGTGGAACTTTCAACAGAAAAAATATAAGTATGGAATTTTTTTGGTACGTAGTTTTAATGGGAATTTTGGCTGTTTATCTGGTTTTAGACGGCTATGATTTTGGTGCAGGAATTATTCATTTATTTTTTGCCGAGACCGAAAGAGATAAAAAAGTAATCACGAATTCTATTGGACCGTTTTGGGATGCTAATGAAGTTTGGTTGATTGCTGCAGGAGGCGTTTTGTTTTTTGCTTTTCCAACTTTATACGCTTCGTCTTTCAGCGGATTTTATCTGCCATTGATTATGATTTTGTGGCTTTTGATTTTCCGCGCCATCGGATTGGAGATGCGCGGGCAAGTACATAATCATATGTGGGAAGCGATTTGGGATAAAGCGTTCGGAATTGCGAGTTTGCTTTTGGCACTTTTCTTTGGAATTGCTTTGGGAAATATCGTTCGTGGAGTAAATCTCGGAATGGTGCAAAACGGCGTTTCAACACAAGAACCGCATTTTTTCTTTTTGCCTTTATGGAATCCAACTTTTAGTCCGCAAGCAAATGAATTGGGAATTATTGACTGGTTTACACTTTTCCTCGGAATTGTGAGTACAGTTGCTTTAACGATTCATGGTGCGAACTGGATTATATATAAAACCAATTCATCTTTAAACCCCAAGCTTAAAAATGTGGTTTTTAAACTGAACTTTGTTTTGCTGATTCTGGTTTTTATTTCTTTGGGAATTTGGCATTTTATTGAACCAAAACCATTTCACAATTTCGTAGAAAATCCAATTTTATGGTTTTTTCCGATTATGACTTTCGTTGGAATTGCTGGATTATTTAAAGTTCGTTCCTTCAAAAAAGACGGCCACGGATTTCTGTTTTCAACTTTATTTTTAGTTGGCGGATTTGCTTCGACAGCCGTTTCAATTTTCCCGAATGTTTTGCCTTCGACTAATAATGTGAATCCGTCGTTGACAATTTATAATACTGCTGCAGGAGAATATGGTTTAAATGCCGGACTGAGCTGGTTTTTTGTCGCTTTGTTTTTGGTAATTGTTTACTTTATTATTCAGTACCGTGTTTTTAGTGGAAAAATGGATGATGTTGGGTATGGGGAACATTGAGTTTTTTGTTTGCCACGAATTGCACGAATTTTCACGAATTGAATTTTTCTACCAAATGAATTGCCTCCAGTTGTAACTGGAGAAAAAAAAATGAAAAGTGAGATTGCTTCGTTCCTCGGAAGGACGTTGTGTATGTCTTTGCGAGGAACGAAGCAATCTCACAAAGTATCTGCCAAATCTGCGTGAAACTATAAAATCTAAAATAAAACCTCTTTCGCAATAATATAAAATCCCATTACGAGAACAAACCAGCCAAAAAGTGGTTTTAATTTTGCGCCATCCATTTTTTTAGAAAGTTGACTTCCGATGAACATTCCGAGAAGTGCCATTCCTGAAACACCTAATAAAAAAGTATAATCAATAGGAGTTCCGATATATAAATCGCCTGCAAAACCTATTGAAGAATTGATTGTAATAATTAAAAGAGAAGTTCCAACGGCTTGTTTCATGGGTAATTTTGCAAAAAACAAAAGTGCAGGAATGATTAAAAATCCACCGCCGGCGCCAAGGAATCCCGTTACAATACCGACTAAAAAGCCAATAATGCTTAATTGAATATAATTTGTTTCGGCACTTTTTATTTCTGGCTGTGGTTTCTTAATCATTGAAATTGCTGCCGTAATCATCAAAACCGAAAAGACGATCATGATCAGAAAATCTTTTGAAACCGAATAAGAAGCTATTGAAAATAGGGTAGAAGCAATTTGCGGAAAAATAACTTCGCGAATAATTAAAATGGAAATCACAGAAGGAATCGCAAAATACAATGCCGACTTTAATTTTAAATTTCCCATTTTGTAATGACTGTAGCTTCCAGAAAGTGCAGTCAAGCCGACAATAAATAGTGAATAAGATGTAGCTTGCTCCGGATTTACGTTAAACAAATAAACCAAAATTGGAATAGTCAAAATAGAACCTCCACCACCTATTAGTCCCAGCGAAATTCCGATTATGATTGAAGCAAAATAGCCTAAATATTCCATTGCATTTATTTTGATGCAAAGGTGCTTCGGAAATTAGAAACCTACAGTAACATTTATCACAGAAGGAAATTATTAAACACGAATTTCACGAATGGACACTAATTTGTCTGCCGCATAAATTTTAAACACATAGAAACATAGATTTTTGCCCTTTAAAAAAGATTACAATAAATGACTTAGTCATTTACACATAGCTATGTGAGTTCATGGAAAGTGAAACGCCTTTTTTCTAGATTTAGTAAAGCTATATTTCTATGTGTTTAAATAATTCGTGCTAATTCGTGAAATTCGTGTTTAATAATTCAATCTGGTTTCGGTTGAGTTTTACCAAACCGCGCTGTTCCATTTTTTTTAATAATCTCGAAACAACTTCTCGAGAGGTATTTAATTCGGTTGCGATTTCTTGGTGCGAAAGTTTAACTTCAGAACAACCACAGGCATCCGAATGTCTTTTCAAATAAAATTCCAAACGCTCATCCATGGAACGAAAAGCGATATTATCCACTACTTCTAGAACTTCTTCAAAGCGGCTTCTGTAGGTTTCAATTACAAATTCGTACCAAGATCGATGCTCCATCATCCATTTGTCCATCAATTGTAGCGGAATCATCATGACGGTAACATCTTCAACAACTTTTGCCATGATTTGGCTTTTTTCGCTTTTGGCAGTACAAATCATCGAAATAGCGCAGGCTTGTCCGGGTTGTAAATAATACATTAGGAATTCGCCGCCATCTTCGCCCTCACGGTAAATTTTGATTTTCCCTTTAAGAATCAAAACCGTGTTCTTAATATATTGTCCGGTACGCATTAAAATGGTTCCGGCTTCAAAGTTTTGCTGACTTCCGTTTTCTTCAATTGTTGAAACAAGTTCATTGGAGAAATTTGGAAAGATATTTTTTACGGAGTTTTGCATGGATTATTTTTTTTGCCACGAATTGCACAAATTTTCACCAATTGATTTGGTGTCTGCTTTGCACTTGATGGCGAATATTTTTTTTTGTTTTGTTGACAAAACATTAATTTCTACACTTTAATTTGCGGAAATTTGTGCAATTCGTAGCTAATATTTTTATCAAAATCGAATCAAAAATTGTAATTCATTACAAAGATAATAGATTCGGCTGGTATTAATTATTAGAAAATAATAAATAAGATGCATTTTGTGTAAATGCAAAAAACCTATTTTCTATCGATTTTATAGACTGAATTTTTAAAAATAGTAAGTAAATTTGTAAATCACTGATTATAATCCTTTCTCTAAAACGTTTTCTGAGAATAATAATCGAAATCGCATTTGGTACGTTTTTAATTAATAGAAACGTCGTAATTTTACAAAAACACATATTACTATGAATTTATCACAAGAAGATTGGGTTGCTCAGTTAAACGCTGACGAAAATGCAGTTATACTTGATGTAAGAACTGAAGACGAATTTAATGATGGCTATATTGAGAATGCCTTAAATATCGATATCAATAAAGGACAGGCTTTTATTTATGAAATTGAAGAATTAGATAAAAACAAAAACTATTATGTGTATTGTCGTTCTGGTGCCAGAAGTGCAAAAGCATGTCAGATTATGAATGAATTAGGTATTGAAAATGCCTATAATCTGCTTGGTGGTATACTGGACTGGGAAGGCGAGACCGTACAACCATAAAAGAAGAAGAGGCGTAAAAAAGCCTCTTTTTTCGTTTTAAAATGCTATTAATAACCAAATATAAATAACCAGATTATGAGTTTAATACCCGAAGAATATCAGATCAAAAGTCTGATAAATCAAGATACCTATCTTGTAAATGGAGAACTGAAAAAATGGACAGGGCAAACAACACCAGTATTTTCGACTATTTCATCAACTGAAAAATACGCTCCAACATTGCTGGGATCGATTCCGTTTATGGCAGAAAAAGAAGCTGCCGAAGTAGTCGAAGCCGCAAACGCCGCCTATAATAAAGGTCAAGGTTTATGGCCAACTATGAAAGTGGTTGACCGTATTAAATGCATGGAGAATTTTGTTAAACAGATGAAAGAGACCCGCGAAGAAGTGGTGAAACTTTTAATGTGGGAAATTGGAAAAAACCTTGGCGATTCACAAAAAGAATTTGATAGAACGGTAGAATATATTCAAGATACTATTGATAGTTATAAAGAATTGAACGGACGCAGTTCGCATTTCTCAAAAGTGCAAGGCGTAAATGCAATGATTCGTCGTGGACCTCTTGGCGTTGTATTGTGTCTTGGACCTTACAATTATCCTTTAAATGAAACTTTTTCATTGTTGATTCCGGCTTTGATTATGGGTAATGCCGTAATCTTTAAACCGGCAAAACACGGTGTTTTATGTATTTCTCCATTATTGGAAGCTTTTAGAAGCAGTTTTCCAAAAGGTGTTATCAATATCGTTTACGGACGAGGAAGAGAGGTTGCTTCGCCAATTATGAAATCAGGGAAAATTGATGTCTTGGCATTGATTGGAAACAGTAAATCGGCGATTGCTTTGCAGGATCAGCATCCAAATAAAAATAGACTTCGTTTGATTTTAGGATTAGAAGCTAAAAACCCAGCGATTATTCTTCCAGATGCCGATTTAGATTTGGCTATTCAAGAATGTATAACAGGATCGTTGTCTTTTAACGGTCAGCGTTGTACAGCTTTAAAAGTTTTGTACGTTCACGAATCAATCAGAGAAGAGTTCAACAAACGTTTTGCTGAAAAAGTAGATAGTTTAGGATTTGGTAATCCATGGGAAAAAGGCGCTTCATTAACACCGCTTCCAGAAACAGATAAGCCAGCTTACATTCAAGGATTAATTGATGATGCAAAAAGCAAAGGTGCAAGCATTATTAATGAAAAAGGAGGAAAACATACAGAAAACTTTATTTTTCCAGCCGTTTTATATCCGGTAAATAAAGAAATGAGAGTGTATCATGAAGAACAATTTGGTCCAGTGGTTCCAATTATTTCTTTTAAAGATATCAACGAACCTCTTGACGATATGGCTGAATCAAATTATGGCCAGCAAGTGAGTTTGTTCGGAAAAAATATTAAAACATTGGCACCACTTATTGATGCTTTGGTCAATTTAGTTTGCCGAGTTAATTTGAACAGTTCTTGTCAGCGTGGACCAGATGCGTTTCCGTTTACAGGCCGTAAGGATTCGGCAGTAGGAACTTTAAGTATTCCAGATGCTTTGCGTTCTTTTTCAATACGTACGTTTGTAGCTTCAAAAGATATCGATTACAACAATGAAATTTTGCAGGAATTGCTAAACAGCAAAGAATCAAATTTCATTAATACCGATTATATTTTGTAGTCATCAGGGTTATATATTAATTGTAGGGGAGCCGTCTTTTTCTTTTTGAGAAAGACGGTTTTTTTTTGGAAGGGACAAAGGTGCAAAGTGACAAAGGTTCTGAAGTTTTAATTCTTCGCCTTCACTCAGCATCGCAAACGTGAAACTTGATCCCGAAGCCTCGGGAGAAACTTGAAACTTATTTTTTTAACCCACTTGTAACAATAAGTTAAAAAAATCCACTAATATTATATCAAATTAAATCATCAAAATCTTAAAACAATTTATGAGAAAAAATTCACTGCAGTTTTTATTAATTGCGCTTGCATTTTTTGCACAAAACAGTTTTGCGCAAGAACTTTATATGCCTCGAAATATAAAAGATGCTTACGCGAAAGGAACACGTTCGATGGACGGAAAACCGGGAAAAAATTATTGGCAGAATCACGGGAAATATACAATGGAAATTACTGTTGACGCCAAAACAAAAATCGTTAGCGGAACAGAAATAATTGAATACACAAACGATAGCAATGATACATTAAAAAACTTGCCTATTAGATTTGTGAATAATCTTCATAAACCATCTTCGCCTAGAAGTGGTGTCGTTAGTCAAGATTTTTTAAGTGACGGATTAACAATTACGTCATTGAAAATTGCAGGTGATGTATATAAAGAAGACGGCAGAAAATGGGGAACGGTTGGAATGATCCGAATGAAAAAACCGATTCCGCCTCATACTACTGCTACAATAAATATTGACTGGAATTATCCTTTGTCTAAAGAAAGCGGGAGAGAAGGACAAATTGACGAAACCACATTTTTTGTAGCTTACAGTTATCCAAGAGTTTCTGTTTTTGATGATTATAACAAATGGGATAGATTGCCTCACACGGATCGTCAGGAGTTTTATAATGATTTTAATGACTACAGCTATTCTGTTAAAGCGCCTAAAAATTATGTTGTGTATGCAACAGGAGATTTGTTGAATCCAGATGAGGTTTTACAGCCTGAGTTTGCGGCTCGTATAAAAAAATCATATGAAACAAATGAAGTTCTGCACATCGCAAATGAGCAGGAAATGAAAAACGGATTGGTGACCAAACAAAATGACTGGAACGTTTGGAAGTTTGAGGCGAAACATATTTCTGACGTTTGTTTTGGTTTAAGTGATCATTATTTATGGGATGCGAGCAGTGTTGTAGTCGATAAAAAAACAAATAGACGTGCTAGTATTCAAGCGGCTTATGATGTAAAAGGAACTGATTTTGTGGCTTCGGTAAAAAATAATCAATATGCATTAGATTTCTTTTCGAATAACTGGCCGGGAGTTCCGTATCCGTTTTCAAAAATGACAGCTTTTCAAGGTTTTGCAGATATGGAATATCCAATGATGTGCAACGATTCACAAACAGGCGATGCTGTTTTTGCACAATTGGTTCAGGATCATGAAGTAGCACATACTTATTTTCCTTTTTATATGGGAATCAATGAAACGCGTTATGCTTTTATGGACGAAGGTTGGGCGACAACTTTTGAATATTTAATTGGAACCGCTGAACATGGCAAAGAAGCTGCAGACAAATTCTACAAAGATTTTAGAGTGAAAAACTACATCAATGATCCATCTACAGAAGAAGATCAACCAATTATTTCAATGTCATCTCAGGTTTCTGAGGCGGGTTACGGAAACAACGCTTACGGAAAAGCGTCTCTTTCTTATATTGCTTTAAAAGACATGCTTGGTGACGATTTATTCAAAAAAGCACTTCACGCTTATATGGAGAATTGGAACGGAAAACACCCAATTCCTTGGGATTATTTCAACTCATTCAACACGGCAACAGGAAAAAACCTGAATTGGTTTTTTAATAATTGGTTCTTTACCAATAATTATATTGATCTTTCAGTAAAAGAGGTGAACAAGAACAAAGTCTCTATTGAAAATATTGGAGGTTTTGCGGTTCCGTTTGATATAAAAGTGGTTTATACAGATAATTCATCTGAAACCATTCATGAAACGCCGGCAATATGGGAAACAAATCAAAAATTAGCTTTAATTGATTTAAAAACAAAGAAACAAATTAAGCAAATCGTGCTTGATGGCGGTATTTTTATGGATGCTACTCCTGCGAATAATACTTGGTCTACTAAATAATCTTAATTTATAATATAATAAGAAGCCGTCATTTCTGTTTAAAGTGGCGGCTTTTTTTTGTTTTTTAGGGAAAATAATACAAATGTGGAAATCCGTAATGAAGTGTGAGTTTTAAAAGTTAGGTTTGCAAAAACTTAAAAACTGAATTATTAATGAAAAATTTCCCCATTCTAATTGTTTTATTGCTTTGTTTTAAAGGTTTTGCCCAAACCACTCCGAATATTGCATTTCAAAAGAGTAGATATGAGCTGGCTGTTTCCTACTATCAAAAAGCAGATTTTAAAAAAGCATTGGATTTATTTTCGATTGCTTCTAAACTTAAACCCGAAAATGAATTAGGAAAAGAATCGGCAAAAAAGATCGATACTTTGAAAACTATATTGCGTGACGACGCCTTAAATTATATTATTGGTACATGGAAGTTAGCCGGAGACAGACCTACTTGGGCTCAGACTGACGAAACGGAAAAAAATCAAACTGAAGAAGTAGTTGAAATCAGCAAAGACAAGATTGTTTTTTATGAAACAGATCTAAAAACCCATGCAAGAAAACTAATCAAAACAGAGGATTTAAAGTATTACAATAAAGATGCTTCTGATGCGTCATTTTCTGATATTATTCTTTCTGACGGAACTATCTGGAGTTGTTTACTAAATAAAGAAAGCAATATTTTACGAGTGATAAATATTGGAAAAAAGAATGATTCTGGTGTCGAAAAAATAACCACGGACAATGATGAAGCCTATTTTGTAAAGGTGAAATAAAAAGAGGGAATCAGTTTGATTCCCTCTTTTTATGTTTCGCAGTATATTATAAAAATTTAAATCCGACAGAAAAATTTGAAACTGCGGTTTTTATGTTTCTTCCAGAAGCATCAATATCGGTTACTCCTGCAAGATATCTGTAATCGACGGTAAAGCGCCATAAATCAACACCAACACCACCCAAGAAACTGCTGTTGTTACGTTCTATTGGTATGTAATTGAGATTGTTACTAGCATGAATGCTAGAGTAATTTTTCCAGTTATAGCCAACAAAAAGTCTTACGTTTCCAAGTTTCCCTAATGGGACAACTTTTAAACCTGCGATTAAAGTGGCATCAGTTCCTGCTAATTTGTATTCTGTTTCGCCAATTCCGGTTTGAGAAACACTAAATTTTGATTCCGCGTATCCAAATTCGCCTTGACCATAAAAAAGTGCCAGATTTACTCTTGCAAATCCTCCAAAGCCATAATCAGTTCCAGCGCTTTTAGAACTAAAATCGTCTGTAAGAACAGATGTAATATTGGTTGAAAATACCGGTCCGACTTGTATAAGCTGTGCAAATCCATTGGCACAAATACACAATAATGTAGCAAGAAAGAATTTTTTCATAACTAGTTTTATTTGTTTTTGATTCTATAAAATTAATTATTATAAATTGAAAGAGAATGATTTTTCTGATTTATTTTAAGGTATCTTTTTGATTTATAGAGTTATGTTGTTTTTTTGTTTAAAGGAAAATCACATTTTTAAATGATGTAAATTTGGCAAAAGATCAAATACATTTTAAAAATGAAAATTAAAGCAATCGAACCTCAACAAACTTGGCAAATTAGGCATGAAGTAATGTGGCCTGACCAGCCTTTTGAATTTGTACAATTAAAGGAAGATGATTTTGGGTTTCATTTTGGTGTTTTTGAAGATGAAAAACTAGTTTCGATTGTTTCTTGTTTTTTTGCGGAAGATGAAATGCAATTTAGAAAACTCGCAACGCTAACAGAATTTCAAGGAAAAGGAATTGCGACAGAATTGATGAGATTCATTTTAAATTTTGCAAAAGAGAAAAAAGTACAACGAGTTTGGTGCAATGCCAGAAGCAATAAGAAGTCATTTTATGAAAAATTTGGAATGAAAGATACGTATCAAAATTTTGTTAAAGAAGGTGAGAAATTTACTATAATGGAAATTTTGCTTTAAAAATAATGGCTAAAATTAAATAATAAAATAAACAGAGTCAGATCTTTAATATTTTGATAGTTTTTGCTCTCCGTTTACCTTTTTTATAATAGTATTCTAATTCTTAACTGTTTTTTTGTGATTTTTCTGCATAAAAAAATATTTTTTTAATAAAAATGATGTTTTAAAAAACTTTGAAAACGTTTTCGTCTTTATTAAATGTTAAAGCTTATAAAAAAATATTTTTTTGTTTCGATACTTTGCTTACTTTCGCACCCAAATGAGAAAGTTAATAGTATTTTTAGTATTCATGAATTTGCTTCTGCTGGGCGGAGGCCAAAATCTTAATGCAAGTACTTTTGGAATTTCTCACCATCACAGTTTTGAAAAAAAGCACCGTGTAAAATTCACTAATCAAGAACATGGCGCTTCACTTATTGAAGATGCTGATATCGATCTTGAAGAGGATTTACTTGGAAATGATGATGTTAATGATGGATTTACTGCTAAATTCTTTGCAGTTAACTACAGTTTACTTGACAAATGGTATTTGACATTTTCAGATCAATCTGCTGCAAATGAATCAAATCGTTTTAAATTATTTGCGCCTTTTCTTGCGCCTTCAAATCCTATTTACATTACGCAGCGCGTATTAAGAATTTGATCTATTGTTATACATCGGTTACCTGAGCTGTAATCCACTGTCTTGTTGATGTATATTTTTTTCTACTTCTTCTTGTAAAAAGTGAGGTTATAACTTAACGGTTCCTGATGCATTTTCCATCTAAGGGAATCACTGTATTCCAAGCATTCAATCGCTTAATTTCCAAACTAAATCATGAAAAGAATTGTTTTGTTCACAGGCTTAATTGCCTTTGTGTGCCTTGTTAGTTGTACAACTAAAAAAGAAGAAAAAGAAGAAGTGGAAACGTTTACTGTGACAAATCCAGTAAAAATTGACACTTCATTTACTAAAGAATATGTTTCGCAGATTAAATCTGTACGTAACATTGAAATCCGTGCCCAAGAAAAAGGGTTTTTACAAAACATATATGTTGACGAAGGACAGTTTGTAAAAGCTGGTCAGCTTTTGTTCAGAATTATGCCAAATATGTATCAAGCAGAATTGCTTAAAGCACAGGCAGAACAAAAATCAACTGAAATTGAATTACAAAATGCTAAACTTTTAGCAGATAAAAATATCGTTTCTAAAAACGAATTGAGCGTTGCTCAGGCTAAACTTCAATCAGCGAAAGCAGAAGTTTCATTGGCAAAATTACACTTATCATTTACAGAAATCAGAGCTCCTTTTGACGGTACAATCGATAGAATTCCGTTGAAACTAGGAAGTTTAATTGATGAAGGTGAATTATTGACAAGTCTTTCAGACAACAGCCAAATGTTTGCTTACTTCAATGTTACTGAGCCAGAATATCTTCAATATGAAACTAATATTAAAGACCGTGCTGATAATAAAGTGAGTTTGCTTTTAGCTAACGGAGATGTTTTTAAAGAAAAAGGAAACGTTGAAGTTATAGAAAGTGAATTTAACAACGAAACTGGAAACATTGCTTTTAGAGCAAGATTCCCAAATTCTGGAAAATTGCTTAGAAATGGTGAAACAGGAAAAGTACAAATGCTTGTTCCGTTGAAAGGTGCCATTGTAATTCCACAGAAAGCGACTTACGAAATTCAGGATAAAAAATATGTTTTCGTTGTTGACAAAAGCAACAAAGTTAGCTCTAGAGAAATCACAATTACAGGTGAAGTTCCTGATTTATATGTGGTTAAAAGCGGACTTAATGAAAATGATAAAATCTTGCTTGAAGGAGTTCAAAAAGTAAAAGAGAACGACAAAATTAAGTATGAATACCAATCTCCACAAACGGTAATCAATCATTTACGAGTAAAAGCGGAGTAGATTATTTGTTTTGAAAGTTTCAGGTTTCAGGTTTCAAGTTTTGTAAAACGAGAAACATAAAACTTGAAACAATTTTAAACTTCAATTGGTTTAATCATTAAAAAAATATAAAATGTTTAATAAATTTATACAGAGACCTGTTCTGTCGATAGTAATATCGCTGATAATTGTCTTTTTAGGGGTATTGTCGGTATTGAATTTGCCAATTACGCAGTTCCCTACTATTTCGCCACCAATGGTGAACGTTACCGCAGATTATCCAGGATCTAATGGTGAGTTGATGATCAAGGCGGTTGTTATTCCTTTGGAAAGAGCTCTAAATGGGGTTCCAGGAATGAAATATATGGCTTCAGATGCTGGAAATGATGGTGAAGCAACAATTAAAGTAGTTTTTAACTTAGGAACAGATCCAAACCAGGCCGCTATTAACGTTCAAAACCGTGTGGCTTCGGTTACAAATAAATTACCTCCATTGGTAATTCGAGAAGGTATTAAAATTACTCGTGAAGTACCGAGTATGTTGATGTACGTGAACCTTTACAGTACAGACAAAAATACCGACATGAAGTTCTTATACAACTATGCTGATATCAACGTACTTTCAGAATTGAAGAGGGTAAATGGTATTGGTGCTGGAGATATCTTAGGAACACGTGAATATGCAATGCGTATTTGGTTGAAACCAGATCGTATGTTGGCATACAAAATTTCTGCAGACGAGATAATGGAAGCATTATCAAGTCAAAGTTTGGAGGCTTCTCCGGGTAAAACGGGAGAAAGTTCTGGTAAACGTTCTCAGGCATTTGAATATGTATTGAAATATTCTGGACGTTTTACAACTAAAGAACAATATGAGAACATCGTTGTAAAAGCAAGCCCTAATGGAGAACTTTTACGTTTGAAAGATGTTGCAAAAGTTGAATTTGGAAGCTCGATGTATGATATCTATTCTAATTTGAATGGAAGACCATCGGCGGCGATTGTATTGAAACAATCTTTTGGAAGTAACGCGAATCAGGTTATTGAAGAGGTTAAGGCTAAACTGGAAAAAATCAAACAAAGATTTCCAAAAGGAATGGATTATGAAATCTCTTATGACGTTTCTAAATTCCTTGACGCTTCTATCGAAAAAGTAATTCATACGCTTGTTGAAGCATTTATTTTGGTTGGTTTAGTAGTATTCCTTTTCTTAGGAGACTGGCGTTCTACGGTTATTCCGGCAATTGCGGTACCTGTATCGTTGATTGGAACTTTTGTGTTCATGACATTCTTTGATATTTCATTGAACTTAATAACATTATTTGCTTTAGTACTTGCAATTGGGGTCGTTGTCGATGACGCGATTGTGGTTATTGAGGCGGTTCACGCCAAGATGGAAGAGGAACATCTCTCACCATTTAAAGCGACTAAACAAGCAATGCACGAGATTGCAGGAGCGATTATCGCGATCACATTCTTGATGGCTGCGGTATTTATTCCGGTTGCATTTATGTCTGGTCCGGTTGGGGTATTTTACAGACAGTTCTCTGTAACTATGGCAACTGCGATTATTCTTTCAGGTATTGTGGCTTTAACGTTGACACCAGCGCTTTGTGCGATGATGTTGAAAAACAATCACGGTCAGCCTAAAAAGAAAACACCAGCAAATAGATTTATTGATGCTTTCAACGAAAAATTCAATTTGGCGCAAGGCAAATATCAAAATCTATTAGGTAAAATTATTGATAGAAGAGTTGTTACTATTGTTGCGCTTCTTGGTTTCTGTGCTGGAACATGGATTATAAGCAGTAATGTTCCTTCAGGATTTATCCCGAATGAGGATCAGGGAATGTTCTATGCCGTAATTCAGACACCTCCAGGTTCATCTTTGGAAAGAACTAATAATATTGCTGAGAAAGTTCAAAAAATTGCTGAGACAATTGACGGAGTTAAATCTGTTTCTTCATTAGCAGGTTACGAGATTTTATCAGAAGGTACTGGATCTAACTCAGGAACGTGTTTGGTGAACCTTAAAGACTGGAGTGATCGTAAAGAATCTGTATTGGAGATCATGCACGAAATGGAGGAAAAATGTAAAGATATTACAGGAGCTAATATCGAATTCTTCCAACCGCCAGCTGTACCTGGATATGGTGCTGCCGGAGGATTTGAGCTTCGTTTATTAGATAAGACTGGTTCTGTTGATTACAAGAAAATGGAGCAGGTTAACAATGATTTCGTTGCTGAATTGAACAAACAACCTGAATTATCAAACGTATTTAGTTTCTATAGTTCAAGTTTCCCTCAATACATGATGAAAGTTGATAATGACTTAGCACAACAAAAAGGTGTTTCTATTGAAAATGCCATGAATACTTTGTCAACTCTTGTGGGAAGTAACTACGAGATCAGTTTTATCAAATTTGGTATCAACTATAAAGTTATTGTTCAAGCTTCGCCAGAATACCGTTCGCAGCCAGATGATATTTTAAAACTGTACGTGAAAAACGATCGTGACGAAATGGTACCATTTTCTGCTTTCATGAAGCTTGAAAAAGTATATGGTCTTTCGGAAATTACGAGACATAATATGTACACTTCTACACAAATTAGTGGTTCTGCAGCGCCAGGTTATAGTTCTGGTACTGCAATTAAAGTAATTCAGGAAGTTGCAGCAAAAAAATTACCAAGAGGATATGACATTGACTGGGCGGGTATTTCTGCCGATGAGGTTGCCCAAGGTAATCAAGCTATTTGGGTATTCTTGATCTGTTTAGGATTCGTTTACTTGGTATTAGCGGCTCAATATGAGAGTTTTATTTTGCCATTATCAGTAATTCTTTCATTGCCAGCAGGTATTTTTGGAGCTTTCCTTTTATTGAAAATCGCAGGATTGGAAAACAATATTTATGCTCAGGTTGCCATGGTAATGCTTATTGGTTTATTAGGTAAAAATGCCGTATTGATCGTAGAGTTTGCTATTCAGCGACACGCAGCAGGATTAAACGTTTTACAAGCAGCTATGGAAGGAGCAAAAGCGAGGTTCCGTCCTATTTTAATGACTTCGTTCGCTTTTATCGCAGGTTTATTACCACTTGCTTTTGCAACTGGACCAGGTAAAATTGGAAACAGAACTATTGGTACTGCGGCTGCCGGAGGTATGCTTATAGGAACCATCTGCGGGGTGTTTGTAATTCCGGGATTGTATTTCATTTTTGCTAAGATTGCAGAGAAGCACAAACTGGTAAAACATGAAGAAGAGAATCCATTAACTGAAGAAATTGACAATAATCATGTATAAAGTAAAAGTATATAAATATAGTGCTGTATTGGCATTAGGTCTTGCTGCAGTGAGCTGTAAAGCTCCTGCACCAGATACTGCAACCACAAGTGCTCCGGTTCCGGAAGCATTTGGGGCTGTTGCCTCTCAGGATACAACCAATACCTCAACTGTAAAATGGAATGAGTTCTTTAAGGATCAAAACCTTATTGATTTGATTGATGTAGCGCTGAAAAACAATCAGGAGTTAAACATGACGCTTCAGGAGATCGAAATTGCCAAAAATGACGTAAGAGTTCGCAAAGGACTTTTATTGCCGCAAGTTGGCGTTCGCGCAGGAGCAGGAGTAGAGAAAGTGGGAAGATACACTAGCCAAGGTGCTGGTGATGCTACTACAGAAATCAAACCTGGTGTTGAAACGCCAGATCCGCTTGGTGATTTTACAATTGCCGCTTATGCAAACTGGGAAGTAGATATCTGGAAAAAACTGCGCAATTCTAAAAAAGCAGCATTAAACAGATATTTAGCAACTGTTGAAGGTAAAAACTTTGTAGTTACCAATCTGATTGCAGAAATTGCCGATTCATATTATGAATTATTGGCTTTAGACAGTCAGCTTGATATTGTAAAACAAACAATTACTTTGCAATCAAACGCTTTGGAAATTGTAAAAATTCAGAAGCAAGCTGCAAGAGCTACAGAACTTGGAGTTAAAAAGTTTGAAGCTGAGGTATTGACTTCAAAAAGCATGGAGTTTGATATTTTACAGCAAATTAAAGAAACGGAGAACAAGATTAATTTCTTATTAGGACGTTATCCGCAGGAAATTAAAAGAAGCAATTCAAAATTCCTGACTTTATTGCCAGCTTCAGTTAGTGCCGGAATTCCGTCTCAATTGTTAATGAACCGTCCTGATGTTAAACAGGCAGAATTAGAATTAGTTGCTGCGAAATTAGATGTAAAAGTTGCTCGTGCAGAATTTTATCCTTCACTTGATATTACAGCTGCGTTTGGAGTTCAAGCATTTAAGCCATCTTATTTGTTTACGCTTCCAGAATCGCTTTTATATTCATTAGCCGGAGATCTTGCTGCACCGCTGATCAACAGAAATGCAATTAAAGCCGAATTTGCAAGTGCAAATGCAAGACAGCTTCAGGCATTATATAATTACGATAAAACGATTTTAAACGCTTATTTAGAAGTATCTAATCAGCTTTCTAAAATTGATAATCTGCAAAAAGGCTATGATTTAAAATCACAGCAAGTTGATGCTTTAAACAGATCAATTGATGTTTCAAATGATTTGTTTAAATCGGCAAGAGTAGATTATTTTGAAGTTTTAATGACGCAACGTGACGCATTAGAAGCAAATTTAGAATTGATTGATACTAAAAAAGAACAACTTAACGCTGCCGTTCATGTTTACAGAGACCTAGGCGGAGGTTGGAAGTAGAATACCCATTTTAATTAGTTATTAGTAGAGGCCTCTCAGAAGTAAAATTCTGGGAGGTTTTTTTTGATGAACAAACCCCAAAGCTGAACTGGACTGATCCCGAAGCCTCGGGACAGCCCTACAACATACATCGAGCCTTAGGCTCTTTTCAAAGTTCCGAAGGAACGAACCAAATTGTAGAGCTGTCCCGAGGCTTCGGGATCAGTCTAGTTTAGGTATAGTTTATTTAGGAATCGTTATTTTCGCTTTGAAACCTTTATCAGGTTCTGTTTCAAAATCTACAGTTCCTTTAATGGTTTGAATACGACTTTCCATATTTTGGAGTCCATTTTTGGAGATCTTATTTTTCTCGCAACCAATACCATTATCGGTGTAATTTATTAAGATCGAATTTTGGTCATTTTCAAATTTAACAACTACAAGATTCGCTTGGCTGTGTTTTTTCATATTTACCATCAGTTCTTGCAAAACACGGCTAATAGTGATCTTTTTTATATCATCAATAATTTCCCAGTTTATGTTTTCGATATTCATTACCATGATATTTCTTTCATTGGTATTATAAACCGAAAGCATTTCCTTTATACTGCTCTTAAAATTTATGCCTGTATCAATTTTGTTGTTTTCTTTCGAAATTCCTCTTACACGGCCGTAAATATCATCTAATTTTTGAAGCAGGTTCTCTTTTGTATTTTCCTTCGACAAAGACTGCGATTCAGTAAATGCAATGACATTAAAAACATCGTTTGCTAGTTCATCGTGGATTTTTTTAGCAATTCGGGTTTCAGTTTCGTACGAAGCTTTAAATTCGATTGCCTTGTTTTTATTTTTATAATAGCGTATTAGAATTGCGATTAAAATGACTAGAAAAATGAATATGATTACTAATACAATTCGCAGGTATTTCTCTTTCTGAAGCGCTAATAGGTTCTCAGCTTTTTCTAGACGAAGTTTTTCATTTTCGTCTTTTTCCTTTTTAGCATCGTATTTAATTTTGGCAAATTTATTTTTAAAGTTGTTTCTGATCCTAATGATGCTGTCGTTTAGTGTAAAATACTTTTGTACATATTTAGTGTTTTGAGAACTATGGTTATTTGAAATTAAAATTTGTAACGCTTCTAGTCTTTCATCAACACTATTTAGTTTTGTGGAAATATTATATGCCTTTAATGCATGTTCATCTGATTTCTGAACATCTTTTTTTGAATAATAATCCGCTAAGTGTAAGTAGCTTTCAATACTTCCATAAGTATCTTTTATTTTATTTCTTTTCTTGAGTGCTTCATTCATTAAACTGAATCCTTTATCATTCATTTCATTTTTAAAATAGGCATAACCCAAATTGTCTTGAATTCTAGCTTTATCAGAGGCTTCAGGCTCGCCATCTAAAAGTTTCGTGTTTAATATTGATTCTATAAGTGTAATCGCGTTGGCATATTTTTTTTGCTGAATATAAATTGGTGCAATATTACTTAAAGGGCGTAGTTTTGCAATAGGATCGTTAAATTCTTTTACAGATTCTTTATAATAAAAAATAGCATCATCATATAGAGAAAGTTCTTTGTCAGCAATTCCTAATGCATTATTTATACAGGCAGTGTACATGTTCTTTTTTTTGAAATATGCTGATGCTTCAGTAACGGTTTCCTTGCTACCATAGTAGTCTCCATTGATCTGCTGTATTTCTGCCATTTGTATAAGGATATATCCAATATTGGCACTGTCTTTTAAAGTTTCAAAAAGTATTTTAGATTTATTAAACTCATGAAATGCCTCGTTAAAGTTTTGTTTTGCAAAATTATCAAGTCCTTTGTTTCGTAAACTAAGTGCTTGTTTTCGTATAGCTTCCGTATTAGGATTGATGGCTTTTTTTTCGTTACAGGAAAAAAGAAAAAATAGAATTATAAAATAAAAAAACGGGGACCGTAACATATAAATTTACTTTCCCCGAAAATAGTAATTAATTAGATACTAAAAATATATTTATTCATCTGTTGGAGGTGGTGTTTTTGATCCACCAGTACCTCCATCACCAGGACCATCATTACTAGGATTACCATCATCAGCAAAAGTATCTTTTGCTGGACTAATTGTTTTTTTGGTTTCTTGTTTTGGATTCGTTTCAATTTCATCCGGAGTACAAGAAAATATGCTGAATAATAACGCAATAGCGCTAAAGAATAATAGTTTTTTCATTTTGATTTGATTTAGAAATTAGACATAGGTATTGCTGTCCGGAATTATCCAGATCTTGTTATTGGCAATACCAATTGATTTTGGGAAGTTGATCGTGTAGAACAGTAAGACGTAGTTTAAACTTCCCGAATAAACTCGGTCTTACAGTTTTCCACAATGATAATTAGAACTAGTTTTAAATTTTTGTTTTAGTCTGCAGACAAAACTTGAACTAATTTCTTGATGCAAAGTAAAGACGTTTCTACGCCTTGACTGATAAGGAATTCCCGGAATTCCTGCCTTTTCCTGACATTCCTGAAAATTCCCGACAAAATAAATTCGCAGGACTAGTTTGCGCTATTAAAAGTTATTTTGGTTTATAGAAAGCTCTATAATTATAGATGCAAAAAGTCCGGCAAAAGTTGGATTTGGAGGATTAAAAAGCGCAGAAATTTAGCTTTGAAGCAAAAGTTGGAAATGGAAATAAGCACTTAATTGCAGAAGTTGAAAATAATGGCATATAAAAAATATTTAGGTGAATAATAAACATGGAGATTCTAAAGAGCTTCCTGAAAAGGAAATCTTTGTTGAATTTAAAAGACATATTTTCTACAAAAGTTTAGAAAATATCTCTCTGAAAAATAATTAGGATTGCAATTGAAATGATCTTATTTTCTGCGTGCTTAAACTTTGCGCAGAAAAAAGATTGGGAAGAATAATTTCTAAATGAAGAGGAAAAACATTTTGAGAAATAAAATGCAAAATGTTGGAAAAAGAATAATTTTTTGAAGTGTAATTCAGGCATTTAAAAAGTTTGTTTTTCGGCATATATCTACTGTTATTTACACTATAAAGATACGAAAAACATACGGTTAAACCAAATAAAATCAATGAAATAAGTAAATTTTTTTGTAAAAAAAGGCATTTTTTTTGCCTCGAAATTTACTTGAAGAAGACGGTAATTTTTGAAGATAATAACCTTATTTTTACACTATAATTGTAGTCAATAAAAACTCCTTTTTTATGAAAAAGCTTCTCTACTTGCTGATTGTTTTTTGCATTGTTGGATGCAAAAAATACGTTGTATCTTTTGAACAACCAACAGAAATGAAACTGGACAATTTAAAACTAGAAATACTTTTGGATAAGCAAAAGGTCAAAGACATTAATTTAAAGGCAACGGAAGCGCTTCCGACTTATAATACAGAAGAATTGCCAATTTCAGACGATGGAAAACACCAACTTCAAATTAAAGTAAATGACACTATTTTTAGTTATGATATAAAATATCCCGAAGAAAAATATATTGTGATCATGGCTCATTTGAAAAAGAACGGTAAAGTTCATATCGGGATTTTAAAACAGTCGTATAAGTATCGATTCCTTTAAATCTGAAAATACGAAAGGCCTTTCAATTAGAAAGGCCTTTTGTATATGATGTTGTATTTTTTAAGATAAAAAGTCTTTGAGCCAGAATCCCGAGTTTTTAATGGTTCTTTTTTGAGTCTCAAAATCGACATGAATAAGTCCAAATCTTGCATTGTAGCCTTCGGCCCATTCAAAGTTGTCAGTAAGTGTCCAAACAAAATAACCATCGACATTCAAACCGTCTTCTTTGGCTTTTAAAATCTGCTCCAAATGATCCTGAATGTAATGCGTACGTTTGATATCGTGCACTTTTCCGTTTTTTACAGTATCTGGAAAAGCGGCGCCATTTTCGGTAATAATAATTTTTTTGATGCCATCGTATTCGTTAAATCGTTTTAAAACGTGGTAAAGTGCAGGAGGATAAACTTCCCAGCCCATATCAGTTGCAATGACGTTTCTTTTTTCGGCACTAATTAATTCGGCACCTATGTACGGAATGATCAATGATGATTTTACGACTTCTCGAGTATAACATTGCAGACCTATAAAATCGAAATCAAACGCTATGTTTTCCAAATCATCGGGCGCAATATAACTGTTCAATTTTTTTAAGACAGGCAAATCGCCCTGCGGATATCCTAGTCCTAAAAGTGGCTCGATAAAAGTTCGGTTAAGCAAAGTGTCGACACGTTTTGCGGCTTCAACATCTTTTTGGCTTGTTGTCGCAGGTTCGATATGAGTTGAAGAAAACGTAGTGCCAATATTGGCGTCGGGAATTTTGTTTCTAAGTATTTTTCCTCCAGCTGCCGTTGCCATCGTCACGTGGTGCATGGCTTTTAGGTAATTTGTAATTCCTTTTTTTCCTGGCGCGTGAATGCCCAAAAAATAACCTGCTCCGGTAAAAACAGAAGGTTCGTTGATGACCATCCAGTTTTTTACACGATCGCCAAAATGCGTGGCGCAGATTTCAACATATTCTGAAAACCAAGAAACCGATTCGCGATTTGTCCAGCCGCCTTTTTCCTCGAGCGCGTGTGGCAAATCCCAGTGGTAAAGTGTTACCCAAGGTTCAATTCCCTGAGCAAGTAAAGCGTCTATGATTTTATTGTAATAATCAATTCCGGCCTGATTTACAGGATGAGTTCCTGTTGGCATAATTCGTGGCCAGCTGATTGAAAATCTAAAATTAGGGATATTTAATTCTTTGATTAAACTAATATCGGTTTCATACGAATTATAGAAATCACAAGCAGTTATGGCATGATGTCCGTTTTTGATTTTCCCTTTTTGAGAGGTAAAAACGTCCCAGATAGAAGAACCTTTTCCGTCTGCATCATGAGCTCCTTCAATTTGAAAAGCGGCGGTTGAAACACCCCACAAGAAATCCTGTCCAAATTGACTTTTGTTTAGAAATGAGTTTTCGACTTTATTCATTCAAATAAATATTCCTTGATTTTTAATTGATTTTTTAATGAAGGAAAGAAGATTGCATAGCTCTTAAAAAAAGCCATTCTTTGAATGATACTAGAAAATTTAGATTAAAGAGTTTCATAACTTTTACTTTTATTCAAATTAATAAAACTAATGTGAATAAATTGTAAACTCATTATTATCAAATGATTAAATAAGATAGTCGGAATAAAAAAAAGCTCTTAAATAGAGCTTTTGAAATTTTTGGAATGTTAGGAAAATTAAATAATTCCCATATCTTTTATGATCGAAATCAGTTGAACGCTGTTATTGGCTTTGAAAAAATCTTTGAGTTTGCCTAATCTTTTTTCAATAGCGCTTTTGCTGTTGGGTTTTATCTCGGCATTTTTGAAGATGTTTATAATGTCGTCCTGCGATTTGCCATCTGCTAAATATTTTAGGATTTTAATATCGATGTCATCAATTTCGAAATTGTCTTTTTCCTGTAATGCTGAAGCAACTTCTGGCGAAATGAATTTTTCATCAGAAGAAGCAATAATTGTAATTGCTTTTTTTAGTTCTTCAATGCTGTTTCTACCTTTTAAAACAAAAGCATTTATTGACGCATTCTCAAAAAGTGATTTAATGCGAAATCTTTTGTCCTCTACAGAATACGTTAAAATTTTAATATCAGGCTGTAATTCACGTGTTTTTTGAACTAATTCGTCACCGCTCGCCAATTTTACTTCACGATGATCTGTCTTGAAAGATAGATCGCTGATCAGCAAATCATATGGCTCATTGTCTTGTATAGCTTTGCGTATTTTTAAAAAGGCATCGTCGCAATATTTCGAATAATGAAAATTCTCAATTCCCAAATCTTTTAGGACTTGTTCTATTCCAAAATTGATACTGTCAAGGTCTTCGGCTATAATTACTTTTTTAAACATATAAAAACTATTTAGGCATGGATATCTTTACTTTAAAACCTTTATTGGGTTCTGTGTCAAAAGTAATAGTTCCTTTTGTAGACAAAATACGGTTTTCCATATTTTGGAGACCATTTTTAATAATTTTATTTTTTTTAGCTCCTTTTCCGTTGTCTGTATAGTCTATAAAAATTTTATTTGCATCGCTGCCAAATTTCACAACAACCAGCGAAGCCTCACTGTGCTTGGACATATTGACCATTAATTCTTGCAGTGTTCGCTGAATTGTGATTTTTTTTATGTCATCAATCGCTTCCCAATTTATTTTTTCGATACTGTTTATAATGACATTTCTTGTATCGCTGTTGTAAGTAGAAAGCAGTTCTTTTAAGTTTTCCAAATAATGTATTCCCGTGTCAATCGTATTGTTTTCTTTAGAAATATTACGAACTCGGTTATAAATATGATCTAATTTTTCTATCAGAATTTCTTTTGCGTTCTCGTTTTCCAGAGGTTGCGTCTGCGAAAATGCAATGGTATGAAAAACATCATTTGCGAGTTCGTCATGAATGTCTTTAGAAATTCGGATTTCAGTTTCATAAGCCGTTTCAAGTTTTTCGATTCGGTTTTTGTTTCGGTAGTATTTTCTCAAATAAAATATCAAAACAGAAAGGAAAAGAAAAATCGTGATGAATATAAATTGACGATAGTTTGCACGTTGTAATGCCAGCTGATTTTCGGTTTTTTCTAAACGAAGTTTTTCGTTTTCATCTTTTTCTTTTTGAGAATCGTATTTGATTTTGGCCGATTTGTTTCTAAAATTATTTCTTATTTTGGTAATGCTGTCATTTAAAAGAGTGAATTTTTTAGCATATTCGGTATTTTCTGGAACAAATTTATTTGACATTAATAAAGCTAATGCCTCTAAACGCTCATCAACACTATGCATTTTTGTAGCGGTGCCGTATGCTTTTAAAGCAAATTCTTCTGATTTTTGAGAATCAGTTTCGGCATAAAACTCTGATAAATGAAGACTGTTTTCGATGCTACCGTATTCATCTGGACTATCTTTTCTCAATTCTAAGCTTTTTTGCATATATAAAAGCCCTTTTTCGGGTTGCCCATTTTTAAAATAAGCAAAACCTAAATTGTCTATTACTCGAGACAAATAGTCTAGTTCTTCTTCTTTGGGTACTTTAATTTTTATAGCAGATTCTAATAGATTTATGGCTTTATCGTATTTTTTTTGATTTAGATATATAACCGCAATATTGTTTAAAAAAGATCGTTTTGATGATGGCTTATTATAATCTTTTATCGTTTCATTGTAATAGTAAATTGCATCGTTGTAATTTGACAATTCTTTCTCGGCTATTCCAAAAAGATTTTTTATATAAGAGGAGTAAATATCTTTTTTTCTAATATAAGGCAAAGCTTCTGTGAGTGTTTCCTTGCTTCCATAGTAATCGCCATTGACTTGCTGTATATTGGCTATTTGAGAAAGAGCATAAACAACATTAGCGCTGTCATTAATCTTCTTATATAAAGTTAGAGACTTGCTAAAATGGTAAAAAGCATTATCATAGTTTTCTTTTGTAATATTTTCAATCGCTTTGCTTCTAAGGCGTCCTGCTTCTTTTCTTATGATTTTTTCATTGGGAATAACTGTTGTTTTGTCTTTGCAAGAAATCACAAGAGCAAAGAGAAGAAAACAAAAATAAGGGAACCGCAACATAAAATTTAATTTCGCCGAAAGTACTAATTAATTATTTAGTACAAATTTTTTATTCATCTTTTGGAGGTAGAAGCAGAGATGGTGTATCGTCAGGTCCGTCATCACTGAAGAAAATAATGTTGTACAACATAAATCAAAAACTCCCAATAAAAATATTTTTTTCATGACTTTTATGATTTTAAAATTTGGCATAAGCATTGCTGTTTAGAAGTATTCTGAATCGTTTTTTTCGGCAATGCAATTTTTGTTTGGGAAGAAAATGCGTAGAAAAGTAAGGGTTTATTTAGGCTTCCCTCCTAAACTTGGCCTTACGGTTTTCCGCATTTTATAAGTGAACTAGTTTTGTACATTTGCCCTAATCGCGAGTCAGAGCAAGAACTAATTCTGAGACAAAGTAAATAGGTGTCTTTCTCTGAATTGCGAAGGAAATCCGGAGATTCTTAATGTTCCTGGTTTTCCTGAAAACATAAGTATTAATCCTAAAAATCCTGAAAATCCTGAATGTATGGACAACATTACACGATGCAATTATGAAAAAGCTTATAAAGAAGCGATACGAGCAAAATATAATATTGAAAAAGAATTAGGAGAATACTCTAATTATCTGGAAACACCTTCTCAAGCGCATTTGAGAGATTTATGTTGGAAAATTTTAAGTGTAAATCCAGCTCCAGATGATTTAAAAGTATATTGGGATTTTAAAGGGACTCCATTCAATACAAAAGAAGCGGATACTTGTACAACGTATACAGACAAGTATAAAAAAGTTGGCGCCTTTTTAAGAGGGGAAAAAGAGCCTCAAAAAATTGATACGGTTGACATGGCGGCAATTTTGATCGATTTTCAGCCAAGACCTTTTCGAAAATTTAAGGCAAAAGCAATGTCACGCGAAGAACAAATCACAGTGCATAGTGCTGAGGTTTTGAGTAAAAATGAAGTTGAAAAAATACCCTCAATTTTGAAAGAACCAGAAACTCATGCCTTCGTAAAAACACCATCGAAAAAAACAAAAATCAAAATCTTCAAGCTGAAATTTAAAATGTTGCGAACTGCGGCCATAATTGCTGTTGTTAGCTTGATTGGCGTTATAATTTATTTAGCGCTTCCGCAGAAGGAATGCATGCAATGGTCGGGAGATCATTATGAACTCGTTAATTGCGACGTAAAAAATGAAGGTTCGTTAACAAGAAATCCTGTCGAATTGCTGGATGAAAGTTTGGTTCATCTAAAAAAAGTAGATATTTATGATGATACAGTTTGTTTTGATAAATACGGACGCGCCACAATTTGGTACGCCAAAACACCAAACGGAATTGACTTTTTTAACGGTCACGGCAGACATCCCGAAAATAATATTGCACTAAAACCAGTCACAAAATCTATTTTTAAAAAATACGCACATAAATCTCACGCCGATAAATAAAAAAACCTCCCAAAAAAAATCTTTTTTGGGAGGTTATACAATTCAATACCTGTTTTTTAATTTTTAATTAAGAAGGTTAAGTTACTCATGTGGAGCTATTGATAAAATAATTTTAATCTTCCCAGCCACAGAGTGTCAAACCATATCCTTGAGCTTGTTTCAACGATGTTTTTATAATGGTGTGGCTGCAGGCTGATAATCCTCGGCAGTTTTCGTTGTAATGATATTTTTTTGCACCCTTTGGTCCGCAGATATAAACGCTGGTTTCCGGCAGACTAAATGAAGTTAAAAGTATAAATAATAAGAGTAAAGTATATTTCATTTAGATAATGTTACTTGACAACTAAATCATATTGGTTTCCTTTTTTATCGCTAGCTTTCAATTTTCCGTATGAAATCCATTCTGTATTGATTTCTATTTCAGCAATACTGTCTATTAAAATTCCAGCACCAAATTTCCCCTGAACATTTATATTCCCAAAAACCGAATCGCCTTTTTGATTTATTCCTTTTACATCATAATTGTATTCGTAGTTTCCCGGATCTCCAGTTCGGTATTCGTAATGATAGGTTTTATTTACATGATATGTTTTGGCTTCTTCAGCCGTGATAGTCTTTCGATCATCAGCGGTAACCGTTTCTTTATAAAATGTGTTGATTTTCTGCGGAGGCGGAGCATCAGCTTTTTTGCAGGAATAAAACGCAACTAATAGCAATAAGTTGAGGTAGTTTTTTAGCATAGGCTTTTTGGTATTTGGTTTTACGATAAATCTAAATAGAATAATGTAGCTTGAAATGAGTAATTATACGGGATTTTTATTCTGTTTCGTAGAGAGCAACAGTATCTAATAATTCTTTCTCAAACTGATAAATATCGTCAATTGACGAAAGGGAAACTTTTGACTCTGTTTTATTATCATTAAACAGACTTATATATTTTTTGCTGCCATTAAGATGTAGCCTGCATAAAGGTTTGCGATTATTGTCGTCTAGTAAAATTCCGAAATAAGATTGCGTATCGCGATAAACAATTCTGTTAGTCGGGAGTTTTCGGCGTAAAATGGCAACTACTATTCGATAACCTTCAAGTTCTTCTTCAGTTGTATTAATTTTATTGTCGTCTTCAATAACTGAAATTTCTTCGACTTGCTGTTTAATTGTTTCTTTAGTTAAAGCGGCATTTAAGCGATCATTAATTTTATCGTTGATAAATTGATTCACGGATTTTTGAACTAAGTCCTTAAATTCATCAAGAACTTTTTCAGTTAGTCTGCCTGAATATACTTTATTGGCAAAAAGCTTTGTAAAATCATTTGAAGGATTTTCTAATTCGGCATTTATTTGCTTTTTTATTTCTTTAATATATTTTAGAGAACTGGCATTACTTACAATATTATTTACATCAAAATTGGCTTTATGAAATTTTGCAATTTCATTTATTGTATTTTCTTTCAGATTGCAAATGTCAAATTCCAAAAATGGTTTTTCATCCATTTTGTTTTGATCATCTAAATCGGTGAAAAATTGATACGTAATGCCATTTGTCAAAAGTGCAAATCGGGTTTTTGTAACATGGAAATAACGAAATAACTGCGAATTATGAACCGTAAGATTTTCCTTCCAGCTTTTGCATTCAACAATTATAATAGGTTCTCCATTCTGAAAAATTGCATAATCTACTTTTTCTCCTTTTTTCAACCCAAGATCTGCGGTAAATTCGGGAACAACTTCTAAGGGATTAAAAGCATCATAACCCAAAATATGTATAAAAGGCAATACAAAAGCATGTTTTGTAGATTCCTCTGTTTCAATTTTACTTTTCAGCTGATTTATTTTATCTGCTAACGATTTTAGTTGAATGTTAATTTCCATTTGATTGATTTTTAGATTAGTTATCCAAAAGTAAAATCAATAAAACCAGAATTTTACGGAAATCCATAATGCGGCAAAATCTTTTAGAGAAGTTTTTAGAAAGGATTAAAACAGAAAAGAGGAATATGAAGTTCCTCTTTAAAAATAATGCAAGCTAAAAGTTTTTGTAGAATATTTAAAATTTAGTTTCTACAATCAATCATAATAGTGCCGGCCTGGCATATATAAACACTATTAACTCTTGAATCACCATTATAATGACTTTCAAGATCTTTTTTTAGATCTTCATATTCTTCTGAGCTTACAACCTTTTGTATTTTTACATTTATTAAACGACCAATTGGAGAAATGGTATACAAACCATCACTAGTAGTTTTAGAATATTTATCGCCAAGAAGCCCATAACTTTCATATTCTGTTTGTAGAGATTGTACAAATGAATCAGTTTCTTTGAATAATTCATTTTTATTTGAACAGCTAAGCATTATAATTGCTATAAAAAATAGGATAGTTTTTTTCATTATTATTTTAGTTTTTAATTTAAAAAATGTTACCATTTTAAATCTATAGTATTAAATTCCAATATTTGATTGCCTTCGCGATATAAGGGTAATGAAATAAGTATTTTTTTTGATTTTTTTAATTTTGATAAAAACTTGGCTTCGTTATCAATAAAAATTAAGTCACTACTGTTGTCTTGAGGTTCACTATAGCTAAATTTTATTGGTTTCTCGTCATCAAAACGAACTTTGATAAAATTATTATCATATCCTCCACTAATTTGTCCTTTATCAATACTTACATATATATCCGTACCATTATTTTTTCTTAATGTTAAATGACCGTAATTATTTCCATCATAAGGGAATTCTAGATTTAAGCTTTCATTAGATATTATCTGGGCAAACTTGATCGATTTTGATGTCATTTTATCAATTGATTGATGATATTCCCATGCATTATTTAAAGTTGGTGCAACTGAATCAACAACTACTGCCGCTGAATCTACTGCTACTGCTATTTCATCGTATGATGAGACTGTTTTTTGGCAAGAAAATAATAGTAAAGCACTAAATAATACGATGATTTGTAAGACTTGGTTTTTCATTTTTTTTTGAATTAGTTGTTTAATAACCCAAAAGTAAAATCAATAAAACCAGAATTTTACGGAAATCCATAATTCATAAAATTTTAAATTTCGGCAATAAAAAAAGCCCCCGAAGGAGCTTTAAAATAGGAATAGAAGGAATTTAAATTATCCCCATATCTTTTGCAATAGAAATCAAATGAAGCGTATTGTTAGCTTTAAAAAAGTCTTTTAATCTTGAAAGTCTTTTTTCCATAGCGCTTTTGCTGTTTGGTTTAATTCCTAAAGTTTTTAGAATTTCGATTATTTCATCTTGAGAAACGCCATCGGCTAAATATTTTAAAATTTTAATATCTAATTCTTCTATTTCGAAATTGTTTTTTTCTTGTAAAGCGGAAGATATTTCTGGAGAAATAAATTTTTTGTCAGAACTTGAAATCAGATTGATTGCTTTTTTTAATTCTTCAATACTGTTCAAACTTTTTAAAACAAAACCATCTATTTCAGCATTTTCAAAAAGCGATTTAATGCGAAAGCTTTTGTCTTCGATCGAGTAAACAATTATTTTAATATCAGGTTGTAATTCGCGTACTTTTTGAACCAGTTCATCTCCATTAATAATATTGGGTTCACGATGATCTTTTTTAAAGGAAAGATCACTGATTAATAATTCAAATGGTTCATTTTTGTGAATTGCCGCACGTATTTTTAGAAATGCATCATCGCAAAATCTAGAATGTTCGTAATCGGCAATATTTAAATCTTTCAAAACCTGCTGAATTCCTAAATTCATTGCATCGATATCTTCAGCTATTATTACTTTTTTAAACATAGGTTTTTATTTAGGCATAGTTATTTTTACTTTAAAACCTTTTTGAGGTTCAGTTTCAAAAGTAATTGCTCCTTTTATTGATAAAATACGGTTTTCCATATTTTGCAAACCATTTTTTATAATTTTTGATTTTTCACCGCCTTTTCCGTTGTCTGAATAATTTATAAAGATTTTATTACCGTCGTATTCAAATTTTAAAACAACTACCGAAGCTTGGCTATGCTTTTTCATGTTCACCATCAATTCTTGTAAAACGCGATGAATTGTTATTTTTTTTAGTTCTTCTATTAAGTCCCAATTTATTTTCTCTAGTCCATTAATTGACACATTTATATTTTTGTCGCTGTAAGTTGAGAGCATGTCTTTTAAATTTCTAGAATAATTTGTCCCAGTATCGATATCATTATTCTCTCTTGCAATACCTCTAACACGTATGTAAATACGATCTAGTTTTTGCAATAAGATTCCGGTATTATTTTCGGGTGTTAAAGATTGCGTTTGTGCAAAGGTTATTGTATCAAAGACGTCATTTGCTAGTTCATCATGAATATCTTTTGCAATTCTTGTTTCAGTGTTATAGGCCGTTTTTATTTTTTCTATTCGGTTTCTATTATCATAATGTTTTTTCAAATAGGCAAGTAGAAATAGAAGAATAATTAGCGTTGCAATAAATACGATTTTCTCGTTTTCGGAATCTTTTTGAGTTATAGCTTTTTCTAAACGCAATTTTTCATTTTCGTCTTTTTCCTTTTTTGAATCGTATTTGATTTTTGCAAATTTGTTTTTAAAATTATTTCTGACTTTTAGAATACTATCATTTAAGAAAATGAATTTTTGAATGTGTCCTGTTTTATTGATCACAGAATTATTGGTCATTAAAAAGGATAGCGCTTCTAAGCGTTCGTCGATACTATTGAGTTTTGTGGCAGTTTCATAAGCATTTAAGGCATATTGTTTCGATTTTTGAGGATCGCTTTCGGTATAGTATTCCGTTAAATGTAAATTACTTTCAATACTTCCGTAATCGTCACGGAATTTATTTCTTGAATCTAAACCTTTTTGCATGAACAAAAGACCTTTTTCATGCAATCCTTTTTTATATAGAGCATAGCCTAAATTATCTAAGATAAGCGCATTGCTATTTTGATATCCTTCTCCAGATTTTTTTGTTTTTAAAATGGATTCAAAGATTTTTATAGCATTATCGTATTTCTTTTGATGAATATAAATAACTGCAATATTGTTTAAAGAAGGTTGTTTGCATAAAAAGTCAGCACAATCTTTTAATGCCTCATTATAGTAGTAAATAGCATCATCATAATTTGATAATTCTTTATCAGCAATGCCAAAAAAATTATTGATCGAAACACTATAAATGTCTTTTTTCTTGAGATAGGGCAAAGCCTCAGTCAGCGTTTCTTTGCTTCCGTAATAATCTCCATTTATTTGCTGAATAGACGCCATTTGTATGAGATTATACATGATATTGGCGCTGTCCTTTAGGGTCTCATATGCTGTTTTTGCTTTATTGAAATTGAAAAATGCTTCATTGAAATTTTTGTTGTCAAAGTTTATTATGCCTTTTTCACGATATGCGCTTGCTTCTTTTCTAATAGGTTCAGGTCGAGAAATACTAGATTTCTTTTCGTTGCACGAAAGTAGGAGCAGAAAAATTAAGGAATAAAAAAACGGGGATCGTAGCATAAAACTTACTTTCCCCGAAATTAATAATTTATTTTATAAACTAATCATCTTTATTTATTCATCAGCTGGTGGCGGTGGCGGTGGTTTTATCGTTCCGTCTCCAGGACCATCATCAGCATAAGAAGGTTTTGCAGGATTAATTTCCTTTTTTGCATCTTGATATTCGTCGGCTGTGCAAGAAAATAATGTCGTTGACAATAGGGCGAACGCTCCCAATAAAAATATTTTTTTCATTTTTTTTAAGATTAAATTTTAGACATGGGCATTGCCGTCTGGAACTTTTCCAGAGCATTTTTTAAAGGCAATACCAAGTTGATTTTGGGAAGTGAACGATGTAGAACCGCAAGATTTTTATTTAGACTTCCCGGCTAAACTCCGTCTTACGGTTTTCCATAATTTTAATAAAACCAGTTTTGTATTTTTGTTTTAATCTGCAGATTATTACGTTAACTAATTTTGTTGAGGCAAAGTTATGTGGGGTTAAGAGCTGTATTGATCGAAAAGTCGGGAAAGTCTAATTAGTTTTTTTAAAGTCCGGATAAGTTCGAAGAAGTTGCAAAAAGTCGAATAAAGTGCTTTAGAAAAAGTTGTAAAAAGTTCAAAATGCCTATGTCAAACTTTACTATTGAAGATTACAGAAAAGCTATTAAAGCTAAATATGAAAAGGAAATAAATGGAGAATATTCAAATAATTTAAGTTCGCCAACTACAGCAAATCTTAGAAATTTATGCATCAAAAGATTTGAGTCAAATACTAATAAAGATGACTTAAGCGCTTTTGAGTATTTTTTTAATTTTCCATTTGACAAGGATAAAAAAAACTTATTTGGGGAAGATGAACTGAATAAATTAGAATCTGTTAAGAGATTTTTTTTAGGTAGAACTGAGAAACCAGCAGAAGATACTATTCAATTAGCGGCCATACTTGTTGATCTTCAGCCAAGACCTTTTAATAAGTTTAAGAAGCTTATTGATCAAGAAGATTTAGAGTTGATAAATGAGTTGAGGCTTACTAACAATTCTGATAAAGAGGATTCTTCTAATAGTTTGAAAGTTCAAGCAGAAAGTGAAGATTTTAATGTTTTAAAAACTGATTATGTTACTGAAGAAAGAAATTCAGAATCAAAAAAATCAATTAAGAGAAATAAATATTTTGAAAAGCTATTTAATAGATCAAAACCGACAATGATTACAACTGCGGTAATTTTTTGTTTGATAGCAGCAACAATCTATTTTGCTTTTATTAAAAAGCATTGTATGCAATGGTCTGAAGATCATTTTGATGTTGTTGATTGCAATGTAAAAACAGAAAATCAAAACAAGATAATTCCGTATGATGGTAATCTTCTTGAGTTTAAAAAAATAAGAGTCTGCGATACAACAACTAATTATACCGATATATGGTATTCCAAATGTGATAATGTTGTAGAATTTTTTAATACACACGGAAGAAATCCAGTAAATGATAAACCACTTAGAGCTGTAACAAAACATATTTTTGAGAGATATGCAGAAAAATGTGGTTCTAAAAAATAAAAAAAACCTCCCAAAAGAGATCTTTTTGGGAGGTTTCATTGACTTGATTTTTATTCTTGATCCGATTTATAACCGGTGTCGTTAGGAAAAAGCAACTTGTTTAAGTTGACATCTCGTTGATAAACATCAGGATAGAAATTCATATTTCCATCTCTGGTTACCCACGCGGTGAAATAACCAATATAAATAGGAATTTTTTTCTTTAGGAAAAACGGCGTTTCTTTTTCGCCGCTCATGGCATCATTTATTTTATCTATAGTCCATTCTGGATAATCTTTCATCATCGAAACGGCAAGTTCTTTGGCTTTTTCAACATTGATACAACCATGGCTGAAAATACGTTTTTCAAACCCGAATAAACTTTTTGATGGCGAATCATGCATATAAATGTCATTCGGATTCGGGAACATAAATTTCACAAGTCCTAAAGCATTTTCCGGACCCGGTTTTTGTCTCACTTTCCCGCCGTTCCATTCCATACCGTGATCGGCAAGATAATTTTTGTCTTCGGCCATTTTTAGTTTTAGTTCATTTTGAATAATACTTGTTGGAACATACCAATACGGACTAAAGACAATGCGGTCAATTTGCCCACTAAAAATCACAGTTTTAGTTAGCGGTGTTCCAATGAAAACTTTCGAGACAATATCAAAATTTCCGTTTCGTACAAAATACAGCATAAACGACGGAATATTGACCATAACAAATTCGTCTTGATTTTCCAGCGTTGGCGGAATCCATCTGCAGCGTTCCATATTCAACATTATGGTTTTTATACGATCGCTGATCGGTTCGTTCATTTGGTCGATATGTTCTTTTGAAAGTATATAATTTGGCGTCAAGGCATGGCGAATTTTATATTTCATTACGCCATCCATCAATTCACGATCATAAAAATTGCTTTTGGAGTCGTTTGCTAAATCGCCAATTATGAATAAACGATGTCTAACATCGGCAATGGTTTGAGAAGTAGCATCTGGACGCAAATCTTGATAAGGGTTGTCCATATAGATAGGAGTCCATTGTTTGCTTTTTTCGATTTCGCGGTATTTTTTCAAAACTTCCTGAAGCTTGTAATATTGGCTAAAAAGAACATGTTTGTTTTCCTGCAATAAGTTGGGATTGCTTACAATAGAATCCAATAAGGTTTCATATGATAATTTTTTCTTAGGCAGATACCATTGAATTTTATCTTGTTCAGCACCATCAATTCCTTGATAGACATGTTTTGCGTATAAAATATACATGGAACTCAGCAAAAGCTCGGTATCTGCGTCTGAAATTTTCGATTTTGATTTCGATTCCTCATTAAAAACTTCATCAAGTTTATCTTTGTACGGAATTTCAATATGTACACCTTCTTCGTAAGTTGAATTTAATTTGTGATATAAAAGATATCCAAATTCATTTATGTCATTTCCGTCATACCAAATCGATTTATACGCCTTACTTTTATATAAAGCCGCAACATCCGTTTGATAGTCTTTTAAGGCAGAATATTTTTTGAAAAAAGCGGTAATCGAGGCGCTTGTAATGGCAGGTGCGCTAACAATAAAATGATTCTTTTTATCTGTAGGAAAGTCCAGATGATGATTTGAGTAAGCAAATGAAGGATTTAAAAAATACCCAAATAAAAGAATTACAACAAAGGTAAAGTTTTTCATTTTTTTTTGATTTACGTTATTAGTCCTTTAATGAAACATTGAAAATAAAAGGCAATCTGGCAAAAAAATGATTTGGGGGAAAATCGGTATTTCTACTCAAATTTATAAAAAATATCTTAATATTCAGATCTTTATGTTTTAAGAAATTGTACCAAAAAACAAATTGCTTTTAAGATCAAAAAAAGGGCTTTTTGTACGTAAAAAATTTGCCGATTCTAGAATTGAAATTCCGCTGTTTTATGGCTTGACTTCTCAATTTTTAGTGCAAAGAAAGTGCAGGACAGTTTTTTAAATTTTCATGCTTTTATTTGTGTTAGAAATTATTTTTTGAATAAAAGTGGAGTTAAAATTTTTTTCTTCTCTAACAATCCTATATTTTTACGCAACCGATTGCAATTGTTGTTTTATTCGTGATAATGTATTTTTTAGATTAAATTTTTATCAAATATTTTTATTCCGCTTAAAAACATTGATTCTTTCAGAATGAAAATTTTAAAGAATAAATTAAAATGGCTTTAGTACGATTTGTTTTCCTGTTTGTTCTGATTTCTTTTTCGGCTTCGGCCCAAAAAGACTATAAATTGTGGTTGCAGTATAATAAAGTTGACAATGCCGAAATTGCTTCAGAATATAAAAACAGTTTGAACAATATCGTTTCTTTTGGAAATTCAGAAACAATTAAAATTTCAGTAAAAGAATTAGAAACTGGAGTTTTCAGCATGTTGGATAAAAAAACAGAAGTCAAAACTCAAATCGAAGGCGAAAACAATTTGATAATTGGAAGTAAATCTTCTTTGGATTCAAATCTGCTAAAAACACTTGAAGCCGATTTTGAAAAAATAAATAAGGAAGGTTTTATCATTAAATCAATTGCTGTAAAAAATAAAAAACAGTTGATTATTACCGGAAAAAATGATGTTGCTGTTTTATACGGTGTTTTCAGTTTCTTGAGAATCCTACAAACAAACAAGCCGATCAATAATTTAAATATTGCCGATTCTCCAAAAACAAACATCCGAATCTTAAATCATTGGGACAATCTCGATCGCTACGTTGAACGCGGTTACGCCGGAATTTCACTTTGGAATTGGCAAAAACTGCCTGATTTTATTGATCAGCGTTATATCGATTATGCGAGAGCAAATGCTTCAATAGGAATCAACGGAACGGTTTTGACCAACGTAAATGCCAATGCGCTGATTTTAACACCACAATATTTAGAAAAAGTCGAAGCTTTAGCCAATGTTTTTAGGCCGTACGGAATAAAAGTGTATTTAACCGCAAGATTTTCGGCACCAATTGAAATTGGAAATCTAAAAACTGCCGATCCAAAAGATCCAGAAGTGATCAATTGGTGGAAAAATAAAGCAGCTGAAATTTATAAACGAATTCCGGATTTTGGAGGTTTTTTGGTTAAAGCAAATTCTGAAGGCCAGCCGGGACCACAAAATTACGGAAGAGATCACGTTGATGGAGCGAATATGCTTGCCGATGCTGTTGCGCCTTTTGGCGGTGTGATTATGTGGCGTGCTTTTGTATATTCGGAGCACGATGCAAACGACCGCGCGAAACAGGCTTTCGCCGAATTTCAGCCTTATGACGGAAAATTCAAAGAAAATGTAATCGTTCAAGTGAAAAACGGAGCAATTGATTTTCAGCCGAGAGAACCCTTTCATCCTTTGTTTGGTGCGATGCCCAAAACGCCTTTAATGATGGAATTTCAAATCACGCAGGAATATTTGGGTTTCAGCACACATTTGGTTTTTCTACCTAAATTATTTCAAGAAGTTTTAGAATCAGATACGTACCAAAAAGGAAAAGGTTCGACTGTTGCCAAAGCCGTCGACGGAACTTTATATCAACATAAATTAACCGGAATTGCCGGCGTGGCAAATATTGGAAATGATTTAAACTGGACGGGACATCCTTTTGCACAGGCAAATTGGTACGGTTTCGGAAGGTTGGCGTGGAATCCTTATTTAGATTCCGAAACTATTGCTGACGAATGGTTGAGGTGTACTTTTTCTAACGATGAGAATTTTATAAAACCAGTTAAAAATATAATGATAGAATCACGCGAAGCAGTTGTAAATTATATGACACCGCTCGGACTGCATCATATTATGGATACTGGTCATCATTACGGACCAGGACCGTGGGTTTCAAATTTGTCAAGACCAGAATGGAACCCGACGTATTATCATAAAGCAGATAAAAACGGAATTGGTTTTGACCGATCAAAATCGGGTACAAATGCCACCGCACAATACGCACCCGAAGTTGAAAAACTTTTTGATAATTTAGAAACCTGTCCAGAGAAAGATTTATTATGGTTTCATCATGTTTCGTGGGATTATAAATTGAAAAACGGACAAACTCTTTGGAATGGTTTGGCATTAAAATATCAAGAAGGCGTAAATCAAGTAGCGGCAATGCAGAACGTTTGGAATAAAACTGAAAAATATATTGATAGCGAGCGTTTTCATGAAGTTCAAATGTTATTAGAAATTCAGAACAAAGAAGCAAAATGGTGGCGAGATGCTTGTTTGTTATATTTTCAGCAGTTTTCAGGGAAAGAGCTTCCGGCAGGAGTGGAAAAACCAACGCAGACATTGGAGTATTTTAAATCATTAAAATTCCCGTTTGCACCGGGAAATGGAAAATAAATTGGAGTAATTGTAAAGCGGATAAAAAGGATTCGCTATCGTGAAGACACGGAAAAAAGACGGATTTTTTCCTTTTAAAATAATAATAAAAAATCCGTTCAAATCAGCGTTTTCGTGATAGCGAATCCGTTTCATCTGCGTCAAAAATATTTATAGATTAAAAAATTATGAGCAAAAAAACAGCAATAGTAACAGGAGGAAATTCGGGTTTAGGATTTGCAACAGCACAAAAACTTTGTAATAACGGAATCACGACTTACATTATAGGAAGATCGAAAGAAAAAACAGAAGAAGCTTGCAAGGAAATTGGAGAAAACGCCATTCCGGTAATCTTCGATTTGAATGATTTGGCTGGAATTCCAGCAATGATTGAAAACATCGCTAAAAATGGCCCAATTGATATTTTGGTGAATAATGCCGGAATTAATCTGAAAAAAGAATTTTTAGATGTGACAGATGAAGACTTTCTGTCGATAATTCACACCAATCTTTTGAGTGTTTTTGCAGTAAGCAAAGCGGTTGTAAAAAATATGAAAGAAAATGGTTCAGGAAGTATTGTAAACATCAGCTCGATGGCATCGCAATACGGAATCCCAAAAGTAATTGCTTATTCAGCGAGCAAGGGCGCAATCGAGTCGATGACGCGCGCTATGGCGGTAGAATTGGCGCCGTTTGGAATTCGTGTCAATTGTGTTGCACCAGGGTTTATCAAAACTAAAATGTCGGCAAAAGCTTTAGACAGCGATCCAGAAAGAAAAAATAAAGTATTGGGAAGAACGCCAATGGGATTTTTGGGCGAACCTTCGGACATTGCAGATGCCGTTTATTATTTTGCTTTAAGTGAATCAAAATACACAACAGGAACTATTTTGCCTGTTGACGGCGGAAATAGTATTGGTTTTTAAAAAATTATTTAAACACATAGAGTCATAGCTTTTCTTTGTCTCCAAAAAAAGGCGTTTCACTTATTTTAACAAACATAGCTATGTGTAAAATCTTGATTTTATTTTAAACTTTTATTACGTTGTTTCAAAACTATGTTTCTATGTGTTTAAAAAAAATCTAACAATAGATTAGTATGACAAAAATGCAACAAACAATGCGTTGGTTTGGACCTCAGGACAACGTTACTTTAATAGATATCAAACAAGCCGGAGCAACTGGAATTGTAACGGCTTTGCATCATATTCCGGTTGGAGAAATCTGGACAATCAGTGAGATTCAAGAGAGACAGCAAATCATTAGAAATGCTGGTTTGGAATGGTCGGTTGTGGAAAGTCTTCCGGTTCATGAAGAAATCAAAAGAGCTTCTGGAAATTATCTTCAATACATTGAAAATTATAAAATCAGTTTAAGAAATCTGGCGGAATGCGGTATTAAAATCATTACCTACAATTTCATGCCGATTTTGGATTGGGTAAGAACAAATCACAATTTTATTAATCAGGACAAAAGCAAAGCATTGCTTTATAATCAAGACGCTTTTACGTTTTTTGATATTTTTCTGTTAAAAAGACCAAACTCAGAAAATGATTATTCGGATCCAGAAAAAGAAAATGCGCTAAAGTTCGGGAATCAATTATCTGAAGATGAAAAAGCGCTATTGTTTAAAAATGTTTTGTTAGGATTACCGGGAAGCAAAATCAATTTTACTGCCGAACAAATTTTGGCGCTTTTAGAAAATTATGCTGATATCGACAATCAAAAACTAAGAGAAAACCTGATTTACTTTTTGTCAGAAGTTACTCCGGTTGCGGAAGAAGTTGGAGCCAAATTAGCAATTCATCCTGATGATCCGCCGTTTTCGGTTTTAGGTTTACCAAGAATTGTTTCTACTGAAGCCGACCTAAAAGTGATTTTTGATGAGGTTCCTTCTGAAGCTAACGGATTGTGTTATTGCACGGGTTCGCTGAGTGCCGATCCAAAAAATAATCTGGAGAAAATAATTGATGATTATGGTGACCGAATCCACTTTTTGCATCTACGAAATACCATCCGCGAAAGCGAAACTATTTTCCGCGAATCCGAACATTTGAATGGTGATGTAAAAATGGAGGTTATTCTGGAAAAGATTCTATTGTTAATGAATAAAACAAAAGTAAGTCTGCCAATGCGCCCAGATCACGGATTTCTACACGCAGTTGATGAGGTTACAGAAACGTATCCTGGTTATTCATTGACAGGACGTTTAAAAGGTCTTGCTGAGTTGAGAGGTTTGGAAATGGGAATTGCTTATAAATTGAATTTGTAAATATCCTTTGTGTTAAACCTGATAGGTTTTTAAAACCTGTCAGGTTTGCGATGAGAAGAGAAAAACGTACTATTTGTCATTCCGAGGAACGAGACCCGAGTGACAGCGAACAGGCGAAGCAAATCACACTCGGAATTCGACAAAGATTGGCGAAATGCTATGCGGAATTACTATTGTGATTTCTCCTCCGTCGAAATGACAAAATTGTGATGATAAAAACAAAACGTCTTGTTTGTCATTCCGAGGAACGCGGAATCTCCGCGAGAAGCTCTACAAAGCTTGGCAACATTCTGTGCGGAGTTTCTTGTGGAGATTGCTTCGCCAGTTCGCTATCGCTCGTGCCCTCGTTCCTCGGAATGACAAAAAAGACGTCGCTTATAATGAATTTTAGACCCGACAGGTTTTTAAAACCTGTCGGGTCTAACATCCGAAAACTATGATTCTATGTGTTTAAAATTTAAGATGCTAAATATCATTTTATCGCTTTTCCTTATCGGATTAAGCGCAAAATCGTATGCTATAAATCCAGAAAAATACGTAGTAAATCAAGCTTCTGCTGAAAATTTTCCTTTGGTTTCAAAAGGAAAAGCAACTTCAATTTTAGTGAGTTCAACTGATTTTTCGGGCGTTTTGAAAGTTGCGGGACATTTGGAAAATGATATTTTTAAAGTTTCAGATTTGCATCCAAAACAAATAAAAAATATTGCTGAAGCCGAAGATTTTGTTGTAATTATTGGAACATTTGGGAAAAGCGAAATTATCAAGCAATTAGTCAAAGACGGAAAAATTGATGGAAAACAACTCGACGGAAAATGGGAAAAATTTACAACGCAAATTGTTGAAAATCCATTTAAAGGAATAAAAAAAGCACTTGTAATTGCAGGTTCAGATAAACGCGGAACGATTTACGGAATCTACGATTTGTCCAGTCAAATTGGGATTTCACCTTGGTATTTTTGGGCAGATGTTCCGGTTAAAAAGCAATCGGAATTACATGTTTTGCCTGGAATTCATTCGCAGGGAGAACCAAAAGTAAAATATCGCGGTATTTTTATAAATGATGAAGCGCCAGCATTAACTGGTTGGGCTTATGAAAAATACGGCGGATTCAATTCGAAATTTTACGATACGGTTTTTGAATTGATTTTGAGAATGAAAGGCAATTATTTATGGCCGGCAATGTGGGGAAGAATGTTTTATGTTGATGATCCGCAGAATGCTGTTTTGGCCGATGAATACGGAATTGTGATGGGAACTTCACATCATGAACCGCTGACACGTGCGCACGCTGAATGGGGAAAAGAAAAAGGAAAATGGGATTTTAATACCAATTCTGAAGCTTTGATTAATTTCTGGAAAGACGGAATTAAAAGAATGGGAAATAAAGAAACCATTGTGACTATTGGAATGCGAGGCGACGGCGATGAACCGATGACGCAAGGAACTGCAATTGGACTTTTGGAAAATATTGTAAAAACCCAGCGAAATATCATTCAAGAAATCACTAAAAAGCCAATTGAAGAAACACCTCAAATGTGGGCGCTTTACAAAGAAGTTCAGGATTATTACGACAAAGGAATGACGGTGCCTGATGATGTTACGCTTTTATTATGTGATGACAATTGGGGAAATATCCGTAAACTGCCAGAATTGAATGCCAAAACAAGAAAAGGCGGTTACGGAATTTATTACCATTATGATTACGTTGGCGGACCGCGAAATTATAAATGGATCAACACCAACCAAATTGAGCGAACTTGGGAACAAATGGATTTGGCATATCAACATGGAGTTGATAAAATTTGGATTGTAAATGTGGGTGACATAAAACCAATGGAATTTCCGATTGAGTTTTTTTTAGACATGGCTTGGAATCCTGAAAAGGTTAATGCCGGAAATTTACAAGATTATTATGTGAATTGGGCGAAAGAGAATTTTGGAAATCAATTTACAGGCGAAATTGCGCAGATTTTAAAATTATACACCAAATATAATGCTCGAAGAAAACCTGAATTATTAGACAGGAAAACCTATAGCATAACTAATTACAATGAAGCAAATCGAGTGGTAGCCGATTATCAGAAATTGGCAAAAATAGCCAGTACAATAAACGAGAAACTGCAGCCCGAATATAAAGATGCTTTTTATCAGCTGGTTTTATTTCCTGTTTTGGCAAGTGCAAATTTGAATGAATTGTATTTTGCTCAGGCGAAAAATTTTTTATATACAGAACAAGGAACGCCTTTGGCAAATGATTATAAAGAAAAAGTAAAAGAGTTATTCGAAAAAGACAGTCTGTTGACTGATTATTATCATACTAAAGTGGCAAACGGCAAATGGAATCACATGATGTCGCAAACGCATATTGGTTACACAAATTGGCAACAACCAGATAAAAATGTGATTCCGGGAACGAACTTCGTTTTTTATAACCCGATAGTGAATAAAGTAATTGCGACTGAAGGAACCAAAGAAGTTTTGGATGGCGTTCTTAAAAGCAAAGCTGATTTAAGGGATTTAAATTCGCTAGATAATAAAACAACATACTTCGATCTGATAAACTGTGGAGAGAGAAGTTATTGGTATAAAATTATTTGCGATAAAAATTGGATTAATTTTTCTTCTAGGGAAGGTTTGGTAAAAACAGAACAAAGAATTATTGTAAGCATTGATTGGAATAAGGCGCCAAAAGGAGCAACCAAGAGTCAATTTACGGTTATGGGGGATTTTCTGAAGTACACTTTTTCATTGAAAACTAATAATGTAAATCCAAATAAAGTACATGGTTTTATAGAAAGCAATGGTTGTATTTCTATAGAAGCTCAGAATTATTCAAAAGCAATAAATGCTAATGCTGCAAAATGGACGATAATTCCAAATCTTGGTAAAACAGACTCAGGAGTTACAATCAAACCGTCGAATATAAAACCATTTGAAATTTCCGAACAATCGCCTAGACTAGAATATGATGTTCACTTTTTCAGCAAAGGAAACGTAAAGGTCCGTGCTTATTTTTCACCGACAATTAATTTTAAAATAGGTGACGGCTTGAAATATGGAGTTGGTTTTGATTCGGAAAAACCACAGATAATGAACCTCAATGCAGATTCTTCAGAAAAAGCTTGGGCAGAATCGGTTGCAAATAATATCAAAATTATAACATCATCGCATACAATTGAAAAATCTGGAAATCATATCCTTAAATTTTACGGAATTGATCCGGCTTTGGTGCTTCAGAAAATTGTAATTGAGACAGAAGAAGGAAAAGTATTGGAGTCGTATTTAGGACCGCCGGAGAGTTTTAGGAAGGAATGATGCGCAAAGTTTGTCATTCCGAGGGACGAGGAATCTCCGCAAGAAACTCTATAAAGTTTTGATTCTAATTGCGGAGCTACTTGTGGAGATTTCTCCTCCGTCGAAATGACAAAACTATGAACATAGATTAAACCTGACAGGTTTTAAAAACCTGTCAGGGTCTACTTTAAGATAAAAAAACTATTAACTATTAAAACCAAAATATATGAAATTTATTAACCCTTATGTGTTTGCCGTCGCAACGTTGCTGATGGTAAGTTGTTCTTCGAAAAAAGAAACACTGTCGTTAAAAGACGCCTATAAAAACGATTTCTATATCGGAACGGCTTTAAGCGCAGACCAAATTCAAGAAAAAAATAGCAAAGAAGATTCATTGATCAAAAAAGAATTTAATGCGATTACCGCAGAAAATATTATGAAATCAATGTTCACACATCCGGAAAAAGATAGATATGATTTTACTCTGGCGGACAAATTTGTTGCTTACGGAGAAAAAAATAAAATGTTTGTTCACGGACATACTTTGATTTGGCACAGTCAATTAGCTCCTTGGATGGAAAAAATAAAAGACAGTACCGAAATGAAAGCGTTTATGCAAGATCATATCACGACAATTGTTTCTAAATACAAAGGAAGAGTGAAGTCGTGGGACGTTGTTAATGAAGCTTTAAATGATGATGGAACGTTGAGAAAATCGGTTTTTTTGAATACGCTTGGAGAAAAATATTTAGTTGATGCTTTTAAATTGGCAGCAAAAGCAGATCCAAAAGCTGATTTGTATTACAACGATTATAATATCGAAGAACCAGCAAAAAGAGCGGGAGCAATTGCTTTGATCAAAAAAATAAAAGCAGCGGGAGGAAAGGTTGACGGCGTTGGAATTCAAGGACATTGGCGATTGAACAGCCCATCATTAGAGGAAATCGAAAAAAGTATTTTGGAATATTCTGCTTTAGGAATTAAAGTAGCGTTTACAGAATTAGACATTACAGTTTTGCCAAATCCGTGGGATTTAAAAGGTGCTGATGTGAATCAGAAATTTGAAGGAAATGACAAAATGAATCCGTATCCAAAAGCATTGCCAGATTCTATTCAGAACAAATTGGCAGAGCGTTACGCTTCTATTTTCAAGTTGTTTTTAAAGCATAGAGACAAAATCAGCAGAGTTACTTTTTGGGGAGTTCATGACGGGCAATCTTGGTTAAACGACTGGCCTATAAAAGGAAGAACAAATTATCCGTTGCCATTTGATGCTAATTTAAAACATAAAAAAGCGTACAATAGTATTCTGCAGCTTAAAGAGAAAAAAGAATAAAAAAGAGTGCGAATTCTGCTTATTGAGAATGCTTACAGACTGTTTTTGTGAAAATTATGCAATAACGCTAAGTAAATTTGGACGGTATATTTTTTTTACTAAATTTACACAACCGATTGCTTAAGCAGAAACCTTTTGAAATCAGTGCAAGAGCTAACTAAATAATCAATATTTTGTAAATGTTGATTATAGAACTAACCAAAATAACCACGAACCAATAATGAATTTTAATTCCCAAAAATTATCCATAAAAGAAAAAATTGGATACAGCTTAGGTGATCTTGCCGCAAATTTAGTTTTTCAAACGCTCATGACGTATCTGGCGTATTTTTACACTGATATTTACGGATTATCGCCAGCCCATTCATCTATAATAATGCTCGTTGTCGGTTTAATTGCAGCTTTTATTTTTAATCCTATTATTGGTGTTTTGGCAGATAGAACGACCAGCAAATGGGGGAAATTCAGACCTTGGATCTTATGGACTGCCGTGCCGTTAGGCGTAATTGCCTTGCTTGCTTTTACGACACCAAATTTCTCATACCAAGGAAAAGTAATTTATGCAGTTGCAACCTATAGTTTATTACTGCTTTTTTATGCCGGAAACAATTTGCCATATTCGGCTTTAAGTGGTGTTATTACTGGCGATATGGGCGAGCGAAACAGTATGTCGGCATACCGTTTTGTAGCCGTTATGTTTGCCCAGTTTTTTGTTCAGGTATTTATGCTCGGCATTATAAAAAGTGCCGGAAATGGCGATAAAGCTGTTGGAATTGAAAAAGTCATGACCGTTTTGGCAATCGTTGGAACTATTATGCTTTTGATTACTTTTTTCACTACGAAAGAAAGAATTATTCCAAAACCAGAGCAAAAATCAAGCGTAAAAGAAGATTTAAGCGATTTGGTAAAAAACAGACCGTGGGTAATCATGCTTTCATTAACGACTTTGGTTTTTATTACGTTGGCAATGAAAGGCGGATCATACGTGTATTATTTTGAAAACTATGTAGATAAAAATCAATTAGCGATTTTTATTCAGCCAATTTTAGATACTTTGTCAAGTATTGGATTGAATCATTTTGGTAATGATCCCGTTGCTGCCGGATTCGGATTGTTCAATGCAGGAGGAATTATCTTCATGATTGTTGGAATCACGTTGTCTAAAAAACTTGCTGATAAATATGGAAAGCGAAATATATTTGGGTTGTTTCTATTCATCTCAACACTTTTTATTATCGCTTTTTATTTCTTTCCATCAACATCGATTGGCTTTATATTTTTCTCCCAAATTTTGCATGGATTTTTCTACGGAATCACCATTCCGCTTCTTTGGGCGATGATTGCCGATGTCGCCGATTACTCGGAATGGCTGAACAATCGTCGTGCAACTGCTATTATTTTCTCGGCTATGATGGTTGGATTAAAAGCAGGTTTAAGCATTGGCGGAGCCTTGACAACTTCATTATTAGGACATTTTAATTACGTGCCAAATGCCGCACAACAGACTGATATTGCAATAAACGGAATAAAATTGCTAGTAAGTATTTTTCCGGCAATACCTTTTTTGATTGGTGTTGGATTATTGTTTTTCTACAAAATTGACAAGAAAATGGAAGTGCAGATTGAATTTGATTTAAAAGAGAGAAGAGTTTAATGTATTAAAAAAAATTAAAAAAAGAGAACATGCCTGAAGATAGTATTGAAAACATTGACTTTGCAGCATTAGATAAACGTGCAATTTCAAATCCATTAGTAAATCATATTTATACTGCTGATCCATCGGCACACGTTTTTAACGGCAAAATATATATTTATCCATCGCATGATATTGATGCGGGAATTCCGTTTAATGATAATGGCGACCATTTTGGAATGGAAGATTATCATGTCATTTCAATGGAAAATGTCGACGCAGAAGCTATAGACCATGGTGTTGCGCTTCATGTTGACGACGTTCCATGGGCTGTAAGGCAAATGTGGGCGCCAGATGCTGCCTGCAAAAACGGAAAGTATTATTTGTATTTTCCAGCAAAACGCCCAGACGGAATTTTCCAAATTGGCGTTGCGGTAAGCGATTCTCCAACCGGACCTTTTACGCCTGAGGAAAATGCGATAGAAGGCAGTTACAGTATTGATCCGGCTGTTTTTGAGGATTGCGACGGTAAGTTTTATATTTATTTTGGTGGAATTTGGGGTGGTCAGCTTCAAAAATACCGAGACAATAAGTACGATAAATCAAATGAAGAGCCAAAAGCAAATGAGCCAGCATTAGGGCCAATTGTAGCGATGCTGACAGATGATATGATGGAATTTGCCGAAGAACCAAAAGAAATTAAAATTTTGGATGAAAACGGAAATGTGCTCCTTGCCGGCGATAACGACCGTCGTTTTTTTGAAGCTTCTTGGGTTCATAAATACAACGGAAAATATTATTTCTCGTATTCAACAGGTGATACACATTTTATTTGTTACGCCATTGGCGACAGTCCGTATGGGCCTTTTACGTATCAAGGAAGAATTTTGAATCCGGTTGTGGGCTGGACTTCGCATCATTCTATCTGCGAGATAAATAACGAATGGTATTTGTTTTACCACGATTCGAGCTTGTCAAAAGGAGTAACACATTTAAGATCTATAAAAGTGACCAAAATCAATTATAATGAAGATGGTTCGATTGTAACAATAGATCCGTACGATAAAGAAGACTAAACAGAGGATTTTCAAAAGTATTTCTGAGTTATGATTAATTTAAAAACAGCCGGTTCAAATAGTATTTTATTGACCTTTTCTATGGTCAATGTAATGGCATGAAAAAAAATTTTCACGAAACCACAACCGGTTGTTTAAGAAAATGCGGCAGTTTTTTTTTTTTGATTGGTTTAATTACATTAAAAAAAAATTAAGTATAGTTTTGTCATTTCGACTGAAAGGAGAAATCACACTAGAAGCGCCGCAAAGTGCGTTGCCAATCTTTGTCGAATCCCGAGTGTGATTTCTCCTTTCAGTCGAAATGACAAAAACCTTTGCGAACCTTGCGGTTAAATAATTAAATACAACATTTAAAAAAATAACATATTTCATATAAAAATTAATTTTTTATAAAAGATTTTTAGCTACTTTAGCATAACAGAACGGAACAGAACGGTATGCTAAAAGAAGAAGGAAAATTTGAGTTTATAATTAATCACGAAAGTGATATTCCGAAGTACCAGCAATTGGTTGACGGAATTACAAATGCGATTGCTGAGAACATTTTGCAAAAGGGAGATTTGCTTCCGTCAGTGAATGTGATCTGCAAAACCTATCAGCTGTCGAGAGATACGGTTTTTAAGGCATATTCGATTTTGAAGGACCAGAATACAATTGATTCGGTGCCAAATAAAGGATATTATGTAGCGGGAGAAACGCGAAAAGTGCTTTTGGTTTTAGATACTTTCAAGGCTTATAAAGAGGTTTTGTATCATTCGGTTGTGAATAATTTGCCGGATAATGTGATTATCGATGTGCAATTTCATCATTATAATATTGATGTTTTTAAAACGATCGTCAATAACGGAATTGGTAAGTATTACAAATATGTAGTCATGAATTTTGATCACGAAGATATTGCGCCGGCCTTGTCGGCAATTTCGAGTGATAAATTGCTTTTGATCGATTGGAATATTCATGCTGAAAAAACGAATAATTATGTTTTTCAGGATTTTGGAAAAGCGTTTTATGATGCTTTAACCGAGGCTGTAGATTTATTTAAAAAGTACAAAAAAATAGAATTTGTATATCCGGATTTTACGAATCACCCTTGGGAAACGGTAGAATATTTCAAAAAATTCTGTGCCGATTTTAAATTTAAATATGAAATCAGTACGGATCCTAAAAAGTTCAATATCGAAAAAGGAATTGCTTATATAAGTGTAAGCGACAGGATTTTAGGGCACTTTTTAGAGCAATGCAAAGAGAAGGATTTCGAGCCTGGAAAAGACGTTGGATTTTTGTCTTACAACGAAACGCCAATGAAGAAATTTATTTACAAAGGAATTTCGGTTGTGTCAACTGATTTTAAAGAAATAGGAACCAAAGCAGCGGCATTTATCACACACGAGGAAGAAACGAAGTGTTATGTGCCGACAAAATTAATAATAAGAGAATCATTATAAGTTATGTATTATATCGGATATGATATTGGAAGTTCTTCTGTCAAGGCAGCCTTGGTAGAAGCAGAAACGGGCAAAAAAGTAATCGTTTTGAATGAACCTCAAAACGAAATGGAAATCTTGTCAATTCACCCAGACTGGGCAGAACAAGATCCAGAAATTTGGTGGCAGCACATTTGTACAGCAACCAAAAGAGCGATTAAAGAAGCGAATATCGACGCATCGAAAATTCAAGGAATTGGAATTTCATATCAAATGCACGGATTGGTGATTGTTGATAATGCTGGAAAAGCGCTTCGAAATTCAATTATTTGGTGCGATAGCCGTGCGGTTGAAATTGGAAACAAGGCTTTCGCCGAAATTGGAGAAGAAAAATGCATGTCGCATTTATTGAATTCACCTGGGAATTTCACGGCTTCGAAACTGAAATGGGTAAAGGAAAACGAACCAGAAGTTTACAATAAAATCGCTAAATACATGCTTCCGGGAGATTATATCGCTTTGAAGTTGACAGGCGAAGTAACGACAACCAAAAATGGTTTGTCTGAAGGAATGCTTTGGGATTATAAAGAAAATAAAGTAGCAGACTGGCTTTTGGATTATTACGGAATCGATCAGTCATTAACTCCAAAAATCGTAGAGAATTTTACGAATCAAGGTTTTGTTACTGAAAAAGCTTCAGCAGAATCTGGTCTTCCGGCAGGAATTCCGATTGTTTACAGAGCAGGAGATCAGCCAAATAATGCGTTGTCGTTAAATGTTTTGAATCCAGGAGAAGTGGCTGCGACCGGCGGAACTTCAGGCGTGTTTTATGCAGTAAGCGAAATGTCGTCTGGAAAAAGCACAAGAGTAAACAATTTTGTTCACGTAAACTACGAATTGGAAACGCCAAGAGTAGGTAAACTTTTGAATATTAACGGAGCAGGAATTCAGTACAGATGGCTTCGCAATAATATGGGGAATGAAAGTTATGAGGTAATGAACGAAAAGGCTTCGAATGTTGAAGTTGGTTCAGAAGGTTTAGTTGTAATTCCGTTTGGAAATGGTGCTGAGCGTATGTTCAACAATAAAAACATCGGAACCCATTTTTTAAATCTGAACCTAAATATTCACAACAGTGCGCATTTGTTTAGAGCGTCTCTTGAAGGAATTGCGTTTTCGTTCGTGTACGGAATGGAATGTTTGAAAGATGACAATGCGACCATTAATGTCATTAGAGCCGGAAATGATAATCTTTTCCGTTCAGAAATTTTCTCAAATACTGTGGCGACTTTAATTGGTCATGAAATCGAAATTTACAACACAACCGGAGCAGTTGGAGCGGGAAGAGCAGTTGGTTTAAAAGATGGTGATTACAGCAAATTTGGAGCTAATGTAAGCGACAACGACCACGTAATGACGTTTTTACCGTTGCACAATAAAGAGCCTTATGAAACGGCTTATAAAAAATGGAAAAAAGAATTAGAATTAATATTAACAAATAAATAAAAAATCAAATGATAGTTTTAGGAGATAAAGAATACTACAAAGGTATTGGCCAAATTAAATTTGAAGGGGCAGCATCTGATAATCCGTTGGCATTTAAATATTACAATCCAGATCAAGTTGTAGCTGGAAAAACAATGCGTGAGCACTTTAAATTTGCAATCGCTTACTGGCATACTTTCTGCGGACAAGGTAGCGACCCATTCGGGCCAGGGACACAGCAATTTGCTTGGGATGCATCATCAGATCCGTATCAAGCGGCAAAAGATAAGGCAGATGCTGCTTTTGAATTCATCAGCAAAATGGGATTCGATTATTTCTGTTTCCACGATTACGATTTGATTGCTGAAGGAGCAACTTTCGCAGAATCAGAAAAACGCTTGGCTTTTATTACTGATTATTTAAAACAGAAAAAAGCAGACTCTGGAATTAAATTGCTTTGGGGAACTTCAAACTGTTTCTCAAACCCAAGATTCATGAACGGTGCGGCTACAAATCCAGATTTCAATGTAGTTGCAAGAGCAGGAGGACAAGTAAAATTGGCTTTGGACGCAACAATCGCTTTAGGCGGAGAAAACTATGTATTCTGGGGTGGTAGAGAAGGTTATATGTCTTTATTGAACACAGATATGGGAAGAGAATTAGACCACATGGCGCAATTCTTAACAATGTCTAGAGATTATGCTAGAGCACAAGGTTTTAAAGGAACTTTCTTCATCGAGCCAAAACCAATGGAACCATCAAAACACCAATACGATTTTGACTCAGCTACAGCAATTGGATTCTTGAAAAATTATGGTTTAGATAAAGATTTCAAAATCAATATCGAAGTAAACCACGCGACATTGGCACAACACACTTTCCAACACGAATTAGAAGTGGCTGCAAAAGCAGGAATGTTAGGAAGCATCGATGCAAATAGAGGAGATTACCAAAACGGATGGGATACTGACCAATTCCCAAACAACATCCAAGAAACAACTGAAGCGATGTTAGTTTTCTTAAAAGCTGGTGGATTGCAAGGTGGTGGAGTTAATTTTGATGCTAAAATCAGAAGAAATTCTACAGATTTAGAAGATGTTTTCTTAGCACACATTGGTGGAGCTGATACTTTCGCAAGAGCGTTGTTGACTGCTGATAAAATCATCACTTCTTCTCCTTACGAAAAATTAAGAAAAGAAAGATACAGCTCATTCGATTCTGGTAAAGGAAAAGATTTTGCAGAAGGAAAATTAAAGCTTAAAGATCTTTATGATATCGCGAACCAAAACGGAGAATTAACTCTTCAAAGCGGTAAACAAGAATTGTTTGAAAATATTATCAATCAATATATTTAATTGAAATTTTTTAGACCTGACAGGTTTTTAAAAACTGTCGGGTCTTTTTTAAGTAATCTTTGTCATTTCGACTGAAAGGAGAAATCACACCAGAAACTCTACAAAGATTGGCGATTTTGCATGTGGAATTTCTAGTGTGATTTCTCCTTTCAGTCGAAATGACAAACTTACTCTTCAAACCATCCTATTAAACCAACCTCAAAACAAAAAACAATGAAATTTTTTATAGATACAGCAAATTTAGAAGACATTAAAGAAGCTCAGGCTCTAGGTGTTTTAGACGGTGTAACCACAAATCCGTCATTGATGGCGAAAGAAGGGATTACAGGAAAAGCAAATATTTTAAAACATTATCTGGATATCTGCAATATTGTTGACGGCGACGTTTCGGCAGAAGTTATTTCGACTGATTATGACGGAATGATTAAAGAAGGTGAAGAACTTGCGGCTTTGCACGAACAAATCGTCGTGAAATTGCCAATGATTGCTGACGGAATCAAAGCTTGTAAATATTTTTCGGACAAAGGAATAAGAACAAATGTTACATTGGTTTTTTCTGCAGGGCAAGCACTTTTAGCAGCAAAAGCTGGTGCAACTTATGTTTCTCCGTTTTTAGGACGATTCGATGATGTTTCGACTGATGGAATGCATTTGATTTCTGAAATCAGAGAAATTTATGATAATTATGCTTTCAATACCCAAATTCTTTCGGCTTCAGTTCGACACACTATGCACGTAATCAATTGTGCTAAAATTGGTTCTGATGTGATGACGGGGCCGTTATCTGCAATTAAAGGTTTGTTGAAACATCCCTTGACAGACATTGGTTTAAACCAATTTATAGCTGATGCTAAAAAAATGAATTTGTAATTTTTTCTGAAAAGTCAAAAGCTTTAACAGCATTAAAATGGAAAAATTAGAAGTAATTACAATTAAGAATAACAGCGCTTTAGAAATGACAATTTCTAATTTCGGTGCGACGGTAATAGGATTGAAAGTTAAAAATTCGGAAGGTGAAATTTATGATGTTGCGGCGGGTTTAAAAGAAGCGTCGAATTATCTTGAAGCGCCGTATTCAAATGTAAAACTCTTTTTAGGATCTAGCATTGGCAGGTATGCAGGCAGGATTTCTGGCGGTGAATTTGAAATTGATGATGTTGTTTACAAAATCGAAAATGAAAATGGCGTTCATCTTCATGGAGGCGAAAATGGTTTTTTTAAAAGGTTTTGGTCGGTAAAAGAAGTGGCTGCTGATTTTGTGATTTTTTCTTATCAAAGCAAACATTTAGAAGAAGGTTATCCTGGAAATTTAGATGTTGAAGCTCGATTTGAGCTTACTCCAAAAAATGAAGTAAAAATTACATATACCGCAACAACCGATCATGCGACTCCTGTAAATTTGACCAGTCATGTTTATATCAATTTAAACGGAAAAGGTTCTGTTTTAGATCATGAACTTCAAATCAACAGCGATTTTCATTTAGATGTTGACTCGCAATTGCTTCCGACAGGAAAATTAAATAAATCCGAAGGAACTGCTTTTGACCGAAATGAAAAAGATAAAATCGGAAGAGAAGATTTTAAAGGTTTTGATGATACTTTTGTGTTTAACGACAAGCAGTTAAAAGCATCTTTATCATCTTCAGAAAGCGGGATCAATATGGAAATTTTTTCAAATCAGCCAGCAATGGTGGTTTATACTCCAAAGGAATTTCCGGTTTTGCCATTTTCAAATAACAGCCAATATGAAACGTTTCCGGCGATTTGTTTTGAACCGCAAAATTTTCCCGATGCACCAAACCAAAAACATTTCCCAAATTCAATTTTGAATGTGCATGAAACCTATGTAAACGAAATGGTTTTTGCGTTTACTTTTTTATAGTTAATCCCAAGTTAAATTTTAAAGCTTCTTTTTTATAAAAGAAGCTTTTTTTATTGTTTTATGCAAGCGATTGTGTAAAAAGCCTTCGCTTTTTCGTACAAAAAAATAAGAATTTTGATAGGAGTCTATGTTCTTAAAATTGCGCGGATTGCTTTTAAATGCTCTTTTTTAACTGTTGAAAACACACTTGTTTTTTAATCTTTTTTATAGTGTTAAAATGCTGTATATCTGTAATTCTGTAGATTTTAATGAATTGTTTGTTATTTTTTAAAAACCCTAAATATAGTTTTAATTGTTTTGTTAAAACTGAACTTTTGTTGAGAATCGTTTAAATTTTTAGGTTTAAAATTATTTAGAGTCTAATTTATGTGGTAATTTTTTTCGGTATAAATAAAAAAAATATACACAACCGGTTGTGTGATTTAGAATTTTATTTATATTTGTTAAAGAAATGTAAAACAGTTGTTTTTTTTCGACCTCAAAAACAGCTGCGTTTATATTTAAAAATAAAACTAACTCAAACTATATATTAATTATCTAAATCAATTTTTATGACCGACTTTTTTACAATGAAAAGCAAAAAAAAGCTCCTGAAATGTCTGGGGTTTTTATCCCTTATGTTTCTGTTTTCTGTGAGTGCCACAGCTCAGACTACAGTAACGGGAGTTGTATCTGATGCAAATGGGCCAATTCCAGGAGCTAATGTTACTGTTAAAGGCACTAAAAACAGTGTTGCTACAGGTTTTGACGGAAATTATTCTATAACTAACGTTCCTTCAAATGGAGTGTTGGTCTTCAGTTTTTTAGGTTTAAAGAATAAAGAAATTGCTGTTGCGGGAAAAAATAAGGTAAATGCAGTTTTAGAAGAAAACCAAAATAATCTGCAAGAGGTTGTAGTCATAGGTTACGGTACGCAGCGAAAAGAAGCGGTAACGGGTTCTGTGGGGTCAATTAAAGGAGATGTTGTTCGCGAGGTTCCATCGGCAAATATTACTCAGGCTTTGCAAGGTCGTTTGGCTGGGGTTCAAATGAATCAGACTTCATCAAAACCAGGTTCTGAAATGCAGATTCGTATTAGAGGTACGCGCTCGCTAACGGCTGATAATAATCCGCTTGTCGTATTAGACGGAATTCCGTTTGCAGGTTCAATTGGCGATATCAGTCCAGACAATATTAAAAGTATTGATATCTTGAAAGATGCTTCAGCAACAGCGATTTACGGTTCTCGTGGAGCAAATGGTGTTATTTTGATTACAACAAATAAAGGGCTAAAAGGGCAAAAAGCTAAATTTACATACAACACTTATAGTGGTTTGAAAACAATTTTTGCAAAATTCCCAATGATGAACGGACCTGAATTTGTTGCTTTACGTAAAATCGCGACGCTTCCGGGATCAACAGCACCGCTTTATACAAATGGTGCTGACGAAGCTGATAATATAAATACAGATTGGCAGAATTTAATGTATGGTGCAGGTTTGGTAACCAATCATGATGTAGGTGTTTCGGGCGGAACGGAGACTGGAAACTATAATTTTGGGACTAGTTATTATAAAGAAGAAGCAGTTGTGCCAGGACAGGATTATAGCCGTATTTCATTGCGAGCTGCTGTAGATCAGGCAATAGGAAAATATTTTAAAGTTGGTTTTACTACAAATAACAATTACTCTATTTCAAATGGTTCAAATTTAAGTTTGTATAATACGTTAAGTACAACTTCAATTTCGAATCCTTATAATCCAGACGGATCTTTGAAGAGAACAGTAAAAATGCCTTTGGATGAAAACTGGGTGTACACAAGAGAAACAGTAAATAATTTGGGTGATAAATGGATCGACCAGACAAAAGCGTACAGCTCTTACAACACTTTATATGCTGAAGTAAAAATACCAGGCGTTGAAGGTTTGAAATACCATATCGATTTAGGTGGTAATTTCCGTACTACAAGCGGAGGTCAATATACAGGAGAAGGTGTTTTCAGCATCAATCCGACAACTGTTTCTACAGCTTCGATCACAAATACACTTAATACAAACTGGGCAATCCAAAACTTGATTACGTACGATCGTACTTTTGGAAAACACCAAGTGAATGCAGTTGCTATGTATTCGTCAGAACAAACTACCTACAATAAATCGCAGGTTAGTGCAAAAGATATCCCTTCTGACTCGTTCCAATTCTACAATTTAGGAAGAGCAAATGGTGAAATTGCCGTTAACCCAGACAATCAAGATTATCAACAAAGCGGACTGGTTTCATACATGGCGCGTGCAATGTATTCTTACGATAATCGCTATATGCTTACAGCTACTGTTCGTTCAGATGCTTCGTCAAGACTTGCAAAAGGACACCAATGGCATACTTATCCTGCGGTATCTGCTGGATGGAATGTGAAAAATGAATCATTTATGCAGAATGTTAGTTGGCTTGACCAATTAAAATTGCGTGCAGGTTATGGAGAAACTTCTAACCAAGCAGTTGCACCTTATTCTACATTAGGAAGTTTAGCTTCTAGACCGTATAATTTTGGTGAAACAAATGCAACTGGATATTACGTATCGACACTTCCAAATCCTGATTTAGGCTGGGAATATTCGACTACAATGAACTATGGTATTGATTTTGGTTTCTTCAAAAATCGTTTAACAGGTACAGCAGAATACTATGTTACAGATACAAAAGATATTCTTTTAAGTGTTGGTTTGCCTCCAACAGCAGGTGTGGGAAGCTACACAGCAAATATTGGACAAACTCAAAATAAAGGTTATGAATTTACGCTTAACGGATCAATATTCAACAATCCGAATGGCTGGTCTTGGGATGTTGGAGTTAACTTTTATTCAAACAAAAACAAGCTAACGGCATTATCTTCTGGACAAGACAGAGATGAAAATAACTGGTGGTTTGTTGGACATCCAATCGACGTAATCTTCGACTATGAGAAAATTGGACTTTGGCAGCAAGGAGATGCAAATCTTACTAAATATGAGCCAGGAGGAAATGTGGGTATGATTAAAGTGAAATATACAGGAGATTTTAATGCTGACGGAACGCCAACAAGACAAATTGGACCTGCTGACAGACAAATCATCGATGTAAATCCTGATTTCCTTGGAGGTTTCAATACACGTGTTGCTTACAAAAATTTAGATCTTAGTGTAGTAGGAGCTTTTCAAAGCGGAGGAGTTTTGATCAGTACGCTTTATTCTTCTACAGGATATTTAAATATGTTGAGCGGACGTAGAGGAAACGTAAAAGTAGATTATTGGACTCCAGAAAATACAGATGCTAAATACCCAAGACCAGGTGGAATTTCAAGTAATGACAACCCAAAATACGGATCGACTTTAGGATATTTTGATGCTTCTTATGTTAAAATCCGCACGATTACACTTGGTTATAATATTACTGAAAAATTCATTAAGGACTTAGGAGTAGATAGATTCAGACTTTATTGCACGGTGCAAAATCCGTTCGTAATTTATTCTCCTTACCACAAAGAAACGGGTATGGATCCTGAAACGAACTCGTATGGTAACGAAAATGCAGCAGTAACTGATTTTTACAAAAGACGTTTACTGACATTAGGAACAAATACTCCTTCAACACGCACTTTCTTGCTTGGCCTTAATTTAACATTTTAAAAAAGAAAACAATGAAACCTATACAAATAAAAACTTTTATAGCAACAGCAATAACAGCGCTGTTCTTGGGAGCATGTTCTAATGTTTTAGAAGAAGAGCCTCGCAGTATTTATACTCCTGAATATTTCAAAACCGAAAAAGGAGTTACGGCAGGATTGACTTCTATGTATGCACACTTACGCTATATTTACGGGCAAGGTTACTATTACAATACAACAGAAACCGGAACCGATGAAGCGACATACGCACAAAGTGCCGATGCCAACTTTAAGGATATGGATCTTTCTGGCGTTGGGTCAATTACGCCATCTTCAAGCCGTACAGATGCTTTATGGCAGCCGGCATTTATCAATATCAACACGGCAAGCGGTATTATTGAAAATGCTACTGCAATTGGAACGGTTTCAAATGCAATGATTGCCGAAGCGAGATTCTTCCGTGCGTTTGACTATTTCTTGTTAGTTCAAACTTTTGGCGGAGTGCCATTAGATTTAGGAGCCGGCGACCTTAAATTTAATACAAGTCCGTCAAGATCTTCGGTTAGAAATACCGTACCTCAAGTGTACACAAAAGCTGTTTTTCCTGATTTAGTGACTGCAGTAAACGATTTGCCAGATGTGGGTCGAGTGAAAGGAGGCGTAACAAAAACTGCGGCTAGACTTTATTTGGCAAAAGCGTATTTGACGTATGCATGGTGGTTGAAAAACCCGAACAATATTCCAACGTATCCTGAAACTACCCGTGTAGATCCTGACGGACACGATGCTGCTTGGTATTTCCAAAAAGCGTATGATGTTGCGGCAGCAGGAATTGACAGCCACGGTTCATTTGCATTGCAACCAACTTACTACGATGTAAATTTAGGAAGCAACGACCGCAACAGTGAAATTTTATTGTATGCTGATCATACAGAGAAAAGTGAATTTTTTAATGCCAGCAGTCTTACGTTTTCAAATGGTAATGCGCCAGAAAACTTTGCAGTTTGGATGATGACGCCAAACTATACAGTACTTAGAAGTTCAGGAGTAAGCTCTGTTCAGCGTGAAGCAGAACAGCATTTAGGTCGTCCATTTATTCGTATGTGCCCGACTATTGGCGCAATTGCGAATACATTTGCCGACAAAACAAACGATTCTCGTTACGATGGTACTTTTACAACCGTATATCGCGGAAACTGGAACAAAGCGGGTATCACAACTCCTACTTTAAATAATGCAAACGGATTGCCAGTTGCTCCAGGTGGTGCAGTTCTTTCGTTCTTGAATGCTGAAAATCCAGCTATTGTTTATGCTGCAGGAAACGGACCAGAAGGTGGCGCTGTTGGAGCAGGAGTATTGCCAGGAAGATCTGATTTTGTTATTGCTCCAAGCGGCATCAGCAGAATTATTTATCCAGGTTTATGGAAACTTGGAACGTATAGAACGGACAACGGAACTGGACTTGGTTCTCCAAACGGAGCTAGTACACGTCCGTATAATATCGCAAAATTATCAGAGCTTTATTTAATTGCTGCAGAAGCTGCGGTTATGGGAGCGGCGCCTCAAGGTGGAAAAAGCGCTAGAGAATTAGTAAATGTTTTAAGAGCTCGTGCCGGAAAATGGAGATTTGACAATAACGGAAATGTTGCAAAATCAGCTGATAACAGTGCAGCAATGACAGCAGCAACTCCTGCGGTTATTGATATTAATTATATTTTGGCAGAACGTTCTCGTGAATATTATGGTGAAGGATACCGCTGGTACGATTTGCTAAGAACTCAAAAATGGACAGAGCTTTCAAGTTCATACCAAATTTGCGGACCAGCTTACGGAAACCATACACCGCTTACAGTAGCTAGAGAAATTAAGCCGTATCATTATTTACGTCCAATTCCTCAAGTTCAATTTGATGCAATGATTATGACAGCCTCTGAAAAAGCGGCGTATCAGAATCCAGGCTACTAGGAAATGAAATCCTGATTTGCCCGAAATCAAATGATAAAACAAATCAAAGCAGCAATTAAGTTAGATAAAGTTGTAAGTAAGTGTTTATTTTACAGAATTAGTTAGAACTGCAAACAAATTTGTTTTATAAAAAAGCCGAGAGTTGAGCCCTCTCGGCTTTTTGCTGTCAGGCTTAAGATGTGAAATGTTAGATGTGAAATGTTAGATGTTAGATGTAAGAATCTGATTTGTGTTATTTTTAAACACATAGAAACATAGATTTAGCATCCTTAAAAAGGCGTTTCACTTACATTAACAAACATAGACTATGTGTTAGAAAGTAGTTTCTTTCAATTGCCTTCTTCCAAAAAGAAAAATCTATGTTTCTATGTGTTATATTTTTTTCGAATTACACCAACAGGTTAACTATATTTAAAAAAGATTTCAGTCCCGAAGTTTCGGGATTTGCAGAAAAATAAATTATAAAATGAGAAAAATACTAATTCTTATAACGGTGCTTTTGTACAGCACCATTTATTCTCAAATAAAACTTCCGAGATTGATAAGCGACGGAATGGTTTTACAGCGCGATATGCCCGTAAAAATTTGGGGATGGGCGCAGCCAAATGAAAAAGTCGAAATTAATTTCAATAAAAAGAAGTTTCAGACTACCACTTCTCAAGATGGAAACTGGGTAATTACTTTGCCTTCTCAAAAAGCAGGCGGGCCATATGAAATGACTTTGACGGCAAGCAATACCATCGTTCTTAAGAATATTTTATTTGGAGATGTTTGGCTTTGCTCGGGACAGTCGAATATGGAACTTCCTATGGATCGTGTAAAAGACAAATACAAGGAGGTAATTGCAAAAATAAACAACTCGCAAATCAGACAGTTTTTAGTGCCAGATCAATATGAGTTTGCCAAAGAAAATACTGATTTTTCAAGCGGCGAATGGAAAGAAGCAAATCAAGCAAATATTTTGAATTTTTCGGCAGTTGCTTATTTTTTTGCAAGTGAAATATACGAGAAGTATAAAATTCCGATTGGGTTAATCAACAGCGCTTTAGGAGGTTCTCCGGCCGAATCTTGGCTTAGCGCCGATGCCATTAAAAAGTTTCCAGATTATGATGCTGAATATCAGAAGTTCAAAGACGGAACCTTGGGCGCGCAAATCGAAGCAAATGACAGGAAAATCAGCACCGACTGGTATTCTGATGTCAATCGTCAAGATGAAGGTTTAAAGAAACAATGGTCAAAAGCTGATTTAGATGATATCGATTGGCCGGTTATGAATATTCCGGGTTATTGGGCAGATCACACTTTAGGAAATACAAATGGTGCGGTGTGGTTTAGAAAAGAAGTTAATTTGTCAAATCTAAAAGCTTCTTCGGCAAAATTGATCTTAGGAAGAATTGTCGATGCTGATTCGGTTTATGTTAACGGAAATTTTGTTGGAACAACTTCTTATTTGTATCCGCCAAGAAAATATTCTTTTGATCCGAAGTTTTTAAAAGAAGGAAAAAACGAAATCGCCATAAGAGTAATTAATAATTCAGGAAGAGGCGGTTTTGTTGAAGATAAGCCATATCAATTGGTTTTGGATAACGATTCTATTGATTTGAAAGGCGAGTGGAAATACAAATTAGGAGTAAAAATGGCTCCTTTGCCAGCTCCGACTTTCATTAGATGGAAGCCTGTCGGATTGTACAATTCAATGATTGCGCCTTTGAAAAATTACGCTATAAAAGGCGTGCTTTGGTACCAAGGCGAATCGAGCACTAAAAAGCCACAGGAATACGCGGCACTCATGCAAACATTGATTACAAGCTGGAGAACAGAGTGGAAGCAAGGTGATTTTCCGTTTTTATACGTGCAGTTGACCAATTTTATGGAACCAAAGACAGAACCCGCAGAAAGCAACTGGGCAGCTTTAAGACAACAGCAAAAAAACACTTTAGCAGTTCCAAATACCGGAATGGCTGTTACAATTGATTTGGGCGAATGGAATGATATTCATCCGTTAAACAAATACGATGTCGGCAAAAGATTGGCTTTGCAGGCTGAAAAATTGGCTTATGGTGAAAAAAACATTGTATCGTCAGGACCGCTTTTTAAATCAATGGAGCAAAAAGGGAATCAACTTGTTTTGTCTTTTACTGACACAGGAAGCGGATTAATTGCCCAAAATAATTCAAGCTTAAAAGGATTTGAAGTTGCAGGAAGCGACGGAAAATTTGTTTGGGCAAGTGCAATTATCGAAGGAAACAAAATTAAAGTTTGGAACGAAACGATTGCAAAACCAGTAAAAGTCCGATACGCTTGGGCTGATAATCCAACTGAAGCGAATTTGTATAATAAAGAAAATTTACCGGCTTCGCCTTTTGAGGGAAGTTTAGATAAATAAAAATTAAAAGCAAAGCAGGATTTCATCATTTGAAATCCTGCTTTGTTTTTATAATCATCGATTCAAAATAAGAAAGAACCAGCTGAAATTTCTTTCATCTTTTCTCTGATATTTTTTTTCTACTGCGTTCTCAAATTCACATCATTTACAAAAATCAGCGGTTGCATCGTGCTCATATTGATAAGAGATAAAATCCCGTTTTTATTTTCGTTTATTCCGTTTATTTTAAAGCAATATTGATCTCCATCTCTGTCCATCAACGTTATATATTCGGTGGTATCATCAGAATTGTTCTGGCAGCTGTGCGATATTGTGTATTTATACATCACTTTCATGATGTCTTTATCGTAGTTGTAAACTCTTCCGTCCTGAGTAAAAACCCACTTTGTAGTTCGGTGCGTATCAGAAAACCAATTTCCTAAAATACGTTTTGACGAAGGATCTTGGCTTTGTGCAAAAATCGCAGAGGCAAAAAGGAGCAATGGCAGAATAAAAAACAGCTTTTTCATAGATTTTCTAATTATAAAATAGTTGAGTTATTATTTTCTTATAAAAGTACAATTTTGCTTGATTCAGAAAATAGGCATGCTTATAATTTTCTGTTAAATGAAATTTCTAAATTCTATGTTGTAAAAAAGATAGGATTGGTTATTCTCCCGGAATATAAATATCAAAAAAGGCACCTTTGTTCAGTTCGCCAGTCGCAGTGATAATTCCGTTATGATTATCGACAATCTTTTTTACAATCGCCAATCCAATTCCGGTTCCCGTATATTCGAGTTTTCCATGCAGACGCTGAAAAACTTCGAATATTTTTGCGCTGTATTGTTGTTCAAAACCAATTCCGTTGTCTTCAATTCTAATATGGCAATATGTTTTTTCGGGTTGTAAAGTTTTATTTTCCAAAGCAGCGCCTTTCGCAATTTCACTTTTAATTTTTATGACAATCGGATTTTCTGCAAATGAAAATTTAAGCGAATTGCTCACCAAATTGTATAAAAGCTGCCTAAATTGAAACGGAATAATATTAGCTTCGCAATTTTCCAAAATTTCAATTTTAGCATTTTTTTGTTCGATTTCTTCTTTTAAATCTTCTTTTACTTCGTTAACAATTTTAGAAATATCTGTATTTTCAAAAACACGTTCTTGAACATTCGTTCGCGAATACGCCAGTAAATCATTGATTAAGGTTTGCATACGCTGTGCCGCACTTTGCATGCGCTGAAATTTATCTTTTCCGCTGTTCGATAAGTTTTCAAACTCTTTTTCTAGGATCAGCGAAGCAAAAGTTTGAATTTTTCTAAGAGGTTCTTGTAAATCATGGCTTGAGATATAAGCAAATGATTGAAGTTCCTGATTCATTTTTTCTAGTTCTTCATTTTTTTGCTCTAGTTCTAAAGCGTTTAATTTTAATTTGTCATCCGCTTTCTTTTTCTCTGTTAAATCATGCGTCACTTTTGAGAAACCAATAACTTGACCTTTTTTGTTATGAACTGCCGTAATAACAACACTTGCCCAAATATGAGTTCCGTCTTTACGAACGCGCCAGCCTTCTTGTGTTGCTTTTCCCTTTTCGATAGCAATTTTTAAAAGTTTCTGAGGAAGATTGGTTTTTTTATCAGATTCCGTATAAAATGTAGAGAAATTCTTCCCTATGATTTCTTCCGCCTTATATCCTTTAATTTTTTCGGCACCTAAATTCCAATTTTCAACCGTTCCTTCGTGATTAAGGTATAAAATAGCATAATCCTGAACTTCTTCAACCATCAAATGATAACGTTCCTCACTTTTTTGAAGAGAGTCATTCATTAAATTCAATTCTTTGGTTCGGGCAGCTACTTGTTGTTCAAGCTCATGCGTAAAAGCTTTTTCAGTATGAATGTCAGTAAAGGCTCCAACCCATTTTAAAATCTTGCCATCTATATCTAAAACAGGTTCACCAATTACAGCATGCCACCTGTAATTTCCATCTTTTCTTCTGACACGAACATCACAGCGATAGGTTTCACCGGTTGTCAGGCTATGGCTCCATATTCGAGCATTTTCATCAAAATCATCAGGATGAATCATAGCTTTCCATTCTGCTTCTCCATCAGGATGAATTCCTGTGTATTCAAACCATTTTCCTGAAGCGAATAATGAATTACCTTTTTCATCTGTTTCCCAAATTAGCTGAGGAATACTTTCGGTTAAAGAACGGAATCGCTTTTCGCTTTCTTCCAGTTCTTGCTGATGGTTTTTTTCATCTGTAATGTCTCTTATTGTTCCAATTAACTTTTCAGGTTTATTGTCTTCATCGTAAAAAAGTTTTCCTTTGCCTTCCATCCAATGAATTGAACCATCAATCCAGATCGTTCTGGCTTCATAATTTAAGTAGCCAGATGTAAGAGCCTCTTTAAAAGCCTTATTTCGAATGTGCATATCATCCGGATGAAGATGTTTTAGCAATTGGTCATGGGTTAATTTCTCATTCTCTTTATAACCACCAACAATTTCCAGATAGCGAGGAGAATAAAGAGGTTCTTTGGTTTTTACATTTAATTCCCATGTGCCTAATTCACTGGCTTCTACTATAATTTTTAAGCGTTCTTCATTTTGTTCTATTTTTTTTCGAACCTCAACTTTTTCGCTGACTTCTGTTACGGTTACAATTATTCCTGAAATAGTTCCATCTTCTTCTTTTAATGGAGAGTATAAAAAATCAAAGTAAGAAATCTCTAATTTTCCATGACGCTTTAACGGAATTGGCACTTCGTATCCATGAAAAGGAATACCAGTAGTGAATACACCATTTAAAAGAGAGGTTACTGATTCCTCAACTTCTGGTAGAGAATCAAATAATGGTCTGCCTACAAAAGTGTTTTCTTCTCTGTCCACCAATTTCAAATAGGCCTCGTTAGCCATTTCAACCATATAATTAGGACCACGTAAAATTGTAATTCCAATAGGAGCTTGTTTTACTGTATTTCGAAAACGTTTATCAGCTTCTTCAATTTCTTTTCTTGCTTTTACTTGTGCTGTATTGTCAAGTACCCAAACTGTTACTTTGGTTACTTTTCCTTCAGTATTTTTAAGTGGAGCATATACAAAAGTTACGTATATAATTTCTTCTTTACCATGTCTGATGAGCATCATTTCTACTTCATTAGCATAATAAGGATGGCCTTCGTCGATTACTTTTTGAAGCGCATCCTCGTAATAAGGTTTTACTTCTGCAAAGGCATCCCAATAATGTTTTCCTGCAATTTCTTCATATGATTTTCCGGCAACTTCAATAAAACTATCATTTACAATTTCACTCACTAAAGTTTCTGCATCCAGTACGCAAACACCAATTGGAGATTCCAAAACCAGGCTTCGCAAGTTCTGTTCGTTTTCTTCTATTCTTTTCTTTGCGAGGTTTAGATTTGTTGTTTCTGCGGCAGTGTTCATTACGCCGTAAATGTTTCCATTTATATCATACAATGGCGTAAAGCTATAATCAAAATAAAAAGTCTCTAATATCCCATTGATCGTAATATCAATACGGGTATTCTTACTATGAAAAGATTCGCCAGTTTCATAAACATGACTAATTTGATCAAAAACCAATTGGTTATCCAGTTCCGGTAAAATTTCGGTATATAACTTTCCAACTACATCGTTTCCTTTTCCCCAAACATCCATAATGGATTGGTTGGCGAGTTCAATTCGTTTTTCTTTTCCAACATATACACCAATAGGAAAAGGTGCATTCTCTACCAATTGTCTTATTTTTTGCTCACTTTCTACAATTTTTGTACGAGCTAAAACTTGTGGAGTAACTTCAATTGCAACTCCTGCAACACCAGAGATTGTACCATCAGCCTCTCTAAGCGCTTCATAAACAAAATTAAGGTAAGTCGTTTCGGTTTTCCCATTTCGAGGTAATTTAACCAAATGTTCATTGGCAATAAATTTTTCACCAGTTCTATAAACATTATCCAGCAAAATTTCCAAATTTTGGTTTTGCGCTTCCGGCAATGCTTCAAAAATAGGTTTATTGATTACTTTTTCAAGTGTTGTTCCCCACAACTGAATCATTTGATCATTTGCAATTTCTACAGTATGGTTTTCGCCTCTAAAAACGCACATAGCAACAGGTGCCTGCATGATGTTATTTATAAATCTTGCATTGCTTTGCTTCAGGGCTTCAGATACTTTTTTCTTTTCTGTGGTTTCAATTACAGTTACGAGGATACCGCCAACTTCACCATCTTCTTTTCTAATTGGGCTGTAAGAGAAATCAAAATAACATTCTTCGTCAAATCCATTTCTATTTAAAACAACCATCAAATCCGGAAAACTGACTGGTTTTCCTTCCATAACATCTGTGAACATAGGACCGATTGTATCCCAAATTTCCGAAAATGTTTCTCGTGAGCTTATTCCTAAAGCATCAGGATGTTTTGTTGCGCCTAAAATAGGACGAAAAGTATCGTTATAAATCTGAGTAAAATCATCTCCCCAAGCAATGTACATCCCGAATGGATTGTTGAGCATCATCGAAACCATTGTTCGCAGACTTTCAGGCCATGTATCTGGAGTATTTAAAGAGGTTTTGCTCCAGTCTTTGGATCGTATTAATTCGCCCATTTCACCGCCATCGGCTATAAAATAAAGTTCCGCATTTGTATGGCTCATTCCTGAAAAAGATTTACGGCTGGAGAACAAATTGTTCTCGCGCAGGCTGTTTTAGATTGTTTTCGGCAGTTGTACTCAAGGCATTGCTGATTACCGTTTTTAATTTAGCAAATTCCCCAGGTTTTCGTATATAATGTGTTGCTCCTTTTTGGTACATCAAATCAACAATTTCAATATCTAAAGAAGTAGAAAATATAATAACAGGAAGTGTGTCAAAATCCCTGATTTCTTTGATTTCTTTAAGGCATTCATGACCATTTTTGCGTGGCATATTAAGATCAAGAAAAAGAATATCTGGCAAATTTGAAGGAGAATTGGCTTTTAAATAATCCATCAACTGAACACCATCGTGCACGGCTACAAGAGTTACCGGAAGATTTAATTCGTCAAGTGCTTCTTTAAAAAAAGAGCAGTCGTCATCGTCATCATCTGCAAGTAAAATATTGTAATGCTGTTTATTCATTTTGTAATTGGGGTAAAATTAAATTTAAAGCACATTTTTATGATAAAAACAAGACATCGAAAATCAATACAATACGATGTGTTTCAGTCGTTTTGATGGCCTATTAACCAATATTTTTGTCATATAAACAAGGCTTTGGTTAAATTGTTGTCAATAATAAGCTTTCTTACTGCTAATATATGGCTATTTTTTTGACTAAGAATACTAATTACGCCAAGAACTTGTACAAATGACATAAAAATATAAGCAAAGCCTTATAATTTGATCTAAGTTGTTCTAAGTCATTTAAATATAATAAATTGTTTTTAAAATCTCAGAATTGTTTTAATAATATTTTTAGGAGAAATAACTTGATATTTTAATTTTTATAAGTACTTTTAATGTATAGTTTTAAATCCTTAAATATATGAAAAACAATCTCTTAAAAGGAATTTTATTGTTGGGTATTTTAACTTCAGTCTTTGCCTGCAATACAAAGAAAGATGAACCTGTCATGGTTGACAAAGAAGCGATAAAAAAAGAAATTCAGGCCAAAGAAAATGACTTTGCCAGAGTTTATAATTCGGGAGAGCTTACAAGCGTGGGTTATTATGCAGATGATGCCATAAGTTATTATCAAAATCACATTCCTTTAATAGGGAAACCAAGTATTGTTGAGTTTTTGAAAGCTAATATCGGTTCTACATCTAATCAGATCGCATTTAAAACAGGCGAAATTTTTGTGTCAGATGATGGGAATCAAGTAGTTGAAACAGGAGCTTTTGAAGTTACTGATTCGACAAAAGCGATTATTAATACAGGAAATTACATGAGTTTATTTGTAAAAAGAGACGGAAAATATGTCTGTGTAAGAGACATGAGCGTATCTGATCAATAAATAAATTACATTCAAATAAAAAAAACAGACTGGATAATTTTTTATCCAGTCTGTTTTTTTATGTCTATGAAATTCTTATTTGTTTTGTAGTTTGCAATTAGCGTCTGCGTCCGCCTCCGCCACTAAAACCACCGCCACCGCCGCTAAAACCGCCACCGCCGCCTGATCTGGTGCGTCCTCCTCCTGAATTAAAGTTGGAAGAACTGCGGTTTGATGTTCCTGCTGAAGGTCGATCAAATGATGAACTTCTGTCTGATGTTCCAGCCGAAGGACGATTTGATGTTCCTGTAGAAGGACGGTTTACAGATGATCTGTCTGATACTCCTGAGCCACGATTTCCAGCTCCATTTGAAGCTCGGTTGGATACGCCGTTATTTGAAGCTCGGTTCGAAACTCCTGTGTTTGTCGCACGATTTGAGACGCTGTTTCCATAACGTCCGCCTTGATTGTTCCTCGCAACTGTGTTCGATCTCGACCTATTGCTGTTGTAATGATTGATGCTGTTTCTATTGTTGTTGTTTATAACGATATTGTTATGTCCGCCATAATGACCTCCATGATAGCCGTAATGACCGCCATGATACCAATGATTGTGACGATAAATCCCAACTGCTAATACCGTAAAGGCAGCAAAATAAGGTGGATAATATCCATAATAATAAGGAGGATAATAAGGCACATATGCCGGAGAATATACATATTGAACTATTGGTGCCTGTTCTACAATTACAGTGGTTGCCGGAGTACTTGTTGTAACGGGATTTTCGCCTTTATAGGCCGGATTCGCAGTTACTGCTGGTACATCTTTTTTGGGCTCAATTACATAATTTTTGCCGTACAGGTCTTCATCTCCAACCATTTGAAGTGAAACTTTTCCGTTTTTATCTTTAGATACGAGGATTATCGCAACGTCCTGAGTTTCGCTTTTACTCACATTCACTTGAAGTATAAAAGTAAAAGAGTTGCCATCTTTTTTGGTGACTACTTTTATAAAATCTGCTTTCTTGTCTAGATTAAGATCCAAGTTATTGATTCCTGTTTCCTTGAGATTTAATTTTTTTTCAAATTCTTCAATTGTTTTTGATTTTTGAAAAAGACTCAAAACGGCGTAAAGATCTAAGTTGTCGCCAGGAAGTCCTAAAGGAGGTTCGGTATCTTCGGTTTGGGAAAAAATCGGCTGATACATTACACTTGTCATAACTACTAAAAACAGTAATAGATTTTTTTTCATAATGTGTGGATTTTTTAATTTGCTATATGCAAGTTAGATAATATTACGCATATAAAAAAGCATTAATCTTAATTTTCTTATTATAATTATCTTTGAATCAGTGTTTTAGTTTCTGGTCCGAATTTGATCAAAAACGAAATTCTGAATAAAATTTGATGAAACTTGTAAAATCCTGCTTAAGCCCTTGTTTTACTCAGTTTCTTCAAAATATTGTTATTTAAATAAATTGATATTTGGTCTTATTTTGCAGTTTTTCAGTCGTTTATCGATTAATTTTTTGAAATATCAGAAGGTAAATTTGCAAAAAAAATAAAGCAGTTTTTCTAAGGAGCTGTTTTTTGCAAATTTTAATTATCTTTTTTATGAATATTTTCAATTTATTTGTCTTCTTGCTTTTGTCTTTTTCTGCAAATTTGAAACCAATAAACGGAAAGGAAAATTGGTCAGACTCAGATATTGAGCGATTTAATAAACAGCTTGAAGAAGTAAAGCAAAAAATTAAATCCAATCCTTCGTATAATAATAAAATTGCTTTTTTTGTTGATATGAAAATCAAATCAGGCAAATACCGCTTTTTTGTTTATGATTTGATAAACGATAAAATTCTAGACGAAGGTCTTGTCGCAAACGGCTGTGGATCAGAAACCGGAATAGCAGGAAATCTTCAATTCAGCAATGAACCTAATTCTAATGCGACCTCTTTAGGGCAGTATTTGATTGGAAAATCATACACAGGAATATTTGGCAAAGCTTATAAATTAGCAGGTTTAGATAACACAAACAGCAATGCTTTAAAAAGAGCCGTGGTGCTTCATTCGTATTCTGCTGTTCCAGAACAAGAACAAGATTATTATATTTCCAGAAGCCATGGTTGTCCAATGGTGAACGAGGTTTTTTTTAAAAGACTTCAAAAAATAATCGATGGTTCAAAATTCAATATAATCTTAAATATCTATTATTAAACAGGATAGTGCATGACGCAAAGTTTTTTGTTATTGGATAATTTTATTACGAACTAACTAACCGTAATAAATATGAAAATTCAAAAATGGTATTCCTTTCACATTATTCTTATGATGTTTTGTTTTGGAATACTAAATAAAACTGCTGCACAAAATCGAGTAATTAAAAACGATATATTTTGGAATACCAAAGACGGACAGCCTATAAACAGCCAGGGCGGCGGTATTTTCAAATTTCCTGATCCTCATACAGGAAAACAAAAATATTATTGGTATGGCGTTCACTATGCCGAAGCCGATCAATATCGTGCCGATCCTTCTAAAACTTTGCCTAACGCAACTTTTGAAGCCGTAACCTGTTACAGTTCAGATGATTTTGTGAATTGGACTTTCGAAGCAAATGTTTTGACCAAAGATAAAGTCAATCAAAACGGAAAAACTTGGGTTGGGCGTTTGGGCGTTGCTTTTATCAAAGAAATCAATAAATACGCCATGTTCGTACAGCACGGAAGCGAAGTGCTGATTACGCTTTCTGATTCGCCAACGGGTGAGTTTGTCTGGCATCAGAAAATTAATATGGAGAAAATGATTGGAACCAGCAATACTGGCGATCAAACTGTTTTTACTGATGAAGATACCGGAAAATCGTATTTGATTTATTCGTACGGAAAAGGACGAAACAAAATCTATGTTTCTGAAATTGGAATGAAAGACGGAAAAGTAAATCTGCTGGATTGCACGGAGATTTTTAAAGGTGAGAGCCGAGAAGGGAACTGCATGTTCAAATACAAAAATAGGTATTATATGTATGCCTCAAATATTTATGGTTGGGACGGATCGTTTGCTTATTATTTAGTTGCTGATGATATTCGCGGGCCGTATCTTCCAACCAATGAAATGCTGGTTACAAACGGAGCAGCTGAAGATTTTGCGCATGTTTCGCAAACTGGTTTTTTCTTTTTGGTAAAAGGAAGCAAACAGGAAACAATTGTGTTTTGTGGCGATCGTTGGGCTGATTTTGCTGGAAATGGTTTGGGTTACAATCAATGGTGTCCGATGTCTTTTGATGGGAAAGCGCCGTATTTCAATTCGTTGAGTGCTTGGGAATTGGATGCTAAAACTGGAAATTGGAAAGTAAATAAAGAGAATAATTATATAAAAAATGGAAGTTTTGAGGCAGATCGCCGACATATTCCGAGTCCTGTAAAACCATTGCAAATTCAGCTGACGGGCTGGGCAAGTGAGGTTATTGAAGGAAATAAAATTAGTTTAGACACCGTTACTTCGCCGGTTTTAAATCATTTTAATACAGAAACGGAAAGAAAAACGGTAATTGGAGAAAAGAGTTTGAATATTAGCGACAAAGTTGATTTTAAAAGGAAAGTATCTCAGATAATCTCATCTTCTCCATATGTAAAACTTGAAGATGGATTGTACACTTTGACCGCCAAAATAAAAAACAGCGCCGGATTTAATGCTCTTGAAATGTATGCTTTGAGCAATAATAAAAAGTTTCAGTTTGCCATAAAAGAGGAAAATGAAGAATGGAAAACAATCACGGTAAATAATATCGCCATAAAAGGTGGAAAGGCTGAAATTGGTTTTATAGCAAACGGAAAAGCAAAGTCATTTTGTCTTGTAGATGATGTGTCGCTCGTGAGAAGTGGGAAGTGAGGGGTAATCTGTGAAATGTAATTTGTGAAATGTAAAAAGAAAAGTAATTTAATTTGTTAGTGTTTTTTTAAAGTCTGTAAGCGTTTGTTTACAGACTTTTTTTTTGTTTTGAAAAAACGCCTCATGAAATCTTTTTAATAAGCTTGGTGCGTTTCACATTTTACTACTAACAAATCACAATAAAAAAACATTAAATAAAAAAGCGTTCATTCATTTATTGTTTTATCTTTGCAAAAAAAAGCTATGAGAGTTAGAGATACCGATAAAGAAAAATTGGTTGTCGAAATGGCGATCGACCAGATTGTACAGGAAGGATTTCAAGGTTTCAGCATGAATAAATTGGCGAAAGCCTGTTCGATTTCTGTTGGTACGCTCTATATTTATTATGCTGATAAAGATGATTTGATTCAGAAAATTGGAGGCGAAATGGCGTTGAAATTTTTTAAAAGCACCATAAAAGATTTTTCGCCCGAAATGCCATTTGAAGAAGGCTTGTGGAGACAATGGGAAAACCGCGCCGACTTTGCAATGAAATACCCCAAAGAAGTTGCATTTTTTGAGATCATCAGACATTCTCCTCATGGAGAAATCATTTTGGATGCAATTGCTGAGTTTGCCGATTTCAGAACCATTATGAAAGATTTTATAGACAATGCCCTTCAAAACAAAGAACTTCTCCCAATGAATTTTGAGGCATTTTGGTGCGTAGCATATGGACCTCTTTATACGCTGCTTAACATGCACGCGGAACGTAAAAGTATGGGAGGAAAACCATTTGTGCTTACAAAAGAGATTATGAAAGAAGCCTTTCAAGCGACCGTAAAAGGCTTAAAACCTTAAAAAAATATGGAAACAGATTTAAACACCATACACATTTTTAAAACAAACATCAGTGCAATAAATCCAGATTGTCCAGCACATTATGCGCTTAACAATCATTCCGAAATCGAACAATGGAGTGTGGATTGTGAAGATGTTGACTGCGTTCTCCGCGTAGTATCAGAAATATTAAAACCAGAAGAAATTATTAAAATAATCAGCGATTTAGGCTTTGAATGCCAAGAATTATCGTAAAAACAACTTAAAATTAAAAATGGAAAAAACTACCATAGAAAGCCCAGCTTTCACAACCCATCAAAAAATTATTATTGCCATATTAGCACTTTTACAATTTACTGTTATTCTTGATTTTATGGTGATTTCTCCACTTGGAGACATCTTGATGAAAACATTAGACATGACTACTTCAAACTTTGGTTTTGCAGTTTCAGCCTATGCTTTCAGTGCAGGAATTTCAGGATTATTGGCAGCAGGTTTTGCCGATAAATTCGACCGAAAAAAACTTTTGATTTTCTTTTATACAGGTTTCATTATTGGAACTGTTTTTTGTGCACTTTCAACAAGTTACATGATGTTGCTTATGGCAAGAATCGTGACAGGACTTTTTGGAGGTGTAATTGGTTCGGTCTCATTGGCCATCGTAACCGATTTATTTGTGATCCAACAGCGCGGACGCGTTATGGGCGTTATACAAATGGCATTTGCAACAAGCCAGATTTTAGGAATTCCGGTTGGGCTTTACTTTGCGAATAACTGGGGCTGGCATTCAGCTTTTATTATGATTGCCGTTTTAGCAGTATTGATTCTTCTTGCCGTAATTACGCAAATGAAACCTATTACAAAACACTTGGCGCTTCAGTCAGATAAAAGTCCGTTTTTGCATCTTTGGCATACTTTGAGCAACAAACAATACCAAGTTGGTTTTACAGCAATTGCGTTTTTGTCTGTTGGAGGTTTTATGTTGCAGCCTTTCGGGAGTGCATTTTTAGTGAATAATATTCACATCAGCCAGCTTGAATTGCCGATGGTATTTTTCTTCACTGGACTTTCAGTGCTTTTCATTATGCCACTTATTGGAAAGCTGAGTGATAAAGTAAGCAAGTTAAAATTATTTGCTGCTGGATCAGCAATTTCAATTATTATGATTTTGATTTATACGAATCTTAATCCAATTCCGCTTTGGGAAATCGTAGTCATCAATATGATTTTGTTTATGGGAATCATGAGCCGTATGATTCCGGCAACAACTTTAAACACTGCTATTCCAGAAATGCAGGATAGAGGAGCTTACATGTCAATTACCTCTTCATTACAACAAATTGCGGGCGGGATCGCGGCGGTTTGCGCAGGTTTTATTGTGCACCAAAAAACGAAAACTTCACCACTTGAAAACTACGATGTTTTAGGATATGTAATTGCGGCAGTTACTTTATTGACTGTGTTTTTAATTTGGAGAGTGGATCAACTGGCAAAAAAGAAGGTTAAAGATTTAATTGCCTGATATTTTAACACATAGAAACATAGAATTGTTGGCTTGAAAAAAGGCGTTTCACTTATTATAAACGCACATAGTTGCTATGTGAGAGGAATATATTTCTCTTTTGAATTCTTTAAATTAGACAATAAATCTATGTTTCTATGTGTTTAAAACCACATTTTAATAAAAAACAAAAGCTTGTTCTGTGGAACAAGCTTTTTGCGTTTAAATAATGCCTTAATATTTTTTTTCTTCCTATTAAAAATAAACCGAGAATATATTTATAAAAGCTAATAACGATAAAATTGAAGCATCAAAACCAGAAATAAATAGTGTTTTTGCGGAAAAAGAATAACAACGATTATTTTTTTGAAAAATATCGTTCTAAATATTTAATTGTTTAAAAAATAGTATGTTATTTTGACGCAATATATTTTTTTACTGTGAAACAAATATTAATTGTCGATGATCATTTAGTGGTTCGAAATGGAGTAACCATGGTTTTGGAGAAACAAATCGAAAATGTAGAAATCTCAAATGCTGAAAATTTCTTCGAAGCTATTGCGCTTTTAAGAGAAAAGCCAATCTGTCTAGTTATTTTAGATATTAATATTCCGGGCGGAAAAAGCACCGAAATGATTGGCGCCATCAGAGCGATTCAGCCTAATATAAAAATTCTTGTTTTTTCGGCTCATGAAGAAGATCAGTATGCTTTGCAATACATTTCTGCAGGTGCAAACGGATATCTAAATAAACTCTGCAGTGAAGAAAAAATGATATTTGCCATCAATTCTGTTTTTGAAACTTCGTCTTATATTTCTCCAGAACTGGTAAGCAAATTATTAGAAGTACGAACAGCAAAAAAAACAAGAAATCCACTAGAAAGCTTGTCTAAAAGAGAACTTCAAATCGCCGAAATGCTAATAAATGGTAACGGAAATCTTGAAATATCAAACATGCTGAATATTCACATGTCAACCGTGAGTACTTATAAAGCAAGGCTATTCGAAAAACTTAAAATTACCAATTTAGTCGAACTGATTAATCTTTTTAAGACTTTCGAATATTAATTATATTCTACTATAATTTCAATTGCAGTTCCTTCATTAACTGTGCTCGTTATATTGATATTTCCTTCAATAATTAAAAGAAGTTCAATAATCATGTGCAATCCTAAGTGATAGTTTTTCACAATTGGATTGTTGTAAAAATCAAGATAATAGTCGATCAATTCTGGGCTCATGCCTTTTCCATTGTCAATAATGGTAAGCAACAGCGTGTTGTCCTTTGTTCCCGAAAATAGTTCAACACGGCCATTTGAGGTATTTTTTAGAGCGTTATCTACTAAATTATGAACGATGATTGAAAGTGCTTTTTTATTCGTTCTGATCTGCAGATCTGGATCTACGCTATTGATCATTTGAATATTTTCGGCTTCAGCAATTTTTTCAAAAATGTCGAATTTTTCTTCAATCAGATCGTATAAAGAATAGCTTTCGTCTTCAAGTTTTTTTCCTTCAATAAATATTGAGGAGTATTTTATCAAATTTTCTACATATTCATACAATTGCGTCGTTGACATTCTGATGGTTCCAACATGTTTTTTTAGCTGCGGATCATCCTGAATCATTTCATTTTCAAATAAATGATTGATCGTGTTTGTCAAGAATTTTAACGGACTCTTGATATCGTGACTTATGCTTTTTACTAAAGTTTCCTGCTGTTTTATTTCTTGTTTCAGGTTGCTTTTTGTTTTCTTCAATTTTTTGACTGTTGTTGCTAATTTTTTGGTTTTTACGTCAATAACCTCTTTCAGTTTTATATTTTTTCTTTTGATATAATATAATCTGATGTACCAGAGTGAAATTACAAAAGCAATCAGCAAAACATAAATCAAGATTGAAAACCACATCGTTTGATAAAATTTTGCAGGTACTTTGAGCAAAATTCTTTTATAGACAAATTCAGAGTCAAAGTCAGATAAACTTCTGATTGTCAGTTTGTATTCTCCAGGAGGCAAAGTTGTAAAAGATATTGATCTTTCGTTTTTAATAGGTTCCCAGCGGCTTTTTGCAGTTTTTTCTAATTTTGCCTCAATATGCAAATTCTCAGGATTACCGTAATACGGATAAGCAATTAAAATACTGACTCTCTGAAAATTATTTGGTAAAACGATGGTATCATTAGAGTGAACTGCTTTTTGATCCACAATGATCTTGTCTATATAAAGCTCTTTGCCAGGAAGCAGCGGTTTTACTTTATAAGGATTAAAAAACACCAAACCGTTCATCGATGGAAAAACAATATTCCCATTTTTAAGAAAATTGCTGTTAGGCTGGCAGCCACCATTAAATTCATTCGTTAAAAAGCCATCAGATTTGTTGTATTGATGATAATATATCGCACTTGATTTATTTTTAGTGTACTTGATCAAAGTTTTTCGCAACACCTGAAAAAGGCCTTTGTTTGTTGGAATCCAAAAGAATCCGTTTTTGTCTTCGACGATGCAATGTGCCGAATTTAGGTAATTGTCTTCATCTTTTGGAAAAGATTGAAAACGGTTGTTGTCATACAAAAAGAAACCTTTTTCATACGTAGTCAACCATATTTTTTTTTGGCTGTCAACAAAAATGCTTCTGATATTTATTTTCTCGGAACCTTTTATAAAAAACAGTTTTCGGGCGCTTTTATTAAACCTGAAAAGACCTTTTTCACTTCCAAAATAAAGCGTGTTTTTATCATGCTGGGCTATAAAAGTAATATTGGTTTTGTATATTGCAACTAGCGAAAGCTTGCCGTTTTGAATACAATATAATTTTCCATTGTGAAATTGATCTTCACCCAGACTGATCCAGATGTCATTATCCTGATCTTTAAATATCGTTTTTGGGTTTTGCTCGAATTTATAGAGAACATGATTTTTATAATTTGAGCTTTTTGAATAACATAGAACAGAATAAAGTCGTGCTATCCAAATGTTTTTATCGTTATCCTCAGCAATTGTAATTCTTTCATCCAAGAAAACAGGTTTTGGAAAAGGAATACTATCAATAATTTTTTTATCGGTGAATATGCGACCACGTGGCGTAATTATAGTACTGTCGCTAAAAGCTTGTGCCGCATAATATACTTCTGGCTTTTTTGGATCTTTTTTGAGTGATTTAAAAACGGGAAAATTAACAATACACAAACCATAAGTGCTGCTTCCTAAATACAATTTTTTATTGATTTGATCGTAATAGATAGAAACGATATTGCTGTATTCAAAATCCTTGAATTCTACAATGAAGTTGGCATAAAGCTTCTTTTGAAAATCTTTTAGAAGATAGATTTTATTTTTGACAGTAAGGAAAATTTGTCCCGAAGTTATATTCCAAAAAAGTTTGCGTTTGTTTTTAAATATGATTGGATCCAACGCTCCAGATGTTCTTCCGTTTAGCGAAAAACTGTCGTATTTTCCATCCTCGTGGAGGTAATAAAGCCTTTCTCCAATCGTAAAAAAGTTAAAAACATTGTGGTTTTCGTATGGAATTTTATAAATGGTTTTCTTTTTTGAATCGCATAACTCAATAGACTTGCTGCCAACAAAAAAAATATTGCCGCTGGGCAACGTAATATAATAAGGTTTATACTGATCAATTGTAATATAAGATGGAAGGCCGTCATGCGACAAAAAATTCTGCCCATTTCTTTTGACAATAAATGCAGGCCCCTTTTTTTTTATAATCTGTACTTTACGGCCAGTAATGAGTGCGAGTTCTCTCTTTCGTTCATTATAACATAAAAGACTATCTTTTTGAATGCTTCCAAAAATATCGGTAAAACGGCTTTGTTCTAAAGAAGTGTTTGACGAATTGAAAGCAGTAAATGCGTTGCCGTCATAGCGAACAAGACCGTTCTCCGTTGTCATCCAAATAAAATTGTATTTGTCTGCTACGATTGCCTTTATACTGCTTTGTGGCAATTCATTATTATCAGCAGTATACCATCTGAAAGCGTAGTTTTCCTGACAAAAACCTTTGACTGCGGTGAGCAGGAAGAATAACCAATAATAACGAAAAGAGGGGAGCAACGTCATTTTTGAAATCAGATTTATAGCACAAACTTAACAAACATAATTTATAATTTAAGGTTTGTAGTTTTAAATCTACAAAAATGTAGGTTTATTGGTACGGCTTTACATTTCAATCGATTACATATAGATTTATATTTGTTATGCTAACAAATTTTACTTTAACGATTTAAGAATTTTTTTAGAAAATCAAAGTAGATTAAAAACGAAAAAATTATGAAAATTGGATTTATTGGAGTTTGCGGAACAACTTTAGATTTAGCCGCAAGAGCAGCAAAATCAGGCCATCAGGTATTAATTAGCCATACACGAAGCAACAATCATATGCGAGATGTTGTAGGTATGATGGAAGGACAAGTAAAATTAGTAAGCCGACGGGAAGCGGCTGAAGCCAAAATGCTGGTACTGTTTATTCCACGGGAAGATATTCAGCTTTTTTTGTCTGATCTTCCAGATATGTCAGAAAAAATATTATTGCACGCAAATAACCCGATTTATAGTTTAGAATGTCTTACGCCAAGTTTAAACTTAAAATCATCTGGTGAAATTATTGCATCTCTTTTGCCAGAAGCACACATAGTTAAAATACACAATATTGTGGATGCTGAAATTCCGGTTCCACAAAAGAAAACGCAAGCAGGAAATGAATTGTTTTACACAGGGTCGAACAAATGGGCAAAAAATAAGGTGAAAAGTTTTTTGAAGACTTTAAACTTTATGGGAATTGACTTTGATGAAATGTACCTAGAAACAAAGTTTGCGTATTCTCCAAATTAAATTAAGCGTCAGAAATTAAGGGGGTTTTTTATAATTCTGTTGAAGTTTATTGGTGGTTTTTTTAGATTTTGAATTTAAAACTGCTTTTTTTAAAAGCAGTTTTTTCATTTTTATGCCAGATCGTAATTTAATTTGGTATTGCAGTTCTTCTTTTATTGTCTTACATTTATTTAAGTTTTTTGCAGAAAGAAATCCGAATTCTTAAACTTACATTTTTGTTATGAAAGCATTAGTAATTGGAGCGTCGGGCGCGACGGGGAAAGAATTGGTTGAACAGCTTCTTCTAAATAATGACTATAATTCGGTGTCTATTTTTGTACGCCGTTCAACAGGAAAATCGCATCCAAAACTCACGGAACATATTGTGAATTTTTCAGAAATCAATCAGTTTAAAGAGTTAATTGTTGGAGATGTTCTTTTTTCCTGTCTCGGAACAACATTAAAAGATGCAGGTTCAAAAGAAAATCAGTGGAAAATTGATTATGATATTCCGGCTGATTTTGCTTCCGCAGCAAGAAAAAATGAAGTACAATCTTTTGTATTGGTTTCATCTTACGGAGCATCGGCAAAAAGCAGTGTTTTTTATTCACAAATGAAGGGAAAATTAGAGGATTTTATTGGCACTCTTCATTTTGAACAATATTTAATTTTTAGACCCGGACCGCTTATTAGAGAAAATACTGATCGTTTAGGCGAAAAAATTTCAGTTAAAGTAATAAAGGCATTCAATGTATTAGGACTTTTTAAAAATTTAGAACCGATTTCAACCTCGCTTTTGGCCGAAAAATTAATTATTGGCGTTAAAGAGCTTCCATCGGGAACTACTGTATTAGAACTTAAATCGATTTTAAATTTGCATTAATTTATATTTAAAATTTAATCAGCTAATCTGCAAAATCTGCGAGAGAAAAATAAAAAAAATGGTTTATACTTTTCAGCATAAACCATTTCATATCGTTATAAAATAATTTCTTAGTTAACTCCAGCAGCAACTTTATCAACCAAAAACAATAATTCGCCAGAAACAGGCTTAATCAATTGCATTGGATATAATGTTGGATTGTATGCTCCGGTTGTAACTTCTTTCAAAGCATGAATTTTCTTTTCGCCAAAAGCAACCACAACGATTTTCTCGGCTTTATTGATTAATGGCGCAGTCAACGTAATGCGGTGCATTTTTTGAGGTGCTAAATAATAAGCGTCAACCCATTTGTTTTCTTCTTTCAGAACTTCTTCGCCAGGGAAAAGAGAAGCCGTGTGGCCGTCATCTCCCATTCCTAATAAAATAAGGTCAAATTTGCCTTCTTCACCAAGAACAGTTCTAATTGACTTTTCATATTCAACAGCGTAATCTTCCGGTGTTACGCCATCTTTGTACATTTCGAAGATATTTTCCTGCGGAATCGGAACGTGGCTTAACAAAGTGCTGTACGACATTTTTGCATTGCTTAAATCATCATTTAGAGGCACCCATCTTTCGTCGCCCCAAAATATGTAAACTTTGCTCCAGTCAATTTTATTTTTATAATCTTCAGAAGCTAATAATTTGTAAATCCCAGCAGGTGAAGAACCTCCGGTAAGTACAGCAGTAAATTTGCCTTTTTCGGCAATTGCTTTTTGTGCTGCTTCTACAAAAATATTTGCCGCTGTAGAATTAATTTCTTCTGTATTATTGTAAATCTTTATCATTTAAAACTTATTGTTTTGTTTGTGTATTCGGAATCCATTTATGCCCTTGGCGCGCTAATAATTCGTCGGCTTCTTCTGGTCCCCAGCTTCCTGCTTTATAATTTGGGAAATTGGTTGGAGCAGTAGTTTTCCATACTTGCTGAATTGTATCAATTGCGTCCCAAGCTTCTTCCACCTGATCCCAACGCATGAATAGAGTAGGATCTCCTGCCAATGCATCTGCTAATAATGTTTCATAAGCTTCTGGCGACATAGTAGAACATTCAAAATAATCAAATACCATTTCAGCAGGTCGTAACGACATCGATAAGCCCGGTTTTTTGGTCATAAACTGCAATTTGATGTCCATAGACGGCTGAATATTGATAATCAGTCGGTTTGGAGTCATTCCTTCTTTTCCATAAGAAAACGATGAATGTGGAACTGGTTTGAATTGGATAATGATTGAAGATTGTTTTTCTTCCATTCTTTTTCCTGAACGCAGATAAAACGGAATTCCTTGCCATCTCCAGTTGTCCAGATAAATTTTCATTGCAACATAGGTTTCTGTATTAGAATCCGGTGCAATTCCTTTATCCTGACGATATCCTGGAACTGGATTTCCGTTTATTTCTCCTGCCGCGTATTGGCCTCTTACAATATAATGATCAACTTCGTCTGGTTTGATACGACGAATAGATTTTAAAACATCTGCTTTACGATTTCTAATATCGTCTGCGGCTAATGAAGCTGGTGCTTCCATCGCTGTCATACATAGAATCTGAAATAAATGGTTCTGAATCATATCTTTTAAAGCTCCAACACCTTCGTAGAAACCGCCACGTTCTTCAACGCCAACTTCTTCTGCAACGGTAATTTGGACAAAATCAATAAAATTTCGGCTCCATAATGGCTCAAACATTGAGTTCCCAAATCGGAAAGCCAGAATGTTTTGAACCGTTTCTTTTCCTAAATAATGATCGATTCTATAAATCTGCTCTTCTTTAAAAGTCTGCGAAAGCATTTCATTCAATTCAATTGCAGATGCTTTGTCGTAACCAAAAGGCTTTTCAATAATAATGCGGTCTTGTTTTGGATTTGCAGCAAGTCCGATTTTTTTGATATTGCTTGATATTGTTGAAATAAAAGAGGGTGTTATCGAAAGGTAAAATAAACGATTTGCACGTTCTCCAAAAGCCAAATCAAAATTATTGATCTTTTCATTTAAGCCATGATACGATTCTTCTTTGTCAATATCAAGACTGTGATAGGTTATATGCGAAAGAAACTTTTGAGTTTTTGGATCAGAAATCTCTTTTTTTCTCGAAAAGATACTTAGATTTTCTGCTACATAATTGCGGAAATCCTCGTCTGTTTTTTCTGCTCTTCCAAGAGCGATAATCTGGAACTTTTCAGACATACGTCCGTCAAGATACAGATTTTGAAATGCGGGAAAGAGCTTTCTCTTTGCCAGATCTCCGGTTCCTCCAAAAATTACAATAATCGTTGGATTTATATTTTTATTTTTAGTCATTGTGTGTAGTTGTGTTGTTTTAATTTTTTATTCAGACCATTGCGTGTGGAAAACTCCTTCTTTGTCAATACGTTCGTAAGTATGTGCTCCGAAGAAATCACGTTGCGCCTGAATTAGGTTCGTTGGAAGATTTTCAGATCGATATGCATCAAAATAAGCCAATGAATTCATAAGTCCTGAAACTGGCAATCCTTTTTGAACAGCAAATTGAACTGCAGTTCGCATTCCTGCTTGATTTTTAGTTAATTCTGAAGCAATTCCAGTATCTAAAAGCAAGTTTGGCAAATCTGATTTTGCTACAAATGCTTTTCTGAAATCTTCTAAAATAGTCGCACGAATAATACAGCCTCCACGCCAGATTTTGGCGACAGTTTCAAGATTTAATCCGTAATTATATTCTTTTGATGCGGTATAAAGTTGTGCTAATCCTTGTGCGTACGTCACAACAACAGAAAAGTATAAAGCCGACTTTAACGCCTCGATTGCTTCGCTTGTATTTACATCAGCATTGTCTGAATTCCAAACTAATTTTTTAGCCGCTTCAATTCGTTCTGGTTTGGTTTTCGACATATCGCGCATATTAACCGCAGCATCGATAGTTGGAACTGGAACTTGTAAATCCATCGCGTTTTGCGAAGTCCATTTTCCTGTACCTTTTGATTTTGCCCAATCAGAAATTTTATTGATTAAAAGACTTCCGTCTGTATCTTCTTGTTTCAGGATTTTTCCTGTAATTTCAACTAAATACGACTTCAGCTCATGTGTTTGATTCCATTCTTCAAAAGTCTTCTGAATTGTATTATCGTCAAGATTATAACCTCTTTTCATTAAGTCATAAATCTCAGAAATCAATTGCATAATTCCGTATTCGATTCCATTGTGAACCATTTTTACATAGTTTCCAGCAGAACCATTTCCTAGATATTCTACGCAAGGTTCTCCGTCTACTTTTGCAGCAATCGCTTCAAAAATTGGGCGAAGTCTTTCATACGCTTTTTGATCACCTCCCGGCATCATAGCAGGACCGAAACGAGCTCCTTTTTCACCACCAGAAATTCCCATTCCGAAGAAGTGGATTCCTTTTTCAGATAATTCTAAAAATCGTCTGTCAGTATCAGTAAAATAAGTGTTTCCGCCATCAATAATGATGTCGCCTTTATCTAAATGAGGAAGAAGGCTTGCAATGGCGCTGTCAACTGGTTTTCCAGCAGGAACTAAAAGCATAATTGCTCTTGGTTGCTGAATAAGTTCTACAAAATGTTTTACATCTGTTGTCGCTTCGATTGTGTGGTTTTCGTCAGCTTCTTGTTGAAGAGAATTGACTTTTTCAGTGTCTAAGTCTAAACCTGCAGCCGCAAAGTTATGGCTGGCGATATTTAAAAGTAAGTTACGGCCCATTACACCGAGTCCTACAATTCCAAAATCAAATTTGCTCATAGTTTTCAATTAACTAAATTATTAGAAGTAATGTTTTCGCAGCAAAAAGTAGGAGAAAGGATGGTAATTCTTTTTCATTCAATGTTTTGCAGCAAAACAAAGTTTATTTTAATCTTACATTTTAAAATATTGACCCCAAAGTTAGCGAAAAATGCTGAAAAATTAGGGGTAAAATTGTTCACTTTTGGGGTATATTGTGATAGCTTTACAGGTGTTAAAAACACACTTATAAACTGTTTTTGAACTATATCGTTATAATTAAGGAAGCGCTTGCCAACTTTTGGATTTCAAAAATGAAGAATAAAAATTTATGCCGTGCGCAATTTTACAATTTTCTGTAAATGATACTCTTTTTCTTTGTTTAAAAATTTATTAAAAATGAAAAAAGTACTTATTTTAAACGGATTACTGCTGCTTGCTTTTTTAGGCAATGCACAAACTTCAAATTCTTCATTGAAAGAAGTCAGAAAAATAATTGAGGCAAGCAATGCAAATTACGCAGCTATTGCCAATAAAAATGATGGATCTATTTTGGAGAAATACACAGACGACGCCTGTTTGTTTCCGCCAAACATGGCACCTTTATGCGGAGGCCAGCAAATTGCTTCGTTTTTTAAAAATGGCCCTCAAGTTCAGGTGAAATTTACAATTCAGAATTTGTACGGCGACGGAAAAACCTCTGTAACCGAAGAAAGTTTTTATGAAATGACCGACATGCAAGGCAAGAAACTTGACAACGGAAAAGTAATTGTGATTTGGGTAAACACAAAAAATGGCTGGAAAATGCACCGCGACATGTTTAGCAGCAATAATCCTGCGAAGTAATTTTAGAAGCCTATGTTGACAGCCTGCTGAAAATCGGGATCGTTTTTTAGCAACGATGCTCTTGATGCCGAAGGTGTGATTCCGGTAAATTTTCGGAACTCTTTTATAAAATGTGCCTGATCGTAATAACCGCAATCGTATGCGATTTCAGTTAAGGATTCAGAAGTATTTAAAACGAGTTGCAGACTTTTATTAAATCGGAGGACAGAAGTAAAAGCAGAAGGAGAGATTCCGATATTATTCAGATATAGTTTTTGAATGTATCGTTCTGATAATCCCGAATCTTTTGCCAGCGAAGGCAGATCTAATTGCTGATGTTCGGTAGAAATTTTCTGGCTCAAAAGCTGTAACGTATTCACTTTTTTTAATTGAGTTTCATTTTTCTTCAATTGCTGTAAAAAGTAATTTTCCAAAATCCTGATTTTAGAATCGATTCCGTTTGCTTCCATGATTCGGCTGTACAATTCTAGGTTTTCGCTTTTTGCTACGTCGTACATATCTGTCGCGTAATTGGTAAATTCAGATAGCGGGTCTGAGAAAAACAATGCGCTAGCATGCGGGTAAATTCGGGCAATCAATACCGAAGTGTCTTTTTTCACCGAAAGTCGAGTAGGGAGCGTAAGATGACCCAATAATTCTATGGCAGGCGTATCTTTTCGTCTGCCATTGATTATGGTTGCTGCATCGCCTTCAGAAATATTGACAATAAAATCAACGTAACCGCTTGGATAAAACACTTCGTTTTCGAGATTTTTATCGATCGTAACAACCGTATAATTTTTGATAAACGGCGCTAAACTTGCGGAAGGTAAAATCTGCATAAGATTATTTTGGAAAAAATGTTTAACTCATTTGCCTGTTGGTTGCAATTAATTTAAACACATAGTCCCGAAGCCTCGGGATAGATTTAGAATCCTTTTAAAAAAAAGTATTTCACTTATTTTAAACAAACATAGTTGACTATGTGTTAGAAACGAGTTTCTTTTTAAACTCTTGTTCTACAAATAAATTCTATGTTTCTATGTGTTAAAAAAATAAATTACACCAAACGATTTGATTGATTTATAGTTGATTATAAAATTAAAAATTAATTCGATAGAAAGTAAAAGAAATTATTCTGCAAAAATGAGCTCTTTGTGATATTTCCTTTTGTATTCCAGTGGCGACATGCCTGTGAATTTTTTGAATATTTCTCTAAAGGATTTCACATCGGCATATCCAACTTCATACATTACTTCGTTGATTGTTTTTCTGTTGGTTTCAAAAGCTTTCTTAGCCGCTTCTACTTTTACTCTTTGCGAATATTCAATAGGCGTATTTCCTGTTGCTTTTATAAATCTTCTGTCGAAATTTCGTCTGCCTACATTCAATTTTGAGGATAATTCTTCAATTGAGATTTTTTCGTCTATATTTTTTTCAATGTACGATTGCGCTTGTTGTACGATTTCGTCTTCGTGTTTTTTCTGGCCGGCGAAAATGACAAACTGTGATTGTGTATTTCGGTTGATTTCGATCTGAAAAACTTTGGCACAATAAATAGCAGTGTTTCGGTCGAAATATTTTTCGATAAGATAAATCATCAAATTAAGAAACGAATACGCGCCACCATTGGTGTAAATTCCGTTTTCGTCTGTAATTAATTCATCGATCTGGATATTCACTTTCGGAAACATTAGCCTGAAATTTTCAGTAACCGACCAATGTGTCGAGCATCTTTTTCCGTCAAGAAGTCCAGAAGCTGCTAGCATAAACGCGCCCGTGCAAATGGTCGCAATTTCGGCGCCATTATGATATTGTTTTTTTAGCCAAGCGACCAGCAAATCATTATTTTCCAAAGCAATATTATAATTGTGATTCAAAGAAGGAATAATGATTAAATCTGTTTTGGCAACTTCCGAAATATTGATATGCGGTTTTACAGAAAAAAGTCCGCCATTAAAATCAATTTTTTCAGAAGTTCCGGCTAATTGAATCGTAAACAATTCTTTTTTGCCATTTGCTTTATTAAAGGCATTTGCTTTAGTAAAAATTTCGTAAGCGCCAGTAATGCTCGAAAGATTATTATCGCCATTCGGAACCAAAATGGTAAGATGTTTCATCGTTTTTTATTGTAAAGATATGAAATGTTTCTGTCCAAAGTTCCCCGTTACAATGTCTGATTTACACCTTATTAGTTTGTGATTTTGCGATTAATTTTATTTCGAAAACAAAATACTAGATTTTTTAAAAACAATTAAAATTTAAGATCATGCCAGCAAAGATGACCGTTATTTACAAAACGCCAAAAGACCAAGCTTTTTTTGAAAAACATTATTTTGAAGTTCATATTCCGCTAGCAAAACAGCTTCCAGGATTATTGAAATATGAAATAAATACGGGAAATGTAGTTTCGCTGACGGGACATTCTGATGTTTATCGTGTTGCGAATTTGTATTTTAATTCGTTAGATGAAATGGCAGCTTCTTTTAAATCTGAAATAGGACAGCAATGCGCCGTTGACAGAAGAATTTTTGCCAGCGACGATGAAGTGCAGATTTATTTATATGATTCGGTTAGTGTTTAGGTTTTTTATTTGGATTTTCTTCTATAGTACTGCGATAAAATACTAAGTTTAATAGAGTGCCCACAAGTATTAGAGAAATGAAAAAAAGACATAACATGGTTAAGGATTCCCATATTTCACTGTCTTCAAAGCTCTTTTTAAAGAAATCAAATTTTGCCAAATAATCGGGCAAGATACAAGCTAATACAACTGATAGTGTCCAGTGTAAGCCCACCAAAAGATTTATCGTGAATTTAGATTTAAAGCGATCTAAGTATTTATACAAAAAATGGTCTGATAAGATTTTAATTAAGTAAGATAGACCGATAATTAGTACGGCTATGATAAATAAAAAAAATCGAATTCTAGGATCGTGGTTAAACGTCATTGTTTGATTTTGAGATTGTAATTTTTGAATTGGTTGCTACCAAAGTCATCCATAAATTGTGGTAGTGACCAAATTTAATCTTATTTTCTGATTTGCCAAATCAGGGCAAATGCAAAATCATTTTTCCTCTCGATACTTCGGAAAAGCCTATTGCCAAATCTATTGGAGTAGCTGTTGTTTTATCGATTTATCTTTTCAAGAATGCTTTTTGCACGTTCATTATTCAGCCAATCAACTATTCTAATATTTTTACCTGCTTTTTGAATAATAATTGAATAGTTAGAATTTGAAAATAAATAATTCATGCGTGTGTAATATTGAGTATTTTCAATTCCAAAATCAAAAATAAAAATTTTCTCAATTTCAGATTTCAGATATTCTTTTGGTTTATTGAAAAGTTTGTTTTTATTCGTGACTTTTATTTTTTCAGGTGAAATTTCCAAAATCACTTTGCCAAAAGTATTCCATAACCAAATGTTAAGAAATAAAATAAAAATTGCTAGAAATGGAATCAACGAAAAAGTATAACTCAAAGCAGAAAGTAAGTAAGTATTTTTTATCGAAGTAAAAGGCAGAATTACAAGCATTATAAAAATCAAAATTATAAGTCCAAAAGGAAGTATTATGGTTATAATCCAATTCGGTTTATTTTTGATTGTTATGATTTCGTTCATTTAGTTTTATTCGTTTTTTTGGTTATAATAGCATATAACGTTCTGGTACTACAGCGGGTTTAGGACTAAATCAAGCCCTATTTTCGGATTTGCCAAATCATTTAAATGCAAAGCCATCTTTCAATCAAGCCTATTTTCCAAATCCGTTGTAGTAGTTGTTACCAGCCGTATTTCTATATAATTACAAATTTGTATATTTTGACTGAATCATCAATCCATTCGTCATCAATGCTAGTTGTGACTATTTGAACCAAGTCATTTTTTGAATCCTTAAATAGCTCATTGTTTATTTTTTGTTGTACCGCCATTTTTTCTATTGCGTTTTTCGCAGTTTCAATATTGTCTTTTGTAAAACCTTCTCGTAGAAGTTGACTTTCTAAAACCTCTTTATTTGTAGTTATGTCAATATAATTTTTTGACGCTTTCCTTATGCTTGAAGTAAGTTCTTTCTCTAAAGGATAAATATTCGCTTTTATGATTTTGAATTCATTAATATCTTTCTCCCATTTTAGCTCACTATTATTTATTAAATCGCTTTGATTCAAAATTAGCTTACCGTTTTTATCGGTTTTGAAAAACGAAGTTGTGTAATAAGAATCATCATTATCGACAAAAATTTTAAAGCCAAAAAGGATATTTTCCATTGTATTGCTATTTCCCGATTGGTCAATTGTCTGAATCTCTATTTTAGTTGGAATTTTCATAATATGGCTGTAACGTCCCGTTACTATAGCAGGTTTGAGACTAAATTAAGCCCTATTTTCGGATTTGCCAAATCATTTGAATCATTAAGATTTTTCAGGAGTAATTTTTACGCTCGAAGCCCTTATTTTAATCGCAGCGTCTAATACAATCGTTTCATTTGGCAACGATTTGTCAGCTATTTTTTTGAGAATTATTTCTGCAGTTGCGCGTCCCATTTCTTCCAAAGGTTGTTCTACCGTTGTCAATTGCGGATATACAAGCGTAGAAAGTTTGGTTCCCGAAAAACTGGCAATGGCTACTTGTTCCGGGACTGAGATATTTTGCTCGCGTAAATAATTCATTGCGCCAATTGCCAATGTATCTGTAAAGGCAAAAATACTGTCAAATTCAATTTTATTTTCAAGCAAATGTGCTGCAGCCCTCATTCCGTCTTCAAAAGTTAGTCCAGCTTGAATTACCAAAGAAGGATCATATGGAATTTTATGTTTTTCCAATGCTTTCTGATATCCTTTTAATCTTTCTACCGAATTATATATTGAGGGAGGGGCTTTTAAATGAACAATTCGTTTTCGGCCGGTTTCAATAAGGTGCTCAACCATAAAAAGCGATTTGGTATAATCGTTTACCAGCACTTTGGAGACATCCATATCCTTCGGAATTCGGTCATAAAAAACCAATGGAATACCGCTATTTTGAATTTCTAAATATAAATCCTGATTTAAAGTTTGATCGCAAAGACAAATAATGATGCCGTCAACCTGAAATTGCTCCATTAGCAGAATGTTTTTATATTCCGTCTCCGGATTTTCATCAGATTGTGCTACAATTACGCGATAACCTTTTGGATACAATACTTCCTGAATCCCTTCTAAAACTTGAGAAGCAAAAGGCGTAATCATTTCCGGAACAATAACACCTATACTATAAGTGCGTCCCGACTTTAAGTTTACTGCCGTAAGATTTGGTTTGTATCCCAATTCTTTGGCCGCTTCTAAGACTTTGTCTCTGGTTTCTTGTCTTATGTTTTTATTATTGGCCAAAGCTCTCGATACTGTCGAGATTGATAAATATAAGTGTTTTGATAAATCCTTGATAGTGACCGGTTTCGATTTCATAATTGTGTGTAATTTATTACAAAAGCAAATATATGATAATTATTTTTTTTCCTTGCATGCAAACGTTTGCAGATTTTGCAAACGTTTGCGGTAACGTTTGCAGGTTGTTTTAGAAACGCAACTATAACGTTTTCATGAAATGTCTCATAACTTAGCTTAAAATTAAAGAAAAGATACATAAAAAATATAAAAATGGAAACACAAGTCACTCATTACGAATACGAAAGAGAAAAAGTGCAGACTGGAATAGTACACATTGGAATTGGTAATTTTCACCGTGCACATGAAGAATTTTATATTAATAATCTGTTAGCAGATCCCACGCAACAGCAATGGGGAATTTGCGGCGTAGCACTTTTGCCTTCGGATGAAACGATCGTAAAAAAACTGAAAGAGCAAAACGGTGAATATTCGCTTACAATTTGCGGCAGAAACGGAATCGACGAAGTTATTAAAATTGGTTCTCTTGTAGAATTAATTTGGGGAGTAGAAAATCCAGATGCTATTTCAGATAAAATTGCTGCTTTTGCTACAAAAATAGTAACACTTACCATTACCGAAGGTGGTTACAATATAGATAAGGCCAGTGGCGAATTTATTTTGGAAGATAAAAATGTGCAGCACGATCTTGCTAATCCATCTCAACCGAAAACTGTTTTTGGTTTTGTTGCCGAAGGTTTGAGAAAGCGTAAAGCCAATGGAAATGGAGGAATCACAATCCTTTCCTGTGATAATCTTCAGCATAATGGAAATGTAACCAAAAAAGCGTTTACAACATTTATCGAAGCACAAGATAAGGATCTTGCTGCTTGGGTAAAAACAAATGTAACGTTCCCAAATAGCATGGTTGACAGAATTACGCCTGCTACAACGCCTGCTGACGTGGAATCACTAAACAAAAAAAGCGGTTTAAACGACCAAGCGCCAGTATATTGTGAAGACTTTATTCAATGGGTTATCGAAGATAATTTTGCTGCAGGAAGACCGGCTTTAGAAAATGTAGGTGTCGAATTTACGCAAGATGTTACGAAGTATGAAAACATGAAACTTAGTTTGTTGAATGCTTCTCACACATTGCTTTCTTATCCTTCTTTATTGTTTGGATACAGAAAAGTAGATGATGCGATGCACGATCCGATATTCAAGAAATTACTCAAAGATTTTATGGATATTGACATTACTCCGTACGTTCCAGCACCTGAAAAAACAGATCTTGAGCTTTATAAAACGACACTTATCGAACGATTTGCAAACAAAGCCGTAAGTGATCAAATAAGCCGTTTGTGCTCTGACGGAATATCCAAATTTCCGGTTTATGTTGTTCCGAATCTGACTAAAATGCTGAAGGATGACAAAGATCTTACAAGGGTAACTTTCTTGATTGCTTCATATCGTCATTACCTGAAATATAAAGTGGATGACAAAAGTATTTCCTATGAAATTAACGAACCTTGGTTGACTCCAGAGGATCAAAAATTAATAGATAGCGATGATGTCCTGGACTTTTTAGAGTTGTCTGCTTTTCAAAATGTCAAATTGAAATCATATGAGCGTTTTGTGAGTCAGTACAGCGCTTTTGCAGAGAATATCAAGACAAACGGAATAGCAAAAACATTAGAAACTATTTAACAACCAAACCATAAAATTATGAAATCAACTAATAAATTAATGCCTTTTGTTATTGTTACGTTTATCTACTTTATTGTAGGTTTTTTAACAACGATCAATGAGCAGTTGCAGGCACCGCTAAAAATAACTTTTTTAACGGAAGCAGGTGATATAAAAAATACACTTACAACTTTAATATCTTTCTTTTTCTTTCTTGGTTACCTTGTAAACGGAACGCTGGGAAGCAGATGGGTGAACAGGTACGGATACAAGAAAACCATCATAAGAGGTTTGATGTTCATCGTTCTAGGACTTTCGGTTTACCTTACTTCAACAATAATAGGGCATAATTTTCCGCATTTTAATTTAAAGATAGGCGATGTTGTAATTCCTTACGGCTATTTGATTTTCCTTTGTGGTTCGTATATTATGGGTTGTTCGGCGGCGGTGATACAAGTAGTTGTAAATCCGTATATAGCTTCATATGATTTGCCAGGGACACAGCCTGTTCAAAGACTGAATATCACTACGGGAATTAATTCTATCGGAACTACGTCGGCTCCATTTTTTGTTACAGTAGTTATGTTTAGCGGCATTTCCATCGAAAGCATCCAAATCAAACAATTAATAACACCGTTGTCGATTTTGATACTTTGTATTATTGCGGTTATATTTTTGACCAAAAAATTAAACATTCCCGACTTGCCTCATACACGTGTTGCAGAAGGAGAAGTACTAGAAAGAAGCGTATTTTCATTCAGACATTTTACACTTGGGGTAATGGCGATTTTCTTTTATGTGGGAACAGAAGTTGCTATTGGTGCAAATATCAATTTATATGCTTTAGAAAGGATTAAATCAGGAAATCCGATAACCTTTTTCGGAAGAGAAGATATGATTATTGGCGGAATTGATTTTGGTGTTCACGCATTATTATCAACACTTTATTGGGGCGGATTTCTTGTAGGTAGGGCGATATCAAGTTTCTTTAATAAAATTCCTGCTCAAGTACAACTGGCAGTAACCACGACAATTGCAACGATTCTTATTCTGACTTCTATTTTTCAGGAAAATTTATGGTATTTAGTTGCTGTAGGATTATTGCACTCGTCAATGTGGAGCTGCATCTTCTCACTTGCCATAAAAGATCTGGGCAAATACACCTCAAAAGCTTCCGGAATATTTGTTTCTGCGGTATTTGGTGGAGCGGTATTTACACTAGTTCAAGGAGGTTTAGCTGATTTTTTTCACTCTTGGAGATACACTTGGCTGCTAAACGTAGCTTGTGAATTGTTCATGCTGTCTTATGCATTGTTTGGTTATAAAATTAGAGCCCAAGACAGGCAAATAGTCACAGGAAAACAAGAAGAAATAATTCACGCATCACATTAAAAGCCAAAATCAACAAAAAATAATAATGATAACTATAAGCCAATTGAAAAATAAACCAGCCTTACAGACAATAATGATAATGATGATTTTTTTGTGTACACATGTTCACGCACAAGATAAATCGACAGAAGATAATTTTATAAACCAAAATCTACATTCTGCTTTACAGATTCGAAATTCTCATCTTTGGAGAGGAATAGAAGTAGCTGCAGGATTGACATACACTGGGAATATTTATTTAGAGTATGACCACTTTTACGGAGGATTTTGGGCAGGAGGAACTGCTGATGGTTCATACAAAGAGTTCAATAATTATGCAGGATTCAAAGCCGGGAAATTCTCTGCGGAATTATGGGATATCTATAATTTTTCTCCCAAAGCAACGTATAATAATAAAGAATTCTTCAATTACAATGCGAGCGAAACCGGACGTTTTTTTGATTTAAGAACCTATTATACTGTCAGTAAACAGTTTCCTTTAGTGTTGAGCTGGAATACAGTTATTTTTGGACGAGACAGAAATCTTGCCAACACAGAAAACAGATATTCTACCTTTGTATCGGCAGAATATCCTTTTTTGAAAAGTGACAAATGGAGTATCAGCGGTCGCGCTGGCTATAGTTTTGCGCTGAACAATAGCGAAAATGAAACAAGCAACTTTTTTGCAAGCAAAGCTGGTGTAAATGAAGTAAGTTTGATATTTTCGAGAAAAACTAAAATTCTGGACTATAAGCTGCCTTTGGGTTTATGGGCAATGTGGAATCCAGTTGATAATCATGCGTTCTTGCAGTTTTCTGCAGAGGTCTACTCTTTTTAAAAGGAATAAATCAGCTTGAAATAAATAATTTATGATTAACAAGATCTTTTTGGTCTTGTTAATCTGTTTGTATTAAATAATTAAAAATCGATATTATGAGTACCGAAAATAAAGTTCAGGTAGTTTGTTTTGGAGAAGTATTATGGGATATTTTCCCAGGAAACAATCGAAGAGCCGGCGGAGCTCCTTTTAATGTTGCTTATCATTTGTCTAAAATGGGAATACAAACCAGAATGATCAGTGGAGTGGGAGGTGATGTGTTGGGACAGGAACTTATTCAGAAAATAAAAAACTGGAATATTTCTTCAGACGGAATACAAATAATAAAAGATCATCCGACAAGCACGGTAATTGCCGAAATTGACGAAAATAATGAAGCACATTATACCATTACCGAAAATGTAGCATGGGATTTTATTCAGTCAAAACCAGAGAATATTCAATTTGTGGAATCAGCAAATGCGCTTGTGTTTGGTTCTTTGATTGCTCGAAATAGTGTTTCGCGCAAGACTTTATTTGAGTTGGTTGAAAACAGTTCTTTTAATGTTTTTGATATTAACATTAGAAAGCCGCATGATGATATCAAACTCATTAGTGAACTTTTGCATAAAACCCATCTCGCTAAATTTAATAAAGCCGAATTAAAAATCGTTCTGGATTCCATTGGAAAGGATTACACAAACGAAAGTGATAGTATTAAATTTATTCAGGAGAAGTTTAACATCGATGAAATAATCGTTTCCAAAGGAAGCAAAGGCGCAATATATGCCAATGCGGATGCAATTTTTCAATATCCTGCGGTACCCATAACGGTTATTGACACAGTAGGAAGTGGTGATTCATTCCTCGCCGGACTTTTATCCAAGCGATTATCTACAACAAATGATGTTCATTCTATAATGTTGCAAGCTGTTTCGCTGGGTGCTTTTATCACTTCAAAAGAGGGAGCTTGCCCAGAATATAGTTTAAAAGAATTTGAAGATTTTAGAGATAAACAGAACATTACTGCTACGTTTATAGAAGAATAGAAGTAAATGGAATCGTTTAAAAAAAACAAAAAGCCTGTAAACATTGAGTTTACAGGCTTTTTTTGTGGAGTCGCCGGGAATCGAACCCGGGTCCAAACAAGCAACTAAAGAGCTTTCTACACGCTTATTTCCTGATTAGATTTTCGATGTTAAGCTAGGCCAGAAACAGCCACCGAACACTTATCTTCTTAATTTTCGAAACCCACCCGAAGCTCATGGATATCTAGGTTTATTTTTACGGTTCCCCTGAACGGAACGCCACAAACCAAGGCTTTCCAGGAGAATCCAGCTTCTCTACCTTGTAGAGACGTGGCGCAATCGTACTATGATTCGGATTATGCAGCTAAAGCGTAATTATTTTCGCCGTGTAAAAGTTCGAGATCTTATATTTACGAGCAAGGTCTCAATGCTCGACGTGCTTACTGTTCAATTCGACTTGCTGTCAAAACCAGTCGACCCCAAAAAAATAAGTCTGCAAATTTATACTATTTGAAATTACTTTCTACTAAAATTTTCAGAAAAATTGTATTATTCTTCGTCCTTAAAATTAAAAGGATAATCTCCAAAGATTGGAGCTAGTTTACGCACCGCATATGTGTTTCTGGTCATTTTGTTTGACAATGCGATTATCGTTACGTGCTCTTTCATTAAAGTAATGTACGATGAGGTATTGCCATGCCACCAGCCATTGTGGAAGTAGAAATTCTGTCCCGTTTCCCAATTGATCATTCTGATTCCGAGACCATAATTTTTAGTCCCTTTCCGTTCGTTGCTATAACCTGTATAAACTTGTTTTAGTAATGCAGGTTTTAAAAAGTCAGGCGATTGTCTTGCGCGGTCAAATTTTAAAAGATCACGAGCAGTCGAAAATACATTTTTGTCTCCGTAAACATTGTCTAGGTAGTCGAAACCAATTTCAGCACCATTTCCTTTGTATGATGGAACAATTTTTTTTCTGTCTTTATCATCATCAAAAATATAAGTATGCGTCATTCCCAATGGTTTGAAAATCATTTCAGACATTGCTTCTTTGTATTTTAATCCAGTGATTTTTTCTATAATCAGTGCCAACATTGCATAATTAGTATTGCAATAGCCAAAACGTGTTCCAGTTTTAGCTTCCAAACCAATATTTTTTGTTGCCAGAATATCTAAGATATCTTTATTCGTCAGCTGATTGTGTCTGTCCCAAACCGATTTGTCGTGATCTGTAAAATAAGCGTAGTTGCGCATTCCTGTACGATGGCTCAAAAGCATTCTAATCGTACAATCTTCGTACGGAAAAGTTTTTAGGATCGTATTTACTTTTTGATCTAAATCAAGTTTGCCCGCATTTACCAATTTTAAAACCGCAGTCGCTGTCAGAACTTTGCTCACAGATGCAATTTGCACAGGAGTATCTGCAGTAATTTTGGTTCCTTCGTTTTTGTTTGCGTAGCCGTTGTATCTTTCAAAAATAATCTGCCCGTTTCTTGCTACCAAGAAACTTCCGTTCATACTATTGTTTGGCCAGTTTTTGTTATAAAAGTGGTTGATTCTGCCTTGAACAGAATTTATATAAGCTTGTGTAAGTCGTGGTTCTGGCCCTAAAGGCTTCATTTTAGGCAGTGTATCTTCTACCGCTGCTACAGTATCTACGCTTGTTTTCTTATCATTGCCACATGAACTTAAAACTAAAATTAAAAAAAGTATTTGTGGTATCTTTGTCTTTTTAAGGAAACTCATTTTCATCATTCTTTAAAAACAAATATATAGAATTCAATATTTATGTTTTTGATATTTTAAAAAAACCAACCGGTTGCTTTAACATAATATTAACTAAAATTTTAGTTAGTCGGTTGTTTGTCAGCTTTCAACGGTTTTTGGATATAATAAATTGTAATTTTTGAAGAAAACTTTAACGAAATTTGTTATATTTGAAACAAATACGATGTAAAAAGTTATATTATTAAATGATTTAAACCAGTATAAATGAAATTTGGAATTGTAAAAGAAAGAAAAAACCCACCGGATCGACGTGTAGTATTTGCTCCAGATGAATTGGCAAAACTAAAACAGCAATATCACGATGCTATTGTAGAAGTAGAGAGTTCGGATATTAGGATTTTTTCCGATCTTCAATATAAAAGCATGGGAATTACGGTAACTGATGATGTTTCGGACTGTGATGTTTTATTTGGTGTAAAAGAAGTTCCTATTGAAAATTTGATTCCAAATAAAGCGTATTTCTTTTTTTCTCATACGATAAAAAAACAGCCACACAACAGAAAATTGCTTCAGGCGATTTTAGAGAAAAAGATTGATTTATATGACCATGAAACGATTGTAAACGAACATGATCATCGTTTAATTGGCTTTGGGAAATATGCCGGAATGGTTGGTGTTTACAACGGAATCAGAGCATTTGGTATTAAATTCGAATTATTCAAACTTCCAAAAGCTGAAACACTTTCAGGAAAAGAAGAATTGATAAAGCATTTGAAGCGCATCACAATGCCAGCTTTAAAATTTGTGGTTACTGGAACCGGAAAAGTTGGAAGCGGTGCCAAAGAAATTCTGGACGCCATAAAAGTGAAAGAAATTACAATTGACAACTATTTGACCAAAAAATATGCACAGGCAGTTTATGTACAATTAGATGTTTTAGAATATAATAAACGTGTCGATGGACAGGTTTTGGATTTTAAAGATTTTGTAAATCATCCAGAGGCTTATGTTTCCGATTTCGAAAAATTCACAAAGGTTTCGGATATTTATTTTGCAGGACATTTTCACGCAAGTGCAGCGCCAATGATTTTGACAAAAGAAATGCTGAATGCAAGCGACTGCAAATTAAAAGTTGTAGCTGATATTTCGTGCGATGTAAATGGCCCGATTGCTTGTACAGTTCGTTCGTCGACAATTGCAGATCCTATTTATGGTTATTTTCCTTTAGAAGATAGGGAAGTAGATGTGTTTCATCCTGCTGCGGTTGCGGTTATGGCGGTTGATAATTTGCCATGCGAAATTCCGAAAGATTCGAGCGAAGGTTTTGGAGAACAATTTATGGAACATGTAATTCCGGCGTTCTTCAATGGAGATAAAGACGGAATCTTAAAACGCGCCAAAATAACCGAAAACGGTAAATTGACAGAAAGATTTAGTTATTTGCAGGATTATGTCGACGAGAAATAATTATTAATTGTAAATTATTAATTGTGAATGTTCAATAATTCAGATATAATTAATATGTTGTCACCCTGAGCGAAGTCGAAGGGCATCGCGGCGACAAAAGTCCTTCGACTTCGTTCAGGATGACATAAAAAAATAAAAGCCTGAAATTGATATTTCAGGCTTTTAATTTATAATTAACCATTAACCATTAACCATTAACCATTAATAATTAATAATTAACAATTAAATTAGACCATTTCTTCTGGTTTTACCCAATTATCAAAATCTTCGGGAGTTACGTAACCCAAGCGAACGGCTTCTTCTTTTAAAGTTGTGCCGTTTTTGTGAGCGGTTTGGGCGATTTCTGCAGCTTTATAGTAACCAATTTTAGTATTTAAAGCTGTTACCAGCATTAGCGAATTATCTACCAATTCTTTGATGCGTTTGCGGTTTGGCTCGATTCCTTGCGCGCAATGTTCGTCAAAAGAGACACAGGCATCTCCAAGCAAACGCGCCGATTGAAGAAAGTTTGCTGCCATAACAGGTTTGAAAACGTTTAGTTCATAATGTCCTTGCATGCCTCCAACGGCAATTGCCATATCGTTTCCTATAACTTGTGCACAAACCATTGTCATTGCTTCGCATTGCGTTGGGTTTACTTTTCCGGGCATGATTGAAGATCCGGGCTCATTTTCTGGGATATGAATTTCACCAATTCCAGATCTTGGACCTGACGCCAGCATTCTAATATCATTAGCAATTTTATTCAAGGAAACTGCTAATTGTTTTAGCGCTCCATGCGTTTCAACTATGGCATCGTGCGCAGCCAAAGCTTCGAATTTATTTTCGGCTGTTACAAAAGGATGATTTGTGAATTTGGCAATATATTCTGCGACTTTTACGTCGTAGCCTTTTGGTGTATTTAATCCGGTTCCGACAGCGGTTCCGCCTAGAGCAATTTCAGATAAATGGGATAAAGTATTTTTTAAAGCTTTTAGTCCGAAAGCCAATTGAGCTGCGTAACCAGAAATTTCTTGTCCGAGTGTTAAAGGTGTTGCGTCCATTAAATGTGTACGACCAATTTTGACTACATCTTTAAATTCAGTTGCTTTTTTTACTAAAGTGGCATGCAGTTTTTCAACACCTGGAATGGTGGTTTCAACTACCATTTTGTAAGCAGCAATATGCATTCCGGTTGGGAAAGTGTCGTTCGACGACTGTGATTTATTTACGTCGTCGTTTGCTTTTATAAATTGTTCGCCTTCGCCAATTTCAAAACCTTTTAAAACCTGAGCGCGGTTTGCAATTACTTCATTTACGTTCATGTTGCTTTGCGTTCCTGAACCTGTCTGCCAAATTACCAGTGGAAATTGATCGTCTAATTGTCCTGTTAATATTTCATCGCAAACGGCAGCGATAGCATCTCTTTTTTCGATTGGCAAAACTCCTAAATCATAATTAGCAAAAGCTGCAGCTTTTTTTAGATAGGCAAAACCTTCAATGATTTCTTTTGGCATTGAAGCGGCGTTTCCTATTTTGAAATTGTTTCGCGAACGTTCTGTTTGGGCACCCCAATATTTATCGGCTGGGACTTGAACTTCGCCCATGGTGTCTTTTTCTATTCTGTATTTCATTGTTTTATCTGTAAAATGTTATTTGTAAAATGTGAGTTGTAAAATGTGAGTTGTAACCAGTGCGGTAAATGGAACACGGATGACGCTGGTTTAAACGGATTTTATTTTTGATACTTGAAATTTGTTTTGAAAATGATAATAGCCCTGATGGTAGCGGCATCCTTTTTATTTTTTCTTTAAAAATGAAAAGATACAGCGGACAACAGGTATTAGCTCCTTAAAATATTCATGTTCTTCTTATTTAGATAGTTGAATAAAAAGCGCTAAAAAAGCTTATTTAAAATCAGTATAAATATACGGATAAATGTTATTTAGTGAAAATTGATTTAGATTTTATTGCCAAGGACGAATTTATACGCTACATTTGTCGTAACATTCAAAAATTCCGGAAAACATGTTTGAATTTTCACAGTACTTAGGCTTTTTACTTTTCTTAACCATACTAACTATAGGGTTTTGGTTAATGTTTTTCTTGGTTGGTTTCGTATCTTATTGGGTTACGGGAGCTAGCTGGGAAATGTTCAAAGAAAAGAGAGCTAAAAAGAGACAAGAAGAACAATCAATTTAATTGAATTGATTTCATAAAAAAGGATCCAGATTTGGATCCTTTTTTTTGTTCAAAAAATAGAAAATTCAAATAAAGAAATTCCATTTTTAGAAGTGATGAAAAAAAAAATCCAAATTCCAATTGTAAAGTTGGAATTTGGATTTTTTTATATAGGAATTTAAATGAATTTATCCTGGGAAGTCGCCACCACCATCGTCATTTCTTGGCTGTTGGTTTTTATCTCTTTCGCCTTTAGGTTTGTTGAAACGGTAGGTAAACGATAAATTGAATTGACGTTTACGGAACTGCATTTCACCATATGAAGTCTGGCTCTCTTTTGTTACATCATTTTGAAGGTACGTGTACGATCTCATGATTCTTGAGTTGAAAATATCACTGATGTTGAAGGCAATTGTTCCTTTGTCTTTCATTACATCTTTGCTAAGTGCAGTATTCATACCAAACATATCTAAGTTCTTACCTTGTGCTGTTTTTTGTGCGCCATTGTAAGTAGCGTTCAATTGCCAGTCAATTTTGTACGGAAGCGTTACTTTAGAGTTGATTCTTGCAAACCATGTGTTAGCTTGATTATCAAGATTTTGAACGACTGTGTTTCCGTTTACGTCAACATAAGTGTTTTCTCCAGTTGTTTTTACATTGTAAAGGTTGAAGTTACTGTTTACTCTCCACCATTTAAACGGAGTATAGTTTAAGGTAAATTCGAAACCAAATTTTTGCTCTTGACCTAAGTTGATTGGTCGGCTTAAAATAACTGGAATTCCGTTTACTTCATTTCCATTTGGAGTTCTCACAAAGCTGAAAACGTCTTTAGTGTTTTCAAAATATGCTGAAGTATTGAATGTTAATTTCGTCCAACGTTTGATATAACCAACGTCGTATTTATCAGTCAATGAAGGATCTAAGTCCGGATTTCCTTGAAAAATATTAACGTTACTAGAGTAGTTTACAGCTGGGTTCATAAAACGTCCTCTTGGTCTTGTTAAACGCTTACTGTAGCTTGCTGTCAAGTTGCTTTGATCTGAGATTTCGTAACTAATAAATGCACTTGGAAATAAGTTGTTGTATTTTTTAGTATTGAAATCGCTGTTATCTAATAAGTTAACGTGAATATCTGTGTCTTCCCAACGCAATCCAAATAAGTAAGATAATTTTTTTACTTTGAAACCGTATTGTGTGTAAAGTGCGTTGATGTTTTCTTTGTATTCTAATGTGTTTGATAAATTAGGATCTTTTACACCATTATTATCGGTAACGAAATATTCATTGTTCAAGTCGCCAAAACTTCCTTTGTAACCTGCTTCAAATTGACCTCCTTTTCCTAAAGGCAATACGTAATCTGCTTGAAATAATACTTGTTTTTGTACTTGATCGTTTAAAGTATTATTAAAGTTTGGGGAAGCAGTAATAACACTAGTGTTGTCGTCTGTATTTCTTGAAATAGATAAATCTGCAGTCAGTTTATGACCTTTATCGTTGAAATTTTTGATTAAATTCGAAGTATATTCAACGTTTTCACTTGCAGCATCACCATTGTTTAAACGGAAAGAAGTTCCTGTGAAAGCATGAGCTGCATCAAAATTATTGTAATTGATTAAATCTCTAGTAGTTCCAGAATTATTTTGATAATTGATGGCATTTGTCCAGAAAGTATTTTTTGCAACAGTCCATTCTATACCAGCTCTTCCAGTAAATCCGTCAGATTCTCTTTTTGTATCACGATCTTCATCTAAAAAACCTTTTGGAGTTCCATCAGCATTTAAATAAGAAGTATTTGTTAAACCATGACCTTCGTTTGTTCTGTGATTGTATCCTAAAGTCGTAAAATAGTTTAATTTTTCTGTTTTGTAATTCAAGTTTCCAGTCAAACCGTAAGTTTCAGGAAGACCTGTCGAAGCAATTAATGTTCCGTTGAAACCTTGGTTTTTACCTTTTTTAAGAATGATATTGATGATCCCAGATCCACCTTCAGCATCATAACGAGCTGATGGATTTGTGATAACTTCTACTTTGTCAATTGCATCTGCAGGAAGTTGACGCAATGCTTCAGCAATATTGATCGCTTGAGAAGGTCTACCGTCAATCAAAATACGGATGTTGTCGCTTCCTCTTAAACTCACATTTCCTTCAGTATCAACAGAAACCGATGGCACGTTGTCAAGAACATCACTTACTGTTCCTCCTTTTACCATCATATCCTGACCAACGTTGTATACTTTTTTGTCTAGTTTGATTTCGACTGATGATTTTTCAGCACGAACTACAACTTCACTTAATTGCGCAGCATCTTCAGATAAATTTACAACGCCTAAATTAGTGTCGCCAGAAATCGTTTTTCCTTTGATATCAGTAGATTTAAACGAAATAAATTCAACTTTTATGTCATAAGTTCCCGGTGCTACTGCTACTTCAAATTCACCTTTAGGGTTGGTGATGCCGCCGGCAACAACTTTTGTGTCGTTTGGAAGCATAAGCGATATTGTAGCATATTCTAGGGGTTGTTTGCTAACTTTTTCAAAAACTTTTCCAGTAACTTTTACCTTGTTTTTACCAGGAGGCGCCTGTTGTGCATAGTTGTAAAAACTTGTAAGTAAAAGAACAAGTAGTACAGCAAATTTGATTTTCTTCATTTTATTTTTGGTTTCATTTACTCTTTAGACACTAAATCAAGCATTAGGTTTAAAGAGTAAATCACAAAAAAATGTTAATTAGGAATTTTGTTATTTACTTTAGAAAATCAGAAACTAAATCAAGGTCTCGACCAATAATTGCTTTTCCATCTTTAACAACAATTGGGCGTTCTATTAAAATTGGATTCTCGACCATCGCCTGAATTATTTGATCATCACTTAAATCTTTTCCTTTATAATTTTCGATCCAAATATTTTCTTTAATTCGGACTAACTGAATTGGTTTCAGATTTAGTTTTTTAAGAAGCTCTTTTAAATCGCTAAAGCTTGGCGTTTCAGTTAAATACGGAATTATTTGATATTCTTGTTTTGACTGATCAACAAAAGCCAGACAGTTTCTTGATTTTCCGCAACGTGGATTATGATAAATTTGTATCATTTTGTTATATTTAATATGTTGTAAGAAGATAATGCAAAAAATAGGTATTTTCGCAGGACCAAAAATACTATTTAGTTAGTAAACAGAATTCTCATTTTAAAATTATATGTAAATGTTTTTAGAACAAGGAATTAAGCCCAAAAATAAATTTTTTCTGTATCTAATTGGGTCAGGCATTATCATACTTGCTTCATTTATTGGCCAGATTCCGCTTTCTGTTGCGGTACTTTATTCGAGTTTCGTAAATAAAACAGAAATTCCGACTGATAATGATGGCGTTTTGAAAGTATTTGAGCCAAATCTGACCTTGTTTCTGGTAATGATTTCTTTTGTTTTTGCATTTGCCGGTGTTTATTTGGTTATAAAATATCTTCATAAACAAACATTTTTATCGGTTACAACATCACGAAAGAAAGTAGATTGGGACCGAATTTTATTTTCATTTGTGATTTGGACCATTTTTTCGGGTATAAGTTTTTGGGTGGTTTATTTAAAAGATCCAGAAAAATTTATTTGGAATTTCAAGTTGGTTCCTTTTCTGATTTTAGTAGTTATTGCGTCGTTGCTTATTCCTATTCAAACCAGTACCGAGGAATATGTTTTTAGAGGATATTTGATGCAAGGATTTGCAAATTTGGCTAAAAATAGATGGTTTCCTTTACTAATGACTTCCTTGATTTTTGGGTCCATGCATATTTTTAATCCCGAAGTTGCAAAAATGGGTTATGTAATTATGATTTATTACATAGGAACTGGCTTGTTTTTAGGTATCATAACGCTTATGGACGAAGGGTTAGAATTGGCTCTTGGTTTTCATGCTGCCAATAATTTAACGGGCGCTTTATTGGTAACCTCAGATTGGACAGTATTTCAGACACATTCCATTTTCAAAGATATGTCTGAACCTTCGGCTGGACTTGATGTAATCCTGCCAGTTGTAGTTGTGTATCCTATTTTGCTTTTTATTTTCAGCAAAAAATACAAATGGACAAATTGGAAAGAAAAATTGACGGGTGAAATAAATATTTTAGAATCTTCAAATTAACGATCATGCTGCAGTTAACACATAAAAATGTACATAATTATTTTAAAATCAACGGATATCACTTAAATGCAAAAGATTTATGCCGAGTTGGTTATAGCTTTATAAAAGAAGGCGACGCATATGAGCGCTCGATAGGTGAGTTTTTCTTGGATTGGTTTGATAATAAAGATTATATCGAAATGACGACTTCTGGTACAACAGGACTTCCAAAATTAGTCAGATTAGAAAAACAGGCCATGATCCAGTCGGCTTTGGCGACGGGGGATTTTTTTGGTTTAGAGCCGGGCGATAGAGCTTTATTGTGTTTGCCAACGCAATTTATCGCTGGAAAAATGATGTTGGTAAGAAGCTTGATTTTAGGATTAGATATTGATGTAAAATCGCCAACTACAGAGCCTTTAGCTTTTAATTCAAATGAATATGATTTTGTTGCGATGGTGCCTTTGCAAGTTCAGAATTCACTTGACAAGCTTAAAAATGTAAAGAAATTGATCATTGGAGGGGCAAAAATTGATTCGGCGCTTGAAGCAGAATTACTTAAGCTTGGTGGCGAGATATACGAAACCTATGGCATGACGGAAACTATAACGCATATTGCAGCCAAAAAAGTAGGAGAAAGTGCGTTTACGATTTTACCAAACGTGAAAATTGAAAAAGATGATCGTGGTTGTCTTGTAATTTATGTTTCGTCCATTTCAGAAGAACCTATTGTTACCAATGATTTGGTTGAATTGATAAATGATAAGCAGTTTGTTTTTTTAGGCCGAATTGATAATGTGATCAATAGTGGAGGAGTGAAGCTGATTCCAGAACAAATTGAAGCAAAATTGATTGGGAAAATCCCAAACCGATTTTTTGTAACTGGAGTTCCAGATTCTCTTTTGGGAGAGAAATTAATTTTGGTGATTGAAGGTGAAAAACAAGATTTTCCTCCTGATTTTTTTGATGTTTTAGGAAAGTTTGAAAAACCAAAAGAAATTGTTTTTGTTCCAAAGTTTAAAGAAAATGAAAACGGTAAACTGCTTAGAAAACCAAGTTTAGATTAAGAAGAAACTTTAAAAATAAGAGATCCCAGATTCCAACTTAAAATTGGAGTTTGGGATTTTTTCACGTTAAAAGGCTTAGTCCCTACGGGACAAATATTCGTTTTCAATTGTTTTTTCTACCAATATTAAATCTCTACGAGATACTCCGTTAGGAATAAAATATTGGTAAAAAAAATACCAAACAAAGATCTTCCATCAATATTAAATCTCTACGAGATACTCCGTTAGGAGTAAAATATTGGTAGAAAAAATAAATAGGAAAGGATACAATATCCCGTAGGGATTACATATTTAAAGACTAAAATGAAAAATCCCAAATTCCAATTCAAAATCGGAATTTGGGATTTTTAAAATATGGAATTTAAACTTATTTTTTTCTTTCCAAAAGCGCCATATAGAATCCGTCAAAACCAGATTCGGATGCCAGCATTTTTCGGTCTTCAATAAAAGTAAATTGTTTTCCGATTTCTGTTTTTAGGAATTTTTCTACTTGCTCCTGATTTTCAGAAGGTAAAACAGAACAAGTTGCATACACTAATTTTCCACCTGGCTTTACAATTTTAGAATAGCTTTCTAAAACCTCGCTCTGAACTTTACGAATATTATCGATAAATTCAGGTTGCAATTTCCATTTTGAATCTGGGTTTCTTTTCAAAACTCCAAGTCCGCTGCATGGTGCATCAATTAAAACACGATCTGCTTTTTCGTGCAATTTTTTGATCACTTTTGTGCTGTCAATAATTCGGTATTCAATGTTGAAAGCACCATTTCTTTTCGCTCTCAATTTTAATTGCTTCAATTTGCTTTCATACAAATCCATTGCAATTAATTGACCTTTATTATTCATTAAAGAAGCCATGTGCAAGGTTTTTCCACCTGCTCCAGCACACGTGTCAACAACGCGCATTCCTGGCTGAACATCTAAGAAACCTGCAACTAGTTGTGAATTGGCGTCTTGAACTTCAAATAAACCTTCTTTAAAAGCGTCTGTCAAAAATACGTTTGCTCTTTCTTTTAAAACCAAAGCTTCAGGCTGATCTTTTAAATATTCTGTTTCAATATTTAAATCCATCAGCTTGTTTCTCAGATCTTCTTTAGTTCCTTTAAGCGTATTGGTTCTTAAAATGACTTTTGCCGGCTGGTTTTGAGCCGCGATTTCTTTTGACCAAACTTTTTCGCCAAGTTCTTTCACGCCCAATTCATCCATCCAGTCTGGAATAGATTCTTTTAAAGCTCTAGTTTTTGAAAGTTCGTCAAAACGGCCTTTTATTTTTCTTTCAGGAGTTCCTTCTAATTGTCTCCAATCTGGAATAGGATAGCCACGAAGAACCGCCCAAACTGCAAACATTCTCCATAGGTTTTCTCTGTCGTATGGTTCTTTTACTTCTGCAATTTCGGCATAAAGTCGTTTCCAACGAACAATTTCATATATTGTTTCAGCAACAAACTTCCTGTCAGAACTTCCCCAACGTTTGTCTTTTTTTAAGGCTCTGGCTACCACTTTATCTGCATATTCTCCTTCGTTGAAAATTGCATTTAAAGAATCGATGGTAGTATAAACTAAATTTCTGTGTAATCTCATTTTATTAATTTGAGTTGCAAAGGTACTATTAATTGATTGAAAGTTAAATTTTTAATTCTGATTGTTGATTTGACTTTCATTTAAAAAGAAAAAAAACACTCTGATAAAGTTTTAAAAGAGTGTTTTTTAGGGTATTTTGTAAATGTATTATCTTGAAATTCGAGTCAGACCGATGTTTTCTGGAGCGTGAAGCACCATTGGGAATTTTTCGATCTTAACCGAGCTACTGTCCAAACCAAAAGCTCTTTCTTCAGACAAACTCAGTTTTTTAATAAAGAAATAAGAGTTCATAATAATATTTTCATGCCATCTTAAATCATTGTCATTTGATAAGAATTTCTCCGACAATACAAATTTAAAGTCTCCAATAATATTGTTTTTGTTCAATGATTCGTAACGGCTGGTAATATCCACTTCGCCACGTTTTACCATATCACGAATTACTTCTCTAAACATTAAATTGATTTTGGTTGGTTCTCTAAAACCTAAATTAAAATCGATTCTGTAAATATCATCTCTCGCAATCTCAGTAACTTTATATTCTGTTTTATAAGGCTCAGTAAGGATATTTACGTGAACAAACCAGTAAATATCAGCTCGTTTTGGACGCTTTTGTAAAATTGAATAAATTACTTTTTCTTCCAATTCATCTACACGATTAGCATTTGTCATATAAACTAAATGCGTTGCATATTTTGGGATTGATAAATCTTTGCTAAGCTCAACCAAAACCTTTTTGTAATCGTCAATTTTGATGATTTTAGTATAGCTCTTGTTGATTTTCTTAGCCAAATACCAAATCGTCATAATCGAAATCAAGAGTATCGCAATAATCAAAGTAACATAACCTCCTTCGGCAAATTTTGTGATATTGGCAAAAAGGAAACTGAATTCAATCAATAAATAAATAGTGATCAGCGGTACCATGAAATACAGTTTTACACGCTTCATGATCAAATAGTAATTCAGCAAAATGGTCGTCATGATCATACACAGAATGATGGCAAGGCCATAAGCGTGCTCCATATTTCCTGATTTTTCGAAGTGCAATACGATTCCAACACAACCAAAAAACAATAGCCAGTTGATTGACGGAATGTATAATTGACCTTTAACCTCGGTAGGATATTTAATTTTTACTTTTGGCCAGAAATTCAGACGCATAGCCTCATTAATCAAGGTAAATGAACCACTAATAAGTGCTTGAGATGCAATTACAGCTGCTAAAGTTGCAACTACAATTCCGAATGGAAGAAACCAGTGCGGCATAATCAAGTAAAATGGATTCCCATTTTCACCACCTAATTGCTGTAAAGTGCTTCCTTCGTGATGCGTTAAATAAGCAGCTTGACCAAAATAGTTTAATACTAAAGTTGTTTTTACAAAAATCCAGCTGATACGAATGTTTTTTCTTCCGCAGTGTCCCATGTCAGAATACAAAGCTTCAGCTCCTGTAGTACAAAGGAATACGAAACCAAGAACAAAAAATCCGTCTGGATGAATTGATAATAAATGGTAGGCGTAATATGGATTTATAGCCTTGATAACTTCTGGGTAATGAAAAATCTGAATTGCTCCTAAAGTTCCAAGCATCGCAAACCAAATCAGCATCATTGGTGCGAAAAACTTTCCAACTAGTTTTGTTCCAAATTGTTGGATTGTAAATAAAACAAAAAGGATAGCAAGTACAATAGAAATAATAGTTTTAGTTTCCATTGTTGGGTAAAATGCCCTAATTCCTTCAACTGCAGATGAAATAGAGATAGGCGGGGTAATAATTCCGTCCGCTAAAAGTGCACTACCTCCAATAATGGCGGGCACAATGAGCCATTGGATTTTTGTTTTTTTAACTAAAGCGTAAAGAGCAAAAATCCCACCTTCACCATGGTTGTCAGCACTTAAGGTAATAAGTACGTATTTTATTGTAGTTTGAAGAGTCAGGGTCCAGAATACACATGAAATACCTCCTAAAACAATATCCGAATTTATAGCATATTCACCAAGAATGGCTTTCATTACATATAATGGAGAGGTACCAATATCTCCATAAATAATTCCTAATGTGATCAATAGACCCCCTATAGACAACTTACTATGTAAGTTTTTATGCGCTGCGCTCATGTTTGATTTTATAAAAGACGGTTGCAAATTTACTCTTTTAAAATAAATTAGCATCAATTATAAATAAAAAGATAAAAAAAAGCACAATCCCCAAATTGTGCTTTTATTTTTATTAAAAATTTAATTATTGATATTATCCTCTTCTTCCGCCCCCTCTAGAATTAGAACCGCTTTCTCTTTGTGATTCACCACCTCTAGATTCTTGGCTTGCTCTCGGAGCTTCAGAACGTTGTGTGTTTTGAGGTCTTGAGCTGTAAGATCTGTTTTCATTATTTCCTCTATTTTCAGCGTAATTTCTTGAAGGTTGCGCTTGTGGTGCAGGCGCAGTTCTTTCGATACTTGGTCTATTCATTGAATTTCCTCTGTTTTCAGAATAGCCTCTTGAAGGATAATTGTTTTGTGACGCTGATCTATCTGAATAATTTCTGTTTTCTGAATTGTCTCTTGGAACAGAAACAGCTTGATTGTTTCTGCTGAAATCCGGTCTTGAAGGCATAGAAGCATTATTATCTCTATTGTTTACTACAGGACGATTCATGTTGCCGTAACTTCTGTTTGAATCTCTATTTTCTCCGTGCTGTGGTCTTCCAGCGCTTGATCTGATTGGATTGTTGTAATTGTTGTTTTGAGAATTGTTATAAGTTCTCGTAGTCATTCTTCTTTGATCCAAATCATATCTGTTGCTAACAGAGTTGTGTCTGTCTGCAAAGCTATAGTTAGGTCTCATTCTTTCGTAGCCATAAGTACGTCTTGATTCGTAAATGGCTGGGGCGCTATAACTTCTTCTGTAGTTTACATAATTGTAACTATAGTTTGCGTTGATGCAAATATTCACGTTATTTCTATATCTGTAAACAGGATAAGGTCTCCATGCTGTGTAATACGTTGGATAATATCCCCAGTACCAGCTTGAGCAATATGGTCTGTAATTTGTCACCCAAAATGAGCTGTAAATAACGGGAACAACATTGTAAACAGGCTCATAAATGTAATTTGCACCATATAAATAGGTGTTACCTACAACTTGTACGCTCACTTTATTGTAATTGTCTCTCTCAACATCAATTGTTGCAACGTCTTGATAAACATCGCGGTCTAAAACAGCTTGGATAATTACTACGTGTGTTCTGTTTTCAACAGATTCAATTACACGTAAATAATCAACTTGATCATCTCCATTTAAATCAAGATTTGATATTTGATATTTAGGATCATTTAATCTTCTTTCAAAATCTTGAAGATTTGCTGATTCTCCAAACATTGATGCAACAGCTCTCAAGTCTAAATTGTCGCTGATGTCTGAGTTTTTTGCATAAACAGTGGCTTGGCTTTGTGCAGTACAAGAACTAAGTCCGATAGTCAATAATGCTAGTATAAGTAGTTTCGCTTTCATGGCAAATAGAATTAAAAAATTAATTACTTTGGAATATCCAATTACTGTGCCAAAAAAAGAAACCGAAAGTCTTCTTGTAATATGTGTTTGATTGTTAGTAAGTTGTGTTTTGTTGATTTGTTTATGGTTTTAATTTTGTAAAAAAGATTGTTAAAAATTTTATTATCAAAAAAAACAAAACCTATTTTATATGTTATAAATAATTGTATTTTAGCGACAACTAAATCTTAACCTACATGAGAAAAATAATATTACTTTTTAGTTTATTTGTTTTACTGGTGTCCTTTAAAGCATCGAAAAATAATGATAAAGCACCAATCAATGGAGGCTTCGTTTCAATGCAGACCGAAGTTTTATTTCAAGATAAAATTAGCATTAGGGCGATTGCAATTGATAATAATAAAGTATGGTATGGCGCTGATAATTCGCGCTTTGGATACTTTGATTTAGAAAAAAGAGAAAAGTTTGAAGATCATATTTATCGTGATACGCTAAATTTAGAATTCAGAAGTATTGCTCAAAATGCAAAAAGCATATTCTTATTAAGTGTTGCAAATCCAGCTCTTTTGTATCAGGTTGATAAAAAAACTAAGAAAGTAAAACTGGTTTATAAAGAAGTAAATGCCAAAGTATTTTACGACAGTATGCAGTTTTGGAATGATAAGGAAGGAATTGCTATTGGAGATCCTACAGAAGATACTTTTTCTATAATTGTTACACGCGACGGGGGTGAAACTTGGACAAAATTACTGTCTGATAAACTGCCTACAAATACACAGGGCGAAGCAGCTTTTGCGGCAAGCAACACCAATATAATTATTAAAGGAAATGATACATGGTTGGTTTCTGGCGGAAAGAAATCTAGGGTTTTTTATTCTCCTGATAAAGCAAAAACTTGGAAAGTTGTCGATACGCCAATTATGCAAGGCAAAGAAATGACCGGTATTTTTACAGCCGATTTTTATGATGAAAAACGCGGATTTGCCGCTGGAGGTGATTATGAATTTCCAGAGAAAAATTCTGATAATAAAATTTACACCAAAGACGGTGGAAAAACTTGGGAATTAATAGGCCAAAATCAAGGTTTTGGTTATGCTTCATGCATTCAGTATGTACCTGGAAGCAATGCGAGAGAGTTGGTTTGTGTTGGTTCAGCAGGGATCCAGTATTCTCAAGATGGCGGTGCAACTTGGAAACAATTGTCTGATGATAATAAGCTTTTTACAATTCGATTCATTAATAAAAACACCGCTATTGCAGCTGGATATAATAAGTTGATCCGAATCACTTTTATATAGCGAACAACATTTTTAAAAATAACAAACCCCCTAAATAATAAAGTAAGTATTATTATATAGGGGGTTTGTCGCTGTTGTACTTATGTTTTAATCTTTTCCGGCAGCGGCTTTATCTCGATATTGTTTTAGCAATTTTCGATTAAAGTCGTCCTCGCATTTTTTAAGCTTTAATATTTTCTTTGCCGAAAGTATCTTTTTTAGGTTTGAATTGTATTTTTCTCTCAAAAGATATAATTCTTTATCTGTGCTTTCCATTTGTGCGATCAACACAGCTGCTTCTTTTTCAGAAATTGAATTGATGTTGTCATCATTTAAACGTTCTAAAAAAGCTTTCATTTTTTGATGCCTCAATTCAAATTGTTTGTCATCGTAAGCATTGTAAATAGGCCAGAATTTCTCAGCTTCAGTTGGAGTCAATTCTAATTCAGTTGTTAAAAAAGAAACTTTGTAAGCTTTGATCTTTTCACGTTTTTCATCTGTTTTTCCTTGGGCATAAAAAGAAAAACTTACCAGGAATAAAAGTATCGGCAGGATGTTTTTGATTTTCATCTTCTCAGTGTTGTTTCTATTCAGTAATTAAGTGTTCAATATTTGGGTTTGATGCTAAAATATCTTCTAGCGTTTCGTCTTCAATGGCTACATTTTTATTAAGTTTTTGAAGATCTGTTGTGTCTAAATTCTGAATCAGGTCATATTGATTCAAATTTGACTGATACGATAAATACGTTTCCAAAGTTGCTTCGTCAAGTTCTTTAGAAGTTGCGTTATAATTGTTTACGATAGGAATCATCAAGGCAAAAACAATTACCGCGGCCGCAGCAATCGAAATTACATTTTTACGTTTATAAAGAGGTAGTACTTTTACTTCTTTTTCGTTGTTAATCTGCTGTAAAACTTTTGCCGAAAAATCATCAAAATAATGCTCTGGAGTTGTAAATCCAGATTTGATTTTCGGTTCGTTTTCTAATTTAAATGCTTTCATAATGTCTATAAGATAGTATTTTTTACAAAAGGTTTAATTTGATGTAACATATATTTCGATTTTTTTCACCGCATGATGGTAAGATGCTTTTAAAGCACCAACTGAAGTTCCTAGAATCTCTGCGATTTCTTCGTATTTTAATTCTTCAAAATATTTCATTTTAAAGACTAATTGCTGTTTTTCAGGCAAAGTAACAATGGCTTTCTGGAGTTTGATTTGAATTTCATCTCCATCAAAATAAACATCAGATTTTAAATTTTCTATCGTTTTTGTTTGTAAAGCTTCAGATGTGAGTCCGTTTAATTTTGCCTTCTGATTTAAAAAAGTCAAAGCCTCATTTGTTGCAATACGGTACATCCAGGAGAAAAGCTTGCTTTCGCCTTTAAAATTTTTTAAATACTGAAAGACTTTTACAAAAGTATTCTGCAAAACATCGTTTGCATCCTCATGATCTAAAACTATGTTTCTGATATGAGAATACAATGGTTTTTGATAATCAGACAAGAGTTTTTGAAACGCTGTATTTTGCGTTTTAGGATTTAATAATTCTTGTATAAATTCCTTCTCGTCTGTCAAACTTGTCTATTTATCTTATTAGAATGAATTTTAAGCTAAAGGTCTAAGGATCTTTATTTTAGAATTCGTCTTCTTCAGGTTTTGCTGGTGGAGGTGTCGCCGCAGGTTTTGGAGCCACTGGCTTTGGTTTTACCGGTTTTTTTACAACAGGCACCGTTGTAGCTGGGTTCGAAGCCGCAGGATCTGATTCCGTTGTGGTAGCTGCTGGGTCAATTTGAGGTTCATTATTAACTGCCGGAGTTGTGCTAACTGGAACTACTTTAGGTTTTGTTGGGAAATAGATTTCAGTTACTAATTTAGACGGACTTTTTGTGTCTAATTTGCTCACTTCTAAAATTTCAAGATGTGACCAGCTTAAGTCTGGCATTATTTTTTGATTGTTGATATATGCTGTTGTTTTTGCAATTGCTTCAGTAGTATGAGAATAATCACCTGTCAAAGTTGTTTTTACAGCTTCAAAAGCATTCATTTTGCCGGACAATATATCGCTTCCAGAGGTTATAGAAATCTCTTTGTTTATTGGCAAACAAATTGAAATTTTAGCTAATCCGGTTGCGGTGTCATATGTATGATAAATAATAAATGGTTTTCCATTCGCTTCTAATGCATTGGTTTCGCTGAACTTGATAAGCTTTGGAATAACAATTCTAGCGTTTTTATTTATTTTCGAAATTTCACTTGTAAAAGTCTGTTTGATATACGACATTTCAGTTTTCTGAACAACGCCGTTTACTTTTATATTATACGTTTTAGTTTCGTAATTAAGATTTTTGTCAATATTGGCAAGGCTTTTTTCGTAGATTGTCCCAATAACCTTGTCAGAACCTCCATTTAGTGCGGTGTAAATTTTAAACAAAAAGCTCATAGTTCCTTTTGCTTTCCAAGTAACTTTTGTTTTTCCTGCCAAAGTATCTTTGAAAGTCCAGTTGACATCGGCTTCAGTACCGTCGTATTTCATTTTTTGCTGAATGCTCTCTCCGTCTTTAGTTTTTAGAGTAACAGAGTTTCCGGCTCCTTCGGTTCCTGTCCAGTAAAAAGAAGCGCCGTTTCCTGCTGTTTTATTTGGGAAAGTAAAGTTTATCGAAGAATCTTCGAGCGCCCAAGATTCAAAATCTTCATAATTTCTAAAATCATTTACGTAATTATATACCGTCGCTTTTGGCGAATTGATCACCTTGCTTCTTTCTACAGAAAAAATTCCTTTCTGGGTAGCTACAAAAACGGTAAGAGCAACTAAGCTTAGTAATAATAATAGAAATAAATATTTTAGAATCTTCATTTGGGTAGATTGTTTGGTGTCGTAAAGTTATAAATTTTTATTACTGGTGTTGCTAAAAATAGCGTCACGATAAAAATACGTTTTATAAATTATTCTGATCAAAAAATATTCAAATAAAACGATTTTCACTCAGTTTAATTGTAAGCGCTCAGTATTTATTTATCTTTTCTAAATTATCTTTTGAAGAAAAATTTAATTGCAAACAAAATAGCAATAAAAAGCAGAAAGACAATCAAGACTTTGTAATTTCCTTTGTAAAATATTTTATGAAGAGCTAGATCTTTTCGATAAGCAAAAATCATAACGATTACAAAAGCAATAAAAAAACAGACTGCGAATATTAATTGTCCTTGACTAAACATAGTAAAAATTATTTTTGACAAATTTAGAGAATTGTACACGATTTGTTGCTAATTTGCAGTTCATTTAATCAACTAAAAACATGAAGAAACAACTAGATGCCGTTACGCAATTTCATACTGCTTTTAAAATAGGTCACAGCGAGACTCCAAAAGCCGATTTAGGTGCAACTAAAAAAATGCTTCGTTATAATTTGATGAAAGAAGAAAATGAAGAATACCTAGAAGCTGTTCAAAATAATGATATTGTTGAAATTGCTGATGCGCTTGGTGATATGATGTACATTTTGTGCGGAACAATTATTGAACATGGACTTCAAGATAAAATTGAAGCTGTTTTTGATGAAATCCAACGCAGTAATATGAGTAAATTAGGAGAAGACGGCCAACCGATTTACCGTGAAGATGGAAAAGTGATGAAAGGCCCAAATTATTTCAAGCCTGATTTCTCGAAATTGCTATAAAAACGAAGTTCTGTACTTAGATATTTAAACACATAGGAACATAGTTCTTGACTGTGTTAAAAAAAGGCGTTTCACTTGTATTAATTCACATAGCTATGTGTTAGAAACATGTTTCTTTTTGTATTCTTTGCAAATGTTTTAAATCTATGTTTCTATGTGTTAAAAAAAAGAAAGCATAAAAATATAAAACCCGACAGGTTTTTAAAACCTGTCGGGTTTGTTTTACGTTTGTCATTTCGACTGAAAGGAGAAATCACACAAGGAATTCCGCAATCAAAATCGTCAATCTTTGGCGAGTTACTTGTGTGATTTCTCCTTTCAGTCGAAATGACAAGATTGAGTTGATCTTACTGTTTTCTGAAGCAAAAGTCAATAATAAAGTAAAATAAAAAACCCGACAGAATTTTAAATCTATCGGGTTTTTATATTTGACTAATTACGAAATTATTGAACCTTAACCGTCCATCCGTAAGTATCTTCAGAAAGTTTATTTTGAAGACTTGTGAGTTTTTCTTTTAAGAATGAAGCATATGAATTCTCAATTGGAGTCAATTCATAATACTCATCTTTATATGAGAATCCTTTAATAACACTGATAACTGCAGCAGTTCCAGCTCCGAAGATTTCTTTTAAAGATCCGTTTTTAGCAGCTTCAACTAATTCTGAAACAATCACAGGGCGAACTTCTACTTTAAGACCTTCTTTTTCTGCCATTGCAATCAAACTTTTTCTAGTAATACCATCTAAAATTCTTTCGCTAGTTGGAGCAGTCAATAAAGTATCGTTGATTCTGAAGAAAACGTTCATTGTTCCCGCTTCTTCTAATTTTGTATGCGTTGCATCATCAGTCCAAATAACTTGTTGGAAACCATCTTTGTTTGCCAAGTTAGTTGGGTAAAACTGAGCAGCGTAGTTTCCAGCCGCTTTTGCAGCACCAATTCCACCATTTGCAGCTCTACTATAATGTTCAGCAATAATAACTTTTACTTCGCCTCCATAATATGCTTTTGCAGGTGAAAGCAAAATCATAAATTTATATTCGTCAGATGGATTAGCGATAACGCCAGGTCCTGTAGCAATCATAAAAGGACGAATGTACATACTTGCACCGTTTCCTCTCTGAATCCATTCTTGATCGATTTTCAATAATTCATTTAAACCTTCCATGAAAATATCTTCTGGAACTTCTGGCATAGCCATACGAACAGCCGAATTATTGAAACGTTTGTAGTTTTCATCAGGTCTAAACAACCAAACATCATTATTTTCATCTTTATAAGCTTTCATTCCTTCAAAAATAGCTTGTCCATAATGAAAGACTTTTGAAGAAGGATCCATCAAAATAGGAGCATAAGGCTTAATGACCGGAGTCTGCCATTGTCCATTTTTGTAATCACATTCAAATAAATGGTCTGTAAATACAGCACCAAAGCTTAAGTTTTCGAAGTCTACTCCGCTTATTTTAGACGAAGTTGCCTTTCTGATTTCAATTTTGCTTGTTTGAGTTGTACTCATAATGATATAATTTTTTTATCTAAATAGAATTCTTAACAGACGAAAATATAACGTAATGATCTGATGAAGAATAGGTTTTTGTTGAATGCAAAATTACGGAAAAATATGTAATTTTCTTGGTAAAACCTCATTAATTGCTGTGTTTGACTGAGATTTATTTATCTTATAATAAACCGAAAATTTTGGCAGAGTTTTATAAAGAATTTATGAAAAAAGTGCGATTTTTTAAGGCTTTACGCATTTGTTTTGAGTAAATTTGATGATTAAAACCGACTGGAAATCAGTCAAACGCTATTGAAAAATTCGAAAATCGTGAAAAGAGAAATAATTAAAACGCTAGATGGCTCAACGACAATTCATTTAGAAGAATGGAACGAAAGTTATCATTCAAAACATGGTGCAATACAGGAAGCAAAACACGTTTTTATAAAAAATGGACTTGATTTATTTGAAGACAAACCCGTCGCTATTTTGGAAATCGGTTTTGGAACCGGTCTTAACGCTTTCATAACTTTTTTAGAATCGGAAAAAAAACAGCAAACTATTGATTATGTTGGAGTAGAAGCGTATCCAGTAAATGCTGAAGAGGTTTTGGCAATGAATTATGTTGCCGAATTAGACGCATTGGAATTTAATAACATTTTTGAGAAAATGCATAAATGCGAATGGGATCAGAAAGCCGAACTTAGCAGCGCATTCTCGTTAACCAAAAGAAAACAATTTTTTGACGAAATCGACGATTTTGAAACTTTTGATTTGATTTACTTTGACGCCTTTGGATATAGAGTGCAACCTGAATTATGGAGCACGGAAATTTTCCAAAAAATGTACAATAGTTTAAAACCGAATGGCGTTTTAGTAACATATGCTGCTCGCGGAGTTGTTAAAAGAAGTATGATTTCTGTGGGATTTACTGTTGAAAAATTGGCCGGTCCGCCGGGGAAACGCGAGATGTTTAGAGCTTTTAAAAAGGTCTGATTAAGTTATTTAGAATAATTCTATATTGATTTATGTGTACTAAGAAAACGTATTCGTAGTTATAGTTTTGAAAAAAATAAGTTAAAAATGATCTTTATATGTGATATTTGTTTAAATTTGGTGCGAGTTTAAAAATTAGATAACCCCCAAAAATCTTATTTTATTATGTCAAAAATGATGTTTGATTACACGAAATCAATACTCGAGAGAGTTAGTTTCGACCCGGTACTTTTCTGCAAAGAGTTAGAAAAAGCTATCAAAACACTATTACCTTATGAAATGGAACAATTGAAAGAATGGTTATTAAATTTCATAATTGAGAAACCGGAATTAGAAGAAAGTCTACTACTGATTAAAGTATAAAAAAAGGAGCCAAATTGGCTCCTTTTTTATTATTGCTTTTTTTGCAGTGGACTAATGATTTGAACATTCTGGAAAACAATTGCTCCTTTTACGACACCGGCGATTGTTGATCTGATAGCGTCTATGATTTGCATTTTTAATTCGCTTTTAGGGTAAATTAAACTTACCTCACGAGCAGGCTTTGGCTCCTTGAAATTACGGAGCTTCAACTTATCGGAATCTTTTAAATCTAAGGTATGCAAGTACGGAAGTAATGTTGTGCCAAGGCCTTCATCGGCTAATTTTATCAAGGTTTCAAAACTGCCGCTTTGAATCTGGAAATTATTTTGATCGATGTCAGTACCATTTTTGCAAAGGTTTAAAATTCCGTCTCTAAAACAGTGACCGTCCTGCAAAAGCAAAATCTCGTTCAAGTTTAAGTCGGCAACTTCAATTTCTTCTTTTTGAAAACTTGCATGATGTTCCGGAATGTAAGCTACAAAAGGCTCAAAATATAAAACTATTTCTTTGATTTTTTCATCTTCAAGAGGAGTTGCGGCAATTGCAGCGTCAAGATGACCATTTTTTAACTTTAAAATGATTTCATCTGTATTTAGCTCTTCGATTAAAAGTTTGACTTTCGGATATTTTTTAATGAAATTATTTAAGAACATCGGCAAAAGTGTTGGCATAATCGTCGGAATAATCCCTAAACGAAATTCGCCGCCAATAAAACCTTTTTGTTGTTCTACAATATCTTTAATTCGGTCGGCCTCATTTACAATATTTTTTGCCTGGTTGACAATTTTTTGCCCAATATCGGTTAGCTGAATCGGTTTTTTGCTTCGGTCAAAAATTAAAATATTGAGTTCTTCTTCAATTTTTTGAATCTGCATGCTTAAAGTTGGCTGCGTAACAAAACATTTTTCGGCTGCAAGAGTAAAATTTTTGTGTTCGGCAACTGCTAACACATATTGCAATTGAGTTATAGTCATATTGATAGTAATTTTTGATGCAAAAATAAGAAAATATAATTTTTATTTATATAAATTTTATGAAACTTACTTTAATTTTGTAGTAAATTAGTGTAAAAAATTAGATTATGAAAACAAATATTTTAGGATTACCCGTTAAAGAATCAGAATTGATAGTAAAAGAATTGAATATATTGCTTTCAAATTTTCAGGTATATTATCAAAATTTAAGAGGAATTCATTGGAACATTCGCGGAAAGCGTTTCTTTGATCTTCATGTAAAATTTGAAGAACTTTATACCGATTCACAGCTTAAAATAGATATGATCGCCGAAAGAGTTTTGACAATTGGCGGTACACCTTTACATACTTTTGAAGACTATATTAAGAACAATAAATTGACAGTAGGAAAAAATATTTCAAACGATGAAAAGGCAGTTCAGCTGATTGTTCACTCGTTGTCTGATCTGTTAAAAATTGAAAGAGAAATCCTAAATAAATCTGCTGAAATTAACGACGAAGGAACAAATTCTATGATGAGTGACTTTATCGCAGAGCAAGAAAAAACAATCTGGATGATGAATGCATGGCTTGAAGAAACTTTGTAATTTATTGTTTTTGAATCAATTAAAAAACAGAATAGCCTCTTTTGACTATTCTGTTTTTTGTTTTTGTTAAATTTCTATAAAAAAAAAATGCTTCGCGCTTTGATTTTATCTGTTTAACGCTATTTTTGCTGTAATGAAACTAGTCGCTCGCATATTATTATTCATATTTATTGCTTTTCTAGCAACACCAACTGTGGTGACGCTGTTAAAGAAAAGTAACGATACGTCTATGTTTTTCAGTTTTTCTGAAGAGGAGCATTCACACAAAGAACTTAAAGCTGCTGTTTATCCAGCAATACTTCAGCATGAAGTTATAATTCCTGTTTATATTGAAAAAAAGACAATAGCGTCTGAAAACATTGTAAAATTAGAGAATATTTCTCCGAGCATTTTTGCTCCACCACCCAACTTGGCATAATACTTCCGATTATTTTGAACTGAACTGCATTTGCATAAATGCGGTCAATCTTTAATGAATAATTTTTTTAGTATTGTGTTATGACAAAAAAAATCAATCTTTTTGCCAACCTAAAATCTGATTTTGCTTCAGGTTTGGTGGTTTTCTTGGTGGCTCTTCCATTGTGTTTAGGTATTGCAATGGCTTCTGGAGCGCCGTTATTTTCTGGAATTATTGCAGGTGTTGTAGGTGGTATCGTGGTGGGTTATTTAAGCCAGTCCCATATTAGTGTTTCGGGTCCAGCTGCAGGTTTAACAGCAATTATTTTAACCGCTATTACTGATTTTGGTGCTTTTGATGTGTTTTTGCTGTCTGTTTTCATCGCAGGAATAATTCAATTAGCATTGGGATTTTTAAAAGCCGGAAGTATATCAAATTATTTTCCTACCAATGTTATTGAAGGAATGTTGGCTGGTATTGGTATCATCATCATTTTAAAACAATTACCACATGCTTTTGGTTATGATGCTGATTTTGAAGGCGATCAAGCTTTTATTCAGAATGACGGAAGCAACTCGTTTTCGTTTTTATTCAATGTTATCAATCATATTCAAATAGGAGCTATTGTAATTTCGGCGGTTTCACTGGCAATTTTGCTTGCTTGGGACAAAGTGCCTTTTTTAAAGCGCTTGAAATTAGTTCCGGGCGCACTTGTCGCGGTTATTGCTGGGGTTGTGCTAAATGAAGTTTTCGTTTCTTCAGGAAGTTCATTGGCAATTGCAAAAGAGCATTTGGTTTCTTTGCCGGTTCCAAAATCTTTTGACGATTTTAAATCGATTTTGATTATGCCAAATTTCAGCGCCATTACAAATCCGCAAGTTTGGGTTGTAGGACTTACAATTGCTATTGTAGCTTCTATCGAGACATTATTATGTATCGAAGCTTCAGATAGAATGGATGTTCAAAAAGGTTATACCGATACTAATGTTGAGCTTAGAGCGCAAGGTATTGGTAATATAATAAGTTCACTTTTAGGAGGTTTGCCAATGACATCAGTGGTAGTTCGATCATCTGCAAATAATAATGCGGGTGCAAAATCTAAAATGTCCACTATCATTCATGGCGTACTTTTATTGATCAGTGTATTGGCGATTCCGGCAATCCTGAATAAGATTCCATTGGCTACTTTGGCGACCGTTTTAATTTTGGTTGGATACAAATTGGCAAAACCAGCAACTTTCATGCATTTCTGGGAAAAGGGCAAATATCAATTTGTGCCTTTTATAGCAACTTTAGTCTTTGTTGTTGCTACAGATTTGCTGAAAGGTGTTGCGTTAGGAATTATCATCAGTATTATTTTTGTTTTGAGAGGAAACCTAAAAAGAGCGTATATTTTCAAAAAAGAACAATATGAAGACGGAGATATTATCCATATTGATTTAGCTCAAGAAGTTTCTTTCTTGAATAAAGCCGCAATCAAGCAGACTTTAAATGAGATTCCAGAAAACTCTAAAGTGGTGATCAATGCGCATGATACCGAATATATTGCTCATGATGTTCTGGATTTGATACGCGAGTTTAAAGAAACGCGAGCCATTGACGAAAATATCAAAGTAAAACTTAAAGGTTTTAAAGAAGCGTATGAACTTGAAAATACGCCAGAAAATAATAATCATGTAACAATTGAGCATTATTATGATGTTGCTAAACGAGCTTTGGTCAAAAGAGAAACATCAAAAGAAGAGTTTTAAAACAAATAAATTAAATTAAAGTATTTCTATTACGCAGTAAATGTCAAAATTTAGGTAACTTTACATAAGTTCTTTTTTTGTGCAGTTAGGCACTCGAAATACAATTCAAAAAATAAAAAAAAATGAAAGAATTTTATAAGCAGTTATTAGAAAACAATAAAAAGTGGGTCGAAACTTCGTTAGCAAAAGACCCAAATTATTTTGCTGATTTGGCAAAAGGGCAACAGCCGCCATTATTATGGATTGGATGTTCTGACAGCCGTGTTCCTGCAAACGAAATTGTTGGTGCAAAACCTGGAGAAGTTTTTGTACACCGTAACATTGCAAATATGGTTGTTCACTCTGATATGAACATGCTGAGTGTTTTGGATTACGCAGTAAATGTTTTGAAAATTAAACATATTATTGTTTGCGGACATTATGGATGTGGTGGTGTAAAAGCGGCGATGGGCAACCAATCAGTTGGGATTATCGATAACTGGATTCGTCATATTAAAGATGAATACCGTCTGCACGATAAATATTTGAATTCGATCGAAGACGAAACAGAACGTTTCAATGCTTTTGTTGAAATTAATGCTAAAGAGCAAGTTTACAATTTAGCTAAAACTTCAATCGTTCAAGGCGCTTGGAAAAACGGACAAGACCTTATGCTTCATGGCTGGGTTTACGGACTAAATTCTGGTTTTGTTACCGACTTGAATGTGACGATCAGTTCAAACGATGAACTTGATGACGTTTATCAGTTGGATTTATAATAAAAAATAAAAAATCGCCTCAAAAGGGCGATTTTTTTTATTCGTTTTCGTCAAGATTTTCATTAAATGCTGACGGAAGCATTGTTGGGTTTCAAAGTCAGGATATCTGGAAAAACAATGGTTATTTTATCCTGTCATAGACTCTTTTAGGTATTTTATTTAAATCTTTGCCTTGAGATTTCATTAATGAAATATATTTTAGATAAGATTTTTTAGCATTTTCATTTTGTTCAAAACCCCATTGTGCATCTCCTAAATTTAAGTATGCTACCGTTCTATTAGAATCGTACTCTATTATATTTTTTAATAAAAAAATTGAAGAAATCTTACCGTCTTTAGATAATCCAGTATAATATGCTAAATCATTATATTTGTTTATATTGTTTTTATTAATTGGAAGTGTATTAAGCAATTCAGCCAAGTCGTCAAAACTAAGATTAGAGTTAATTTGTGAAATGATATTATTTTCTGTTGCTTTTTTTAATTTATTAAATTCATTATTAAAAAAGTCTTCATTTTCTTTTTTTCTTTTGATTGATTCGTAATCATTTATTTCTTTATTATTTAGTTTTTTTCCATCAATTGAAAAAGAGTAATCCAAAAAACTCAGTTCAATTTTTGGTATAAAATCGGATTCAATAGTTGAAAGAGAAGTTTTATACAAAATCCAATTATTAATCTCATCAAAAAATTTATAATAATTCATCTCGGTAGATTTAAAACTACCACAGCAAGTTGCTCCAATTAAGATTTCCCCTCTTTTAGGATTGCTAATAAATAAATTTTCCATAGGATTTTCAACAGTATCAAAATCATCTTCCGTTATTACGAAATTTATTTTTTTTGCATATCCTTGACCATTATTTATATAAATAGAATATAATTTGTTATTCTTCGAATCTCTAACTATATAATCGTCAAGATTATCATTGTTAAAATATCCTTTTATTCGTTGATCTATAACTTTATTATGAATTGCAAAATTTGATTTTTTTTTACTCAATTCCGTATTAGAATAAATATTAAAAAATGTTAGGGTATTTATTGCAATTAGAAAAAATATTTTGAATGTTTTCATTTTAGCTCATTTAATCGTTTAATCGCCGCATCTCTTTCTTTAACTTTCTTTTTTCCTTTCTTTGACATTACGACTAAATCTTTAAAATGATTATATCCAGCAATACCATAATAATTAGTCGTTTTGTTATTATTGTCTGTTAAATCAACATAACGTTGATAACCTTCACCAGCTGGCGCGAGCGTCTCGCTCGTGCACGCAATCCAAATAAAGCTTTTAAGATGCTTAGAAGCAAATACCAACTTATCACGAGCGGAACGCTCGCGCCAATAGGGGTAGCTTATTATCTTAAATCTTTTTACTCTCTTTTTTTAGAATATAAATATTCTTTTCCTCATCAGCAAAACTAATATCAAGATAAGGACATTTCCATTTGTATTCCTTTCCGTCAAATGTTATAATTCCAAAATCATTATTATTCTTCAAAACATCACTTACAAAATTATCTAAGGACTTTTTGTAAGTTAAATTAAGTTTATTTCCATCTTCATTAAATAATAGCTCATAGTTTTGATCTATTTGATATCCTTCCACATGAAAAATAACCGAATTTCGCTTTATTAGAATTGTCCCTTTATACATGTCTCTCCAATCATCATTTTCTTCATTTATTGTAAAAGAATAATTACCAACCCATTTAGGATTTAATAAAATTTGTTCTTGTTTTGCTTTAACAAAAACACTCTTATATTTAAAAAAGAGAATCATTAGCTCATCCTTATTATTCGATTTCAATGATTCTGTTTTAGTACTTCTTACTTTTGGTGTTGAATTTATGGAAATCGGTTCTTCATATTGATTAATAATATGCTGTATGTTTAATAGACTCTTATTAAATCTAAAAGTGTGATTTGAATTACCCATTTCGCCAAAAGTTTCAACTTTTAATATAGAATCGCTACTATACAAATTTTTAAGTAATTTTATTTCCGTTCCCTCAGTTGACTCGCCAAATACTATAGTATCTTTAATTAAACGCAGAGAATCGATTTTTTTTTTTCTTTTCTGTTTTTTCTTTTACAATGTTTTTTTTATTTTGCGAATATTCATTTTGTTTGCAAGAAAACAGTGAAATCAAACCAATTAAAAAAAATAAAATTTTAGACTTATTCATGAGTATTAATTTATCGTGGAATTTTAGTATAATCATCATCGTGTGTTTTGTATAATTCTCTTAAATCACCAGCTGGCGCGAGCGTCTCGCTCGTGCACGCAATCCAAATAAAGCTTTTAAGATGCTTAGAAGCAAATACCAACTTATCACTATTGGGACGCTCGCGCCAGCAGGGGGATTCCTTTTTCTTCCTTTTTTGACGGCCCTTTCTGTTGAGGGTTTTATCTAAAAGTTATTTTTTTTCAAAACATATTTATTCTTCTTCCCGTTCATAAAACTAATATCGATGTACGGGCAAATCCAATTATAATTTTTACCATCATAAAGTATTTCTCCAAAATCTTTTGTTTTTTCTAAAACAGCGTTTTGAGAGCCATTAATTATTTTATCAAATGAAAGATTAATAGCATTATTGTTTTTTTTTATTTTTAATAAATATCTTTCAAAAAGTTGATAACCAGCTGCTTCATAAACTATTGAATCTTTAGTAATAGAAACTGAAATACTTTTAATTTCTCTCCAATCTTTACTCTCTTCATTAATATTCATATGATAATTACCGAGCCAATTTGATGGAATTTGAGATTCATTGACATTTACAGATTTAAATCCCCAAGTTTTTACTATTTTACTTTTGCAAAAAACATTAACCTCTATCTTACTTGTTAATATGTTTTCTTTAATTTTCAAATCAGAAGAAACACAATTTTTAATATTTAAGGTGTCAATAATTTTAAATTTTTCTACATCCTCATTTTTTAAATTTTTTTCGATACTAATTATGTAATATTTTGTTTGTTTATTTTGATATATTGAGTAACTGAGACTATCAACGTTCTTAATTTTGTCAGATTTTATCCATTCATAATCATTTAGCTCATCTCCTTCAAAAAAAACCTTTCCAATATAAATTTCGTTGCTATTATTAATACATGCTTCTTTTTTTGAAAAAGTTCCCTTTTTTGAATCAATAATCTTATTTTTTTCTTGCCCCTTACAACTAATTAAGAACAATATAATTACAATACTTGTTATTTTTTTTATCATGGTTGAGCTTCTTTTTTAGGTTCTTTAATCACATCACGATCTAATTCTTTAATGTTGTCAAAAGGATTAACTCTTCCACCAGTTCTTGCGTTTGTAGTTCTTACTTCAAAATGCAAGTGAACTTGATTCGAATTTAAAGCTGTTGCAGATGAACCTGTTTTACCTGATTTTCCAATTTTATCACCCGCTTTAACTTTAGTAGAATTTCCTTCCTTATCTTTAGCAGTTATAAGAGTTTCACTTAAATGAGCATAAAAGAACCAAAATGTTTTTCCCTCGTAATTACCCTTGATATTAATGCAGTTGCCATAGGATTCCGAATAATAGATTTCATTTACTTCACCATCAACACAAGCATATAGATCTGTTCCAGCAGGAGCGTATAAATCTATTCCATCGTGTTTACCTTTACTACGACCAGTTATATTGTTACTATGAATACTTCTTTCTGGTGCCCATATAGAATACCATCCTCTTAATTGCGGATTATTTACAGGATTATGCCAATTATTTTTTGTAGTTACATCCTTAGAAGTACAAGAAAATATTTCTACTTTATTCTCTTTTCCTTTTTCGATATAAATTTGAATACCTTTCTTTATTTCTCCTTTTGTAACCATCCCATCATTATTACCATATTTAGGATTTGTATCAAATCCTTCATTTACTTTATAGGCTCTAATTCTAAGGTCATAGTTTTTATCATGTTTATCAAGACCTTTTCCGTCTTCACTAAACACAACATGATCGTCAGGTTTCCCCATAGAAGCTGGAAATAAAACTTGTAAGTAAAAATCAACAAACTCTAATTTTTTATTTTTTAAATTTTTAAAATATTTTTTTACATAATCCAATTGTTCTAGAGCGGTCATTTTAGCCAGTTTTTCAGTTGTAGTCCCTAAATTTTCAGCAGTATCCTTCATGAATTGAACAAGCCCAGTTGCAGACGATTTTGGATTTTTTATGGAAGGACTGAAAGTTTCTCCCGTTTCCCAAGCCATTACTGCCATTAAATTATTTGCCATTTCTAAATAATTAACAGCCCATAAATCCTTACAAATCTCTACAACTTTTTTCCTAAAATCACATGAAACTTTATTTCCCCAAATCAAATCATAGTCTTTACAAACACAAGTACCTGTCTGAGGATTGCTTCCTTCGGAGTCATCAATCATCATTGCCTTGTTTAGAGTTTCTCTAACGCTGTCGCCTATTTTTTGTATTTCGGCCCGTACATCAACCGTTTTTTCATAATAATCATGAAGATTATCTTCGGTTTTGGCGATTCCTTTTTCTTCCTTTTTTGACGGTCCTTTTTTTTGTGCAGGGGTTTGTTTTTCGGGTTCTGATTTTTTGTAGTCAGGATTTAAAACATTTATATCACGGCTTTCAAAAGGTTTTTGATTAAAAATTTCTACCGTTACATAATATTCGTGAAATTCGCCTTCGTTACTACCGCCCTTGTCGGCTTGAGCATTTGACATTTTGGCAAAACTGGGAGTAAGTATAAAATGTGCTTCTGCCTTTCCGTCCTCAATAAAAATGGGTAGAGTTGTAGCTTTATTATTTTTATTGATGCCATTTTGTGCCGATTTTGGTGTGTCGTCTTCCCACAATGTTACCGAGCCGCGGCACTTGTCTAAATTTACACAATGTATTCTAACAATTACTTTATCTGTGTAAGCAAATGGTTTAGTCGGTTTGTTCCAGTTGGCATCTAAAAAATCAACATATGCAATTTTTCTCTCGACACTTTTTTGAGTCTTGATGTCCATTTTTGCTTCCTGATTGCCCAACTTTGCTATCAGTCTTATACCTTCATAATCAAGAGTTGCTTCAAAAAAGCTAAATTTTACAATTGATCCCACCTTGTCATTCTTAGGTTTATGCACCCACTTATTTCCTATAAGCTGATAAATCGACCAATGAACATCTTTCGAAAATACTTCTGAATGATTATGTATTTCGCCAAAAGGCAGGACATTCATTGTAAAATTTTCTGCAATAGAATAGGTCTGTTTTTCTCCAACTCTGGGTGTTGGATTTCCAATTATTTTAAAATCTGACATCTTATTTATTTTTAAAGTATATCATCGCCAACTAAATTATTCTGGAATTTTCGCATATCGACCAACGGATTTATCTGATTGCTCAGATCTGGTTTGGCACTCATTGCATTTTGTTTGCCCAGTTCGACCTGTTGCCCATGATTATCAACAGTAATACAATCTGGTCCCCCAATGGTACAGCCAGCTTTACTTGTTTCTATTAAAATTTTGCCTTGATTACTCAAAGTTACTTTCTTGTAAAAACCAGTCCACTCCGTAATTACGCATTGACATGGCAGATAATCACCTTTGCCATCTGGCTTCTTTTCACATTTGCCAAAAGTGTTTTTTTCCATTGTCTGACCAATTTCTTTTGTGGTAGCAATACGTTTTTTTTCAGCATCTTTATCATTTGCAAAATGTTTATTCTGCGTTTTTACTTTTAAAATATCGGTATTCTGCTCAATATTAAATTTGCATTTTAATTTTGCTCCCTGAACTACTACATGTTTTCCGCTCATGATTTTCGCCTATTTTTATTTTAATTTGTTGTTTATTTCTCTAAATCCTCAACTTCAATTAGCAGTTTTATAGCTTTGTTAAAATCAATTTTACATTCTACATTCATGTTTTTAATAAAGTACAAATCAGGAGTTAAAAAATATGTTGCATTATAATCTCCATCGAAAAGCTCAAATCCCAAATTTGAGTGAATATTCAAATTTATATAATCGCCATTTTGTTGTACTTTAATCAGGTTGGAGTCGTTTAGATAGGGGTCAACTTTTTGCTGTATTTGAAATTTTGATTCTTTATTTCTTTCAAGTGGAAATGAAATTTCACTTTCACAAACAAAATCATCCGTGTGCTTTATATACATACCATTAAAAAAAGATCTCAAAAAATGATCTGAATAAAGCGATTTTAATAATTGTTCTGAACTTGCCAATGAAAGTTCGCAATGTTCAATATACTTTGGAGTTATTCCGCCGTTGTAGTATTCTACTATCTTTTCCTTTTTGTTTTTCCAACGACTAACAATCTCTTCATAATTATGAATATCAATCCACTTGCCTTCATTATCCACAACAATATTCAATGGATATAAAACCTGAACCAGTTTTACTCCAATGTCATCCATTAGTCTATCCGGTGCTTTATCATCTATAAAAAGATTAATTGACTTTCGAATTTCAAAAAAATGATAATTATTATTATCTGTAGCTAACCATCGTACTCTCACACCCATTTCTAATGCATCAGTTAAATTACCAATGTTATAAGTGTATTTTACGCTATAATCTCTTGAGATTCCTCTTGGCTGAAACGGTAATTTATTGTCTTTTCCAAAAGCTACTTTCTTCGGTTTTTTCTCTCTTATTTCATCTGCTTCTAATTCTAATTCACTTTTTTCTGGCGCCAGAATTATAAGCTTTGTATAACCTTTAAAATCTGCTTCAATTAAATCAGCAAGTTTACAATGCATATTGTGATAGCGCCTCAGTTCTTGAAGAGATATCCCAAGTTTTTTCGCTACACTTTGCGGTGTATCTCCTTTTTCTATTCTATAAGTTTTAAACCTGCCATAGTACTCTTCATCAGATTCTCCTCTATATTTCATATTTTAATAGATTTTAAACGTTTTTGTATCATTCAAAAAAACTAGATAAAAAAAATAATCTAGTTTTATTCCTACCGAAATAATAATACTAAAGTAGTCTTTTTACCTAGTTAATTTTTAAAAAATGTAAATAAAATCTTTCTTTTTTAAATTTCTGAACAGATGCTCCTGATGATCAAAGCAATAGAGGTGTACTTTGATTTTTTTTATTCGTTTTCGTCAAGATTTTCATTAAATGCTGACGGAAGCATTGTCGGGATAAATTTTATTAAAATCGGCAATAATAAACTTCCGCCTGGAAGTAGAAATATTGTCAAGGACGGAATCGTTTTGCAGATATCTAAAAGCTGTTTTTTTACTTTTTTCTTTTCTTTAGCATCCAAATCTCTTGTTGTAGAATAAGCCAACAATACCATTAGTTCTTTGCTCTGAACTATTTCTTTTACTAGTCGGTTTTTGTTTCTAATGATCAATTTTACAACAGTGTGCGTCATTTGATCATAAAAATGCTTCACCGGATTTGAGTAATTGAAATACGGAATTTTCTTTTTATGTGTAGTAATAAATAAGTTCGTTGTTGCAATGCTTTTGGTTACAAAATCATCAGAAACATGCATCATCGAACCTAGCGAATACAAAAAGTAAGCTTCTTCATTTTCAACAACGCCGTCGCTCCATAAAGCCATTCCGGCCATATCGATCAAGTAATAATGCTCTAATGTGTTTTTGAAATAGTCCAAAGACAAGGTTTCTAAAGTTTCAACCGTAACTTTTGAAAATTTAGAATAGCGAATCGAAGCTTCAAAAAGTTTTATCAATAAATCATCATGTTGCGATTTGACTGTTTTAGTCTTTAGCGCAAGACCAACAATACCTAAAACCGTTTCTTCAATACGTTTTAAATATTTGTCAGGAATAGCGCCGTGTTCCAAATATTGTCTAAAAGCCAACACATCAATAAACAGCAAAGCATTTGTAACTAAATGCGAAAAGTTTTTACTGATAATACTGTCGTTTGTCTGAACTCGCTGATCAATTATGTTTTCTAATGAAAGAGAAGGAGTGTCCTTTGGAAGTAAAATTTTAAATAAATTAAAACCTTCCGGATTCATTTGGTTGTAGAATTTGAGAGCTTCTGAAATAAAATTATTAGGTTCAGAATTTCTTTTTTCTAAACAAAAAACATGATATAAGGTATTTAATAAGGCAACTTTAGAAATTTCGGTTTTAAACCAGCCTTTTATCGGAATAGGAATTTGAGAATCTATAGAAATGATATGGCCGTAAATAAAACCAGTTTCACGGACTTTATAGTAAAAGGAATCTGTAGTCTCAAAAGGAATTGCTTCTGAAAACTTTTGTTCCATAAAAAACTTATCAATCCAGCCTGATGCCGATGCGTTAATCATTAACTTTAGTTTGAGACTGCAAAGCTAATTTTTTTTCTTGTCTTAGAATTCATTTTTAAATGAAATAACCACTAGATTTTGTGAAAAAATAGTGGTTATTCAATTTTATTATTTAATGATTCCAGCGCAAGCAACTCGTCCGCCAGCGTTTCCAGTTGGCTGTGTCGTGAAGTCATCCGTTCCTTGGTGAACAATAAGTCCTTTTCCTAAAACGTCTTTGTTGGCATCTCCACAACCTACACACCATTCATCAGTTGTCAAGGTAATGGTTCCGTTTCCTTTTGCATCAGCAGTGAAGTTTCCAATATCCCCTTTGTGATATTCGCCAACTCCCCATTTTCCGTGTTTTTTAAAGGTAGGATTCCAGTGTCCTCCTGCAGAACTTCCGTCGGCTGCAGAACAATCTGATTTTTCATGAATGTGTATGGCATGAACGCCCGGCTGTAATCCGGATACTTTTGCCACAAACGTTACTTTACCGTTTTTCTCAGTAAAAGTCGCAGTTCCTGAAACAGTGCTGTTGCTTTTTGGCTCCAGATTTACTGTCAGAGTTTTGGCATCATTTGATTTTGTATTTGTCTTACAACCAATAATTAAAGCTGTAATTATAGCGAAAGAAACAAGTGCTTTTTTCATATGTGAGGCTTTTAAATTAAATATTAAGTAAATTTAACATAAAAAAGCCGATATAAATATTCTTAAAAAGTTAAAAAAATCTAAAACTATTAAACGTATTAAATAACGCTTTAAGTGCAGAACCCAAAAATATTGCTTAAATTCGTATAGGTTTTTAATAAAAAATTTCCCAAGTCTTGTTTTTTAATTCATTAATTTTTAATGCTTAACATTATGATGAAGAATTTTTTTACGCTTGTTTTCTTAGTTACGGTATTAATTTCCTGCAAATGCCAAAAAACAGATTCGGTTTCAAAATTAGATGGAAACTGGGAACTGAATTATATCACGGGACCTCGAATTGCTTTTGATGGTTTGTACCCAAATAAAAAACCAACTATTAATTTTAATACAAAAGAAAATCAAGTTTCTGGAAACAACGGCTGTAATTCTTTTACCGGAAAACTGAATGTTACCGGAAATAAAATTGATTTTACCCAACCAATGGCGGTTACAAAAATGATGTGCATGGATGGTCAAGGCGAACTAGTATTTATGAGTACGCTTCCAAAAATAACTTCATATGATATTACCGATGACGGCAAAACGCTAAACTTTATTTCGGGAGATATTGCAATGATGCGATTTACCAAAAAATAAAATCATACTACTTTTTAACGCTTAAATTTTTATTTTATGTCAGTTAAATTATCCTTTTTATTAGTGTTGTTCAGCTTTTTAAGCTTTCCCGCTATTGCGCAGGAAAAAACTAAAAAAGAACTAAAAGCAGAACAGGAATTGAAAAAACAAAAAGAAATCGAAGCATTGATCGATTCTAAGAATTTTGTTTTTGAAGCACAAAAAGCAACTCCGCAGGGCGGAAGACTTTTGCATCTTGATTACAATACCTATTTTTTGAAATTTAATGAAACCAAAACAACCTGCGATCTACCGTTTTTTGGACGTGCTTATAATGTGGGTTATGGTGGAACTGATAGTGGAATTAAATTTGAGGGAGTTCCGGAAAACACAAAAATTGATAAAGCCAAGAAAAAAATCACGGTCAGAAGTACGATAAAAGGCGAAAAAGACACTTTTGATCTTTTATTGACCGTATTTTCCAACGGAGATGCCAGCTTATCAGTAAACAGCAATAATAGAGCTCCCATTTCTTATGACGGTGTTGTAGAAGCGCCAAAAACAGATGAAGCTAAAAAATAAAAGTTTATAATTTTAATTATTGTGTCGCCAAATCTTTAATTTATGCCAAAAGAAAACGTTTCGGTTTTGCTGCAAAAATACCTGTGTGCAGCGCTTTTTTTAGTTACTGTTTTAAGTTATAGTCAAGATTTGGAACCCAGAGTTTATGCCAATGTACCAACAAAACTAAACGTTGTTGCGGCTGGCTATGTTTTTATGAACGGAAATGTTCTGACGGATCCCGCTTTGCCAATTAAGGACTTTACACTTCAAAGTCATAATATGGCTGTAAATTACATTAGGACCTTTGGCTTGTCAAACAAACTTGCTCGTATTCAAGTGGCATTGCCATTTACCTTTATGGATGGATCTGCGACGATCAGTGATCAGTTGGTTACAGGTTCCAGAACTGGTTTTGCAGATATGAAAGTCAGATTCGGAATCAATTTATTGGGTTCTCCGGCACTTGACAAATCTGAATTTAGAAAATTTGAGCAGAAAACTATCTTGGGGGTGAGTTTGGTGACTTCAGTTCCAACGGGAAGATATTATCCAGATAAACAAGTAAATATCGGTACTAATCGTTGGGCTTTTAAACCTGAAATTGGTGTGTCGAAACGCTTTGCGCATGTATATGCCGAAGCGTACGGAGGCGTATGGTTTTACACCAACAATAATGATTATTTAGGAAAAAAATTAGAACAAAAACCTACCTATAGTCTTCAAGCTCATGCGAGTTATTATTTTAAAAATCAAATGTGGATTGGAGCCAATACAAATTGGTTTTTTGGAGGAAGAACCGTAACAAACGGAGTTTCAGACGATAGCCAGATTGACAACTGGCGAGTAGGAGCAACTTTTTCAACCCCAATTGCGAAAGGACAATCATTGCGATTTCAGTATCATGTGGGTGCCTACACCAATAATGGCTTGAATTATTATGCTTTATCTGCAGTTTATCAGTATTCGTTTTTTTAAGGGAAAAAGTGTGTAATGTGTTTAAAATCAGTAAATTTAGAATACGTAATTAAATAGAAACAATTTTAAAATCTAAAACTATGAAAAAGTTAAGTCTTATTTTTATTGTCCTTATTGCCGCGTTTTCAGCAAATGCCCAATCATCATATAAGGAAGATGTAGAGGTTCTTCAAAGTCTTTATGGAAAATCGAAAAGTGATTTAGTAAAACAATACATGAACTTGTCTGATGCGCAAGCTGTTGCTTTTACAAAAGTGTATGATGATTATGAAACACAACGAAAAGCTTTGGGACAAACAAAGTTTCAGCTTATTAATGATTATGCTGCCAATTATTCGACTTTAACAGAGGCCAAAGCAGATGAATTAGCAAAAGGAACACTAAAAAATCACATTGCCTATGAGAAATTATATGAGAAAACATATAATCAGGCAAAAAAGGCAATTGGAGCTATAAATGCGGCTAAATTTATTCAGCTTGAGGTTTATCTTCAAACGATTATCAGAAGTGAAATTTTAGAAGCTATTCCGTTTATTGGAGAATTAGATAAGACGAAAGTTCAGTAAACTTTTTCCATAAAAAGAAAACGGCAATAGTTATTAGACTATTGCCGTTTTTTTATGGCTTTTGTTTTTTCTCAAAGTCCGTATTCGTCGTTTGTATTATATGAATATCCTGCTGCGGTAAAGGAATTTCAATATTATTTTCTCTAAATATTTTATCAATAGCAATAATTAAATCGCTCTTTACATCGCTTGCATCGCCAATGTTGTTGACCCAATATTTTACGACAACATCTATAGAACTTGCTTTAAATTCTGTAATCCAAATTATAGGTTCAGGAGTTTGCAAAACCAGCGGATGACTATCTAGAATTTCATGAAGTAAATCTTTGACTTTTTCTAAATTGGTTCCGTAAGCAACTCCAATTGCGATATCAGTTCGTTTTTTATAGTTGGATAATGTCCAGTTGGTTAGATGTTGGCTCAATAAATCTCCATTCGGAATAATAACATCAGCGCCATCAAAAGTCGCTACAACACTGCTTCTAATTCCAATAGATTTCATTTTAACGGTTTGTCCGCCTACCTCGATAGTGTCATTTATATTGACCGGTTTTTCAAAAGCAATAATAAGTCCGCTGACTAAATTGTTTACTAAAGTCTGGAGACCAAACCCAATTCCAACTCCCAAAGCACTGATAATAATCGTCAGACGATCAACGGGAATTCCGGCAGATATAAACGCAAGACTGATTCCAATACTGAAAATGGCGATTTGAACCAGAAGAATCCAGCTGCCAAATTTATTTTTCTGGTTGGAATCAGTTGAATTGGATGAACTGTTCGTTAAAAAAGAAACAATTTTTGCAATTAGGACCGAAGTTATTATGATGAAAAAGAAAATGATAATACTTTGGTACGAGTAATTTATTGCCCCAATAGTTCTTTGTTCATTAAAAAAGCCAATTATCGGATCTATTATGGCATGAAAAAAATAGGAATTTTTCACAATCGAAATGAACCAGCCCATTATAAATAATGTGTTGACTATTGGACTGTAATGTATGGTTTCTAGTTCGTTTGCTTCCAAAAGTTTTCCTTCATTCGATTCTTTTAAAAAATTCGAATATCGAATAATGTCTAGAATCAAACGATAGGTATTTGTAAAAAGATAATACATTAGAATAGTGATGATTCCGTTGATCATCAATAGTTTGCCTAAATTATAATTGTTGTCAAATAAGATGAAAAATATTGAACCTAGTTCTAAGATAATCATCACAATAAGGCTGTATCTAAAAAAAGGATTCAGAATTTCTTGGTTCTTTTTTAAATTGTAAATGCTGAATAGTGCCGAAGCAGCGGCAATAAATAATATGAAATATACTTCGGTGACAGAATGAATCAAAATATTGTTGTCATTTAAACCAAGAAGAATCAGGAGCACATAAATTTTCCACACCCATTTTTCTTTTTTGCAAAAATGCTCCTTGTTTACAATCGTTAATGCAATCGCTGATATTAGCCAGACTAACGATGTAAAAGCAAATGGAGGAAAAATAAACAGAAAATTAAAAACGGTAAAGGAAACTAATATCGCGCAGCTGACCGGATGAACGAAAATTTGTTTTGATAAATTTATAGAATGGTATAAATCTTCTTTGATGTATTTATTTTTTAAAAACAACAGATAGATTATTAAACATAAAGTTGCCAAAAGCATTAAAATAATGGCATTAAAGTGGTTAGTGATAAAAAACAGCAGAATGATCAATACTTTCGTCAGCGAATAAAAGAAGGCTCCAATAAAAGAATTTCTGCCGTCACTTGTATTAAAAATTTCGCCATCAGAATTAAGAAGGTTTTGAAATTCATTTTTTCGGATATTATCGGTTTCTATAATATCATTTTGAAGGTCAAATTTAAATCGGCTTCCTATAATTTGAAGTTTGCTAATGCTGTCTAACGCATCTTTAAATCGTTTGTTGAGTTGTGAAACATCCGAATTCATCTGCGAATATCTTTCGTAGTACAAGGTTTTTCTAAGCGAATCTTTTGGTAGCGTAAAAAGCGCTTTTTTAATGGATAAAGAGTCAATTATGCCTTGCATTTGACTCAATTCTAGTCGGTTCTTGTTGATTTTTGCAAGCTGAATTTCTACTCGGGTTTGCAGTTCTTTCAGCATTATTGAGGTTACGGTAATGTTTCGGAGCGTTTGAAAATCATTTTTGTTTTTGATGATCCCGTCAATTGCCGTTTTTTTCAGTTTGATGACATAGTCTAATTCTGAAGTAAAACCTTTATAATCGATTCCGGTTTTTAAGGTAAGATCTGCTTTTTGAATGTTTTTTGAAATGGCATCAAACAATTCGGCACGTTCTCGGCTTATCTGATTTTCTTTAAAAAGCGTATTGCTTTTTTCTTCGTCCTCTTTTAAAAGATTTTCAATTTTATTGTTTTGCGTATTTTTTTTGTCCGTTTTAGTAGAATCGGCCAAAGAAATTTTTTGCGAATAAATGACAGAAATCTGAAAAAAAATAAAAAACAAGAAAATAAACGTTTTTGAAAGTTTAGCACTTTTATAAATACGAATATTTGGTAAAATATTATAAAATGCCATAACAGTTTGTTTTTGAGAAGTATATCAAAAATACTACAAAAAAAATAACCTGAAAAATCTTTTTTCAGGTTACTCTTTAAGCTTGATTATTTGTTTTTGACTTCGTAAATCGCATTTACCATTCCGTCTCGCGGTGAATCGAGAACAAGTTCCCAAAACATAATGCCGCCTAGTTTTTTGGCTTTCGCATATTCCGTTTTTGCTCTTATAGAAGTAAGATCGTCTCCAGTTGCAAAAGTTTTTTCTTTTTCGTTGTACCAATATGGGGCTTTTGCTTTATCATCCCAAAAATATTTCCAACCATTAGCTTCGGTATAAACATTTGAAAAGCTTTTAAAGTCGGTTCCCTGAATATGTTCTCCGGCTTGATAAAGACCATTGTTTATGTTTTCAACATTTTTCCATGTTCTGGTATAAAAAGCACCGCCAATAATCAATTTTTCAGACGGAACTCCTTGTTTCAATAAAAAAGTAACCGCTCTGTCTGTTGATTCTTCTTTCGGATTTGTGCTGTATAATGGCGTATGATGTCCTGTAACTTTAGAATATCCATTAACCAAATCATAACTCATGATATTGATTCGATTTACCAATGGCGAAACGGCTTTCCAATCGATTGATTCATCCAGATATTTCTGAAATCCTCCGGCAGCAAAACTCAATTCGTATTTTTTTCCTAAAGTTGAACGAAGAATTTTTAGCAATTCGGTAAAATTAGGTTTATCAACTGCTTGATATAAATGTCCTGGAAGTCCTTCAATTGCTGGATATTCCCAATCTAAATCTAGTCCGTCAACTTTAAAATAGTTGCTGACTTCCTTTACTGATTTTGCAAATTTCAATCTTCCTTCAGCCGTAGAAAAAGCAGCTGAACAAGGTTCGCAGCCACCCCAACCGCCAAGTGACAAAATAATTTTTAGCTGCGGATTATTTGCTTTAAGCGAAACCAAATGTTTTATTGTTAGAGAATCTTTAGGAGAATCGACACTTAGTTTTCCATCTTTTAAATGGCAAAAACTAAAAATAATCTGGTTTAGTTTATTGACTTCATATTCGTCAATTAATTTGGAATCTCCCGTGTAATAGGCGATGATGTCCAGTTTTTTATTTTTCTGAGCAAAAGTTGATGTGGATAAAATACAGAGAAATAAAAATGCAATTAGGTTAATTTGTTTCATTTTTTATTTTTTGAAGTTTTTAGAATGTTAAATATAAAATGATTAAACCATATAAGCAATATAAGTTCATTTTAGATTGGGACTATATTAGTAAATAAACTTTGTCAAAGTTCAAAACTTTGACAAAGTTGGTAGGTGCAGCTAAACACATTCCTTTTAAATGAACTTATATTACTTATATGGTTCAAAAAAAACAAAAAAATAAGCCCGCGCAGTTTCGGACTTGCGCGGGCTTAAACAAATTAAAAGCTAAAAACTATTGTGATATTAGAAGCAGTAAGTATCTTCTGCTACTAATTTTGCTGCGATTTTTTCTCTTAATGCGACAACGTTTGGCAAGTTTGTGTATTTTGTAAAACGTTTTAATCCCATTAACATCATACGTTGTTCGTCACCTTCAGCGAAAGAAGCGATTCCTTCTTTTCCTCTTAAGTTTACGATATCAACTGCTTTGTATAAGTATAATTTTGCCATAGCAATTTGCTCCTGAACTTTATCTTCGCCTTGTGCTTTTGCTAATTTTTCAGTTCTCAAAATTGTACTTTCAGCCATGTAGATTTCGATCAAGATATCAGAAGCTGCCATTAATAATTGTTGGTGAGCATCTAATTCTGGACCATATTTTTGAACAGCGCTTCCTGCAACCATCAAGAAAACTTTCTTAAGGTTTGCGATAATTCCTTTTTCTTCAGAGAATAATTCAGAGAAATCTGGAGTATCAAAAGATGGAATTCCCATTAATTCTTCTTGAACTTTCATTGCTGGTCCAAGTAAATCAACGTGACCTTTCATTGCTTTTTTGATCAACATACCAACCGAAAGCATTCTGTTGATTTCGTTTGTTCCTTCGTAAATACGAGCGATACGAGCATCTCTCCAAGCACTTTCCATTGGAGTATCTTCAGAGAATCCCATTCCACCAAAAATTTGAATTCCTTCGTCAGAACAAGATTGAACGTCTTCAGAAACAGCTACTTTTAAGATAGAACACTCGATAGCATATTCTTCAACACCTTTCAATTCAGCTTCTTGATGAGAAGTTCCTTCTGCTTCACGAGCGGCGATTCTGTCTTCGATATCTTTTGCAGCACGGTAAGATGCACTTTCTCCAGCATAAGCATTAGTTGCCATTTCAGCTAATTTAGCGCGGATCGCTCCAAAAGATGAAATAGAAGTATTGAACTGAATTCTTTCGTTAGCATATTTTACAGCTCCAGAAGTAACTCTTCTTTGAGCATCAAGACATGCTGCAGCCAATTTAATACGACCAACGTTCAAAGCATTCATTGCAATTTTGAAACCGTTTCCTCTTTCAGATAACATGTTTTCAACAGGAACTTTTGTTTCGTTGAAGAAAACCTGACGCGTAGATGAAGCACGGATTCCTAATTTATGCTCTTCTTCATTCATAGAAATTCCATTTGAAGGATCGTTTTCTACGATGAAACCTGTAATGTTTTTATCATCTCCAATACGAGCAAAAACAATGAAAACGCTGCAGAAACCTGCATTCGAAATCCACATTTTTTGCCCTGTGATAGAGTAGTATTTTCCATCTTCAGATAAAACCGCTTTTGTTTTTCCTGAGTTAGCATCAGATCCTGCGCCTGGTTCAGTTAAGCAATAAGCTCCAAACCATTCTCCAGAAGCCAATAATGGAACGTATTTTTTCTTTTGTTCTTCAGTACCGTAAAGAGTAATTGGCATAGTTCCAATTCCTGTGTGTGCACCAAAAGCAGTTGAGAACGAACCTGTTGCTCCAGAAATGTAGTCACAAACTAACATTGTAGATACAAATCCCATTCCTAATCCGCCGTATTCTTCTGGAACTGCAACTCCAAGAAGTCCTAGTTCACCAGCTTTACGCATAGATGATTCTGTATAAGCGTAATCTTTTTTCTCAAAACGATCTTTATGCGCCCATAATTCTTTGTCAACGAACTCTTTTACAGAGTCACGCATCATTAACTGCTCTTCAGAGAAATCTTCTGGTGTGAAGATATCCTCGCATTTTGTTTCTTTTACTAAAAACTGACCACCACGAGTCACGTTTTTTTGAATTGTATCTGCCATTGCTAATGTTTTTTTGTATGTTTTTTATTTTATAACCTTTTATGATTTAGTATTTCCGGCTTTTTTGTCATTCCGAGGAACGAGGAATCTCCGCGACGATTATCCGCATAGTTTGTCAATCGTTGTCGAGTTACTTGCGGAGATTCCTCGTTCCTCGGAATGACAAACTAGATGGTTACTTTGTCGAATTACTAGTGTGATTTCTCCTTCCTCGAAATGACAAACTGAACGTATACTTTACTTAATGATGCTTTCTTATAATACCTCGTAAATACCAGCGCTTCCTTGCCCAGTTCCCACACACATAGAAACGATTCCGTATTTATTACCTCTGCGTTTCATCTCGTCGAATAACTGAACAGAAAGTTTAGCACCTGTACATCCTAGAGGGTGACCTAAAGCGATTGCTCCACCGTTTACGTTTACGATTTCTGGGTTAATGTTCAATTCGCGAGTAACTGCTAAAGCTTGTGAAGCGAAAGCCTCGTTTAATTCAATTAACTCAATATCGTTTAATGTTAATCCCGCTTGTTTCAACGCTTTCGGAATTGCTTTTACAGGACCAATACCCATAATTCTTGGCTCAACACCAGATGAAGCGAAATTTACTAATCTGGCAATTGGCTCAAGATTTAATTCTTTAACCATGTCCTCACTCATGATTAAAACGAATGCTGCACCGTCGCTCATTTGAGAAGAGTTACCAGCCGTTACACTTCCATCAGCAGCAAAAACGGGTCTTAAACCTGCTAAAGCTTCTTTAGAAGTTCCAGCTCTTGGTCCTTCGTCTTTATTTACAACGTATGATTTTGTTTCTTTTTTACCATTTTCATTGATGAAAGTCTGCTCAACAGTAATCGGAACGATTTGTTTGTCAAATTTCCCTTCTGCTTGCGCTTTCAAAGCTTTCATGTGAGAGTTGTACGCAAACTCATCCTGATCTTCTCTTGAGATTTTGTATTGGTTCGCAACCGCTTCAGCAGTCAAACCCATTCCCCAGTAGTAATCTTCGTGACCTGCAGCTGCAACTTTATAATCCGGAGTTGGTTTGTAACCTCCCATCGGAATAAAACTCATACTTTCTGCACCACCAGCAATGATACAATCTGCCATTCCTGATTGGATTTTAGCAGTCGCCATTCCGATAGTTTCTAATCCAGACGCACAGTAACGGTTTACTGTAACTCCAGGAACATCTTCAACTTTTAATCCCATTAAAGAGATCAAACGTCCAACGTTAAGACCTTGTTCCGCCTCTGGCATGGCATTTCCTACCATAACGTCGTCGATGCGTTTTTTATCGAAATTAGGCAGTTCGTCCATCATAAACTGAATGGTTTCTGCAGCTAATTCATCAGGTCTTTTAAATCTAAAAACACCTTTTGGAGCTTTTCCAACTGCTGTTCTATATGCTTTTACTATATATGCTGTTTTCATTTGTTTTTGTTTTTTTAAGATTTATTAGAAGAAAGAGGCAAGAGAAAAGACAAAACTTTGTTTTGAAGTCTTGTTTCTTGCTTCTTTCATCTTATTCTCTAATTACGAAGCGGTTTTCCTTTAGTTAACATATATTGGATTCTCTCTAAAGTCTTACGCTCAGTACATAAACTCAAGAAAGCTTCACGTTCGATATCTAATAAATATTGTTCAGATACTAAAGTTGCTTCAGATAAATCACCACCAGCCATTACATAAGCCAGTTTATTAGCGATTTTCTTATCGTGCTCAGAAATGTATTTTCCAGCCTGCATTTGGTCAGTTCCAACTAAGAACATACCTAAGGCTTGTTTTCCTAAAACTTTAATGTCGTTTCTTCTGATTGGCTGAGTATAACCTGCTTCTGCCATCAACAATGCATGTTTTTTAGCTTCAGCAATCTGACGATCTTTGTTTACTACGATAATATCTTTTCCATGTTGAAGAAGTCCAGTATCAAAAGCTTCATAACCAGAAGTCGAAACTTTAGCCATAGCAATAGTTAAGAAATACTCTTGAAGAACGTTCAACTCCACATCATTTTTGCGGAATAAATCTGAAGCTCTTAAAGCCATTTCTTTAGATCCACCACCACCAGGAAGTACACCAACACCAAATTCAACTAATCCCATATAAGTTTCTGCTGCAGCTACAACTTTATCAGCGTGTAAACTCATTTCGCATCCACCGCCAAAAGTCATTCCGTGAGGCGCAACTACAACTGGAATAGAAGAATAACGAACACGCATCATTGTATCTTGGAACAATTTAATAGCCATGTTTAATTCGTCGTATTCCTGCTCAACTGCCATCATGAAAATCATTCCGATATTAGCTCCAACAGAGAAATTCGCTGCTTGGTTTCCAATAACTAAACCTTGATATTCTTTTTCAGATAAGTCGATTGCTTTATTGATAGCTTGTAATACGTCACCACCAATTGTATTCATTTTAGATTGGAATTCTAAATTCAAAATTCCGTCTCCTAAATCCTGAATGATTGCACCACTGTTGCTCCAAACTTTTTTGCTTTCGCGAATGTTGTTTAGGATAATGAATGAATCTTGTCCAGGAACTTTTACTTGTGATTTTGTCGGAATGTTATAGAAATAAGTAGCTCCTTCTTTTACAGTATAGAAACTGTCGCTTCCAGAAGCCAACATTTCAGTAACCCATGCAGCAGGCTCTAAACCTTCAGCTTTCATGATTTCAATTCCTTTTGCAACACCAATAGCATCCCAGATTTCGAATGGACCATTTTCCCATCCAAAACCAGCTTTCATGGCATCGTCAATTTTGTATAATTCGTCTGAGATTTCAGGAACTCTGTTTGACACGTAAGCAAACATCCCAGCGAAACTCTTACGGTAGAATTCTCCCGCTTTGTCTGTTCCTTTTACTAAAACTTTAAAACGATTGATTGGTTTATCAATAGTTTTTGTTAGTTCAAGCGTAGCAAAATTTGCTTTTTTCGCAGCGCGGTATTCTAGTGTATTTAAGTCTAAAGAAAGAATATCTTTATCTACTTTTTTGTAGAAACCTTGTCCAGTTTTACTTCCTAACCAATTATTTTCCATCATTTTGTTGATGAAATCAGGAAGTTTGAACAATTCGTGTTGTTCGTCGTTCGGGCAGTTTTCGTAAATACCATTAGCAACGTGTACCAAAGTATCCAAACCAACAACGTCAACGGTACGGAAAGTAGCTGATTTTGGACGACCGATAACCGGACCAGTCAATTTATCAACTTCTTCAATCGTTAATCCCATTTCTTTTACAAGGTGGAATAAACTTTGGATTCCGTAAATACCAATTCTGTTTCCAATAAACGCCGGAGTATCTTTAGCAACAACAGATGTTTTTCCTAAGAATTTAGATCCGTATTCGTTTAAGAAATCCAATACTTCAGTTGAAGTTTTTGGACCAGGAATAATTTCAAATAATTTTAAGTAACGCGCAGGGTTAAAAAAGTGAGTACCGCAGAAGTGTTGTTGGAAATCTTCGCTTCTTCCTTCACTCATAAAATGAATTGGAATACCAGAAGTGTTTGAAGTAACCAAAGTTCCCGGCTTGCGGAATTTCTCGATTTGTTCAAAAACCAATTTTTTGATATCCAAACGTTCCACTACAACCTCAATAATCCAATCAACATTGGCAATTTTTGCCATATCATCAGTCGTATTTCCAGTCGTAATTCTATTTGCGAATTTCTGACTGTAAATAGGAGATGGTTTCGATTTTAATGAATTCGCCAAGTGCTCATTTACCACTCGGTTGCGAACAGCTTTACTTTCAAGAGTTAATCCTTTTTTAGCTTCAGCCTCGGTCAATTCGCGCGGTACGATGTCAAGAAGTAAAACTTCAACACCAATATTGGCAAAATGGCAAGCTATTCCTGAACCCATAATTCCGGATCCAATTACAGCAACTTTTTTAATTGTGCGTTTCATAGGTACTTAATATTTGTTTTTTGCCAGAATCTGAATTATCTCTTAAAAGAAATACTATTCATTTTCTGTATTTTCTGTTTGATTAAATATGTTTTTATCGTGAATCAGTTCGTTGATGATTTCAGAAACTTCGATAAAATGTTTCAGCTTTTCTTCCGAAACATGTTTTTTAACGGTTTCATTAAACTTCAGAACTGTATTTTTAGATAAATCTCTTTTTTCTTTTCCAAATTCGGTCAAGTAAATTAATACGCCTCGGCCGTCACTTGGGTTTTTCTTGCGAACAATTAAACCTTTTTCTTCCATAGATTTGAGCGTTCTGGTTAAGCTTGTAGCTTCCATACCCATTCTAGGGCCTAAAGCGGTCGATGGTGTTCCTTCTTCCTTGTCCATGCTTAAAAGTGCAAATCCCGTTGCCATTGTTGCATCGTACTTTGCAGCTTCTTCGTTGTACATTCTTGAAACAGCTTGCCATGTCGCTCTCAAAATATAATCTATCGTTTTGTCTTTCATAGGTAACTATATCGATTTCAAATATAATTAAAAAATACTATGCATGCATATTATTTTTAAATAAATTTTTGGTTAATTAAAAAATGTCTTTGGTTTTCAGTGTTTTGTGGTTAAATTTTAACTGAAATATACTATTCTTTTTTGAAATTTTAACAAAATTCATGCGTTAAAAAATCTTTTTTGATTTTAAAACGAGGTTTAATTCGGTATTATTCAAAAAAATATGCGTTTAGTTTAGTGTTGTTTTGTGGTTAGTGTCTTGAAATTGACTTGGTTTGAGGTTTGCTATGGTTGTTTTTGGAAATTTTTAAATTGTAGAGGCGCACAGTAGTGCCTCTAATCTGTTGTTTTGAAATCAGGGGGTTGTATTTGGTTTGTAGGTTTTTTGTTTGTGGATTAAACGAACATAAAAGAAAAAGTTGAAAATTAAAATAAATAGAAGAAAAAGATATTGAAATACATTTTGGTATAGAACTAAGAAGTCGTCTTTAAAGATTTGCTTCTCCAGACCGTTGCATTGATATTCCTTTTATATACAATACAAACTTGAACACTGATTTTTTATTAGAAATAATAAAATTTAATAAAAAAATACATTAAAATGACAAATAGGAATAAATTAACTGAAAAGTTTGATTTGTTTTTTCAAAGCATTAAATGTAGGATAAAGATTTAATATATCTTTGACAAAATAGTTTTGCAAATTTTTAAATTATAAATATGGAGATTTTTGATAAAGATTTTGATTATGTGATCAATGGAGTTGTCGCTACTGGCGCTATTACTTATGAAGAAGCACTAGATAAGTTAATTCCCCTTATTAATAAAACTGATTTTCAAAGAAAACTTCAAGATAAAAAGTTTTATGAAAAATTAGAAAAGGATATTGAAAAGGGGTGTATAATGCCTGCAATAACAATTGCATATGTTGATGAAACAATTAATGATAAATCAACAACAGATGACGTGTTAAATTTCTTTAATACGAACTTTAAAGAATCATTTGTTTTAGATGGTATTCAAAGATTAAATACTTTAGAAAGACTTAGAGATTCGGAATATCTAGACAAAAAAAAGAAGTTATATGTTAATGTGATTTTTAGTAATTCTGTCGATAAACTTTTGTACAGAATGATTACTCTTAATAATGGACAAAAACCTATGACTCCAAGACATCAAGTTGAAGTAATGATGGCTAACTATAATTTTGAAGCTATGGGTATTAGAGTTCAATCAGAAAAGGATAGAGCAGAAAAAATAGATCAGAAGTCTTTTAATAAATCTGATTTAATTCAAGCATATTTAGCTTATATGGCTAATAGTCCTCTAATTGATAATAAGAAAATTATAGAAGAAAAGATGAATGAATTGTTAGTCAGTAAGATTATTAGCGCTGACCCTGTAAATAATTATTCAGATTTTCACAATGTACTTTTGGCTATTTCAAAATTTCAACATAATCCTGTTTCTTTAAAATGGTTAAAACAAGCAAATAATTTAGTTGGTTTTGCTGTTGGAATGAGAAGTTCATATGAATTAGTTTTAGAATTAACAGAAGAAGAATTTACAGAAACTATTCAGAAATTTGATAAAGCTTTTTCAGATTTTAATCCTTCAAAAATTAAATTAGGAAAATTTAGAAGAGAATTGACTTGCGAATATTTTCAGAGATTTTCTAAGTTAAAGGAATATGACGAACTTGAATTGTTGGAACATTTTAGTTCGATAACAAATGAATAAGCGATATAAGTATAACGAAAGTTTAATTCGTGCAAATTCTAAAAATAAATATCTTAATGCTAGCGAAAATAGAAATCCTTTATTAGGTATTTTTAGATTATTATCAGGAACTATAAATTGTACAGATGAATTTTTAGAGAAAAATCATAAGTTTCGAACAAATTATTTTCAATTCCCTTACATTGATAATGACGTATTAAAACAATCTATTTTTACAGATTTATTTCCTGAAGAAGTGAAAATTTCTCATTTAAATAGTTATTTTAAAGTAGCTAGAAGAAATAAGAAATTTTATGAAACTATCGAATGTGAATTAATTAAATGTTTGATTGCTAATAAATCTGCAAATTTTTTAGAATCTTTTTTTTACTTATATAGGGTAATTGAAGGGATTAGTTATAGTCTACCTTTAATATTTGCTTCAAAATTAAAAGATTACAATAAATCATATGATCTGCTTCAAAAATTTTTTAGTAAATCAAAAGAAAGTGAACTTGCTTTTTTTAAGAAATTTATCTGTGAAGTTTATAAAGAAGAGGACTTTTTTAAAACATCAATATCTATAAATCTTGATTTAATTGATGTTGAAGAGTTAAAGGAGAAATATTATAAAACGTATAGTTCATTAATTATTGATAAAAAGAATATTGAAGATGCCACAGAAAATGAAGAGGTGAAAATTTCTTTTATTGGTTATTATGAGTTTATGATAGAAGTAAGGAATCGATATTTTCACTTTTTGCAAGGAACATGGAAAGAAAATTTAAAGACCACTGAAGTTTTATATCCAGATCAATTCTTTAAACCATTAATTGATAATGGCATTAATTGGGTTGCAATTATTCTTTTTGAAATATTAAAGTTTGATTTAGATAGTTAGTATGACTTCCAAAATTTAAAAAGATGCAAAGCTAGTAGATTCCCCTGTTGTTGCGAACGTCACGCTTTTAAAAGTAACCAACTTCAAAAAATATATGAGCGCTATTGAAACGTTCGCACAGACAGGAGGTTATGATATTAAAAATATAATTATTAGAAAAAGAAGTATTAAAGCTATTAATAGCTTTTTTTCTTTTCGTTGCCAAAGCATCTTTTTTCTTTGGGCTTCGATTTGAACTAATTTCTCTACATTTTTAAAATCAATATGACTTCTTATAATTGACATTTTTTATCAAAAATAAAAAACAACAAAAAGTAAAGAAGTCATTTAAAGTTTCATTTCTAATATAATAAGACAAATAAACCTACAAATAAGAATTTGTAATAATTCGTTAATTATTAATTACATGTCTATTTTTTTTTTATTGATACGTAAATGCCTAATTCTCTCATATATCGAAGTACTGTAATGGGTGATACTAAATATCCACATTTTTCAAGTTCTACTGCGATACGATAACATCCATAAGTTTCTCTTGATGCAACAAAGATGGAATTGATCTCATATTTTAAATTACTTTTACATTTTTGCTTTTTTGTGAGAAAACCTTTTTTCCATGCTTGATAGGTTACTGTGTTTGTACCCAATGTTTTACACATTAATTCTTTAGGGTAATTCTTTTCATTTTCGGCAATAAATTGAAAGATTAAAGATTTGTCATGCATAATAAACTCCCTAGCATTTCTGATAATTTCAAACTTTAGATTTATATTCCTAATCTGTTTTTTAAGAATTCTAATCTTTTTTTCTTCAGAACTTGATATTGAATTTCCTTTACCTGGAAAGCTTGTACTTCCATTCTTTTTTAAAATATTTCGCCACAATGACAGCGATTTTAGACTTATTTGCAAATCTCTCGCCGTCTGAGTTACACTTCCATTTTCATAACTTAGTTGAATAGCCCTTAATTTGAAATCTCGGTTATAATGTATCCTCTTTTTCATGACTAATATTATTAAATTCCTCAGGTGACTTGTAATTAAGACTGGAATGTATTCTTTTTTTATTATACCAATTTTCAATATATTCAAGTATAACGATTTTCAATTCACTTGTCGTTAATAATCTCTTCTGTTTATAAATGGCTTCTCTTTTTAAAGTATTAAAAAAACTTTCCATAACAGCATTATCATAACTATCTCCCGTTCGACTCATGCTTGGTTTGCAATTATATTCAACTAATTTATTAGTAAACAATTTATTTGCATACTGAATTCCTTTATCAGAATGGAATATTAATCCTTCTGTAACGGCACGATTAGTTATTGCTTTTTCAAAAGCTGGTAAAGTTGTAACCTTAGTAGAAAGTCCAGAACTCAAATGCCAGCCAATTATTTTTCTATCATACAAGTCCATGACAACAGTGAGATATGAAAATCTTTTATCAATCTGAATATAAGTTATGTCTGAAACCCATACTTTGGAAGGTTTATCGACTTTAAATTGCCTGTTTAAGATGTTTGGCGCAATACATAAATTATGTTGTGAATTGGTTGTAATTTTGAATTTCTTTTTTACTTTACTTCTCAAACCAAGCTCTTTCAGCCAAAACGATACCTGTCCTTCAGAAATTTGAAATCCACGATCGTGTAGTTCTCTCGTTATAAAAACAACTCCTTTATATTGTTCGAATTCAAAAAATATAGATTTTATTTCTTTTTTAAGTAGATAAACACGGGTTTCTGTTTTTGAAAAAGGCTGTTTTGTCCATAAATCGTAAGTAGAATGAGAAGCCCTTAAGACCTCGAACATTTTGTACAAAGGATATTTATCTCTGTTTTGGTGTATAAAATTACAAAGTACATGTTTGCCTTGATGCATATATTTTTGCCCTTTTTCCAGTATTTCTAAACGGATTCTAGAGTCTGCAAGATTCTTTTCTAATTCATAGATTTCCTTGTTTTCATAATATACTCTTTTTCGGCCTAGACCAGGAAAACTTCCCTTTGCAAATTTAGAATAAGTACTTCGCCATTTAGAAAGCATTTTCGGATTGACACCTAATTCATTCGCAGTTTCTGAAACCGTATTTCTTACATAACTTAATAGAACTGCATTCTCTTTGAAGACGGGGTCGTAATGTCTGGAATTTTTATTCATATTATTAAGTACTAATATTAATCAATCTTATCGCAAAAAAATGACAATCTAAATTACAACATATTAAAAGACAAAACTTTGATAACGAAGATTTTCAATCTCTGCCCCCGCTCATGCGAGCGTTCCACCCTTGCAAATAATGAAAAGCAATTCAAGCTTTAATAGAGAATCAGAGAAAAATTATATCAATAAACACTTCAAGTATCAATTGGTATAATTGTTATAAAAAATATATTTCATTCAATATTTGTTAAATTATCACAAAATATACTACATTTGTATCTGTAATTAAAAATAGAAAAAATAGATATGACACTTTCAGTAAACCAAAATTTTGAACGTTTAGCCGGAGACATTCCAGCTGAAAGCGCAGGGTGCTATATGTATATTTATGAAAATGTAATGTAAAATTTAGAGTCAAACTCATCATAAAACAGAAAAGCGTCCTCATTTTAGGACGCTTTTTTTGTTTTTGTTGTCATTTCGACGAAGGAGACTCGAGTGATAACGAACAGGCGAAGCAAATCTCCACGAGAAGCTCGACAAAGATTGGATTTTCGTTGCGGAGTTACTTGCGAAGATTTCTCCTTCGTCGAAATGACATACTAATTGAAAAAAAAGTAAAAAAATAATTGACCAAAATGTTTAATGATTTATCAAAATAGCGAAATATAGTCTTGGAACGTAATCTAATGAGCAACAGTCATTTGATATAAAATAGAAATCTGCATCAGTTTGCGGACAGGAATTTCTTTGTGTAAATTTTATACATAACTAATTGATAGTCAGAAAATTAATCTTAAAAAAGATTTGGAAATATGATTTTTTTCATCATATCTTTGCCTAACAAATTTGAAACAAAGCGTTTCATAAAACAACAACAACAATATCAATTGCAATAACAATAGCAATAACAATAACAATTAAAAAATAAATAAAATGAGTTTTAAATTATACATACACAACCCAGGATTAGCAGCCTCGATTTCGGATCGTGAATGCTTTTACATGTCGGTGCATCAATATAGGCAATAGGATAGTTATATCGTATTTGTTATGAAGCACCTTTAATTGGGTGCTTTTTTTATGCCTTAACGGCAAGTGAAAAAGGAACAAAGAAACAAAGTGACAAAGGTTCAGAGTACTAAAAGAAAAAACTTAGTATCTCAGCATCTTAGTCCCTCAGAAACTAAAAAAAAATTTAAGGATGAATCAAAAAATAGGACTTAGGTCAGACTATAGTGGTCAAACAGATAAAGTGGAATTTAATGAGTCGCCATTTGCCTCGAGTAGGAAGATGGATTTGGAGCTTATTAACCTATGGAAAGGAAAGGTGAATTTTAGGAAAATTATATATATCATTTAGAGATATTTCTCTGGTAAAGCATTGGTGCTTTTGAACTTTTGTGATATTGGATTTCTTAGAAAAGCCTTCGATTTCCTGAGATTCCCAAGAATTACAAAATCAAAATACCATGCAAAACAATACATTACAACAATATAAAAACGCAATTAGAAAAAAATACGAAATCGAAAAAGAAGGGAAACACTTTGATTATTTGTTCCAGCCTTCTCGTGGAAAACTTCGTGATTTGTGCTGGTTGATTTTCGAAAATAACCCAACAAAAGAGGACTTGAACGTCTTCAGTAATTTTTTGGGATTGGATTTCGATCATACTAAAAAGAATAAGTTCAAGGAGAAGAAAGATAAGTTCAGACCGATCGAAACGTTCTTTAAAGGCGAAACAGATCCGTCAAACATTGACGCTATCAATATGGCGGCGATTTTGGTTGATTTTGAATTGCGTCCTTTCAAAAAGTTTTACGAACATTCTAAAACTATGGAAACAAAGCCAATCAAACGGATCGAGAAAACGATCGCAGTTTTTGAAAAGGAAAAGTTTGAAAGAAAGTCTAAGAAAAGAAGTTTCTTTCTAGATTTTAAAAGCTTGTTTTTCTAAGCCTTTTGCCAGAAAGGCGCTAAGGCGCAAAGTTTTTTTAGCCACAGATTATTAGGATTAAAAGGATTATTTATAAAATCTGCTCAAATCTGCTAAATCTGCGTGAAACTAAAACATTGCAAATATTTTTTATAGGTGTTTGCACAATTAAAAAAGGCTGTCTAATTTAGACAGCCTTTTTCTTTTGGTTATATTACTTTGATTAATTATGATCGTAGATTTTAGCGTAAAGATCTTTATAGATTTCTTTAATGATTTTACGTTTTAATTTTAGAGTAGGAGTAAGCTGTCCGCCGTCTATTGACCAAACATCTGGCGTAAGCTCAAAACGTTTGATTTTTTCCCAGTTTCCGAATTTTTCGTTAATTGAGTCCACTTCTTCGCCAATACGTTTTATTACTTCTGGATTTTCACTGATTTCTTTATCCGTTTTTCCTAAAGCAGTTTTGTGGATTTTTGCCCATTCTTTCACGAATTCAAAATTTGGCTGAATAAAAGCACCCGGCATTTTTTCGCCATCACCAATTACCATAATCTGCTCAATAAAACGAGATTGCTTCATAGCATTTTCAATGATTTGTGGTGCAATATATTTTCCTCCTGATGTTTTGAACATTTCTTTTTTACGATCGGTGATTTTCAAGAAACCTTCGCTGTCGATTTCTCCAATATCTCCCGTGTGGAAATAACCATCTTGCAAAGCTTCAGCCGTTTTTTCAGGATCTTTAAAATAACCCAACATTACGTTTGGTCCTTTGCAAAGAATTTCGCCGTCTTCGGCAATTTTAACTTCTACGTTGCGAATTACTTTTCCAACAGTTCCAATTTTGAAACCTCTGTTTCTTTGGTCGTTAACCGCAATTACCGGAGAAGTTTCAGATAATCCGTAACCTTCCATAACTGGAATTTCTGCAGCAGCAAAAACTCTAGTCAAACGTGGCTGTAAAGCGGCACTTCCAGAAACCATCAAATCTAAATTTCCTCCCAAACCTTCTTTCCATTTACTGAAAATCAATTTGCGGGCAATTTTTAATTGAAATTCATACCAAGCACCATTTGCTCCGTATGGTTCGTATCGTAAACCTAAATCAATAGCCCAGAAAAACAGTTTTTTCTTGATGCCGGTTAATTCAGCTCCTTTTGCGTAAATTTTATCGTAAACTTTTTCTAAAAGTCTTGGTACAGCAGTAATTACAGTTGGACGCACTTCTTTTAAGTTGTCACTGATTTTATCAATTGATTCTCCAAAATAAACCGAAACTCCATAATATTGATAAATGTACAAGATCATTCTTTCAAAAATATGGCAGATAGGCAAGAAGCTCAACGCTGTGCTTTTTCCCGGATCAAACGGAATTCTTGGCGAACTGTCGATAACATTCGAAACGATATTTTTATGCGAAAGCATAACGCCTTTTGGTCTTCCAGTTGTTCCAGAAGTATAGATAATTGTCGCTAAATCGTCAGTATGAATGCTGTCTTTTCTTGCTTCAACTTCATTTTGATTGCTTTCGTCTTCGCCTAAAATAATCAAATCAGTCCAGTGCTTGCAGTCTGCAATTTCATTAAATGAGTAAACCTCTTTTAAAGTAGGCACATTTGCTTGAATAAGTCGTACTTTTTGAAGCACTTCTTCATCAGATACAAAGCAGTACATACTGCCACTGTGATTTAATATATATTCGTAATCTTCTTCAGAAATTGTTGGGTAAATAGGAACCGTCTGCGCACCTGTCTGCAAAATACCAATGTCCATGATATTCCACTCTGTACGGTTATTTGATGTAATCAGGGCAATTTTATCATCTTTTTGAATGCCCATGCGCAATAATGCTCTTGAAACAGCATTTGCTTTTGCAATATATTCCTGGCTAGATGTTTTTTCCCAGACTCCGTTTTTTTTAGTTGCTAAGGCAACCGGAAGGTTGTAAGTTTCTTGTTGATAATAGGGAAAATCAAAAAGGCGTGTGATTGAAACCATGTTTAATATATTGAATTTTATCGCAAATTAAATAAAAAATAGGTATAATTTTTAATTTTGTGGAATTTTATGGGAAAATTTATAGGGACTCTTAAAAATCAACGAAAACTTTTTCTTTTTTGTAGTAAATTTTCGAAAAAATTACAAATTATTTATTTGTTTGCGGTCTTTCCAAGATCATTATATTCTTCATAATCTTTCACTCTTTCGCCCATGATAAACATCTTTTTCTTGGCAAAATGAATCGAAAATTGTGTGTAGTTCCATTCTTCGCTATCGTTGGTTCTGTACCAAAGCGTGTATGAAGCACTGTTGAAACCTTCTTTGAAAATAGGAACGCCTTCTTCAGTACATTCGATTCCCCAGTTGATCTTTTTTTTGCTTAAATCGTCATACTGAAAAACGCCAGTTCCGTCTGGATTTAGTAAAATAATAGGTTCTTTTTGTCCTGCCGGTGCATAAGTTCCAGGAGCCGGATAGCCAATTGTTGTGGTAATAAAACGTTCGCGTTCTCTATATTTTATTGGGTTTACTTCAACTTGAGAATACGATTTTGCAGAAATCAAAATTAAGGTAATAATTAAAAAACGAATTGCTTTCATTCTATGTAGGATTAAGTGTTTTTGGGGCTTTTAAAAATTCAGTGGCTTGAACTTTTGGCGAATATAGTTCAAATTTCTGTACAAAAAAGCAATCCTAAATAGAAGAATGATATTTTTTATTTAATGATCATTCGTTGCTCATACTTAGCTAAATAACAAACACAAATTTCACAAATTAACACAAATCTAGTAGATGTTTTCAAAGATTTAATTTGTGCAAATTTGTGAAATTAGTGTTGATTCGTTTAAGTCCGGTTAGAGGAAAGTATTGAAGTTTACTCCGTAGAAAACTGATTTTCCAATAGTTTTTCTTTAAAATCAGATTTAAAAGTGTAAGCAAATGTCACCATCAAAGCGCGCGTGTCTGATTTGTTAGTTCGGTTGTTGCTGAACAACGCGGTGTTGTTTTTATAACCACTTTCAAGCGTATTAAACATATCGGTCACGACCAAACCTAAACGGGCATTTCCTTTTCCGAGTTTTTGCTGAAATCCCATGTCAACATTGTAAATCGGAATTCTTTTTCCCTGAGCAGTTGCGACTGCCGAATTATAATTTCCAATAATTTGAAGTTTCCCGCCTTTCCATGGAACAAAATTATTGATGATTTTTCCGTACCAGCTAAAAGCATTGTTCACAACATCTTCCCCCAAATTCGACGCATTGATATTTTGCTGAAAAGCGGTTAAACTGATATTGGCATCATAAAAACCAATTGGCTTCAAGCTGAAAATAGTTTCTAAACCATAAGTAATGGTGCTTCCAATATTTCTTGGCTGTAGAAAAATTACGCCATTGTCAAGCAATTCGGCATATTGTCTGATTGCGTCTGTTGTATTTCTATAAAAAGCATTGGCTGATAACGAATAGTTTTTCCAATCCCTATTGTACGCCATTTCGGCAATATGAATAATTTCAGGTTTCAAATACGGATTTCCTCCATGCGGATTAAGAGCATCGGTAATATCAATAAACGGATTCAAATCGTCTAAATCTGGACGGTTGATACGTTTGCTGTAGCCAATTTTCACAAATTCATCTGCTTGTAAATTCCATTGCAAGAAAGCCGATGGAAAGAGTTTTAAATAATTATTCGAAAAATGATCGCTGTTGTTTTGCGTCGCTCCTGTATTGGAAACATTTTCAGCACGCAAACCTAAATTGTATTTCCATTTTGGATTTTCGCTTTCGCCAACGTATGAATTCAACATTCCATAAACCGCATTTATTTGTTCATTAAATTTAAAAGTATTGCTCGCCAACGGATTTACAACGTAATCGCCATTAACCAAATCAGCGCTTTCAAAATCAGAATTAAAAAAACGAAATGTTCCTTTATAACCTGTTTCAACAATTGATTTTTCTGAAACCGGAAAAGCGTAATTTACAATTGCATTCGAGATATTTTGGTTTTCATAATTATGCGTGCGCTGTAATTTAGCTTCACCAATTTGCTGTTGATATTCATCATAATTATAAGTATCAATATCAGTGTTTTCTTTGTGTTTCCCGAAAGAAGAATTAAGAGACGTATTTAAACTTTTTCGTTCATTAGAAAATTTTCGGTCATAAGTAAAAGCAAGTTCACCAACTTTTGAACGTTCCAGTTCTAGAGAATGTCTTTTATTGCTAGAAAAAAAAGCATTCGTATTCGTGTTTACCTGCGTGTACAAAGTCTCGTCATTGTCTTGAGTTTCAATATTACCTAAAGCTTCAAACGAAAATGAGTTTCTTTCATTTGGCGTATAATCAACATTGAATTTCAAATTCTGCAAACCTTCAGTTCGTTGGTCATCCCTGTGTTGTTTAATATAATGTTCGTCATCAATAAAATAATTGGTTCTGTCAGCATTTATTTCTTTCGTTCTTCCGGCAAAACGATTGTCGTATCCCAAACCAAAATTCCATTTTTCGGTCTTATTATTTAAAAGCACCGAGCTGTTTACTCTTCCTTTAGCGCCGAATCCGCCTCCTAAAACTACTGCGCCATTAATTCCGCTTTGATTATTTTTCTTCAGTTTGACGTTGATGATACCACTTTCAGCATTAGCATCGTATTTCGCTGTCGGATTACTGATAATTTCAATGCTTTCAATACTGCTTGCCGCAATCTGATCCATATTGGTAATCGCCGAATTTTTCCCATTAATCAAAATCATTGGGGTTTTTCCCCTAAGCGTAATGCCACCCTCAGCATCTACAGCAACTGTCGGAATGCTTTTTAGCATATCGGTCGCTGTTCCGCCCGATTGTGAAATATTCGAAACCGCATTAAAAATAAAACCTTCATTGGTTTTCTGAATTTGTTTTTTCTGAGATTTTACCACAACGTCATTCAGTAAATTGGCGTCATTTTGTAAAACGATAGTTCCAATATAAATTGGACTCCCAGTAACTTTTACCTTTTGAGAAATAGTTTTAAAACCAATTAATTTAAGCTGAAGCTGATAATAACCAGAAGGCACATTTTCTAACGCAAAATTTCCCGTAGCATCGGTTACGGCATAACTGGTCACTTTGGTCGAATCGCTAACATTTTTTAAAACTACATCAACAAATTCCACAGGAAGTTTTCCGTCGGTGATGTTTCCTTTTATTGCAGTCGTTTTTTGTGCAAAGGAAAATTGGCTTATAATAAATAAGAGAACGGGAAGATATATTTTACGGATCATATTTTTCATGAGGCAAAGATATTTATCCAATTGCTTAAGCTCGCTTCAGCTGTCTTAAGATACAATTAAATTAATCTTAGAATAGTTTTAAATAGTGTTTTTTATTCTAACTATAAATCCGCATAGTTTGTAATCTCGACGAAGGAGAGATCACACAAGAAACTCCACAATCTAAATCGACAATCTTTGTAGAATCCCGAGTGTGATTCCTCGTTCCTAGGAATGACAAGATTGAGTAAAAGTTTTATAGCCACGAATTACACGAATTTACACGAATTGATTTGTAGTATTGTTTTTTTCAAAACTAAGAATTAGTGAAAATTAGTGTAATTCGTGGCTAAAAAAAACGCCCGATAAATTCGGGCGCTTTTCAATATCAAAAATATATTTCTTAGTTTTTCTCAATCCATTTTCTAGCATTGACAAAAGCTTCATGCCAAGGAGAAACCTCGTCATTTCTGTCTTTTGGATAATGCGCCCAGTTCCATTGGAAAGTCGAGCGCTCAATATGAGGCATCATAACCAAATGTCTTCCTGTTTTATCACACATCATTGCTGTGTTGTAATCAGATCCATTAGGGTTTGCAGGATAACCTTCGTAAGCATATTTCGAAACAATGTTGTATTTGTCTTCTGAATAAGGCAATTTGAATTTACCTTCTCCGTGAGAAACCCAAACTCCTAAAGTGCTTCCAGCTAATGTAGATAACATAACCGAATTGTTTTCTTGAACTTTCACAGAAGTAAAGATACTTTCGTGTTTCTGGCTTTCGTTGTGGTGCATTTTTCCGTGAACTTCATGTTCTGGATTAATAACTTCCAATTCCATAAACAACTGGCATCCGTTACAAATTCCAACAGAAAGAGTATCTTCTCTTTTGAAGAAATTATCTAAAGCTGTTTTTGCTTTTTCGTTGTATAAGAAAGCTCCAGCCCAACCTTTAGCAGAACCTAAAACATCAGAGTTAGAGAATCCTCCAACTGCTCCAATAAACTGAATATCTTCAAGCGTTTCACGACCCGAAATTAAATCGGTCATGTGAACGTCTTTTACATCAAATCCAGCCAAGTACATAGCATTTGCCATTTCACGCTCAGAATTACTTCCTTTTTCACGAATAATAGCTGCTTTTGGTCTTGGTTTAGAATTGTCAATTTCTGGTTTCTTTCCTGTAAAGTGTGCTGGGAAAGTATAATTTAAAACCTGATTTTTATAGTTTTCAAAACGTGCCTGAGCTCTTCCGTTTTTAGATTGTTTTTGATCTAATAAATAAGAAGTTTCGAACCAAACATCTCTGTAAGTTGGAATGTCTAAAATCCAATTTCCAACTTCTAAAGAAGCTGTAGAAGTTACAGAACCAATTTTGAAGAATTCAATATTATTAGCATTTAATTTAGCTTCAACAGCTGCGTCAGATTTAGCTTGGAATACGATTCCGATGTTTTCAGCGAAAAGGATTTTCAACAAGTCTTTTTCCGCGAAAGCGCTGAAATCAATTTTAGCTCCAAGGTTCACATCAGCAAAACACAATTCTAATAAAGTAGTGATTAAACCACCGCTTCCGATATCGTGACCCGCTAAAATTTGGGTTTCACCAATTAAATCCTGAATCGTATTAAATGCATTTTTGAAGAAAGCCGAATCTTTAATTGTAGAAGTTTCATTTCCGATTGTATTTCTAATTTGTGCAAAAGATGAACCTCCTAATTTGAAATCATCTTGAGATAAATTGATATAATAGATTGAATCTCCGTTTTTCTGCAAAACAGGTTCAACAACTTTTCTAATATCAGTACAGTTTCCAGCAGCAGAAATAATAACCGTTCCAGGCGCAATTACTTCGTCATTTGGATATTTTTGTTTCATCGAAAGTGAATCTTTTCCTGTCGGAATATTGATACCCAATTCGATTGCAAAATCTGAACAACCTTGTACAGCATCATATAAACGAGCGTCTTCACCCTCATTTTTACAAGCCCACATCCAGTTTGCAGATAATGAAATTCCTTTTAATTGATCTTTAATTGGAGCCCAGATAATGTTTGATAATGATTCTGCAATAGCATTTCTACTTCCTGCAACAGGATCGATCAAAGCAGCAATAGGAGCGTGCCCAATAGAAGTTGCAATTCCTTCTTTTCCTAAATAATCCAGCGCCATAACTCCAACGTTGTTCAAAGGCAATTGTAACGGACCTGCATTTTGTTGTTTTGCCACTTTTCCTCCAACGCAACGGTCAACTTTATTTGTTAACCAGTCTTTTGAAGCAACCGCCTCTAAACGTAAAACGTCTTTTAAATAGGTTTCGAAATCTGCAGCGTTGTAAGCAACATCAGCATATTTTCTATCGATAGTTTTATCTGTCATAACCGTTTTTGGAGAACTTCCGAAGAAATCTTCTAAAGCATAATCCATCGGTTTTGAACCATTTGATTTTGATTCGAATGTAAAACGGTGATCTCCCGTTACATCTCCAACCTCGTACATTGGCGAACGCTCTCTGTCGGCAATTCTTTGTAATGTATCAATATCTTTTTGGCCAATAACCAATCCCATTCTTTCCTGAGATTCGTTACCGATAATTTCTTTTGCAGAAAGAGTTGGGTCGCCAACTGGTAATTTGTCTAAATCGATCAAACCTCCAGTTTCTTCAACCAATTCAGAAAGACAGTTTAAGTGTCCTCCAGCTCCGTGATCGTGAATAGAAACAATTGGATTATTGTCGCTTTCTACTAAACCGCGAATGGCGTTTGCAGCACGTTTTTGCATTTCAGGGTTAGAACGCTGAATCGCATTTAATTCGATTCCTGAACCGAAAGCTCCAGTATCTGCAGAAGAAACCGCAGCACCACCCATTCCAATTCTATAATTTTCTCCACCAAGAATTACGATTTTATCGCCTTCTTGTGGTTTGTGTTTGATTGATTGATCTAATTTTCCGTATCCAATTCCACCAGCTTGCATGATTACTTTGTCGTAACCAATTTTACGGTTTTCTTCTTCGTGTTCGAAAGTTAAAACAGAACCTGTAATAAGTGGTTGACCAAATTTATTTCCGAAATCTGAAGCTCCATTTGAAGCTTTGATCAAAATATCCATTGGAGTTTGGTACAACCATTTTCTTTCTTCAACCGCATTTTCCCATTTTCTGTCATCGTTCAAACGAGAGTAAGAAGTCATATAAACCGCAGTTCCAGCTAATGGCAATGAACCTTGACCTCCAGCTAAACGGTCGCGAATTTCTCCTCCAGAACCTGTTGCAGCTCCGTTGAAAGGCTCGACTGTTGTTGGGAAATTGTGTGTTTCGGCTTTTAATGAGATAACCGAATCAAATTCTTTTATTTCGTAAAAATCAGGTTTATCTGCCGATTTCGGTGCAAATTGCTGCACTTTTGGTCCTTTTACAAAAGCAACGTTGTCTTTGTAAGCAGATACAATATCGTTAGGATTTTCCTGAGATGTTTTTTTGATTAATTTGAAAAGAGAAGTTTCTTTTTCTTCACCGTCGATTACAAATGTTCCATTAAAGATTTTGTGACGGCAGTGTTCTGAATTTGCTTGTGAGAAAGCAAAAATTTCAGAATCAGTTAATTTTCTTCCAAGTTTAGTCGAAAGATTATTTAAGTAATCAACTTCTTCTTCGCTTAAAGCTAAACCTTCTACTTTGTTGTAAGTTGCAATATCATCAATCTCTAAAATTGGTTCTGGCTGAATGTTGATAGTGAAGATTTCTTGATCTAATTCGTTGAATTTTTGAGAAAGCATTGGGTCAAAATCAGTAAAATCTTCCGTTGCAGGGTGAAATTCTTCAATTCTGATAATGCCAGAAATTCCCATGTTTTGAGTAATTTCTACAGCATTTGTACTCCAAGGTGTAATCATAGTTGCGCGAGGACCAACAAAGAAACCTGTCAATGCAGATTTTTCAATCTTATTCGCGTCGGCAAAAAGCCAGTTTAATTTTGAAATGTCTTGAGCTGAAATTTCGTTTTGCGTTTGTACTGCAAAAACAGTTTTGCTTTGGTTTTCAAAGAAATGGATCATTTGTGTAGTTTGTTGTATTGAGGTGCAAATTTAGTCAATCTAAACCGAAAAAAAAAGCAAGAAACTGAGCCTTTTTAATTATTTATTTTTCCTCTTTTTTGCCCTAAAAATGCAATTTTTTTGCTGATTTTGGCTTCCAAAATTTAACATTTTTTGATCCCTAATTTTTCCTTGTAAACACGTGTCATTTTTCAGCTTTGAATCAAAAAAGCACTTTTTCGCGAATGTTAGATTCTTAAAATATAATTACAAATTTTTCTAAAGTAAATCCGAGAAATTTGCAGAATTGGTAAATTTTAATCTCGCAAAGACGCGAAGGCGCAAAGATTTTTTGTCTTTTTTTGTCATTTCTCCTCCGTCGAAATGACAAATTTTTGGATAATTTATTTAAAAAACATGGCGACTTTGAGCCTTTGCGCGCAAAATTCGCAAAGAACTTAAATTTTCTTAAATCACTTATATGGTGGAAAAATTATTTTGGGAAGTCCTGACTCTGATAAGCGCCCAAATCCGGAGGAGAAGTTCTTGTAATTCCTAAAATATCAAGCGGAATTATATAAGCCGGATTCCCTTTCGCGAAAGCGGCAGAAGTTTTATCAATATTCAATTTATTCTGATTGACATTATAAAACTTCGGATTTTCATTCAGAATAATGTTGTTATAATGTTGTGTGTCCGTTTTGAATTGATAATCTGGGTTTGTTGTAGAACTGCTGAATTTCAAAAGACAATTGTTCAACTGATAAACAAACGGCGCATTTGTATTTTTGCTTAAATTGAATTCGTTTGTGTTTGAACCATAAATGATGCAATTATTGAAAGTCGCCTGCGTAAGCGGATTCGTTTCAGGTGTTTTTCCGGCCAAACTATTGCTCAAATTGACCGCAAAATGCGAACTGCTTTGCCAATTATTATTGAAAGTACAATGTATAAAACTATAATTTCCACCATAAACACAAGATAAACTGGATAATCCACAATAATTAATAACTAGATTTTCTCCGTTTATTAAAGTGTTTTGAGCCAAAATCCCATATTCGGAACAATTGTAAATTTGGGTGTTTTTAATTTGAATCGTACTTGCTGTATTTCTGATATCTAATCCCGCAACAGCATTTTTCAGCGTTAAATTTTTGATCGAATGGTTATTGCTTCCGTTTTCCAGAATAACGGATATCCATTGCCCTGGAATATCAGAATAAAGAGATTCTAAACGATCGCCTTCAAAAATCACTTCATTCTCGAGTTTTTCGGTTGTCGATTTTGCGCCATTAATTTGTAGAGAAGCATTTTTGCCAACATACAATCCAGAATTAGTGTGAAAATGAATTCTAGAACCTGCTTCAAAAGTTACTGTTTTATTTTCTGGAACTCCCGCGTAACCGTAAATTACATATGGTTTTTGTTTGGTAAAAATCAGTTCGTTTCCGTTTGCAGGGTCATTTTCGCTTAAATAAAATCCGTCAACATCTTTACCGTCAATTTTGATTTTTTCTTTTGTTCCGTCAGGATTTTGATTTGGATAAAGAAAAACAGCGTCCTGAATCAAAGTAACCAAAGCGACTTCTTGCAGATTCGCGCCACTGTCAAATTGGATTTCATCCGTATAAAGAAAATCAGTCGGATTTGCGTCTGTAATATCTGCCGTAGTTTCGATAAAGATGTACAAACTATCTTTTGCTAAGAGTGTGACGTCTTTGAAGATTTTTCCGTTGTTGCCACTCATTCCGTCAACCGTCATGCGGTATTTTGAGTTCAAGCCTTTTTTGAACTGCACAATCGGAATCGAAATGTCATTTTTGCTACGGTTGTAAACTTTCAATTGATACGTGCTTGAACCGATATTTTTAAAAACAGTATCCAAATAAACAGTGTCTTTTGAAAACTTCAAATCTCCAGTGCTGGCAACAGTATCAAAATCAGTTCGGCAAGAACTAAAAGATAGAATTAAACCCAGAACTAAGATTGAAAAGTATTGACGCATTTGAATGATTTTTTAGCCACGAATTACACAAATTTCCACGAATTTTATTTCAATTTAATTCGTGGAAATTTGTGTAATTCGTGGCAACATATTTTTTTAAATCCTTTTAATCTGTGTAATCTGTGGCAAAAAAAATAACCAAAGATTAATATTTGATTGTTTTTGTAAAAATAGCAAAAAACTGACAAGTTCATAAATGATTTTTAATTTTAGAATCGGATTTTAGATTTATGTGTTATCTTTCTTTAATTTTACGATTTTAAAGTTTATTTTAATGAATTATACAAAAGAGCAAATTTTAGCGCGCTGTAATGAGTTTTCGAAAAACACATTAATGGAAACGCTGAAAATTGAATATATCGATGCAGGAGAAGATTTTTTAACTGCAAAAATGCATGTAAATCCGAGCGTTCACCAGCCAATGGGATTGCTTCATGGCGGTGCTTCTGTAGCTTTGGCGGAAAGCGTTGGAAGTGCGGCTTCTTTCTTTTTTATCAATCCGAAAGAGCAGGAAGTAAGAGGGATTGAAATTTCGGCAAATCACTTGAAAAGCATTCGCGAAGGGTATGTTTTTGGGACAGCCAGAATTATCCATAAAGGAAGAACAGTTCACTTGTGGGAAATTAGAATTACTGATGAAGAAGGAAATTTGGTTTCGCTTTGCAAATTGACGAACATGGTTTTGGACAGAAAGAAAAGTGAATAAATTATGAATCCATTTTTCTTAAAAATTAAAAATCATAAAGAGCAGAATTTGCCTTTTGTGCTTTATTCAAAACCCAATACTTCGGATCTAGTTGGGATTTTACAACAGAATAATACTTTATTTACCGTTTCAGATTATAGCGAAAAAGGATTTGTTTTTGCTTCTTTTGATGAAAAACAATTGATTCTGATTCCAGAAAATGAATCTGAAATTATTACTTCTGAAAAAGAAATTACTTCATTTGAACCAATCGAAATTGACGATTTAAATTTTGATCCAGAAGCTAAATTTCAGTATGAATATTTGGTTGCGCAGGGAATTCAGGCAATTAAAAATGAAGAATTCAAAAAAGTAGTTTTGTCGAGAAGCGAGGAAGTGCCTTTGTCTGAATTTGATTTCATTGAAACTTTTCAGCATTTGGTTCAATTATATCCAGCGACTTTCTGTTATTGTTTTTTTCATCCAAAAATTGGACTTTGGATGGGAGCAACGCCAGAAAAACTTTTGAAGGCAAACGGAAATGTTTTCGAAACCATGGCTTTGGCGGGAACACAGAAAGACAATCAGGAAACCGATATTGTCTGGCAGCAAAAAGAAAAAGATGAACAGCAATTTGTAACTGACTTTATCGTAAAAAGACTCAGGGAATTTACAGCTTCGGTTGTAGTTTCTGAACCTTATAGTTTAAAAGCCGGATCGATTTGGCATATTAAAACCGATATTTCGGGAGTTTTAAAAGAAAATTCTACATTGGAAGAAGTGATTGATACGTTACACCCAACTCCAGCCGTATGCGGACTTCCAAAAAAGAAATCAAAAGCTTTTATTTTGGAAAACGAAAAGTATGATAGAACTTTCTATACCGGTTTTTTAGGTGAATTAAATAGCACTTTTTCAGGAAACAACGCAAGTTCCGATTTATTTGTAAATTTACGATGCATGCAGATTCAAGAAAATAAAGCGATTTTGTACATGGGCTGCGGTATCACAAAAGAAAGTAATCCCGAAAAAGAATGGGAGGAAAGCGTCAATAAATCAATGACGATGAAAAGAGTTTTGAGAAAATAAGTTTCAAGTTTAAAGTTTCAAGTTTTAGCATGTATAACCGCAAAGTTCGCAAAGATTTACGCTATGAACGCTAATTTTTTTTGCGAACCTTGCGCTAAACCTTTGCGAACTTTGCGGTTAAAATTATGTTCAAAGTCAAGCAACTTGAAACTTGAAACCTGAAACAAAACAAACAAAAAACAAAAAACAAAAAAACAATGAAATTAGACATATTAGCCTTTGGCGCACATCCAGACGACGTAGAATTAGGTTGTGCTGGAACCATTTTAAAAGAAGTTTCTCTAGGGAAAAAAGTTGGGATTGTTGATTTGACGCGTGGCGAATTAGGAACGCGCGGGACGGCAGAAATTAGAGATCAAGAAGCAAAAGACGCTGCAAAGATTTTAGGTGTTCTAGTTCGTGAAAATCTTGCAATGCGCGACGGTTTTTTTGTGAACGATGAAAAACATCAATTAGAAGTCATTAAAATGATTCGTAAATATAAACCTGAAATTGTTTTGTGCAACGCAATCGACGATCGTCATATTGATCACGGAAAAGGAAGCAGATTAGTTTCTGATGCTTGTTTTTTATCGGGTTTGATGAAAATTGAAACTTCTATTGATGGAGTGCCACAAGAAGCTTGGAGACCTAAAGTTGTGTATCATTATATTCAATGGAAAAACATTACTCCAGATTTTGTTGTAGACATTACTGGCTTTGAAAAAAAGAAGGTCGAAGCGATTTCAGCATACAAAACGCAGTTTTACGACCCGAACTCAAAAGAACCTGCGACGCCTATAACAAGCAAAAACTTTTTTGAAAGTTTAAATTACCGCGCGCAGGACTTAGGAAGATTAGTTGGTAAAGATTTTGCCGAAGGTTTTACTGTTGAAAGGTGTTTGGCAGTCAATAGCTTAGAAAATTTGATTTAATTTTTATGAAAATTTTTCATTTTTTTCTTTGCAGAACTGAACCTTTGTTCTATATTTGCACTCGCTAAGCAAAAATGGTGGTTGTAGCTCAGCTGGTTAGAGTAGCGGTTTGTGGTGCCGCGGGTCGCCGGTTCGAACCCGGTCAGCCACCCAGATTTAAAGCCTTGAAGAAATTCAAGGCTTTTTTTGTGCGTTTTTTTAAAACCATATAAGTTATATAAGTTCAGTTTAGATTAAGGCTGAATAATTAATAAGGTTTAAAAAAGAAGATTTAAATAAAGAAACTAATATTCAAATATAGCCCGTGGTTGCAACCACCGGGATGCTAAAATAGATATAGAAATAAATCGTGATATGCGTTGCGCTCCAGCGATTGAAACCGCTGGCTATGTTTTCTAATATGACCTCTATTTGATTTTTTATTGAAATACAACCAAAGTCTAAAATGAACTTATATCACTTATATGGTTCAAAAAAACAAAAAAAAGCATGACGGTTACATCATGCTTTCTTGCGGTTATTATATTTGGTTTATGTATTATTGAATTTCTTCAAAGGTTGTACCTTGTTTGATGTCTCCGGTTTTAAAACCTTTTTTGAACCAGTACATTCTTTGTTCAGATGTTCCGTGAGTGAAGGAATCAGGAACTACATGTCCTTGCATTTTGCTTTGAATCGCGTCGTCTCCAACTGCATTTGCTGCACTTAAAGCTTCATCAATATCTCCGGTATCTAAATTCTGCTGATTGTAATGTGCCCAAACTCCCGCATAAAAATCGGCTTGAAGTTCTAGGGCAACAGAAAGTTTATTAGCCTCTGCTTCACTTTTTCCTTCTTGTTCCTGACGCATTTTTGCCGATGTTCCAAGTAAAGTCTGAATGTGATGACCAATTTCGTGCGCTATAACATAAGCAATCGCAAAATCACCTCCTTTTGCACCAAATTTGTTTTTTAATTCCTCAAAAAATGCCAAATCCATATATACTTTTCGATCGCCCGGACAATAAAATGGTCCAGATGCTGATGATGCTCCACCACAAGCAGTTTGAACAGAACCTCTAAAAAGAACTAATTTCGGTTTTTCATAAGTCATGCCATGCTCCTCAAAAATTTTGCCCCAAATATCTTCGGTATCAGCCAAAGTCACTCTGACAAAATTGCCCATTTCCTCATCTTCTTTGCTTAAAGGAGCTGCAGCTTCTGTCTGAGTCTGCCCGCCTTGCATTTGTTCCAAAACTGGCGCTATTTGCTTGCCTGTTTCTCCGCCAAAAACATTCAGCAACAAAATAATAATTCCGACAACGCCACCTCCAATTGCTACTTTGCCTCCAGAAATCGATCTTCGGTCTTCAACATTATCGCTTTGTCTTCTGCCTTGCCATTTCATAATCTATTATATTTAAACTTATTATGTTTTTATTAATACGAATTTATATATTTTTCGGCAATAATAAGGCAACGGAAACCAATTTGTTTTCAACTATTTGAGCCATTTTCGCAAAGCTTCTTCTACAGTGCCTCTGATGATCGGTTTTGAAATATAATCATTCATTCCGGCAGCGATGCATTTGTTCTTTTCTTCTTTTTCGGCACCTGCAGTTACGGCAATAATCGGAATGGTTTTGCCAATTTCGGAAACTCTGATTGCTCTTGTGGCTTCATAACCGTTCATAATCGGCATTTGAATGTCCATAAAAACAAGATCAGGATTGATGGTTTCTATTTGTTTTACGGCTTCATAACCGTTTTCACACTCATAAACAATAGCATTTATGTTGATGTTTTTTACAATAGTTTTTAAAAGCAGCATGTTGACTTTGTTGTCTTCTACAATCAAAATCGTGGCTTTTTTTAGATCCGAATCGCCATTGAGCTCGTAATCATATTCAAAACCGTTTGAAAGCGCTTTTAGTTTTTCATTGATTGTATTTTCGCTTGTTTTAAGGCTTAAATCAAAATAAAAAGTACTTCCTACATCAATTTTGCTTTTAAGCTGCAAACGGCTTTCCATCAAAGCTAATAACTGATTTGAGATGGTAAGTCCTAAACCGGTTCCTCCAAATTTTCTCGTTGTAGAACTGTCTTCCTGCGAAAAAGCTTTGAAAATTTTCTTCTGATTTTTTTCTAATATTCCAATTCCGGTATCAATAACTGAAAAACGAAGAACATGATAATCCTCGTATTTTTTTTCAAGAACAGAAACATTCAACTTTATGGAACCTTCATTTGTGAATTTGATAGCATTTGACAAAAGGTTGATCAGAATTTGTTTTAATCTCACAATATCTGTCCAAATATATTTTGGCACATTCGGATCCACATTTAATTCCAGCAAAAGATTTTTTTGATTGGATTCGTAAATAATCAAATCAAATATTTGTCCGAGTATTTTTTGAAGATCGTATAAATCAATATAAAGCTCCAATTTTCCGGCTTCAATTTTCGAGAAATCTAGAATGTCATTAATGATTTCAAGCAATGAATGTGCCGATTGATTTATGGTCGTCATGTATTTTTCCTGAATTTCTTCAAGATTTGTTTTCATCAATAAATGCGTAAATCCGATAATTCCATTAAGCGGCGTACGGATTTCGTGCGACATATTGGCCAAGAAATCCGATTTCGATTTATTTGCGGCTTCGGCAAGTTCTTTGGCTTTAATTGCATCTTCACTTTCCTTGATTTTGGCCTGATTGCGATGACGGTCTAAAGCCGATGAAATATTATTAGCTAAAGTTTGATAGATGTAAATCTCATCATCCGTCCATTTTCTTTCTTTTGTACAATCATCAAAGCCAATAAATCCTGAGAAAACATTATTAGAAAACAACGGCAGAATCAAGATCGATTTAATGTCGTTTGTAACCAATAAATTTTTGAAAAACGTATCTTCAAGATTTCTTGTCAGTGTGCTTAGTACTTTTTTGCTTTGCGAATGAACAATGATTTCTTTTAAATTGTCTTCTGTAAATTTTTGAAGTTCGGTTATTTGATGTTCAACGCCATCTCTTGACCATTTATATTGCTGGCTGATGGTGTTGGTTTCAAAGTCTTTTTCGTAATAAAAAATATGATCGGCTTTTGAGGCTTTTCCAATGATATTATACGTTTCTTCAAACATTTTTTGAGGTCCTTTGCTCAACAAGAATTTCTCTGTACAAAGTGCCATTGCTGAAAGTAAATCACTTTTTAATTCCAGTTTTTTCTCGGCTTTAAGCCTCATTTGCGAAGAAATTGCTAGCGAAATAACATCGGCAATTGTTCTCGCATAATTGATGTCCTCGTTGTCCCAGTCTCTTTTTTCGCCGGTACTTTCAAAACAGGCAACTCCTGCAAGTTGTCCGTTTAAGAAAATCGGGACATCCAGCATGGATTTGATTTTGTTTTTTGTGAAATACGCTTCTTGAAATTCAGATGTTTCTAATTTATGAAAAACATCAGGCGCATTGATGATGGCTTTACTTTTTAAAGTCTCAAAATAAATTGGATACGACTCTTTATCGAGAATATTTTTGTCGCTTAAAGTCTGATTATCACGACTGAATAAATTTTTGCATGTAATGACGTCGTTCGAAAATTTCCAGAAACTTACTCGGTTGGCTTTTGAAACAATGGCAGCTTCTTTAATTATATAATCGATTACGGTTTGCATATTGGTGTAATCGCTGAAATTTGTCGTCGAAAGTTTTTTGGTCGAATTATTATAGGCTTCGATTTTTTCTAAACGTCTTTTTTTCTCGTTTTCAATATTTTTTAGCTCGGTAATATCCCTTGCAATTCCGGCAAAACCAGTTGTGATTCCCAAATCATTTTTGCGGACAATTACTTTTTGGGAAATCCATAATTCTTCGCCATTTTTCTTTAAAATCGGGATTTCTATGGTTGGATAATTAAGTTCGTTTTGTTCCAAATTTTCATAAAAATCAACAGCACTGCTAATGTGATCTTCATGAATAAAATTTGAATAGTGCTGAAAAATAACTTCGTGTTCGCAATATCCTAAAATAGAAAAACCAAACTCGTTTATAAAAGTGAAGTGACCGTCAATACTTATTTCAAAAATAATATCGGTCGCGGTCTGAATCAGATTTTTGTATTGATCTTGAACGATTATTTGTTCAGTAACATCTTGTCCAATGCTGATAATCAGGTCTTCTGAGAATTTTTTGTCTTTCCATTGAATGTATTTGAATTCTCCGTTTTTGCCTTTTAATTTCCGAATGTATAATTTGTTGTCAATATAGTTGTTGTAGTAATTATGACTGCTGAATTCTGAATCTTCAGTAAGTTTCCAAAATTCAAGCGCCATAACGTCATCTGGATGATAACCTAAAATTGAAGTAATGGTTTCGCTGCAAAATAGTAATTCGCCGTTTTGATTTGTTGCAATGGTTAGTGAATTTCCTTTGTGAACAATTTCGTTTGTAAACCTATAATTGTCTTTATTGTTTTGCCGGACCGCATATTTTACTTGGTTTATAATGAATATTACAATAGTAAAATCAATTAAAAGTATTGATGATTTTAGCGGAATGAGCTGAAAAACAACTGTAGCGCTTAAAAATAAAAACGTCAAAGCCGCAAAAAACCAATATATTTTTATTGGTTTTAATATGCTATATGAAAAGAAAAAGGAAATTAGAAAAGTGATAATTGGCAACACATCACCTGGCAGGTAAATGATATTGCGTGCCACATAAGCGATGTAAAAAAAGAAAGAAACAATAAAAATATTCTGAATCCGGTCATTCAGGTATTTTATTTTGTCAGTGAGCAAATAGGTGAGCAAAACGCCCGAGCCAATTATGGTATTGTTTATAAGGAGGCTTGTTGGTCGGATTTTGAAAATTTCATTGATAATTTCAATCACAATCACAGCAATTCCAAAAAACAGTATGTAAAGTTGATATTCTTTACTAAGAGTTTCTGTTTCTTTTTTCTTCTGAATAAAATAACCGATTCTCTTTTTTATTCTGAAAAATTGGTAAACCAATATTCCTAAAAAGGCAACTAAAGAAAGTCCTAGTATGATGAGTTTAGGATTGTTATAGAAAATGACATCTGAACTGAAAACAAACCAATTTGTTATAGTCGATTTCAGGCTATTGCCCATGCAGGCAATTCCTGAAATCAAGGTACTATAAAAACTGTAGTTTTCTGCCATAAGACTTGGGAATGTACGGTTTAGTTAATAGTATTTTAGGGATTTCCAAAAGAGTAGGTTAGGCTCTTTTTAATTAGAAACTCTATTTATTATAAATCCGACTGACCAATAGCGTCAATTGAATCTTCGTCTTGTTCCTTTGTGAAAATGCCGTAATAAGTAGCATAAATCAAAGATGTATTAAAAATTACTGTAAAAAATAATCCGATACCGCAGGCAACAACTCCAACTATAGAACCGATCATTCCTAAAATAAATAAACCGAAAATTAACAGCGGATTTTTTCCAACTAATGTAATGCTTCCTTTGATAGCATCAACAGCTTTTAGATTTCCAAAAACGATTAAAGGAACCATGAAATACATGAAATAATTAATAAAAATTGAAATTCCTGCGCCTATAAACACATAACCAGCACTTTCAAGACTATTTGCAATAATATTATTGATAGCGCTGATAATTAAAGTAGCGACAAATAATTGGCCAAAATAAGGTGCTTTATAGTAATAAAACATGGTCGAAACTTTAAACTCATTGTCTTTGTCTGCAGCATCTGCCATTTTAAAGAAACCTGCGCCAAAAGGAGCAAATATTGCTGTTATTAGAGATATTCCAATGGTTGAAATTATAGCATTTTCTAAAGTTGGTGGTGAAGGTTTCATGCTTTCTTCGATTATTTTAGGAGCATGTTCAAGGCCATAAATAGATGCTACCGTTATCACTGCAGCAACTCCAACGACAACGCAAACCAAAAATATGATTAATGCTGAGTAAAGTGCGATTTTTTTATAATTTTCGAATGCGTGGTCAAATACGGTAGAAAAATCTAATGAGTAGCCATTGTTTTTGATGTTTTCGATTTGAGCAAGAGTAGATTTCATTTTATTATGGAATTGTTTATACTTTTAGAATTTACGCTGGTTTTTGAAACGTAAATATAGTATTTTTAATCAATTACATATGATAATCTACAAAATTAACAAAGACATTTTTTAAGAGCTTAAAGCCAGTCTAATAATCGTTTAAGAGAAGTCAGTTTGTCTTTATACGGAGCGTATCGCATAGGTAAGTCGAGCCAGTTCCCTTTTTTTACGACGGCTTTATGATGAGAGAAAATATCAAAACTCAGCTGGCCATGATAAGCCCCGATGCCACTGTGACCAACACCGCCAAAAGGAAGTCTTTTGTTTGAAAAATGAACTACTGTATCGTTGATGCAACCACCTCCAAAAGAGTAGTTTGTGATTAGTTTTTTTGCAAAAGTATTGTTTTCGCTAAAAACGTAAAATGCTAATGGTTTTTCGTACTTGCTAACTACATTTTCAATATCAGCTTCATTTTCATAGGAAAGAATTGGTAAAATAGGACCAAAAATTTCTTCTTTCATTACAGGGCTATCTAAATCTGGTTCTTCGATCAAAGTTGGCGAAATGTATAGTTTTTCAGCATCAGTTTCGCCACCAAAAATCACTTTTTCGCGTTCGATCATGCTATCCAGACGAAGCCAGTTTTTAGTATTGATGATACGGGCAAAATCAGGTGATTTGTCTATTTTTTTTCCGTAGGCTTTTAAGATTTCATCAATCAAAAAAGTAATGAAATTAACTTTCATGTTTTTTTGAATCAGAATATAATCGGGTGCAATGCAAGTCTGACCGGCATTGATGAATTTTCCCCAGACAATTCGTTTTGCAGCCAGTTTTAAATTGGCGGTTTCATCAATTATGCAAGGATTTTTTCCGCCCAATTCTAAAGTTACAGGGGTTAAGTTTTCGGCAGCAGCTTTGGCAACAATTTTCCCGACAGCAACACTACCCGTAAAGAAGATATAATCCCAGCGTTTTGCCAACAATTTATCTGAAACTTCAACACCTCCTTCAACAACTTCTACATGTTTGACATGAAATGTTTTAGAAATGATTTTAGCAATAATAGCTGAGGTGTGCGGTGTGAGTTCTGAAGGTTTTAAAACCACTCTGTTTCCGGCAGCGACAGCAGCAATTAATGGGCAAAGTGCTAATTGAAAAGGGTAGTTCCAAGGTGCAATTACTAGAACTTTTCCGTAGGGTTCTTTAAAAATATAATCGGTTGAAGGGAAATTGAGAAGTGACGGAAAAATGTTTTTAGGTTTTGCCCAAGAATTAATGTTTTTGATGGTATCTTTTAATTCCGAAATAACATAGTTTGTTTCCGTTAAAACAGCTTCAAATTCTGGTTTTTTAAAATCATCGTACAGCGCTTTTACAATTAAATCTTCGCTTTTTTGAATGTTGTACAACAGTTTTTTAAGCGTTTCTTTTCTGTATCCGATGTCGTTTTTGTAGTCCATTTTATGATTAGCTTGTTTCTATGACTATGCAAGTTAATCGATAAAATTTAAAAAATTAACAATTATATCATAAAAATCACACAGCGTTCCAAATTGTTTCGTCTGGAACAGGCGCAATAATTGTAATATTTTCTTTAGAAACAGGATGCACAAAAACCAGTTTTCTTGCATGAAGATGGATTCCTCCGTCAGGATTGCTGCGATCGGCACCATATTTTAAATCTCCTTTTATTGGAGAACCAATTGCCGACAATTGCGCTCTAATTTGATGATGACGTCCTGTATGAAGATTAATTTCTAAAGCTGTATAATTTTGAAGTTCTTTAATTATTTTGTAATCCAAACTTGCTAGTTTGCTGTCTGGAACTTCTTTTAAATGCGCTTTTGAAGTATTGTTTTTTTCGTTTCTTTTAAGATAATGAACCAGTTTTGCTGATGCTTCTAGAGGTTTATTTTTAACAACCGTCCAATATGTTTTTTTAGTTTCGCGATTGCTGAACAACTCGTTCATTCGTGACAAAGCTTTACTAGTTCTGGCGAAAACCACAATTCCAGTTGTAGGACGATCTAAACGATGAATAACGCCTAAAAAAACGTCTCCCGGTTTATTATATTTAGCTTTAATATATTCTTTCACAACATCAGACAAAGGTTTGTCGCCCGTTTTATCTCCCTGTACAATATCTCCCACGCGTTTGTTGACCACAATAATGTGATTGTCTTCATGCAATATCTGTAAGTTGTCTTTATTGGAAATAATTTTCATAATGAAGAATTTCGAATTATTTGAAGAAATTCGGCTAAAGCCTTTGATGTTATCTTAAAAAGAACCTCCAGCTAAAGCTGGAGGCAATTTGATTTTTAAACCTTTGTTCCTATGAACCTTTGCAACTAAAACCTAAAAAAACTTAGTCCCTTAGTACCTTAGCATCTCAGAAGCTTAAAAAATTAATATTGTTCACCAGCGTTTGGAAAATCTTTTGACTTCACATCGGCAGCATATTGACCAATTGCTCCGGTCATTAGCTCGTATAAATTCAAGTAACGACGCAAGAAACGCGGACTGAATTCATTGTTCATTCCTAGCATATCGTGAATAACTAAAACTTGTCCGTCAACACCGCCACCGGCACCAATCCCAATAACAGGAATTGAAATACTGTCGGCTACTTTTTTAGCAAGATCAGCAGGGATTTTTTCAAGAACGATTGCAAAACAGCCTAATTTTTCAAGGATTTTAGCATCTTCCATTAATTTTTCTGCCTCTTGTTCTTCTTTTGCTCTTACCGTGTAAGTTCCAAATTTGTAAATAGACTGAGGTGTTAAACCCAAATGTCCCATAACTGGAATTCCAGCATTTAATATTTTTTTGATTGATTCTTTAATTTCTTTTCCGCCTTCTAATTTTACAGCATGTCCGCCGCTTTCTTTCATGATTCTGATAGAAGAACGCAAAGCTTCTTTTGGGTCCGACTGATAACTTCCAAAAGGCAAATCTACTACAACTAAAGCCCTTTCCACAGCACGAACAACCGATGAAGCATGATAAATCATCTGATCTAAAGTAATAGGTAAAGTTGTTTCGTGTCCCGCCATCACATTTGATGCCGAATCACCTACTAAAATCACATCAACACCAGCGGTATCAACAATTTTGGCCATTGTAAAATCGTACGCCGTAAGCATAGAGATTTTTTCTCCATTGCTTTTCATTTCAATTAATGATTTGGTAGTGATTCTTTTATAATCTTTTTTAGCAACTGACATTCTGTAGTAGTTTTAGTTTTTTATAATGATTTTAAAAGCAGTTTTATGCCTTTAAAACGTGATTTTTAGTTTGCAAAATTAAGTAATATATTTTAACAATCGGCCATATTAACCGCAATTGCTAATCCGCCTTCAGAGGTTTCTTTGTATTTGGAATTCATGTCTTTAGCCGTTTCCCACATGGTGTTGATAACTTTGTCAAGAGGTACTTTTGCGTTTTTTGAATCGGTTTCAAGAGCTAATTCTGCTGCATTTATCGCTTTTATGGCGCCCATTGTATTTCTTTCGATGCACGGAATCTGAACCAGACCGCCAATTGGATCGCATGTTAAACCTAAATGATGTTCCATAGCAATCTCGGCAGCCATTAAAACCTGAGCAGGAGTACCGCCCATTAATTCGCATAACGCCGCTGCGGCCATTGATGAAGAAACGCCAATTTCGGCCTGACAACCTCCCATTGCGGCTGAAATAGTTGATCCTTTTTTAAAGATACTTCCAATTTCTCCGGCAACCATTAAAAATTGTTTGATTTCTTTTTCGCCCGCATTATGGTTTTCAATTACCATATAATACATTAAAACAGCAGGAATTACGCCTGCGCTTCCATTTGTAGGCGCTGTAACCACTCTTCCTAAAGAAGCGTTTACTTCATTTACAGCCAAAGCAAAACAGCTTACCCATTTTAAAATCTGGCGGAATTTAACTTCAGTTTTTCTGATTTCTTCCAACCAAGATTGCGGATCCGTATAATTTGATAAGCCAATTAAATTTTGATGCATATCAAAAGCTCTTCTTCGCACATGAAGTCCGCCGGGAAGAATTCCTTCGGAGTGGCAACCTATGTACATGCATTCAAGCATCGTATTCCAAATGCGCATCAATTCTGAATGAATTTCCTCTTCAGAACGCATCGATTTTTCATTTTCGTAAACAATTTCAGAAATCGATTTGTTTTCAGAAATCGTATAATTCAAAAGTTCAACAGCATTTTGAACTGGGAACGGAAAAGCACATTTTATAACTTCTTTTATTTTGGCATTTTCGCGTTCTTCTTTCACAACAAAACCACCACCAATCGAATAAAAAGTCGATTCGTATTCGGAATCGTCATTTTTATAGGCTGTAAATTTTAAACCGTTGGCGTGAAAAGGCAGAAAGTCTTTATTGAAAACAATATCCTGTAGAAAATAAAATGGGATCGTGTATTGATTGGCCAAAATAATTTCATGTTTGTCTTCAATAGTTTTGATAATTCCGGCAATATCTTCGACCGGAATATATTCAGGATCCTGTCCGCTCAAACCCAGCATTACGGCCAAATCTGTAGCGTGCCCTTTTCCAGTTAACGAAAGCGAGCCATACAAATCGACTTTTACACGCTTGATTTGATCTAAAATAGATTCGCTTTTCAACTCTTCTAAAAAGCGTTCTGCGGCTCTCCAAGGACCCAAAGTGTGTGAGGATGAAGGTCCAACACCAATTTTAAGCATATCAAAAACAGAGATACATTCTTCCATTGTTTCAATTTTGTTATCACAAAGATAATTGAATAATGCAATGATGATTCGCTTTTGATTGTTAATGTTGCATTTTTGTTAAAAAAGGTATTAAATATTAATAATTTGGCAACAAAATAAATTTAATTGCTTAATATGCAGTTTACGTAGAAAGTTAGCGTTTTTTCGGTATTTTTGTAGAGAGCCTAACACTAAAACAGCTTAAATTGTTTGGTATAATTAAAAATTACGTCAAGATTTTTTTTAATTCTGAAAATGTCTTTTTGCAATTAAATACCACAAAGCATAAAATTACAATATGATAGAATTTTTCAGGCATTTTTTACACGAATTCGAATTACCGCTTACCAATCCAGTATTGATTTTCTCTCTAATACTTTTTATTATTCTGCTGTCCCCAATTTTATTAAAAAAGATAAATATTCCTGGGATTATCGGACTAATTATTTCGGGAGTCATTATTGGGCCTCATGGTTTGCATCTTTTAGAGAAAAATTCGGCAGTAAATTTATTTTCAACCATTGGGCTTTTATACATCATGTTTATTGCCGGTCTTGAGCTGGACATGAACGAGTTTAAGGCCAATCGAAACAAAAGTCTTCTATTCGGATTTTTCACCTTTATTATTCCGCTTTCAATAGGTTTTCCGGTTTGTTATTATTTGCTTCATTATGAATTCAATGCGAGTTTTTTAACAGCGAGCATGTTTGCAACGCATACTTTAGTGGCGTACCCAATTGTAAGCAAATTAGGAATTGCTAAAAATCAAGCAGTTGCCATTACTGTTGGAGGAACTATATTGACAGATACGGCGGTTTTGATCATTTTGGCCGTTATTATGGGAAGCAGTCAAGGAAGTCTAAATCAGGCTTTTTGGATAAAATTGACGGTTTCTTTGGCAATATTTTCTGCGATTATGTTTTTGGTGATTCCAAGAATTGCAAAATGGTTCTTTAAGAAGCTTGAAAGTGAAAAACACGCGCATTATATTTTTGTGCTTTCAGTGGTTTTCTTCGCAGCCTTTTTAGCTGAAGTAGCAGGAGTAGAGCCTATTATTGGTGCGTTCGTTGCTGGTTTGGCATTGAATCCTTTAATTCCCCATTCGTCTGCTTTAATGAACCGAATTGAATTCATCGGAAATTCATTATTTATTCCGTTTTTCCTGATTTCTGTTGGAATGTTGGTTGATGTAAGTGTGATTTTAAGCGGACCGACGGCATTGATTGTTGCGGCAACTTTGAGCGTTGTGGCTATTTTTGGAAAATGGACAGCAGCCTTTTTTACACAGATTGTTTTTAAATATACTAAAACAGAAAGACAGCTTATTTTTGGATTAAGCAGTGCGCACGCTGCGGCAACTTTGGCCGTGATTTTAGTGGGTTTTAAAGCTAAAATTCTGGATGAAAACATCTTAAACGGAACTATTATTCTGATTTTGATTACCTGTATCGTGGCTTCTTTTGCGACTGAAAAAGCGGCCAAGAAAATTGCAATCTGCGAAGAAGAAATCTCGCATGAAGATGCTAGTCATGATCAAATTTTAGATGAACATATTTTGATTCCGCTGGCAAAAACTTCGGCAACGGCAAGTTTGTTGGATTTTGCGCTTTTGATTAAAGATAAAAAATCATCAAACCCTGTTACGTTATTGACGATTGTTCCGAATAATGATCAGGCGGAAAAAAACATTTTGAAGTATCGAAAAGCGGTTGATAAATTTGTTATTCAAGGCTCTGCTTCAGAAGTAAAAATAAATACAATTGCCAGAATTGACCATAATCCTGCAAGCGGAATTGCCAGAACTTCCAAAGAAATCATGTCAGATATTGTGATTATTGGTTGGCCGAAAAAGACGGGATTTTTGGATAAAATTTTTGGAGAAAACGTAGATTCAATTATCAATAATGTCGATAAAAGCTTATTCATATGCCGTTTCCCGACGAATTTTGTAGAAGAAAAAAGACTGGTTTTTATCTGTCCGCCATTTTCTGAAAGAGGAATTGGTTTCCATCTTTTATTGCAGAAAATCTGTAGATTGTCTCAAGAATTAAGTATTCCGATTGTACTTTATGCCGATTATAAAACGCATCAAGCCATTCAAGGAATTGCAAATAATTTAAGATTAAACGCAAAATTTGGTTTTAAAAGCGTTATTGAATGGGATAATTTTGAATCGATTTCAGACGAAATAAAAGCAACCGATTTGATTGTTTTTAATTTGTCTCGAAAAGGTTCGGTTTCGTATCAATCTATTTTTGAAAGGCTTCCACAGAGATTTGAAAAATCGTTTAGTGAGAATAACATAATTCTGGTTTATCCACAAGATGATAGAAAAGAAAGTTCTATGGACGCTTATGAAGATTTTAGTTCAACACCATTGACAAAAGGTTTGGAAGCAATCGAACAAATTGGTCGTGGTTTGGGAAGTATTTTGAAGAAGGGATAAAGATTTATTTATCATTTTATGACAGAAGAATTAAAAGAGATTTTTATAAAGTATGATTTTCCAAAACGTGATGAGAATTCTTCAGTCGAGATTGAAGATATTCAAGTACATTTAAAATTTGATCTTCCAGAAGACTATGTTTTCTTTGTTGAAAATTATTTAGGAATTGATCAATTTATTGGAGCTGAGTTCATAAAACTTTGGAGTTTCGAAGAAATTATTGATGCAAACTTAGAGTATCATATATTTGAAAAATTACCACAAACACTTGCTATTGGAACAAATGGAAGCGGAGAATTTATAGGAATTGAATTTGAGGATAATAATTCTATAAAAATTATCCTTTCGCCTTTTATTGATTTAAATACAAAATATCATGTTGAAATAGGAAATTCATTTATTGACTTTTTGGATCGACTTGATAAAGGAGTTGAATGGTTTTAGTAAATGACAAAATTTAAAAAAAATGACTCACAATATAAAATCAATACGTCCCTTCATAGGAGCAAAAGACTTCGAAATATCAAGAAGTTTCTATCGCGATTTAGGATTTGAAGAGGGCGTTTTAGAATCTAATTTTTCTGTTTTTAAAAGCGGAGAATTTGCATTTTATCTTCAGGATTATTACGATAAAAGCTGGATAGAAAACACGATGGTTTTTCTTGAAGTTGACGATGCAGTTCGATATTACAACGAACTTTTAGCACTTAATTTAACGGAAAAATATGATGTAAAATTAACTCCAACTCGCCATTTAGATTGGGGAAGCGAATGTTTTCTTCACGATCCAGCTGGTATTTTATGGCATTTTGGAACGTTTAAAAAGTGATTTTGTTTGCCACGAATTTCACGAATTTTCACGAATTATATTTTGGAGCATCTGAAAATTAGTGGAATTAGTGGCAAAAAAACAAACTATCTCAAGCCAAAATTTCCCAAAACACGAGTAGTACTTTTGCGTTGGTACCAGTCATTATAAACCAATTCTAGATTTTTCACTTCAAATTCTCCAAAATCATAATCACGAAATTTATCCGCAATTTCAATTAATTTCTTCGGATTATGAAGCGGTTCCTGAAAACGCATAACGGTAGAATGCGCCGTAGAAATTGTGTAACGGCTGTCAATAGTTTGCTGTAAATCGGAGTTTTTGAAATTTTCTCGCAATTTGTTTCTGAAATTATTCAAAGTTTCATCCGTTGGAAAACCTTGAATCATTAGGGCAGAAGATGAGGCCGTAATTCCTCTGAAATGAATTTTAATTTTATCGGCATCAACCATACTTTTGCAGATTAGCTGAATATAATCATTTGGTGAAATCTGATTTAGCTGAAACTTCTCTGAACATGAAATAATCGACATAACCGTAATGTGAATATCAGAATCAGGATAAAAATATTGCTCTGGTTCTGCCTTTTTTAATTCATTGATAAAAAGCTGCATATTTGCTTTTATTTCATCGCTTGGGCGAATTAACAACGTTATTCCGAAACGGGAATCCAATTCGTTTTTCAACTCTGAATCAATAGCATATTTTCCTGCCAAAATAGCCTCAGCAGATGTTTTGTAAAGTTGATTATAGTGTTCAGTTAAATTCATTTAAAATTTATTTCTTTTTCGCCTTTTCCAGATTTTCTTTCACTCTAAATTTTACAATTTTGGTGATTAAATCATACGGCATTTTGTCTTTTAACGGAAATTGAACCGAACCTTTGCCTGATTTGTATTTTGAAAGTTCCTCTTTAAATTCTTCATGACCACTTGGCAAAGCATAAAGTCCAATGTGATTTTTAAAAGCTGCAAAATAAACTACAATTCCGTTTTGCTCAAAAGCCGGCATCGAATAACTGATTTTCTCCTTGGCATCTGGTGCCGCTTTTTGAATCGTCATTCTGATTTTCTCCAGAATTTCCTGAACTTCATCTGGGAAAGTACCAATGTATTCGTCAATATTTGCTGGTTTTTTTGTTTCCATGATTTTTAGTTGTTTCAAGTTTCAGGTTTCAAGTTTCAGGTTTCAGGTTTCGAGCGGAACTTGATCCCGAAGTCTCGGGAGAAACTAAAAAAAACATGAAACAAAAATTAAGCTAACCCTTTCGGGAATCGGTCTAAAACCAAATTCAATTGCAATTTATGTTCCAAATATGCTTTTGCGCCAGCTAAAACTAAAGTAAAACCTTCTGTTGAATTACGAACTTGATCGATTATTTTATCAGCATCGCCTTTTAAGCCAGAATTTGTTATGCTCACAAAAGTCTCATTTTCATTTAGTGGCGAAAAAATCCATTCTACTAAAGTGATTTCATCGGGATTTCCCCATTCAATAACAATTTTCTTGTTTTCTTGTAAAACCAATGTCGTAACCGAAAGTGAGAAACCATACATTTCCCAAGTCCATTCTGTTTTTTGGTTTTCTTCTAATTTTCCGGAACCCTTAGTAAACCAAAATTTACTAGTGATTTCTGGATCTGTAAAAGCCTGAAAAACTTCTGAAACAGGTTTTCTAATCAGCATTTCGGCTTTTGCGAATTTGTTGTTTTCTGTTTTCATTTTTATGCAAGACGTTAGAAGTTATGAGTGAATGTAAATATAAGTAAATATTAAAAGTTAGTTCTTAAAAAAATCTTTCTTCTTTTTCACAATTACCATTTTACATTTCACAAATGACATTCTAAGATTTACGAAGTTCATATTCAAAATACGGTACATCAACGCCATTTATATTAAACATAATGTCATTGATTTTTTCTGCGCCGAGTTTTAAAACCGCTTTTTGAGAACGGAAATTTTCTGCTCCAACATGAAAAAGCACCGAATCAACGTGCTGAAATGCATAATCGATCAATAATTTTTTGTTTGATTTATTATAAGGTCCGCCCCAATATTTTCGTGTAATGAAAGTGTAGCCAATTCCAACGCTTGATTTTTCTGGATTATAATCATAAAAACTGGTCGTTCCCAATTACTTCATTGGTTTGCTTATCAAGAATTAAGAACGGATTTTTTGTAATTATGAGGTCAAAAAAAGTTTTAAAACCCTCTCTTTCATGACGGTTTTTTACGGGATTCTGTTCCCAAATCAATGGGTCGGAAGCCGCTTCAAATAATGCTTCAAAATGTTTTTCCTCTAACGGAATTAATTTCGAGATTTCGTTTTCTAGAACTTCTGGTTGTAAGTTGAAATTATTTGTGGCCATAATTTTTTGTTTTAGTTTTTTTTTCAGAAAGATTAAATATCAAGTTTGTCAATTTCGACTGAAAGGAGACCCGAGCGATAGCGAACAGGCGAAGCAAATCACACAAGCAAATCCGCAAAGATAATCGCCAATCTTTGTCGATTCTCGAGTGTGATTTCTTTCCCGAAGCCTCAAGATCGAAATGACAAAAACAATCTGTGCCAATCAGCTATATCCGTTAAATCTGTGGGCAATATCAAATCCTTTTAATCTGAACGCAAGAAACATTTTCCATTTTCACTTCTTTTCCAACTTTTTTTAGCATTCCGGTTTTAGCATTTCGTTTAAAAACGACCACATTTCCAGTATTAACATTCGAAGCAATTAAAAATTTTCCGCTTTCATCAAGGGCAAAAACTCTCGGATGTTTTCCTAAAGTTGATTGGTAGCCAATGTTTTTTAAAAGACCATTTTCATCAATTGTAAAAATGGCAATATTGTTTTCTTTTCCTCTATTTGTGGCATATAGAAACTTCCCGTCTGGCGAAATATGAATGTCCGAACTTTCAAATCCCTCTTTAATTTTATCAGGGTGCGTAGCAATTCGCTGTATTTTATTCAAAACGCCGTTATCATATTTATAAACGCTTATTTGCCCAGCCATTTCTTCAATGCAATACCCAAATTTTTGATTTGGATGAAAAGCAAAATGTCTCGGTCCGGCTTCTAAATCTGTTTTTGTAAAAGGATTTTTTGTTTCGATCAATGGCTTTTTCTGATTTTCATCAAATGCATAACAACGGATTTTATCAGCACCTAAATCCGGCAAAAACAGGTAATCAAATTGAGGTGAAAATATAGCCGAATGAACATGTGAACGCGTTTGTCTTTCTTTGTGCGTACTTCCGTCCATGTATTGAAAATTTTGCGCAATGGAATCTATTTTACCGTTTTCTAAAATCGGGAAAACAGAAACGCTTCCTTCTGTATAATTGGCATTTGCAATCCATTTACCGCTTTTATGAACCGTTACATAAACCGGATTTTCGCCGCCGCTTCTTTGGCTGTTTAAAAAAGTCAGCGTTTTATTTTCTGGATTAAATTCAAAACTGCTTATGCTTCCCGCATTTGGCGTTTTGGTGTCTGTACAGGCGTAAATATATTTTCCATTTGGCGAAACAGCTAAAAAAGAGGGATTAATAATGTTTTTTGCCGATGCTGTTTTCATTAATTTTCCGCTCACAGTATCCAATTGATAAACCTGAATCGCTTCAGCAGATTTATCACGGTTATACGAACCCAAAAAGACATACGTATTTTGAGCAAAAAGGTTTAAAGTTGCTAAAAAAGCAACTGCAATAAAGGTTAATTTTAGTTTCAAGTTTTTTTTGTTTCAGGTTTAAAGTTTCAAGTTTAGTTGTTTGCCACGAATTTCACGAATTTTCACCAATTAAAATTGAATTTGCGGAAATTCGTGAAATTTGTGGCGAAAATTTTGTGTTGTACGCTTCGACTTCGCTAAGGGTGACAAAAGAATTAGCTCATTTTTTTAGGGAATTAATAAATATCTGAATCCAAATACAGGAAGTTCTCCCTGCATAAAGTCCAAATCTTCAGATCTTTTGAATCCAATATTTTCATACATTTTCCAAGCTGTTTTCATTGCTAATGTCGAATGAATAATGATTTGCTTGCGATTATTTTCAGATGCTTTTTGAACACATTTCAAAGTCAAAAGTTTTCCAATTCCTTGTCCTCTGGCTTCAAAATCAACTCCAAGTAAACGAAATCCAGCCGAATCTTTTTCCTGAGTAGCAGTACCTCCAGAGCCGTAGAACTGCATATCATTAAAATAAACAACAGCTCCGGCAATTTTATTGTTCTCATCAACAGCGACCAAAAGCTCGGTTTCTAGAAGTTTTGTAAAATCGCCAATATTTGCCAGCATTTTATAATAATTGGGCTGTTCATTTTCTTTTGGAAATCCTTCTAAAGCCGAATAAACACGGATTAAAAGTTTTCCAATTTCTTCAAATTCTGAAGGATTTGCGTTTCTAATGTTATAGTTGTTCATTTTTTTGTTTCTCCCGAGGCTTCGGGATCAAGTTTCAGGTTTTTCAATTATCAATTAACAATTAACAATTAACAATTAACAATTAATCATTATCTAATCCCTTTCCACCATTGTTGAAATTCCTGATTTTCATTTTTCAGTTCAACGATTTCGCCAATTTTTGGTGTGATTAGCGGAATTGGATTTTCAGACAAATTATTCAATTCGGTTACTTTGATCAAAGGTTCGTCCCAAGGATGAAGTGCTAGTGCGAATTTTGACGAATGAACCGGGAAAACTCTTTTGGTGTTCAAATCTTTCATCGCTTTTATTACATCTTCTGGCAGATTGTGAATGTATTTCCAAGCCGGATTATATTGCCCGTTATCAAGAAGCGCAATATCAAAAGGGCCGTATTTTTCGCCAATTTTAGCAAAATGAGAATCATAACCGCTGTCACCACCTAGATACATTTTAAAATCTTTGGTTTCCAGAATGAAAGATGTCCAAAGCGTATTACAACGTTTAATGCTTCTGCCCGAAAAATGTCTCGTAGGAGCTGTATAAATCGTTAAATTCTGATCCAATTCTATTTTTTCATGCCAGTCTTTTTCGATAATAATTTCAGATGGAAACTTCCAAAATTCAAAGTGTGAACCAACACCAAGCGCCGTAATTATTTTTTTGATTTTTGGTTTCAGCGCCATAATTGTTGCAAAATCCAAATGGTCGTAATGGTCATGCGTAATCAATAAATAATCAATTTCTGGAATATCGTCAGCAGTGTAAATATCAGTTCCTTTAAAAGCTTTTGTAGTGCCGTAAATAGGCGAGGCGTTGCCACTGAAAACGGGATCAATCAAAAAACGTTTTCCTGCAAGCTGAATGTAATAAGACGAATGTCCAAACCAAACCAGAATATCCTGGTCTAACGGAATTTCATGCAGATTGTTTTTTACAGACGGAATAACATCGGTCGGAATTTTGCGATCTACTTTCTTGAAGAAAAATTCTTTTAACACATCAAAATACCCGTAACCTTCGGCAAGTTCGGGCGTGAAACTTTCATTTTCAAATTTTCCGTTTTTATAATGAGGTGATTTTTGTATTAGTGCAAGTCGTTCGCCGGCAGGTCTTTTTCCATATCGAGGATGATATAAAAAATAGATCACAATGGCGATAAAAAGAAGAAATAAGGTAAGAGTCATATTTTTTAGTTTGAAGGATATTGTTTTATTGAATTAATACGTTTAAGAGAAAATTTTGCAAAAAAAGTCGTAAAGAAATTTTAGACATACGACAATCAAGAGCACTAAACCAACATATAATCGGATGTTTGGAAGATTATTATAAGTTTCAATTTCAGTAATATATTTATAGACTTTTTTACGTTTGTACAAGCATAAAACAAAAACCGTAATTATAACTGTCGCAAAGAAACATTCTAATATAAAATCATCGATTTGTTGTTGAGAACTATTTTCTGAGAGCATTTTAATATTTAGTTTGAAGGATATTGTTTTCGTAGCTCGTTTACCGAAATCAAAACCATTTTTTTAAGAATTTCAACATCAATATCAGCCAGTTTTTTGACATAAACACAGCCTTTTGCCGATTTATGTTTTCCGAGTTTTACCAGTAATTCTTCTCTTTCTTCGGCTGGTAAATGCAGATAAAGTGAAATCGCCGCTTTTCTAGGTGAGAAAGCTGCTAATGGCGCGTCACCTTCATGACCGCTTGCGTATTTGTAATGATAACTTCCGAAACCAACAATGCTTGGACCCCACATTTTAGCTTCAAAACCGCTAGTTTTCCCCATGATTTTTATAAGCTCAAAAGCGTCATTTTTTTTTGCCTCATCATCAACAAAAGTGTTTATAAAGTCAGCAACACTGCTTTGGGTTTCGTTCGTTTTATTTTTAGCCATTTGTCTAGTTTTCGGTTTTCGTTAATAATTTACAATTAACAATTCACCATTAACAATTAATTTAAAACATTCCGTTTTCGTTGATTGTTTCTTTGGGAACCGGCTGACCCAAATCCCAAAGTTCTACAATTTTGTCCTCTTTAAATTTCAAAATATGAACTACGGCAAAACCAATATCTTCTGAGTTTTGTTTTAAATGCGAGTGAACCGCAACCAGATTGTCGTCTTCTAAAATATGATGAATTTTAAAAATTTTATTCGGATTTGTCCTTGCCGATTCTTCCATTGCAAGCATCAAAGTATCGGCATCGCCCTTAAAATAAGCGTTGTGATGTTTAAATTTTTTGCTAACATGGAGTCGGAATGCTTCGTGTGAATGTCCGTTTGCAGCAAGTTTTAAGAAGTCTCGGGCAATTTCTTTCCTAGTCATAATTTTAAATATAAAAGCGAACTAAGTTAAGAAATTTGAAGCTGCGGTATTACAGAATTTGGGGCATTTTTTTAGAAATCTTCAAGTTTTATTTCAGAAAGATCAATTCCGAGTTTCCCGAATTCTATTATCCCGATTTCGGTGATATAAAAGTGTTTATCAGCAGGATTTTCCTTTGCAATCCATCCTTTTTCGGCAAAAGTTATGGCGAGCAATTGGCCTAATTTTCCGCCAATGTGCTCGTAACATATTTTAGCCGGTTTGACTTTTGTCGGTTTGTTGTTCATTTTAATGAAGGTAAGGTTTTCTTTTGCAAGTTAATTTCAAAGCCAAATATGCCATTGGAATATAAGCAAAAACTAAATCAACGACCGTAAACCAAATTGGTGATGGCAAAGAGCAAACGCTTACGATACCACCCAATAAAAAGAAAGCGCCAATAACCAGCGCTAGTTTCTTTTTATGATTATATGCAATTATTGCAGTCGCAGCCGCTCCCGCAAATGTTCCTGTAGCGTGTGCCAAAAAAGGGAAAAGAAAATGTTTAGGCTCAAATAAATGCATGGTTGCTTTGAGCCCTTCCATAGTTGTATTATCAGCGCCATCTGGTGGCGGAATAATCGAACCACTTATTAAAATTATACTCATATTTACAATGCTTCCAACAAAAAGACCAATGATTACGGCCAAAGTATTTCTTAAAATAGGGTTCATAAACTAGGATTTTTTAGAATCACTAATTTATAAAATTATTTTGAAGAAAGCTTTTTTTCGTTTTCTGTTTGTGGTTTTCCCGCTGCATTTGGTTCGCCTTTTCCTGTGGTAATGAGTTTTTTAAGACTGTTCTGAATGTAATTTGTCCAAGCATCTCTGCAAATATCAAAGCATTCGTAATCTGGAACTAAACCAAAATGTGTAAAACGAAGTTCTGTTTTGCCGTTTTTTTCTGAAATTTCAAAAGTTGGTTTCGTGTTTGTCCATTCCGTTTTGTCTTCGGTGAATTTGAAGTAGTTTTCTTCAACCAACCAAACAATTTTCTGATTCGGAATTACTTCGATCAATTTTACTTTGCAGCGGTGAATATCTTCAAAATGATAATCAAATTCATCATTCAGTTTTGCTGTATTTCCTTCAATTTCTTCAGACCACCAGCCTCGAACATTGGTAACGGCATTAAAAACTTCCTGTGGTGTTTGATCGACTTGTATTGTTGTGCTAAAATTTTCTGTGCTCATCATATAATTTTTAAAAAGTTGAATAATCAAAGTTATCTTTTAAAAATCAATTAGTTAGGGTGTCTAGAAGACAATTTTAAGGGTAGAATCAGACAATTTTGACATGAATTGTAAACTCGTTCTGTTTGTTATTTGTTATGCATTTATCTAAACTGGACTGAAGTCCAGCTCTACAATATGATTCGTTCCTTCGGAACTTTGAAAAGAGCCTTCGGCTCGATGTATATTGTAGGGCTGGACTTCAGTCCAGTTTGATTTATGTATAAATCCGTTCGTTTGTAAACCCGACAGATTTTTAAAACCTGTCGGGTTTCTGAGCGTAATCTCTACATAGTAGTTATTTAGTTTTTTCTGAAAAGACCAATCAATAAATTAATGATATAAATTGGAGTTGCGACAAAAAGAATTAAAAGTAACTCGCTCACTAAAACTATATTTAAGTTTTGTAAGTCATATAATAGTGGAAAATTTGGGTCGATTTCAGTTTGTGGATGATAAAAGAAAACAACCCAATACAAAATAAAACTTCCAATCAAAATAAAAGAATGAATGAAAGTTAAGAATGGTACAAGGTGTTTCTTTAATTTTTTTTTGAAGAAGCCAATATCCAGTTCCCATTAAAAAATAGCAAATAAAGAAAAATACAGTTGCGTCGGCATTGCGAGCGACAAAGTAAGTATCGTGAATATTAATGTCTAAAGTCGCATTTGGATCATTATTTTGTAAAAATCCAATAAGTAATATTAGAAGAGAAACAATCCAGAATAAATGATAAACTTTTATTTTTTTAAGATTCATTAAGAGTAAGTTTGTAAATATTGTAAATCAAAAAGGTTTTAAAAACCTGTATGGTTTCTCAAAAATTATGACTAGTTATATTTTGTGTCTTCTACATTTTCGCCAGATAGCCAGTTTTCAAATTCGTTGTTTTTTATACTTTCGAATTTCTTTGGAATCATAAATAGAAAAATTATAGCCAAAAGTTGCAATATTTGCTGGCTAAGACTTAGAATTCCGTTTAGCGGAAAATAGGTTAGGTCCGAAATTAAAGTTGGAATAGAAACCGGTAATCCAATCAAAAACAGCACTAATAATAAAATTTTCAAATCACGTCCTTGTCGAATTAAATATGCTAGAATTCCAACGAAAATGAAAGCGACAATAGCGGAAAAAATTCCTGTTCCATTAGGATAATATTTTAATGCTAAAATAAAGTTCACTATTCCTAGAGCTATTGAAATAAAAATAAAATTGGATGATTTTATATGATTTTCGTGTATTGGACGTATCTTTTTTTCTTCCTTCTTATTAATCAAGAAATTAATTGAATCAATTTCTTGAGGTGAAAATTCACGACCTCTTTTTTTAAGTATTTCAAAAGCAATTTTTGTAGCTTCGGGAACGAAGGTAGTTTCTGGTTTTATATAATTTTCTAATTCACGATCAGACATTTGTTCTAAGACACTTTTTTTAACAGCCATTTTTGAATCAATATTATTTTAGGTTCTAAAATAATTGATTTAAATAAAATACTGTTCGATTTTCTTACAAATATTTTCAATTGATAAAAAATGGTTTTCCATTACTTTTTCCAATTCCAATGTTCCACCTAAAATCAGCATTTCTTTATTTTCAAAACGTTTTCCAAGTCGGTCTTCGAGCATGATGGTTTCCATGCTTTGCGCCATTTTTATTTCATTTAAAAAATCATTCGGATGACCAGCAGTGCAAATAGCAAGTCCAAGCGGAATAGTTTTCATTTTCGGAAAAGTATCCGTTTGTCCGTAAGCATATCCAACAGAATAAACGCGGTCAAACCAACCTTTTAATTTAGCTGGGCAATCGCTCCACCAGACCGGATATAGAAAAATAACACAATCGGCATTTTCGAGTTTTTTCTGTTCTGCCAAAACATCTTGAGAAATTGGAAGTTCAAGTTTTGCAAAACCTTCTCTTTCATATTCGGTTTCAGACATATCGCTTTGAAAGTTAGAATCATATAAATCAGAAATTTCCAGATTCCAGTTTTGTTTTGCAATAACAGCTTTAAGTCTTTCCAGCACCTGAAAAGTGTATGATTTTTTGCTCGGATGGCAGTAAACTATTAGAATATTCATTTGTCTAAATCTTCTTAAAAATTAATAAATCAATTAAAATTAGAATCGCTTTTTATTATATAAAGTTAATTCTTATTTTTAACCAACTGCAAACCATTTCCAATTATGATAAAAAACTTTTACGCTGTATTATTTTTTATAACCGCTTCAATTTCAGCTTTTGCACAATTAAAATCGCCGTCAGAATTTATTCCGAATTATGGCAAACAAATCTCGTTTTACCATCAAGTCGAAGATTATTTTAAATACCTGACCGAAAATTCGGCTTTAATTAAAAAACAGCAATATGGTCTAACAAACGAACAACGCGATTTGAATTTATACTTTATTTCGGATCCTGAAAACCTGAAAAATCTGGAGCAAATCCGATTAAATAATTTGGCTTCTATTGGTCTTTCCGATTCAAAATCGGCTACAGCCCAAGACAAAATAATTGTTTGGTTGAGCTTCAACGTTCACGGAAATGAATTTGCTGGAACCGAAAGTGCTATGACTGTTGCTTACGAACTTTTGAATCCGTCAAATGAAGAGACAAAAAAATGGCTTAAAAACACCATCGTAATTCTCGATCCGTGCATCAATCCTGATGGTTATTCACGTTACGGAAACTGGCTTAGAGAAATTTCAGGTAAAAAGACACATCCGGGATTGTACGACAGAGAACATATGGAAGAATGGCCGGGCGGAAGATACAATCACTATCTTTTTGATTTGAACCGAGATTGGGCGTGGCAAACGCAAGCCGAATCACAACAGCGCATAAAAGTGTACAATCAATGGATGCCACAAGTTCATACCGACGTGCATGAAATGAGTTACAATTCGCCGTACTTTTTTCCTCCGGCTGCCGAACCGCTTCACGAATTTATCGAGCAATATCAAAAAGATTTTTATAATGTTTTAGGAAAAAATATTTCGGAGAAATTCGACAAACAAAACTGGATGTACAACACCAGAGAACGTTTTGATTTGTTTTATCCAAGTTATGGCGACACGTATCCAACGTACAATGGCGCTGTCGGATTAACGCTAGAGCAGGGCGGAATAGGAGCAGGCCGCGAAGTAACTATGGAAAACGGAACCAACGTTACCATAAAAGACCGTTTAACGCATCATGCTACAGCAGTTTTGACGGTGGTTGAAAGTGCCGCTTCACAAAAAGATGTTCTTTTAAAAGGCTTCAGAGATTTTCACGCCAACGCGCGCATAAAAGCAAAAGGCGTTTACAATACCTATGTTTTAAAAAGCAACGCAAAACTGGAGCAATTGACCGAAATGCTGAAAAAGAATGACATCGAATTCAGTTATGCCGACGCATCTGCAAATGCTTCAGGGTTTCACTATCAAAACAAAAAAAGCGAAAGTTTCAAAATTGAGCCAAACGATTTAATCATAAAAGCAGACCAGCCAAGATCAGTTTTGACACAGGTTTTATTCGAACCAAATCAAAAACTGAACGATAGTTTGTCGTATGATATTACTGCTTGGGCTTTGCCATTGGCGTACGGGGTTGAAGGTTATGCGGTAAAAAATACAATCGGAATAAAAACAAAATCGGCGATTGAAATTGCTCCAAAAACAATTCCGGCCAGCGTTTATGCCTTTTATGTACCTTGGAACAGCAGAGTTTCAGCCCAAGTACTTTCGGCATTGCATCAAGCAGGAATAAAAGTGCGTTCGGCAATGAAAAAAGCCGTTTTCGGAACCATTACAATCGAACCAGGTGGATTAATTATCAGCCGTGCCGATAATCCTAAAACAGCCGATTTTGAAAAAACAGTGAGCGAAATCATCAAAATCAAATCAGATTACAGTTTTATAACAACAGGATTTTCTACGAATTCAAAGGACATTGGCGGTGAAAATTTTGTTCTTTTAAAAGCACCAAAAATTCTGATGCTTTCTGGAAAAGGAATAGTTTCGACAGAATTTGGCGCCAATTGGCATTATCTGGACGAAGTTGTAAAATATCCGGTAAGTATTGTCGAGACTTCCAATTTCAACCGAGTTAAATTGTATAATTACAACACTTTGATACTTTCAGACGGTTCTTATGATTTTTCAGACGAGCAGAAAAAACAAATTGACGAATGGATTAAAAATGGCGGAAAAGTTATCGCCATGAGCAGCGCCATTTCGCTTTTTCAAGATCGCGAAGGTTATGCGTTGAGCATGTTTGCAAGTAAGGAAGACAAAGAAAAATCAGAAAAAGAAGAAAAGGAAAACGAACTTAAAAAACGATTTTTAGACTTCGAAGGTTCAGAGCGAAGAGAAATTTCGGGTACAATTCCGGGTGCGATTATCGAGAATAAATTAGACAAAACTTACCCGATGGCGTTTGGTTTAGGAAATTCGTATTACAGTCTTAAAACGAATGAAAGATCATTTTCGCTTCTAAAAAATGCGATCAACGTGGCGTACATTCCAAAAAACTTTTTGAGTTATGGTTTTGTCGGGCACGACATCAAGAAAAAACTTCCAGAAACCGTGACCTTCGCAGTAGATAAAAGAGGCGACGGAAGCGTAATTTATATGATGGATAACCCACTTTTTAGAGGTTTTTGGGAAAACGGAATCCTCTTATTCAGTAATTCACTTTTTTTAGTCAATTAATAAAAAATGCTCTTCAAGAATTATCAAGAAGAGCATTTTTTTTTTATTTAGAAGCAGTAATTTTTGTTTTCAAAAAGACGTTCAGTCCCGCTGTCCACTATATTCCCAATTAACAAAAACTACGGCTGAAAAAGCCTTGTTTTTCTAAATCGGGAGATGCCGCTTCCATCGGGGCTAAGCCAGAAAATTTAGTTTTCATAAGATCTAAGAAAGAGAAAATTATTGTCGAACAAAATACAAATCAGAACCGTCCGTATATGATTTTCCTAAAATCATTTCTCCTTTATCAGAAATTCCATAAGTCCATTTAGAACCGTCAATATTGACTATAGGAATTTTTGATTCCCCAACAGTTGGACCTCCAGATAAATAGTCGAGTTTGTATTCGTATTGATGCTGTTCTATTTTTCCATCCATGCTAATTGTTAAATTATATTTTGCATCAAATGTGTAAAAAATATTTTTGTCTGAATAATCAGTGATGGTCTCCTTATTTGGATCATCAGGAGTGGCAAAAACATGATTGCGAGTTTTTACTAATTTCCATGTTCCAATCGTCGGATTTGGACTGTTATCGTCATTGGAACAGCTTGCAAGAATCAAAAGGATAAAAATAATAGGTAAAATTTTTTTCATTAGGATTGATTTAGTTTTTAATATTCTAGCACACGGTCATACTCCTCTATTATGCCGTTTGCAAATTCTTCTCTTATGTACAGTTTTTTTCCAATAATTTCAAATGAACTTTCACCAGTAGCCCGAAATATAGAAGATTTGCTGGTAGAAGAGTAAGCGTTTTTAAATACAAACATATTTTTTTCGCCACCATAAATTGACGGTTTTTTTACAACAAAAAAGGTTCTGTTAGAAATCAAAGTGCCATTTTCATATTCTTTATATGAAGTACCCGAAAACGCTAAAACACGACTTTTATTAACTATCGCAGGCGTGATTGGGGTACTATTTGATTGCGTGGTAGATTGCACCCAGTTCCACCGTCCTCCTAGCAACGCTTGAGTTTGAGCATCATTTAATTCGCTTTCGTTGTTGCTACAGGAATTCAGAATTACAATAAGTAATAACAAGTAATATTTTCTCATCGGTTTAAATTAATTGGTTTGATTTAAAGATGATGTTTTAGTTAAAAGGTTGCGTTAATTGTAGGTAATTTATTAAAATATTTAATATTACGCTATTTCATCTTTGATGAGAAGCAATTTTCGGCCTTGCAAAATCATTCTGAAACCATAGAAAATGGTTGCAAATGCACAGCCCAAACTTACAATTACATTAGCAATATTTACGGTTGTGATTTTTTGAGTGATTAGATAAATGCCAAGAAAAGCAAACAAGCAAGTCCAAGTTCCTATGTAAAAATCAAAAGTGCGTTTGAATATTTTTGCCAATGGAAAAAAGTGCAGTCCAACAATTAGAACAAAAAAGCAAATAAACAGTTCGTTATGATTAATATTGACCAATATGTTTTTGGCAACCAAAATTCCAAGACCTTCCAAACCAAAAATAATCAAGAACCATTTTTCGTTTTTCTTTTCGTCTTCTGTTTTTTCAATTGTACTTTCTGGAAGATTTTTTTGAGCTTTTGTAAATTTCAGATAGAAAAATAAAAAACTCATAATGATCATTCCTAAAAGAATTCCGGCTAAATGAAAGTCTTTATTTTCGAAGTAATATTCGGCAATAAATGCCCAAATCGAAGTGTTGATAATCATGAAGAATAAACCGCCAATTGGCTTTTCAATGTCTTTTTTTGTTATTGTGTTCATTTGTGGTTTAAAGTATTTTTTGATTAAGTATTTTTTTTCAACACATAGAAACATAGATTTTATTTGTCTAAAAGAACTAAAAAAGAAACTAGTTTCTTAACACATAGCCAAAACTATGTTTGTTTAAAATAAGTGAAACGCCTTTTATCAGCATTTAAATCTATGTTTCTATGTGTTTGAATATAATGGGTTTAATAGAATTCTAAAGAAAATAAAATGTGAGTTCCGTGGTCTGATTCGCCTCGTTCTGTCTCAATAAAACCTTTTCGTTTATAAAAATCTACGGCTTTGGTATTTTTTGCTAAACACTTTAAAGTAAGCGGAAAAGTCGTTTTTTTAATCGCTGTTTTCAATAATTCAGTTCCAATGCTTTTGCCTTGATGTTCGTGATCAATATACAAATGATGAATGAAATTAGTGGGCATCCAAATCGAAATAAACCCAACCGGAATATCATTTATAAGAGCAACAAAAACGGTTTCTCCCTGAATATGTTTTTCAAAATCATCCAATTGAAATTCAGATTGGTCAAGCCATGAAAAAGTTCGCCGTCTTTCGGTCAAAAACAAATTTCTTAATGGCTCGTAATCTTTATTTCTAATTTCTGTGATTGTCATTTGATTTTCTAATCCAAAAACTTATTTCAGAGATTTAGTTTCATTTTCTAACATTTTTTCAATATTAAAATAAATGCCGTCAACATTGTATTTTCCTTTTTCAAAACTCAGATAATCGCATTTGTCAACAAGTGACTGCGATTTGCTTTCGAGTTCAAAAACATTTAAAAGAATATATTCATGTTCGACCAAAATAACATGAAAACCAGTTTCGCATTTTCGTCCGTCGCCCGAAGATAAAATGGCATTCATGATACTATGAAATTTGAACGAAGCTGTTTTGGCACTTTCTTCGTCGCCTTTCAAGTGATACGTGTACGCAAGAAGATTTAATTGTCTAAGATCAAAAGGGAATTCGCTTAAAGTGTGATTGATCAATTTGATGGCTTCGTCATAATCTTTGGTTTCCATTTTTTCTTTGCCAAAAATATCATTCAATTTTTTTTCGTCAGGCGATCTCCAGAAAGCGTTGTATTTTGGCTGAAAAACATATCCGAAATACAAATAACGGAATTCATCGTGCGTCATGAGCGTATCATTTTTAGCCAGACGATCCATTAAATTTGGATAATAAAATGGTGATTTTTTATCCTGAATCTCTTTTTCAATTTGCTTGTAATCTGGAATTTTGAACTCGTTTTGTTGTGCCGAAGCCGTGATTCCAATTAGTAAAGAAACGAATAGTACAATTTTTTTAATCATGATTTTTTGGTTTTGGTTAAAAGCGAAATTATGATTTTGGTTTGATGCAATATGCTGATGAAATTTGTTCTATTCTTGATGAATTGATTTTTAAAACCGAATGTCAGTAGTAAAAATAGTATAAAATATTGAATGTAAGTACTTCGATTTTATGAAAGAACATCTTATTTTTAAGTTTTGAACTTCTAAGATTTATTTCTGGATGAATTAAAAGTTTGTGTAAAATTGGCGACAAAATCTTTGGTGTATTGTCCAGTCAAATCTAAGTCAGGGTCGAGAATGGTTATTTCGAGTCCGATTAATTTTTCGCTTTGAAACAAATAGGAGATGAGCTCATTGAATTCGGCATATGAAAGTCCGTCTGGGGTTCTGCTATCAACGCAAGGCATAATTTCGTCGTTTAAAACATCAACATCTATATGTAGAAAAAAGCCATCGAGATTTTTATTTTTTATCTCAGCTAAGAAAGTTTCAACGCAATTCGGAATTCCTTTTTCCCGAAGATCATTTAAACTAAGATATGTGGCTTCAGAATTTCGGATTTCATTTTCATATTGATCATCATATTCGCGATTGCCCACGCACCAAAGATTTTCTTCTTTGATGTACGGACATAAATTCAAAATATTTGTTAGTTTTTGATGACCATTTCCTGTCACAATTGAAGCTGCCATACCGCCGACACCGCCAGTTTCGGACAAAGAAATATCCATAAAATCGGTATGTCCGTCAAGATAAAACAATCCGAAGTTTCCTTTTTGTTTTAATGCGATTGCGGTTCCCAATAAAATGCTGCAATCACCGCCAATGATAAAAGGAAATTTATTTTGCGAAAGAATATTGTTGATTAGATAGGCTTGTTCGCGAGCATATTCTACCAATGAATTTGCATTGAGAATCTGTGTTTCAGAATCTTTAACATTCGAGTATTTTGGAGCATCGAGCGTGAGAATATTTTTTGGATTGATTTCTTTATGCAGATTATGTCTCCAGAACCATTCTGGTAATTTTTTTACGCCTGATTCTTTTCCCGGTTGAGGTTCTTTTAGTCCCAAATTTGATGGAAATTCAACAATATAAATCTCTTTCATAACAGATGATGTTTAGAGTAAAGTTATGAAAATAAAAAAATCCGATTTGTGAAAGCAAATCGAATTTTGGTTTTGTAGAAAATTATTTCTTTGATTACAACACAATTACTTTTCCTGTATGCACATCATATCGCATGGCAACAACTTTTACTTTATGTTCTTTTACAATTGGATTATCTTCAATTAGCTTGATTGAGTGCTTGATATTTGCATCAATTGCGCCTAAATAATTTTTTTCTTTTGGGATTTTTTTAGCCGCTTCAATTTCTTCATTTTCCATCGAAATTGTTTCCACAATGTCGTCAATATGATTAAAATGATTTTTATACGAACCATTTTTGTCTTCTATATAAGCCTTAATAGCGCCACATTCGGTATGTCCAAGCACAACAATTAATTTAGAGTCTAAGTGTTCAACCGCATATTCAATACTTCCCATATCGATATTGGTAATTAAATTTCCAGCATTTCGTATCACAAATAGATCGCCAACTCCTTGGTCAAAAGCAATTTCGGGCGAAACTCTACTGTCAGAACAAGTTACAACAACAGCAAATGGCTTTTGTCCATTTTCATTGGCTTTGACAGCATCTCTGTTTTGGTGCGGATGAATAGGTTTTTCATCTATAAATCTTTGGTTTCCCTCTAATAATTGTTCAACATTTGTCAGGCTATGATTTTCTGCAGTAGCAGTAACTTTTTCCTCATTTTGTTTTTTACAGCTAAGGACTAAAAAAACGATTACGATTAATATGCTAAGTTTTGATTTCATTTTGCGTATTTTGAAGTTATTGCTATCAAATATTCTAAATTAGAATTGCACCAAATTTTTTCCTAGACTTTTAATTGTTTTAGTAAAGTTATGAAAATAAGTAGTTTAAATTTTTTAAAATGAATCAATTATATCTCAAATAAAAAAATCCGACTCGCTTTCGCAAATCGGATTTTTAAATTGAAAATTATATGTAACCGTAAAACGGTATATTTTTTACAAGTGAATTACTTCGCCGTAAGCATCAGCAACAGCTTCCATAACAGCCTCGCTCATAGTTGGGTGAGGGTGGATAGATTTAAGGATTTCATGACCTGTAGTTTCAAGTTTACGAGCTACAACTGCTTCAGCAATCATATCTGTAACACCAGCACCAATCATGTGACATCCTAACCATTCTCCATATTTAGCATCGAAAATTACTTTTACGAATCCATCTGGAGTTCCTGCAGCTTTTGCTTTTCCTGAAGCAGAGAATGGGAATTTACCAATTTTTAACTCGTAACCTTTTTCTTTAGCTTGTTTTTCAGTCAAACCAACAGAAGCAATTTCTGGAGTTGCGTACGTACAACCAGGAACGTTTCCGTAATCGATTGGTTCTACGTGTAATCCAGCGATTTTTTCAACACAGTTGATTCCTTCAGCCGAAGCCACGTGAGCTAAAGCCTGACCTGGAGTAACGTCTCCAATTGCATAATATCCAGGAATATTAGTTGCGTTGTAAGCGTTTACTAAGATTTTATCTCTGTCAACAGCGATTCCAACTTCTTCTAAACCAATATTTTCAATGTTAGTTTTGATTCCAACTGCAGAAAGTACGATATCAGCTTCAAGAACTTCTTCTCCTTTAGCTGTTTTTACAGTTGCTTTAACTCCGTTTCCTGTAGTGTCAACTTTTTCTACAGAAGAGTTTGTCATTATTTTAATTCCAGCTTTTTTCAAAGAACGCTCAAATTGTTTTGAGATATCTTCATCTTCTACAGGAACTACATTTGGCATAAATTCTACAATTGTAACTTCAGTTCCCATTGAGTTGTAGAAGTGAGCGAACTCCACTCCAATTGCTCCAGAACCAACAATAATCATAGATTTTGGTTGTGTTGGCAAAGTCATTGCTTGACGGTAACCAATTACTTTTACACCATCTTGAGGTAAGTTTGGCAACTCACGAGAGCGAGCTCCAGTTGCGATGATAATATGATCAGCGCTATATTCGGTAACTTTATTGTCTTTATCAGTAACGTCAAGTTTTTTACCTGGTTTTAGTTTTCCAAAACCTTCAATAACGTCAATTTTGTTTTTTTTCATCAAGAATTGAACTCCTTTGCTCATTCCTTCTGCTACACCACGGCTGCGTTGTACAACTGCAGGGAAATCTTTATCGAATTCAGAAACTTTTAATCCATAATCAGAAGCATGTTTCAAGTAATCAAAAACCTGAGCCGATTTAAGCAATGCTTTTGTTGGGATACATCCCCAGTTCAAACATACACCACCAAGGTTTTCTTTTTCAACTACAGCTACTTTAAAGCCTAATTGTGAAGCTCTAATCGCTGTTACATAGCCTCCAGGACCGCTTCCTAAAACAATAACGTCGTATTTCATTTTTTTGGTTTTTAGTATTTATCGCCGAAAATGAGAATATAATTCCGAAACTCATTCCCTATTTTTCTTTTTGTTATTTGTGATTGCGAATTTAAGGATTTATTTTAAATGAACGCCTCAAATTTTATTTTTACAAACACTGATTTTGATCTTTTCACAGAGAATGGTCAAATTGTTAATTGTAAATTATGAATTATGAAATGAAATTTTAGATTTGGAAGTTTTAATTTGAAATTAAATCACCAGACAAAATAAACGAAGTCGAAGGCCTTTCGTGATGAAAAGCTCTTCGACTTCGCTCAGAGTGACATTAATAATTCACAATTAATAATTCATAATTATACTTTGACGTGTCCCCAGTTTTCTCCGCTGGCAATTCGTCTAATTTGCATTTCGCTTACGCCGAATTGTTTGGCTATCATTTTCAAACGTGTTTTTTGATCTGGTCTTGCTAAAATTTTCTTGATCAGCATAACTTTTGTTGTAGTCAATTTTCGTCCGTCAGCTTTTAGATTGTGCTCAATCAGATTTTTTTTCGCCTGAATCACACGCGGACTTTTGCGACTGTGCGCCATCATTTCTTCTTTTGTCGCCCAACGCAAATTGCTCACATCGTCATTGCTTCGGTTGTAATCCAAATGAAGCACATATGTTTGTTCCTCAGATTGCTTCGGAATAAAATATTGGGCTACTAATTTGTAGAGAAAAAGATATTTGTTGACGATTTTGTCATCTTTTTTAACCTTAAATCTAAAGGTTGGATAACCGTCGCTCAAACCGCCTTTTAGGATTCGGCCTTCTTCAATTTTGTCTGTAAAACTTATAAGTCGGCCTCTGTTTGAGATCGCATATTTAAGTTGTAATGAGGCATTTATTTCTATTTCTTTGAACTGTTCTTCTGGATAAAATCTATTTTGTGGCATTTTCTTTTACATTTGATTTCTATAATCTCAAAGATAAATAATAAACCAAAAATGAAGTGTTAAAGCACTAGTCCAGAAGAGCAGTTTTATGATTTCTATAACGCTGATTTAACGTTTATAAATGTTTTTTTAGCATTTTAGCCCCTAATTAGCAACCGAAAATTGCGAATCATATAGATTTTTATAGTATCCATCAGCTTTATTAAGCAATTCTTGATGTGTTCCTTGCTCAACAATCAATCCTTTGTCCATTACCACAATTTTATCGGCATTTACAATTGTAGCTAAACGGTGTGCAATAATTATAGAAGTTCTTCCTTTGGTAATTGTTTCTGTCGCGCGCTGAATCAATTCTTCAGAATAAGTATCAATTGATGAAGTCGCTTCATCCAAAATCAAAATACTTGGATTGCTCACATATGAACGTAAAAAGGCGATCAATTGGCGCTGACCAGACGAAAGCATTACGCCGCGTTCCTTTACATCAAAATCATAACTATCAGGCAAACTCATGATAAAGTCATGAACGCCAATTTTTTTGGCAGCATCCAGAACTTGTTCACGGGTAATTTCTGGATTGTGCAATGTAATGTTGTTGTAAATGGTGTCAGCAAACAAAAATACATCTTGTAAAACCACGGCAATTTGTTTTCTTAACGAAGCCAAAGTATAGTTTTCAATATTATGTCCGTCAATAAAAATGCTGCCGCTGTTAATTTCATAAAAACGGTTCAGCAAGTTGATTATAGTCGATTTTCCAGCTCCGGTCGAACCTACAATTGCAATTGTCTGCCCAGAATCTACAGATAAATCAATGCCTTTAATTACTTCTTCTTCCGGAATATAACTAAAACGGACAGCTTTGAATTCAATACTTCCTTTAAAAACTGGTGCTTCAATAGTTCCAGTGTCCTGAATATGATCTTGTGTATCAATAATGTCAAAAACACGATTTGCTGCAATCATTCCTAATTGCATCTCGTTGAATTTATCTGCAATTTGACGAAGCGGATTAAATAACATTCCAATAAACATCGTATAAGAAAACAAATCTCCGAATGTCGTAAAATGATCGCCATTCAAAATTTTGAATCCACCAAAAACAACCACCAATCCTAAAGTGATTGATGAAATAATATCGGCAATTGGGAAGAAAATCGAGTTGTATAGAATAGTTTTTATCCAAGCTACTCTATGTTTGTCATTGATTTGCTTGAAATTTTCGGCCTCAATACTTTCACGGTTAAAAAGTTGTACGATTTTCATTCCCGTAACACGTTCCTGCACAAATGAGTTCATATTGGCAATCTGTGTACGTACTTCTTCAAAAGCAACCTGCATTTTACGCTGAAAAATTCGGGTAATGTAAACCAGAATCGGCATTGCAACAACCACAATCCAAGTCAGTTTCCAATTCATATAAAACATAAAAAGCAAAACGACCAGCATTTTCATCAAATCACTGATGATCATAAAAAGTCCTTGACTGAAAATACGCGCAATTGATTCAATATCCGAAACAGATCTGGTTACCAATTGTCCAACCGGAACCAAATCAAAATATTTCATTCTGAAACTTAAAATGTGTTTGAAAAGCTTATTTCGGATATCTTTTACAATATCCTGCCCGAGCCAATTTGCCCAATAAACAAAGTAGAATTGAGAAAAAACTTCCATCAAAAGCACACCGCCCATTAACATAATATATAGGAGCAAGCCATATTTGTCATGAGTCTTGATATAGCCGTCGACCGTTTGTTTCAATAAATAAGGGCGAAGTGCTGCAAAAATCGACAACGAAACAGCAAAAACAATAACGCCGTAATAGCGCCATTTATAGGGTTTGGTATATTTTAAAATTCGTTTGAATAATCCAGTATCGAATGCTTTTGCTTTCATTTATTTTTTATTGGCTTTAGGCTATAAGCTTTAGGCAATAGGCTTAGCACTTTATGCTTAAAGCCTTTTGCTTATAGCTTATCGCTATAATTTTTGATGCTTTAAGCTATAAGCTTTAGGTATTAGGCTAATCACTTTGCGGTGAAAGCTTATTGCCTAAAGCTTAAAGCCTATAGCTATATATATTCGTATTTTATTTCGGTTAAATATAAACCGTGTGCTGGAACCGAAAATCCTGCTTTTTCTCTGCTTTTGCTGGCAATTATATTTTCAAAATCTTCCAACGTAATTTTATGCAGACCAATATTCACCAAAGTTCCCACAATTGAACGAACCATATTTCTTAAAAATCGGTTTGCCGAAATCGTAAAAACAAGTTTGTTGTTTTCTTGTTTCCAATACGCATCAAAAATCGTGCAATCAAATGTGTTTACATCTGTATTTACTTTAGAAAAGCATTGGAAATCGGTATGATTTAGCAAAATTTTTGCGGCTTCATTCATCAAAGCTACATCTAATTTTTGATTAAAATACCAGCTTAGTCCCTCTAAAAAGGGATTTTTAACAGTGTTGATATGATATTCATAAGTTCGTTTTGTAGCGTCAAATCGGCAATGTGCTTCATCATGAACTAATATGATATCAAAAATCGCAATATCTTTTGGCAAATACGAATTCAGTTTGTGCACTAAATTCGGAACATCTAATGGAGTTTCAACATCAAAATGCCCAAACATTTCTTCGGCATGAACGCCAGTATCTGTGCGTCCGGCACCCATAACATTTATAGGTGAATTTAGTAATACCGAAAGCGCTTTGTTTAAAGTTTCTTGAACAGAAGATGCATTAGGCTGAAATTGCCAGCCATGATAATTTGTTCCGTTGTAAGCAAATTGAATAAAATATCTCACTTTAGAGGTTCAAAGGTTTATTTAAAGGCTCAAAGGTACAAAGGTTTTTTTTAAGGTGCTAAGGTTCTAAGATGCTAAGTTACTAAGGTTTTTTATGCGTATGTATTGTAGAGACGTACAGCAGTGCATCTACCGCTAGATTGGGAAAATCTGTTTTTTGATTAAAAAACAGATTTCAATAATATCTGCTAAGAAATCTTAGAACCTTAGTTCCTCAGAACCTCAAAAAATTGTGTTAAAATCGATCAAAAGCCAAAATGCAAATCATAGTTTGTTCAGTTAAAAATCGTGTCAAAAATTGACAATTCCAACGATATAATTAAAGTCAAATTTTAACATTTTTTGGAAGAAATTTCCAAATGTTAATTTTTAAAATTTTTCATTTTAACAGATCATATTTCTCCTATGTTTGTACAACTAAATATCAAAAACTATGAATGAAATTACTTCTTATTGGTGGATAATTTTAATCTTATTTGCCATTATTTTTTACAAATTTATTTTACGTGTTTTCTTCGGAATGGTGATTGTTCCTGAGGATAAAATTGGTTTGATAACCAAAAAATTCGTTTTGTTTGGAGCCGATAAATCGTTGCCAGATGGCCGTATCATTGCGACCAAAGGTGAGGCGGGTTATCAGGCGCAAACACTTGCTCCCGGTTTGTACTGGGGAATGTGGATCTGGCAATATTCTATAGATATGACTGGATTTACGATTATTCCGGAAGGAAAAATTGGATTGGTTTTAAGTAAAGATGGTAAAGAAATCCCAACAGGACGAATCTTGGCGAGAAGAGTTGAAAGCGATAATTTTCAAGATGCTACAGCATTCTTAAACAATGGCGGGCAAAAAGGTCGCCAGACGGCTTTTATTACAACAGGATCTTATCGTATCAATACTTTTTTGTTTGAAATTGTAATTGCAGAACAAATTAAGATTTATGAAAACATGATCGGAATTGTGACGGCACTTGATGGTGAGCCAATTCCGCAAGGTCAGATCGCGGGTAGGTTTGTTGAAGCCCATAATAACTTTCAAGATTTTGACAAGTTTTTGGAAAGCGGGGGAAATCGTGGACTACAACCTCAAGTAATGTTGGCAGGTTCGTATTACATCAATACTTGGGGAATCCAAATCGAACAAAACCCGATGACAGATGTGCCGATTGGGTATGTTGGAGTTGTGATTTCTTATATTGGAGAAGATGGCCAGGATGTTACCGGAGATACTTTCAAACATGGAAATATTGTTTCAAAAGGACAACGAGGTGTTTGGATGGAACCACTTGGACCAGGAAAATATGCTCTGAATAAATACACAACAAAATTAGAGGCAGTTCCAACAACAAACTTGGTTTTGAACTGGGCAAATGCACGAAGCGAATCGCATGATTTAGATAAAAACCTTTCTACGATTACTGTTCGTTCAAAAGATGGTTTCCCATTTAATCTTGATGTGGCACAAATTATTCACGTTCCAGCGAATGAGGCGCCAAAAGTAATCGCTCGTTTTGGAAGTATGAACAACTTGGTTTCGCAGGTTCTAGAGCCTACAATTGGTAACTATTTCAGAAACTCGGCGCAGGACAGCGATGTGATTTCGTTTTTGACAACGAGAAAAGAACGTCAGGAATCGGCTAAAAATCATATCAAATTGGTGTTGGACGAATATAACGTAAATGCTGTTGATACTTTGATTGGAGATATTGTTCCGCCAGATTCGTTGATGAAAACTTTGACGGACAGAAAATTGGCTGAAGAAGAGCAAAAAACGTATCAAACGCAAAGAATGGCGCAGGAACAACGTCAGGGAATGGAGAAAGAAACCGCAATTGCTGATATGCAAAAAGAAATTGTTCGCGCATCACAAAGTGTTGAAATCGCACAAAGAACTGCCGATGCAACCGTTAAAAAAGCGGAAGGGGATGCAACTAGTTTGAAACTGAATGTAAATGCTGAAGCTGAAGCAACAAAAATGCGTGCCAGCGCCGAAGCTGAAGCTACAAAAGCAAGAGCAGGAGCACAGGCAGAAGCAACAAGATTAAATGCTAGTGCAGAAGCTGAAAAAATCTCAAAAACTGGTTTGGCAGAAGCAGAGAAAATCATGGCAATTGGTAAATCTACTGCCGAAGCATATCAACTTCAAGTTAGTGCTATGGGAGGCGATAATTTTACGCGCTACAAAGTAACTGAAGAGATTGGAAAAGGAAACATCAAAGTAATTCCAGATGTTTTAATTTCAGGAAATGCAGGTTCTGACGGCTCTATAAGTGGATTGTTAGGAATGAAGCTGATGGAAATGATGGATACAAAAGATTCTAAAAATAACAATAAGAAACAATAATCTCCATAAGGATAAATCCTAGAGACGCACAGCAGTGCGTCTAAAACAAAGTTTTGAAATCCGGTTTGCGAAGCAAATCGGATTTTTTTATGTTTTAAAATGAAACAAAAACATGCGAAAGACGCACTGCAGTGCGCCTCTACAGAAAAAAACTTAGTACCTTAGCATCTTAGAATCTCAGAACCTTATAAATGACCAAAATCCTCCTTCTTTCCGATACTCACAGCCACATTGACGATAGTATTTTAAAATATGTCAACCAAGCCGATGAGGTTTGGCATGCTGGAGATATTGGTGATCTGATTGTTACGGATACTATTAAGAAATTAAAACCGCTTCGTTGTGTTTATGGCAATATTGACGACGCAAAAGCGCGATTAGAATTTCCATTGCACAATCGTTTTATGTGTGAAAATGTTTCTGTTTGGATAACACATATTGGCGGTTATCCTGGGAAATACAATCCGAGTATCAGGGAAGAGATGGCGCAGAATCCGCCTAAATTATTTATTTGCGGACATTCGCATATTTTGAAAGTGATGTTTGATAAAAAGAATAATTTATTGCATATGAATCCTGGAGCAGCAGGAAAAAGCGGTTTTCATCAAATGCGCACCATGCTTCGCTTTGTGATTGATGATGACAAAATAAAGGATTTAGAAATCATTGAAATCGGGAAAAAATAAAGTTAATGCGGCAACGGAATTCTTATTTTTATTGTCGTGCCTTTATTAATCTTTGAATTAATTTCAAAAGATCCTTTGAATTTTTTAACTCGGGCTCTTATTCGGTTTAACCCAAAACCTTCTGTTTCGCTTGATTTTTTAGCATTAAACCCGATTCCGTCGTCATTAATTTTAATGATAAATGTGTTGTCATTTTCTTTCAAGCTAATTTTGGCGCTCTTCGCTTTACTGTGTTTTATGATGTTGTTAAAAAGCTCCGAGACAATAAAATAAATCTTCATTTCAAATTTTTCTGAATATCTTTTATCTGTAGAAATCGAACTTGAGAATTGAAAATCTAAAACACTGTTTGTGTTGCGTTCGCATAAATCTTCTAAAGCATAAATCAAACCAAACCGAACCAAAAGACTCGGAACCAAATCGTGTGAGATGTCGCGCAAAAGGTCATGTACTTCTGTTAAAATAGCCTTCGTTTTTTTTATTTCGTCTGATTGTATTTTGTTTTGAGAAGTAAAAGTATTTAAATGAAGACCTGCAGATGATAATAGTGAATTTACATTGTCATGAAGGAAGGAAGCAATTTTTTTTCGTTCAATTTCTTGGCTGTCAATACCTGAGTTGATTACATTTAAAAGGATTTTCTGCTTGACGTCTTTTCGTCTTATTTTTTGTTTTAATTTGTTATTCTGATAAAAAAAATAGAATAGAAAAAATAAGATTATTAGAAGAACAATAATTAAACTTAGGACTTTTTTGTTTTTAAACTGTTCTAGTGTATGCAGTTCGGTAATGTTTGTTTTTTCTTCGGATTGCTCAATGATTTCTTTTATGTTTTCTTTTTGCTGGCTAAACAGAAGACTTTCGTCTGATGAGACAATAAAAAGGAGCAAAAATAAAAATCTAAAGATGCGCATAATTGGAAGTAATTCAGACAAAGTGAAGATTACGGGTTGATTAAATTGTTTTTTAATGCATATTTAACCAAACCGATTGTGTTTTTTGTCTGAAGTTTTTTCATGATATTTTTGCGATGCGTTTCAACAGTGTTTGTGCTGATGAAAAGCTGCTCGCTGATTTCTTTTCCGCTATATTCAAGTGATATTAAGGTGATTATTTCAATTTCACGTGAACTTAAAATATGATTTTCGCTATAAGCGTTTTTATTTAATTTTGGATTGTTGTGTGTAAAGCTGTTGAATATTTTTTCTCGAACTGCATCGCAAAAATATTCTTGACCTTGATGTACAGCATGGATTGCATCGATAATATTTTCGCCTGCACATTTTTTTGTCAAATAGCCTTTGGCGTTTAGTTTCATGACTTCTTTAATGATTTTTAAATCGTCATAACTAGAAAGGACAATTACTTTGCACGAACTTTTTTTGGTATTAAATTCCTGCAATACTTTGATTCCGTCTTTTTCAGGCATGCTGATATCCAATATTAAAATTTCGGCATTGTCTTGAATTACATCATCATAGACGCTATTTCCATCCAGAGAACTGCCGACAACTTCAAAATCAATAACCGTCTGTAGCAAGTTGGTTAAGCCGTCAATCAGTACTTGATGATCATCTGCAAGGTGAATCTTTATTTTTAGAGGCATGGTATTTTTTTCGTAAAAAACAAATTTACGGTCAAAACCATTTTTCAGGTAGGCATTATAAGGCTAATTTGTGGTAAGATAAGACACAAAAAAACCCGAATAAATATTCGGGTTCTCTTCGCACAAAAAATTAAGTTTATAGGTTTATCTCAAACGATCTACAGATTTTACAAGATCTTCGTCCTTTTTGATGGCCTTATTAGCTAAAACTAATAACACGATAGCAACAATTGGAAGAAACATCCCAATACCTTTCTCAGAAACAGCGTTAACAGTCTCTCCAGATAAATTTAGTGATCGGTAAACAAATAATCCTAATAAAATTAAATTTAATATTATGTTCAGTCTGTTCATTACAAACTGATTTTGTCTCTTTTTGTATGATATAATGCTGATGATCGTCAGCATTGTGCTTAATCCTAATAATACAGTGTACACTTGATCCTGCATAAAGTAAAAAGCTTTGCCGTTATTTAATGACCACAATGGTATAAAAAACATTAATACCCCTGTTATTACAAAGGTAAGAATTAAATAAACGGTTTGAATTCGTTGTAACATAACTTGAAATTGTTTTACAAAAATATATTTTCTTTTTTATAAATACTATTGTATGATTAAATTTTATTCGTATTATTGCATCATAATACCGTAAGCACTTCATACTGCGGTCAATTGAAATTATTTATCTACCTATTCTTTTTACTGTTTTTCCTTTAAAATAATTAAATTCATAGAACATTCATGTTTGATATTTCTGCATTAAAAGAAATGAAGCTTTCTGAGCTTCAAGAAATAGCTAAGTTAGCTAAAACAATAAAGTTTAATGGTGTTAAAAAAGACGCTCTAATTGGTCAGATTTTAGCACATCAAGAAGCGACTGCAGCGCCGCCGGCTCCTGCTGTGGCCGAAAAGGAAATAGCAGAAGACAAACCCAAAAGAGCTAGAATTGTTCCAGCAAAAAAAACAGCTGCTTCAAAAAATGCTCCAGTTTTAGAATTTGATAAAGCCGAGGAAGCAATTCCAGAAAAAAAGGAAAATACGGTAAAACCAAAAATTCAGGCACCAAAAAATCAAGCGCCAAAAGTTGAGGAAAGTGCTGAGAATCCTGTTGCAGAAAAAAGAGAACCAAAAATCGTAAAGTTTAATAAATCGGCTTACGAAAAAAAGGTTGCACTTCAAAAGGAAAAAGAAGCAGTAAAAGAAGTGATTGCTGAAGAAGGTACTGAAATTCAGGCTCCAGTAGCAGAAAAAACGGAAACAGCTCCTCAGACAAAAAAGATAAATCCGAATCAGAATAAAAATCAAAACCCAAACCAAAATCCGAATCAGAATCCAAACCAAAATGGAAATCAAAACGGTAATGGAAATGGGAATAACGGAAATCAAAATCCGAATCATAAAAATAAAAAGAATAATAATTTCAGAGATTCAGATTTTGAATTTGACGGAATTATTGAAAGTGAAGGTGTTCTTGAGATGATGCCAGACGGTTACGGATTCTTACGTTCATCAGATTATAATTATTTAGCCTCTCCAGATGATATTTATTTATCAACTTCACAAATCAGATTATTTGGTCTTAAGACCGGAGATACTGTAAAAGGAGTGGTTCGTCCTCCAAAAGAAGGCGAGAAATTTTTCCCTTTAGTTCGTGTACTTAAAATTAATGGACACGATCCGCAGGTTGTTCGCGATAGAGTTTCTTTTGAACACTTGACACCTGTTTTCCCATCTGAAAAATTCAAATTAGCAGAAAAAGGCAGTTCTATCTCAACGCGTATTATCGATTTGTTTTCTCCAATAGGAAAAGGTCAGCGTGGTATGATCGTTGCACAGCCTAAAACAGGTAAAACGATGTTGCTTAAGGATATAGCAAACGCAATTGCTGCAAATCATCCTGAAGTTTATTTGATTGTTCTTTTGATTGATGAGCGCCCTGAAGAGGTTACAGATATGCAAAGAAGTGTTCGTGGTGAAGTTATTGCTTCAACTTTTGACAGAGAACCACAAGAACACGTAAAAATTGCAAATATTGTTCTTGAAAAAGCAAAACGTTTAGTAGAATGTGGACATGATGTTGTGATTCTGTTAGACTCAATTACACGTTTAGCGAGAGCTTACAATACGGTACAGCCGGCTTCTGGAAAAGTATTAAGTGGTGGTGTTGATGCAAATGCATTGCAGAAACCAAAGCGTTTCTTCGGAGCGGCTAGAAATGTTGAAAACGGTGGTTCATTAAGTATTATCGCAACTGCATTGACCGAAACTGGTTCTAAAATGGATGAGGTTATCTTTGAGGAATTCAAAGGAACTGGAAACATGGAACTTCAATTGGATCGTAAAATTGCGAACAAACGTATTTTCCCAGCTATCGATCTTACGTCATCAAGTACTCGTCGCGACGATTTATTGTTAGACGAGAAAACATTACAAAGGATGTGGATCATGCGTAAATATCTTTCAGATATGAATCCAGTTGAATCTATGGATTTTGTAAACGACCGTTTCAAGAAAACAAGAAACAACGAAGAGTTTTTGATTTCTATGAATGACTAAGGAAAGGTTCAAAGGCTCAAAGTAACAAAGGTTCAGGGGTTTTTCGCTGTGAATCTATAATATAAAAAAAGGATGAGTTTATTAAAACTCATCCTTTTTTGTTTTGATCTTGGTATAAAATCTTTATGATTTCAAAGAAACCTTTGAACCTTTGTTACTTTGAACCTTTGCACCTAAAAAGGAACCTATTTTTTATCCACTACCGGTCTGTTTTCTCTATTTGCTAAATCCCAAGCAACAACAAAAGCCAATTGTGCTCTTTTTGCTAAAGCATCGTATTCGATTTTTTGAGGTTCATCGCCTTTTTGGTGGTAATCTTCGTGAACTCCGTTGAAGAAGAAAACAGCAGGAATACCATGTTTTGCAAAGTTATAGTGGTCAGAACGCTCGTAAAAATGATTTGGATCTTTTGGATCGTTGAATTTGAAATCCAAATCCATTTTGATGTATTTATTATTTTGAGTGACAACTGTATTATGCAATTCACTTGATAATCTGTCAGCACCAATTACATATACATAATTATTAGTATTGGCATGCTCAACATCACGACGACCAATCATATCAATATTGATATCAGTGATTGTATTTGCGATAGGAAATAACGGATTTTCAGAGTAATAACGAGATCCATGCAAACCATGCTCTTCACCTGTAACGTGAAGGAATAAAATAGAACGTTTTGGTCCGTGTCCTTCTTTTTTGGCTTTAGCAAATGCTTTAGCGATTTCCATAACTGCTACAGTTCCAGATCCGTCATCATCGGCACCGTTGTAGATGTCGCCATTTTTAATTCCAACGTGGTCGTAGTGCGCAGAAATTACCAAAACTTCATCTGGTTTTTCAGAACCTTCAATATACGCCCAGATATTCTCTGAATCTGGCAGATTTTCGTTGCGTCTTGCATTTAAAAATGATGCCGGAATATGTTGGTAGTAATCAGTTGCTCCTTTTGGGAACGAGATTTTATTTTGTTTGTATTGCTCGATCATATAAAGTCCGGCTTTTTTCTGCCCTTTCGAACCAGTTTCACGGCCTTCCATTTCATCGGAAGCAACAACATAAAGCATTTTTTTCAAGTCTTTTGCCGTGATCGAATTCATGTATTTCGTTGGGTCTGAGTTGTCTTTTGGAGAAGCAGACTGCGTGTTTTTACATGAAAACGCCGAAGCAATTAGTAATAGAATTACAATTTTTTTCATTTGAGTGTTAGTGTAAATTAATGAATATGTATAGAACATAAAATATCAGTAAAAATAGAATAAAAAGCGAATTTATAATAAAGAGAAATACACTTTTAACAAATGAAACAAATCGGCTTTCGCCATAAAAACGATGATGCGCCGGATAAAAATAGTAACACATCCAGACTATTCCGACAAAATTTATGATATTCACGATTGCGTCTGCAGCGCCCTTTTCTCCAAATAATCCGCCTATTTTATTTACGATGAATAAAACGAGAAAAATCAAGAGCAAGAAGGAGAAATAATGCAGAGTGAAAATTCCGTGATCAAAGTAATACCATCTTTTTTTGCCATGGAAAATCCATAAGAAAAAAGCAAAAAATGGCATTATAATAAATAGAATTTTCGGAATGTTATGAATAAACGATTCAATGAATTTTTCTATAATTTCTTTCTTGGTATTGTTTTCAGTAACGTGTGTCGCTTTTTCATAAATCCAATATTCAAAATCAGAAAGCTTTTCGTCTTCTTTCCCGTATTTTTGAATGGAGTCGATTTCCTTCATTGTTTTCAACTGAAAATAGGATTTATCTAATGTTTTCGACTTAAGATATGACTTTTCTTTCCAGCCTTCTTTGTCTTTAGTATTTGCATTTTCGAAATTGGATGTGATTTCCTTATCATTTTTCGTAAGATTTTCAGTTACCTTATTTGGGAATAATGCAATTAAAAGAAAAGTAACAAAACTGATAAAAATATAAAGACGTACCGGTGCTAAATAGGATAATCTTTTTCCCGAAAGATATTCTTTGGTTAAAGTCGCCGGTTTTAGAAGCAGATTTTTAATGGTTTTCCAGAAAGCATTTTCATAATGCGTCAAGTCTTCAAAAAAGTGAATAAACAAATGATGAAATGTTTTTCGGGTGTCTGTATTTTCCTGACCGCAATTTGGACAAAACTTCTGTTCGACAACATGTCTGCAGTTCAAACAGGTTTTATCTTTTCTAATTGGACTATGTGACATTGGTTGATTTTGTTGGGTTTGATTTGGTTTTTAGTTACATTTTTTTTTGCCCACGGATGGCACAGATTTAAACGGGTTTGCACTGGTTTTTTTGCCACGAGTTGCACGAATTAGCGCGAATTAATTTTTTAGAATTCGTGTAAATCTGGTTAAATCAGCGTCATCCGTAAGCGATCTACAGAATATTATTTTTTCAAAACTTCATTTAAGAAAAGCTGTAAATGAGCAAAAGCTCTTTTGGCAGCAACAGGATTATAAGCTGCTCCTTTAGAGTTATCGCTTCCTGCTTCTGGATTGGTGAAAGAGTGAACTGAATCTGCATAATAAATCATTTGCCAATCGGCTTTTGAGTCACGCATTTCCTGTTGGAAAGCAGCAACTTCTTCTTTAGAAACAAATGGATCATCGGCTCCGTGGCAAATCAAAACTTTTGCAGTGATTGGTGTTGCAGGTCTTGAAGCATCTTTTCCTAGACCACCGTGAAACGACGCAACTCCTTTTACGTTTAAGTGACCGCGTGCAGCTTCAAGAACTCCAGTTCCGCCAAAACAATAACCAATAACAACTATATTATCAGTATTTGCGCCAGATTTAATTAATTCCTGTAATGCAGCGTTGATTCTTTTTTGATACGCTTCGTAATTAGTTTTGTAAAAGCCTGCTTGTTTTCCTGCTTCTGAAGTGTTTTTTGGATAATTACCTTCTCCATAAATATCAGCTATGAAAACATGATAACCAAGTTTTGATAAATCTTCTGCAATTCCTTTTGAAGCATTATCAATTCCAAGCCAAGCCGGAAGAAGTAAAATACCAGGATTTTGACTGCTTTTTTTAGCAGGTTTTATAGATAAACCATTTAATGCCTGATTTCCGTCGGCATATTTTACAGGTTTCAATTGTGCGCTTATAGTGTTAGAAAACAATATAGTAGCGAAAATAATAAGGGCTGATTTTTTCATCGATTTACAATTTTAAACAAATATCAGAAATATTCTCTTATAAAAAAACCTCGAAAGAAAGTTCTTCCAAGGTTTGCTTATAATCATTTTTAGTGTCAGAATTATTCGCCGGGATGATATGTTTTTTCGGCATTTTTCATGACGTCTTCTTTGTAGAATAAAACGTCTTTAAATTGTCCTTTTTGGTACATTTCGGCTTGATCTGTAAAATGTTTTGAATTTTCGTCACCGCTGTTTCCGCCGGCTAATAATGATTTTGCCTTGATTTTAGGACCAAACTCAACTGCGCAGATAAAACTGTTTCCGTTATAACCGTAGCGTTTTTTAGTGCCATTTTGGTAGTTGCTTTTAAAAGATGGCAGACTTCCCCAAGAACCTGGGCCGTAGCCAATTGGCAAACTTGGTTTTGAATCGTCGTATTTTAAGTCGATCGCACCGCTTGAACGCTGATAACGGTTGATTTCACCCCAAGCAATTTGCCATTTTCCAAATTTTGATTCTAATTCTTTTAAAACCGTTTGCAACTGCGGAATCATTTGCGATACGGTTGCATTTTTTGCAAATTTCTTAGTGTTTTCAACTTGATCTAATTCCCCTTCATCAACATATGCTTTTAAAATAATCGGATCTAATTTATAAGCCCATTCAACGGCTAATGTGGTTGCTACTGAATTTTCCTTTGCATAATAATCCCAATTTTTTAGAATTGAAATAGGTTCTTTTAATGAAGCATATTCTGCCGATTCTGGATTTATGTTTTTTTCGAAGATATTCACTAAAGTCGGAATCAAGATTTCGAAAATCGATAATTTAGAGTCATAACCATCGGCAATTACTTTGTCTAAAGTATATTTTTCGCCTTTGCTAAAAATTCTAACGGCATTTATTGCTCTAAAATTTTCACCGTCTGGCGCCATATACGGAACGTAGTTTTCTTTTTTCGGACTGTTTTCTCCAGCAACCGAGAAAGGAGTGGAGTTGCAGTTTTGAAGCCAGCCATTTACCGGATTGTAAACGTGAACGGTTTCGTCAACATTATGCAAGCCTTTCCATCGTGTTGCTGAAATCGATCCGTCAACTACTTTTGCCCAATTCAAATTTTTATCTCTAATTGGAATAAAATTTCCGTGCCAGTACGCAATATTTCCTTTACTATCAGCATAAACGGTATTATTTGACGTATTAGCTTTTAAGTCCATTGCTTTTTTATAGTCGTCGAAGTTTTTAGATTTTGTTCGAACCCAACTCTGAATCAAACTGGTCATTGATCTGTTGTTTGATTTTAAGCTGATCCATTTTCCATCGCGTTTTGCCATAATTGGACCATTGTTCGTAAAATAGGTCTTGAACTTTTTCGGAACCAATTTTCCATTTTCGGTATAATTGATTGTGATTTCTTTTTCGATTATTGGGAGAAATTTGCCATCAAATTCATAAAACAATTTACCTTTTTTATCGATGATTTTTTCGGCGTACATATCGGCAACATCAACATTTGATGAAGTATGCATCCAACCACAGTTTTCATTAAAACCTTGGTAAATAAAAAATTGTCCCCAAGTTACAGCGCCGTAAACGTTCAAACCTTCTTCGCTTGTAATTTGAACTTCGGGTCTAAAATAAAAAGTCGTGTGCGGATTGATGTATAAAATAGCATTTCCGTCGGCGGTTTTTGAGGGAGCAAATGCAAATCCGTTTGAACCCGTCTGCACATATTTTTCTCTTTCGACATACGCCACTTTATCATTATTTCCAGAATAAAAAGCTTTTAATTCGGCTGTAGAAAGATCTGCAGTGCTAATCGCGCCAATACTTCCGTCTGTCCACAGCAAAGGAAACCACGGTTCAAAATGCGTTAAAAGAGCCGGTTTTACTTCAGGATGTTTGTATAAATAAAAATTAATTGCGTCTGCATAACTGTTTAGAAGTTTTTTAAGCCATTCAGGTGCTTTTTTATAATCAGCTTTTGCTTCATCTGTATCAATTAAAAGTTTAATTTCTAAATCATTATATAAAACCGATTGTCCTTTTATTTCTGAAAGACGGCCTAATTTTTCAATATAATTCATTTCGATTCTCTTAAAATCGTCTTCACATTGCGCATATAGTAATCCAAAAACGGCATCGGCATCAGTTTTGCCATAAACATGCGGAATTCCCCAATTATCACGAATTATAGTGACTTGTTTAGCTGATTTTTCTAAGCGTTCAATTTTTTTTGGACTGATTTTTTGTGCCGAAAGTTGAAAACTCAGACAAATGAAAAAAACTGATTTTATGATTTTAGAATAAGAATACATTATTATTTTATATTAAATTTTTGACCGGCAGTATAAATGCTCATTTGTAGATTTTCGATAGAAATGAGATTGTTTTTGTTTGATTTTTTGATTCCTTTTGGTTTTCGTACCACAATAACTTCACTTTCTCCGGCGACTTCAATTTCGTTATTTCGAACAATAATTGCGGTGGCTTCATCAATTCCAATGCCGGTTAAATCTGGAAATTCAACTAAGGCTGAAAGCAGGCGATTGTAGCGATTTCTCTTTAAAAAATGCTGATCGATAACTGCGGTTTTCAATAAACCCAAACCTTCTGAAGTTTCTAAATTGTCGTATCTAATATTATCAAAAGTTCCCGAATATTCTTTTTCTAATTTCTGATTTCCGGTAATCATTTTTTCAGACATTACAGCTGCGCCGGCGCTGGTTCCAGAAATTGTGCTTCCGTTTTCATATGCTTTTTGAATCGCTGTTTTGATTGGTGTATTTTGAACCACGTTCATAAACCGACTTTGATCGCCTCCGCTGATGAAAATCAGTTTTGCTTTTTGAACTGAATCTGTCAGTTTTTTATTTTGTGCTGTTTCTTTGTTGAAATTCAGCATTACAATGGGGTTTTGCGTCAATTTTACCATTTGTGTTTTAAAGAAAATATACGAGCTGTCTGGTTCTTCGCTCGACATTGGCAAAACCACTATGTAATCTTTTTTTCCTAATTCGGCTACAGCCAAAACCTGTTTCATTAAATCATCAGAACGATTGCCTCCGCCAATTATAAATAATTTTCCCTTAGCGTTTTGTGCTTGCGAAAAACCTGTAATTAAAAGCAAAAGAAATAAAGAAAGCAGACGAAAATAAGCGGATTTTTTTTTCATAAAAAAGAAAGGATTCAGCTAATTGTAAGGAATTACAATGTAATGTTTCTCTTAAAAGCACAACCTAATTCGATTATAGAATCGGTTTTTGCAATTCCTGGGATATTATCGATTTTTTCGTAAAGAATTTTTCGCATGTGTTCGTGATTCTTTGCTACAATTTTGATGTAAAGCGTAAACGAACCCGTAACATAATAGCATTCGGTTATTTCGGGAATTTTTTTCATTTCCTCGATAATTCGGTCAGAATCAGAATCTTTATTAAGTGTAATTCCTGTAAAAGATGCCCAGTCATAACCGATATTTTTTTCTTGAATGATGGGTTTTATACCGCCAATAACACCTTGTTCGATCATTCGATTAATACGCTGATGCACCATAGTGTTTGAAATTTTTAAATTGGCTGCAATAGTAGAAAAAGCAATTCTTCCGTCTTTTTCCAGTTCTTTTAGTATTTTAATATCGAATTCGTCTATTATGTCCATTGTTTATTTTCTTCTTTTTTGATTTATAAAAGTAATTATTTTTTTCAATAAAAGGGAACAGAATCAAGAATGGGATTTTGCATTATTTATTTTTTATTGCTTATAAAAATAAAATTTGACTTTTTTAAAAGATTAGTTAGTTTAATTTTAATTTATTTATGGTGTATTTGTTGTTTTTTGATATTTTTGTATTTGAAAAAATAACTTACTATGATACATATAGAAAATATACTTTCATCAAAATCTGAAATTTTGATTGAAAAAGAGAATAAATACGGAGCTCACAATTATCATCCGCTTCCTGTGGTTTTAGAAAAAGGAGAAGGTGTATATGTTTGGGATGTTGACGGAAAAAAATATTATGATTTTTTATCGGCTTATTCAGCAGTAAATCAAGGACATTGTCATCCAAAAATTGTAAAAGCAATGGTTGATCAGGCACAAAAACTGACGTTGACTTCGCGTGCTTTTTACAACGATAAATTGGGAAATTACGAAGAATATGTAACCAATTATTTTGGTTTTGATAAAGTTTTGCCAATGAATACGGGTGCTGAAGCCGTTGAAACAGCATTAAAAATATGCCGAAAATGGGCGTATGAAGTAAAAGGCATTCCAGAAAATCAGGCGCAAGTGATTGTTTGCGAGAATAATTTTCACGGAAGAACCACTACAATTATTTCATTCTCTAATGATGAAACGGCGCGCAAAAACTTTGGTCCGTTTACTGACGGATTTATAAAAATTGAATACGATAATCTTAAAGCTCTTGAAAAAGCTTTAGATTCTTCAAAAAATATTGCAGGATTTTTAGTTGAACCAATTCAGGGAGAAGCTGGAGTTTATGTTCCGTCAGAAGGTTATTTGGCGAAAGCCAAAGCATTGTGCGAGAAACATAATGTTTTATTTATTGCCGATGAAGTTCAAACCGGAATTGCACGTACTGGGAAATTATTAGCAGTTCATCATGAAAATGTGCAACCAGATGTTCTGATTTTAGGAAAAGCAATTTCTGGTGGTGTTTATCCAGTTTCGGCGGTTTTGGCAAATAATGAGATTATGAATGTGATCAAACCAGGACAACACGGTTCTACTTTTGGAGGAAATCCTGTTGCGGCAGCCGTTGCAATTGCGGCTTTGGAAGTAATAAAAGATGAAAAACTAGCGGAAAATGCCGAACGTTTAGGAATTATTTTAAGAGATGGATTAAATAAAATTGCCGAGAAAAACAATTTGATTACGTTAGTTCGCGGAAAAGGACTTTTAAACGCGATCGTAATCAATACAGATGAAGATTCTGATTTGGCTTGGGAAATCTGCCTTAAATTTAGAGACAACGGATTATTGGCAAAACCAACTCACGGCAACAAAATCAGACTGGCGCCGCCATTAGTTATGACAGAAGCGCAAATTCAAGAATGTCTTGAAATTATTGAGAAATCACTTAACGAATTTAAGTTATAAGCATACAAAAAGCGTTATTATAAAAACAGCTGTGATTTTCACAGCTGTTTTTTTTTAAAGTAATAGGAATTATATAACGAATTATAAAAAATTATATAAATAAAAGAAACAACTTCATGAGTAGTTTTGGAATACTATTATGAACAGCAGCTTTTTGTTGAACCTTTATAAAATTTACCTTTTATGGCTTATAATAATACTGATTTGACACGTTTTCTAGATGCACAAAACAAGCTTTATCTAGCGGCTTATTCGGAATTGAAAAAAGGAAAAAAAGAAACGCATTGGATGTGGTTTATTTTTCCGCAGATAAAAGGATTAGGAAAAAGCAATATTGCAAATTATTATGCAATTGCCGATCTAGAAGAAGCGGAAGCGTATTTGAATCATCCCGTTTTAGCAAAACATTTAATTGAAATTGCACAACTTTTGCTTAAATACAAAACCAAATCTATTGAATCGATTCTTGGTGAATTAGACGCTCGTAAATTGCGCTCTTCTTTAAGCCTTTTTGTTCAGGTAGCAAATGCAAATCCAATATTTCAGGAATTGTTAGATACTTTTTACTCGGGTCATTTAGATCCAATTACGTTAACTATTGCACAAGAATTAAAGAAAAAAGTACCAGTCGAAGCGTAATATAATTTTAGTACAGAATTTACCTTTCTATTTTTTTTATATTTTTTTTTTTTGGGGACAAAAAAACCATTCGAATCAACGAATGGTTTTTTGTTTTATAAAGATTTCTGTTTTAGCTTCCGTAGCCGGGATTTTGAGTTATTTTTTTGTTGGCATCTGTTTCTTTCAATGGAATAGGGAAAACCAATCGATTTGCATCGTATGGAATCAAATCTGAGCCATCGCCGTCAGAGCTGATGTCAATCGAACGTTTTGTTCTGCGGATGTCGTGAATCAAGAATCCTTCCATTCCTAATTCTAACTCGCGCTCCAATAAAACATCATCGATAGTTACCGCTGCAAGTTCGTCAGCGTTTGCTCTTGAACGAATGATATTAATATCGTCAAGAGGCGTATTTCCTACGGCTGTTCCGGCGCGCAAATTACCTTCTGCTCTAATCAAGTACATTTCGGCCAAACGAATAAGCGGTACATCGCCATATTGATCTGTAAATTTAGAAGTCAATAATCGGCCATTATCCTCATTTACGTAATTGAATATTGCTCGGTCATCAGGATCGCTGAATTTAGACAAATAAGCATCTCGAATAGAAAAATCGCCGCCGCGACCACCGTTTCCTTCAGAAGCATAAAAAGTGACCAAGTCGTTCAAGCCAGTTTGTTTTGTGATTTGGATTGCGAAAACATCTTCAACTTTGTCGCTATCGTGATTAAATGCGTCTGCGTATTTTGGAGATAATGAATGTCCGCTGTTTTCAATAACATCATTTGCGGCATCTCTGGCAGCAGCATAATTTTGCTGTTGCAGATAAACTCTTGCTAATAAAGCTTTAGCCGAATATTTATCGGCGTAAAAACTATTTTCAGCTGGAAGATTGGCGTAAGCCAAATTTAATCCGTCAATGATCACTTTGTAAACTTCATCAACAGTACTTCTTTCTTTGGAAAGATCCACGTTAAAATCATAAATCGCATTTGGACGGATTACAACCCCTAATTGCGAATTAGCTTGACCAGCAACGTATGGTTTTGCAAAAAATCGAACCAAGTCAAAATAAGCCAATGATTTTAAAAAGTTAGCTTCTCCAATCATAACAGCTTGCCTGTCTGGATCTTTCACTTTGTCAATATTTTCGATTACGGTATTTGCCGCATTAATGATGGAGTAAAGTCTAGAGTAAGTGCCTTCGATGATCACATTATCAGACAGCATTGTTTTGATGTACATTTGTCTGAGTTCGCCATAGGTTCCGCGCCATCTTAAATCGGTTGTGCTCAAAGAACCTGTTACACCAAGTAAATCAGCATAAAGCATAATTCGGCCGCCATAAGCATTTCCGTTTGCAGCAAGCGCATAAGTACCAGTCAAAACATTTGTAACACCGCTTTCAGTACTTAGTGTAACTGTTGCGTCTTCTCTTTGCTTCGGATCTAAATCTAATTCGTTTTCACAGCTTGTAAAAAAGACTGCAAAAATTATAAGTATGATTAATTTATTTGCTTTCATTTTGATCATTTTAAAAATTAATATTTACTCCAATAGCAATTGTTTTAGCTGGCGGTGCCGAGTAAAAATCTTCTCCAATTATTGCGGCTCCACTAGCTCTTGAATCATCTCTTCTTGCCTCTGGATCATATCCCGTATAATTTGTAAAAGTTAACAAGTTCACAGCAGTAAAATAAACTCTCAAACTGCTCATCTGCATTTTGGTAACCGCTTCTTTTGGCAGTGAATATCCAAAAGTCAAGTTTCTTAAACGAATAAAATCTGATTTGTCTAAGTAGCGAGTAGAGGCTTGAGTTCCATTCGAACCTTCAAATCTTGCTTGTGGCACATTTGTAATATCGCCTGGTTTTTGCCAACGGTTCAACTGATCGGCAGTTTGGTTGTCAAAATAATCTGCAGCAGTAGACATGTATTGTCCTGCTGAATTATAAATGCTTGCGCCCCATTCTCCTTGAAAAGTAAAACTAAAATCAAATCCTTTGTAAGTTATTGTATTAGTCAAACCAGACATTAAAGTCGGGAATGGATTTCCTGCAATGGTTCTTTTTGCTTCACTGTAATCATTTGTTGTGCTTTTGTCAAGCGTTCCATCTGCTTTTACAGTGTTTTTTACAAAAAGAGCATCTCCATTTGCAGGATCAACACCTGCGTATTCCACTAAGTAAAAAGACGAAATGTTTTCACCAACTCTGTTAATGCCGTAATCAAGAATAACATCGGTATTGTTGTTTGGCAACGATTTTACTTTTGATTCATTTGTGGTCAGGTTGAAACTTGTATTCCATTTAAAGTTTTCTGTCTCAATATTTTTTGTGTTCAACGTAAACTCAAAACCACTGCTTCTGATTTTACCGATATTTTTATTCACATAACTTGCTCCAGAACTCAATGGCAATGGTACTTGAAACAGCAATCCGTCAGTATCTTTTTGGTAATAATCGGCTTCAAAAGTGATTTTGTTTAAGAAACCTGCTTCAAAACCAAAATCAGTCTGACTAGATTTTTCCCAAGTCAAGTCATTATTTCCAGCTTGATCAAAAGTAAGTCCTGATTTCAAGTTATACGGATTAGGTCTGTATAACTGGCGTGATGCGAAGTTTCCGATTTCGGCATTTCCTAATTTACCCCAGCTTCCTTTAATTTTTAAATAGCTTAAAACGGTATTATCTTTTAAGAATTCTTCTTGAGAAATAACCCAACCTGCAGAGAAAGCAGGGAAGATTCCGAATCTTTCATTTTTTCCAAAACGAGACGAACCGTCGCGACGAACACTTGCTTTGAAAAGATATTTTCCTTCATAAGAATAATTCAATCTTCCGAACTGAGAAACAAAAGCATAATCCGTTTCGTTTCCGTGACCTTCGTTTACTTCGGCACCTCCATCGATAGTGTGGAAATCATCATTTGGGAAATAAATACTGTTTACGTCTTGATAACGTCTGTTGTATTTATTGAATTCCATACCGGCAACAACATTTAAAACATGTTTTTCGGCAAACGTATGATCGTAAGTAAAATAATTACTGAAAACATAGTTTTCGGTATTTACCGAACTTGCAAAAACAGCTCCGTCAGTTGCCATAAATGGAGCATTTTTTCCTTGCCAATAATCCTCAGTCTGCGTCATTAAATCATATGAAAAATCAGAATTGAATTTTAAGCCTTTTGCTAATTTTAGTTCGGCGAATATTTTTCCGGTAACTCTTCTCATGATCGTTTTCCAAGAAGTATTGTCTTTTGCCAATAAATAGTTGACATATTCTGTATTTGGGTTTGGTGTTCCATCGTCTAATCTCGCTTGCGAAATTGGCGCTTGAGCAACAGATTGTAAAGGAGTCGAGAACGAGTTGTCATCCTGAACCCTGTGAATCAAAGCTCTTGAAAAACCAATATTCATTCCGGCCGTAAATCGGTCAGAAACTTTGTGTGAAACATTTGATCTTGCAGTTATTTTTTCAAGATCATTGCTGTCGATGATTCCGGTTGTATTGTTATAAGCTCCAGAAAAGAAGTATTTTGTTTTGTCGTCACCGCCAGAAACAGAAAAATCGGCGTCAGTTGTATAACCAGTTCTAAAAGCAATGTCTTGCCAGTCAGTATCAATTTGTCCGTTTCTCCAGTCAGTTCCCTGAGACAGATAATCCAATTCATCTTCTACAGATTGCAAATCGCCAACATTTCGTCCCGCTTCTTGCAGTAATTCTACATATTGTTTTGCATTCAGCCATTTCTTTTTATGAGTTGCCTCGCTGACACCTTGTGAAAAGTTAAGAGAGAAATTTCCTTTTCCTTCTTTTCCTTTTTTTGTGGTGATCAGTACAACCCCGTTTGCACCACGCGCTCCGTAGATAGCGGCTGATGAAGCATCTTTTAAAACATCAATTGACTCGATTTCGTTTGTGCTTAATGTCAGCAATGGGTTGGTTGGTGCGCCATTGCTTGATTCGTCGTCATTGATAAGCGGAATTCCGTCTAATACGTATAAAGGCTGTGTTCCCGCACTGATACTTGCCGCACCGCGCACACGAATGTTTATACCTCCTTCAACTTTACCGTTTGTCTGCGTAATTTGTACTCCGGCTAGTTTTCCGACCAAAGCATTCTGCACGTTTGAAACCGGAATTTGCTGAATATCTTTTGCTGTTACACGAGCTATATTATCGGTTAAATTCTTTTTTGATTGCGTACCATAACCCACAACAAGAACGGCTTCAAGCTCATTTTGAGTTTCAACCATATGTATTGTCATGCCTTGTGAAGCTTTTACTTCGATGGTTGCAAAACTGACATAACTTGCTACTAAAATATCACCAGTATTGGCTTGAATTTTAAAATTTCCATCAAAATCAGTTTGTGTACTTGAATTGCTTCCTTTTAATACAATATTTACTCCCGGAATCGGAACTCCCTTTTTGTCAGTAACTGTTCCAGAAATCGACCCTCCTTGAGCCATAGCCATCTGAACGCTTAAAACGACCAGCAGCCACAAAAAATGCTTTAAATTAATTTTCATTTTTTATTGTGTTTAAATTAGTTAACTCAAATATCTTAAATTTATGTTAAGCATAAACCTCTTTTTAACATTAAATATAACATTATAACTTATTTTTGTATTATTTGTAACATTTAAAGCTTGAAATGTGGAATTTTGTAAAAAAATAAGTCATAATTTGATTAATATTTAATTTCAATTTCTAAAAATGTTTAAAAATGAATATTTATTAACATAAAAACAGATAAAAATTTGTGTTTTTGAATGTTTTTTAAACAATATGTTTGTTTTTTGATTTTATTGAATTAAAAAAGCGGCTGTTCAGGAAAACAGCCGCTTTTGGATATAATTACTCAAAATATCAAAAAAAGTAATTATTTTTTCGAGAGAAATTTATCTCTGTATTTTTTAAAATGCACGTTTTTAAGCTCGCATAAAATTTTAATCAAAGAGTTCATCTACGGATAAATATCTTTCTCCGGTATCATAATTAAAAGTTAGGATTACAGCATCTTTCGGAATATCTTTCAGTTTTCTTGAAAGTACGGCAAGTGCGGCTCCGGTAGATATTCCGGCAAATATTCCTTCTTCTTTTGCTATTTTTTTGGTGAAATTATAGGCTTCATTTTTATCAACGGTCAAAATTTGATCGACATATTCCCGATTAAAAACTTCCGGAATAAAACCGGCTCCAATTCCTTGAAATGGATGTGGCGATGGAATTCCGCCACTCAAAACAGGCGATAATGCGGGTTCAACAGCAAAAGTCTGCAGTTTAGGAAAATGTTGTTTCAATATTTTGGAAACTCCTGTAATATGACCTCCGGTTCCAACTCCGGTAATAAAATAATCGATTCCGTCTGGAAAATCGGCGAGAATTTCTAAAGCGGTTGTTTTTTCATGAATTTCAACATTTGCTTTATTGGTAAATTGAGAAGGCAGAAAAGAGTTTTTTATCGTCGAAGCCAGTTCGTTTGCTCTTTCAACTGCTCCCGAAGTTCCTTTTTCTCTTGGTGTCAAAACATATTCGGCTCCATAAGCGTTCAAAATTCGTCTTCGTTCGATGCTCATAGATTCGGGCATAACCACAATTACTTTATAGCCTTTTACGGCTGCAACCAATGAAAGTCCAATCCCAGTATTTCCTGAAGAAGGTTCAATAATGGTAGTTTCTTTGTTGATAAGTCCTTTTTGCTCCGCATCTTCAATCATTGCTAATGCGATTCGGTCTTTAATACTGGAACCTGGGTTTGCTTTTTCTAATTTGATCCAAACTTCATGCGATGGAAAAAGTTTGTTTAATCGAATGTGAGGCGTGTTTCCTATGGTTTCTAAAATGTTTTGGTATTTCATTGATTTTGATATTTTTAAATAGAATAAATATGAGGTAAGGGATTTTTTTTGCCACGAATCACACGAATTAACACAAATTAAAAATGTAGAAATTCGTGTAAAACCATCAAATTGCCCGAATTAAAATTTGTGTTAATTCGTGTGATTCGTGGCGATTTCTAACTATTACAAATCCACAAAGTATTTTTGTTTTCCAAAATCGAATTCATAATACGTCAAATTCGGCCAAAGTGGCTTTATCAATCCTTTTTCCCAATTTTGCAAAGCGGTTTGAAGTTCTTTTACTTTCTCCGGATTTTTAGCAGCCAAATCGGTAGTTTCAGATTTGTCTTTTGATAAATCATATAGCCAAGTTTCATGCGTTTTTCCACTGATAATCAATTTCCAATTTCCGCTTCGAATTGCTTTTGCATCGCCAGAACGCCAGTATAAATTTTTGTGGGCTTCTTTGTTATTATTGACAACATCAATCAAATCAACGCCATCGTACATACGATCTTTTGGCAATCCCGAATGTGTTACCGATGCAATCGTACTGAAAATATCAAGCGAACTTACAGGCGTTTTGTAAACGGTATGGGGTTTGATTTTTCCCTTCCACGAAAGTGCAAATGGAACATTAATACCGCCTTCAAAATGTGAAAATTTACCGCCTTTCAATGGCGCATTTGTAGTTGCAAAAGTATAATCGGCGCCACCGTTGTCGCTGGCAAAAATGATCAAAGTGTTTTCTTCAAGACCTTCTTTTTTTACTTTGGCTACAATTCTTCCAATGGCGTCATCAAGAGCGCTGATCATGGCATAATAAACGCGTTTGTTCTCGTCTTTGACATTCGGGAAACGGTTGTAATATTTTCTTCGGACTTGAAACGGCGTGTGTGGCGCATTAAATGGAACATACAACAAAAACGGCTTGTTTTTATTCTTGTCGATAAAAGCTTCTGCTTCATCAGCAAATGTTTCAGTTAAATACGCTTTGTCATGAATTATGGTTGTATCTCTGCGAATTTGACCAATTCCAACACGGCCATTTCCCCAAATTGTCTTATCAGTAAAATCTTTATGATGATGGTTGATAATGTCCGGATTATCGTCTTCGGGAGTATAAAGCGAAAATGCTTGATAAAATCCGTAATGATAATCAAAACCGCGATCCAAAGGAAAAAATCCCTTGTTGTGACCCAAATGCCATTTCCCGATAATCGCCGTATTGTAGCCTTCTTTTTTAGCTAAATCAGCAAAAGTGATTTCAGATTGTGGCAAACCTTGCGTGGCTATTGAGGCTTCGTTTGGATAATTGATTTTCGGGTTTAATCGCCAGCCATCAGTATTGATCAAATATTTGAAACCATAATATTCTAAATTATTTTTTGGATAACGATCTCCCGGCTGATATTCATGTCCGAAGCGTTCCTGATAGCGTCCCGTAAGCAATCCTGCGCGTGAAGGCGAACAAATGGAAGCCGAAACATAACCATCTGTAAACGTAACTCCCGAAGCGGCCAAAGAATCAATTTGAGGTGTTGGAGTTGTTTTTCCTCCGTATAATGAAATATCATATTTGCCTAAATCATCAGCAAGCAGAATAATGATATTTGGCTTTTTTTGTAAAGTTGAAGTGTCTTTCTGTGCTAAAAATGCTGCTTTTCCTTCAAGTAATTTTTCATCTGGTTTTATTAAGGTTCCATCAGTATTTATGGGCCAAAATAAAAATACTGCCACTATAAAAAGCACAATTAAAATGGGTAAAACAATCTTGGTTATTTTTTTATAGGTTGCCATATTTTGAGTGGTTTATGGTTTTTAGTTTATTGTTTTTAGTTTATTGTTTTTGGTTTGTTGTTTGTTGTTTTTGACTCAGTATTGAGTGTAAGTTTGTCATTTCGACCGGAGGGAGAAATCACACGAGAAACTCCGCAGAGATAATCGTCAATCTTTGTCGATCAGCGAGTGTGATTTCTCTCCCGAAGTCTCGGGATCGAAATGACAAACTTTAACTTAAAAATTACCTAAAGATAACAAAATCAGGTTTTTGTTTTGCGAAAAAACAGCAATTACAATACAAAATGCAATTGCTGTTACTCTATTTCAAACGATCCGTTTTTATCTTTTTTAAGACTGAACTTGCTCTAATATCGGCGTAGAAACTTCTTCCACAACGACTGGTTTTGCTTTTAATGGAAAAGCTAAAACGCCTTCTGCAAGTGAACTTCCTTCTTTTTTAGATTTGAATATCGGCCATAAAAACTGCGCATACCATTCTTCTTGTTTGTATGATTTTGTTCCGTACGATTCTGGGAATTTGCGTGTAATTAATCCAGTTCCGAAGATTACGTCCCAGATAAAAAACATATTTCCGAAGTTTCCTTTAAAATGTCCAACGCCGTCTCCGCTTGTATCTGCGTGATGCGCATGATGTGTTGCCGGAGTCGAAATCAAGCGTTCTAAAACCCATGCAATTGGATGTAAAACTTTGTATTTGTAAAAAGGTTTGTCCCAAGCAATGCTTGAATGTGCGCCTAAAGTGATGAAACTTTTAATAACCAAAACAAATAAAGCTGGCAATCCTAAACCTAAATATGTCAAAGTCGCAGTTAAATAAATTTGCGAAAACAAAACCGTATAAATAAAGTTTTGTCTAGAAGCCATCGCCATTCCCATGTAAGGAGCAGAGTGATGTGTTCTATGAAAACGCCATAAAAACGGAACTTGATGATGCAATCTATGATACCAATATTGCGTCAAATCGTCGGCAATTGCGATTAGGAAAAAGCCTCCCCAAAAAGGAACCCAAGAAAGTGAATTAGCCAAATCTGGAATTAAAAATGGCAACGCTTTCAAGCTGAAAAAAGCAATTACTGGAGGCAAAAGCAATTTTGGAGCAAGAAAACAAATGATGTCTATTTTACGTTCTTCGCCAGTCCATTCGTCATCGTATAAACCTGCGGCAAATTCGATAACGCCCAAAACGAGCATAAAAACGGTTAATCCCCAAGTTCTGATGTGCTCAAAAGCAGGTTTTGAAAATTCTAAAAAAGCAGGAAGCGAAATATGTGATTCGCTCACCAAATTGTTGCTTAATTTAAAATAAAGGAAAATTGCCAAAACTGGCAGTGAATAAATAAAAAGACTTATAAGCAAATCTCTTGTCAGTTTTTCTTTTTGAACTATTGCCATGATTTCTTATTTTAAAAATTGATTAATTAATGCTAAACCGCCCGCCAAGATTACTAGCGGAACCAAAAAAACAATCGCTCCTACGATTATTTTTTTTCCTATTACTTCATAGTCTGTTCGTCTCATGATTTCTAATTTTGTTGGTGTGTTTCTGAAAATCAAAAAGTTATAATGTGTAAATTTAAAATAAAACTTCTATTTCTATAGAATTAGTAGTATTTAAATTTGATTTTTTATGTTTTTTGAAAAAATATTTTAAACTTTTATTATTCAACCTACAAGGTTTTGAAAACCTTGCAGGTTGAATAACTTATTTTATTAATTACTGCTTCCGGCCGCGGTTGTACCGTTTCCTGGTTTAGTAACTTGTTTGATTAAATCTTGAACTGTTTTTCCTTTGTCAGCTCCTGTGTTGTGAATTCTTCTGTTGTAAACATCTTGCCAGTCGATCAACGGATAAACATTGTTTTCTTTGGCTTGTTCATCAAACAGTTTTTTCAGTTCGGCTAATTTTTCTGGATATTTGGCAGCCAAATTATTTCTTTCGTTAAAATCTTCGTTCAAATTGTACAATTCCCAAACATCAGCATCAAAATTGCTTTCAACTGGTTTTTGATTGCTTCCCAAAGATTTTTTTACAGCAAATGAATCTGGCAAATGCGCTGCACCGGCTTTCCATCCATCTTTATAAATGGCTCTGTTTCCAAAAATATAGTAGTACTGAACTTTATGCAAAGATTCCGCTTTTGGATTATCAATAGAAGCATAGAAAGAAGAACCTTGAATTTTGTCCTGTTTAATTCCTTTGATATATTCTGGAGCTTTGATGCCTACAATATCCAATGTGGTTGGAAGCAAGTCGGTTACGTGGCTGTATTGATTTCTGATACCGCCTTTATCTTTAATTTTATTTGGATAAAAAACAATCAACGGATTGTGTGTTCCTCCTTCAGATTGCGCATCTTGTTTCCAGTTTTTAAACGGAACGTTTGTCGCCTGCGCCCAGCCTAATGGATAGTTAGTATTTAAGCCTTTTGGTGTTCCAATTTCGTCAATATTTGCTAAGTTTTTCTTCAGATTTTCCTCGTCAGATGTACCTTGAGAAAATAAACTTTGGTTGATTGTACCTTCAGTTGTTCCTTCTTTACTTGCTCCGTTGTCTCCAATGGCAACAAAAATCAAAGTGTTGTCTAGCTGTCCGCTTTCTTTCAAATAATTTACAACTCTTCCTACTTCATAATCGGTATAAGTCAAGAATCCGGCGTAAACTTCCATAAATCTAGCATAGACTTTTTTCTGATCTGGAGATAGTTTTTTCCAATCTGTAATCAACGGATTGCGTTCTGGCAAAACAGCATTTGCCGGAATTAAGCCTAATTTCTTTTGGTTTGCAATTACTTCTTCGCGGTAAGCATCCCAACCTTTGTCAAATTTTCCTCTGTAAGGATCGCTCCATTTTGTAGCCACTTGATGCGGTGCGTGTGCTGCTCCCGGCGCATAATACAAGAAGAAAGGTTTGCCCGGCGCCGCTTTTTGTTGTTTCTGAATATAACTAATTGCTTTGTCTGTAATTAATTCATTTAAGTGACGTCCGTCAGGCGTTACGTGAACTTGATCTTCCACTAAATCAGGATTATATTGATCAGTTTGAGAACCTAAGAATCCGTAGAAATGATCAAAACCTTTCCCGGTTGGCCATCTGTCAAACGGACCAGCATCGGTAGCGTCTTCGTCTGGCGTAACACCATATTTTCCAACTGCAAAAGTGTTGTATCCGTTTTCACGTAAAATCTCAGCAATTGTTCCTTTATCCGAAGGAATTCTTCCGTCCCAACCAGGGAAACCTGCCGATAAAATGGTGTGAGAAAAACCGCTTACGTGAACTTTTCCAGAATTTCTTCCTGTTAATAAAGCCGCACGAGTAGGCGCGCAGATTGCCGTTGTATGAAAGTTGGTATAACGCAAACCATTATTTGCCAATTGTTCAAAAGTTGGCGTACTGATTAAACCTCCAAAAGCGCTTGAAGCTCCAAATCCTACATCATCTAGTAAAATCCAAACAATATTTGGTGCGCCTTTTGGAGCTTTTACCGGTTCTGGCCAATATTCTTTTGAATCGGCTAACGTTTTTCCAATTACGCCTTTAAATTCTTCTGGCTGATTTTGCGAAAAACCAAGCTGTGCGACAAGTAAAGCGGTAATCAAAAGCCCTTTCTTCGGACTTTTGATTGTACTGTTGTATTTTAATTTTTTCATTGTTTTTATAGTTTATTAGTTATAAGGTTTGTTCATAATCATTTTTTAAACACATAGAATCATAGTTTTTAGAATCGGTAAAAAGCGTTTCACTTTTTTTAAATGCATATAGTTTCTATGTGTGGGAAATAGGTTTCTCTTTAAACTCTTTTTCAAAAAAAATAAATCTATGTTTCTATGTGTTAAGATTTAATATCCAGGATTTTGTGGCAAGCCAACTGGATCGATATTTCTTTCGCTTTGCGGAATCGGGTAAAGATTATTTCTTTCTGAAACCGAGTTTTTAGCCGTTACTTTTTTAACTTCTGTAACCAAAGTTCCCCAACGAACTAAGTCGTACCATCTTTGTCCTTCCTGAACAAATTCTTTTTTGCGTTCTTCCTGAATCGCAGCTCTAAAAGTAGCCTGAGTCAAACCACTTAAATCTACTGTTGCATCTGGCGTTGTGATTGGTTTTGCAAAAGCTCTTCTTCGCACTTGATTGATTAGTTCGTAAGCTTCAGCAGTTGGTCCTCCTTGTTCGTTTATGGCTTCCGCCAAAGACAATAAAATGTCGGCATAACGAATAACCGGAAAGTTGATGGCTACGTTTGCCGGAGTTGCCAAATTGGTCAAATCCAGATATTTTTTGAAAATAGGCTTTGGAAAAGTATACAGTGTTCCCGTCGCTGGATTCAATAATTGTTTGGCATAACTTACATCTCTTCGAGTATCTCCAGGCTCATAAATGTCATAAAACAAGGCAACATCTGAAATGATATCTGCAGGTTCTGTAGCAGTGAATCCAGTAAATGATGTGGCTTGAAATGTGCTTCCGCTTGATCCGTTTCCGGCTTGATTCGGCTCAAATTGAACAGAGAAAATATGCTCTTTTCCGTTCTTTTTTGTTTTCGTAAAAATGTCTTGAAAATTTTCAAACAAAGCATAACCGTAACCGCCATTGATTACTTCTCTTGATTTCGAAATTGCATTTGCCCAATCTTTTCTTGTCAAATACACTTTTGCCAAAATCGCTTTTGCAGCGCCAGATGTTGCGCGTCCGGCGTCGGTTGCTGGATAAGTTGACGGCAGACTTTCGGCATCTTTTAAATCGGAAATAATTTGTACGTACACTTCTTCAACTGTTGCTCTTTTTGATTTTAAGCTTTCTAATTGAATAGAAGTCGGCTCATGCAAAACGATTGGAACGCCTCCCCACAAACGAACCGCCTGAAAATAGAGCAAAGCTCTAATGAATTTAGATTCCAGAATCAATCTGTTTTTAACGGCTTCTGTTCCCGCAACTTTCGGAATATTGTCAATCGAAACATTAGCACGGTTAATTCCGGCATAAATTTGTCTCCACGCCACCTGAACACGATCTGAAGTCGCATCATGCGTTAAACTGCTCAAAGCACGAACTTGCGGATTTGTTGCTGATACTCCTGCTGCTGCATAATCGGTCGCCATATCTGTCAGGAAATATAAATTTCTCCCGAATAAACTCTGCTCTCCCGGATCTAAACTCAGCGATGCATAAACTGCTGTTACGCTTGCTACCGCATCATCTTGGGTTTTAAAATAATTGTCTTCGGTTACAAAAGAGGTTGGTGTTACCTCTAAATCGGTGCACGATGAAAATAAACCGGCACTTAATAGGAATGTTATAATAATCTTTTTCATTTTATAATTTTTTACTTAGAAAGTTACGTTCAAGCCCGAGATGAATGTTTTTGAGTTTGGATATGAACCAAAATCGATTCCCGGATATAAGTTGTTTTGTTCGTATGAACTTACCTCTGGATCAAAGCCAGTGTATTTTGTCCATGTGATTAAGTTTTCGGCAGAGATGTAGAATTTCACGCTTTTTGTTCCCAATTTTTTAGAAACGCTTTTTGGCAAAGTGTATCCCAAAGTGATTAATTTTAATCGCAAGAAAGAAGCATCTTCAACATAACGCTCAGAAACGATTCCCAAAGGTGAACTCGATGCTCTCGGAATTTCATTGCTTGGGTTTGTCGGCGTCCATCTGTCAACTAAAGTTTCGGCAGCATTGGTTCCAAGTGTCGAAATTTCTAACTGCTGATTCAAAGCGTTGAATACTTTTCCGCCATAAGCACCTTGGAAAGAAAAATTCAAGTCAAAGTCGTTGTACGAAATAGTATTGCTGAAACTTCCAACAAATTTTGGCTGCGAAGTTCCAAGATTTCCTTTGTCAAGTGCTGTAATTACACCGTCTCCGTTTGTATCAACATATTTTCTATCTCCAATTTTTGTATTTGCCAAACTGTTGATTTTTGGCTGTGTGTTGATTTCTTCCTGGGTTTGGAAAATTCCGTTTGTACGGTATCCCCAAAAAGTTCCTAACGGCAATCCAACTTTTACAATAACAGGTTGTTGCTGTAATAAAGATCCGTTTGGCACAACTGGAAAAAACTGATCAACTCCATTTCCTATTGATACGACTTTGTTTTTGTTTGTTGAAAAAACGAAGTTAGAATTCCATGAAAAGTTTTCTGTTTTCACGTTTTCTGTATTCAAACCAATTTCAAGACCTCTATTTTCAACGCCACCAATATTTTGTAATACTGTTGCATATCCAGAAGTCAATGGAACCGGAACGTTGATTAACAAATCGTTTGTTTTTTTGTAATAAACATCAAAAACAAAATTGATTTTTCTGTCCAATAATGATAAATCTAAACCAATGTTATACTGATTTGTTTTTTCCCATTTCAAATCCGGATTTGCCAATCGAGTAGGGGCAAGTCCTGTAGCCAATGTTCCGCCAAAAGCATAATTTACAGAGCCCATTGAAGCAAGCGAAAGATAGTTTCCAATTTCTTGGTTTCCTGTTGTTCCGGCTGTAAGTCTAAGTTTTGCTTCGGTTACACCTTTAATGTTGTTGGCAAATTCTTCATCGGTAATATTCCAAGAAAATCCTGCAGAAGGGAAGTAGCCCCAAAGTGATTCAGAACCAAATCTTGAAGAACCATCCGCACGGCCAGAAAGCGTGAAGTTGTATTTTCCTTTATAGGAGTAATTCACTCTTGCCAACCATGATTTTAAAACACTCTCAAAAGCTTCGCTATAAGGTTTTACAGGAACACCGTCTTGTAAAGCATTATAGGTATTGGCATCATTTACAAAATATTGCGATCCTGCGTTAACAACTTCTCCCTTAGTATATTGAAGTGTATATCCTGCTAATGCTGAGAATTTATGGTTGTCACCGAAATTAGTGTTGTAATTCAGTGTGTTTTCATTTAAAACAGAACTTACTCGACGATCACCAACAGAGGCCAAACCTTTAGTTCCTGCTCCCATTGTAGTTGTAGAAGGCGCATAATAATTTTGTTTCGTATCGATTACGTCCCCACTTACTGCCACTTTCGCCGTTAATTCTTTGTTGAATTTATATTCGCCAAATAAACTGGTTAAGATTCTGTTGATTTTAGTTTCATTTGTAGTGTTTTCCAAATCATTAATCGGGTTCGGAATAATACCATTTGTTGCCGTTGCGTATGGATTATTAGTCAAATTATAACTTCCGTCAGCATTTTTGATAGGGACAACAGGTGGCTGATATAGCGCAACTACTAGCGGATTTGGCTGTCTTCCGGCAGATGCACCGCCATTTGTTCCAATTCCGTTTGAAGCCGAATTAGTGTAATTTGCATTTACGCCAAATTTGAATTTCTGAGAATAATTTCTTTCATAATTAGCACGAAGTGAAATTCGTTTAAAATCGGTTGCAATTACAACTCCGTCTTGATCAAAATAACCTGCGGAAATTGTATATCTCGAACGATCATCTCCACCAGAAAAAGTTAATTGATGATTCTGAATTGGAGCAGCAGTTCTAAAAACCGCATCTTGCCAATCATAACTTCCAGATGTTTTGAAAGCTTCAATTTGAGCTTGAGTAAAAGATGGCGCTTGACCAATACTCGCCTGAACATCATTGCGCAAACTAGCCCATTGGCTGGCATCCATCAAATGTAATTTTTTAGAAACATTCTGGAACCCAAAATAGCCTTGATACGAAATATTATCTTGCCCTTTTGTTCCTTTTTTGGTCGTAATGATTACAACTCCATTTGCTCCTCTAGAACCATAAATTGCAGTTGCCGAAGCATCTTTCAAAACTTCAATGGATTCAATATCAGTTGGGTTAATCGTAGAGAGCACATTTACAGATGCTCCTGCATTAGCCACGCCCGCAGTTCCGTTATTGTTGTCGTTGTAAATTAGAATTCCGTCTAATACGTAAAGCGGTTCGTTTCCTGCGGTGATAGAGTTTCCACCTCTAATACGAACACTTGATGAAGCTCCGGGACGTCCTGAACTTTGTGTAACTACCACACCGGGAACAGCACCTCTTAAAAGGTTATCTGCCGATGAGGTAACCTGCGATAAATTTGCCTTTGGAACAGAAGCAACAGAACCAGTAATGTCTTTTCTCTTTTGAGAACCGTAACCTACGACAACAAGTTCGTCTAATTCTTGACGTTCTTCTTTTAAGTTAATGATTACTGGATTTTTATCAACAACTACTTCGGCTTTTTTGTATCCAATGTAGGTTACAATCAAAGTGTAAGGAAGTTTTTGTCCGGTTTGGAAATAAAATTTTCCTTCCGTATCGGTCTGAACGCCGTGTGTTGTTCCTTTAATAATAACTGAAGCACCAATAATGGGTTGATTTGTAACAGCATCCACAACAGTTCCGTCAAGTTTAGACTGGATAAGCGGGGTCGTGTTCTGGGCATTTATTCCTGCCGTCAGGAGCAAGAGAAATAATATTGAGTATATCTTTAATATTTTTTTCATTTCTTTGTAATGGTTTAAGTAATTAACAAGGCGCCCTGAGCGTTGAATTTTCAACCCTCTAATTGTGTCCTTGATTTAGTGATAAATGTTCTTTAAGCCTCGCCATTTCTGTTGCCGCAGAAATGGCTTTTTTTATTTACAGCAAAAGGTTTGCATCTTTTTCATTTTAGTTTTTTTTGGTTGTTAATTATTTTCTTTTTTAAAATAGCCGTATAGTCAAAAATCGTCTAGAAGCAAATTTTGCATCCGCGAGATATTTTTGCAATAAAAGTAATCGAGTGGTGAATATAGATTTCGTTATTATTCTTAAAAGGAACTGCATAACGAATAAATTGCATTGGGAATTAGCAACAGAAGCACATATAACAACAGTTGTTATAAGTATATTTTTTTTGAAGATTTAAATACGATATGCTTTCGGTTGTTTTCAAAATATAGTTTTTTTGGTTTGAAATAAAATTTTAAACTCTACTAATCCTATAGACAAAGTTAATTTTAATATAATAAAAACCAAAAAAATATGAAGTTTTTTTTAATAGAGGGCATTCAGTTAGGTGTTTTTAAATTAATTATTTAACATTAAAGTACTGGTGGTCAATTGATTAATAGCTATTTTTTATTCAAGTAAAATGTTAAATATTTTTTCAGAAATATCTTAAAAATGTAGTATTTTACACTTAATTTCTAGCTTTTTAAATCTCTAATTTTGAATAAATTGACATAAAAAAGCGCTTTTGTGATCTTCTTTTAGAATATTTTAATAAAAAGTACATCAATTTTTAAAGTTGATTTTGAATAAATTAGAGTAATTTTATAGACATTAAAATAAAATTTAATTTTTTATTCACCGTACGAATAAATACTTATATTTGTAATAAGTATTTGTACTTAGTTTTTATATCTAAAAATGATAGAAGTCAACAAAGCCATTGAAATAATTGAAGCGAACAGTACTAAAATGCCAACAAAGCATATTGAAGTAAGTAAGGCATTAGGATATGTATTGGCTGAAAAAGTGATTTCGCCAATCGATATGCCGCCATTTCGTCAATCGGCGATGGATGGATATGCTTTTGCACACAGTATTCGTCATCAATATGATATTGTAGGAACATCTCAGGCGGGAGATCATTCGAACATAAAATTAAATACGACCGAAGCGATTAGGATTTTTACTGGCGCTTTTGTTCCTGACAGCGCAGATACAGTCGTAATGCAGGAGCATGTAATGGCAAATAAAGATTCTATTTTGATTGCCGAAATGCCTGAAAAATTTTCAAATGTTCGCCCAAAAGGAGAGCAAATTGCAAAAGACGCGGTTGTTTTTGAAGCCAACACTTTAATTACGCCAGCTGCAATTGGATTTTTGGCAAGTTTGGGAATTACAGAAATTGAAGTGTATAAAAAGCCAAAAGTTGCCATTTTAGTGACCGGAAACGAATTGATGCAATCGGGAAAGAAATTGAAAAAAGGCAAAATATTCGAGAGTAATTCGATGATGCTTGAAGCAGCGTTGCAGACTATTGGAATTGAAAAAACTAAAGTTTACCGAGTAAAAGATAATCTGAAAGCAACAAAAAAAGCACTTTCAAGCATTTTAAAAAAATATGATATTGTTTTGGTTTCTGGCGGCATTTCAGTTGGAGATTATGACTTTGTAAAAGAGGCATTATTGCAAAACGATGTAAAAGAGCTTTTTTATAAAATTAATCAGAAGCCTGGAAAACCAATGTTCTTTGGATCTAAAAATGAAACTTTAGTTTTTGCGCTTCCAGGAAATCCGGCTTCATCACTGACTAATTTTTATATTTATGTTGCTCCGGCAGTAAAAAATAAAATGGGTTTTTCTGAAATTCATAAACCAAAAGTGGTTCGAAAAATAAATTCGGAAATCAAAAACGACACCGGAAAAACATTGTTTTTGAAAGCAAAATACGACGAAACAAACGTAACTGTTTTAACTGGTCAAAGCTCTGCAATGCTGAATACTTTTGCCATAGCGAATAGTTTACTGATTGTTCCTGAAGATGTTGAAGTATACAAAAAAGGTCAGTTGGTTTCGTTACTGCCGATTGATTAGAATTTTTAGATTTTAGATTGCAGATTATAGATTTAAGAGATTAGAAGAAAGAAGCAAGAAGAAAGATTTTAGTTATTAAAGACGAAAAGCAGTGTATAAATAAAAACATATAGCAAGTCAACTTGAAACTTGAAACTTGATCCCGAAGCCTCGGGAGAAACAAAACAAACAAAACGACTAAACAGTTAACCAAATAAACGATTAAACAAAAAGATGACCTTACTAAGTTCTGAAAACATTCTGCTATTCAGCTTTGCATTAATTATAATTGCTTTTTTATATTCAAGCGTAGGGCACGGCGGAGCTTCTGGATATTTGGCTTTGATGAGCATTTTTGCTTTTCCAATTTCGGTGATGAAACCATCGGCATTGCTGTTGAATTTATTTGTCTCAAGTATCTCGTTCTTATTTTATTACAGAAATAATTATTTTAAGCCAAAGCTCTTTTATCCGTTTGCAATTGCATCGATTCCGGCGGCGTTCATTGGCGGATTTATAACGTTGGATAATGCGATTTATAAAATTGTTTTGGGAATCGTATTGGTTTTTGCAGCCTTAAGATTGTTCGGGGTCTTTAATTTTAAAGAGAAAGAAGAAGTAAAAATCAATCTTCCGTTTGCCTTGCTGATCGGTTTCGCAATCGGATTATTATCAGGAATGTTGGGAATTGGCGGGGGAATAATTTTAAGTCCAATTTTATTGTTTTTAGGATGGGCTTCAGTAAAAGAATCGGCGGCGGTTTCGAGTTTATTCATTTTTGTGAATTCATTCGCCGGAATGCTAGGATTCTTTTTAGGAGGAAAAACAATCCCGATGGAAAGTTTTTATTTGGTTCCAATCGCAGTGATAGGAGGAATGTTAGGCGGATTTTACGGCAGCGGAAAATTTTCAAACAGAACATTAAAAATGGTTTTAGGAATTGTGATTTTAATGGCAAGCATTAAATTGATTTTTCCTTAAAAATGAGCATAATTTTTAAACACATAGAAACATAGATTTTATATTATTAAAAAAAAAGATTTAAAAGATAACTAGTTATCACACATAGCAATACTATGTTTGTTTATACAAGTGAAACGCCTTTAAACACAAAGAAAAACTATGTTTCTATGTGTTAGGAAAAAGACAAAGATTGGCAGAACCTGAAACTTGAAACCTGAAACTTGAAACCAGAAATCTGAAACAAAATAACCATGGAAACACTAACAGTATTTATTTTATGCGGAGGAAAAAGCTCCAGAATGCAGTCTGAAAAAGGTTTGGTTTTGTTTCAGGACAAACCATTTATTGAGCATATCATTCAGGCGATTTTGCCTATTACTAATAAAATAAAACTAATTACGGCTTCAAAAGAATACCATTATCTGGAATATGAAAAAATACCAGATTTGATTTCAGATAAAGGTCCGCTCGGTGGAATTTACACGGCATTATCCCATTCTGAAACCGAATTTAATTTGATTCTTAGTTGTGATATTCCGTTGATTTCAACCGAATTATTGCAAGAATTAATTTCAAAACATACCGAAGAAGCCGGAATTACAGTTTTCGCATCCGAAAGTAAAACACATCCTTTAATTGGGATTTATTCAAAAAAAATTGTTCCGATTATTAAAGAAGCAATCGATTCAAATGAATTGAAAATGATGGATTTGCTGGCCAAGTTGCCACACCAAATTATCAATATCGAAGAAAGTGAAAACTATCCTTTAACCAATATTAATTCGGCAGACGAATTAAACGATTTAAATATCAATTCAATTTAAAGCAATATGAAAACTTTAAAAATACCAAAATTGACCATTGTAGGCGCAGGTCCGGGCGATGTTGAATTGATTACATTAAAGGCAATCAAAGCGTTAGAAAGCGCTGATGTCGTTTTGTACGATGCATTAGTCAACGAAGAATTATTAGAATATGCATCAAATGCAGAAATTGTTTTTGTTGGAAAACGCTTAGGATGTCATGCTTACACGCAAGATCAAATCAACGAATTAATTGTCTCGATGGCAAATCGTTACGGACATGTTGTCCGTTTAAAAGGCGGTGATTCTTTTGTTTTTGGAAGAGGAAGCGAGGAAATTGATTATGCCGTTAAATATGGATTAGAAACAGCTGTTGTTCCAGGGATTTCTTCGGCTTTAGGTGTTCCGGCTACGGCAGGAATAAGTTTGACACAGCGTAAAATCGCAGAGAGTTTCTGGGTAATTACCGGAACAACTTCGAATCACGAATTATCAAAAGATATTCATTTGGCTTCAAAATCGGCGGCGACCGTAGTTATTTTAATGGGAATGCATAAATTGGAGGAGATTATTTCAATTTATCAGGAAAACAGAAATGACGATCTGCCAATTGCTATAATTCAGAACGGAACGAAAAATTCTGAGCAAAAAGTAATCGGAACCATCAGTACAATTACTAAATTGGTATCCGAAAAAAATATTTCATCGCCAGCCATTATCGTGATTGGCGAAGTAGTGAAAAATACATCAAAATTGACCGAATATTTTCAAGAACATTTTGATGACGAATTCATTTTTCAGAATTTAAATTTATAAAAATGATCGAGGTTAAATATTTTGGAGCTGTCGCTGAAAAAACAAAATGTGAATTCGAAAAGTTATCTTTTTCAGAGGAATTATCATTGCAAAAATTATTGCAAGATTTAGACGAAAAATATGCATTCGAATCAATGATTTTCAGCGTTGCAGTAAATCAAAAAATAGTTTCAAAAACAAAAGAGTATCAATTGCAGACAAGTGATATTGTTGCGCTGTTGCCGCCGTTTGCGGGAGGATAAATTATGAATTCAGATAACCGATATAACAGGCAAATCATTCTTCCAGAAATAGGAGTGGAAGGGCAGCAAAAATTGTCAAAAGCAAAAGTTTTGGTGATTGGTGCCGGCGGTTTGGGCGCTGCTATTTTGCCTTATTTGGCATCGGCAGGAATTGGCAAAATCGGAATTGTAGATGATGATGATGTTGAGGTTTCAAATTTGCATCGTCAGGTAATTTATAAAACTTCGGCTGTTGGAAAATTAAAAGCTGAAGAAGCAAAATTGATGATTTCAGAATTAAATCCTGAAATTGAAGTCGATGCTTTTTCTGAGAAACTATCAGGAAAAAATGCCCTTTCGTTATTCGAAAAATATGATAGTATTGTCGATGCAACAGATAATATTTCAATTAAATATTTGATAAACGACGCTTGTTTGGCAACCAATAAACCAATGGTTTACGGATCGATTTTCAGGTTCCAAGGACAAGTTTCGGTTTTCAATTATCAAAATGGCCCAACGTACAGATGTTTGTATCCAGATGAAAATTCGAATGCTTTAAATTGTGAAGATGCTGGCGTAATTGGAATTTCTGTTGGAATTATCGGAATGCTTCAGGCCAATGAAGTTCTAAAAATGATTCTCGGAATTGGAGAAGTTTTAAGCGGAAAAATATTGGTGTACAATATTCTGAATAACGAACAACAAAAATATGATTTTGAGAAAAGTGATTTTCAGTTAATAAGCAGAGAATTATTCGAAGAAAAATATAATAAAACTGAAGTTGAAGAAATAAGTTTTGAATCGGTTTTAGATGAAATAAACAAAGATGAAGTTTTATTTTTGGATGTTCGAAATGAAGATGAAACTCCAAAAATTAGTTTAAAAAATCAAATCCAGATTCCGTTGATGCAATTGGAAAATGAAATCGAAAAACTGGATAAAAACCAAACAATTTATGTTTTCTGTCAATCGGGAATTAGAAGTAAAATTGCAGTTGAGCTGCTTTTGAAACATCAATTTAAAAATGTGAAGAGTATTTTTGGTGGTGTTTTGGCAATGAAGCAATTATTAGAAGAAATAAAAATATAGTTACAGATCAAAAGATTATTAGTTAGTTTGTCACCCTGAGCGGAGTCGAAGGGCGTGCCAATTGGACGCGGGCTTCGACTCCGCTCAGCCTGACAAAAGCAAAAGAAAAAATCATTTTAATCCATATAATCTGTGGCAAAAAAAACATAAAAAAATGAGTAAAAATGTATTTGTAGAAGGACCAATTTTACCTGAGTTTATTGCGGAATCGATTGCTAAACATCAATCGAAACATACAATTGGGGCGCATAATATTTTTCTCGGACAAGTTCGCGCAGATGTAATTCACGACAATACAGTCGTTGCGATTGATTATTCGGCCTATACCGACATGGCGAATGAAGCTTTGTACACCATTCGTGAAAAAGCGTTTGCGAAATTCGATTTAACCTGCATGCACATTTACCACAGTTTGGGCGTTGTAAAAGCAGGCGAAATCTGTCTGTTTGTTTTTGTTTCGGCAACACGACGTAAACAAGTTTATGAAGCCACAGAAGCGATCGTAAACTGGATAAAAACGGATGTTCCAATTTTTGGAAAAGAGATGTTTGAAAACGATACATTCACTTGGAAACAAAACACTTAGAAAAGTAAAATGGTAGATATTACGCATAAAATAAGCACTTTAAGAAAAGCAACCGCAACCGCAATTGTAAAAGTCAGCAAACAAGAAACAATTGATGCTGTGGTCAATAATTTAGTGCCAAAAGGGAATGTGTTCGAAATGGCAAAAACGGCAGGATTATTTGCGGTAAAAAATACGCATTTATCTATTCCAGACTGTCATCCGCTTCCAATTGAATATACTTCAGTAGAATATGTGATTGAAGGTTTGGAAATTCAGATTATCTTCAATGTAAAAACGGTTTACAAAACTGGAGTTGAGGTTGAAGCAATGCACGGCGCATCGATTGTGGCATTGACAATGTACGATATGCTGAAACCAATTGATAAAGAAATCGAAATTTCGACCATCAAATTGATTAATAAAGAAGGCGGAAAATCGTCTTTCAAAAATAAATTTCCGAATGTAATCAAAGCAGCGGTTTTTGTGTGTTCTGATTCAGTTTTTGCTGGAGATAAAGAAGATCGTTCTGGAAAAACAATTGTAGAAAAATTAGATTCATACGGAGTTGAAACGTCTCATTACGAAGTAATTCCAGACGAATTCGATATTATTCAAGAAAAAACTAAGGCTTTCGCCAAAGAAAATCAACTAGTTATTTTCACAGGCGGAACTGGTTTGTCTCCAAGAGATGTTACGCCAGAAGCTTTAGAACCAATTTTAGAAAGTAGAATTCCAGGAATTGAAGAGGCGATTCGCAATTATGGACAGCAAAGAATGCCGTATGCAATGCTTTCAAGATCTGTTGCAGGAACTTTAGGCAAAAGTTTGGTTTTGGCTTTGCCGGGTTCAACAAACGGAGTGCGAGAATCGATGGATGCTGTTTTTCCACATGTAATGCATGTTTTTCATATTTTAAAAGGTAAAAACCATGACAGCCTCTAACACAATTTTGACGGACGGTTTTGGGCGCAGACACAATTATCTGCGCATTTCGCTGCTGGAAAAATGCAATCTGCGTTGCACGTATTGCATGCCGGCGGACGGAATTGCGCTTTCTCCAAAAGCCAGTTTAATGACGGCCGACGAGATTTTTAGTATCGCTCAGACTTTCGTACAAAATGGTGTTGACAAAATTAGATTAACCGGCGGTGAACCTTTATTGCGAAAGGATTTTCCAGAAATTGTTTCGAAATTATCAGAACTTAATATTTCACTTTCTATAACGACAAACGGAATTTTAATTGATCGTCATATTGATGTTTTAAAACAGTTTAAAGTCAAAAAAATCAATTTGAGTTTAGATACGTTGGTTTCGTCAAAATTCGCTTCGATAACGCTTAGAAATCAGTTTGAGAAGGTTATTGATAATTTGCATTTGCTTTTGAATCATGATTTTCAAGTAAAAGTTAATGTGGTTTTGATAAAAGGTTTTAATGATAACGAAATTGTAGATTTTGTAAAACTGACGCAGTTTCTGCCAATTTCTGTGCGATTTATTGAATTTATGCCGTTTGCCGGAAACGAGTGGGATAGAAGTAAAATGGTTTCGCAACAGGAAATTTTGTCTTTGGTTACAAGTGTTTTTTCTTCAGAAGAAATTCGAAAATTGGAAGATGAAAAAAACTTTACTTCAAGAAATTATAAAATAAAAGATTTTCAAGGTGATTTCGGAATCATAAGTTCGATTACGAATCCGTTTTGCGACAGCTGTAACCGAATCCGTTTGACCGCTGATGGGAAAATTAAAAATTGCCTTTTCTCCAATTCTGAAACTGATTTATTAACGGCTTTTAGAAATGGTGAATCGATTACTAATTTAATTTATGAATCCATTCAAAATAAAAAGAAAGTGAGAGCCGGAATGGTTACAATTGATGAAATGAATGATCCGACGCTTCATTTTGATAATCGCAGTATGATTGCGATTGGGGGATGAGGTTAATTGTGAATTGTGAATTGTGGATGGTGAATGGTCAGGCTGATCGAAGTCGAAGTCTTAACCGCATAGTTTTTTCCTTGCGAGGAACGAAGCAATCTCACTATTACGAGCAATGTTACTTATGTGAGTGCGGTTGCTTCGTTCCTCGCAATGACGCATAGGAGCGAAAAAAAAGGTTCAACTTTATCAAAGTCAAACCTTTCCAAAATATTATTTTTTCTTTTTAGCCTTTGCTTTTTTTTGAGCTTTAGCTTTCTTTTTAGCAATTTTTTTAGCTTTCGCTTTTTCCTTAGCTTTTTTAGCTTTTTCTTTTTTCTTAGCGGCTGCTTTTTGTTTTGCTTTTTTGGCTTTCTCTTTCTTTTTATCTTTTTTAGCCTTTTCTTTTTGTTTTGCTGCTTTCTTTTTCTCTTTTTCTTTTTCCTTGTCTTTCACTTTTTTGGCTTTTTTAGCAGCTTTATCTTTTTCAGCGTCAACTGCCTGGTTAGTATTCTCTTCTTTTGATTCGGTAACCGTTGCAGCAGATGCTGTTTTTTCCTCAGGCTTTGCAGCTGGAGTCAAGACTTTTTTTGCTGGTGCTCTTCTAATCGTTGGTTTAGGCGAAGTTGCTGCTGCAGTTTTTACCACAACTTTAGCCGGCGCTTTTGCTGTAGTTGTTGTTGCGCTTTTTGCAACTGTAGCGGCAGGTGCTTTTGCTACTGGTTTGGCAGTTGTTGACGCTGCAGGTTTTACAGGAGCTTTACGAACAGGCGCTTTTTTTACAGGCGTACTTGCTGTTTTTACACTTTCAGCAACTGGTGGAGTTGTCTCGGTCTTTGGTGCGTCAATTTTTTCAGAATTTGGGTCTGTTGTGTTGTTTTCCATATAATAAATTTGCGTTTAAGTGAATAGATTATCAACAATGTAACTAAATTGTTAATTTATAGTTAAGTAAAGATAATGATAAAACAAGCTTTCCAATGTTAAGTTTTTTGTTAAAATTTACGATTAAATGGCTGAAAGTGAAATATTTGTGTTTTTAAGTAAAATAAAAAGCCAAAATCTCTTAACAATTCTACATGAAAAAAAACGCTTTAATTGTGAATTGTGAATTGTGAATTGTGAATGGTGAAATGTGAAACGACATTAAGTGAAACTTGATCCTGAAGCTTCACGAGAAACTTGAAACATGAAACCTGAAACGTGAAACCTGAAACTTGAAACCTGAAACTTGAATCTTGAAACAAAATTAGTTCTCAACAATTTCTAAAATCTTGAAATTGCTTTTTGGGGCTTCGCATAAAGAACAGCAATAATCCTCGCCTAAATCGGTGAATAAAATACCTTTTGGGATACCTTGACTTTGATCTCCATATTCTGGTTTATAGAGCGTAAGGCATTCTTGACATTGGTAAATATCTAATTGCGGTTTTTCTTTTTTTTGTGGATTCTCAGGTGTTTCTGTTGCGTTGTTTCCGAGTTCGTCGAAGTATTTTCGGCTTAATTCAATTAAAATTGTTGGAAGTTCGAGTTTGTCGATGTCTTGCGAATGCACAATGTATTCGCGTGTGTTTGGGTCAAAATTCTTTGCAAACAAAACATTATAAGTATCTCTGATTTTTATGGATTCCAAAGCAACCGGAAGTTCGTTTTTTTCGATGACAATCGAAGTAAAATAATGCCCGTCACGGTTGTATTCTGATATCCCGAAATTTAATCCATAAGTACTAATGTCGAATTGATCGAGCGTACGAACTAGGAATGTTTTCAAGTTCAATGCCCATTCCATCGCAACAGGCAAATGCCAATTTAGTTCTAATAAAGAATGACGAACGTTGATTCCTCTTTTGCCAAGGAATTTTTCCCATTCCAATTTTCTATCTTTCGGAATTCCTTTTATGATAAATGATTTCCAAGGAGTTATGCATATTTTCCCGATTTTACATTCAAAACACAAATCGCACATTTCTTTCAAGAAATCTAAATCGTATAAATTATTTCTCCAATACAATCCGAGCCAATACTGATCAATTCCCATTCGGTTCATTCCTTCGTAATATGGAAAAGGATAAAACGGAATATTCAACGGTTTGTCAATTGTTCGATTATTGGTATCTAAAGCTTCGCTGACCAATGAAAAAAGCATTTCAATATCAACTGATTCTTCTTGAGATATTTTTTCGATTTCATAATAAATCTTCGCTAAATCCCAGCTGTAAATCAGAACAGGGTAAATTTCCATTTTATCCCATTTTGGAAGACGAATGTATAAATACCAATAATCTTCATGCTCCGAAGCTATAAAGTTCAACTGGCCTGTAAATAAAGGAACCAACTGTTGTTTTGGGTCGGTTATATTTACTTTGAGTTTAGGTTGCTCTTTAAATTCTTCTAAAATATATAAAAAGCGATTTCCTGTCAGCCAATTGGTATTTCTGAAAATATCTGTCGAAACATAAGAAGAAACGATATTATTCCCGCTTTTTTGATCCGGATAAACAAAATGATGTTTTCCTAAAGTGGTTTTGTCCAAAGATTTAAAACCTTTCGGAAAAATAATATCTTGTCTCGAACCAAAAGAAATGGAATCCAGACCTTCATCTAAAGCAATATTTACTACTTCTCGCAGTTCTCCCGGCGATATTACGCCTCCTTTTACTATTAATCTTGTTAGTTCCATTTTTCTTTTTGTTTCAGGTTTTCTTTGTTTCAGGTTTCAAGTTTCTGGATTGTGTTGATTTAAACGCAAAGAGCGCAAAGGTTTTTCGCAAAGTTTTGAAGGTTTATATTCTGTGCTTAAAATTGTTATTATATTAGAAAGGTCACAAAGCAATATTTTAAATTTTGTTCAAAGCTTCGTGAACTTTGTCTACTTAAAAAAAATAAACTTTGCGAAACTTTGCGAAAAACCTTTGCGCTCTTTGCGTTAAAATTTATGTTCAAAGTAAAGCAACTTGAAACCTGATCCCGAAGCCTCGGGAGAAACAAAACAAACTATTTACATTTTGCCAATATCTCCTTAACTTCCGTTTTACAGCTTCCGCAACCTAAACCTGCACCTGTATTTTTGCATAATTCTGTGAAATCATTTACGCCGCTTTTGATGGTTTCTTCGATGTTTCCGGCGCCGACTTGACTGCAGGAACAAACTAATTTTCCTAATACGGGTTTTGCATTCGAGCTTCCTCTCAAAAGCGTATTTCGTTTGTCTGATAATTCGATTTTGCTTTCGATCATGGTTTTGAATTCGGCAAACTCGTTTTTATCGCCCATTAAAATCGCTCCAACCAAAAGATCATCTTTTACGATGCATTTTTTGTAATAACGCTTTTTCAAATCGGCAAAAACAATTTCTTCGTATGAATCGTCATTTTCCGGAATTGTAATGTCTCCAATACTGCAAAGGTTGATGTCTTCTAATTTCAGAATATTCATTAAAATCGAACCTTTGTAATAACTGCTAATGTCGCCTGCTAAGAAGTTCGCCAAAATATCAGCCTGTTCTTCTGCAGCGGATGTGATTCCGAATAGCTTATTTTGAAATTCGGCTATTTCTCCAATCGCAAAAATATCCGGATTTGAAGTTTGTAAATACTGATTTACTTTGACACCACGTCCGCAGGCAAGTCCGCTTTCTCTTGCAATTTCAATATTCGGAATTGTTCCAATGGTATAAACAATCGCATTTGCGGTGATGATTTTACCACTTTTTAAAGCAATTTCAATTTCGTTTGGATTATCAGTTTCGAAAACCGTACTGACTTCATTGTCAAAATAAATTTGAATATCACGAAGCTGTACTTCTTCTGCCAATAATTTGCTTGAAATTCGGTCGAGCTGACGTTCCATCAAGCGGGAAGCGCGTTGCACAATCGTTGTTTTTACTTTTTTATGTTTTAGAGCTGCAGCCAATTCTAAACCTAATAATCCGCCGCCGATAATGACAACATGCTGTTCTTCAGGCGGAAGATTGGTATGGTCAAGATGTTTTTTCAGACGGTCAGCGTCTTCTTTTTTCCGAACTGTAAATCGGCCAGGAAGATGAAGCTGTGCGTTTTCAGGAATAAAAGGACGGCTTCCTGTCGCAAGAATCAAAGAATCAAAAGTGTGAATTTCGCCCTGATTGTCAATAATTGTTTTTTTATTGGTGTCAATTTTATCAATAGCAACTCCGACTTTCATCGTGATTTTTAATTTGCTGAAAGCTTCTCCATCTTTCACTTTTAAAAGTTGTTCCCAGCTAAATTCTCCTGTCATGTATTCTGGAAGCAAAACACGGTTGTAAAACGGATTTACTTCATTCGAAAAAACAATAATTTCATCAGTAGAATTGAATTCACGATAATTTTGAATGAATCGGAAAGAAGCTGCGCCGGCACCAACAATAGCAATTTTTTGGAAAGGTTTTACATATTTCGAAATCGAAACGGTAGTGTATTTAAAATCAGGTTCTTTTGAAATGGGATCAACAAAAGTGTTCGTTAAATTGTTGGTTCTGTTCAAATCATTTTCAAGCTGTTTTCCCCAATGCATCGGCAGAAAAAGTACTTTTTCTTTGATCGAATCGGTAACTTTTGCCTTTACACGAACTTCACCATTTTTGCTTTTAACCGTAACTATATCGCCGTTTTTTATTTCGTTTTTGAAAGCATCAATCGGATTTATTTCTAAAACCGGACTCGGAATATGCGTCAATAATCGCGATACTTTTCCGGTTTTGGTCATCGTATGCCATTGATCGCGAATTCTTCCCGTAGTCAAAATAAAAGGGAATTCATCATTAGGTTGCACCGATGTATTTTCGATGGAAACTGGCAAATTAAAAATCGCTTTTCCTGATGGCGTATAGAATTTTTTATCAGTAAATAGGCGAGGAGTTCCCGGATGTCCATAATCTGGAACAGGCCATTGAAACGTTCCTTCGGTTTTTAAACGATTATAATTTAAGAACGAAATATCAATATTGGTACCTTTTGTAAGTGCACAATGTTCTTTGTAGATTTCTTCGGCACTGTTGAAATTGAAGCCGTTGAAATTCATTTTTTTCGCAAAGCGAATAAGAATTTCAATGTCTGGAAGCGCTTCTCCGGGCGCGTTGATTCCTTTTGGTAAATACGAAATTCGACGTTCTGAATTCGTCATTGTACCTTCTTTTTCAAGCCATCCTGCTGCAGGCAAAAGCAAATCTGCAAATTTTGCGGTGTCTGCATTATGCGAAATATCTTGAACGACAACAAATTTGGCATTTTGCAACGCTTTTTCGGCTCTTCTTGAATCTGGCAAACTCACTAGGGGATTAGTACAGATTATCCAAACGGCTTTCATTTTTCCTGATTCTAATGCTTCAAACATTTCGGTTGCCGTCAAGCCCGGTTTATCTGAAATTTCTTCGACTCCCCAAAAGTCGGCAACTTCTTTGCGATGTTCCGGATTTGCAATGTCTTTATGCGCTGCCAGAAGCGTTGCCATTCCGCCCACTTCGCGTCCGCCCATAGCATTTGGTTGTCCGGTTAAAGAAAATGGACCCGAACCCGGTTTGCCAATTTGCCCCGTTAATAAAGACAAATTCAGCAAAGCCGTATTTTTGTCAACACCAACGGCACTTTGGTTTAAACCCATTGCCCAAAGGGAAATAAAACCTTTTGCTTTTCCAATAATATCAGCGGCGAGTTTGATGTCGTTTACCGAAATGCCACACAATTTTGAAGCTTTTTCTAGAGAAGTGCCTAAAACTAAATCTTTGTATTGTTTGAAATTTTCGGCATTATATTTTACAAAATCATGATCGACGTAGCCTTTTTCGATAATTCGTTTGGCCATTGCGTGATACAAAATAATATCTGAACCCGGAATAATCTGCAAATGCAAATCAGCGAAAGCGGCAGTATCTGTTCGCCTCGGATCAATACAAATGATTTTTATTTTCGGATTTTTCTCTTTGTGTTTTTCGATTCTTCGAAATAAAATAGGATGACACCAAGCCGGATTTGCACCTGTTATTAAAAAAGTATCCGCAAGTTCTATATCGTCGTAAGCGATTGGTACAGAGTCTTCTCCGAAAGTTTTTTTATAACCCACAACAGCAGAACTCATACAAAGGCGAGAATTGGTATCGATATTATTAGTCTTTAAAAAACCTTTTACCAATTTGTTTACCAAGTAATATTCCTCCGTCAAACATTGACCCGAAATATAAAAACCAACGCTGTCTGGTCCATGTTTTTTTATAATTGATGAAAAAACAGCTGCCGCGCGATCAAGAGCAGTATCCCAGCTTACACGCTCGAGCGGATAGGATTTGCTCCCGCGCATTTCGGGATATAAAATTCGGTCAGAAGTATCGTTGGCTACGTAATGCAAATTCATTCCTTTTGAACATAACATTCCTTTATTCACCGGATGATCTTTGTCGCCTTCCACCATCACGCCGTTTTTAGCATCATTGGTCACGATTATACCACAGCCAACGCCGCAATAGGAACAGGTAGTTTTGATCTTCGTAGTTTGCATTAGAGTTCTATTTAGAGATACTACTTTTAGTGTTTGGTCTGACTTTAGAAAAGTACTTACGCAAAAATAAGTATTTTTACGTATTAATACGTATTTTTTAAATTTATTTTTCTAATTTTGATGAAAATAAATGAGGGACAACAAATTAGTTTTTAATCTGCTAAAATTTAGGACTCATGAAAGAAGAACAAACCGTTTGTTATTCCTGCGTCAATGAAAATTGTTTTATAAAAAAACATTTGCATTTAGAGCAGATGGCAGGTTATATTTCTAAAAAACAAAACATTGTCTGTAAAAAATCGGATCAGTTTATTACAGAGGGTGCGCCGATGCAGGGACTTTATTTTATTTGCAAAGGAAAAGCCAAAACGGTGAAAACCGGAATTAACGGTCGTGAACAAATTGTTCGATTGACTAAAAATGGAGACATAATTGGTTTTCGAGGATTTGGAACCAGCAAACGTTATCTTATCGGTGCTTATGCGCTTGAAGATACAGTTTTGTGTAATTTCAGCAACGAAACAATGCTCGAAATTTTACAACATATTCCCGAATTTACTTATGCATTGATGCTTTTTTATGCCGAAGAATTGAACAAAAGCGAAAATAATATACGTAAGATTGCGCATATGAATGTCCGTGAACGTGTGATTGATTTACTGCTTTATATTCATCGAAAATTTGGACAACCAAATGGCTTTATTGATATTGAGCTTTCTCGAAAAGAAATCGCCGATTTTGCAGGAACGACGGAAGAACAAGCTATTCGCATTTTATCAAGCCTCAAAAAGGAAGCTTTGATTAAAACGGAAAGTAAACGAATTGGGATTTTAGAGGTTTCAGATTTAAGATCTGAAATTATGGAGCATAAGTATTTCTCTGTTTAAACCTATTACGTAATAATATTTATTAGATTTTACTTTTTGTTTTGGCTATGTAATATACGTTCCAAAAGTAGAACTCTATTACGAACTCCCACTTTATTTCGAATTGGATTGTATAAACCAGAATTTTTAAGCATGGCAATCAAAGTTAGCTTTTCTTTTTCATTAAGTTCTTCAATTTTTTTATTAAAGAAGAATTTTGACGCATCTTTTATTCCAATTTTTCGATATCCAAAATCATAGTGTAATAAAACAAATTTAAGACATTCATTTTGAGAGAAATTCCTTTTTATTTTTTGGTCGTAAAGTGATTTTGTTAATGAGTATCCGTGTCTATATGGGGCAGGACCAATACTATTAACTGCATCTTGGCAAGGACAATTATGTTCTTTTAGTTTTCTAAATATTTTATTATGAATATCAATAATGGATTTAAAATCTTCTTTCTGAGCATCTTTTATTTTATATGTAAGATTAATAAATTCCTCATTTTTATAAATTGGATTGAAATCACTTAACAAAAAAGTAATCAAAATTATTAATAAGATGAGTAATCCAAAGAATGCTTTTAGTGATTTTTTGAGCATAAAGAAAAGATGTTTTTTGTAGAGACGCACTTCAGTACGTCTCCACTTCGAGTATAATTTATTTTTTTCTTCCAATAAATCGAATTACAGAACCCGTTCCGTTATGGAATAAACCCTCGTTGAGCTCGATTTCTTTTTCCTCCAATTCGATGATTTCATAATTTGGGAAATCGGCTTTAATTTCTTCGATTGAAAATAGAGATTCAATGTCTTTTGGTCCGCCAACTTTTTCATTTTTGGTTACATATTCCAAATGTTTTTTGCTGAAAGCTTCAAAAATTATGATTCCGTTTTTGCGCAATAATTTTTCCAGTTCTTTGTGAATATCCGATTTAATTTCGGCAGGAAAATGCGCATAAATCAACGCGATAGCATCAAATTGTTCTTCTTCAAAATCCAATATTTCTAATTCGCCAACTTGATAATCAATGGAAACATTGTTTGCTTCAGCAAGTTTTAAAGCTTTGTTTCTTCCTTCTTCGCTAATATCAAAAGCCGAAACAGTCCAGCCCAATTTTGCAGCAAAAACGGCATTTCGTCCTTCGCCTTCGGCAGGAAAAAGAATCGTTCCGGGATTTAGTTTTTCTAATTCTTCTTTTAAATAATTGTTTGGATTTTCGCCATATGCAAATTCTTCAATGCTGTAGCGGTCGTCCCATCTTTTAGTCCAGTTGTTCATGGTTTATATATTGAATTTAATGATTAAGGGTTTGTGGTCACTGTACAACGTCCAATCTTTGTAATTCCCGACTTCAACGCTTTCTAAAACTTCGATAAAATCATTTGATGCAAAGCAATAATCCATGTGATATGGCTTGTTTTCATGTCGATACATATACAAAGTTGGATGCGCTTCTTTGCCCTGAATTTGGTTGAAATATTTGTGATAAGTACTAAAAATGCTTTTTTCTGCTAATTTATTTACGACCGTTGTGTGATTTCCTTCTCGTCGTGGCTTGTCCCAAATGGTATTGCTGTTGAAATCGCCAATTAAAATGGTTTTGGTTTCCTTGATTAAATCTTCGTAATAATTAATCGCTTTCCAAACCTGCGTAACATAAGCGCCATCTTTATCTGCGGGATTATTTGCCCAAATGGCAAACATTGTAAAATCGACTTTTCCGCCGGTAACGGCTATTGGCAATATGTTTTTAAAATCTGGATTATGGCAATCCAATAATTGAAACCGATAATCGCCATAAGAAAAAACGCCAACTCCTTTATGCGGATTGGTTCCGTACCAAAGTATATCGCTTGGTGTTTTGATTCCGTCTGGAAATTTTAGTTTTTCAGGACTTTCACATTCTGAAATTACTGCAATATCAGGATGATAAGCGAGAATAAATTCTGCTTTTTTTCTGAATGCCATGTTGCAATTCCAGGCTATGAGTTTCATTTTTTTGAAATTGATTCGTGTTGCTTCAAAATATTTAAAACAACGAAGTTTATGCTTAAAGAAAACACAATACTAAAAAACGCTATTAATCTATAGTTGATATTGTTATAATGATAATGATAGGTGTTTTTGCTATCAATTATAGTAGTGTGTTTTATAATTTGTGATTCTAAAAAACAAAATATAAGATAAAATAAAAGTAAAAAAACTATGTAAATAAGAATTGAGACGAAGTCGATGTTTTTTGGTTTTTGAAACCGAGAAATAATGTAAAATCCAATAGGAATTAAACTTAAAATGAAGCCAAAATCGGGAATAAAAAATCTAATCTCTTTTCCTCCGTAAAATTTTAAATCATAATTAGCAATTTTAGATATGAGCGTCCGAGTGAAAGTTCGATATTCTATATCATAGAATAATCCAATTAGAAAAAATAAAATTATGAAAATAAACAAAATTATGATGTCTTTATATTTCATATAGTAAATTGCATTTCGAGCATTTTCAATCAAATATAACCAAATAATTAGAAATAAAAATACCCTTTTTCCGTAATAGAAAAAGGGCAGTTTATATATTTCGGTTTTTAAAGATCTTTTTTTAATCTTAACCAACAAGTTTTGTTTCACCACTATTTACGTCAATTTCTGCAAAATTATGTTTTCCCATAACGATAAGCAGTTTATCTGAATTGTAACCTACATACCTAATTTCAGGTTCACCTTTTTTTGGTTTTCCGCAAACAGAAATCACATTAGTTTGCCATTTCAATTTGCTTCTTTTGTAAGCCGAAATTGTTTGCATGTCATTCTCGACATAATAGACAATACTGTTTTTTTTGATTCCTCTTTTTTGCGTTTTGGCAAAATTTATTTCGGAATTATTAGAAATTAAGGCATCGTTGTACTTTTGGGCGATACCTGTATGCGTGACAAAAAATGTCAGCATTGACAGTTTTAAAAATGGTTTCATCGGGATAGAATTTGGGGTTCATAATCGCTTCAAATATAAATAATTAAATCATATAACAAAGTTTTATCAGATAAAAAAAAATGCCCTTTTCCGAAATAGGAAAAGGGCATTTTTTAGAAGTTAATTTTGAGGAAAAACTATTTTTTCCAGCTAAAAATTCTTGGATTTACAGAAATCATCAACCAAGCCCAATTGTTGGTATGATTGGCATCTCCATTTTTGATGAATTCCATTGTACTAGAACCAAACATTTGAGAATAACCTCCTGAAACAGTTATGTCTTTTTTGAAATTATATCCAAAAGTAGCATCAATTTCAGTTCCTAAATACGAATCTAATTTTTCATTTAAAGGCGTAACCACATCAGCTGCAGCTAAAAAAGCATGCGGAATCAAAGCAAATTGCCATTTGTTTACATTGTAATTCAATTTGATGAATGCATCTTGCAAACCAACGCTGTTCAAGTGATTTCCAACATAAAAATAATCCATATAACCGTTAAAACCATGGTTGGTTCCAAAAATCGGATTAAACGATTTAATTACGGTGCTTCCGTCGTTTGTCGCTTTTCCTGATAAAAATTCGTAGCCCAAACCTGCTTTAAAAGATTCTGTAATAGCATAATTGAAGTTTCCTGCTGCATTCCATGCGCTTACTTCTTTATCAGTGCTTTTTCCGGTTTGTCCGTAAAACCAAAAATTACTGTCGATTTTACTGTTTTTGTATGTCAAATAAGGCCCAAAAGTCTGTTTGTAATCAACTAATAATTTGGCATCGGCATTCGCATATTCATAGCCTGTATTTAAAAGTAAAAAACTCAAACCTAAGTCGGTATTAAACTGATTATGATACCATGCATATTGCAACGTTTTATAGCTAGCAACTGTGTATGGCGTTTGTATAACATTTTCGGCAGTAGAATTATATGCGCCTCCAAAATCTAATTTTTGTTTTTCGCTGTGAAATGATACGGTTAGCGCGTCATGACTTTGAGCCTGTTGTCCCCAGTCTTGCTCGCCCAAAATACGCTGATTATCGTATGAAAGCACTTGGCGTCCCATTCTCGCGCTCCATTTTTCGGTAAAATTATATTGTGCCCAGGCTTCAAAAACCGCAACACCGTTTTTATCTGCAACTGCCGTTGGCGCAACATCGCCCCAAGTTCGCGTATTTTGCAAAGTCAGTTTTAGTATTAAATCGTCTTGTTTAAAGTTGAAATTCAAACGCGAACGCTGTGAAATTTGAGATGTACCTTCCTGTCCGTATGGCAAAAGCGTTTTGTAACCATTTCGATATTCGAAGCGTGGCCTTATTTGTAAATTTGCGTCTAGTTCCTGTGCCTGAAGTAAGGCAGTAGATCCTAGAAGCAGTAGGATTATGGTTTTGATTTGTTTCATGGGTTTGGTATTTTTTTTCTTCGGGCGTAAATTTATAAGAAAAATAAGCCTTTGCTAGTATTGTTGGTTATTTTTTTGGTTTCTTAGTTCATCGCAGGAGTAAGTTGTTGCTCTTTAGCTGGTTTTTCTACTATTACTTTTTTCTCATTTACTTTTTTGGTGATGGTATAATGCATCCAAACCAAACAGCCAGTTGAGAACAGCAAAATAAAAATCCATGAACTTGACCAGATTCCGGTTGCAGTTAAAAGATATCCGAAGATTATTGGACCAAAGAAGCCACCTAATCCGCCGATCATTCCAACCATTCCACCTACAACACCAACTTCATTAGGGAAATATTCTGGAATATGTTTGTAAACTGCTGCTTTTCCAATTCCCCATGAAATCCCTATTAGGATTACTAAAACAAGGAATACCCACATATTGGCATCAAATTTAATAACTGTCACTCCTTTGGCGATAAGCTCTTTTTTGGCCACGCTTTGATTGTGTGACACTACTACATCTTGCCAGCTTGATGTGGTTGGAAAAATCGTATTTTCAGCAGTATTTACTGTTTTTTGCGCAATTGGGTATTCTTTATCTCCAACTTTTATGGTTTTATCGTTGATTTGATTTACAACGCCTTTTTTAGCCGCTAATATTCCGGGACCAGAAGTCGTAATTTCCATTTTAGGAATTGATAATAATGCGCTTAAAATTACTGAAGAACCCAAAACCCAGTACATTACTTTTCGTGCTCCGAATTTATCAGATAAATAACCGCCAAATGCGCGAATAACTCCTGAAGGCAAGCTAAACATCGTTGCAAATAAACCGCCCATTACTAAACTGGTTTGATACACGTTCATGAAATTTGGTAAAAGCCATTGTGAATAGGCCACAAAACAACCAAATACTAAGAAATAATATGCTCCAAATCGCCAAACTCTTTGTGATTTTAATGGCACAAGCATTTGTGAAACCGTTTTGGTACTGCTTTGTGGTTTTTTATTTTGAGTGAAAAGTAAAAAAGCAATGCCAATTACAACCAAAGAAACAGCATAAATAACAGGAAGAACTTTCCAGCCATTTTGTGGATCATTTGCTGAGAAATGATTTAATAAGGACGGTGCTAAAAACGTCGTAATTGCTGCGCCGGCATTTCCCATTCCGAAGATTCCTAGTGCGCGTCCTTGCCATTCTTTTGGATACCAAATTGAAGTATAACCAATTCCGACTGCAAAGCTTGTTCCCACCATTCCGAAGAAAAAACTAAGTAGCGCAAACATGAAAAAACTGTCGGCATAGGGAAGGAGGAAGAGCGGAATTGAACTTAATAGTAATAAAAGTGAAAAAACATATTTTCCGCCAAATTTATCTGTCAAGATTCCAATTGGCAGACGCATGATGGATCCAGTTAGAATCGGAATTCCTAAAAGCCATCCAACTTGAATAACATCCCAATGGAAAATTCCGTTATCGACCAAAAAGGTTACCAGAACCCCGTTTAATGTCCAGCAAGCAAAACACACTGTAAAAGCCAATGTGTTCAAAAATAAAATTTTGTGTGATTGCGATAGTGAGTTTGTAGTTTTCATAGTACTTATATTTTTATCAAAAGTAAGTACTATAACTTAGTTAAAACCTGCTAAAACGCAGTTTTATGAAAATAATTACGTATTTATATGTAATTATTTTAGATTAAAGAATACTCAGCAGCTTTGTTAGAAAGTTCCATTAAGTTTTTTACTTTCAGTTTTTTCATCAAGTTAAAACGATGCACTTCGGCAGTTCGTTTACTGATGTCAAGTGCTTCGGCGATTTCTTTATTTCCTTTTCCGGATAACAAAAGAGTTAGGATTTCTTTTTCTCTTTTGGTGATCATCATTTCTTCGCTCAAGTTTTGCTTCGGTTCTAATGAATTTGCTGGATTTGTCAAATGACTAATCAAGATCGAAGAAATATCTCCGCTGAAATACTTCCCACCGCCAGAAACAGTGTGAAGCGCTTTTAAGAATTCTTCTTTAGAAGATCCTTTCAGCAAGTAACCATCGGCGCCGGCTTTAATAGATTTCAATACATATTCTTCTGATTCGTGCATTGAAAGCATAATGATTTTTATATCGTTGCTTTCGCTTCTAAGTTTTTCTACTAGTTCTATGCCGGTTAGGTTTGGCATACGAATATCGGCTATAAGTAAGTCGGGTTTAGTGTCGGCAACAACATCAAGCGCATCAGCACCGTCGATCGCTTCGCCCACAACCTCAATGTTTGCTTCGTTTTCCAGCAAAGATTTGATTCCGTCTCGAACAAAAACATGGTCATCTGCCAATACTACACGAATGATATTACTCATAATTTACTTAATTTAGATTCTCGGTTTTTACGTATATTCATCTATAAAGAAGACGCTAATATACGTAATTTTTGAGTTTTTTAATTAGATAATTAGAAAATGTGGCAATTAGATAATGGAGGAATGTGAAAATAAGGTTGTTAATCGGTTATTTTTTTTGTGTGGTTTTTTGATGAAGTCTTTACATCTAGTTTGTCATTTCGACGAAGGAGAAATCTTCGCAAGTAGCTCGACAAAGATTGGTGATTTAGATTGCGGAGTTTCTTGCGAAGATTTGCTTCGCCTGTTCGCTATCGCTCGAGTCTCCTTCGTCGAAATGACAAGATTGCGGTCAACTTTGTCAAAGTTTTCTACGCGCAAAGTTTGTCATTCTGAGGAACGAAGAATCACACGCGGGATTCGACAAAGATTGGTGATTTAGATTGCGGAGTTTCTTGTGTGATCTCTCCTTCGTCGAGATGACAAACAGTACTGAAATGTTCTTCTGAAAACGATTACCCGCGAGAGGGATAGGAGGAAGCTACCGAAGTAGCCCGGATAGCCCGACAGTATTAGGGAAAGTGGGCGTATATAGACAAAGTTAAATTGCCCACTTTTTCTAATACTGGCTCGCCCAAAGTAATTAGATAATTAGTCAATGTGGCAATTAAATAATTTTTTACGCGACTTTAAGTAATTATCAAATTATCTCATTTAAGAATGGGAATATTAAACGTAACTCTAGTTCCCTCGCCCGGAATTGAATTCATAAAAACGCGTCCGTTGATGTATTGGATTCTTTCTTTCATAAATAATAATCCCATTCCGGATTCGCTGTTACGTTTTTTGTCGACCGAATTAATGTCAAAACCTTTTCCGTTATCGTCTATAATGATGCTTAAAAGAGTTTCACTATGAGAAAGTTGCACAATAATATGCGACGATTCGGCGTATTTTATGGCGTTGTTGATGGCTTCCTGCGTTAAGCGGTAAATATTGATTTCGATTAAGGAATCAAGACGTTGATCAAAATCGGTTTTGTTATAAAAAAGGATTTCTTTTCCAGTAAGTTTTGAAAGTTCTTGTGTTAGTTTTGCTAAAGAAGAAACGATACCGTGATCGCTTAATTCTGGTGGCATTAGGTTGAAAGTTGCCGTGCGGACACCTTTTATAATGTCTAGTGAAAGTTTCTTTAAATACTCAATTTTTTGTTCCGATTTTTCTTTGTCATCCAGATTGATACTTTCTAAACTGAACTTTAATCCTGTAAGCATCTGGCCAATTCCGTCGTGAATTTCTTTGGCGATTCGGTTTTGTTCGTTTTCCTGATTTTCGACGATTTTGCTCGAAATAATCTTTTGCTGATTGATTTTTTCGGTTGTGTTTTCAAGGTTTAAACGTTCGACTTCGCGCTGTGCTTTTTTGCGTTCAGTAATGTTGAAACAAACGATTAAAAGTTCCAATTCGTCTTTTTTGATCATAACCGGAACCATTGATAAATCCAGCCAAATCTCTGTATTTTCTTTAGTTAGGATTTTAATTTCGCCTTGCCAGCCACTTCTTTGTTTTTCGAATATTAGTCTGTCGAAATTGGTTTGCTCTTTTTCGTCAACAGTTAAAACTTCTGAGAATTTTTTATTGGATGAAAACTTGGTGTAATTAAGAAGTTTGGCAAATTTTTCACCAATATGAATAATCGAACCATCAGGCGTAATTCGGCAATAGAGTAGTGTATTTTCCATTGCGTAATTGAGCGATTTTAATTCTTTAACCGAATTTTCTTTGATTTCGCTAAGGATTTCAGTGTCGTATGCGAGCTTTAAAGCTTTCTTTTCTGAAGATAAAAGTCTTATAATTAATCTTTCGATTTTTTTGTTTGTAGGTCTGAAAATGAAGAAGAATTCTAAAACAAGAATCAAAAGTGTGAATCCGAAAATCCAGTATTCGATTCGGCGTTGTTCGGTTACTTTTTCGTGTGCTTCGAGATCATATTGCGTTACAATCTGATTCATTTTAGAAAGGAAAATGCCTTCGTTTTCTAAAATAATGTTTACGAATTTTTGGTTTTCAGCGGTTCTTTTTTTCTGCTTTAAATTCAGTAAAAATGAGTTGGTTGTTTGGGCAATTTTATTGAATATCGGATTGATCTCAAGATATAATTTAGAAATTGTTTCTGATTTTTCTTTTGGAAAAGCCAGACTGTCGCTGCCATTTTCAAGTGCGTTTTGGTTTTTCTTCCAAAGTGATAAAACTTCCTCTAAATGTGAAATTTGTTTTGTAGAAACGGTATCAGAAACATAATGCAGAATCAGAACTTCTTTTACGATTTTCTGGCTCAACATTCGTTGTTTTCCCGAAAAATTGATGATTTTTGAATCGCTTAACTGCTGATTAAGATTGTATTGTACTAAAAACTGACTGACAATTATAGTCAACGCAATAGTAAGAAGTGCAAAAAAATACAGACGTCGTAAATTTTTGAAAGTGATTTTGTCTTCTTCCTGATTGCTTTTTTTCATACTATTTTACAGTCCTAGAGAAGCTTTTATAAGATTAAGATTTTCGGGAGAATAATTGATTTTTAAGGCTTCTTGATGCCCTTTATCCGACATTTTATCCCAGGTTTTTTTGATGATATTTTTTAGTTTTTCCTCATCATGTTTGTGTACGAAAGGATCTAAATAATATTCTAAAAACACTAAACAAATTACATCTTCCAATAATTGTGTTTCGTGATCTTTTTTAAGCAGTTTTTTTTCAATTAAAAATGAAACTCGATCAATAAAAGTCTGATCATAACCTGCTTTTTCCAGAATTTCGGCGGTTGTTTTTGCGTGGAATTTTTTCAATTCTTCTCTCCATCTCAAATAACCAACACGATCCATTGGGTAGGATTCGCGGGCAACTTTCCATCGGCAGATGTGTTGTGCTTTTGATGCGATCTGGATTTCCTCGGATGCGTTTGGTTCAAATTGCATCAATCTTTCGTACATCCTGTTTGAATATAATAACTCTTTTGGATATTCTTGGTTTTGGTCGATTTCAATATTTGGGTCTTGAGCATTTTCAGCATCAATCCATTCGCTTGCTTTTTGAAAAGGTGTAGTCATTTTTTGGTTTGATAATAGAATTTCAAAGATACGGAATTAAGTTTTTTTTCGCCACGAATTTCACGAATTAGCACGAATTATGTTTTTGTTTTTTGCCACAGATTAAAGGATTTTTGGGATTTAATCTGCATCGTCAAGAGTATGAGGTCAGCTTTGTCATTTCGACGAAGGAGAAATCACACTCGGGAGTCGACAAAGATTGGCGACATTCTATACGGAGTTTCGAGTGTGATTTCTCCTTCGTCGAAATGACAAGATTGTGTGAAATCAATCAACAAACCCAACAAAAACTTCGTCTTCAACAATCTTAATTGGGTAGGTTGCGATGCTATAGTCTTCGCCGTTTAAGTTCGAACCATCAACAAGTGAAAAAGTCTTTTTATGCATTGGGCAGGCAATTTTTGGAATATCATCGGCAGAGCCTGTCATTCCTCTTGAAAGCACCATTTCCATTTTATGTGGGCAGGCGTTTTGACAAGCGTACCACTCGTTGCGACGTGTGAAATTGAAAATTGCGATTTGCTTGTTTTTGTATTTGATGCATCCGCCTCGGTTGGTTGGAAAATCTTCTACTTTACCTGCTTTGAACCAAATTGTTGCATCGCTCGCATGAACTGTTTCGTATTGATTTAAGATTTCTTCCATTTTGATTAAGTTTTGATTTCCTGTTTCTTAGCCCTCTTTTTACAATCAAGAGAGATTTGATGGCGCAGTAAAAAAGAGGGTAAGAGGACAGCAAACGTTTAATGATTTTTTTTCTTTTTTTTTTGGAGCTTTTTTTTTCTCCCGCAGATTTGGCAGATTTAGTTGATTTTTTTAATCTTTTTAATCCTTTAATCTGTAGCTGTTATTTTAAACACATAGGAACATAGATTTTTTTGTTTTTTGTTTGAGAAATAGAAAATTAAAAGAAACTAGTTTCTAAAACATAGCTATCTATGTTTGTTAATGCAAGTGAAACGCCTTTATTAAGTTTTTAAAATCTATGTCTCTATGTGTTTAAAAATTTATGTTTCAAGTTACGACCAAGCTTTCGGCATTTTTTGATCTCTTAGCGGAACAAAAACGGCGTTATCGTCTTTTTCGTCTGAGTTTATAAAGTGATTGAAACGTTTTAATAATCTTGGTTTTTCAAGAACTTGTTTCCATTCGCATTCAAAAGTGTTGACTAGAGTTTGCATTTCGGCTTCTAATGTTTCGCAGATTCCTAGACTGTCTTCGATAATTACTTCTTTTAAATACTCTAAGCCTCCATCTAATTTCTCTAACCAAGTAGAAGTTCGAATCAGTGGTCCAGCGGTTCGGATGTAATACATTAAGAATCTGTCCATGTATTTTATTACTGTTTCTTTATCGATTTTTTCGGCCAATAAAACAGCGTGTTTTGGATTCGCTCCACCATTTCCTGCGATGTATAAATTCCAGCCGCCTTCAACGGCAATTAATCCGAAATCTTTTCCGCGGGCTTCAGCGCATTCGCGAATGCAAGCCGAAACACCACCTTTTAATTTATGCGGAGAACGAATTCCTTTATATCTATTTTCCAGTTCGATGGCAAATCCGGCGCTATCGTCCATTCCGTAACGGCACCAAGCATTTCCAACACAGCTTTTTACAGCACGAAGCGATTTTCCGTAGGCATGGCCACTTTCAAAACCATTATCGATTAATATTTTCCAGATTTTCGGCAAGTCACTTAAATGCGCGCCGAATAAATCAACTCTCTGTGCTCCAGTTATTTTTGTGTACAAATCAAATTGTTTTGCTACTTCGCCAATTACGATTAATTTCTCTGCTGTAATTTCGCCTCCGGCAACTCTTGGAACCACAGAATAAGTTCCGTTTCGCTGAATATTAGCCAAAAATCTATCGTTTGTATCTTGAGTCGTAACGTGTTTATTTGCTGTATCGTTATAAATACTAGAGAAAATAGAAGCAACAACCGGTTTGCAAATTTCGCAGCCATCGCCTTTTCCATGATGATCCAAAACATCATAGAAATTCTCGTATTTATTGATTTTTACCAAATCAAATAATTCTTGGCGATTATAATTGAAATGTTCGCAGATTACTTCTTTTACTTCTTTTCCAAGCGATTTTTGAGTCGCTTTTACCAAATCAGAAACCATTGGTTTACAGCCTCCGCAACCAGAAGTTGCTTTTGTAGCTTTGACAACATCTGATAATGAAGAACAGCTTTCGTCTAAAATTTTACAGCAAATGGCGCCTTTGGTCACATTTTCGCAAGAGCAAATTACGGCTGTATCTGGCAAATCCATTACGCTTCCTAAACTTGAACCTTCAGAGCCATCACGAGAACCTAAAATTAAATCTTCCGGATTTTTAGGCAAAGCCATTCCGTTATTATAAATCTGGAAAAGCGAATTGTAATCGCTAGAATCTCCGACTAAAATTCCGCCTAAAAGGGTTTTAGAATCTTTGGTAACATTAATTCTTTTGTAAATACCGCTTAGTTTATTCTCATAAATAATAGCCGTTACATTTTCGTTTTCGATAAAAGGATCGCCAAAACTCGCTACTTCAACACCAATTAATTTTAATTGTGTCGACATATCGATAGTTTCTCTCATTATTTTATCGCCATTTAAAATTTGCTCGGCAGCAACATCGGCCATTTCGTAGCCTGGCGCAACAAGTCCGTAAATGTTTTGATTGTAAAGAGCTGCTTCGCCAATCGCATAAATAGAAGGATCTGATGTCTGCATTTGATTGTTTACCACAATACCGCCTCTTACGCCCACTTCAAGTCCTGAAACTCTTGCCAGTTCGTCGCGAGGTTTGATTCCGGCCGATATAACCAACATATCAACTTTTAACAATTCTTCATTCGCAAACATCATTCCCGTTATACTTTCCTTTCCGTCAATATATTGTGTCGCTTTGTTTAGATGAATTCCAATATTTAGTTCTTCGATTTTAGCTTGCAACATATCGCTTGCGCCTTGATCCAACTGTCTCGGCATCAAGCGTGGCGCAAATTCCACTACATGCGGATTCAAACCTAAATCTCTAACTGCTTTTGCTGCTTCAAGACCTAATAATCCGCCTCCTAAAACGGCTGCTTCGGTCGCGCCTTTTATTTTTATTTTTTTGGCGTAGGCCATAATAGCGTCCAGATCTTCAATGGTTCTGTACACAAAAACACCTTCTTTTTCGACACCTTCAATTGGCGGTACAAAAGCTGAAGAACCTGTTGCCAAAACTAAGTAGTCGTACGTATGTGTTTTGTTTAGGTGTGTGTGAATCGTTTTTGCATCGCGATTAATATCAGTAATTAACTCAGATGTATTTAAAATAATATTGTTTTCTGCGTACCATTCGGTTGTCGATAATGATAAATCATCAGCTGTTTTTCCTCCAAAGTACTCGCTTAAATGTACGCGATCATAAGCTCGTCTTGGCTCTTCGCCAAATACCGTAATTTGATACTTTTCTTGTCCTGATTTTGCAATGAATTTTTCGCAAAATTTATAACCAACCATGCCGTTTCCAACTACTATTACTTTAATCATGATTTCTTTAATTAAGTATTACTACGCAAATATAAGTATTTATACTTATAAAAATACGTATATATTTGATTTTTTAATTCTTTTAGCGGACTTAGGTTACGTATTTTGTCGTAAACTGTTACGTAGTAAAGGTTTTTGTGAGATCTGATATCTTATAAAAAAGATAAATTTGAAAAGATTCTAAATAAGTAATTCAGAAAAAAGTCGTAAATTCATAAGAATTTTACTTGTATTTTGTTAAAATGATCTTCAAAATAAAACGTTATGAAAAATTTATTGTCATTTTTGCTTTTACTTTTTTTGTTAGCAAGCTGTAAATCTGCAGCCGATAAAACTTCGAATACACATAATACCTCAGAATATGGCGCTCAGGAAGATGAGATGAGATATTATTTTAAAGCAACTGGAAATGAGCCGTTTTGGGCAATAAGAATGGGAAAGGAAAATATTGTTTTTACATCTTTAATTCCCGGAAAAGAAAAACTTGTTTTTCCATCAGTCGAAGCTATAAAGGCAATAGACGCTAATGTGAAAATGTATAAAGTGAGCAATGAAACTTCGTCGGCGACAATTACGATTCAACAATTGGATTGTCAGGATTCAATGTCTGGTGTAATTTCGCCATATAGTGCGAAAGTTGAAATCAAAAATAATGTAGATTTAGAGACGAAAAAACTCGAAGGCTGCGGTAAATATAATACTGATTATCGCTTGCATGATATTTGGGTTTTGGAAGAACTGAACGGCTATAAAGTTTTTGCAACCGATTTTCAAAAGGAATTTCCTCGAATCGAAATCAATTCATCAGAAAACAGATTTTCGGGTTACGGAGGCTGTAACGGAATCAGCGGACAAATTTTTTATGAAAAAGATGTATTGCGATTTACAAAAGTGATTTCAACTCTTATGGCTTGCGCAACAGGAAATAAGGAAAGTGAATTTACAAAAGCATTGCAAAGTACAACTACGTATTCTATTGAAAATAATAGGTTGACGCTTTCGAATCCTTCTGGGAAATTGTTGGTTTTTAAGAAAGTGGATTGAGTTTTTTTGCGTTTTAGTACATTTTTGTCATTTCGACGGAGGAGAAATCTCCACGAGAAGCTCCACAAAGATTGGAATCTCTGCACGGGGTTACTTGCGAAGATTTCTCCTCCGTCGAAATGACAAGTTTGTGTTGAATCCGCGTCATCCGCGTGCCATTACACAGTTATTCCAATTCCTTAGTTTCTTCCTCTTCAGCATCATCACCTTCAATAAAATCCAATTCCAAAGCTTTTACACTTTGAACCGCATTTCCGGCAATACCTCTAATAGAACCGTACATTCCTAAAGTATTATGAACTACTTTTTCGATTTGTTTTTCGCGTTGTTTCCAGATTCGTTGCATCGCTCTTTTTTCAGAATCCAAATCGCTTTGCATTTGTGTAAAACCTTCTACAATTCCTTCAATCTGCAAACGGAATTCATTGCTGGTAAGGAAATCATACAACATCGACATTTTATCGCCTTTGTTTTCCTGTGCTTGAACGGCTTGATTGATCTGAATCAAAGATTGACGCAAAACAGCACTCAAGCCTTTAAATTCTTCATAAGTACAAATCCAGATTCCGTCGCGCATTCCCATTCGGTCCATTCCATTTGGCATTACTTCGGTAACCAAAACGCCAATGTTGGCCCTTTTGATTCTGATATCATTTTTGAATTTCTCAATCCATGATGGCTGAAAAGCTTTTGTACGTTTGCTTTCGTAATAAATGGAACCGCAATTTTGATGTTCGCGAGTATTTACAATTTGAAGACAATCTGCGCCATTAGCGCCTTTTTTAACTTCATCAATACTGTCAAGAGGAAAATTGTTGGCAAGCCATTCTTCAATCGCCAATTCCATTACTTCGCCTTGCAATTGCATAGAACCTTGTTCCTGCTTGCGTTTCATTTCTTCGGTTAATTTTTTCTGTTCTTCTAATTGCTTTTGAAGTTCTTTAAATTTTAGCTCGTTTTTATCGTCTTCCTGTTTTCTGATTTTTTCACGTTCCAAGGTCAATTGTGCATTCAATTGTTTTTCTGCTTCGGCTTGAATCGCTTCTTTCATTTCCAGTTTTTCACGCTGTAACTTGGCGATTTCCCCTTCCATTTTATTTAATTCCCTGATTTTTTCCGATTTTTCAGAGAGTTCTTTTTCCATCAAAAGCAAACGGTCTTTGTTTTCTTCGTCAAGTTTGGTTTTCAGTTTTTCAGAAATTTCTTTTTCCGCAATTTTTCTTTCACGTTCCAAACGTTCGGCAAAAAGCTCGTTTTCCTGCTTCTTTTTGGCTTCAAATTCTGCTTTGGCTTTGTCCAATTGTTCGTTTCTAAGCTCTAATTCTTTATTTTGAATAGTCGCTTTTTGTTGAAATTCTTTACGGATGCTGTCTTCCAATTGATGTTTTAAAACATCATTGACATCGATTGGAGTTCCGCAGTTTGGACACTGAATTGAAGATTGTTCAGCCATTTTTATAGTAGTTTTATTTTGTAGAATTATGATGTGCTAAGGTATTTAAAAGTTCTCTTTTTATAATATGGATTTCTGTACTAAATTGTAACGAATTTTAGTTAAAGCCATGAATTCACGAATTGCTTTTGGATTAATCTCGCAAAGACGCGAAGGCGCAAAGTTTTCTCTCATTTTTGTCATTTCGACGGAGGAGAAATCTTCGCAAGTAACTCCGTAACGAAAGTCCAATCTTTGTAGAGCTTCTCGTGAAGATTTCTACTTCGTCGAAATGACAAAAATGAGGAGAAATCCTCTTAATCTTTTAATCTGTGGCTAAAAAAACTTTGCGACTTCGCGTCTTTGCGAGATTAATTTCACCACAAAACTTAGCGTGAACCACTCTTCTTCAATAAAAAATCAACAGCAGTTTTAGTGATTTCAGAATCATCTTCTTTTGAAGTTATAATGGAAACATCTGTACGTAAATTGACTTTCTTCAATTCGATAAAACCAATTTCCGGATCGTGATTGTTTTTTGCAATATTTGAAGGAACAATCGAAATTCCCAACCCATTTTTGACTAATTGCACAATGGAATTGATATTGTTAGCTTCGTGGATAATCTTTGGCTCAAAGCCGTAAAAAGCACAAAGTTCCAGTAAAACTTCATGATAATGCGGTGCATAATCTTTGTTAAAGAAAACGAATGTTTCATCTTTTAAATTCAAAATCTCTTTTTCAGATTTTAGCTGAATATTCTTTTTATTGAAAACAATTGAAAATCCATCCTGAAACCATAAATCCGATTTTATTTTAGGGGATTTTATAGGGGAACGAATAATTCCCATTTCGATTTTTCCTTGTTCTAAAGCGTCGATTTGCTTGCTTGTTGAAACTTCAAAAAGCTTGAAATTGACATAAGGAAATTGTAATTTTAAATGTTTTATCAATTCTGAAATTGTTGCAGAATGTATAGAACTTATGTAAGCAATCCTAAATTCTCCCGACACATTCTCTGCGATCTTTTTTGTTTTTAGCGAAATGCGTTCCAAATCCTGAAAAAGAGTTTTGACTTCTTTTTCAAAATATTTTCCGGCTTCGGTTAGTGCTACTTTTTTATTGTTTCTGATGAAGAGTTTTGCTTGTAGTTCTTCTTCCAATTCAGCAATTTGCCGACTTAAAGGCGGCTGTGAAATAAAAAGTTTTTCTGATGCTTTGGTAAAGTTGAGTTCTTCGGCTACAGCCAAAAAATATTTTAGGTGACGTAATTCCATGATACTTTTAAAGTATTATTAATTGATAAAAATAGTATTTTTAAAGTATTTATGAAAGCGATAGTTTTGATTTTGAGTTAAATGTTAGAAGTGAAACGTTAAAAGTGAGAATTGTAACGAATAATTGATAACAAAAACTTTTAATTTTTAAAAATAAAAACAATTCTCTCGCAGATTATGCAGATAGGGCAGATTACAGATTAATTAAAATTATTTTTATTCTTAATCACAATATTCCGATCAATAATAGCAAAAAGATCCCCTAAATCTGCTATCCCGATAGCTATCGGGAGCGAGAGTATAAAAAACAAGAACTATGAAAAAATCAACTATTGAAGAAATCAAGGAACGATTTGACAAGGATGTCGAACGATTTTCGAATTTAGAAACAGGACAGTTGTCTACTATTGACGCTAAAATTTCTTTAGAATTAATTACAGAAGCGTCAAAACGAATTGTTCCGAATGCGACGCATGTTTTGGATATTGGCTGTGGTGCAGGAAATTATACTTTAATGATGTTGTCTAAATTGCCAAATTTAAACTGCACTTTGGTCGATTTGAGTTTGCCGATGTTGAATAAAGCTTTTGAAAGAGTTTCGGCAGAAACAAACGGAAAAGTGGAAATTAAGCAAGGAGATATTCGCGAAGTCGATTTGCCGGAAAATCAGTTTGATATTATTTTAGCTGGAGCGGTTTTGCACCACTTGAGAGATGACCAAGATTGGGAAACAACTTTCGAGAAAATATTCAAATTATTGAAACCTGGCGGTTGTTTTATGATTTCGGATTTGATTACACAAGACACGGAATTATTGAACGAATACACTTGGCAACGTTACGGAGAATATTTAGAAGGAATAGGAGGGGCGGAATATCGTCAAAATGTATTTGATTACATAGCCAAAGAAGATACGCCAAGATCAATGAATTACCAATTGGATTTGATGAAAAAAGTAGGTTTCAAGAGCGTCGAAATTTTGCATAAAAATATGTGTTTCGGCGCTTTTGGCGGAACTAAATAAAATTTTTTTCTGCCACGACCCGAGCGATAGCGAACAGGCGAAGCAATTACACGAATTTGCACTAATTTTATTCGTGAAAATTCGTGAAATTCGTGGCAAACAAAAAAAAACTATGCGGTTTGTTTAGGAGCCGGAAATTTGGTTCTTAAATCAAAAACAAGTTCTGAGGCTCCGTTTTGTTGCAGGTAATCTAATTTTTCAACAGCTTCTTCAAGCGTTGGAATATGTCCTTTTGGAATCCACCACATGGCGGTGTGCGCTTTTCCGAATTTTTGAAACCATTCTTTTCGACGTTTTAAAAACTCGCTGTGAAAAGTTTTGTACATATAATGTTCCAGTGTTTCAATGTTTTCCCAAACCGAAACATTAACAATAATCTGCTCGTCGTTATACGGGTTTAAGTTTGTGGCATTGTAACTGTCGTCTTTTAAACGCCAGACAAATCCTTCGCTATTTTCGGCTAAGGTGTTTACAAGATCTAAATTGTCTACAAATTCTTTCATGATAGGATCGTTGATGTCGACGCCTTTCATTTTTGCAATATTAATTTCGGCAAGATGATATTGACTCATATTTTATTGGATAAAGAAATGGCAATTTAATCTTTTTCTGAATAATTTTATAGCTACAAATCACACAAATTTTCACGAATTATTTTTTTTACTTGCAGAATAAAAATTAGTGCAAATTTGTGTAATTAGTGGCTAATAACTTTTTATAAAATTTGAATCGTTTTATAAACCTGAACGGGAGCAGCTAATAAAGCTTCACTTTTTGAGATAAAATCAACTAAATAAGGCTGATTATTGTGAATATCTAGTCCGGGTTGGTCTTTCCATTCTTCCCAAATTATAAAAACATTTTCAGTATTGTGAAGGTCGTAGCGAATACAGGCATCTTCTTTTCTGGTTTGTGTAACCAGATTTTGAATCATGTTTTTGATTTCTTCAATATTTTCTTTTTTGCTTTTAATGATTGCGGTGATCGATATCATGCTTATAAAGTTTTAAAAATTTCTTCTAAATGATTTTTGTAGTTTTTCTCAAAGATGACAATGTTTTCGGCAGTTGCACCTTTTTCAACGTCGTGAAAATGGAAACCGTTTAGTTTTTCCATACCTACAAATTTATTCATTTTATGGAAACCAAACATCGGTCCGTCATCTACAGATGTTTCTTCAAAAAACTCACCAGGAAGTGTGAAAGCTGTTGCAGGTGCATTCCAACTTGTGGTTAGCATGTATTTGCGTCCGTGTAATTGTCCACCGGTTCCGTAGTTTATATCCGGATTTACTCGGCTTCTTCCGTCGCTTTTGTAGATTCCTTTGTTGTGTCCGGCTGTGAAAACGTCGTCGATGTATTTTTTGAAAAGATTAGGTAATTGAAACCACCAAACCGGTGTGTGATACACTACAACATCTGCCCAAACGAATTTTTCTACTTCTTCGTCTAAATCAAAATCTTGTTTGATATCGGTTGTTTTTATTTCGTAGTTTTTACTTTTTAAGTACTCGATTGTCCAATTGGTTACTGTTTCGTTGAATTTTCCGCCTGAATGTGCGAAATTTTGACTTCCGTTGATGATGAATATTTTTTTCATTTTTATAGGATTGTTTCTTTTGAAAATGGATGCGTGAGGGATTTAGGCGGTATCTCCCGATTTAGAAAAACAAGGCTTTTTGGCCGTAGTTTTTGTTAATCGGGAATTTAGCCGAAAGCCCGACCCGGAGGGACACGCCCAAATTCTAATTATTTAAGTTTTGAGATTGTTTTTTAAACACATAGAAACATAGCTTTTGAAACCTAAAAAAAGAGTCTTAAAGAGAAACTAGTTTCTAACACATAGTTCTCAATCTTGTCATTCCGATTTCTATGATAAAACCAAATCTTTTTCATAAAAGGTTTGGTTTTTTATTACTGCAAAAACACGAT
>NZ_VJYD01000007.1 GCF_007341385.1 Flavobacterium daemonense
AAATGGTGGTCAGTTTGCTCCGGAACTGGTGATCAATTTACACTGGAAAGTGGTGGTCAATTTGACCGGTTTTTCCATTTTCCAGTAATTTAGAATTACTTCTTTTTAAAGCACTAACAGAAGAGCGCAAATCATGGCTCACTATCGAAAAGAGTTTATCTTTTGTATTATTTAATTCTTTTAATTCATTTTTTTGAATTAAAATAATTTTATTGCTTTTACTCTTTTCTCGATAAAAATAAATACCTGCACCAAACAAAAAAACTAATAATACTGATACGATAAGAAACATATTTCTTTCTGTATTTTTAAGTTTATTTTCGGCTTCAAGAACATCGATTTCTTTTTGTTTTTGTTTTACTGCAAATTTCTTCTCTAAATCTGCCACCGCCCAAACTTTATTTTGATCTCTCAACGAATCTCTCCATGATTCATATTCTTTGCGGTAAACTAAAGCTTTTTGAAGATTTTTCCTGTTTTCTTCAACAATTGCCATATTAAGAGTCGCATTTTGTTTTAGCTCGAACGATTTGACTTTTGCAGCTAACTTGTACGCTTTTTCGAAGTACGGAATTGCTTGACTGTCTTTAAATTGATTATAATATAAATTAGCAATGTCCATGTAAGATCCAACAAGTAACAGCGTATCTTTTTCAAATTCTTGCAATTCTGAGGCTTTAAATAAATAAGTTTCAGCTTTATCAAACTTGCCAATATGTAAATAACATAGTCCTATATTATGAAAAGTATTGCTCTTTTTAAAATTGCAATGATCAAATTCAGGCCTTTCTACAGAATGAAAAAAAAATAAAGCATCTTTAAATTTATTTTCCTCTAAAGCTATTTCACCAAGATTGATTTGAACTTTACAATAAAATTTAAACTTTCGGGAAATTTTATTAAAATCTTTTACGGCCTCAGTAAATAACTTTTTTTCTTTAAAACTGAATCCTCTAAAATAATAACAGTAATCTTTTAATTCCAGATTTCCGTTACTTTCAAGTTGTCTTACAGAATAAACTAAGGTTGAATCCCAATTCTTTTTTGCAAAATAGTGCTGTGCTTTATAAAAATTGATATTGTCTTTATATTCTTTTGCTTTTAATTTTATTTCTTGGGAAAAGAAATCATTCTGAATGAGTTTTTCTTGAGAATAAAGATAAAAAGCTGAAGAAAATAATAACAACAAATTAAATACTACACTTTTTAGCATTGTCGTTTTTTAGGTGATCGAAAGAAACATACATATTACTTCTAATCACAAACAATAATACTTTTTAATTGCTTGTGATTTTAAAGATCAAAATTGCACAACTAAATTAGGCTGCTGATTGTACAGTTGTTACAGTACCTCTCGAAGTTACGGGATCTATATCCCATAAAAAAGTCTGAATCGTTTTTATATGAGATATTTGATCCTCAAAAGGATGAGATTTTGCCTCGAAGGTAACTTCATACACATAAAAATCTTTAGAAACTGTTTCAGACATGTCATAAGACACAAAAAATTGAAGTTGCGGAAATCCCTCAATATCTGTATACCAGTTTTGATAAATCTTAAGGTCTAGCGTTTCGTTCGAAAAAGGAGGTACAAAAATAACAGCTGTTATAGTTATTGTATCATCATCGTATAAAGCTTCAACAAGAGGTGATAGAAGGGATTTTGATTTGTTTTCGGGAAATTTAATTAATCCTCTCGAATTTTTTATAACTTCTGTAATTCTTTCTCCGGGTGGTTTAACTGTTTTTCTGCTTAATTGGTCGTTGTTGTTTTCCATAATACTATTTATTAATTACGTTTAGTTTACTTTGGGATAACAAAAAATCTATTCAATAGAGGTATTAAATCAAAAATATCGAAAATTATTACAAATCAAATATAGTAAAGATTTTCTTAAGAAATTGTTTTACAAGATTACAAATTCATAAAATCAAAAAACCTCTTTATCTATGATAATGAGGCTTTTAAAATATTTATATTTTAGATAATTACTTCTTTTTATTCAAAAACTCATAGTATAAAGCTTTAGATAAAAATGTCGCATTTTGATAATTGGCAACTAACTCCTCTCTAATACTCTCTGTCTCCCCTCCGTTTAAATTATTTTTTAAGAAATAATCTCGTCTAGCTTCTTCATTAAAATTCAGACCACTTAAAAAACGGGGTTCCACTCCTTTGTTTACAGAAATATTATAATTTGTGATCAGATTTCCCCAGTTTACATAACTGCATAAAAGAACTGTTCCGTAAAAATACCATACCATTTGGTTGACCAAATAAGCATTTGTTTTCTGTTTTGCGATTTTCAAAAAAGTATAAACTAAACCAATAATTGCCAAAATAAGAAAAGCATAAACTCCCAAACGCTTATATGTTAATCCAAAAAATGAAACATATTCTGAATTTTTAATGATCGTACTTATAATCAAAATTCCATTTAGAAAAATCCAGATTTTAGAAAGTGTTTTAAGAAGAGTTGCTTTTTTATCAAAATTGAATCCCCCTTTGAAATAAAACATTATTACGCCAACCGCCATTAGGATTGAAAGGATAACTGAATTTACTCTTTCGTGTGTAGCTGTACTCAATTTAGAAGCTTGCGCAATACTCACTTCAAAAAACTGCTCGTAATTGTACGTTGCAATAAAAACCAAAAGCATCAAATTTAAAAGCACTAAAGTAATTACACCACTTTTTCTTTCGAAATCTAAATCAAGAAATGAAAAAGTATTTTGATTTTTGACTTCGGCAATATTTTTAAATTCATTATCAAGAAGCTCATTCTTTTCGTAGCAAACTTCAGGAACCCAATAATTCCAGAAACTAAATGAAATATAGAAACCGGCAATACTAAGCAATAAAAGTTGTGGCACATCAATATCTAAAGTATAATCTGTAAATAATGATGAGAAATGGTCGCTTCCAAAAGAATAAACTGCGAAAAACAATCCAAAAAAAATAGCTGGAATTAAAACAAAAGCAACCAATTTTTTAGCAAAATTATTATGAATTTGTTTTTCAGGAAGCCACTGTTTAAAAATCCAAATACGCCCTAACGAAGTGATTCCGTTTAAAAATACCAACGGAAAAATCTGAACGATTTTTAATTTATTATCCTGCGTTTTAAACTGTAAAAACAATATTGACATAGCCATAGCAAAAAACGAGGCCGCGTCACCGTACCAACCAAAAGCCAGACATGATAAAACCGATGTTAAAACCAATACTAAATGTGTTCTTTCAGTAAATTTATCTTGAAATAAATAGCAAATGAAGCCAGTTAACACAAGTCCAAAAATAGACCAGTTAAGTCCTGGATCTTCTCTATAAAAAAGCAGTAAAAAAATAAAACTGCAAATTAAAATGATGTGGTGTTTTTTCATGATGATCAAGTTAAAAGTACTTTGTTTTTCAAAGTTGTTAGACAAAAAAATATAGTTATTACGATTTCATTAATTTTTCAAGATAAGAAAGGTGCTCTTTGAACGCCGCGCGGCCTAGCGGTGTTACCTGATAAGATGTTTTGGGCTTTTTGCCAACAAATTCCTTTTTAATCTCGATATATTCTGATTTTTCTAGTGCGGAAGAATGACTTGCTAAATTACCATCAGTGATATTTAAAAGCGTTTTCATCTCGGTAAAATCTACCCAGTCGTTAACCATCAGAACGGACATAATACCCAGTCTGACACGGCTCTCAAAATCTTTATTTAGCTTGTCGATAATTCCCATTGGGTTATTTGTATTTTTTGAACATCACTAATCCGTAAATAATATGCAGGATTCCGAATCCAAAGATCCAAAAAATCAACCCATATCCTATATAGAAAAGCGAAATACATCCTAAAATTAGCTCCGAAAAACCTAAATATTTTATATCCGAAAAAGTATATTTTTCGGCATTTACAACCGCAAGTCCGTAAAATATTAATGTTGACGGCGCTATTAATCCGTAATTTCCATGATAGATTAAAGCCAGACAAAATACGCCACCAACTGCAAGTGGAACAGCCAAATTGAAAAGCATATTTTTTGTGGCCGATGTCCAAATTGGCAAATTGTATTTTCGGCTTTTTCTAATTGTAAAAAAGGCTCCAAATACAAAAGCACAGACTAAAATTACAACACCAGTCAAAAATAAATGTGAAACCAAATTTCCTGACAACAGCACATGTTCGTCTGTAAAATATTCGATTCCATTTATTTTAAAAAGCTCATAAACGTACAACCCGCCAATTAGGGCAGAAAGTCCAGCAAAGACTCCTGAAAGTCCGCTTAAGGATATAAATCTTGAAGAACGCTCCATCATGGAACGAATATGTGCTAAATCTTCTTGGTGTTTCTGATTCATAATAAAAGTACTTTGCAGTACAAAGTTATTATTTATTTTGAATTGGCAAATAAAAAAAGATGAAATTATTGAAATAAAATTTGGAATGTTCTTGTGCCTTTGATTTGTATTATGGAAAATATATAATCCCTACGGGATATTTTTTGGGTGATGAATGTTGTTTCTACCGATATTTAACTCCTAATGGAGTTACCACTGAGAAATTAAATATGGGTAGAACATTATTTTGAAATGCTAATTTTAAACTACCGAAAATTATCTCGTAGAGATTAAATATTGGTAGAACAGATTATTGACAACAAAACTTTGTCCCGTAGGGACTACGGGACTACATAAATTATTTTATCTTGACAATACCTACAAGGTTTTAAAAACCTTGCAGGAGAAAAAGATTTCATAAATCGTGGCGACGCCCAAAGCATCAAAACGAAAAAAGCCTATTCATAATGAATAGGCTTTTTGGTATTATTTTGAAAAGAATTATTTATTTCTTGCACTTCTCATTTTGCGTGCCAAAAGTGTATTTTTAAGCAACATAGCAATTGTCATTGGCCCTACTCCGCCAGGAACCGGTGTTATGAATGCTGCTTTTTTGCTTACGCCGTCAAAATCAACATCACCTTTTATCACATATCCTTTTGCATTTGATGCATCTTCTACACGAGTAATTCCAACGTCAATAATTGTTACGCCCTCTTTTACCATATCAGCTTTTAAGAATTCTGGAACACCTAAAGCTGTAATGATAATATCAGCGTTTTTAGTGTATTCTTCTAAGTTTTTAGTACGGCTATGTGTTAATGTAACTGTCGAATCTCCAGGATTTCCTTTACGACTCATCAAGATACTCATTGGGCGTCCTACGATATGACTTCTTCCGATAACTACTGTATGTTTTCCGGCAGTTTCAACGTTGTAACGCTCCAACAATTCCATAATTCCGAATGGTGTTGCAGGAATAAAACTTTCCATTTCAAGCGCCATTCTACCAAAGTTTGTTGGATGGAAACCATCAACATCTTTGTCAGGATCGATTGCTAGTAATATTTTTTGCTCGTCAATATGTTTTGGCAAAGGCAACTGAACGATGTAGCCATCTAGATTATCATCTTCGTTTAACTCTTTGATTTTAGCAAGAAGTTCGTCTTCGGTAATGGTTTCCGGCAGACTTACTAAAGTTGAATCAAATCCGATTTCCTGACATGATTTTACTTTACTTCCTACGTAAGTTAAACTCGCTCCGTTGTTACCAACCAAAACCGCTGCTAAATGAGGCACTTTTCCTCCAGCTGCTTTTATAGATTGAACTTCGGCTGCAATTTCGTTTTTAATGTCGTTAGATGTTTTTTTACCGTCTAGTAGTTGCATTGTGTTTTGTTTCAGGTTTAAAGTTTCATGTTTCACGTTATTTGTGAAACTTAAATATTTATGTAATTAAAAAAGTTTCAAGTTTTGGTCTCTAACTTGAAACCTTAAACTTGAAACTTTTAATTTTATTATCTCGGCATTCCGCCTGGCATTCCTTTCATGCCTCCCATCATTTTCATCAGGTTTTTTCCGCCCGGACCTTGCATCATCTTCATCATTTTGCTCATTTGGTCAAACTGCTTCATTAACTGATTTACTTGCTCGACTTTAGTTCCGGAACCTTTAGCGATTCTGGCTTTTCGTTTTACGTCGATTATGGCAGGTTTGCTTCTTTCAGTTGGCGTCATCGAGTGAATGATTGCTTCAATATGTTTGAAAGCATCATCTTCAATTTCTACGTCTTTCATGGCTTTTGAAGCTCCTGGTATCATTCCTACCAAGTCTTTCATATTACCCATTTTTTTCACTTGCTGAATCTGCGTTAGGAAATCATCAAAACCAAATTCGTTTTTCGCGATTTTCTTTTGAAGTTTTCTAGCTTCTTCTTCGTCAAATTGTTCTTGAGCTCTTTCAACAAGGGACACAACGTCTCCCATTCCTAAGATACGCTCAGCCATACGTTCTGGATAGAAAACATCAATTGCTTCCATTTTTTCTCCAGTACCAACAAATTTGATCGGTTTGTTTACAATCGATTTGATTGAAAGCGCCGCTCCACCACGAGTATCACCATCTAATTTCGTTAAAATAACTCCATCAAAATTCAAGATATCGTTGAAAGTTTTTGCTGTATTTACAGCATCTTGTCCTGTCATAGAGTCTACAACGAACAATGTTTCTTGAGGCTGAATTGCTTTGTGAACACGTGCAATTTCATCCATCATTTCCTGATCTACAGCAAGACGTCCAGCTGTATCGACAATTACAACATTAAAGCCATTCGATTTTGCGTGTTTAATTGCATTTTGAGCAATTTCAACAGGATTTTTATTTTCTGGTTCTGAGTAAACTTCAACACCTATTTGATCTCCAACAACATGAAGCTGATTAATCGCCGCAGGACGGTAGATATCACACGCTACAAGAAGTGGTTTTTTATTTTTCTTAGTCTTTAAATAGTTGGCTAATTTTCCTGAGAAAGTAGTTTTACCAGAACCTTGAAGTCCTGACATCAAAATAACAGTTGGATTTCCTGATAAGTTAACACCAGCAACATCTCCACCCATTAATTCCGTCAACTCATCTTTTACCAGTTTTACTAATAATTGTCCTGGCTGTAATGTTATAAGTACGTCTTGCCCAATTGCTTTGTCTTTTACTCTAGCTGTAAAATCTTTAGCAATTTTAAAGTTAACATCGGCATCAAGCAATGCACGACGAACTTCTTTTAAAGTATCGGCAACGTTTACTTCTGTAATTTTACCGTGTCCTTTTAATATATGGAACGCTTTATCTAACTTATCACTTAAATTATCAAACATATTATTTTCTTTATTTGAAGTGCAAAGATAATCTAATTAGATATTTCAGGCAATTTTTATTTAGCTGCAATTTTACCACGAAGGCACTAAGTGACAAAGTTTTTTGTCTCCCGCAGATTTTGCAGATCAGGCGGATTATTTTTTTATATGGAGCATGAAAAAATCACCTAGATCTGCAAAATCTGCGAGAGAAAAAAAGGCACAAAGAATTAAACCTTTGCACCTTTGTTCCTATGAACCTTTGTACCTTTAAAATTAAAACTGGAAGTATATGAACGGTTGCGAACCTGCAACAGCTGTTGCGTAAACAATCCAGTAAACGAAACCTAGAATTATTGCTTTTACTAATATTGGTGTTTTATCAAAAACAGATTTCATTCCGTTTGTGAAGGTTTCAGGCAAGAAATGCCAAACGTAACCAAACAACATTAATCCGAAAACATTTTTGTAGCCAATGATAATTGTTTTCCAAAGTTCTGGTTCGAAAGTTAATTGTCCAATATTATTGATTACTTGCAATGCTGTTTCGAAATCTCTTGCACGGAAAAATATCCAGCAGAAAACCACAAAATGAAATGTGATTACAATTGAAAAGAATCTCCACAAGAAATTAGTTTTTTTTTCTTTTTTAGAAGGGAAAATTTCGACAAATATTTTATGAATTGCCAAAGCTAATCCGTGTAAAGCTCCCCAAACAATAAATTGCGCTCCTGCTCCGTGCCATAATCCACCCAATAGCATTGTGGTGAATAAATTCAAATTAGTTACCAAAGTCTGTTTCTTTTTGCTCGAAAGCAGAAAAGACAAACAGAAAAGCAAAATGGAAACCGATGCAACAATCAATGGAATTACACTGGTGTTATAACTCGTAATTCCCCAAAGCAATAATCCGAAGAAAAATAAACTTGGAAATAAATATCCGGCGAAAGAACCTTCGCGGTTTCCTCCCATTGAAATATACAAGAAATCTTTTAGCCAAGTTGAAAGCGAAATGTGCCATCTTCTCCAGAAATCTGTAATCGAAGTTGATTTATATGGTGTTCTAAAATTGACTGGTAATTTGAATCCAAGTAATAATGCAATACCAATTGCCATATCAGAGTATCCAGAGAAATCACAATAAATCTGGATTGCATAACCATATGACGCCATTAAATTCTCGAAAGAAGTATAACTCATTGGCGTATCAAAAACACGATCAACAAAATTTATTGATATATAATTTGAAATTACCGTTTTCTTGATCAATCCGCCAATGATCAAAAATAGCGCATAGTTTACATCGGCTCTAGTTAGATTTAATTTTTGATAAATCTGCGGAAGAAAATCTTTTGCGCGAACAATTGGCCCGGCAACCAACTGCGGGAAAAATGAAACGAAAAACAAATATTCGATGTAGTTTTTTGTAGGCTTAATTTCTTCTCTATAAATTTCAATAATATAACTCATCGATTGGAACGTATAAAACGAAATTCCCACAGGAAGAAAAACATCATGAAGTGCATAATTGCCATGAAACATATCATTGAAAGTCACGATCATAAAATTCATGTACTTGAAATAACCAAGCAAACCTAAATTCAAGATGACACTGATTACAAGATATATTTTCTTGGTACTATCTTTTGTTGCTCTGTAAATAATCTGGCTCAAACCATAATCTACAACCGATGAAAGCAACAAAAGCAAAAAGTAAATACCGCTCGACTTGTAGTAAAAGAAAAGCGAAAAGAGAATAACATAAGTTAATCTCAAATAAAATGTTTTACGCAAAAAGGCATATACAAAATAAAAAACCAGAAATAATCCGAGGAATAAACCCGTATTAAATAATAATTTTTCGTCTGGATTATAAACAAACCAGCTTTTAACTTGTTCTATTGTAATTGCACCAAAATTTTGGATGAACCAATCATTAATGCTATCTATTGTTATCAATTTAATTCTTTGATTTAAAATTATCGTATGCTTTTAATACTGCCTGCGCAAACAAATCGCCTTGTTTTTCATATCCTTTTTTAGAATAATGAACCCAGTCTGGACCAATTATTTTCTGCGTTTTTAATTTTCGTATTCCGTCCATTCCTCCAAACTCATCGTATAAATCCCAAACGGCAAAACCGTCTTTTTGTGCGATTTCCAAAATTTCTTTTGTATAATCTCTTATATAAGTGTTCGGCTTTTTTCTTAATAAAGATGGTGGTGGCGTCGTTACAATTATTGGAACATTTATATTTTGAGCTTTTATATTGCTTATAAATTCTCTCAAATGCTTAATATAACCTTCGACTTCCAGATGGTCGTAGCTTTCGTTTGTCCCTAGTGAAAAAACCAATAAATCTGGATGTACGGCTTTCAGTTGTTCAAAAAACAAAGGATATTTATTGTAATCTGAATATTTTGCACCGTTTACACCAATATTACTATAGAGTATTCCATGTGCATCTTTTTCTAAAACAATTCCGTTCAATTCGTATTTTGATGTCTCTTTATTCGGAATCAAATAAATTTTTTCTAAAGCTTTATCGGAATTATAATAATGAGAAAAAGAATCAGCTTCTAAATTCAACGGAACAAATTCTGAACTTTTAATTATTTTTTCTTTGGTCTCGTTTGTCGGAATTTTCAAAGTTCGACCTGCGCGGATATTGTTTGATTTTAATCCGTTCGCTTTTTTAATCTCTGCAACCGAAATATTGTATTTATCAGCAATTGTCGAAATTGCTTCTCCTTTTTTAATTTTATGTGTGATTACTTTTTTCTCTGAAGATTGAATCAAATTGACTTGAGATGAAGTTGCCAAATCAAACATATGCTGATTTTGAGGCGTAATAATTTTGATCGTATTAAATTTATACGCCATATCCTTTACACGCAGTTCGACAGCAAAACCGCCGTTGTCACGCCAAAGTCCGATACCACTTAAACCAACAGGAGCATTTTTTGTTGGAAGAATATTTCGATAACTTTCCCAAGATCTATTCGAATAAAAGCGCTCATTATAAGATCCATTTGTTTTAGCCAGCTGATACGGAAAAACCAAACCTCGACCGGCGTTCCCAAATTGCTGTTGCAGTTTTTTACGCACTTCATTGGTCATTAAATCGCCTTGAATATGCGAATCCCCAATATGAACAATATTTATTTTCTGATTGCTTTCGTTTTCATTTTTCTTTAATTTTTCAAAAAAATCATTTAATGCTTTTGCATTATAAATTTGATCATCAGCAACCGCATCGGTCGTTATGGAATCGACTTTGTGAATCATATTTTTTGTTGTTGGAAGTGAATCTGTTTTTTGCGTCTTATCATTTGCAGAGAAAAAAAGACAACAGAAAATAATAATCAGTTTATTCATTTACACTATCTTTTTTAACAGAGGTAGAATCTGTCTTGGTTTTTCGAGCTGCTTTTTGCTGATTCGAAACAGCTTCACGTTTTTCACGTAATATTTTATATTCTTCGTAACCTTTATTTAATTGAGTATATAATAAATTTCCAATTGCTTTTGCGCCGCGCTGGTTAAAGTGCGTGTAATCTTTATTGGCTCTGGCCGGAGTTTCATCAACCCATTTCACCATCGATCCGTCGCCTCCCATCAAAGTATATAAATTTACGAAACCAGATTCTGTGTCAAGCGCATATCTTTTTTGCGCTTTCATTAAAGGTACAACTGCTGAATCGGTTTTCATTTCCATATCATATTTGGTCGATTTATCAGCCGTCGAGACAATTAAAATAGAAACACCTGGAAACGATTCTTTAATTTTATTCACGGTTTTTGTCATTCCTCTTTCGTACCAATTATAATTTTTGGTTCCGTAATTCAACACGTTCGTTCCGTAATGCAGAATAATCAAATCGTATTTCAATGTATTGTTGAAACCTTGCATTACATTGGCATTAAAAGTCGAAATTGGCAATCCTGAATTTCCTCTTTGCGAGAAGTTGTCCACGTGAACACCAGTTCCGTTGTCAAAATTGAAACCGTAGATCGGAATCGAATCTGCATTTACGAAGTTAGCTTTAAAAGCTTTCAAATGTCCTGAACTTACTTTTAAAGTATTAACCAAGTTACTCGGATTCAGATTTTTCTTCAAAGTATCTTTTCCAATAATAAAATTCACTTTCCCTTTTTTAGATGCTCTTCCATAAAACAAAGTTGGATTATCTAAAGTAGTTGAATATTTATTTGTTCCGGCTTCATACTGCACCCAAGTTGAGTTTGTATTATCATTGGCAAAAAACACGTGTCCGTTTACTCCAAAAGGGCTTGAAGGTTTTTTTACATTTAAGTACGATTGTGTTTTCCAATTTTTAGAATACGTAGATTTTACCGAACCGCGCGATGCCGCCGACTCAGAAGTTATCGGAACAAAACCAACTCCGTTTCCTCCAAAACGTTCTTGATAATTGCTTCTTACATCCTGAACAATCAAATCACCATCGGTCATTGAATCGCCGTAATATGCAATTCTCACATTCGATTCGGGATTTTTTTCTAATTGGTACAGCTTTTCATAAAAAGAAATCAGGTATTGATATCCTTTGTAATTATCAAAAGTTTCAGATGGAAATTCAATTCCTTCAATATTTTCATAAACGATTTCTTCTTTTCCTTGAGCGTCTTCAACTGCTTCAATGCTGTCATTATCTGTCAATGAATCTTTAGCAACGGCTTCTAAAAGCAGACTGTCGATTAGTACGTTTTTAGAATTTATTTTGCTTTCAGAAAAAATCTTATTGGGCAAAACCTGCTTGAATCCAATAAAAGCAACGAATGCTAATGCAATAATGGCGAAAGACTGAAAAAAATATGATTTTGTATTCACTTGTAATTTTAAGTTTTGAAGTATGAATTACCAAAATTAAATTATACGAAATTTCTGCTAATTCTTTTAAAAAAAATATGTGCAAAGATAAGATTAAACCTTTACTAAAAATTGTTTTTATAAATAAAGTAAAAACAAAAAAAGAGGTCAGACGAATCTAACCTCTTTATCAAAAAAAAAATAAAAAAACAAAGCTAATGATTAACTAAATATCGATACGTATACATCGTAAGTTAAAATGAGATAATCTTTATAATATTTTAATTTTTTAAATGTTAAATTATTTTAAGATTGCGTATTCTAAAACAGTATTACCTCTAACTCCAGCATCATTTGTCAAAGAAAGGAATTTAACTTTATAGTAATTTCCAGCTGCATCTTTTACAACATAAAAACGATCTGTTCTGATACTTGGCAATGAAGTTGGTCCACCACCATTTCTCCAACTAGCTCCAATTACTCTTTGATCTGTTGCAGAAACAGTAAAGTTTGCTTCAACTACATCTGCTTTTGCAAAAGCCTCATAAGTTTTAACAGAAGTTAATACTTGGTAAACTTGTGTTCCGCCTTTTACATTAGTTGTAATAAAATCTGAATAACCATAAGTAACTTCAATTGGCTTATTATCAGCATCCACAGATGGAATATAATTTGTAAATGTTGTGAAATTTAAATCCCATTTTGCTTTTTCTGGCTCAACCGAAACTGTACTTCCTGTAGTTAAACTAAAAAAAGAAAAATTATAAGCAGCATCTTTGGCAATAGTTTTTTCAGTAAAAGTTGTCGAAGTTAAATCAGCATATTGAATTTTATAACCATTTCCGCTTCTTAAAATTCTAACTTTTTTCCATCCTCTTGCATCGCCATCAACACTAACAGACCCTACTGCTGGCTGAGTAGTAGAAACAGTTAATCCTAAATTTACTAAGTAAACTTTGTTATCAGCATCTGTAGCAGAGATTTCAGCAATTGCAGTTCCGATTCCAGCACCAGCACCAGCTAAAACTCCTGTTGGATTATCCACAAATCCATTGTTAGAAAGTGTAGTACCACCTCCCACTGCAACGTTTGCATCAGCTGTCTGAGACAAAGTAATATCTGAAGTAGCAAGTTTTTTTACTGCCATTTTAAGAGAACCGTTTATGATTACTCTAAAATCTGAACCCGTTGAGAAACCAAAATCCCAAGCCGTTCTGTTTACAGATTTAGAATCTTCACTACTTAAATCTAGATAAACTTGATTTGGCTCGTTTGGCCCGCCAATTGCTGGTTTTAAAGTTGCTCCAACAGTAGGAACTTCTACTGGAGTATTATCGTCACTTGAACACGAAGCCAGTGATAGAAGAGCGATTGATAAAAATAATAACTTTTTCATGGTATTTATATATTAAAGATTAAGATTATACGCTAATTTCAAAAAGTAAGAACGCCCGTAAGCAAGCATTACCTCGCCTGGCCCTGCATGTCCAGCAGCACTTGCAGTTCCTGTTTGTCTTACATTAGTCACATCAAGAACATTTCTTGCTCCCACTGTAACTTCAAAATGATCTTTGAAGAAATTTTGTCGAACAGTAAGATCAAGCCAATTGCTTGGATCAACTTCAGATAAAATATAGGAAGAAGAACCTTGGATATATTGTCGAGTTTTACCGTTGTATTTATAATATCCTGAAACAATTGTTTTCCATTTTGGAACGGTGTACGAAAAACTTGTGTTTAAATTGAAAGAGTAAAGAAATTGATCATCAGATGTAAATACCTGATTATCTATTTTCTGAGAAATGCCAATTAATGCAGCACCGAAATTGAATGTGAAGTTGTCTTTTCGCAATTGATTCATAGTTGAGAAATTCCACATTCTGTATTTGCTGATATTGATGTACTGATATTCTGGATTTCCAGTATCTGGATTAAATCTTATTAATGCCATGTCAATTCGGTCATTAACATTCAGATAACTTCCTGCAAAAATGTTGGAAAGTTGCAAACCAGATGAAAACAGAGTCATTTTCTTAAGACTGGTTTCATAAGAAGTACTTGTTTCAGGAATCAAGTTTTCGTTTCCTGTAAAAAAGTGTCCGTCGAATATTTGTTTAGAATATAATTCATCAAAAGTTGGCGTTCTAAAAGAGTTACCATATGACCCGCGAAGTTCAATTCCTTTTTCAAATAAATATCTTAAACCCAAAGAAGAAGCATATTGATTTTTAAATTGAGACTGAGCAGAAAATCGTATTCCTGGTCGGATGGAAAATTTATGCGTTGCCATAATTTCTGACGAAGCAAAAAAATCATAATTTTCAAGTGTTTTTTGAACTGGAGTAAAAATATTGTTTGCCTCTTGAACCAAGGAATAACCCTTATTGTTGACAAATTCATATCCTAATTGAAGATCGACGGTTTTATCTCTAAAGAAATTATTTAAAGTTCCTGTCGAATATAAAACTTCCATCGACTGATCTTTTACAGTCGTATTATTTGCTTCTGTTTTACTTCCTAAATAGTATCTAAAACTCTCAACATCACGTTCTTGTTTTTGATGTGAAAGCGAAACATTATAATTTAATTGAGAAAATAGTCTACCCGTTGCATTTAAATTATGAAAATATCTATCAGTAAAATATCTTTTATCATCGGCATAACGATACGACCCAAGAGTACTGTTATAACCTGACTGAACAGTACTGTTATAATAATCTACATTTTCATCTAAAAACTCGAATTTATAGTAAAAACGGAAACTACCTTTCTGATATGCTATGGTTGCAGTACCGTTTAATTGATCTTTTGGAAGCCAACTATAACCACGTGTTCCATCATTCTCAGCATAATTTTCTCCGTTTTTGTCATTTAGGTATCCTTGAAAATCATTACGATTGATTCCCGCCGATACAAACCAGTTTTTATCAAAAGTATGAGAAACTCTTAAAGATTGAATGTGACGTCCTTCATCAAAAAGAGAATATTCATTATTAACCGTTTCCTCTTGAACTGATGCATTGATTCCCCATTTATATTTTGAGGATTTTTTCGTAATGATGTTTAAAACACCACTTACGGCATTTGCGCCATAAGTTACACCCATTGACCCTTCGACAATTTCAACATGATCAACATCATTCAGGTTAATTTGTGACAAATCGATATTATTCCCAAGACCAGCTTCATTAACTAATGGCACATTATCAACCAAAATTTTAAAATACTGCGCACCTAAACCAAATAAAGAAACTGTAGAACGACCACTTGTCCCACTTGGAGTTACTGTAATATTTAAATATTGATTTAAAATATCGGCCAAATTGTTTGCTGCCAAATTTTGAATATCCTGATTTGAAATCACACGAACATTAAAAACAGATTTTTTTATGGATTGTGGCTCGAACTGTCCTGTTACAACAACTTCCGAAAGTTTTTCTTTGGAAGCTATACTATCTTTTTGCTGAGCAAAAGAATAAGTGCAAAATAGAAGTCCAGCAAAAAGGGTAATTTTAATTTTCATTATTTTTATTCAGTCTTAATAATGACGCAAATATATAAACTATTTTTATTTGTTCTAAATAAATTATATATATATTTGCAAAAATTTAAAAACAAAATAATAAGTTATGATTACAAAAAGCCTCTATTTAACGGCCGTAATGGCTTTGACTTGCGCACTTGGCTTCAGTCAGGACAAAAAACAGCAAGACATCAAATCAATAAAATCGATGTGTGGTTGCTACGAAGTAAAATTCAACTTCACCGAAACTTTTTCATACCCAAAAGATTCTCTTACTTATAAGCCATCAGAAACTAAACACGAATCTGCTTTAGAATGGGTTCAATTATTAGATGATACTCCTAACAAAATTGTAATGCAGCATTTATTGATTGTGAGCGACGATATGATTATCAAACACTGGAGACAAGATTGGTTGTATGAAAACACAGATTTGTATTCGTTTGACAAAGGAACTTCTTGGAAGTATAAAAAATTAGACAAAAAAGCCGTTAAAGGGCAATGGACTCAGAAAGTATATCAAGTAGATGACAGCCCAAGATATGAAGGATCATCAACTTGGGTACATGTTGACGGACAAGATTACTGGTCAAATGTTGCTGATGCTCCGCTACCAAGAAGAGAGCAGACAAAACGTAACGACTATAATGTTTTAAAAAGAAGAAACATTCATGAAATTACGGCTACAGGATGGAATCACGAACAGGATAACGATAAATTAATTAGAGATGACAGCGGAAAAGATGTTCTTTTAGCTCAAGAAAAAGGATTTGACGTTTATACAAAAGTCCCAGATTCTAAATGCGCTGCAGCTCAAAAATGGTGGGCAACTAATAAAGATCTTTGGCAAAACGTTCGTAACAAATGGCAAGTTCTTTTTGACAGAAAGCAAGACTTAAACTTAGAAGCAAAAGTGGATCGCAAAGCTTTATATTCTCTTTTATTTGACTTAAAACCAGATGCAACAAAAGCAGAATCTGACGCTATTATTGACAAGTTCGTTAAAAAATAAAATTGTTTATGTTAGTTATAAAAAAAGCCGGTAAATTAATTTTACCGGCTTTTTTTTATCGAGAAAGTCTAAAAGTAATTAAGTTTTTTTAATGATTTTTACTAAAAGTTTACTAATTCATAATAGTTAAAAAAAAATACAAAACGGCACTTTTAAATTTCAACCACGATTATTTCAAACAAAAATACTTTACAAACAAAAATACTTTACAAACAAAAATTAGTAAGGCACAATAAGTCCAAAAAACATCAAAAAAAGCCGATAGTTCTAAAACTATCGGCTTTCTAATATCTAAAAATTCCTCTTTTTACATTCTCTCCGGAACTTCAATTCCTAATAAGCTAAACGCAGATTTGATAACCTCAGCAACTTTTTGAGAAAGCTGTACTCTGAAAATCTTTTTAATCAAATCAGCTTCACCTAAAATATGAACAGATTGATAGAACGAATTATATTCTTTCACCAAATCATATGTGTAGTTTGCAATTAATGCCGGACTATGATTTTGAGCGGCATTTTGAATTACTTCTGGAAAAAGTTCGATTTGTTTTATCAGCTCCTTTTCTTTTTCGTGAAGTTCTTCGATAGTTGTTTTCTCAGAAAAATCAAAATCGGCTTTACGAATTATAGATTGGATTCTCGCATATGTGTATTGAATAAACGGACCTGTATTTCCAGCAAAATCTACAGATTCTTCTGGGTTGAACAAAATACGTTTCTTTGGATCTACTTTTAAAATGTAATATTTCAAAGCACCAAGACCAATTGTTTTATACAATTTTGCTTTTTCTTCTGCAGAATAACTGTCTAATTTTCCTAAATCTTCTGAAATCTGTTTTGCAGTATCCGTCATGTCCTGCATCAAATCATCGGCATCGACTACAGTTCCCTCACGGCTTTTCATTTTTCCAGAAGGCAAATCAACCATTCCGTATGACAAATGATACAAGCTTGAAGCCCAGTCAAAACCAAGTTTTTTCAAGATTAAAAACAGTACTTTAAAGTGATAATCTTGCTCGTTTCCAACTGTATAAACCATTCCACCAACATCTGGCATATCTTTTACACGCTGAATTGCAGTTCCAATATCCTGCGTCATATAAACTGCAGTTCCGTCAGAACGCAAAACAATTTTACGATCAAGGCCTTCATCTGTCAAATCAATCCAAACAGAACCGTCAGGATCTTTTTCGAAAACTCCTTTATCTAAACCTACCTGAACAACATCTTTTCCTAATAAATAGGTATTGCTTTCATAGTAATATTTATCGAAGTTAACTCCTAGATTATTGTAAGTTGTGGCAAAACCATCATAAACCCATTGGTTCATCATTTTCCAAAGTTCGATCACTTTTTCATCGCCGGCTTCCCATTTTTTAAGCATTTCCTGAGCTTCAATAATAATTGGAGCTTGTTTTTTTGCTTCTTCCTCAGTTTTCCCAGTTTCGATTAATTGGTTGATTTCTGTTTTATAAGCTTTGTCAAACTCCACATAATATTTCCCAACTAATTTATCTCCTTTTAAATTTGAACTTTCTGGAGTTTCTCCGTTTCCGAATTTCTCCCAAGCCAACATCGATTTACAAATATGAATTCCACGATCGTTGATGATTTGCGTTTTATATACTTTTTTTCCTGACGCTTTTAAAATTTCGGCAACAGAATATCCTAACAAATTGTTACGAACGTGGCCTAAGTGCAAAGGCTTATTTGTATTTGGTGAAGAATATTCTACCATAACTGCTTTATCAGCAGGATCTGGTGAAACATAACCAAATTTTTGACTGTCTTTTATTTCATTAAAGAAATTCAAGTAATAACTGTCTGAAATAACAATATTCAAAAATCCTGAAACTACATTAAAGCGAGCTACTTCAGAAACATTTTCAACTAGATAATTTCCAATTTTATTTCCAAGTTCGGCCGGATTGCTTTTGATGACTTTCAGCAATGGAAAAATTACCATAGTAATATCGCCTTCAAACTCTTTTCTAGTAGTCTGAAATTCGATTTTATCAACTGAAACATCAAATAATGCCTGAATTGCTTTTTGTATAGAAGGTGTAAGAATTTGTGATAATGACATGTAACTTATTTTAAAGTGAGCAAAGATACAGCTTATTCATCAATTACAGAAAATGAAAAACATATAAAATCGAACAAAACGTTTAGAATTTCTTAAAAAAGCCTTTTAGATGAATGTTAAAATTATCAAAAAATCAAAACGCTAATCTGCTACAAAACAGAACATATCAGAAAAAAATAAAAAAAATTTAAGTTTTTATTGTAACATATCAACCATAAAAGAGTCTTAATAGTGACTTTGAATTTATTTGAAGCAAAAAAAATCTAACAAAAACAAAAAAACAAATCATCATCATCAATCAAATCAAAATAATCAAGTACTAATTATGAAATTAAAATTTTTTCTGTTTGCATTATTCAGTTTAATCGCAACAGCACAGGCCCAGAATTCGGGGACAGTCTCCGGAAAAATTATCGAGAAATCGAATAACGCACCTATTTCGTATGCAACTGTTTCCATCAAAGACAATGGCAAAGTTGTGTCTGGGGTCAACACAGACGACAATGGGGATTTTAGCATCAAAAATTTAGCATTAAAAAGCTACACAATCGAAATTCAATACATTGGTTTCAAAAAATACGTTGGTTCTTTAATTTTAAGCGAAAACAGAAAAACGGCTACCGTAAACGTTTCTCTTGAAGAAGAAGCAACTCAATTAAAAGGAGTAAATATTGTCGCTGAGCGCTCTACAATTGAGCAAAAAATTGACCGCAAGGTAATTACTGTTGGAAAAGATTTGACCACTGCTGGAGCTTCGGCATCTGACATTATGAGCAATATCCCATCAGTAAACGTAGATCAAGACGGAAAACTTTCGCTTCGCGGAAACGACAATGTGCGTGTATTAATCGACGGGCGTCCATCAAATATTGATCCTGCTCAATTATTAAAACAAATTCCTTCGACTTCCATCAAAAAAATCGAATTGATTACAAATCCAAGTGCTAAATATAATCCAGAAGGAATGTCTGGAATTATCAATATCGTGTTGCACAAGAATGCCAATACAGGTTTCAACGGAAGCTACAGTGGCGGTATTACTTTTGGAGAAACTGCAAAATACAATCAGTCACTAGATTTGAATTACAAAACCGGAAAAGTGAATTTCTTCGGGAATGGAGGTCAAAACTTTGGAACGTATTACAATAAAGGACACATTCAAAGATTTGATCAGGATATTACTCAAAACTTGAACATTTCAAATGAAAATGATAATTACCTATACAAACTAGGTATGGATTATTTGATTAACGATCACAATACTTTATCATTTTACACGAATCAAAACAAATCGACTGGAAACGGAAATGTAATTACTGATATTGATTATAAAAACGGCGATCCAAATATTTTGAACATTTACCAAAATTCAACTTACAAGGGACCAAGCACAACTGGAACTTATAATTTAGCGTACAAGCATATTTTCAAAAAAGAAGGACATACTTTAGATTTTGAAGGAAACTACAGCGACACTAAAGTAGATCAAAATGCTACTTTTAATACGCAGACAACAAGACCTGACAATTCAGCAAACAACGTTCTTTACAGCGATATGATTGGCGATCAGCGAAAATTAAGCACTTTAAACGTTGATTACGTAAATCCGTTAAACGACAAAACCACTCTTGAAGCTGGTACTGAAGCAAGAATCACGAGAACAAATAATGATTACAACACTGGCAACCCTTTAGTTCCTATTGATCAAAGAGTTTCAAACTATACTTATGACACTGATATTTATTCAGCTTATGTAACATTTGGACAAAAGTTCAAAAAATTCAGCTACCAATTAGGAACCCGTTTTGAAAACTATAAAGTTCAAGCGAACTTAAATCACGGTCAAGATAAATTTAATGACGACTATTTTACATTATATCCGTCAGCTTATTTGACCTATAATTTGAATGAGAAAAACGTATTGCAATTCAGCTACAGCCGTCGTGTTGACCGCCCAAGCTTAGAGCAGACAAAACCTATTCGTGAATTTTCTACTCCGTTAGTAACTTCATACGGAAATCCTGAATTGAGACCCCAGTTTACAAATTCTGTTGAAGTAAATTATACTAAAACGCTTGAAAAAGGAAGCATAACTGCCGGTGTTTATGTAAGAAGTATTAATGATCAAATTAGCAGAACTTTAAGTCCAGATCCAAACGATCCATCTGGATACAAGCAAATTTTAAGTTACACAAATTACGATCATAACAGTGCTTACGGTTTTGATGCGTCTTTCAATTATAAAATCACGAAATGGTGGGATATCCAGCCATCTATCGATTTTTCGAGCATCAAACAACAAGGAGTTGTTTTCAAATTTGATCCTGCAACAGGTACAAGTTCACCAATGGAACGCAGCGTTACTACATCTGCGTTTAATGGACGTATGAACTCAAACTTCAAGCCAACGAAACGTTTAAGTTTCTTATTGTTTGGATTTTACAGAGGACCAGTTGAAGATGTTCAGCAAAACAGACATGAAATGTACAAAATGGACATAGGTTCACGTTATACATTATTAGATAACAAAATGAATATCAGCGTTCGTTTCAACGATGTATTCAAAACAATGAAATATTCGTTTGACGGAGTTTATCCTTATCCGCAAACAGGTCAGTTTTCATGGGAAAGCAGAACTGTATATTTAGGTTTGACTTACAACTTTGGAGGAGGAAAAATCAAAAATTTACAGCGTAAACAAAGAGAAGATAACACTAATAAAGGTGGTGGCGGAATGTTTTAATCCCACTTTGATTAGTAGATTTTAATAGTTCTTGTAGAAAAGAAAAGCCTGGAGTATGCCAACTCCAGGCTTTTTTATTTTAATAATTTGTTTTACAAAAAATTTCGCAGTTCTTTTATTTCTTCTGGATTTGCAGTTTCTGATTTATCTGTAATTGCTGAGGAATGATAAAAAGTTGGCTGTAATTTATCCTGCAATAATTTAATATTTGAAGATCTCAGTCCTCCACCGGGCATGATTTCGATTCGGTCTTTGGCCAATTTTTGAAGCAATTCTAAATCGAAAATTCCTTCTTCAACATTTCGTGCTTTTCCCGAAGTCAAAATAGTTTTAAAACCACAATCAATTACATCTTCAAGTCCTTTTTCAAGAGATTCGACAACGTCAAAAGCACGATGAAAAGTACATGAAAGCGGATGCGCCAAATGAACTAATTCCCTATTTTGTCTTTTATTGATTTTTCCGTTCGCTTTTAAAATTCCGAAAACAAAACCATCAACACCGAGTTTTTTATACTGTTTGATATCTTGTTTCATTTCTGTAAGCTCTTCGTCAGAATAAACAAAATCGCCACCGCGAGGCCTAATAATAACGTGCATTTTTATGTTTACGCTTTCGCGGACTTTCACTACTAAAATAGAATTTGGCGTTGTTCCTCCTAACTCCATGTTTTCGCACAGCTCAATTCTGTCCGCACCATTTTCCTGAGCAATCAAGGCCGATTCGTAATTAAAACATGCTATTTCAAGTTGATTTTTTTTCATTGTAGATTAACGCTATTTTCTTCTGGCTTGTCATTGCGAGGAACGAAGCAATCTCATTCAAATTAGAAACGCAGTATTGCATGTGAGATTGCTTCGTTCCTCGCAATGACACAAACAAAATTATAAAAAAACCTGCTCCAAAATGAAGCAGGTTTAAAATATAATGCAAGATGAATTAATTTACCATTTGATAATTGCGCTCGCCCAAGTGAATCCACTTCCGAAAGCGGCTAAAACTACTGTATCCCCAGATTTTATTTTTCCTTGTTCCCAAGCTTCGGTCAAAGCAATTGGAATAGAAGCTGCAGTTGTATTTCCATATTTCTGAATATTATTATGAACTTGATCGTCTGTCAATTTAAATTTATTCTGAATGAATTGCGAAATTCTCAAATTCGCCTGATGCGGAATCAACATATCAATGTCAGAAACCTGCAAACCATTTGCTTCTAAACCTTCATTGATTACTTCGGCAAAACGAACTACTGCATTTTTAAACACAAATTGTCCGTTCATATAAGGATAATAACTTTCGTCGTTTGGATCGTTATCTGCAATAATATCCGTTACCCAGCGCGCTCCCATTCCCGGCGCCTGCAATGCTAACTCTTCAGCATGCTGTCCTTCTGAATGTAAATGCGTTGATAAAATTCCTTTTGTCAAATCTTCTTCACGGCTCAAAACAGCTGCTCCTGCTCCGTCTCCAAAAATAACTGAAACGCCACGTCCGCGAGTTGTCATGTCTAATCCTGTCGAATGTACTTCAGAACCAATAACCAAAATATTTTTATACATTCCGGTTTTAATATATTGATCAGCAACAGAAATCGCATAAACAAAACCAGAACATTGATTTCTTACATCTAAAGCTCCAACTGTTCTTAATCCTAAATCACGTTGCACTAAAACTCCAGGGCCTGGAAAATAGTAATCTGGACTTAAGGTTGCAAAAACTACAAAATCAATATCTTCTTTGGCTACGCCAGAACGTTCTATTGCAATTTTAGCCGCTTTTACTCCCATTGAAGTTGTGGTATCTTCTCCACGAATGATATGTCTGCGCTCCTGAATTCCAGTTCTTTCCTGAATCCATTCGTCATTAGTATCCATAATCTTAGACAAATCATCGTTGGTCACAACATTTGAAGGAACATAATATCCTAAGCCCGCTATTTTTGAATGATACATATTCTTTTATTGTTTGTTAAAAAATTGGATTGCAAATTTACGTATAGTTTAAAACATAAGCACCCAAATTACTATTTTTTTCGTTATTGACAATTTAATATACTTTAATTCTAAAGTTCGATAAAACTTTTTCTTTTAAGAAAAATCAGTATTTTGTTAAAAATGATGAAAACTATTGAAAATATGCTTTAAAATGTAACAAGATTAAAGTACATTAGTCAAACATTACGAATACCATTTTTTAAACCCCTAAAATTCAAATTATGAAATTAAAGGTTACGCTACTCTTATTTCTAAACTTTGGTTTTTTAGCTTTTGCCCAAGAAAGCTTGACTTATCAAAAACCTCCCAAATCAATTTTAGATTTAGCCGATTACGAACGAGCTCCAACTGTATCAATGGATACTAAAAAGGAATATATGTTATTAATGTATAGGCCGACTTATAAAACATTAGACGACTTAAACCAAGAAGAACTTCGTTTGGGCGGGTTAAGAATCAATCCTATTACTAATATTTCAAGTTCTGTAACGTATTTGAACAATTTAAAAGTTCGAAAAATCAACAGCAAGGAAGAAGTACAAGTTACAGGTTTACCAAGCAATCCAAAAATCAGCAATATTTTATGGTCGCCAAATGACAAAAAAATATTGTTCTCGAATACTGCCGCTACAGGAGTTGAACTTTGGGTTATAGATGTTGCAACGGCAAGTGCTACAAAACTTACCGATGCTACTGTAAATGCAAATCTTGGAAATCCGTTTAGCTGGTTTTCAGACAATGAAACGATTTTGGTAAAAATGCTTCCAAAAAACAGACAACCATTATTGGATGCTAAAAAAGATTTGCCAACCGGACCAATTATTTCAAATACTTCTGGAGAAAAATCTCAAAACAGAACGTATCCAGATATGCTGAAAAACAGAAATGACGAGATAAATTTTGAAAATATCGTTACTTCTGAGTTGTATAAAGTGAACCTAAAAGGAGATGCTGTTTTATTTAAAGATGCTGCAATGTACTATGGAGAAAGAATTTCGCCAGACGGAAATTACATTATGCTGACAACTATTCAAAAACCATTTTCATATGTTGTGCCTTTATATAGATTCCCTTCACGAACTATTGTTTATGATGCAAGAGGGAAAGAAATCAAAACTGTAAACGAGGTTCCGTTAAACGAAATAATTCCTAAAGGTTTTATGGCAGTTCGAAAAGGAAAACGTGAAATGGCTTGGAGAAACGACAAACCTGCTACATTAGCATACGTAACTGCTTTAGATGAAGGAGATCCAGCAAACAAAGTAGAATTTAGAGATGAAGTTTTCTTGTGGGAAGCGCCTTTTGCAAACGATCCGACTTCATTAGCAAAAGTGCCTCAGCGTTTTAGCGATATAACTTGGGGAAATGACAATGTTGCGGTTCTTTCTGACGAATGGTACGATACTCGTAATACAAAAACGTATTTAATCAATCCGTCAAATCCAAGTGAACAGCCAAAACTGATTACAGACAGAAATTCGCAAGATGTTTATTCTGATCCAGGGGTTTTTGAAACAAAGAAAAACGAATACAACAAATATGTTTTAGCGATTGAAAGCGACAATGCTTTCCGCATTGGGGACGGATTTACTAAAGCGGGTCAGTTTCCTTTTATAGACGAATTTAATTTGAAAACATTAAAATCAAAACGTCTTTACACTTCTTCTTATAAAGACAAAAAAGAAGATTTATTAGAAATTGAAGATTTTAAATCGGGTAAAGTTTTAGTTCAGATTCAGTCTAAAAGTGAATACCCGAATTATTATTTCAGAAATATTAAAAAACAAAACAGCCTGACTCCTATTACCGCTTTTAAAAATCCGTTTGAAAGCATAAAAGATGTGAGTAAAGAAGTTATCAAATACAAACGTAAAGATGGTGTTGAACTTTCTGGAACTTTATATTTGCCAGCTGGCTACGACAAGGTTAAAAAAGAAAAACTGCCTTTATTGATCTGGGCGTATCCAGCAGAATATAAAGACAGAAACAGCGCCGGGCAATCGACTCAAAATTCAAACGAGTTTACTTTCCCTTATTACGGTTCGTTTGTTTATTGGGTAACAAGAGGTTATGTTGTTCTTGATGATGCTGCTTTCCCAATTATTGGAGAAGGCACAACAGAACCAAACGACAACTTTATTTCGCAATTAGTTGACAATGCCGAAGCTGCGATCAATGCTGTAGATGCTTTAGGATATATCAACCGTAAAAAAGTAGCAGTTGGCGGACACTCCTATGGTGCTTTTATGACTGCTAACTTATTGACGCATTCTAATCTTTTTGCGTGTGGAATTGCAAGAAGTGGTGCATACAACAGAACTTTGACTCCATTTGGATTCCAAACAGAACAACGCAACTATTGGGAAGTTCCTGAAGTTTACAATACCATGTCGCCTTTCATAAATGCTGACAAAATGAAAACACCAATTTTATTAGTTCACGGTGAAGCCGATAATAATCCAGGAACTTTTACTTTGCAGACAGAACGTTATTTCCAAGCATTAAAAGGTTTAGGTGCCAATGCAAGAATGGTAATTTTGCCAAAAGAAGCGCATAGTTATGTAGCTAAAGAAAATATTTTCCACCTGCTGTGGGAACAAGATCAGTTTTTAGAAAAATATCTAAAGAACTAAATTCATTAATTTGATTCCAAAATTAAACCCGACAGCTTTTTAAAACCTGTCGGGTTTGTTATTTTAAAAATTATCAAATTGACACATTCTCTACTTAAAGATAATTTAAGCCAAGGAAAATTTCTTGTTCCAAAGGCAAATCAATTTCACTTTCAAAAAAGATCAATTGTCTTTTGTAAACGGTTTCAATCAAATAATGATTTCCTCTAAAATAAGTTCGTCTGATTTTTACCGGAAGCTTAGATTCAGCAACCATTTTAAACTGATGCGGATACACTAATGTTTTATGCGTTTCATCACTGTAATCAAGCAACAAATGTGTTGCTACTTCATTTACTTCACCAAATAATGAAGCCACATATTTAGTTTCTGGATCTTCGTATATTTTTGTTGGATTGCCTTTTACGATCACTTCGCCATTTCGCATTACAATGGCTTCATCAGCAAATGACAAAGCATCTGTGCTGTCGTGTGTCGCAATAATAGTCGTAATTCCTTTTTGTTTTAAATATCGAAACAAATTTCGGCGCAAGGCATTTTTTCTAAAAGCATCAATCTGACTGAAAGGTTCGTCAAGCAAAATTACTTCTGGTTCTAATGCCAAAACACGAACCAAAGCCACTCTCTGCTGCTGTCCTCCACTCAAAAATTTGGTTTTAACATTGGCGAAATTTTCCATTTCTACCATTTCCAATAATTCCTGCACACGCAGTTTTTTCATATTGGCAAAACCGTTTGATAAAAATTTACCAACATTCTCTGCTACAGTTTCATAAGGAGACAAATCAAAATCCTGAGCCAAATATTTCATATAAGGCATTCCCGGAATCAAATTGTATTTTGGACCTAAAACAGGTTTTTCATCATAAAAAATCTTGCCTTCGTCTAAATCATACAAACCATAAATCAATTTTAGAAGCGTACTTTTTCCGCATCCGCTTTCCCCGATAATGGCAATATTTTCGCCTTTATTTACAGTAAAAGAAACGTTATTTATAACGGGTTTGTCAGTGTACGAAAAAGAAATATTTTGAATGTCGAGCATGAGTTGAATTTGAGAGTTCAAATTTACAATGTTTAATTCCTAAAGTCAAAAAAAAAGCTGCTTCAATTATTGAAACAGCTTTAAAGAAATTTTATTGTCTTTTGAAATTATTTTCCAGCCTCGGCTTTAGCGTCATTTACCATTTTGTCATTTGCAGTAATTGCAAACTCTACACGGCGGTTTTGGCTTCTTCCTTCTGGCGTATCATTTGTTGCAATAGGATCAGCAATACCTAAACCAGAAGTTTTGAAACGGCTTGATTTTAATCCTTTAGAAACTAAATAAGCTTGCACAGATGCTGCTCTTTGTCCTGAAAGTGTCAAGTTGTATTCTGGTTTTCCTGTATTATCAGTGTAACCAAAAATTTCAATATTAGTATCTCCGTATTCAGTAAATACTGGAATCAATTTATCTAAATTAGCTTTTGCCTGAGCAGTCAAAGTTGATTTGTTAGTATCAAAACGAACAGCATTTTCGTTAAGCGTCAAGTGAATTCCTTCACCTACTCTTTCAACATCTGCACCCGGAAGCGCTTGATCGATTTCACGAGCCTGTTTGTCCATTTTATTTCCAATAAGAGCTCCAGTTCCTCCACCCACAGCAGCTCCAATAGCAGCTCCTAATGCAGCGTTTCCTCCGTGTCCTAAATTATTTCCTAAAATACCTCCAATTAAACCTCCGGCAACAACGCCAATTCCGGCTCCTTTTTGTGTATTATTAGCATTTTTTACTGAATCGCAACTTGCAAAAAAACTAGTTAATACAAGTAAACTACTCAAAGTTAAAACGGTTATCTTTTTCATGTGTGTATATTTTAATATTAATTGGCTCTTTGAAATTGGTAAGTAACATCTTTAGTTTGACCACCTACATTAATGTTGTCAATCAATTGGAATGAATTATCAGTTACACCAGCAACTTTCAATAAATAACCTGATTTTACATTTTTAGATTTTGTGCCCGGATCTACAATTTTAAGAACAAAAAGCCCCTGATTATTTATACTCCAAACAATTGGCGAACTAAATGCTGTACAGCTAGGCGCAGTCAAAGCCATCGTTCCTTTATTATTGTTTGAAATAAAACTCCATGTACTTCCAATAAAACATTTAGAATCTGCTAAGTCAAACGAATTTACTTTGATATAATCAGAACCTGGATAAGAAACATTGGTTAAAACCCAATTTCCTTTAAGCGCTACTTGAGTAGATTTATCAAGTTTAGTAGAAAGCGTTGGTGCTTCTGTTGAAGCTGGAGTCGACGAAGCTGATTTACATGCAACAAACATAGCGGCGATCATGCAAATGAAAATAATTTTCTTCATTTTGTTCATTTTTTAAGTTAATACTTACGCGTTTAACAATTATTATACCACAAATATACGATTCATTGAAATATTAACAGTTCTAAAATCTGATTATTTTCTTTCAAAATTAACACTTGCGACATTTTGTCATTCAAAAAACAATTGGTATTCTATTTGAACAAATGAAAATCATCACATTAAACTCAAAAATTAAAAAAATATGACAACAGGTAAAATTAATGTTTCGGTAGAAAACATCTTTCCCTTGATCAAAAAGTTCTTATACAGCGATCACGAAATCTTTTTGCGTGAGCTGGTTTCAAACGGAACAGACGCTACTTTAAAATTAAAACACCTTATCAGCATTGGCGAAGCTAAAGTTGAATATGGAAATCCGGTTATCGAAGTTAAAGTAGATAAAGAAGGTAAAAAAATCCATATTATCGACCAAGGATTGGGTATGACGGCTGATGAAGTTGAAAAATACATCAACCAAGTTGCCTTTTCTGGAGCTGAAGAATTCTTAGACAAATACAAAGATTCTGCTAAAGATTCTGGAATTATTGGTCACTTTGGACTTGGTTTCTATTCTGCATTTATGGTTGCTGAAAAAGTAGAAATCATCACAAAATCATACAAAGATGAGCCTGCAGCACACTGGACATGTGACGGAAGCCCTGAATTTACTTTAGAGCCAGCTGACAAAACTTCACGCGGAACTGAAATTATTCTTCATATTGCTGAAGATTCATTAGAATTTTTAGATGATTCTAAAATCAGCGGGTTATTGAATAAGTATAACAAGTTTATGCCTATTCCAATTAAATTTGGAACAAGAACAGAAACGCTTCCAAAACCAGAAGATGCTCCTGAAGATTACGTTAACGAAACAATTGAAGTTGACAACATCATCAACAATCCAAACCCAGCTTGGACAAAACAGCCTTCTGAATTATCTGATGAAGATTACAAAAACTTCTACAGAGAATTGTATCCAATGCAATTTGAAGAACCATTATTCAACATTCATTTAAATGTAGATTATCCGTTCAACTTAACTGGTATTTTGTATTTCCCGAAATTAGGAAACGACATGCAGATCCAGAAAGACAAAATTCAGTTGTACCAAAACCAAGTTTACGTTACCGATAACGTAGAAGGAATTGTTCCTGAATTCTTGACGATGTTGAAAGGAGTTATCGATTCTCCAGATATTCCGTTGAACGTTTCTCGTTCTGGTTTACAAGCAGATGGAGCGGTTAAGAAAATCTCAAACTACATCACACGTAAAGTTGCTGATAAATTAAAATCATTATTCAACGAAAACCGTGCTGATTTTGAAGCAAAATGGAACGACATTAAAATCGTTTTAGAGTACGGAATGCTTTCTGAAGATAAATTCTACGAAAAAGCTGGAGCGTTTGTATTGTATCCAACTGTAGATGATAAGTATTTTACTTTAGATGAATTAAAAGAAAAACTAAAAGAAAACCAAACTGATAAAGATGGTAAACTTGTAGTTCTTTATGCTGGAAATAAAGATGCACAGCACTCTTATATTGAAGCTGCAAAAGAAAAAGGCTACGAAGTATTGCTTTTAGATTCTCCGATTATTTCGCATTTAATTCAGAAAATTGAGAACGATAATAAAGATTTGACTTTTGTTCGCGTTGACTCTGATCATATTGATAATTTGATCAAAAAAGATGAAAACACGATTTCTAAATTATCTGAAGAAGAAAAAGCAACTTTAAAAACGTCTTTAGAAGCTTATATTCCAAAAGCATACAGTGTTCAATTAGAAGCTATGGATTCTCAAGCAGCTCCGTTCATTATTACGCAGCCAGAATTTATGCGAAGAATGAAAGAAATGAGCCAAACTGGCGGAGGAGGAATGTTCGGAATGGGAAATATGCCAGAAATGTACAATTTGGTTGTAAATACGAATTCTGATTTAGCTTCAAGCATTTTAAATACTGAAGACAAAACACATCAAGAACACTTGGTAAAACAAGCTTTAGACTTAGCAAAATTATCGCAGAATCTTTTAAAAGGTGAAGCTTTAACTGCTTTCGTTAAAAGAAGTTTTGAGATGATTAAATAAAGTTTTTAAATCTTACTCTTTATAATTAAGAACCTGCAAGTTTATATTTGCAGGTTTTTTTTATTCAATTAATTGAAAAACAATTACTTAAAATCACATTAGTTGAAATATTTCCCTAACTTTATAGCTCCAAAAATGCAGGAAACTTAATCTACAAGATAAAAACCAGTTAGATGAAGAAATTCATACTCGTGATTATTTCTTGTATATTCTTTTTTTCTTGCGTTTCAAAAAAAGAATTTCAATCGAAAGAACAAGAAATTGCTTCACTACAAAAGCAATTGGATAGTATTCATAAAAATGGCTTAGCGGACTCCGACAGCGACAGTGTTATTGACAAATATGATGCTTGCCCAAATTTGAAAGGCGAATTAACCGCAAAAGGTTGTCCGGACAAAGACGGCGACGGCGTTCCTGACTCAGAAGACGAATGTCCTGATAATCCTGGCTCCAAAGAAGATAACGGATGCACTTATGCCAAAATGGAAAGCAAACTTCCTAATTATGTAATTTATTTCCAAAAATTAAATCCAACTAAAACAGTTTATCTCACTCCTTACTTTAAAAAAGGAATTTCCTTGAAACAGCTTAATTTGCAGCTCACAGATGTTTTAGAAAAAAAATTAAAAATCGAAGCCGGCAATTATAAATATTTTGATGTTGGAAACGGAAATTATGCCATAATTACCCGAAAAGAATGTATTACAAAAGATGGAAAAACTATTAATACAGAACATTGCAAGCCAGACAAGGATTGTTCCTGGTTTCAATTTTCTTGTGTTGAAGAAGGCTATTCTAGGTTTTATCTGTTTTTAATTACCAAAAAAATTATCGGCGAAAATCCGGCTGGATTTGATGAAGAAGAATTCAAGAAAATTTTTGAAACTGATGCCTTAGATTCGAATTGGAAAGCAGTTCCCGAGGTTAACAAACTACTTTCAAATCCTGAAAATAAATTTACCGACGATTATTCGGTAATCGTTAAATTATTCGAAATCAAAAAAGAAGGACAAATGGGCGACGCCACAATATTGGAAGATCCTACTTATGAATTTGAAAAACAAATAAAAAACTGTTTTAAACCTAATACGCCAAACTAAATGACATTTTTTATTGCTCAGAAACAATTGATCAAATTATGGTTTATTTGGACCATGTTGCTGTTAATTTTTGTTGGTTATCATTTGCTTTTTGGAATCTTCAAACCAATTCCGAAAGAAGTTATGACGTGGTTTGCTAAATATCTTGCCTCTATTTTTGCTTTGATAATGAGCAGCACTTTTTTTAGTCAAAAGCTATTTGAAGAACAGCTTAATGACAAAATCTATTTTTATCTCGCTATTGGCACATCTGTACTTTACCTAACTTTTATTACAGTTGTTTTGGTAATTCTTCCTCGCACAGAAGAGGTTAATTCGAAAGAAGATTATTTGGTAGAATTAAAAAATATGGGGCTAGTTTTTAATTTTCTACTGCCGATTCTTACCGGAGTTTTGGGTTATTTTTTCTACAAAAGCAAAAAATAAATAGCACCTAGAATTACACTTGCTGAATTTTTCATTGCAATTCATTTTTTTTGTTACATTTGAACACCTTTAAATCTAACTCAAACAAAATAACTGCTATGAAAAAAATCGCTCTTTTAGTTACAACTATCTGTGCAACAGCACTAACTTATGTTTCTTGTTCTGGAGACGGCCAAATTGCAAACCAAACCGACACAACTGCCGTAGGAGCTTCAATTTCTATTGATGCCGCAAACGAAATGGACGTAAACACAGGATTATCTGTAACAAACAGTTCAGGAACATCAAAACCTGCCGTTGCTGTTTGTGCAACAATTACGGTTTCTGGAACTGCTTATCCTAGAGTCTTTACAGTTGACTACGGAACTGCAGGTTGCGTTGACAATCAGCTTACAAGAAAAGGAAAACTAAAACTTACACTTTCTGGACCAGTAACTACTACAGGAAGCAAATTGACAATTGAAAGAATCGACTATTCGATCAACGGAGTAAAACTTGAAGGAACAATCGAATATACAAATACTACAACTGTTGCAACTGTTCCTCAATTTACTAGAAAAGTAACAAACGGAAAATTTACTGATTTAGTCGGAAGAGTTTACACAAATTCAGGATCATACACAGTAAAACAAACTGCAGGCGTTGACACTCCTTTGGTTCTTGAAGATAACGTTTATGAAATGACAGAAGGCACTCACACTGTAACAACAGAAAAAGGAGCAACATTGACATTGACTGTTCAAGAAGCATTGGTTAAAAAATATTCTTGCGTTTACATTTCACAAGGAAAATTAAAAATCGAAGGCGGATTTTTGAAAGGAGTTATTGACTACGGAAACAATGACTGCGACAGCAAATTTACTTATACACACGAGAGTGGCGTGACCTACAACTTACAGATGTAAAAGTCTCATTTTTATAAAAATACAATGAATCCCAATTTAGAAATAGATTGGGATTTATTTTTTATTAAAATTTAAAACACAATAGTGGCATTCAAACTATTTTCTTTATTTTGCACCAAAATCTAAAAACCAATGAAAAAATCAATTATTGCCTTTGCTGCAATTGCACTATTAGCATCATGCAGCAAAAAAGAATCAGCTCCAGACAACCTGCATATTACAGGAAATATTAAAGGATTAAAAAAAGGAACTTTATATATTCAAAGAATTGTTGACACTTCGCTTGTTGCAATTGACAGTATCAAAATTGACGGAAACTCAGCATTTGAAAGCGATATCAAACTTGAATCTCCAGAAATGCTTTATTTGTTTTTAGACCGAGGTGTTACAAATTCAATGGACAATAATATTTTATTCTTTGCTGAACCTGGAAATATTAATATTGACACAAACTTAGACAACTTTATTTACAGCGCTAAAATTACAGGTTCAAAAAATCAAGAATTATACGAAGAGTACAAAAAAATAAACAGTCGTTTTAATGATGAAAATCTAGCGCTAGTTGAACCAAGATTCAAGGCAATGAAAAGAAACGATCAAAAAGCGATCGATAGTTTAAACGCAAGACAAGAATCAAATATCAAAAGAAAATATTTGTATGCAACAAACTTCGCGCTTAACAATAAAGACCACGAAATTGCACCTTATATTGCTTTAGCAGAGATTTACGATATCAACATCAAATTCTTGGATACCATCCAGAAATCGATGACGCCAAAAGTAGCAAAATCACTTTACGGAAAGAAATTGACCACATACATTGCTAATCTGAAAAAGCAAGAACAAAAAGCTCCTGCAGCCGCAGAATGACAAAACCAAAAACGTCCTGAAAATTCAGGACGTTTTTTTTATGTAAAAATTTTAAATCGTATTCTAAACTAATAAGAAGACTATCTTCCTAATAAACCTCCGAAAATAGCAAGTACGAAAAACAATGCATACAATGCCAAAATAGATACCATTAAAATACCGATAAATTTGTAGTGCGATTTTAAATATCCTAAAGAAGATGTTAGCGCTTCAGAATCGTTTTCTCTAAATGCCCTTTTAGCATTTGAACTAAACTTGAATAAATAATAAACAGGAAAGAAGTAAATCGCGCCAATAAACAAATAGAAAAAGCTCATTAACGCTCCAAAAGAGCTGCCATAAACTCCCATTCCCGGCATTGCCGATCCCATTGCTGAGAAAAACGCCCCTGCAAAAACTGCGATTAAAGCAAAAAGCCCAATTCCGACAAATCCTAGAATTGATAAAAAATACGCCCACTTGGCGGTTTCCTGTAAAAAATCTTTTGCAGAATGATCGAGCTGCATCTCAAAATTTTCAAAAACTGAAGTTTCTTCCATTAGTATATGTTTTTTGGTTATAAAACAAACATAAGAAAAATATTGTTACAATTATATTAAATAGAAGTTGTGATGATTTGTTTGAGGTTTTTGTTTTTTTTAGTTTCATGTTTCATGTTTTGGAGGGCTTCGACTTCGCTCAGCCTGACAAACCACAAACCACAAACCACCAACCACCAACTATAAACCACCAACTATAAACCACCAACTATAAACCACCAACTATAAACTATAAACCACAAACCCTAAAATTTTGAGCAAAAAAAAACCACCACATTTCTGTGATGGTTTTGGAGCCGATAGAGGGACTCGAACCCACGACCTGCTGATTACAAATCAGCTGCTCTAGCCAGCTGAGCTACATCGGCCTATTTTCCGGGTGCAAAGATAAAATTGTTTTTTATATTTCCAAAAATAATTTCACACCTCTCTTTATTATTAAAAAAACCATCACATTTCTGTGATGGTTTCCGTTGAGCCGATAGAGGGACTCGAACCCACGACCTGCTGATTACAAATCAGCTGCTCTAGCCAGCTGAGCTACATCGGCGTCATTACGGGTGCAAATATAAAGCGGTTTTTCAATTTCCCAAAATAAATTTGCACTTTTTTACACTTTTTTTTGCTTATAGTGCGTTGATTTTTTCAATCAATTGATTAGCAGTTTGTTCTAATTCCACATTGATTTGTTTAAAGTGTGCTTTTTTATTTTCAACGTTCTTAGCGTTCACTTTTGTAATCAAAGTATCAAATGCAGCAATAGCTTCATCGATCAAAGCATTCGTTTCTGGAGTTGGATTTCCTGTTGTAGACATCTCAAACAAGTAAACTGCTTCAATAATATCACCTAATACGAAATTGATGTCTTTCTTTAAATTTTTAACGTTTGCCATTTTTATTATAATTTTAATTTGCGTTTGCAAAAATACACATAATCTTTAGATTAAGTGCTATGAAATGTAAATTTCTAAAATTGAAGCTTTTCCGCTCAAAATAAATGCATTTATCGCAGCCGGAACTAAAACCGTATCTCCTTTTATGTAGGTGTGTTTAAAACCATTATATTCAATTTCAAAACTTCCTTCAATACACATATAAACTGTAAAAGTTTCACCAGATTTAGAAACTTCTATTTTATCTTCTAACGGAATAAAATTTGTTGTAAAATAAGGGCAATCAACAACCGTGTTTGAAACATTTGATTTTGTCTCGTATTTCTTCTGTGTATCAACTTTATTATAATTGATCGCATCAAGAGCCAAATCTACGTGTAATTCTCTTTTATTTCCATTAGCATCTACTCGGTCAAAATCATATAATCGGTAAGTAATATCAGATGTCTGCTGAATTTCGGCAACCACTAATCCTGCTCCAATTGCATGAACAGTTCCTGTTTCTAAAAAGAAAACATCACCTGGTTTTGCTTTTACGTCATCTAAAATAGAAACCAATGTATTGTCATGCAAATGTTTCAAATATTCCTCTTTGCTTGAGTTTTCTTTAAAACCAACAATAATTCTTGAATCGGCATCAGCTTGCATTACGTACCACATTTCCGTTTTTCCGAACGAATTATGGCGTTCTTTCGCTAATTTATCATTTGGATGAACTTGAATCGAAAGATCTTCGCGAGCATCTAAATATTTAAAAAGAAGAGGAAACTGCTTTCCGAAGCGTTCATGAACTTTAGTTCCTAAAATTTCATGTGGCGTTTCATCAATAAGCTCCGTTAAAGATTTACCTTTTAAGCCACCATTTGAAACCACACTTACATCGCCTTCAACAGTAGATAATTCCCAGCTTTCACCGGTAATTTTTGAAGTGATTGGTTTGTTTAAAACTGTTTTCAATTTTTCGCCTCCCCAGATTCTTTCTTTCAAAATTGGTTCAAACTGCAGCGGATATAATTGTGTACTCATATTTTTTAGGGCTAATTTCTTTACTATTTAAATATTCTCGTAATACTATTTTCTTAATTTATAAAACTAATTCTTTAATTGTTTCAAGCGCTTTCTGAATATGTTTTTCGGCATTCATACTATCGAAAACATAAATAACAACACCATTTCTATCAACGATATACGTTACTCTTCCCGGTAGAAGCCCAAACAAATTATTTCGGACACCAAAAAGCTGCCTTAATCTTTTATCTGAATCTGAAAGTAAAATAAAAGGCAATTTATGTTTATTGGCAAATTTATGATGTGATTTTACACTATCGCTGCTGATACCTATAACTTCGGCTCCCAAATCTTTAAAATCTTCGTATTGATCACGAAAACTGCAGGCTTCAGTTGTACAACCCGGCGTATTATCTTTTGGATAAAAATAAATTACAACCGGTTTTCTTCCTAAAATACTTTGGCTTTCAAAAAGTTCTCCGTGATTATCCTTCGCAGTAAAATTCGGAACTATATCTCCTATTTTTAATGACATTTATTATTCTCCTTTATAAGTTACAAAATTGCGATCCGTTTCATTCAGAACGATTTCAAGATCGAAATCGGGCTGAATTCTTTTTCTAATTTTATTCCATATCACAACAGCAATATTCTCGGCTGTTGGATTCAAATCCTGAAATTCCGGAACATCCAGATTCAGGTTTTTGTGATCAAAGGGAATCTCAACTTCTTCAAGTATAATATCCGCTAATACTTTCACATCTAAAACAAAACCAGTTTCTGGGTCAATTTTTCCTGTAACACTAACAGTTAAACCATAATTGTGACCATGAAAATTGGGATTATTGCATTTTCCAAAAACAGCATTGTTTTTTTCAGATGTCCAATCTTTCCTATACAATCGATGCGCAGCATTAAAATGTGCTTTTCTTGATATGGTTACTCTCATTTAGGTTTTTGGTTAATTTTGGTTATATTTTGTGGTCTTCAAGATAATGATCAAATTCATCAAAAATTATCTTAAACCAAACTGTATATCTTTCGGGATGTTTTTCAATATCACTTTTCACATCTTCAATGCTCATCCATTTCCATGCTTCAACTTCTTCCGGATTAATAGCAGGCTCATCATCATAATAGCCAATCATTACATGATCAAGCTCATGTTCTGTCAAACCATTATCAAAAGGCGCTTTGTAAATAAAATGAAAAAGCTCTTTTAATTCGCTTTTAATTCCCATTTCTTCAAAAAGCCTTCTGTTTCCAGCTTCTATATTGCTCTCGCCTTCGCGCTGATGACTGCAGCAAGTATTTGTCCAAAGCAAAGGAGAATGGTATTTATGATGTGCTCTTTGCTGGAGCATAATTTCATTTTTCTTATTCAGGATAAAAACCGAAAATGCACGATGCAAAAGTGCTTTTTCATGTGCTTCTAATTTTGGCATCAAGCCAATCTGTTCGTCGATTTCGTTAACTAATATTACGTTTTCTTCTGTCATAGGGCGTATTGAATTAACAAAAATACGAAAAAAGAAATGGCTATAAAATCCTAGAAGACATTGTGAAAAGTTTAACTACTTTACCATTTTTATAAGATTCTGATTCACAACACACTACATTCGCTATCAAAACAAAAATCCTTGAAAAATAAGATACAAAAACTGCAACCGTTGATTTTACGTAAATAATAAAAAGTTAAAACATACTTAAAAATATCTGAATTGTCATTTGTACGACATTTCAAAATTAAATCTCACCGTATATTTGAAATACCAATTAATTCAACTAAAAATCATGAAATTTAAAAACTTAATTTTCAGTCTTTTCTTTATAATGCCGCTTTTTATTTTTCAGGCTTGCGGGCAAAACAGTAAAAAACAAGAAGCAAAAACAAATGTTATGGAAAACAAAATCAGCAAACCGGGAAATCCTTATTATTCAAACACCGACGCAACAAAACTAAATGTTAGTGATGCCGAATGGAAAAAAGTTTTGCCGGAAGATGTATATGCTGTAATGCGCCAAGCTGACACCGAAAGACCGTTCACAGGGAAATATTGGAATACTGACGAAAAAGGAACTTATTATTGCGCATCGTGCGGAAATAAACTTTTTAGATCGACTGCTAAATTTTCGAGCAGCTGCGGATGGCCAAGTTTTTTTGAACAAGACAACAAAAAAAGCGTGGTTTACAAAAATGATAATTCATTCGGGATGGAAAGAATCGAAGCGCTTTGCGGGCGATGTGGCGGACATTTAGGGCATTTATTTGATGATGGACCTGCGCCAACCGGAAAACGTTACTGCATGAACTCCATTGCCTTAGACTTTGTTCCTGACACTAAATAATCTAACTATGAAAAAGATACTTTTAATCTGTTTGTCGATTTTATCATTAAACGGATTTTCGCAAAATAAAAAAGCCTCAAATCTTGAAACGATTACGCTTGGCGGAGGCTGTTACTGGTGCGTTGAAGCCGTTTACGAAAACTTGGACGGAGTAAAATCTGTGGTTTCTGGATTTTCAGGAGGAAATGTTCCTAATCCTACTTATGAAGAAGTTTGCACTGGAGAAACTGGTCATGCCGAAGTCGTTCAGATTACCTATGATAAAAACATAACTGATATCAATGAAATCTTCAAAGTCTTTTTTACCGTTCATGATCCAACAACTTTGAATCGTCAAGGCGCTGATGTTGGAACTCAATATCGTTCTGTTATTTTTTACAAAAATGATGAACAAAGAAAAGCGGCTCAAAGCATTATTGCCGAATTAAACAAAGCAAAAGTGTACAGCAATCCGATTGTGACAAAAGTCGAGCCTTTTAAAGCTTTTTATAAAGCCGAAGATTATCATCAGAATTATTACGCCAACAATAAAAATCAGCCGTATTGCAAAATGGTGATTCAGCCAAAAATCGAAAAATTTGAAAAAGTTTTTAAAGATAAACTGAAAAAGAAACAATAATATAAGTCCACAAAAAAGGGAAATGAGTTAATTCATTTCCCTTTTCTATTTTAAGATCTAACTTTGTCAAAGTTTGAAAATTTGACAAAGCTGAATAACTGAAACTATTATTTGGCTACTTTTTTGAATCGCATGGTTGCCACATCGCCTTCATTCAAAATCAATTTTCCATCTTTATCAATAGAATAGCTTGTGATTCTTTTCATTTGTTGTAAAAATTGCTGTTCTCCGCCTCCATCACAAAACATTAATGTACTTGGTCCCGGTTCTCCAAAAGTCAAAGATTTTCCGCTTAAAATATAAGGCGCACTGTATCCATTACAACCATTGTTTCCAAAAACTTTTGTTTCTTTTTGATCAAAAGTAATCTGTGGTTTTTTATTTGGATACAAACCTTCAAAAGCAATTCGTGGTCCAGAGATATATTCTAATTCCCAAGTTGTCCTAAATAAATTTCCTCCGCTTGACGCTTCTTTCGAAGTTTTGCAAGAAGTCAACAATAAAACAAAAAATGATAAAGCTGCGAGTGTGTATTTTTTCATAAAAATTATTTTAAGGATTATTACTATTTCACTTCTCAATATTCGTGCCCAGTTCTACGAATTATTGAAGTTTAAATTCACAACAAACTGTGGTTTTCTAATCTCTAAGTTACAGCTTTTTGTTTAAAACTATATTAATCAAACATTTAAATTACATTTTGTGATTGTGTTTTTTTTGTAATTTGCAATGATCAAAAAACCAAAAATCACCAATAAAAAAACCAAAAAAATGAAGCAATTAGTCGTATTATTTGCCGTTTTATTTTCTTTCTCACAAATTCACTCACAAGAAAATCTACCGACCGATTATCTTTCAAAAGAATTCCACAAAGGCCGCCGCGAAGCTTTTAGAGCTTTAATGCCTGCCAATTCTGTAGCAGTAGTTTTTTCATATCCTGAAAGAATATTCTCAAGAGACGTCAATTATATCTACCATCAAAATCCGGATATGTATTACCTAACAGGCTACAAAGAACCGGACGCCGTTTTACTGATTTTTAAAGAATCGCAAGGAATGGGCGAAACTTACAACGAAGTATTATTTGTAAGAGAAAGAAATGCTGCCAGAGAAATGTGGACTGGAAGACGTTTAGGCGTTGAAGGAGCAAAATCGAAGTTGGGTTTTACGACTGTTTATAACGGAAAAGATTTTAAAGATTTCGCCATCGATTTCAAAAAATTTGACAAAATCATTTACGATCAGCTTCCAACCGATCTTGAAAGCAGCAGAAATGATTTTGATCTTGCCGGCTTATTCAAATCTTTTAAAACCAAAGCAGGAATAACGACTGAGGATAAAAATTCAACAGAATCTTTTGCAGACATTACAAATACTCTAAGAGAAATTAAAACCCCTGAAGAACTGGAATTGATGCGCAAAACTGTCAAGCTTTCCTGCATTGCTCATAACGAGGTAATGAAAGCGGTTGGCCCTGATATGAGCGAAAACGAAGCTGAAGGAATTCACTCTTATATTCACAGAAGATATGGTTCTGAAGACGAAGGTTACCCGCCAATTGTTGGTGTTGGAGCAAACGGCTGTATTTTACATTACGAAGAAAACAACAGTACAAAAATGGAAAATCAGTTATTGTTGATGGATGTTGGATCTGAATATCACGGTTATTCAGCTGATGTGACCAGAACGGTTCCGGCAAACGGAAAATTTACCGAAGAACAAAAAGCCATTTATCAACTTGTATATGACGCTCAGGAAGCTGTTTTTAAAATTTGTAAAGAAGGAACGCCTCTTATTGATTTAAATACTACAGCAAAAGATGTTTTAGCAAAAGGATTGATAAAATTAGGAATCATTACAGACCCAAAAGATGTAAGACTTTATTATCCACACTCTTGCTCACACTTTCTTGGTTTAGATGTTCATGACAAAGGCAACTTCAAAGGCCCGCAAACTCTTATAAAAGAAAATATGATCCTTACAGTGGAACCAGGAATTTATATTCCAGCAAACAGTAAATGTGATAAAAAATGGTGGAACATTGGCGTTCGTATCGAAGATGATATTTTAATGCTAAAAGATTCATACGAAAATCTATCTGCCGAATCACCAAGAAAATGGCAAGATGTTGAAGCTTTAGCCAAACAAAAAAGCACTTTCAACGAAATGAAATTCCCAAAAATATAAAAACCTCAAACACATAGAAACATAGATTTTTCCCCATTCTAAAAAAGAATATAAAAAGAAATACATTTCTCACACATAGTTAACTATGTGAATTTAAATAAATGAAATGCCTGTTTTAAGTCAACAAAAAACTATGTTTCTATGTGTTAAACAATAAATGCTTTCAATTTTGACGTACTTTTGTAGTCCTAAAAATTAAAAAAAAATGAAAGCACTTACCTTCTCTACTTTTGGAGATTCAGATGTTTTAGAATATATCGAAATACCTAATCCACAATTAAAAAACGATGAAATTCTAGTCGAAATGAAAGCCATCGGACTCAATTTTGCCGATGTTTACAGACGAAAAGGAAATTATCATTTAAAAGGAAATCCGCCTTTTATTGCCGGTTACGAAGGCGCCGGAATCGTAGTTGACACAAATAATCATCCTGAATATAAAGTCGGTGATCGTGTGGCTTTCGCCGATGCACCTTTTGCAAACGCAGAATTGGTTGCCGTAAACATAAATCACGTTTTGCCTTTACCCGAAAACATCTCTTTTGAAACCGCAGCTTCGGTTTTACTGCAAGGTTTGACCGCACATTATTTAGCGACAGATAGCCATAAAACTGAAAAAGGCGAAACTGTTTTAATTCATGCTGTTGCTGGTGGCGTTGGACAAATCTTAACGCAAATCAGCAAACTTTTGGGAGCAACTGTTATTGGCTTAACCTCATCGGCAGAAAAAGCTAAAGTTGGTTTCGAACAAGGTGCCGATCATGTTTTTCTTTATAATGATGATTGGAAATCGCAGGTTTTTAAAACTGTTTCAAAAGGCGTTGATGTAGTTTACGACAGCATCGGAAGTACTTTGGCAGAAAGCTTTGAAGTCACAAAAGAATGCGGACAAGTCGTTTTCTTCGGAATGGCTGGTGGCGATCCTGCGCCTGTAGACCCAAGAATGCTTATGGATGGTTCAAAAACTTTAACCGGAGGCGATTTATGGAGTTATTTAAATTCCAAAGAAGAAAGAATTAAACGCGCAACGCAATTGTTCAATTGGATTATCGAAGGAAAAATCAAGCTTTCAAAACCGACTTCTTTTAAATTATCAGAAGGAAAACTAGCGCATGATTACCTAGAAAGCAGAAAAAGCACTGGGAAAATAATATTGATTCCGTAAATAATAATCTGGGCGTGCCATCAATAAAAAAAGGAGCCAACTATGCAAAACGCTTAGTCGGCTCCTTTTTTTATTGCTGTCGGGCTTTCGCTGCTACTTCGGTAGCTTAGCTCTATCCCTCACGCAAACAGACCAATCATTTCTTATTAAACTTTTTGTCATTCCGAGGAACGAGGAATCTCCGTGAGTAGCTCTGCAAAGATTGGCAATTCTCTGTATGGAGTTTCTTGCGGAGATTCCTCGTTCCTCGGAATGACAAAACAATGCAATTAGTTTCTTACTTCAACGCTTCCGCAATCATAAGCGCGCATTTTTCACCATCAATCGCAGCAGATATAATTCCACCTGCATAACCTGCACCTTCTCCACACGGATACAAACCTTTTATTTGTAAATGCTCTAAAGTCAAAGGATCTCTCGGAATTCTGACTGGTGATGAAGTTCTGCTTTCCGGAGCGTGTAAAATTGCTTCATTTGTCAAATAACCGCGCATTGATTTTCCGAATTCTTTAAAACCTTCGCGTAAAATCTGCGATAAAAATCCTGGGAAAACCTGTCCCATTTCAACCGAAGTTGTTCCAGGAACATAAGACGTTTTCGGAATATCTGCAGAAACTTTATTTTGTGTAAAATCGATCATTCTTTGTGCCGGAACTTTTTGAGTTTGTCCCGCCAAATGCCAAGCTTTTTGTTCAATACTTTTTTGAAATTCCATTCCGGCCAAAGCGCCGAATTTTGCAAAAGGTTTAAAATCTTCCAATTTCAATTCTATCACAATTCCAGAATTTGCTGTTGCCTGATCACGTTTAGACGGCGACCAACCGTTTGTAACCACCTCGCCCGGGCTCGTCGCGCAAGGCGCAATAACACCTCCCGGACACATACAAAACGAATACATTCCGCGTCCGTTAACTTGTTTCACAATCGAATATGGTGCTGGAGGCAAATAATCGCCACGATAGTCACAACTGTATTGAATACTGTCTATTAATTCCTGTGAATGTTCAGCTCGAACTCCTAACGCAAAAGGTTTTGCTTCGATTAAAATTTTCTTTTTATCTAACAATTCAAAAATATCACGCGCTGAATGTCCGGTTGCCAAGATCAATTTATTCGCGAGAATCTTATCTCCTTTTTGTGTTACGATTCCTTCAACTTCGTTATTTTTCACCAAAATATCTGTAACTCTGGTATCAAACAAAACCTGACCGCCAAACTCGATGATTTTATTTCGAATATCTTCAATAATTTTCGGCAATTTATTAGTTCCAATGTGCGGATGCGCTTCGACCAAAATATCTTCTGAAGCTCCAAAAGCCACCAAAAGCTCTAAAATTCTGGTAACATCACCACGCTTTTTAGAACGCGTATATAATTTTCCATCCGAATATGTTCCGGCTCCGCCTTCTCCAAAACAATAATTTGAATCTTCGTTTACAATATGTTCGCGGTTTATCGCTTTCAAATCACGTCGGCGTCCGCGAACGTCTTTTCCGCGTTCAATGACAATTGGCTTTAAGCCTAATTCTATTAATTGCAAAGCGGCAAAAAGTCCGGCTGGACCAGCGCCAACAACAATAACTTCCTGAGCAGAAGAAACGTCTTTATATAAAGGAAGTTCAATTTTAGTTTCCTGAAATGCTTCTCCTTTTACATATATAACAACTTTCAAATTGATTTTAATCGCTTTTTGGCGAGCATCAATCGAACGTTTTAAAATTGTAATATGCTGAATTTCGTTTGGAGAAACTTTAATTTGTTTAGACAAATAATCTTTAAGCAACACTTCGTTTGCTGCAGTTTCTGGAGTTACCTGAAGTAAAAGTTCTCTTGGCATTGTATCTTATTTATTAGCTTTTCTTTCTATGAAAAGAAGTTGCAAAAATAACATTTTAAAACGAGATTCTATGTTTACTGTGAAATTTGCCCACAGATTTACACAGATAGAAACAGATTTATCCTTAATCTATTTTTCGCAAAACCTTTACTATTTATTTTTAGCCACAGATTAATTGGATTAAAAAGATTTCTTTTAATAACAGTTTAGACGCACTGAAGTAAGTCTCTACAGAAAAAAAACTCAGCACCTTAGCATCTCAGTCCCGAAACCTCGGGATAGAACCTTTTTCAAAAAAGACTTTGTACCTTTGCAGCTCTGAACCTTTGCACCTTTAAAAAAAATGTCTAGAAAAATAAAATTAATTTGGGATTTTCGTGGTCCAGCTTCTGCAAAAACGGCCGAACATCACGAAATTCACTTAAAAGAATATATCGCAATCGAAAAACTGCCTTTGAATATTACAGGATATAAAATCATAAACGACATGCATGCAACCGCTTTTATGGTCGTAACCGATGAAAATATGATTCAGGTAAGAGATGCTTTGAAACCGCATCGAGGGGAAATCTATCAAGAGTAATCGCCAAAAAACAAAACCCTCCAAATTGGAGGGTTTTTTAATATAAATATCAAATTATTTTAAAATTATTTTGATAAATATTGGTAAGTCGTAACACTTGTAGATGTGACTACTGTACCGTCCTTCGTTACTCTTGTTTTCTTAACTATTCGACCTTTAGAATCTTTTTCGTAGGTGTAAGTTGCCGTTAAAGCTGTTGTTCCATCAACCTGCTCAGATTCTATATTTGTTTTATCTTCTCCTTTATATGAAAGCAATTTCAAATATGCTGCCGGAATTGAAGTAGCAAACGGATCTACATTTGTATTTAAAATATAAACAAGCGACTGATTCATTGCATTTGTCTTATAAGTCATTCTCAACGGATTCTGAGCATTATAAGACAAAGTTGACGTTACAGCATTTGTTCCTGTATCTGTCGCTGTTACAATTTTAGCTCCATCATAAACATAAGAGCTTTGATATCCTCCTAGCTCATTTTTAAGCAATGTAATGTTATCTCCTGTATAAGTAAGTACTTCTGTTGTTGTTTTCGCTCCAACTGTTTTGTTGATTTTAATTAACCTGCCCGCTTCATAAACATATTCTGATTTTTCAGTAACACCAGCATTAACATAAACACTTGAAACTAAATTACCTTTACTATCATAAGCAAACGTTTTATATCTTTTTACAGGAGCAGCTGTTCCCACCGTTGTTTCAACAGAAACTGCAGATAAGCGATCCAAAAATCCATCTGACGGAATAAATGATTCAATACCCTGAGTAATTACTTTAATCTCTTTTTGTATTGTGTCATAATTGACCTTTACTTCACCTGTTGCAGGTAATGCTGCGATTACGATGGCTTTACCTGGCTCTTTTGTTTTTTCATTTTTAGGAAGAATAGAAATATTTTTTATCGGAATTGTTGCAGGAAGTACTTTTACATGTATTTCAACATCGCCGGTTGTGGTCGTCAATTTATCATTAATTTGACCCGATGCTGTACCCGTAAAAGTCTTAGTGTCTAAAACTTTTCCATCCTTACCCACCGCTTCAACGGTTAACGTGTACGAAGTAGCGGCGTTTTTCCCCGTAGGAGATGAAGCATCTGTTTGTGCATTAAACTCAAAACTGTGTTCTTCTGCAACAACCTTTGATGAGTTATCATCGTTGTTTGAACAAGAAAATAAACCAAGAGACAACATCGCTCCGATTAAAATTTTTTTCGTTTTTTTCATTTTTTTTCGATTTTAGGGTTTTTGTTTTTTTTTAATTTAAAATTGATCAAACAATTTTTAACAATTGTTCGCTTCATTTCAATTCAATTCAAAAATTAACTCACACAAATATAATCTAAATATTTTCTTAAAAAATAATCATATTATACTTTTTAACACATAAATATTAATAAATAATCATTTATTTAGATAAATTATTGAGTTTATCATAAAATACTTACTTTTCACATCATTGCAATAAAACCCCATTTAATGGTAAACGAAATTAAAATAACTCTTCATTTTTCAAAGGAAACAAAAAAGGAAAATTCCAACCTTCACAAGAAGATTGGAATTTTCCTTTTATATCTAAACTCTTAAATTTTAGACTAATTAGCTACTTCACTAATAAATTTAATACGCATTAATCGAAGTTCATCAATATCATAATCACCATCAAATTCTTTAAGAGCGTCTTCGATTTTATCTGATTCTGATTCCATGAAGTAATCGTGAATTTCTTCCTGCTGATCATCATCAAGCAAATCATCAACCCAATATTTGATATTCAATTTTGTTCCAGAATAAACGATCTGCTCCATTTCTTTAATTAAAGCATCCATCGATAACCCTTTTGCAGAAGCGATATCACTTAGAGGCAATTTTCTGTCAATATTCTGAATGATATACAATTTATTTGCAGAGTTTACTCCAGTTGATTTTACAACCAAATCATCCGGGCGAATAATATCATTATCCTCAACATATCTACTGATTAATGCTACAAATTCGCCACCATATTTTTTAGCTTTTCCTTCACCAACTCCATGAATATTATATAATTCAGTTAATGAAATTGGATATTTTAATGCCATATCTTCAAGAGAAGGATCCTGGAAAACAACAAATGGAGGAACGCCTAATTTTTTGGCTACTTTTTTACGAAGTTCACGAAGCATTCCCATCAAAACTTCATCAGCTGTTCCTGATGATTTTCCTGCCGTTACAATTGCTTCATCGTCAGCCTCGCTATATTCATGATCTTCAGACATCATAAACGAAACTGGCTTTTTGATAAAATCTAAACCTGCTTTCGTGATTTTGATAACGCCATACGTTTCAATATCTTTTGACAAATACCCTGAAACCAAAACTTGTCTTAGCAATGCCATCCAATATTTTTCGTCATGATCAGAACCCGATCCAAAAAACGACTGCGTATCTGTTTTATGTGCTTTAATTACGGCATTAACACGTCCTATTAAAGTAAACACGATTTCTTTTGACTTATAAATATGTTTGGTATCGCGTACAATTTCAAGCAATTTAACCACTTGATCTTTGGCTTCGACTTTATGCTTTGGATTACGAACGTTGTCGTCCATATCTGCGCCTTCGCCCGTTTCGCTGTCAAATTCTTCCCCAAAATAATGAAGAAGGAATTTTCGGCGTGACATTGAGGTTTCGGCGTAAGCCACAACTTCTTGCAAAAGAGCAAAACCAATTTCCTGTTCTGCAACTGGTTTTCCAGACATGAATTTCTCCAGCTTTTCTACATCTTTATAAGAGTAATAAGCAAGACAATGTCCTTCACCTCCATCGCGTCCGGCACGACCCGTTTCCTGATAATAACTTTCAAGAGATTTTGGAATATCGTGGTGAATTACAAAACGAACGTCTGGTTTGTCAATTCCCATCCCGAAAGCAATTGTTGCCACAACGACATCAACATCTTCCATCAAAAACATATCCTGATGTTTTGCTCTGGTTTTAGCATCCAAACCTGCGTGATAAGGAACAGCACTAATTCCGTTAACTTGTAAAACTTCGGCAATCGATTCTACTTTTTTACGGCTCAAGCAGTAAATAATTCCAGATTTGCCTTTATGTTGTTTGATAAATCGAATAATATCCGACTCAATATTTTTCGTTTTTGTGCGAACTTCGTAGTACAAGTTCGGTCTGTTGAATGATGCTTTAAAAGTATTTGCATCAGCCATATCAAGGTTTTTCAGAATATCTTCCTGAACTTTTGGGGTTGCAGTAGCGGTAAGCCCAATAATTGGCACTTTGCCTAATTGTTTGATAATATTTCTAAGGTTTCTGTACTCCGGCCTAAAATCATGTCCCCATTCAGAAATACAGTGTGCTTCGTCAATTGCGACAAATGAAATTGGCACACTTTGCAAGAAAGCCACATATTCTTCTTTAGTCAATGATTCTGGAGCGACATACAAAAGCTTTGTCAGACCAGAACTGATATCCTTTTTTACTTGGGCAATTTCTGTTTTTGTGAGAGAAGAATTAAGCACATGCGCAATTCCGTTTTCTGAAGAAAGGCTTCGAATAGCATCAACCTGGTTTTTCATCAAAGCAATAAGAGGAGAAACAACGATAGCTGTTCCGTCCTGAATTAAAGCGGGTAATTGATAACAAAGAGACTTTCCACCACCAGTCGGCATGATTACAAAAGTATTCTTTTTACCTAAAATACTTGTAATGACTTGTTCCTGCAAGCCCTTAAATTGGCTAAAGCCGAAATACTTCTTTAATTCCTTATGTATTTCAATTTCGTTTGAATTCATTCTTTATTTTAATGGATATTTTTGTATAAATTTGCAACACATAAAGATACAACTTTCTTTTATACATACAAATTTTAAATATTCTGTTTTGATCACAAAAGAAAATATATTGGCGATTGCCAAAAAAACCATACTATCTGAAAGTGAGGCAATTACAAAACTAATTGATTTTTTAGACGAAAATTTTTACGAAGCAGTTCAGCGCATATATGAAACCAAAGGCCGTTTAATCGTTACAGGCATTGGAAAAAGCGCAATCATTGCTCAAAAAATGGTTGCCACTTTTAACTCAACAGGTACACCATCTATGTTTCTGCATGCTTCTGAAGCCATTCATGGTGATTTGGGCATGATCCAAAATGAAGACATCATTATCTGTATTTCAAAAAGCGGCAATAGTCCTGAAATTAAAGTTTTAGTTCCGTTATTAAAACGTTTCGGAAACACTTTAATTGCAATGACAGGAAACATTACTTCGTTTTTAGCAAAAGGCTCCGACTATGTTTTGAACACAACTGTCGAGATTGAAGCTTGTCCAATAAATCTTGCACCAACAAACAGTACAACAGCACAACTTGTTATGGGCGATGCGCTTGCTGTATGCTTGATGGAAATGCGTGATTTTAAACCTGAAGATTTTGCAATTTATCATCCGGGCGGTGCTTTAGGAAAAAAATTGCTTCTTAAAGTTAAAGATATGATCGAACATTCGTTGAAACCAATGGTTACTCCGGAAACTTCAATCAAAAAGGCGATTTTCGAAATTTCAGAAAAAAGATTAGGTGTAACAGCAGTTATTGAAGATAATAAAATTATCGGAATTATTACAGATGGAGACATCCGACGAATGCTAAACAACGTAGATACTATTGCAGATTTGACAGCAAGAGATATTATGTCGAAAAACCCAAAACTAGTTTCATCAGAAACTATGGCAGTTGATGCATTGAATATTTTAGAAGATTACTCCATTACACAATTAATTGTTGCCGACAATGGCATATATAAAGGAGTATTACATTTACATGACATTTTAAAAGAAGGAATCGTATAATGGCAAAGAAAAACCTTGGCGAGATGTCATTTTTAGATCATCTTGAAGAATTAAGATGGCTATTAGTTAGAAGTACAATTGCAATATGCATTATGGCATTTGTGACTTATTTTATTAGTGATTATTTATTTGATCAGATTATTTTAGGCCCAATCCGACCTACATTTTTTACCTATGTATGGTTTTGTGACTTATCACATTCATTAGGGTTTGCAGACAGCATTTGTATTACCGAACTGAATTTCATTATTCAGAATACCGAAATGGAGGGTCAGGTAAATATATTTGTATGGATGTGTCTTTTGGCAGGTTTTATACTTAGTTTCCCTTATATTTTATGGGAAATCTGGAAATTCATCAGTCCGGCTCTTTATGAAAAAGAACGTAAAAATGCGAAAGTGTTCATCTTTGTTTCTTCGCTGCTTTTCTTTTTAGGAGTATTATTTGGATACTATGTCGTAATCCCAATGTCGGTGAATTTCGTTGCCACTTTCTCTGTAAGTGATGTTGTAAAAAATCAATTTACGCTAGAATCTTACATGGGAATGGTCAAAACAAGTATTCTAGGAAGTGCAATCTTTTTTGAATTGCCAATCGCTATTTATTTCTTAACTAAATTAGGACTTGTAACTCCTACTTTTTTAAGAAAATATTGGAAATATGCCGTAGTAATTATTTTAATTATCGCTGCAATTGTAACCCCTCCAGACGTAGTAAGCCAGACTATTGTGGCAATCCCAATGTTGCTTATCTACGAAGTGAGTATCCTTATTTCAAGGATTGTTTATCGAAATAAAATGAAAGAAAATGTCTGAATTAATACAAGAATTTAACGACTATCGTTCTAAAATGAACGAAAAATTATTAGCTGACAATAACAAAATTGTAAAGCGAATTTTTAACCTTGACACTAATGCTTACGCAGAAGGTGCTCTTGATGTAAAAACAAAAGAGCTTCTTGGCTTAGTTGCATCTACAGTTTTGAGATGTGACGATTGCGTAAAATACCATTTGGAAACAAGTTATAAAGAAGGTGTTTCTAAAGAAGAAATGATGGAAGCAATGGGAATCGCAACGCTTGTTGGAGGCACAATTGTAATTCCACATTTAAGAAGAGCTTACGAATTTTGGGAAGCACTTGAAGGAGCTGGAAATAAATAATTGTTAATACGGTTAACTGTTGAATCGTTTATTCGTTAATTTGCAACGAATAAACGATTTATCGATTAAACGATTAAACTTAGAAAATGAAATTAAGAGCCGATAATTTAATCAAAACCTATAAAGGCCGAAGTGTTGTAAAAGGAATTTCTGTTGAAGTAAATCAAGGAGAAATCGTAGGGCTTTTGGGTCCGAATGGTGCCGGAAAAACGACTTCGTTTTACATGATTGTAGGATTGGTAAAACCAAATCAAGGCAATATTTATCTTGATGATTTGAATATTACCGATTATCCAATGTACAAACGTGCACAACAAGGAATTGGCTATTTAGCACAAGAAGCTTCGGTGTTTAGAAAATTAAGCATTGAAGATAATATCTTGAGCGTTTTGCAATTGACGAAACTTTCTAAAGAAGCTCAAATTGCAAAAATGGAAAGTTTGATTGAAGAATTCAGCTTGGAACATATTCGCACCAACCGAGGCGATTTACTTTCTGGAGGAGAACGTCGTCGTACCGAGATCGCACGCGCACTAGCAACCGACCCGAAATTCATTTTATTGGATGAGCCGTTTGCCGGAGTTGACCCTGTTGCGGTAGAGGATATCCAGAGAATCGTAGCGCAGCTAAAAAATAAAAACATCGGAATCTTAATTACCGATCACAACGTTCAAGAAACTTTAGCAATTACCGACAAAACTTACTTAATGTTTGAAGGAGGAATCTTAAAAGCCGGAGTTCCTGAAGAATTAGTAGAAGATGAAATGGTTCGCCGCGTTTATCTTGGACAAAACTTTGAACTTCGTAAAAAGAAACTTGAATTTTAAAAAAGTGGTCAGTGTTCAGCTTTTTAGTGTTCAGTAAAAAATTGTTTACTAAAAAGCTGAACACTGAATACTAATCTAAAACATAATGAATCCAAAACCTACTCAGCAAGATTATAATAATTGGCACAACGACCCAAATAACTGGCATTTCGGAATGTTTTATTATAACAAAGAAGACAAAAGAATGTTTGTTCCGAAAAAACTAAAATGGGCTGGTTTTACAATCAACTTTGCAAATACAAAAGCAATTTTAATTACAGTTGCTTTTCTTTTCTTCATGTACACTTTGACACAACTCAAATAAAAAAAGTGTTCAGTGGTCAGGTTTTTAGTGATCAGTAACAAAAAAAATAGTAATCAGTTTTTTAGTATTCAGTTTTGGTCTGAATCTAAAAAACTGATTTTTTTTATCCTAAACTGATCACTAAAAAAACTGACTACTGAACAACTCTTATTCTACAGTTATAAACTGCAGCTGTTCTAAATCGCCATTGTAAATATTGACATCAACACGATGTTTGATTCCGGGAAGGGAAGCTTTTTCTGTAAATTGCCAAAACAACCAATCGTCTTCAATTTTTTCTCTGTAGAAATTATAATTGGCAATCCAGAAAAGATATTCGCTAAATTCTTCTTTCAAAAAATCAGAATAATATCTTTCTCCCGAATAAATTATTGGGCGAACTTGATAATGCTTTTCAACTTTGGTCAACCATCTTTTCAAACCTTTTTTCAAACTATCTAAAGGTTGGTTTTTGGGTAGTTTCTCAATATCTAAAACCGGAGGAAGATCACCTTTTTGCAATTTTACCGTTTTAATAAAAAGATCAGCCTGTTCTATAGAATTTTCATTTGGACGATAATAATGATAGGCACCGCGCATAATTTTATTTTCTTTTGCGCCTTTCCAATTTCGTTTAAACTGACCGTCAACACGATCATTTCCAGCAGTTGCTCTTATAAAAACAAATTGTACTGGATATTTTTCGTCCAAAATCTCAACCTCATCCCAATCGACTTCTCCTTGAAATTCAGAAACATCAATTCCAACGACTTTTCCTTTATGATTTTCAAGAACTCGAATATTTCGGACATCAGAAAGATGCTTATCAACCTCATCTTCATCTAAAACTTTATCCGATTTAAATCCGAGATAATACGCCAATCCAGCTCGATAATGATAAATTGTTCCAAAGAAAATCACCGCCAAAAAAGAAAAACCAATAAAGCGAATCACTTTACTGAAAAAAGATCTTCCAGCTGGTTTTCTTGAATATGTTTTACGGTAAGTTGTTTTTCTTGCCATTCGGATACAACTACTTTTTCAAAAACATATTATTTACGATCGAAAGCAATACGTAAAAAATAATTATAACCGGGATCGCTCCAAATTGAAGTAATAGAAGCAAAACAAGAGAAATTGCTAAAAACACAATTTGCAATACATTATCTTTAAAAGTGAACTTTTTAATTTTTAATGCAAACAAAGGAATTTCGGCATTCAAAATATAAGCACTACACAATGTTATTCCTAACAAAACATATTGATTGCTTAAAATTTCAAGAAGCATCAGAGAATCTGAATATTTTAAAACCAAAGGAAGACTCAAGATAAAAAGCGAGTTCGCCGGAGTTGGCAGACCAATAAAGGAGTCTGTCTGACGTGTATCGATATTAAAATTTGCCAATCTATAACAAGAACCCAAAGTTACAATAAACCCAAGGAAAGGAATCGCAGGATTTGTTCCAAGCTCATGTGCGCTGTTTGCAAACAAAGTGTACATTACATAACCCGGAGCAACTCCGCTGGTTACCATATCTGCAAGTGAGTCCAACTGTAAACCTAACGGGCTTGAAACTTTAAATAATCTGGCAAAAAAACCATCAAAAAAATCAAAAAAGATTCCCAAACAAACCATATAAAAAGCCATTTCGTAGTTTACAGAATCTCCTGTTTCAAGAGCTTTGGAAATGTAAACAACAGCTACACAGCCACAGAAAAGATTTATTAGGGTAATTAAATTAGGAATGTGTTTTTTAATATTCATCTTTATAAAATTTGATAATGGTAGAGAACAAATTTAGCATAATAAGTGCATGTAAAATAGGTTTTCGCAAGAGTTTTTTAGTTAACGCTTTTACTTCTGCAATATTTCTCAAAAGGAAGAACTTAGATGCATAAAATATTATATTTTTGATAAAAATTAAAAACGGGCCTCAGTCTGCAAAAAAATAACTTTTGAAAAAACTTTTTGCGTTTTTATTGTTTTGGATTTTAACTACACAGTACGCACAAACCGTTCGGAAATACTCGAATGAGTTCATGAATATTGGTGTTGACGCGGCGGCATTAGGAATGTCGAGCGCCGTGGTTGCATCAACAAATGATGTCAACGCAGTATATTGGAATCCGGCTGGTTTGACCAATCTTGAAGATCATCAAATATCTTTAATGCATGCCAATTATTTTGCAAATATTGCCCAATACGATTTCATAGCATATGCAAGCCCAATTGATGACCGAAGTGCTTGGGGAATTTCGATGATTCGTTTTGGTGTCGATGACATTATGGACACCACACAATTGATCGACAGTCAGGGAAATATTGATTACAATAGAATCAGCTTGTTCTCAACAGCAGATTATGGCTTTACTTTTTCATACGCAAGAAAATTGCCTGTTGATGGTTTTCAATACGGTGTAAACGCAAAGATTATCCGAAGAATTATTGGAAAATTTGCCAATTCATGGGGCTTTGGTTTTGATATAGGACTGCAGTTTGAACGCAATGATTGGAAATTTGGTTTAATGCTTCGCGACATTACAACGACTTATAATGTCTGGAATATTGACGAACAAGAATACGCTAAAATTGCCAATGCAATTCCCGGAGAAAACAACGAACTTCCTGAAAGCACTGAGATTACTTTACCAAAAGCACAACTAGGGGTTTCTAAAAAATTTGATTTCCATAGTGACTATAGTCTTTTAGTTGCCACAAATTTAAATATGCGATTTGAGCAGACAAACGATATTATTTCATCAAAAGTCGTGAGTATTGATCCAGCAGTTGGTTTTGAATTTGGCTATACCGATCTTGTTTTCTTACGAGCAGGAGCAGGAAACTTTCAGAATGTCATGCAATTAGACAATACCGAAAAAGTAAATTTCCAGCCAAATATTGGACTAGGTTTCAAATACAAAGGAATTCAGGTAGATTATGCCTTAACCGATTTAGGCAATCAAAGTGCAGCGCTGTATTCTAATATTTTTTCTTTAAAAGTAGATTTAGGTATCTTTAGATAATTTTTTCAAAACCATCAAACTTCTTAAAAATTTTAAATTATGAAAAATGTCATTTTCAAAAAAACACTTTCTGTTTTACTATTATTAATGAGTTTTATTGGTTTTAGCCAAAATTTGCCACTATCAAAAGATGCCAAAATAAGTGTTTTGACTTGTGGTTTAGGCAATGAAACTTATTCTTATTTTGGTCACACGGCCATTCGCGTTGCAGATCCAGGAAACAATATTGATTTGGTTTACAACTATGGAGCTTTCGATTTTAGCACACCTAACTTTGTGGCTAAATTTGCAAAAGGAGATTTGAAATATTTTGTAGTCGTTCATCCGTTTATTGATTTCATGAATGAATACAACTATGAAAAACGAAGTGTTTTTGAACAAGATTTAATCATTCCGCAAGAATTGAAACAGAAGCTTTTTGACAATTTGAATGCCACATTATTATCTGAAGATCGCTATTATACTTATAAATTTATTGATAAAAACTGCACCTCTATGGTAGTTGACATTATCAATAAAACGCTAAATGGAACAATCATCACAAAAAAAGGAGATACTGATATTACATACCGTTCAACTTTATTCCCTTATTTTGATGGACATTTTTATGAGAAATTAGGAACCAGTATTATTTTTGGAACCAAAGTCGATCAATTGGCTACTAGAATATTTTTGCCTTTTGAATTAAAAAACAGCTTAGAAAAAACCACTTTTCAAAATCATCCTTTAGCCCCAAAAAGTACGACGCTTTTAAATTTTGAAAAAGAAACTCCAACATCTTGGTGGAATAACATTTACACTTATCTTTTTATTCTTGCTTTTGTTGTGATCGCGCAGAACAAAATAGTTGACAAAATTTACCTATTGATTTTATCCTTAATGGGAATCTTTTTTGTTGCTGTAGGATTTTATTCTTTTCACCACGAATTGGCAATGAATTACAATGTACTACTATTTAGTCCACTTTTATTGATTCTGATTATTTTCTCAGCTTTGAAAAATAAACGATGGACGTATCGATTTGCTGTATTACACCTGATCTTCTTGCTTGCTTACACTTTATTTCTAATCAATAAAGCACACTTTTTTATTGTTCTGCCAATGATTATTACCAGCGGATTTGTTTTAGCAAGAATCGCAATCAGAAACAAAAAACGCATTCCGATTATCATCTAAATTTATTGTCCGCGATAAAACAAAACGGTTGTAATTGTTTTGAAAGTTATGCTCAAATCCAAGAAAAGGCTTCTGTGTTTGATATAATACAAATCATACTGAAGTTTTATAAGGCTTTCATCGATAGATTCTCCATACGAATAATTTACCTGCGCCCAGCCCGTCAAACCGGGTTTTATAACGTGTCTTGTTTCGTAGAAAGGCATTATTTTCGCGATTTCGGAAACAAAATACGGACGCTCAGGTCTTGGGCCAATTACGCCCATATCACCCATTAAAACATTAAAAAACTGAGGAAGTTCATCTAATCGTGATTTACGCATAAATCGGCCAAAAGGAGTTACACGTTTATCATTCGATTGTGCGAAAGGACCATTGACGTCATCATTTTCAATCATTGTCCTGAACTTATAAATTTTAAAAATAACGCCGTTCTTGCCCACACGCTCTTGTGTATAAAATAAGCTTCCTTTATTTGCAATACTATTTCCAATTAAAACAAGCGGCATAAAAACAATACAAAAAGCAAGTCCGATAATTGACAATACAAATTCTAGCAAGCGAATTAAAATCAGATATAATTTATTGCTGTTGCTTCTGCTGAATGGGAAAAAACGATAAAAATCACGTTCGATATAATGAACCGGAATTCGCTGTGTTTTGCTTTCGTATACCTGCGTATATTCTTTTATAATATTTCCGGATTCTAATAAATGAAGTAATTGCTGATATAAATCGGCGGTGATTCCGTCAGTTTTTTGAGCTGCAATGACAATTTCCGAGACATTATGATGAACTACAAAATCTTCTAAATCCTGTTTTTTAATTTCTTTCACATAGTGAAACTCATTATTTTCATCGCTAACAGAATCTGAATTTACAAAACCAATAATCGTATAATGCGGATCAACATTTTCAAGACCAAGAACCAGTTCTTCGACCTGATCTTGATCGCATATTAAAACAACATTTTGAGAAAAGCGATGTGAAGCGAGAAAAATAGCGTAGAAAAAACGCCAAAGAAGCAAAAAACCAAGAATTGAAAAATAGAAAACCAGAATAACGAGACGTTTTTTGGGCAATTCTGGTGATAAAATAGGCGTAAATAAATATAATATAACCGCCGCGGTGACTGCCAGAATAACACTTCGAAGTATTTGAAATTGATTGCTGGCAACTTGAAGATTGTACATTTCGAAAATTACTCCAAAAATGGTTATATAAGAAATAAGCAAAATTGGTCTGTAAAAATAATCCGGGTGTAAAATAAAATACCGGCTATCAAAGAGGAAATGTAATATATATAAACCTGTAAAAATAAAAGCAGCATCAAAAATATGCAATAGTATTTTCCGTTCCGAAATCTCGAAATGCATTTTTTTACTTGTCATAATCAGTCGTAAGTTTTAAAGTTTGGGGACTTTTTCTTAGACACAAATGTATTATAAAAAAATTATAATAAACACCTTAATTTTCAGCTTTTTCCGGTGTAGTAATTCGCACGGAAAGCAATGACAAAGCATAGACAAATGCAGGCGCCGCAATACGCATTGCGGCATGATTTATAGTTAGGAGCCAAAAACCAAAGAACGATAAAAAATAAAGATTCTGCCGGTTATTGAAATAAAGAATAAATGGCGTTATAAATAAAATTAAGAGCCCAAAAATACCAAACAAACCATGTTCGGCAAGCATTCTTGTAATTTCATTATGGGAAGCGATCTGCATTCCAAAATTTTCATTTCTGACTTTTTTCCCTAATCCAGCTCCAACCCCAAAAACAGGAGAATCAAGGAAAAGTTTGAACTCAGCATCAATAATTTCTTCACGCCCACCGAGTCTATCTTTTTTAGTTCTTCCCATAGCATCTTGATTGGCGTAACGCTTATTGATAAGCCCAGATGTCTGTAAAGAACTATACGTCCAAATTCCTAATGACATCAAAAAAGTAATAATCATAACAAAACCAAGCTTTGCTTTGTTCCTTGCACCTGCATAAAAATACATTAACATTAAGAAAGACACTATCATGAAAGCGCCTGTAATAACACCGCCTCTCGAAAAAGTAACGATGGCTCTATAAGTAATGAAAATCACCAAAAAACCATTTATAAGCAACATAGCTCTTGATTTCGAGTACAATATTAGCTGTGTAAAAAACACAAACATCCCTAAACCTAGAATAGTTGAAACTTGGTTTGGACCAAATCCACCCGAGGTTTCAAAATTAGACTGCGTTCCAGTAACTACATCATGAACACTCGGGTTATATAAAAATAAATAAACGGTAGTTGTGACTATTGGTAATCCTAAAGCCACCATAACACTTTGCAAATTGTCGGAAGATATTTTCCTTTCAAACATATAAATTGCGCAAATAGCCAAGCAAACAGGTCCCGATAAGTTAAAAACCAAAACTTTCCTAACATCTATGTCGAAATATTCTGAGCTAGCTGTGACTAAAATTCCTGGTATCAACAAAAACAGAAAAAACCAATAAATAAATGCATTCTTAGAAAAACTGCTATAAATCATACCATAAAACATAAAGAAGATGGTACAAAATTTCACATATTCATTGTTTAGATTTCCATTCGTCATCCTGAGAAAAACCTCAATCCCAATTAAATAAGCCGAAACCAAAAGAACTTCATTGTTCTTATTCTTAGTTTGATAAACGATAAAAAATCCAACAATAGGAATTAACAGTGCGTAAATTTTAGCCAAAAAAGGTAAAACAAAAACTATCAGAGCCAATATCGCATGAATCAAGATAAGAAAGGTGTATGATAATTTTATTTTCATTTATCTTTAAGGTATTAGCGAGCAAAATTAATAAAAGACAGCCATAAAAGATACTCGTCAACGATAATCTCTTCGGTGTAATTCATTTTGATTTTATTATAAAGCTTTAAGCCTTTTTCCTCTCTTAATTCTTTATTTAAAATAAGCTTTTCCAACGCTTCAGAGAATTCTTTTAAATTGTTAGATTCAACTATACTGCCCTCTTCTGAAGTAATTATCATTGGGATCTCACCAACGCTAGTAACTACAACCGGTAATTTATATAAACCATATTCAAGAAGAGCCAAAGGAAGCCCCTCAGATAATGAAGGTAAAACAGCAATATCGGATTGTTTTAATGCGACTTTTACATTGTCCACTGCCCCATAAAAGTAAATTGTTTTTTGCAGTTTAAGATTTTTCACTTTATTGCTTAGCAACAAAGAGTAAGCGTCTTTGAAATCTTTTCCAAAGAGATGGAAGCTCCAATCTGGAAACTTATTTTTAATTATGACAGCAGCATCTATTAATAGATTATGATTTTTTTGTGGTCGCAAATTTGCCACACAAATGATTCTTTTTCCCTCTTCGCCCATTAATTGAATTCCATCATCAGCGTTGGAACTATTCCCAATAAAATTGGAAAAATAAGTAACGTTAGAGCACCACAAATAATTTTCAGCCCAAGTTTTCAGCGCCGAATTTACTGCAATACTGCCCGCGAAAAAAAAGGAACCAAATTTTAGCATAAGATTCTTTCTCGAACCTAAATCTTGCGAAATTCCATAATGATCATGCCAGATAATTTTAACACGCAGGAAAGTCAATTTTACTAAAACAGCAATAAAAAATGATGAACTGTGCGCATGAATCACATCAATTTTATTGTTTTTAATATATTTCCTTAATTTTAAAATAGCCTTTAAATCGATTCTTTTCTTTTTGTTCAGAAAAAGATAGGAAACTTTTTTATCAAGTTGATCTAAAAGCAATCCTTCATTTCGCGTAGCGATTAAACCAGAAAATCCGATTTTTTCAGCTAATGAATTGGCATAATTCACGGCCATTCGTTCTGACCCTCCCGGTTCTAAAGAATCTATAATTTGAAGAATTCTCATTTTGCCAACATATTTTTAATTTCGAAGTCAAACTTATCTGTGGTAAAATTTTGAGACCACTCCGCAGCTAATTTGCTTTTCGAAAAAAACAAGTTTTGATCTGCCAATATTTCTTCAAGCTGATTACTATCATTCTGCAAATTCATATCAATTAGAATTCCTCTATTCCCAAAATCTAGCATAAAAGGAACACAAGAAACTTTAGTAGCAATAGGAACACAGCCCCAAAACATACCTTCGGCAATGGCTTTTGGCCAGCCTTCGCTTTTTGATGGCAATATTGCAAAATGACTTTTTTGATAAGCTTTTTTGACTGTTTCAGAATTTTGATTTCCATGCAAAAAAACAAACTTATCCAACTGATTATTTACTATGTAATCCGTTAAAGGCTTTCTTTCGACACCTTCACCATAAATATTCAAAACTACATTATGTCCCTTTTTTACTAAAGTTTCAATCAAATTTATTGCATACATTGGATTTTTGCCTGCAGTCAAACTTCCAACAAAAATGAATTCTATAACGGAATCTCGGTTTCTTTTTTCAACAGTTTTTATTTCAGACTCAGAATAACTTGCTGTAAAAAAGGACTTTACATTCTTAGTTTCGTTCTCCCATTCGCCATATACTAAAACCTGCATATTTCTAGTAAGAAATGTGTTTCTCAAAATAGACTGTTGCAATTTGTATGTCCAAGGCTGATTGCTTTTTGGATCCCAATTTCCAGCATATTTTGCTGTTTTAATTTTCTTTGGAAATAAGATCTGAACCAAACATCCAACTAAACCCATATTTCCTGGACAACGAAGATGAATATGATCTGCCTTTTTCATTGCCCAAAAAATCTTCCAAAAAATCATAGGAAGTTTTAAAAGAGCTTCTAGATTATTTTTAAAACTTGTAAAACTAAAATCTGGGACTTTTAAAAAATCAATATTTTGATGTTGATATGCAATATCAATCAATGTTGGTTTTTGTTTATTTATAGGCGCTACAATAATTATCTCATCGACATATTTGAGCCAAATATTCATTTCGCGAACATAGGGAGCGTAACCATAATACTGGTTTTCGTAGTGGTTATGATTCACGTGAGTTATTATGGCGAATTTCATTCTTTTTTAAATACTATATTGAGACAATTTTACTTTTACTCCCCTATTAATTCGCTCCCTTGCTAAATCAATGTCTTTTATAAAAATCGTATTAAATTGTTTATGATTTTTATCCTTCAATGGAATCAATTCTCTTTCAAAAATATCATATCGATATGCATTAAAACCTGCATTTGTCAACATATCAATTACTTTTGACTCATCAATATTAAAGTTTTCTGATGAATCATTCAATTCTATAATAATAACATTAGTTTCCTTTTTATTTAGTGTTTTGATCCCTCCTTTTAGAACAAACCATTCATAACCTTCAACATCAATTTTAATCAAATTCAATTCATTATTACAAAACAAATTATCAAGACTCTTTACTCCCACTTCTATTCCACTCTGACTTGAGCTGACCCTGTTGGTAGTATTTAGACCCTCTGTAAAAAATAAAACCCCATCACTATCCGACAAACCTATATTATGTAATATTACTTTGTCTTGAAGGTTATTTAATTTGATATTTTGCTGAAGTCTTTTGAAAGTTTGAGGTACAGGTTCAATTGCGATAACATTTGCTCCTGTTTTAGAGGCGGCTATTAAACTGTAGTGACCAACATTTGCTCCAACATCTAGAAAATGATCTTCTGAAGATAAATAATGTAACAAAAAAAGGGACTCGTTTGGCTCTTGCAATATAGAATGGAAATTTCCTACAATTCCATCGCCTTTTTTTGCTTTAACCTTTATATTATCAAGAAATGTAAATTCAACTTCCTTGTTAAAAAAATACAATAAAAAATTAATGTATAAATATTTTAAAAAATACCAATAGGCATAGTCTTTGGTTAAAACATTTACTTTATAATTATGAAGTACATTTTTTAAATAATTAATTTTCTTATTTAATATCATTAATATTTTCATTTAACACAATTAGGTCTTTAGATTCATTTTCACAAAAAACGAAACTTTTATAATAAATTTTATAATACTCGATTACATTTTTAGCCATTTCATTTTTTTGTAGATCAGAAAATGCAAGGGCTTTGTCTATTACAGATTCAATATCTTTTTCATCCCTAAAAACTAAACAATTGATACCATCTTCTAACGATGGATTAAGCCAGTTTTGATAATTTAGTATAGGAATTACCCCAACAGACATCGCTTCTAATACATTATGGCACATAGGCATTGTCATTCCGGGCGCACAAAAAATAAAATCGGCAGAGGATAAATAATGTCTCCATTTTTCTGTTGGAATAGCACCAGATTGCCATTTCATTACTATAAACTTATCTTTAAAGCAACCTGAATATAAATCCTGAACTAATTCAGTTCCCGAAATAGAAAGCCCTTTTTTATGCTTTAGGATTTCAGTATAAATTTCCCACCTATTCAATAAACCAAAATTATCTGGAATAACTCTTGTATTATAAATCTTCTCTTCAAAATTACCACTTAAGATTATCCCAATATTTTTAGGCAAGATCTCAGGTTGAGGCAACAGATAATTTGCGGGATGCATGATGTAAGGCAAAGCATTTTCCTGATACTCATTTGTTGAATATACTTTCCTGTAATTGTAATTTACTTTAAAATCGGCCTTTTTATTATGACTGAAAATTTTTGCTTTGTTTAATCGCGAAAAAGGTTTTTCGAAATAAATATAGTCAAGATCTTTAAACCATTTTGCCAAAAACATCATTCGCAAAACAGAAAATTTTACAACAATTGGGTTGTCATAAACAGCCCTAATTCTGAAAAAAAGATTTAAATAGGTACGAACTTTAGTCTGATGTTTCAGATCGAGATATATTACTGGTTTATCATCAGCATAAAATCTAACGTAAGAATAATTTAACCTAAATTCTTTAAGTTTTTTTTGAATCTTTTTTTTCAGTACAAAAATCATTATTCCCTAGGTTTATTAAACAACAAACTCCACCAGCCAATTGTTCGTCCCAATGCTTCATCAAAAGCTGCTTTTTTATCTTTTTCTGTAACTGCGTTAGTGAAACGAATTAAAGTCAGCAAAAAATTAATTGCATTCCATTTAAAGTGATCTTTAAAAACAGGATTTGGATTTTTTACGCGCCAGACAAACCAGCCGTTTCGTATCACCATTTTTCCATATTTATAAAAATTCGGCCTTCCCGAGGGCGCATGAAAATGAGAAAGTTTTGCTTTTGTGTTAATTACATTTTTCCCAAACTGAAGCGCCCGCAAACTAAAATCGGCATCCTCATACAAACCATAACCTTCAAAAAATTTAGAAAAACTGATTTTTTCTAAAACGTTTTTTCTAAAAGCCATAGACATCCCTATCAACAAATCGACTTCATAGGTTTTTCCCGTCAAAGGAAACCCCGAAGTACGACCATGAGAATAACTAGGCATTTTACCGGAACCCAAATTAGATCCTAGACCCAAATAATTTCTTGTTACGTTTCGTATTCCTTCTTTATAAAAATAACCTTCAAACAAGTAATATCTTTTTTTATTGTACAATACATTCGGACTTTGAAGTTTCCAATTATATTCATTTATCGCGATTCCGCCTACACCAACAACATCATTTTGAGTCATAAATGTTTTAATAATCTCTTCAAAATAATTAGGTTCTAAAACCGTGTCGTCATCTAAAAAACAAACAATTTCAGAAGTTGGATCTATCTGTGCTACTCCAAAATTGCGCTGTTTTGTCAAACCCCGATTTTCTTTTGAAACCAAAAAATATTTTAAATTTTGAAACGGATTTTGTTCTAAAAGACTTTTCGTTTTATCATCTGCAGATCCGTCAATAATTAAAATCTCATTTGGATATAAAGTTTGCTTTTGAACGGATTCCAACAGAGTCAAAATCGATTCAGGACGCATATAAGTACAAATAACTAGAGAAAAAATCATGTTTCTTATTTATATCTTATGCCTAAATTATTCAATTTCTTGGCATAAAAGACTGATTTTTTAAATTGCAGATTTCTATACGGAATTTTCAAAAAGCGATACAGAATTCCGATTTTAGATCCTTTAAAAAGATACAATGCAAAATATTTGTATTTATATTCTTTTAGTTGATTCTCTGAAAACTGTTTTACAATTCCGTACATAATTGTAGGACTTGGAACAGGCCTAATATGTTTTACAGGCGTATCCAATTCCCATGGTTGTTTTTTTCTTTTTTTTCCTAAAATTTTCGCTTGATTTCCCCAAAATCTATAACCGCCTGCCGATGGCTTTAAATGCAGATTTACAGAAAACGGGTTTGAAACAATTACAACTCCAATTTTTGCTAGAGATAATCCAAAATCACTATCCTCGCCATAACCTCCATCAAAATTAACATCGTTTCCAACTAATTTATGAACATACGCAGCTTCTACACAAGTATTCGCATTATTGAATGTTTGAGAAACACCAACTTTCCATCTTTGTTCATCTATTTTTTTGAGTTTCAAATCTAAATCATCAAGACTTTGGTTTTGGTTATCAGCTTTAACATCCAGACCATCAGAAGCACCTGCCTTATACGTTTGAAGTATTTTAATATGATTTTCAATAAAATTTGGCTGAATTCGAATATCATCATCACCAAAAGCAATGTATTCACCTGTGCACAACTCAATTGCTTCATTTCGAGCCCGACAACTTCCTTTGGTTTGTTGCCATTTTACGATCAACTCAAATGGATATTCTTTTTGAGTGTACAATAATTCATTTCTAGAATCTTCTGGCGTCGCATCGACAACAACAACTTGCGAAACTTTATACGTTTGGTTTGCTAAATCATCTAGAAGCTGCAAGGTAAATTCCTGGCGCATCATTGTAGGAATGATATAACTAACCGATGGTTTGCCTTCTATTTCTTGCAGTGGTCGCGGTTTTATGCCTTCTTTTTGAATGTCTTTTTTAAAATTTTTCTTAGCGTAAAAGAAAGCATTTAATTCATTCCATTTCCAAAAACCTTTTCGATAAAGCATGAAAACTGCGTGATCGATCTTAAAGTTTTTTCTAAAAAATGCATATCTGTCTTTTGCTGTAATATTAATTTCCTCTTTAATATTAGAATTGAAAAGTCCTTTCACATACAGTGGAACAGCTCCCCAATTTCGCAGAGAATTGTATCCAAAATGTAAAGCTTGCATTTGGTAATTTTCATAGTCGTTGTCAAAACCACCTAAAGTTTCCCAAACTGATTTTCTAATTGCAAATGCATTCGAATTTATTCGCCAACTCACGCATTGGTCAAGATTATCAAAATCGTTTACAAATATGGATGTTGGAGCCTGATATATAATTTCGGGAAAAGCATTTTTATACCCTTGCTCAAAAGAGCTATGCCAGATATCTCCAGGTCCAAAAGACAAAAGCTCCAATTTTTCAAAATCGGGTGCTCCGCTGTAAAGAATTACTTCTCCAGTACTAGTTTTAAATTCATTAAATTTCATTAGACTATTCTGGATTTATTATTTTTTTGTAAAACTCTATATTTTGTTTAGCTAAACCCTGTATATCAAAATATTTCTCTACTTTTTTCCTTGCAGATTTCCCTAACATCTCGCATACATTTTCACTTTCTAAAATTTCATTTATTCTTTTGGCATACAATTCATGATCTTTAGGATTTACCAAAAAACCATTTTCTGAATCATCAATCACTTCATTTGCCCAACCTATATTAGAAGCTACAATTGGTTTTTCCATGGCCATTGCTTCAAGCCATGAAACCGGAAAAGCCTCGGCAAAAGATGGAAACACGCATACCGTCGACTGCTCTATTTTTTGTTTTATTGCTTCGTACGGAATACTGCCAGAATATTCAACATTTTTTATTGCCTGTTCAGAAAAAAGATTTTGCATCATTTGCCATGTAGATGAATTTCCTGAGATAATATCTGGAACATCTTTGCCTATTAAAACAAGTTTAGTAGTTGGGTTCTTTTCTATTACTTTATTAAAAATAAGAGGTAATTCTAAAAGTCCTTTTTTACGAATTAAACTTCCAAAATACAATATGCTTTTCTCACTTGCTTCAATATTGTTGTTTGGCTGAAACAAATTGCTGTCAATAGGATTTGGAATAATTTCAAACTTCTTATTTAAACCAAAAACAAAATTTGTTTTATCTGCTGTAAACTGACTTACTGATAGTAATGCATCTGCTTTTTCCAAAGCTCTTTTTTCGTGAAATTTATTTTTCCATTTCACAGGGCGGTTATCTAAATGACAAAAATAAGCATCAGAACCATGTAATCGAATAATTACTGGACATTTAGCCGGAGCAATAAATGACGTAATTCCTGTCCAGTCTGGCGCTTCAACCAAATCAATTTCTCTATTTGAATAAAGCTTATTTATAATTCTTTCAATCTTTTTTTTGGTAAACCACCATGATAATCCTTTAATTTTAATGTTTTTTATTTGCTGAATAAGAATCCCATTATCATCAAAAAAATTATCCTCTTTTTGCCCATAAACTAAGACACGAACTGAAATTCCTTGAGCCAAAAGTCCAATTGATAAGTTTTTGATACTGGTACCAATACCGCCAGAGCTCCCAGTTTTGGGATGTGGATATTCAGGTGTCAAAAAAGCTATTTTCATCTTTACTTAGTAAAAAAATCTTTTAAAATTCGGGCTGTAAACAATTCTGCTCCTGTACTTGTCATGTGTCCGCAAGACGAAAAATATTTATTCTCAACAACCACATTTTCATAATTATGAATTTCAGGATATGCTTTGTGGACCTTTTCAAAATAATTCATCCCCACAACATTTTCGCACATTGGCGTCATGACCGCGATGAAGTTTATATTGTTAGCCTTACATATATTTTTAATTTCTTCGTAATATTTATTATGCGGCAATGGATTTAAATTGACAATATCATTTTTCATATTGCCATTTTTATGTTTCTTTAAGGGATAAAATCCTAAATTATCGAGGGCGTTTGATTTTTTATGAATTGCAGTAAAAAACATTTCTCTAAAACCAATTTTAGTATCAAATTTCACGTATCTGTAAAAGGGAATATAATAGAGTTCATTAAAATTTTCTTCAGAAGCAAAATGTTTTTTTACGATCTCTGAATTATGGATATAAGGTAAAAACAAAGCAGAAATTCCTTCAGATTGCTGCTCACTTGCAAGGTTTAAATCGGCTTCAAGAATTAAATTTTTGATTTTATATTTTCTCTCAACCATTAATTTCAGCATTAAAGAAGCTTCAAATAAATGTCCGCCACTGATTCCGTAATTGAATGTTTTTAAGCCTTTATCTTCAAACATTTGCGACACAAAATGATTATTTGCACGAGAAGATCCCAAAATTACAACATCATATTGCTGTGATTTTGAATTAAAAACGGTTTCAATTTTTCCTCTGTTTTTAGAATGAAGAAAAACTGTTGTGTAAAAACCATCGAGAATTATTAGTATTAGGAGAAATACAAGAAAAATTTTGCCTATATAAATTAAAAAACGTTTCATTAAAATTGAAAATAAATAAATTCTTTATAATCTGAAAAAGTACCAAATGCCAAAATTGCTGCTATAGCCAGAGCTATTTTTAACACATTTCTTTTTCCTGAAAGTGGTTCAGTTTTAGTACGATTATTCCATTCAACTAAAACAAATAAACTAATAAGTACAAGCAATTCATAGCTGTAACGTTCATTATCCAAATACTGAAAGCTAAAATCTTTATTGGTAATAATTCTTTTTAAATACAAAACAGCATCTGTGATTGTTCTGGCTCTAAAAAACACCCATGCAATGCACGTCAACAAAAAGGTATATAAAATACTAAATACAACCTTAACAGAATCAAAATTAAAGTTCAGTTTAATGGCATCCATATTGTTTCGGTTGCTGTTTGATAAAAGCAACGGCAGAAAATAAACTGCATTAATGAATCCCCAAACAATATATGTCCAATTGGCTCCATGCCAAAATCCGCTGACAACAAATATGATGAACGTATTTCTGATTTTCATCCAAATTCCGCCTTTGCTTCCTCCCAACGGAATATACAAATAATCACGAAACCATGATGAAAGAGAAATATGCCAACGACGCCAGAATTCGGCAATATCTCGTGAAAAATAAGGATAATTGAAGTTTCTCAATAAATCTAAACCAAACAATTTTGAAACTCCTAAAGCAATATCTGAGTAACCTGAAAAATCACCATAAATCTGGAAAGCAAAATAAACTGCGCCGAGAATTAATGAAAACGAATTCATTGCTGAATAATGATCAAAAATGGCATTGGCATAAATTGCACAGGTATCAGCAATTACTACTTTTTTTACTAATCCCCAAATGATCTGGCAAACACCTTCTTTGGCTTTTTCAAAATCGAATTCTCTCTTTACTTTAACTTCTGGCAGTAAATGAGTCGCTCTTTCGATTGGCCCAGCAACTAAAAGCGGAAAATAACTCACAAATAACGAATAATCTATAAAGTTGTATTCGGCTTTGATTCTTTTAAAATAAATATCAATTACGTATGATAGTCCATGAAAAGTATAGAATGAAATTCCGACCGGAAGAATAACATTTAGCAAAATTGGGCTCGCTTTGAATCCCGCAGAAGACAATAATTCTGCAAATGAAACAGCGAAAAAATTATAATATTTAAAAATTCCTAGAAACCCAAGATTAACAATTATACTCAGCCAAAACCAAAATTTTCGGCTTTTTTCAGATTTTCCCTTTTCAATCTGAATCCCAGTGTAATAATCTAAGAAAGTAGAGAAAACCAAAAGAAATAAAAATCGCCAATCCCAGCAGGAATAAAAATAATAGCTGGCAACAATTAATAAAGCATTTTGGCTGCTTTTCGTTTTATTGAAAACAAACCAATACAGAAAAAAAACGATTGGCAAAAAAATAGCAAATGCTAATGAATTAAAAAACATTTATGTATTTATAAAATTGTAAACTTATCTATTTGTCAAGCAGTGCAAAATGGTCATTTACCATTTTCGGCAAAGAAAAGGAATTGGCAATTAATTCTCTCGTATTTATTGATATCTTTTTATTTCCCAAATAAAGATCTTCAAGAAGTGAGGAAAGCGCTTTTGTGTTTTTAGCTTCAAAAATATAACCATTTTGATTATTTGTAATTACTTCTGGATTGCCTCCAACATTTGTCGTAACAACGGGAACATTTGCAGCAAGGCTTTCTAGAATAGACAAACTAAAACATTCCATATGTGTTGGCTGCAGCATATAATCATATTGTAAAAAAATTTCGTTTAAATTTGATTTGCTTCCTATGAAAACAAAACACTTCTTAAGGGAATACTTGGCAATTTTTTCTTCCAAATGTACTTTATAAGGTCCGTCTCCGTAAATATCAATTTTTATTTCTTCTTTAATTTTATTTGGAAGAAGTGAAACAGCTTCAATCAAATCCTGAATTCCCTTTGATTCTCTAAGATGTGACGCAACCAAAAAAGTCGGTTTAGAAACATTTCTTTCCGTTCGAATTAAAATTTTATCGATAACTACTCCATTATAAATGGTTCTAGTTTTAGATTTCAAATGCGAACCAAAATCTTTTAAAATTTCATTTACTGTATAATCAGAAACACCAATGAAAAGATTTATATATTTTGAAAAAAGCAGTCCTTTTAATTTTTTATTGATTTTTTTCTTCAATGAATATCCATTTAAAGGTCGCGGATTATGATCGATCGCAATAATTTCTACATCTGAAAATTGCTTTGCTTTTTTAAAAAATGGCGTGCATAATTCAACAAAATGAGTAATTATAAAAGAATAATATGTTTTTTTCTCTTCAAGAAATTTCAAAAAACAGTTTTCTGCAGTTAGCCCATCTGAACTGTAAATTGTTAATTCTGAATATTTCCCATGATTTGAATTGTTGGGAAAAAACCAATCGATTTCAATTTCATTTTCTTTGCATTTTTTGTCAAAATCCCAAAAAAAATAATCCATCCCGCCAACACGTTCTGGAAGTAATTCATAGTTGCAGATTATGGCTATTTTTTTAATCATTGAATGATGCTAATGTTGACGCAATTCTTTTGCTTGTGTTTTTTAATTCACCACCTATTTGGAGTTTAAGAAAATTCGCTCTTTGCAATTTTTTGTCATCTTTGCTATTCAGAATTCTATTTATAGCAATAAGATATTCCTCTTCATTTTTAGCAATCTCTGTTGAATCCGAATCTACTAGAATAGATAAGTGTCTATAATCCAAAAACTTCTGATCGTCAAACCAACCATTTTCCTTATTTCCGAAAACTGGGTTAATTACGGGCTTATCAAAAATAAAAGCATCCAAAGTTATTGTAGACAATACATTAATGCACAAATCACAATATTGAAGCAATGATTTTAAATCATTCAGATCTATAACTGATGGAACTCTTTGTGTCCAAGCTTCTTGATGGTTTGTGCGGGCAATTGTCCAGTCAGGATAATTCCAGATAATGAATGGATATTTTACTGCTAATTTTTCAAATCGGCTTGGTTCTTCAGCCGGAGAAGTTCTTACGATCAAGTTCACTTCTTTTGAAAGTTTTTTATCTCTAATAAAATTTGCTAATATTTCTAAATAAATTGGGTCATTTTTACTGCTTGAATCGTTACAAGTAAAAAGAATCGTTTTTTTACTTGAATCTATTTTAAATTTTTCATCAAAATAGTTTTTTTCCCATCCATATTTATTTATCGAATATGGTTCAAATTGAGGCGTTCCAACTACCGCAATTTGGTTTTCTAGTATTGATTTATAAAAAGATAATAATTCCTGTTTCATTAAGTTGCTCCAAACAAAATAGAAATCAAAACTCCCAGCCATTCGACCTTTCGAAGCCAGGTTATCCCAACTAAAAATAAAAGCAGATGTTTTTATTTTCAAGCTTTTTGCGGCATAAATAAGTGGAGCTATAAAAGGTGGACGTTGATGCGTAAAAAATAATGACGAAATATGATACTCTTTTAAAAGCCCAATATATTCCTTAGTTATTATATTAGATTTAAATGTTTGTTGTTGAAGAAAATCATATAATAGAACCAATCTTTCTGAATGGATCAAATGCGAGAACTTATGAAGAAATCTCGTCGCAAATCCTCTCGGATTATTAGCTTTAGATCTTGTACTGTTTAAATTATCTTGTATTCCAAAATTATTTTTAATGTTCACTTGCAAATGCGTGACTTCCTTTGCTTTTCTAAAAAACCACGTGTAAAAAGTCTCTTGAAAAACAGACAATTCAATAATTTCGCAATTTAAATTGAATTCCTCATAAACCGCTTTTGGCAAACATGAAAAGATAATCACCTTATCAAAATTAGCTTGAGATTCTTTAATAAAATCACTAAGAATAAAATTGCGAAATCCAACTCCGTCTGTTATAACAACTCCTAAATTTTTCATCAATTTTATTTTAAACTTCCAATTCTCCCATGATCTGAGTAAGATCTATGTACAACAAATTCATTATCTAAAGGCTTTTCTGAAAGAAAAGTTATGTCACAAAAATAGTTTTCTTCAATAGGATTCAGTCGCCACGGAATTATGCTTTTATAGTCTAAAACCCAGCCACTTTTTTCCAAATCCTTTGTTTTCAAATCATTCCATGAAGAAATATAATCCATCCACAAATACCCTAACTCCCATGCTTGTTTTTCTAACTCTTCAATATTCTGTATATCTACCACTCTCAAGCCACCGACATTTTCTTGGCTGACCGCCCTCGATCCGTCATTTAATAGGATACCTTTCAAGGAAGGCTGACAAAAATAATGAGTATCTTTTTTCATGAATTGGTCCACATCGACATCAATTTCTTTGCAAATTTCATCAAAAGTACTTTCTTGAAAATTTGGATTTATTTTTACATAACGAACTAGGTCATAATATCTAATCCAGCGCATGTTTTTATATAAACCTAGACCTGCAGCATTTGCAGCTGTAGCTGCTAATGGAAAATAATTACGAGCTAATTCATATAACCGCCCTAAAATACCTTTTCCTCTGCATTCTTCATTTAGATAAACATTAATTATCCAAGCTAATCCGCCGCCAAAATTTGCTCCAACATGACCCACAACTGTTCCTAACTCATTTATACAAATAAATGAGCGCCCGAATTTTTTATCTCCAAACTGCCATTCCCAAAACTCTTTGTTATGTAATGGATGATTTTCTCTATAAATTATCTTGAAAAAAGGTTGCAAAATTTCCCAGTCTTCAATAGTTGCTTCTCTTGTAGTCATATTTTATTTATAATTTTTTCCACCAATTAAATCATTACAATCAAATCTATTTAATAGTAAATGATTTTCGGCTAAAGTATTAATTCCTCTTGTGGTTGTAAAGCCAATTTTATAGCCTTCATCCTTTGCAATATCAGCAACTTGTTTTGTGCAAGCTTCTGAAGTTCCATATGGGTATGATAAAATATCGATTTTAGAATCAGTAAGATTTTCTAAGTAAGACTTTGAATTTGCAAGTTCAAATTTAATATCGTCTGAATTTAATAGTCCCAAAGGATAATGGCTGTGTGTATGGCTCCCTAAACATTCTTTTGCTGCAAGATATTTTAAATTTTGTTCAGAAAGATACAATGTCTCCAAAACTTCCAATTCGTTAAAATACTTTTTAAACAAATCTTCGATAATAAACTCCTGTTCTTTATAATTTAATTTAAAATTTAAAATATACTTTAATGTTGCATTATCTTCATCGTCGTAAATATAAATTGCTCTAGCTCTTTGCATTTCATCTTCTAAAAAATCAAAATTGTCAATTTCAGAAAGTTTCATACGTAATTCAGAGCTTGAAATAATCGATCTCAAAAGATGAGTTTTATGAACCGTACTAACTTTTTTGTTTTCAAAATTTATCGAATTAACAAAAAAGAGCGCTTGTATATTTAACTCATCCAAAATAGGCAAGGCGAAGTCAAACTGCTCTTTTAAGCCATCATCGAAAGTAACTAATAGATTATTCTCTTTTGGAGACAGAACTTCATCTGCATCATTTAATAAATCAACAGGTCTGATAAACATTCCCTGGTTTTTTAACAACTGTAACTGTTTTTTAAATTCATGAGGAGTAACACCAAATATACTTTGATATTTGGCCGTAAAACTGTTTCTGATGTAATGGTAATTGCTAACGGTAAGCATTATAATTTATAAGTTTTTTTATTCGGTTTTTAAATGACTTTTTATTTTTTTTATAATTGTATTTTGTCCTTTGAACCGAACTATATAGAAAACCGTAAACTTTTAATTTCCAATATTTATTTGACAATTTATATTTAGTAGCATCATGTACAATCCATCTGTCAGGAAAATAATCAGATTCATCATATTTTTTTGAATATTCATTGTCAAAAATTTGAACCGGCCTGATTATTTTTGATTCCTTTTTTTCGCCAAGCCACGCCAACCACCATGAAAAAGTAGAATTGCTTATTACATAATTATCCATTTTTGAGCCTAAGCAAAGTTGCTCTATCGGATTCAAATTTTCTAGAAAATAAACATTCGGAAGAAATGAAAAATGCTTTTTACAATACTTTATATTATCACTTGTAAAAACAATGTTATAATCTTCTAAATTCTCAAAATGGTGAATCAATGCGGTCAAATAAAATTGATACGATAATTGAAAATAATTAGGATTGTTTACAAAATCTCCCCTTCTGACAGTGACTAAAATAGTTTTTTTTGAAAATAGAAATTGATGCTTTTCAACTAAATCATTTTCAAATTGGTTATTGAATTGAAATACTTCTTTAATATTAGATCCCAAAAAGTATTTTTCGGTTTGTAGCCACCCCGATAAATCATAATTCCCATCAGGCAATTCCCATTCATAGCAACTAAACTTGTTTTCTTTTACAATAACCCAGTCGTTACTAATGTATACAGTATTGAACTTAAATTTAAAATACTCTGAGTATTGCCATTTTGGAAAACAAAAAACTTGATTATTCTTTTCTGCTATTCCAATAGTTGAAGCAATCTGGAACAATTGATTTCCTAAATTTCCTTTTTTACCAAGATTTGAAAATGTAATCATTAATTATCCCTAAATTGTTTTTGATGATTAAGGTTCCAAATAGCTGTTTTTTGAAGACATTCCAAGAATAGCTGATTGCTGTTTCCTTGTCCGAAATCGTCATTTACTACTTGTACTTTATGCGAATCAATAATAGAAAGTGCTTCTGAAATTCCTTTTTCAGAGTAATCAGTATTGATTATATCAGCATGAATTGCTCTATTTTGTTGTCTGGTTCCAATATTAATTATTGGAATTCCATAATATGGCGCTTCACGAATTCCAGCGCTACTGTTGCCAATAATAAACTGGCTGTTTTTTAATAATGTCAAAAAATATTCAAAACGCAGTGATGGAAAAATTCTGAATCTGGAATTTTCTTTTAGTTTATCGTAAGCCTTTAGAATAAATTGGCTTCCTAAATCATTATTTGGAAAAATGACAACATAATTGTGTTTATCATTTAACAGAGAAGCCACAAAACTTTCGGCATAATTCTCCATTTCCCTGAATTCAGTCGTCACGGGATGAAACATGACAATTGCATACTTTTCAAAATCAATTTTATAATACGATTTTGCTGTTGCTAAATCCGGCAATTGATCCGAAAACATAATATCAATGTCAGGTGAGCCAATTTCAAAAACTGATTCCTTTATTTCGCCCATTTGGATAAGTCTTTTTGCAGCCTGTTTATTTGAAACAAAATGAATATGACTCAGTTTGCTCACACTATGACGTATTAATTCATCAACAGTTCCCGAAACTTCACCGCCCTCAATATGAGCCACCAAAATATTATTTAAAGATCCTACGATTGCACCTGCGAGTGTCTCTACACGGTCACCATGTACAACAATCATATCAGGATTGATTTCTTTGCAATAATTAGACAAACCTTCGATGGTTTTGGCCAAAGTCAAATCCATCGTGGTTTCGTGCGTATGATTCTCGAAGGTAAAAACGTTTTTAAAGTTACAACGTTCGATTTCGATTAAGGTGTAGCCGTAAACTTCCTGCAAATGCATTCCGGTAACAAAAACATAAACTTCAAATTCCTGCTGTTTTTCAAGTATCTGAATTAATGATTTTACCTTGCCAAAATCAGCTCTGGTTCCAGTAAGGAAAAGTATTTTTTTTGAATTATTCAAAATCCGAAAAATCTAGCTGTTCATCATTTTCAATATCCCTCAAAGCCGTTTTTCCGATCAAATCATTAAAATGTTCTGCTAGGATTTTGCCTGTGCCGGGACGTTTTACCCAAATATTCGCTTTTGATAATTTTTCGCCTTTTTTAATTGAAGCGATAGCACAAACCGTTGCAAACGCAAAATCAATAGTAACTTGTTCTTCTAAAGCTGGTTTTTTAGTTCCGCCACGCATTTGAGCGATTTCAGCACTTGCAATAATCAATTCCTGACACGCTTTTTCATCCATGCTGCAAACAATATCTGGACCTGTACGTTGCATATGATCTGTAAAATGTCTTTCCAAAATACTCGCTCCTAATGCTACAGCTCCTAAACACGCATTATTATTTAGCGTATGATCACTTAATCCGAAAACTTTATCTGGGAAAGCTTCGTGCATTTCCATCATTGCTCCAAGACGAACTAAATGTATGGGAGTTGGATATAAGTTTGTGGTATGCAAAAGTGCAACCGGAATATTATGTTTATCAAAAATAGCGACAGCTTTTTGAACACTTTCAATAGTATTCATTCCTGTGCTTAAAATAACTGGTTTCCCAAAACTAGCAATATGCTCTAATAACGGATAATTATTGCATTCGCCAGAACCAATTTTATACGCCGGAATATCGAATTTCTTTAATCTGTCTGCAGCGGCGCGCGAGAAAGGCGTTGAAATAAAAATCATTCCGTTGCTTTCTACATAATTTTTAAGTTCTAATTCGTCTGCCTCGTTTAAAGAACAGCGTTCCATAATTTCGTAAATCGATACATCAGCATTTCCCGGAATTACTTTTTTAGCTGCGCCACTCATTTCATCTTCTACAATATGTGTCTGATGTTTTACAATCTCAACTCCGGCTCTTTTTGCGGCATCAACCATTTCTTTGGCTACCTGCAATGAGCCTTCATGGTTAATTCCGATTTCGGCAATAACCAAAGGCAGAAAATCTGGGCCAATTTTTCTTCCTGCTATTTCTATAAATGGGTTCATAAAGTAGGTTATGAATTAGGATTTTAAGTGTTTTTGATATAAATATTCGGCATAATCAAAATCGTCCTGCGTATCGATATCAACGCTGGCAAAAATATGATTAATCTCAAATGGAAAAGCATTTTCAGAGATAATTTTATCATCCAAAATCAATTTAGATTTGGTGATATAAAGCAACCCATTTTCAAAAAAAAGTGGCTCTAAATCTTGGCTTCGCTGACCAATTTTGTAATTGTAAGGAATGAATTTCTGATCTATTATTTTCCCTAATTTTTGATGATTTCTCGAAACTGTAAACAAACTATCTACTTTTTTGGTTTGATAAACTTTAAAAGCTTCTTTCAATAAGTTTTGAGAACGAAGAGGATTTGTGGGCTGCAGCAAAACCACATTCTCAATCTCATCAATTTGTTCTAAGACATTTTTCAATGCCGAAAATGTCGGTTCTAAATCACCAGAAATATTTTCAGGTCTATCAATCACTTTTGCACCAAATTCTAAAGCAATTTTCTTTATCTGTTCATCATTTGTAGAAACATAAACTTCGTCTATTATTCCAGCATTTGTCTTTGCATATAAAATACTATGTGCGAGCAACGGAATGTCTCCAAGCAATTTGATGTTTTTTTGAGGGAGCCTTTTAGATCCTCCTCTCGCCGGAATAATTGCAATAGTTTTCAATATTCTGATTTTTGAAATTATTTGATTAAAAAAAATTAAACCTTAAATTATGAGAAATTTTAACTAGTAAAATCCATTAGCTATATTACCATTTTCATCCAATTTCCATGAACTGGAATTGCTTGCAGTTTTATTATAATATTCCTCCTCATGTGATAAATTGTGTGGGTTTATATACCAGCCCAAATGTTTTGCCACATATGGATAATTTGTTCTTAGTCCTAAATAAAAAAACTTTTTGCTTTTTAATTGTGGTCTATATAGTGCAAAAGTTGTATCAATACTCGCTAAAAAATGCCCTTCTTTCGTTTTAGTTTTCCAAAATTTTGATTCCCATTTTAAAATGTTATTTTTTACCGGATTAAAATCGGGAATATCATCTATTGCCAAACTAAAGCCAACTTTATATCTTGTCTTAGATTTTATCAATAAATCCAAAAAAAACTTCAAAAAATCAGGAGGACAAGTAGCGATCGGAATTACATCAGGATCAGTTACTACATAATATCCTTTGGAAAATTTTTTAAAAAAGTCTTTTTCCCAAAAAACCATGTGACCATCATTTTTTTTATTAAATATTACATTTACATCATTTTTAATGCTGTTATAATAAGTTAAAAGTGGCTCGTAATTTGAATTATTATCAATTATGTGAAGATTTTTATAATCATTATTAAGCAAATAATTAATCAACAATTGTAAATTTTTTAATTGGTTAAAATTTACGATTATTATTGGTATCGTTTTAAAATCTTTTAACTGCGTTTTTACCGTTTTACTAAATTTTGCATAAATGTATGTATTATAGAATACCCTGATTCTTATTTGTAAACTTGAATAAAAATACCGAGAACGTCTATATAAATATGTATTTTTCAAGATTCGTTTTTAATAACAGGTTTCCAATAAATTTTTGTTTCTTCTAATTCTTGATATTCTTGATATTCTTTCAAAGAGAATCTGTTTGCGTTTTTTATAATTTTCGGAATTGAAAAAACCAAATCAAAGAGTGCTAAAACTAATGCTTTTAATGCTTTGAAATCGCCTTTAAAAACTTTTAATTTAAGCTGCATCCAAACTGAATAAGCAAATCGTTTTGGAATTATTGAAATTGGCAAAAACAAAAAATACAAATACCATCCAGATCGCAACGATCGTCGGAGTCTTACACTGTAATCTTTATCTTTTCTTCGAGATTTCACTTCAACACGATGATTTACCAAAATTTCTGGCAAGTAATGCACCTCCCATTTTTTTTTGAATAACTGATAGGACGCAAAATCTTCTTCGCCATAAAAAACAAACCATTCAGGATAATTCGGAATGTCGCGCCATGCTTTCATGTTCCAAACATGACCACAGCCAACAAAACCTCTTGTGCGTTCACTTTTTTCCTTAGAAAATGTATTTTGTGGCAACTCTAAACCCCAAAAAATTCTGCATGCAATAACACCGCATTTTGGATTTGAAATAAAATAATCTTCTATATTTTCAAGTACCTTTTCGGATAAAAAATGAGCATCATCATCTAATGAAATTGCATAACTAGCGCTGGTTTTGTTGAGCATTTGGTTGCGGCAATGAATCAACCCTTTCGAAAATTCATTCTGAAACAAAATAATATCTGGGTAATTTTCTTTGATGAATGTACTGGTTTCATCAGTTGAGCCATCATCAAAAACAACACATTCTACATCATTTCTAGTCAGCAAATGTTGAATTTTAATCAACGTAAAAGCTAAATCATCTTTACGATTTTTGGTCGTTATAAGAATTGAAAATTTCTTCAACATTTTATTAATAATTTTCAATCATGCCTACAGGCAATTTTTTATATTTTAAAAACAATTTTATTGTCCATTTAACTGAAAACATTTTAACAAAGAGACGGTTTTTAATAAAATATAATAGCTTATTTTGCCTTTTATTGATGTGGAAATTCTTTTTTAAATTATTAGATTGCACTCTGTTATTTTTTGAATCTTCCATCCAACTTTCAAAAACATTTCCCATATGATAGGCATAATTATCATAAGTTGTCAAACGCCAATACTCTTTTTTCAAAGGAAGTTTATCCAAATATGCTTCACTTGAAGCCCCCATTTTATACCCTATATGTGTTACAATATTGCTAAAAATGTCTTTTTTATATGTCGCTACAAAATGACCGGAACCTATTAGAACACTTAAATCTGAATCAATTTTAAGCCCCAAAGCGTATTCTAAATAATTTTGATTATAATCTCGGTCCCAACCAATACTATCATAAAAACGGATTAAAGCTTCTTTATTCTTTACAGGAATAAATTGAAGTTTAGAACTTAATAGATTGTCAAAGACTACATTACCACAATGATTTTCATACATTTTAAATTGTGGAACAATCCCTACCACACCGGCCTTTGGCACTTTTGCAAATACTTCTGTTGTTTCATTTTGCCAATTCGGTAAAAACAAAACATCAGAATCTGAGATGGTAACCAATTCGATATTATTTCCGGCTAATCCTTTTAAAACTGCATTGAGTTTCCCAATATTCTCTGTATGAATGACTTCATGAATTTTTTTTTCTGCAAAAAGCGAATCCAAATAATTCGAAATTACTTTATCACTCCCATTGTTCACAATCGTAACAAAAGTCTTATCATGTATAGTATCTATTAGTGATTCTATGCATAATTTTAATATGGCAAAACTATCTTTGAAATATCCCTCCTGATTTGGAATAAAGACAGGAATAATGATTTGATGAAAATATTCAGAATCATTAATTTTCTGGTCTTTATATGGATTATAGCCTATTCGCATTTTAAAATACTTTTGTACATTTCTAGTACTTTTAATTTATTTTCGAAATAGTCCAATTTATCTAATGCAATCTCTTTGTTTTTCGCAAAAGCAATTTCTAACAAATTTATATTTGATAAAGCATTAAGAATCTTTTCTTTTATTTCTAATATTGACTCTGGATTCTGGATTAAAAAACCATTTTCAGCGTTTGTAATTACTTCTTCAGTAACACCACCCGGGTTTGATTGAATTGGAAAAGCTCCCATTACAATTGCTTCTAAAAGCGTATTTGGCATTCCATCCGAAATACTATTTCCAATATATAACAATGATTTGCCCATCAACTCCATCAATTCTTGATGAGAAAGTCCGTGTCTGTCGAAAACTTTAAAATTAAGTTGATTTGATTTTATATAATCCATTGCCTTCGGATGTGCACCAAAAACTATAATTTCAAAATTTTGAATTTGGTTTTGAATATAATGCAAAGCCTTGATAATATTCAAACCTCTTCCAAACTGATTTTCATAACCTTTTACTAAAATTATTTTTCGTTCTGCAATGGACTTTTTATAACCTTCCAATTCTTTCAATTTATAACCTGTCCCACCGGGAATAACCCCCATATGTTTTCCTAAAAAACCCAATTGTTGCGCTAATTCAAAATCCCGTTGACAATCTGTATGCAAAAAATTAACTCTTTTTAAAACTCCATTTATTTTTTTCAAATGAAGCGAAAATTGTCGGTAATAATATAAATCAGTGCCCCAACAAGAATATAGCCATTTAATGGCTGGATATTTTTTCATTGTTTTGAGAATCGAATAACTACAACTTTGCATTTCAAAACTATGGATAATATCTGGTTGAATCTCTAAAATAATCGTTTCTAAATATTCGTTTTCAGAAACTTCCAAAAAGGGCAATACCATTTCATAAAATCTAGGAAATTTTTTACTCAAAAAATATTCCCCTTTTATATGGGGGATTTTCCTCTCTTTCCATCCAGTAAATTGAGAGACAGAGCATGTGGTTTCAAGTTTTCCTCTACCTAAAATATCGAACCAATATAATTCATGACCTGAGTCTTTCAAATTTTCTATCCAACGGGTTACGTGAACAGAAGGCATAGAAACAAAAAGTATCTTCATTAATCTTAATTAAAAAACATTACTTAATTTCAAGTGGACAGGAAATTTCTTAAGTACTCCTTTTTTGTTTTGTTTGAATAATTATTCATGTAACGAGATTTAATTTCTTGGCACTTCTCTACAAATATATCTTCTCTCCAATTAATTAAACCAATGGCTTTATCAACTAATTCAAGCTCTCCTTCAGCTATAAATTCAGGAAAATCAATTAGCCTATCTGGCATTGCTCCAACTTTATAAGATAAAATAGGCAATCCATAAGCCATCACCTCTAAGCCAATATTAGGTCCTCCTTCATATTTGGATGTTATTAAAAAACAATTAATTCTGTCAAAAAAATCAAAAATAGCATCATAGGGAACAGATTCGAATTCAAGAACAATACTATCAATCAATTTTTTGTCCTTAACTATTTTTAAAAGATTCTCATAATAACTTTGATCCCCAATACCTCTGATTAACAACGTCTTATTATAACCTTTTGTTTTCAATTTTTCAATCAAGTTTATTGCATCCTCAATTTTTTTTTCGGAAGAAAATCTACTTAAAATTCCAAAATCGTATAAACTTGTTTTATGATATTTTCTTACTTTACTTAAACCATAATCCTCTTTAAATATTATAACTTCTTGAACTATGGTATTTTTTAAACCTAAATGTTCTTGAAAAAAATTTTTCTGAGATTCTGATGTAACCAGGTTTTCTTTAACCAAAGATAAATACCGAAGATTAATCGTTGGCATATCTTCAAAAAAGATAGTAGTAAATTTTACAACTATCTTTTGTTTCAAAGGATATAATTTTATTATTGGGATATAATAATTTAAAGTTGATTTTGTTATGATATAAACATTGTTGTACTTCTCAACAAACGTAAACTTCCAGTATAAATATTCTATTGGTGAAAAATCAAAATCACAACTATTTTTTATTAATCGGTTTAACTTCTGTAAAATTTTATTTTTAAAAAAAGCGGGATAACTAATAAACTTTATTTTTGAATTTATTTCAATATCTTCACAAAAAGACAAATCAAAAATTGAATAAACAAATATGTCAATTTGCTTTACATTTTCTAAAGCAGCAATAGCATTGGCAGTATGAATTGTCTCTAATTCACTTCCGCCTAAATTAGAAAAAAAAGGTGTAGTTATTAATACCCTCATAAAATGTAATTCTTAATATATGATTTTCTTGTAAAGTGTAACGACACATTTTAAAACATTTATTCTAATTCATTTATTTTTAACTATTTACAACTTAAACAAAAGTAAATCTTAAAAAATTAAAATTATTCAATTTTGTATGATGGAAATAAACCTTTAATTAATTTATAATTTGTCAATTTGTTTGATTAATCGATAATGTCCTCTCTTATTATACCATAGACTATTTAAGTAAACTATAGACCAAAACTTAAACCTTGTTTTGTAATTAAGCCTAAATTGTTTATGGAATAATTGTAAAGTTTTTAAGATGGTTTTATTATTTTTTGAGGATTTATGATAAAACCTAACCAAATGGTAAAATTTATCAACCATTCCAAGCTCAAAATCTTCTAATTTGTCCTTTTCTAAAATAGAAAATACAGACTTATAATACTCAAACAAACTAGGGAAAATTTTAAAAAATGATTCTTTACTTGTCAATTTATCAGGATCCTCATCAATCCTATAATAACAATCTGTAATATCTATGGATTTATAGTTTGGATTCTTGTTTAATATCTTTATATTGTATTCATCATCTTGAAATACTTGTAAATCTTCATTAAAAAGAATTCCTTCAATTACTTCTTTTCTATAAAGAGGTCTTGAGACTTGCCAAGGCAACTTTTTACCATATAAAAATTGCTCTAAGGTTTCTTTATTGCATTTATTGACCACTTCACGATTTTCATCTATTGTCTTAAATCCATTACAATAAAATCCCATAGAAAAAACAGCAAAATCTAATTCACTATTGTTTTTTAAAAACAATACTCTTTCTTGTAAACATGATTCTTTTAATAAATCGTCACTATCCAGCCAGATTACAAAATCTCCATTACTTAGACCAAAACCATAATTACGTGCTCCATTACCACCCGATTTATGAGTTTCAGGACGAATATGATACTGAAAACGATTGTCTTTTCTCACATATTTCTCCACAATATCTGCGGTATGATCCGTGCTCCCATCATCAACAATAATACATTCCCATCTAATATAAGTTTGAGCCAAAACACTGTCTAGAGTTTCTGAAATTAAATGAGCTCGGTTAAAAGCCGGGATAATTATTGATACTAAACTTAATTCCATAATTTAACTTTCTTACTGTTGCTAAGAGTTTCGGATCAAAATTTCTTTTAGCTTTTTATTTGAAAACAAAACAATATATGTCCTAAAAAATATAGAAGTTAACTTCCTTCCCATTTTTGTTTTTTCAAGTTCACCTAACATTTTGTATCTGTTTGTTTTCAAAACCTCTCTGTAACTTAAAAGTTCTTCACAGTCGGCAACAAATCCGCCAAAATTTTCAACGAGCGCTTCTCTCCATTCTGCTGAAAAGTCAATTCTAGAACTAATTCCATCTAAATAATATGTTGACAAAACTGAATTGATTCGTTTATATGTAGCGCCTTCTTTTAATATAGATAGCATAAAAAACTTCCAATCTGCAGCAATTTTCATTTTTTCGTCATAGTAGCCTATTTTTTCAAATAATGACTTGCGTATAAATACAGATTGGTGCGGCAGAGTAGCATTGAAGAAAAAAGAAAAAGTCAATTTATCAGGGCAAGTCTTCACAAAATTAAAATCATTTCCTACATAATTAATGTCAAAATAAATTATGTCATCATCTTTCAAGAACTCATGATTTCTTTCCAAAGCACGAGAATCATTAAAATGATCTCCACTATTTAAAAATATCAAATAATCACCGGTAGCCTTTGCAATTCCTTTGTTCATTGCATTGTAAATGCCTTTGTCTGGTTCACTGACCCAATAATCAATTTTATCACTTAGGCTTTCTATATATTTTGCACTACCATCTATTGAACCTCCGTCAATTATTATATATTCAAACTCCTGCCAAGTCTGGTTTATTACACTTTCTACGGTTCTTTTCAATCCGTCAAGATTGTTGTAGTTGATGGTTATGATGGATATTTTTGACATTATTCTCTAGATTTTAAATTCTTGTTTTATCCTGTCAAAATATATTTCAGAGGGATAATTATAAAATACGTTTTTCTTTTTAATTAATTTAGAGTAGAACAATTTATTGATGATTCTTCTTATTAGAGGAAGATCTATTTTTTGCATCAAAATTGAATGCTTTTTTATCTGTTTAATTAAATTTCTTTCTTCTTGTGAAATATTACATTTTACTTCTTCATTAATTTTAAAATTAGCTTCTTCTAAATAAAGGTCTAAAAAATCTAATGAAAGTTGCTTTTCGGATCGTTGCCTAAAACCTCCTAATAAGGCACTAGTAACATATAATTTTTCATGTCTAAAAAAACGAAGCCATAATTCTAAATCTCCTGCATATTTCATTTCTATATTTATGTGGCTTCCTGCTTTTATCCACAAAGAACGTCTCCAAAAAACGGATTCTTGTTGAATCCATTTAAAATTACCTAAATAATAATCCAATTTTGACCATTTTTTAATCTCACTAACAACTACTGTTCTACCCATCTCGTCAAAGATGGAAGGAATTCCTTGAAGCCAGTTTACTTCATTATACTTGCCAAATATTTCGGCGACGGCAAAAAGTGCTTTTGGATGGTACAAATCGTCTGAATTGATCCAAGCCATAATTTCACCCGTAGATTTCTCGAATCCTTTTTGAACTGCATCATATAAACCTTTGTCAGGTTCACTAATCCAATAAGCAAGTTGACTCGCATATTTTTTTATAATTGCAACAGAATTATCAGTACTGCCACCATCAATAATAATATATTCTAAATTTGGATAGTTTTGGGACAAAACTGATTCTATAGTTTTCTCAAGAAATGCTTCTCCGTTAAAATTAGGTGTAACTATTGATATTTTGGGATAATTCATTGTGCAATATATTTTGTGAATCTTTTTAGCATTAATAAATGATTACATATTCCCTTTTATTGTATCAATCTCTTTTATAGTATAATTTTTATACTTTTTATACTTCATCATTTTTAAAAAATGTGTTCTACTAAAAGCCTTACCCAATGCTAATCTGCACAAACGAAAAAAGTTTTTTTCTAAAAAAGACATATTAGCATTTTCATCTATCATTAATTCAAATAATTGGGCATATTTGGAGCTATAAATTTTATAAATTTTTAGCAGTTCTTCTTGCCTTTTTCTTCCTCCAGAACCACTTTTATGCTCTTCATGAAAACGATACATAGCAATAGACTTATTCACGAAATAAAAAGGAATATCATTCTTTTTTGCTCTTAAAAACCATTCCCAGTCAAAACCAAAATGAAAATCATCTGCCAAAATTCCGTTATGCATCCAAACTTTTTTACTCCAAAAAGAAGCAGGCTGAATGATTGTATCGGTCAATTCTAAAGGAATATTATTAAAAAAATTCGATTCATCGCTTCCTCTTGCAAATAAAACGCCATTTGTATTTTCTTTAAAATGAATGCAATTCCCAAAATAAATACCATCTCCTTTTTTAATATATTGTTCTGCAATAAAATGCAAAACATTTGGCATTAGGATATCATCACTGTTGAGCCACATTAAAATATCTCCAGTGGCACGGGTAAACCCCTTGTTAATGGCATCAGCCTGGCCTTTGTCTTTTTCAGAAATCCAATAGGTTAATTCTTTTTCATATTTTTTAATTATTTCAACAGAATTATCTGTACTTGCAGCATCATAAATAAGGTATTCTAAATTAGGATATCGTTGCCCCAATACAGATAATATTGTATCTTCAAGATATTGACCCTGATTATAAGACGGAGTTACTATTGTTATTTTGGGATAATTCATTAAGAATTAGTTTTTCATTTAATATATTAGAATACAAATCAATATATTTTTCTGCCTGAACACTTAGATCGTATTTTTCTACTGCTTTAGCTCTTATTTGTATTCTATCAAAATAATTTGGATCGTCTAGAAATTTTTTAATTGTTTTCAAAAGTGAATTAACACTAATCTCTTCTGTAATAAAACCATTGAAGCCATCTTGTATCATATCAGGAATTCCTCCTATAGGAAAACCTATAACAGGAGTACCACACATTAAGGATTCTAAAACAGTATTTGGCAAATTATCCATTAAAGAAGGTATTACGAAAACATCAGCAGCCGAATAAACAGCACTCATTAATCTTTCATCGAAAATTCGACCTAGTTCAAGAATATTATTGATTGATTCAAGCTCCTTAGTTTTCGCACCAATAGCACATAATACTAAATTTTCGTTATTTAATAATTCAAATGCTCTTTTCAAAAAAACAAATCCCTTTCTATTATTATCTATAGAATCCGCTACAAACAATATTACCTTTTTATCCTTTGGTATGTTTAATAATTCCCTCGAATATTCTTTATTTCTTGGAGCAAATATTTCAGAATTCAATCCATAAGGAATACAAAAAATGGGTTTACTTTTAAATACGACGCTTTTACTGGCTTCATTTGCCAACCATTGTGAAGGTGAAACAATTACTAAATTTTTAACATTGGATAATGCTTTTAACTTAATTGAAATGTTGTTATCAGCAATTGTAATCTCTTCCTTTGTTAATTTTCTTTTTATTGGAAATCCAGATTCGTCAATTCCTAAATATTCTTCCAGATAATGTTCTCCTCCTGAAAAAGGATTCATATCGTGTAAGGTCCATACTATCGGTTTCTCATTTTTTTCAAAAAATGAAGAATAGTCTACGAAATCTGCAACCCAATGTAGGTTAATTATTTCCGCTTGTTTATACCATTCAGATGTCGTAATATCAATTTTAGAATCTGGGAAATTAAATGCTTCCAACCCCTTTGAGCGGTTTCTAATAAATTGATCTTTTGGAGAAATCGTATTTGGCCTTAAAAGTTTAATTTTTTTTAAAATTCTTTTACAAGTACTTTTAAGCTTTTGGGATTTTGAAATTATTTTTATCTCTTGCTTTATAATTTGTGTAGATTTAATATTTTTTTCTTTGTACCTCAAAAGAACACAAGAGTCTACATCTTTTTTTAACAATCCTTCATGGAGTCTTAAACACGAGTTTGCTGCACCCCATTTATCATAAGTATTAATTAAAAGTACCTTCATAACTTTTTTGCTTCCATGAATAATGAATCAGGTTTTCGAATCTTGCCATTTATTACATCAAGTTGATAATTATCCCAGTTTTGAATTTGGCTCTCGAATGCACTGTAAACTTTTATTTCACTAAAACCTACACTTTTTAAAAGCTCAGCCAATGAGTATCGATCGTACATCCATTGATGTATTTCCCCACTAGTTCTAAACTTCCCAATTCTATACTCTTTAGATTGCTCTAAACTTGTTTGATTCTTCTTAATTTTTCGATACAGTTTCCACAATTTTCTCTTTAGTTTTTTTAAAAACACTTTTAACTTAAGAACTTTTACTTCTGAAGGTGTTTCTTCAGAAATATTTTGAGTTAGGCCATTGTTTTTTAAAAATGCTTCTCTAATTATTTCACCCTCAGATCCAATACGCTTAAAAACATAAGTTACATTTGGTATAATTGACTGATACAAATAATCTTTCATACTCCCTCCACTTTCATTTCTTACCATTTGATCAAATAATTCTAATTTAATCCATTCGTAATTATGTTTAGCCATCTCATTACCTTCAATTGCTAAATCAAGATTTTTTAAATATTCTTTAGCAATAGATTCTAAATCTGGGACGGCAATCCTTATAATACCGTCTTTTTTTAGAACACGATAGCATTCTTTAATAAAACTAAAACCATCTTTTTTAGAAAAGTGCTCGAGAATATGAGAATGATAAACTACATTGACTTCATTATCTGCAAGAGGAATTCCTTCCAATAAATTGTGTGAAGCAACAGATTCGTTATTAGATACGAAATCAAAATTTATCCAATCTTTGTGATAGCTGTTTCCACACCCTAAATTAACTAACTTCATTTAATTATTTTCAAATATTTAATTTTAAGGTGATTTATTCAATTCAAATAAAATAGTTCAAAAAAACTCTTAATTTTTCAAAATTAACTTTATTGTATTTTCTTTATTTCTCTTGCAGGGTTACCTCCCATTAGTGTTAATTCAGGAACATCCTTGGTTACTAAACTATTTGCTCCTATAATAGCCCCTTTTCCAATTCGAACGCCTTTTAAAATACTAACGTTATAACTAATCCATACAAAATCCTCTATTATAATTTCAGCAGTTTTAATATTATTTTTTTCTATTGGATGTCCTTTCTCCAGCATTTTAACAAATGAATTATTTCTTTCATTATAGTCTAGTTCGTGAGAATTTGTATCAATAATATTACAATTATGCGAAATAAGTACTGAATTACCGATCTCAACCTTCTCAGCACTCCAAATTCTACTTCCAGTACCAACGAAGGAATTATTGCCAATTGAAATTTGCCCACCATTTGCAAATACAAGAAGTTCACCTCTTATATGACTGTTCTTTCCTATTTTTATTTTGCTCTTATCCCCTTGAAAATTATCGACTTTAGCTTGTTCATAAAATTTAGATTTTTCTCCAATAATTACTTGCTCTAAACATTTGAGTATTTTCAAGTTATTCAACTTTTGATCAAGTGTTTTTAAATCAACATATGGATTTTTTAAAACTAATTTTGAGTTAATAATTTTTGCTATAGCTTTTAAAAAAAAATTTATCATCTTTTTTACTTAAAATTTTACAAGAATTTCCAGTCGCAATTAACGAAGACACAACCATAGTCAGTCTGACTATACATATGAAATTCAGATCCTGTTTCAAGAATCTCAAAAGACAAGCATTCTTTCTGAAAATCAATCAGTTCAACATTTGGAACATGTAGTCCAAAAGTAAGATGAAATTGATTAGGAACTAAAAATTTTTCCGGTAATTTCACCGCAAATTTGTATACTCCAGCACTTTTTATATAATCTAAAAGTTTTAACTCTGATGTAAAAATTATCCTTTCATTTCTATCTTCAACTCTAAATGCTAATTGCGATTTAAGATGTTGTTCATTAACTTTCACATTCACATTAATAAAAATTTGCTCATCAAAACCAAATTCTGTTCTAATTACATTATTTTTATCTATTAATGCAAGGCTTACAATGCCTGATTCTTTTATATTATCATTTGTATAAGTCCCCTTATAACCCTCATATTCGTTTGAACGCAAATAAAAGTCAATTCCATCGTTAGTATTTCCTTCAAAAACCACCATACCATTTTCCATCATGATAGTTTTTGTGCATAATTGTTTTATCGCCGCCATATTATGACTAACAAACAATACTGTACGTCCTTGCCCTCTGGAAATATCCTGCATTTTACCAATAGCTTTTTTCTGAAACTCAGCATCACCAACAGCCAAAACCTCATCAACAACCAAAATCTCGGGTTCTAAAAAAGCTGCTACTGCAAATGCCAAACGAACTGTCATTCCGGAGCTGTATCTTTTTACGGGAGTGTCTATATAACGTTCACATCCCGAAAACTCAATAATTTCCTCAAGCTTTGAAGCGATTTCTTTCTTGGTCATTCCGAGAATTGCGCCATTTAAAAAAATATTTTCACGACCTGTCATCTCGCCATGAAAACCCGTTCCTACTTCAAGAAGTGAAGCAATGCGTCCGCGTGATTTTATGCTTCCAGTTGTTGGAGCTGTCACCTTAGAAAGTATTTTTAGAAGTGTAGATTTACCAGCCCCATTCTTACCTATAATTCCTAAAACTTCGCCACGCTCCACTTCAAAATTAATGTCCTTTAAAGCCCAAACATATTCAGACTCTCCTTTTGTGGAACGGTCATTTGTATCACCAATTTTCAAATACGGATCTTCTTTACCACGTATTTCATGCCACCATCTATTAATATCATGGCTTAGTGTACCCGTACCTACTTGTCCTAGACGATATTGCTTAGAAATATTTTCGGCCTTTAAAATAATATCTTTTTCCAATTGTGAATTCTGCATTAAATGATAATCTAATCTTACATCTTATTTTAAACGGTATCAATAAAACTTTTTTCTGTTTTATTAAAAACTAAAAGACCTCCAAAAAAAACTGCCACTGTAACTCCAAAAGTATAAGTTAATCCCAATATCGAAATTTCACCTACATTTAAAAGCATATAACGAGAAGTTTCAATTATATATGCTAAAGGATTATATTCTACAATCCAGCCATAATCCGGTAGTTTTGCTTTAATTAGGTTAATTGGATACATAACTGCTGATAAATACATTAACAATTGTATTCCAAATCCAACCAAATAACTAAAATCTCTATACTTAGTAACCATTGATGAAATAATCATTCCTAAACCTAATCCTAAAATCCCCATAATTACAATCAATAAAGGAAAAAAGATCACTAAGCCATTTAATGCTACATCAGCTCCTTGAGAATAATAATAAAGATAAAAAGCGATAAAAATTAAAAACTGTATTCCGAATTTAATTAAATTAGAAATTACTACTGAAAGAGGCGTTATCAACCTTGGAAAATACACTTTACCAAATATACCAGCATTAGCTTTAAACGTATCAGAAGTTCCGTTTAAGCAAGAAGTAAAATAATTCCAGACCGTTATTCCAGCCAGATTAAACAAAAACGGAGGGACTTTTCCAGTATTAATTCCAGCGACATTATTAAAAATTATTGTAAACGTCACTGAAGTAAATAATGGTTGAATTAAGTACCAAAGTGGCCCCAATACGGTTTGTTTATATACTGTTATAACATCTCGTTTTACAAAAAGAAACAACAAATCTCGATATTGCCAAACCTCTTTCAGGTTAAGTGAAAAGAATTTATTTTTCGGCGTTATTTCAAACAGCCAGTCATTGGTAGTATTGTTGGGGCTCATTTTTAATCAATTGCAATTCAAACGCAATATTATCTTATTTTAAATTAAAAAACACAATATATTTCATTTTCTTTTTTCACAAGAACACACTTCAATTAACAAGATTTTTACCCATTTGAAAAAGGTCTGAAAAGCAAAAAAGGCGTTTTATCAAAAAACACCTTTTATTATCATCTGAATTAAAATTCGAATATTTTATATGAAGATTATTTGTCTAAAACTTCAAAAGTAGAATTCATGCTTTTGAATTCCGGAACAATTTTTTTCATTTTTGCTACAATGTCATCATTGTCATAGAAATCTGCAATACCAATTAGTTCATCTATATCAGCATGCAAACCTTCATATTCATCCTGAATTTCTTGAGCAATCATAATTTTATTATGATATGTCGGTAACGTCTTAGAAGTATCATTTAATAATTCTTCATAAAGCTTTTCTCCTGGACGCAAACCAACAATCTTAATTTTAATCTCTTTATCAGGAATAAAACCTGCCAATTTGATCATCTTTTTGGCCAAATCAATAATACGAACTGGTTTGCCCATATCAAAAATATAGATCTCGCCTCCATTACCCATTGCCCCAGCTTCTAGAACTAGTTGGCAGGCTTCGGGAATAGTCATGAAATATCTGATAATGTCTTGATGTGTAATTGTAACGGGACCTCCTTCAGCAATTTGCTTTGTAAACAACGGAACTACAGACCCATTTGAACCCAATACATTTCCAAAACGTGTTGTAATGAATTTTGTACTGTTGTCAATTCCTTCCCTTTGGTTTTTCAAAAACAGTGATTGAACATATTTCTCCGCAATTCGTTTGCTTGCTCCCATGACATTGCTAGGATTAACAGCCTTATCTGTTGAAACCATAACAAATTTCTTTGCATGGTATTTACATGCCAAATCTGCTAAATTTTTCGTTCCTTTAATATTTGTCAAAATAGCCTGTGAAGGATTTTCCTCCATTAAAGGCACATGTTTATAAGCTGCAGCGTGAAAAACAACATGTGGATTATAATTTTTAAAGACTTTTTCAAGTGCTTTTTTGCTTTTTACATCAGCAATTACAGCTACTATTTTAGTATCACCTTTTGAAGCAAATGTCTCCAAGCATAAATTGTGCAATGGAGTTTCTGCATGATCTAAAATTATGACCACTTTCGGATTGAATCCAAGAACTTGTCTAACGATCTCACTTCCAATAGAGCCAGCCGCACCTGTAATTAAGATTGTTTTATCTTTTAATTGTTTAGAAATCGATTTACTATCTAAAACAATAGGTTTTCTTTCTAATAAATCTTCGATTTGAATATTTTTAACTTTTTGAGAAATCTCTTTTTGATTTTCCCAGTCAGAAATCAACGGAACAGTATAAACTCTATAATTGAATTCTAAGCATTGATCAACAATAATTAATTGCTCGTCTTTAGATAAACTTTTATCTGCTATAATAACACCTTCTGCAGCTACCGAGCGCATCAAAGCCGGTAATTTTTTTCTTAAAATCAAAATTGGCAAATCCAACATTCGTTTGGATGCATTTTGATTGTTTTTATCAACAAATCCCACTATTTTAAATCTTGAGGGCGTTTCAAATTTTAATGCATTCGCAACAGAAATAGCATTTGCATCCGTTCCGTAAATTACCGTTCTAATCAGTTTTGTGTTTGCTTTTTCTGAAAAATACAATTCAAAAGTTTGCTTTACAATTACACGATATAAAAACAGTCCACAAAAAGATAAAACCAAATTGATAAAAAGTGCTGTGTTTAAAAAAGCTTTATGTCCTGTATATAATTCAAAAACCAAATTGAAAAATAAAAAAAACACCAAAACTGACATTTGTGAAAAAAGCAACTTTATAGCATCAATATAAGATGAATGTCTTATAATTCCTGAATAGGTTCTGAACAGCCAAAAGAAAAACACATTTACAAGTATCAGACTAGAAACAAAGTAAAAATCGTGCGACGTAATGATATAGCCTAGTGCCGTTCCTTCAAACAACATGTACGTAAAACTAAAAGAAAATATCAAAACCATAACATCTATCGCAACAATAATCCACCTAGGTAAGTAACTAAGGTTATTAATATGTGCCCTTAGATTTCTAGGAGATAACGAGTTGTGTAATACGTCAGCTATTTTGGCCTGTTTATCTGTATTCAATGCTATTATTTTTGGTTCTGCAATTTTGTAGGTGCTACAAAAATACAAATTAAACGTTTAAAAATGTATTTATGTAGGCAAATTAAAATTTAACTCCTTTTTGTTTTAAAAATTCCATTAGATAAGTTCCGTACCCTGATTTAACCAAAGGCAAAGCAAGTTCTTTTAATTGTTGATCATCAATAAAACCTTGTCTCCATGCAATTTCTTCAATACATCCAACTTTGAGTCCTTGTCTTTCTTCCAAAACTTGAACAAATTGACCGGCTTGCATCAAACTATTAAAAGTTCCCGTATCTAGCCATGCCGTTCCTCTGCTTAAAATACCGACTTTTAAAACTTCTCTTTCTAAATACACTTTATTAACGTCAGTTATCTCATATTCACCGCGAGCACTTGGTTTAATATTTTTCGCAATTTCAACGACAGAATTATCATAAAAGTATAATCCAGGAACAGCGTAATTTGATTTTGGTTTTAGTGGTTTTTCTTCAATAGAAATTGCTTTAAAATTTTCATCAAATTCAACTACCCCATATCGTTCTGGATCTGAAACATGATAAGCAAAAACAACCCCTCCATTAGGTTTGGTATTTGATTTTAGAAGCTCCTGCATATTTGATCCAAAAAATATGTTGTCACCTAGTATTAAAGCTACATCATCATTACCGATAAACTCTTCACCTATAACAAAAGCTTGTGCTAATCCATTAGGTATTGCCTGTTCAGCATAGCTAAATTTACAACCTAAACTAGAGCCATCACCAAGCAATTTTTTAAAATTTGGCAAATCATGCGGTGTTGAAATAATCAATATCTCATTAATCCCCGACATCATTAATGTCGATAATGGGTAATAAATCATCGGTTTATCATAAACCGGCATCATTTGCTTACTCATTGCCAAAGTTAAAGGATGCAAACGTGTACCTGAACCTCCTGCTAATATGATTCCCTTCATAAATTTTGATTTTTGATTTAAAACTTTAGATCTATTCCAAAAACAAACCTAAAAAATTAAACCTCTTAATTATCTCTTATTTGTTGAAATATTTTTTTAAACTTTCTTTGTAATTTGAAATATCTAAATTATAAGTTTCCTTTATTTTTTTCTTCTCCAATAGTGAGAATTCTGGTCGTTTAGCAGGTGTTGAATATTCTTTTGACGGAATTCCTTCCACTTTGCAATCATATTTTCCCAGTTCTTGAATACTCAAAGCAAAATCATACCAGCTTATCTCACCTTCGTTTGAATAGTTAAAAATTCCTGAAATCCATTTCGGTGATCCTAGAATATCAATCATTGCTTGAGCCAAATCTGGCGCATAAGTTGGCGAACCAATCTGATCATTTACTACATTAATAGCGTCTCTTTCTTGCATTAATCGTTGCATCGTTTTGACGAAATTATTTCCAAATTTACTGTAAACCCAAGAAGTCCTTATAATAATTGAGTCAGGATTTTCTTTTAAACAAGCAATCTCACCTGCTAATTTACTTTCTCCATAAATATTAATTGGATTTGTCTCTGCTTCCTCATTTAAGGCAACTGAAGAAGTACCGTCAAAAACATAATCTGTCGAAATATGAATTAATTTTATATTATTTTGTTTTGAATATTTTGCGATTAATTCTACAGCTAAATGATTAACTGCAAATGCCAATTCTTTTTCGATTTCTGCCTTATCAACAGCGGTATAGGCTCCACAATTGAAAATAATATCAGGTTGTATTTCTTCTAATTGTGTTTGAAGCAACTCAAGATTGTCTAATGTTACACTTTTCCTCTCTGCAAAGATCCATTTATAATTTTTATAATTCTCAGATAAAACCTGTAATTCTGATCCTAATTGTCCATTTGCTCCTGTTACAAGAATCTTTTTCATTTAGAACAAACTGTTACAGTTTTCAATAAAGGGCAAAACTTGATCTTTTTCTGATACAATTGCATTATTTAAATCCATTCCCCAATCAATATTTAAGGTTGGATCATCAAATTTAATTCCCCCTTCTGATGCCTTGTTATAGAAATGATCGCATTTATACATTACTGATGCTGTTTCACTGATAACTGAAAAACCATGAGCAAATCCTTTTGGCACCAATAACTGTTTTTTATTTTCTGCAGACAATAAAATACTAAACGATTTTCCATAAGTAAGTGAGTCTTTTCTTAAATCAACAGCTACATCTATAATTTCACCTTGCAAAACACTTAATAATTTAGTCTGTGCGAAAGGAGGATTTTGATAATGTAAACCTCTCAATGTTCCTCTTTTAGAAAATGATTGATTATCTTGCACAAATTCAATATTAATTCCTAAATCTTCAAATTTAGTTTTACTATACGCTTCAAAAAAATAACCTCGTTCATCACCAAAAACAGTTGGCTCAACGATGATTAAATCTTTTATAAATGTTTTTTCAATTCTCATATTATATTTTTAACAGTGTTTTATTATTTAAAAAAAGTAGTAATTACTTCTCTTATTCTATTTTTATCGTACATTGTTAAATTTGAACCAGATGGTAAACATAAACCTTTTTTGAATAAATTCTCAGCTACAGTTGTCCCATAATAAGGATATTTTTTAAAAATTGGCTGTAAATGCATTGGTTTCCAAAGTGGACGACTTTCAATATTTTTTGCTTCCAATGCTAACCTTAAATTTTCAGTATTTTTATCTGAGTTTTCAGTATTTATCAAAATAGTGTTCAACCAATAACTTGAAAAATAATCTTCATTTAAAACTTCAAAAAGTTCTACTGCAGCTATCTCTTTAAAAATCTCTTTATAGAAATTATAATTTTCTCTTCTTTTAATGACGTTTCCCTCTAGAATTTTCATCTGACCTAGACCAACACCTGCACAGATATTACTCATCCTATAATTATAACCTATTTCGCTATGTTGATAATGCACCGTATCATCTTTTGACTGTGTAGCATAAAAAATTGCTTTTTCTTTAAACTCTTTAGAATTTGAAATCAAAGCTCCACCGCTTGAAGTTGTAATGATCTTATTTCCATTAAATGACAAAACTCCTAAGATACCAAAAGTTCCACATTTTTTTCCTTTATAAGAGCTACCTAGAGCTTCGGCACTATCTTCTATAATCGGAATTTGATATCGATCTGCTACAGCATGAATTTCATCAACCTTGTAAGGATTTCCATACAAATGAACTGCAATAATGGCTTTGGGTTTTTTGCCTTTTTTTATTCTATCTTTTATTGCTATTTCTAACTTTTCAGGGCAAATATTCCAAGTTTCTTGCTCACTATCAATAAAAACCGGAATTGCTCCTTGGTACAAAATTGGATTTGCAGATGCAGAAAATGTCATTGTCTGGCAAATGACCTCGTCCCCTTTTTCTACCCCCAATAAAATGAGTGCCAAATGAATCGCTGATGTTCCCGAATTTAATGCTGTTACAAATGAGTTTTCCCCTAAATAGTTTTGAAGTTCATTTTCGAAGTTGTCGACATTTGGGCCTCCCGAAGTTATCCAATTATCATCTAAGGCTTTTGAAATGTATTCTTTTTCAAAACCACTTTGCATCCCTAAAGACAAATAAATTTTAGAATTATTCATTTAATAACCAATAATTTGCAGGATATCGAACATCATCCTCCTTTACATCTGTTAAAGGTAAAATTGAAAATGACATTAATTTTGAATTGCTTATAATATAAAACCTTTCAATATCACGAAAACTGAAATCATTTAAATACGAAATTATACCTCGATAATCGGAAAAATTTCCTCCTTGAACTATCTTCGGAATCATACTTTTAATCTTAAATTATTTTTGTTTAACAGATAAAATTTTAAGGAATAAACTCCCAACAAAGGTAAGATTACAATGACGAATATAACTGCATCTTGAACTTTTTGATAGAGAATGATAACTAAAAAAGAAATCCCTGTCTGTACTAAAGCATAAAACAAAGAAACTAGCCTATGTTGAATTTTATACTCATTGCTCAATATCTGATAAAAATGCAAACGATGTGCCTCGAAAATATTTTGTTTTAAATATAATCTATGGAATATAGTACATACTGTATCCACTCCATAAACTGCTAAGAATAACACCCAAATTAAGGAATTTGTCAATAAAATAAGTTTTACTAACAAATAAATAACCCAAAAGGCAATTGCTATACTTCCGACATCACCCGCAAAACATTTAGCTTTTTTTCTATAATTAAAAAATAAAAACACTAAACTAGCAATAATTGCATATTTAATAAGATCACTATCTGTAAATAACTGAACTTTTGTATTAACATACAAAAAAGCCCCCATTACTACCAAAGTATAAAGCCCGGTTATACCATTAATACCATCCATAAAATTATAGGCATTAATTAATCCAATTACAAAAACATAAGCGATTACAATTCCCAAAATCGGGACCATACTAAATAGTCCCAAATCATAAAAGATTAGGCTAATTGATAGAAAATGAATAGATATTCTGATTTTATTTGACAAACTTTGTATATCATCCCAAAAACTTACTAAGCTGACTAAAGTAATTCCTATAAAGAAAAAATAATTATTTTGTATATGCTGCACAAAATAAATTAAGGCAGAGAACCAAAAAATGATCCCCCCACCTCTCAATGTAATTTCAGAGTGTGAACTTCTTTGATTGGGTTTATCAATAATATTATAATGATTTGCTAATTTAAAATAAATTAACATTAAAATCGATATTATTAACCCTAGTATTACATATTCCATTCTATTCTTTATGATTTATTCGTTAAGATGATAGTGAGCTCGTTTTGAACATAAGAAGAAAATTATGATAAATCATTCAAAAAAAGACCTTCCAATTTATCAAAAAGCATCTCTTTTGAAAAACTACTTTCATAATACATTTTCGAATTATTCTCCATTTCTTTTTTTTCTTCAAATGTCATTTCTTTTAACTCTATTGCCTTATTTGCAAGCCCAACATAATCCCCGGCAAGAACTGCAAATCCACATTTGCTTTCATTGATCAATTTATTACCTTCTCCATTTAAAGTTCCTAGGATAATTTTTCCAGAAGACATATAGGCTTGAACTTTTGCCGGCACCGTTAATGAAAAAACAGGTTCGTCCTTTAATGACACTAACATGGCGTCTGCTTTTTTAAAGAAGGATGGCATTGTATCTAAATCATATCTCCCCAATAATTGAACATTGGTTATTTTCTCTTTTGTGATTTCATTAGTCACCCATTCTTTTTTTCTCCCATCCCCAACAATAATCCAATTTATATTTTTATGTTGTGTCAATTTAGCTGCTTTTAAAATTGTTTCGAAATCTTGCGCCTCCCCTACGTTACCAGCAAACATAATATTAAAACCTTCCGAAAGATCTGGGATCAAAATGTCTTTCTCAATATTATTAATAAAAATATCTTCAGCCCAATTTGGAAAATATATAATTTTTTTATTTTTATCTTTTATTTTTTCAACAATTGACTTCTCAAAATATTTTGAACTAATTAAAATTACATCTGAATTAGCATAAATATATTTAACTAGCTTTTCAATCAGATGTATAATTCGAGTATTTTTAAAAGTACTTGCAGCTAAAATACTTTCTGGCCATAGATCCAAAACCCATAAATAAAGAGGAGCCTTTTTTCGTTTTTTCAACCATAAACCTGGCAAAGCCATTGTCACTGGAGATAACTGCTGAACAAAAATAATATCGAATTCACCCTTTACTCTAAAAATACATGCAAAATATGAGAAAAAGATAAACGACAAATAATTCAAAATCAAATGAATACCTTTTCCATTTTTTCTCGGGTATATTGGCGTCCTAATAATGGTTACCCCATTAATTATTTCTTTTCTTTTATTAAAAAAAGTATAATCCTTATAAAAATTGCCCTGAGGATAATTTGGTTTTGCCGTTAATACCGTAACATCATGTCCTCTTTTAACAAAATCAAATACAATATCATTTCCTTTAAAAGTTTCGGGATAAAAATATTGAGAAACGAATAAAATTCTCATATTTAATTTATTTCACTCCAAACTACACGTTTCACATAATCCGTATAACTTAAAATAATACGAACCATTTTTTCAGAAACATTCGGCATTGAATAGTCAGCTACAGGTCTAAAATTTCTTTCTTTCCCCGTTTTTTGATATTGAAGTTGTACTAATCCTTGCAAAATTCGCTCCGGATTCAAACCTACCATCATAACAGAAGTTTCCTCCATAGCTTCAGGCCTTTCATGAGCATCTCTAATATTGAGAGCTCTAAAATTCAGTACTGAGGATTCTTCAGAAATTGTGCCCGAATCTGACAAAACAGCAAAAGATTTCATCTGCAAAGCGTTATAATCATTAAAACCTAGTGGTTTTAAAAATTGAACATTTTTATGCATCTGAATATTCTTTTTCTCAATCATATTTCTAGTTCGAGGATGCGTACTCACAATAATAGGATAATTATATTTTTCAGCGATAAGATTTAAACTATTCATCAAACCCTGAAAATTTTTCTCGCTATTGATATTCTCTTCTCTATGTGAAGAAACAACAAAAAACTTTCCTTCTTCTAACTCTAATCTTTGCAATACATTAGACGATTCAATAGAAGGTAAATAATGATTTAAAACCTCAAACATAGGCGACCCAGTTTTAATGATTCTATCTGCAGGCAAACCTTCCCTAAGTAAATATTCACGTGCTATATCACTATAAGTTAAGTTAACATCCGAAACATGGTCTACAATTTTTCGATTAGTTTCTTCAGGAACACGTTGATCGAAACAACGATTTCCAGCTTCCATATGAAAAATAGGAATATGTCGCTTTTTTGCAGGAATCGCACATAAACAACTATTCGTATCGCCTAAAACTAAAAAAGCATCCGGTTTTTCTGTCTCTAAAAGGGGATCAATTTTTATTAAAATCTGACCTACTGTCTCTGTGGCAGTAGCGCCAGCTGCATCTAAGAAAAAATTTGGTTTTCGAATACCTAAATCATCAAAAAATATTTGATTTAATTCGTAATCATAGTTTTGTCCAGTATGTACAATTATATGTTCTATCGCATCTGAGCTATCCAAAGCCGACATAACTCTAGAAAGGCGTATAATTTCTGGTCTTGTTCCAACCACGGTCATCACTTTTAATTTTTTCATTTTTATAACACTAATTAATAATTATATACAACTATCTTAATTGCAAAATAGTTGTAAGTCTTTTTTCTAATAGAACTGAATAAAATGACACTCCAAACTTAGTTAAATGATAAGTATCTTGGCTTATGAACTTACAATCAGGAGTAAAAACTAAAACTCTATTTTGAGTATCAGAAACAGGTTTTATTAAATCAATATATCTATTGCCCCATTCTTTTTTCATTGTGTCATTATACTCCAAGATATTTTTTTTCATATAAGTCCTATATTTTTTACAATCTTCGATTTTATTTCTTTTATTATAAAATATACCATTACTATTTCCAAAATCTTTTATTCCCACAATCCATATTTTATTGGAATCAATTTTATAGTCTAGTTTTAATTCTTGAAATAAATACTTAGTAAAAAGAAAATCATTTGCTATAAATATAAAATCTGCTTCCTGAAATCTATTGATCATTTCTCTATTAGGCTTCTTTCTATTATAGTCATAATAACTTATTTCGACCTTATTTTTAAAAGAAGATTCTAAAAGAATATTGGTAAAATCTCGTGCAAAACTGTTACCTATAACAAGAACTTTAATTTTATTATTTGTGACAAATGGCTTATCTAAATTCCTAATATCCTCATTATATTGTATATGAATGTTATTATTACTATCAAAGAAGTTAAATTTATTAATGTCATCAGATTTTTTTAGATTTAATTCAGGAACATCTTTGATTACGCCACCTATTGCATACACATAAAATGCTGAAATACTAGTAAAGGCAAAAAAGATTCCAACAAAAAATAGCAGTTTTTTGGTTCCAATTTTTTTTCTATCTCGAAATGTCTGTTCAATCAAATAATAGGTCAAAATTGACAAAACAATTACTAAAGAAGTTAAGACTACTGCCCATAAAACACTAATTTCTTCAATAAAAGTATAACGAGCGAAAGCAAAAATAATCTGATGCCACATATATAGACTAAAGCTTATTTTTCCAACTCCTAATAAAAATTTGTTGCATAAGATATTTTTGTAAAAATTATCTCTTTGAAAGTGTTGCTCTCCTAAAACAAGAATTCCAGCTGAAAAAATTGTAATCATTATTACTTTAACATCATTATTATCAGTGTTTTTAGATAATAATATAAACACTACAGCAAATAATAATATATATAAAAGAAATTTACTACCAGTTAAAAATCTATTCATTTTCGCTTTACCATTTTCAAAATAGATTGCACAGATACCCCCAAAAGAAAGCTCAAAAAATCTGTATTGAAGTAAATAAAACTTTGAAGAGTAATCATTAGTAATGAAAAAAAGTATTAATGAAATAAGTGTTAAAAATATCAATACAGGAAGGATAAACTTTCTCTTATTATTTTTAAAAACAAAAAATAAAATAGGATAAAGTAAATAAAACTGTTCTTCAATTCCTAAACTCCATGTATGCATTAATGGCTTATAATCATTTTTAACAGCCCAATAATCACTTGAAGTAATATACATTAGTATATTATTTGCAGAAAAATTGGACGCAAAAATTGATTGAGCCAAATTTTCCAAATCATCAGGTAACATAAAACAAATCCCCAGTATAAAAGCAACTAAAGTAGTAAATAGGACTAATGGAATAATACGTCTAATTCTTCTTTCATAAAATTTTAAAATTGAAAAGGTGTTTTCCTTAACCTCATTGTAAACAATACCAGTTATCAAGTAACCACTAATTACGAAGAAAACATCAACTCCTAAATACCCGTTTGGCAGAAAGCCTAAATGAAATAAAATAACCGAAATTACAGCTACCCCTCTAACTCCATCTATATCCACACGATATATTTTATGCATATTTTATACTTAAAAAAATTATTATTTTAAAATTATTTAAACTTAGACTTCAATAAAATAAGTATCAGGATCATTGGGATCATAAAACTCATTTATCCAAAAATTTGTATACAACACCTCTTCACCAATATTTTTTATGTTATGAGTATACCAAATAGGCATATCAACATAAGAAGGCTCATTACCATCAAGATAAAAATCCAAAACTTCATTTGTTCCTATTCGACGCAGTTGAATTAAAGCTTGTCCTTTTATAACAGCAAATCTTTCTATTTTCCTAGTATGAAAGTGATTACCTCGTGTTACACCTGGAACTGTTGTTGAGAATGAAACTTGTCCGCCTATTCCCAAACGAATAATTTCTACAAATGACCCTCTCGAATCAGTATGTTTAGTAAATTTTACTGGGAAATGATTTTTAATATCCATATAACAGCGAAACGTATTGAATAAATTCAGTTCAAACGTACTATTGATATTTGGAATGTTTCCTTTATCTTGATATTCTGATTTGTACATTTCTAAAAGTTTCAGAATTTGTGAAACTTTAGATTCTGAAGTATGCTTAACTAATACTTCATAACTTCCCTTTCCAGTTCTTATTTCAGAAAGTAAAGCATCAACTAACTCTCCAACATAAATCAGTTTTAAATCTCCATCCACATCAATTGTTGGGACTTCATTATGAGATAATTTATGACAAAATGTAGCAACAACCGAATTGTAATTTGGATGGCCAAAAGGTCCGAAGACGTTTGGAATAATCATCCCTGTAAACTTTCCTTTTGAGCTATTTTCCCATTCAATCATTAACTCTCTTCCCTTTTTCTTAGATTTACCGTAATGATTATCACGCTCTTCTTGTGTTGATGAAGAAAAAAGAACATGAGCTCTACTGTTTGTTATTCTAAGTGATTGAATTAATTTTTGAACCAAACCTAAATTTGTATCATAAATAACCTGAGGATCATTATGTCGATTCATTGCTGCCAAATGAACTATTACATCGCATTGAGATACAAAATCATTTAATTTAATTTCATCTTCAAAGTATTCTTTCTGAAAATCGATTCTATCAAATTCATCAGGAAATAAAGCTAATGTATTATACAAATGCGTTCCAACAAAACCTGCCTGTCCAGTAATTCCTATTTTTAACATTATTTGATTTTAAGTTTTGAAATAATCAATATCAAATCGATATTCATCTTTAATTTCTCCTAGCAGATAATCTGCCATTACTAATAATTTAGAGTCACTTTCTAAAGATTGAATACTACTTATATAACCTTTTGGTACATGAAGTACATTGAGCATTTCAGCATGAATAATAAATGTATAAACTTGTAGTTCTTTAGTCGGATTTTCCCAATTATCAATTTGAATAAGTTGAACTTTAAATGAGCCCAAAATAGCAGAAAACCATCTTTGTTCTATTTGATGTCCTTGCCAACCTCTAATAATTTGAATATCCTTATTTTCAATTATATAAATTCTTTTAACTAAAGAAGCATCAAAATCATTATTATACAATAAGGTTCCACGCTGATCAGAATGACAATTTCCAGTAATTAATTTTGGTTCCATATCTTATTTAACCAGGCATTTGAGCAACGTCCTCTCCAAAAACTTCTTTCCGAATGAGTGGCAGTGTTGATAAAAGTTTTTTCATTCCTTCGACTCCTTGCTGTTCTGTATTATGCGAATGATAATCTTCAATTAAAGAAACATCTTCTTCTCCTTCTGAAAAATATTGTGCATAATTCAGATCACGGTTATCTGCTGGTATACGATAAAAATCTCCCATATCTTCAGCTTTAACCATTTCTTCGCGGGTGCACAAGGTTTCATATAATTTTTCGCCATGACGAGTACCTATAATTTTTACTTCATTATCTGCATTACATAGCTCCTTAAGTGCTTGAGCTAAATCGCCAATAGTTCCTGCAGGGGCTTTATTGACAAACAAATCTCCCGGATTTCCATTCTCAAAAGCAAATAAAACTAATTCAACTGCTTCATCCAATGACATTAAAAAACGAGTCATATTTGGATCTGTAATTGTAATTGGCTTATTATCTTTAATTTGTTTTAAAAACAATGGTATTACTGATCCTCTGGAAGCCATAACATTACCATATCTTGTAAGACAAACGGTAGTTTCGGATAAATTTCTTGATGCAGCAACCGCCACTTTTTCCATCAAGGCTTTAGAAATTCCCATTGCATTAATAGGATATGCGGCCTTATCTGTGCTTAAACAAATTACTTTTTTCACCTTATTGATTCCTGCTGCATCAATAACATTCTGTGTACCAAAAACATTTGTTTTAGTTGCTTCTAACGGAAAAAACTCACATGAAGGGACTTGCTTCAAAGCAGCAGCATGAAATACATAATCGACGCCACGCATGGCTCTTTCTAAACTATTGTAATCTCTTACATCGCCAATGTAAAATTTAAGTTTATCATTATTTAATTGATTACGCATATCATCTTGTTTTTTCTCATCTCTAGAAAAAATTCGAATTTCACTAAAGTGATTTGTATGAAGAAAACGATTTAATACTGCATGTCCAAAAGAACCCGTTCCTCCAGTTATAAGAAGAGTTTTATTTTGTATTTTCATTATTTATTTATTTTGAAAATCTTATTTTTTTCAATTTGAGTAGGATAATTAATCAAAACTGCTTTATAAGGTCCTTTAAATACAAACAAACTACCTGCAGCAACACCTATAACACCATGCTTATCAATAACTTTCTCAATATCTTGTAGTGAGCCTGCTCCTCCCAGCACTGTCATCGGTAAAGTTATTTTTTCTCTAATTTTCTCTATTAGATCCATATCATATCCTTTCATTTGACCATCTTTATCAATGGAGTTAATTATAATTTCTCCAGCTCCTAATTTTTGCGCTTCTTCAACAAATTTAAACGGATTAATCCCTGTTGCTTTTTTTCCGTTGTGAGTATATACCTCATAACCTCCCAAAAGTTTCTTTTTAACATCAAGAACTACAATAACACTCTGCGCTCCAACTCGATCAGATATTTCTGTTATCAATTTTGGATTATGCAAAACTGCAGAACTAAGTGCTATTTTTTCTATCCCAAGGCTAAATATTCGTTGAGCTTGTTCAACTGTTTTTACCCCTCCTCCGTAACATAATGGCATCATTGATTGACTAGCCAGTCTTTCTATCAAACTGTAATTAGGTTCTTTTCCTAGTACAGTAGCATCAATATCAAATACAGCTAATTCATCTACTTCTTTTTCATTAAAAATTTTAACTGCATTAATAGGATCTCCTACATATTTAGGATTCTTAAAATTTACTGTTTTTACCAATCCATTATCGTGAACTAATAAACTTGGAATTACTCTTGGTCTTAACATCTTTAGAGTTTTGCGAAATTATGTAATAAAGTTTCGCCATAATGATGGCTCTTCTCAGGATGAAACTGAATTCCGTAAACATTTTCATGGTTTGCAGCACATGTAAATTTACCGCCATAATCAGACGTAGCCAGAATATCATTTGCATTATTACAATCAAAATAATAGGAGTGCAAAAAATAAAACAAAGCATCCTTCTCTAAGTCTTTGAATAGTAAATTTGGCATTGTTGGCTCTACATCATTCCACCCCATATGAGGCAATCTTGTAACTTGCTTAATTTTTGTTTCATCAAATTTTTTAACTGATGCATCAATCCATCCCAATCCCATTAATTTTCCCTCATCACTTGAATTACCCATCATTTGCATGCCAACACAAATACCAATAACTGGTATTTTTTTTACTGTTACCAGTTCATCTAATTTTTCACGCATTCCAGATTTAATTAATTCTGACATAGCATGATCAAAATGACCTACACCTGGTAAAATAATTTTTTTTGCATCATCAAGATCACTAGCATTTCTAGCAATTTTTGTAGGAACATTTACTCTTTTATAAACATTTACAAAAGCATTAATATTTCCCACTCCATAATCAACAATTGTTATCATCTAAATAAACGTTTTTCTAAACCTAAAACAGACATCGCTTTTGCCCCTAGCCTAATTAACTTTATCTTATTTTTATAATCATGAAAGGTTTTATTAGTTCCTTCAAAAATTTCTTGTAACTCATTTGAAGTTAAATCAAGTTTTTCAGCAACGTAATCAAATTCTTTTTTCAAAAATTCATCAGTTAATTCAGGTCTAGAAACTCTATCCATAGCTTCTTCTCTAGTCATTTGACCTGTAAGAATCAAACTAGAAAAATGAGCACGTCTTTTTTGAAAACCAAATTTTCTAGGAAGCCAATAATCTTCATAAAATCTTGTAAATCTAGATTCATGGTGTTTGTGCTGAAAAGGCTCCCATCCAAATTTTTCCACTAATAAATTCTCTACATCTTTTTTAACATAGGGAATTAAGTTAAGGGGTTTAAAAACCTGCATACCTAATACGTAGCGATAATAAATTTTATAACTCAAAATATCAACCAAAGGAAAGGTCTTTAAAGGACGTTTACCAAACTTTGAGTGAATATCTTTTACCAACATAGTATCTATACCAGGAAAACCACCCCATTCTTCAGGTTCTCTACAACATTCTGTTGAAAAATTTCCTCCCGTTAAAACATATTTGATTTTATTCTTTTTTGCAAATCGATATAAGCCAGAAAAGAAGGCATAATCTTGCGGTAAGTCCTGATCGGCTATTTGAGATTTTAAAAAAGCTACTTGCAAGTCTTTCATTTCTTCCCAATTAATAACATCAGTGTACAAATCCAAGCCTAAACCATTACAAAGTTTTTCGATATTTCCAACAGCTTTATCAGTATTCCAACCAGCATCTACATGAAACAACAAGGGTCTTAATCCCATAATTTCTTTTGCAACATAAGCAACATAAGAACTATCTAGTCCCCCACTTAGACCAATAATACAATCGAAATCCTTACCCTTTCCTTCTTTCTTTATCTTCTCAGCCATTATCATTAATTCTTCATGGCCTTTTTTATCTGTATGCCAGTTAGGAAGAATAACATTTTGAAAATTATGGTAATAATCCGAAACTCCATTTTCATCAAAAATTATGTTTGGATCTGAAGTATCCATAATTGTTTTTGCACATATTTGATACGGTCTTTCGTTTTTCATAATAAATTATTTATTTAGTATTTCGTTATAAAGATTAAAATATTCTTTAAACTTCACATTTTTGTCAAAATTAGATATTGCACTTTGTCTGCAGTTATTCTCATAAAAAATTTTCCCTTTATCCTTTATATATTCTATAGCGTTTAAAATTGCTCTAACGTCGCCTTTTTCCACAACTATTCCAGTGTTATCCGTTACAGATTCCACACTTCCACCAGTTTTGTATGTAATTACAGGAGTTCCACATGCTAAAGATTCTAAATTGGTTGTTGGAAAGGTATCCTCAAAAGTAGGATTTACAAATACATCTGCCGCAGAATAAAGATCTGCAAGTTGTGCTACATTTTCTGTTCTTTGAATACCTACAATACTTTGAGGCATTTCAGCTAATTGTTCTTTAGTCAATCCTACTAAAACTATTACAAATAAATTTAGATCTAATAGCCCGTTTAATTTAACAAATTCCTCTAAACCTTTTCTTCTATCCCAAGTGCTAGCAACACCTAAAATGATAAATTTATTCTTTAAATTATATTTATCATCAATAAAATTTCTTGCTTTTTTTACATAAAATGTTTCCAGGTCAATTCCATTTTGGATTACTTGACAACGAAATTTTTTTAAAAATGATTCTTTTACATTATCAGACAACCAATTTGAAACAGGAACAATTACCATATTATCTATCGAATTAAATATCCGATTTTTATCAATATAGTTTTTTTTAGAGCGATCAAAAATTAAACTCTTAGGATATTCATGTTTTTGTTCGCATTTATAACACCCCGTTTTCCATTTGTTACAGCCCACAAAATCGAAATAGGCACAGTGCCCTGTAAAAGCCCAACAATCATGAAATGTCCAAACAACAGGAATGTTACTGTCTCTAAGAAATTTAAACAGAATTTCAATATTAATAAAATAGCCATGAAGATGATGTAAATGAATGATATCAGGTTTGATCTCCTTTATTAATTTTACTAATTTTTTTGTCGCTGTCCTAGAACTAAAACAATGGTTATCAAAAATTCTTGTTTCTAAACCATGCCAATAAACATCAAATTTAGATCCTATTTTAATTACGTCAGATGTACTAGGATTGCTTTCTCTAGCATAAGTGACATAACTTGTCCAACCATTTTCAATGACAGTTTCACCGATTTGTTCTGCAATTCTTCCCACCGAACCTTTATTAGCTTCTATTGCAATTTGTAAAAGTACTGGCATATTTTAAATTTGGAAAAAATTTTTAACAATTTTTTTTTCATCAAGTAATTTCATAAAATCGAAATCATTGTTTTTTATTTGGTTATAAAATTTCTCATCATTAATTAAAATATCAATAGCTTTATTTAGAGCCATGATATTTTTATTCTCACTATCAGATTCCATCAGGTTGCTAGTTATAATTCCATTATTTGCAACGTAAATATCATTGAGCAAAAAATCGTAATTATTATCGCAATCTAATATTTCCCAAAGACCTAACGACGAATTTGTAGTTACAACAGGAGTTTTTAAAAAAATAGATTCAATTACAACACCTGGAAGACCTTCAGAAAAAGAACTAGATACTAAAATTGTACTTTTTTTGATATATTTATAAGGATTTGACTTAAACCCTAGAAAAAAAACATTTTCATACAAATCTAATTTTAAAACTAAATTTTTAAGATAGTTCTCGAAATTTTCTTCGCCACTACCAATAAAAATTAATTTTACATCGTCATCAATCTTTCTACATTTTTTTAATTCATAAAATGATTCTATTAATCTGTTGGGAGCTTTATTTGCATCGAATCGTCCCACATAAATAATTGATTTTCCATCAAATAAAAACTCTTCTTCATCGGGTAATTGTTCCTCCGATTTTACTCTAATTTCTTCAAAATCATGAACATTATAAACTACCCTTAGTTTTGCATCATTAATAGAAAATTTATTTGAAATCGAGTTTTTAATTTCCTTACTTACACAAAAAAAAGCATTCAGTTTAGAATATAGAAATTTATATGACAAAAACTGAAAATAAAAACTAATTTTCCCTTCAGATTTAGATTGATAATATGGCGCATGAAAAATACCTATTTTTTTCTCTGAGCCAAAACTTAAAAGGTTTATAGTTGTTCCTGCTTCTTGCGTTGTAATAGATATATCTGGTTTTATAAGAGATTTTATTTTGTATAACTTGTAGACTTTTTTTAGATTGTAAATTTGACGAACAGCAAAATTACCCGATCTACATTCTTTTATATTATATAAATTCTCAAATCTATAGAAATCTTTTTCAGATGATTTCAAATTTACGACATGCAATTCAACTTCATTTATATTAGAGAGTGCCTTATACAGGTTGTATGAAACTTTTTCTATCGTTCCAACTTCAATGGATGTCAAAATTAATACTATTTTCATTTTAGCAGAACGTTTACCAGAGGCGTTGGTTCAGAAACAAATGAACTCGTAATAAAATTTCCAACAAAAATAAAAACACTTTGGAAATCAATAAATTCTCTTAACTTTTGAACGATAATAATACTAAGAAACGGCAATAAAATTAATTTTAAAGTATTAAAATAAGGCAACTTCATTAGTTGATTTAAATTTATAAAGAAAAAAAACATTGATAATATTAAAAATATTGTTAAAAATCTACCAAATGAAGGTATTATCGCAGACATATTTATCCATAACACATTAAACAACAAAAATTTATAAAATAGCAAAAAACTTTCATTTCTAATAATCTCTTTTTTGTAGGAAAAAAACATATAGCAAATAATTAAGAAAGGAACAAAAGATTGAGAAAACTGCGAAGCTAAAATAAAAAGACTGGTGTCCTTATTTTCCTCAGCAACCAATGCTACAGTATTGGGATCTGTATAAAAATCAAGTTTATATTTTACAAATTCCGGAAAAAAATCAGTTACAGTATTTAGCAATGAAGGTGGTAGTCCCTTAAATAAAAAACTAACAATAAATAATACAAAAAAGTAATTAATATTAATTTTAGAAACAAATTGATAAATGATAAAGAAAACAATTGGTATAGTAAATGAAACATGAACTAAACAGGAGCACAAAATCAATATAAATCCTTTAGGTTTGTTTTTAAAATAGAACATAATGACTCCTAATAAAAAAACGTTAAGCCCGGTCCACATCCTGACACCATTAATGTTCCATAACGGATTTAACAAAACAAATGTTAATAAAAGATAAGAAGCAAATCCAGCTAATTTCACAGCACTTATATCGATCATTAACCAAATAATTTTACCTAAAAAAAAGCTAAATACTAAACCAAAAACAGCAAATAAAACATGTGGATCATCTGTAAAAGCTGAAACACACCAAGTAACTAATGGCTGGTATATATCACTCTGCAACGTATCTACACTATAAAACCCATTTACCAACTCTTTAAAGGAAATTGGATTAATATGATAGTTTTGCAGTTCCATTGCATAAAACTCGGAATCTGACGGTAAATTAACTTTTGAACTAGGTATTATGAATGTAAATCCAAAATATAGACCAAACAGGACGAACAAGTATTTTGCCCATTTCTTTCGATACAAAACAAAAGATATAACTAAAGACGAAAATGGCAATATCAGATATAAAACTAATGATATGCCAAACTCCTTTAGCGATTTTTTAGAATATACTGTAAAACTTTCAGACATTATTAAATTTCGAGAAATTTATTGACCACATTAACAATATTATATCTTTCTAAGTCATGAACTTTAAATTCATCATGATAAATTCCATTCAAGAAATCGTTAAACTTCTTTTTATCAATATTTTTCATACTTACAGATAAAATAGGACGCCCTGACAAAGAATAATCAATTAATTTACTTGGTGTTTGATTTTCAGATTCATTCTCAATATTTAGTAAGAAATCTACAAGACTCATTTTCTTAAGAAGCTCGATTCTTGGTATTGATGAATTGATAATCAATTTTTCACCTAGGATTTCTTTATAATCTTTTATTAAACTGTCTTCAGATGTATATATGATAAATCTAAAATTTGATTTAATTTGAGTCAAATAATCCAAAAATGGTCTTGGATCTCTAGAGCCTTTATAAAAAATTCCTGCATAAAGAAAAGTAGGAATATTATTTTTATTATAAAGTTCTTTTTCTAAGGTAGAAAAATCAAATCCTTGTGGAATAATTTCAATTTTTTCATGAAATTCTTTATAATAAGCTTTTCTTCCAATTTCGACAGGGATAGTGATTTTATCTGCCATTCTGCAGAACAAATTTTCTAAAAACTTAAAATAAAAAGGAGGATTAATAATTGGATTTCCCATAAAAGGATCTCCACAATCAGCAATCCATCTATCAGGAAAATTTTCAATCTTTGACTTCTTTGCAATAGCCACTCCCCAATGAATTGGAAAAGGATAAGCAATTGAAATCATTAAATCAATTTTATTAGTATTACTCTTAAGAATCTTTTTTACTTTAAAAAGAAGTTCGATATTAGGATATTGTAATAAATGATATAAGTATTTGTTTAAAATACGTTTTACTAAAGAAAGATGATTAAAAATTCGCCAATCTAAAAAGTTGTGTACAGTTCCTACATTAACACTTTCGACATTAGAAAATTCTTTTTTAAACAATTCGAAATTATCTTTACTAAGACTGCAGACAACTTTAACTTTAAATCCTCGTTTGACAAATTCTTTTACAAGTTCGCTTGCACGAAAAGATCTGGGACTCTGAATGGGATAAATATCCTTGCAGATTATAAGTATGTTCTTCAAGGTTTGATTAATTAAACTAAAAATAAAATTCTTGAAACTAAAGCAATATTACCTTCAATTTTTATTAATAAATAATGTTAAGACTTAAATTATTATATTTTTATTTAAAATGTTTAAACAAAAATTAAAACTATAGATGATGATTCCACAAAACTCTATACTCTTTTATTAATTTTTCGGTTACCTTTTTCACATCATGTATTTCCTCTACAAACAAACGAGAAGAAACTCCAATCTCCTGTAATTTCTCATATGAAAAACTAATTGTATTTTTTAAAACATCATAAATAGAGTCAGGATCAGCCGATATTATTGGCATATTAAAACCATAATCAACCTCTTTAAAATAACTATCTCTTATAAAACAGATAACAGGTCTTCCAATTGCCATTGCTTCAATACTTGCAGTACCATACCAACCTGCTAAAATCTGATCAATAAATATATCGCATTTTAAATATCTATTTTTTAACTCCAAATGAGTTACACCTTCAACCAAGTCAATTTCTAAAGGATATCCTTCTTCAATCAATTTATTTAAAGCTTCTAGGATATAATCAGAGCCCTTAAAACCTCTATGTGTCGGAGCATGCATAATTCTTAACTTATCTTTCTTCTCAAGAGGACTAAAGTTAAAATCAGAAATATCAATTGCTAGTGGTAAAACTGTTGATTTATTGACAAATTCAGAATATAGTGGGGCGCATACAAATTTTTTATCAATATATCCAGACTCCCTTTTTAATCTTTTTGTAATTATTTTATCATTGTTTAATCCATCTTGTTTTAAAGGAAAGCGTCCAAAACTATTTGTCCATTTATACTTTTTAATGGAATACTCATATAATTGGCAATCGGTTCCTAAATATTCCATTATTACTTTTTTACCAAACAGCTTATACAATGGTAAATCTAATTGATAAGGGAATAAACTTGTCCCATAATAAAAATGAAATGTATTAAAGTAGAAAAAACATTTTATTCGTTTAATATAATTTAAAGAATGTCTTACCACTTTTGTAATAAAATTTCCACCAAATAATAATTGCAAATCAGCTTGTCTTTTGAAGCTATCTGGATAAACAATAGACAATGACTCAATTCCTTGATTCCTTAATTCACGAGAAAAAAAACCAGCTTGAGTTCCATAATTAACTAGTCCATGAAAAACTTTTATCTTCTTTTCTTTCATAAACTATGATTTACGAATTAGAGACTTTAAATTAAACAATTTATCTAACTCTATTAAGGAAAATCCAATTGAAAACAGACAACCTAATGTTCCGAAAAAATATGAATAAGGTGCAGTCACATAACGATTGATAAGAAAACAACATAGCCCTATTATAAATTGTTGAACTAAAATTTTAAGAAATTTTGTCTGTAGTATAAAATCATACTTTTTTTTGCACACAAAAAAAACCTGAATAAAGTAAAAAAAGTACATTAGCAAAAAGGAAATACCTAGCCCTTCTAAACCATAAAGATAATACCCCAAAATATTAAAAAATAAACCATATCCTATAACGCTCAATTCATTTAAAAAAAAAAGCTTTGAATCAGATTTAGCTAAGAAAATATAAGAGATTGACCATGAAGATGCTTTAAAATACATACCTAAAGAAGCCCAAGCAATCATTGAAGTAACAGGCAAAAACTTAGTTGAATACAATAATAGTACTGCCCATCCGCTAAAAGTCATAAAAATTGCGAGAACCGGACCTAAAAGTAATAAACCTATTTCTCCTTGTTGATTAATTAATTTATTGGTTTCAATTTTATCATGACTTACCCCTGAAAGTCTTGGATAATAATCAGTTCCCATTGCCGAGAAAATCATACCAACATAAGTTCCTATAATAGCAAAACCCGCATTATAAAGACCTACATCAACTACAGTTCCTGTATTACTTATGTATATTCGCAACAAATAAGATCCTCCTGTGGTCAGCAAAGCGCTTAAACTTAGTAAAAAACCCATTTTTAGCATGATTTTTCCACTCTGCCATGTTTTCTCCTTGCTTATTGACACTTTAGCTATTTTAATCTTATCAACAAAATACCATGTTAACAACATTAACACAAGAGATGATATAATAATTACAGGTACAACTCCTTTAACTCCAAAAAAATAATAAATCGGTACAACAAGAAATAAACCTAAAACAGACCCATAAATTGATGATAATGATAAGTACTTCAATTTACGCATACCTTGCAAAACAGCATCTTGGCCTGCAGTTAATTGATTAAATAGTAAAATTACACAGATCCATCTGAAACCGTTGGTATATTCACTATTCCCAAACGTTATTTGGCTTAACCATGGTGCTAGCAAGAAAGTAATTATCATTCCAAGTAGTCCAGTAATCCAAACTAACCGCTTCAAAATAGTAACCTCAACCGCAATTTGCTGTTCATTTCCTAAACTATATGACGCTGCAATATTTTTAACAGCACTTGTCCTTAAACCGAAATTTGTTAAACTACCTATTAAATCAGTGGTAGAAGTTAATAACCCGACAATACCCATTCCTGCAGGACCTAAAAAGATAGCTACTAATTTTGAACGCACAATGCTAACTAGTATACCAATAAACTGAGTTCCACCAAAAATAGATGTAGCTTTAATAATTTCCTTATAAGAATTTTTTTCAGACATTAAATATTGAAATCATTTAGAGTTTCACAGATATAAACAATGTCTTCTTTACTTATTACCGGGCTTATTGGCAAGCTCAAAACTTCTTCATGAATTAATTCTGTGATTGGTAATGTTAGGTTATCAAATATTTTGGAATAACATTGTTGTTTATGTAATGGGATTGGATAATGGATTAACGTTTGTATTCCTTTCTCAAGTAGAAATTTTTGCAGTTTTTCACGTTGTGTAGTTCGAATAACAAAAAGATGCCATACATGTTCATTTAATAAATCATTTTTAGGCAGGATAATTAATTCGTTTTTTATATTTTGAATATAATATTTTGCAATTTCCTGACGCAAAGAATTTTCATTATCAATGTAACGTAATTTAACTTCCAAAAAAGCAGCTTGAATTTCATCCATCCTACTATTAAGTCCTTGGTATTGATTAACATATTTGGTTGGAGAACCATAATTAGCTAACGTCCGAATTGTTGTTGCTAAAACATCATCTTTACATACTACTGCACCAGAATCCCCTAAAGCACCGAGATTCTTACCCGGATAAAAACTAAAACCTGATGCATCACCCAAATTTCCCGTTCTAATACCTTTCCAAGTGGCACCAATCGCCTGTGCATTGTCTTCAATAATTTTTAAATCATATTTTTTTGATAACACTTCTACATCTTCACTCCAACAAACTTTACCATAAAGATGGACTAGCATGATCGCTTTTGTTTTTGCTGTAATCTTGTTTTCAATTAAATTCAAATCTAAGTTAAATGTATCTAAATTAGGTTCTACCAAAACTGGCACAAGCTTATTATCAGTTATAGCTAAAACTGACGCTATATAAGTATTGGCTGGGACTATTACTTCATCTCCTTCTTTCATAAATCCTAACTCAATGTAAGCTTTGAAAATAAGGCGTAAAGCATCTAAACCATTTGCTACTGCCACTGCGTTTCCACCTCCTTGAAATTCTTGCAAAGAAGTTTCAAACTCTTTTACCCTTTCTCCTAATAAATACCAACCACTATCAATAACTTCAGAAGCAACTAGCTTTAATTCAGCAGAATACTGAGCATTTATCTTTTGTAAATCTAAAAATTTAATCATTTTTTTATAGGTTTATATCCTTTTAAATAATATTCTTCTCCGGTTTTTTTATCTTTTAGATCTAAATCTAAAAGACATAAATCATCTGTAATGTAACCTTTATGTTCGGCTGGATTTCCGTACCAAACCGTATATGGCAGTATATTTTTAGTTACAACACTCCCAGCTCCTATGAATGATTTTTCTCCAACTTCTAAACCTGCAATAACTGTTGAATTTGCTCCAATAGAACAGCCTGCTTTTATTACAGTTTTTTTAAACTCCTTTGGATAAACTTTAGATCGAGGTACAAAATCATTGGTAAATGTGACATTAGGGCCTATAAAAACATTATCCTCTAATCTTACGCCATCCCATATCTGAACACCAGACTTTATTGTAACATTATTACCTATTATAACATCGTTTTCAATAAAACAATTACAATTTATATTACAATTTTCTCCAATTATAGCGTTTTGTAAAATAACTGTAAATTGCCAGACATATGTATCTTTACCAATTCTTTCCGATTTGACATCAGATAACGGATGAATTTTATTAAGCATTTATAAAATTTAAATAATCATCATATTTTCTGACATAATCTTCTTCAAAATATCTATGTGAAGCTAAAACTAAACAAATAGAACCGCTTGAAAAGTTAATTTCAGAAGCCCAAATACCTGGTGGTATATGCAAACCTAAGTCTGGTCTATTTAGTAAAACCTGTCTTTTGGTTAATCCATCATCCAACAAAACCTCAAAACTTCCGCTGACAGCAACTAAAAATTGATGGCATTCTTTATGAGAATGCGCACCTCTTGATTCACCACCAGGTATATCGTACAAGTAGAAAATTCGCTCTACTGCAAAAGGAATCTCTAAATTATTGTTAATAGCAGTAATATGCCCTGTCCTATCTCCAATACGATTCAAATGTAAAAGATTACATTCAAAAACAGTCCTTCTATTGTTCATCTGTTATTCTTTTAAATTCTTGAAAATCTCTTATATAATCTTCCTTAAAAAAAGATTCACTGGAAATATGTAAAGCTAGAGCATTTGTAGAGAAATTCTCGATATGCCTCCATGTTTTAGCCGGCAAATATAGCCCATAATAGCTCCTATTTAATGATATTTTTTCTTGTATACCTTCATTGGATGTAATGACAACGTCAAAACTTCCACTTAATGCTACTATAATTTCTTCTTGTTTATAATAAGCATGCCCTCCTCTAATTTCACCACCAGGCACATCGTATGTCCAAAAAGTTCTTTCAATTTTAAAAGGAATCTGATCAGAATGCTGCAAAAATGTTAAATTACCTCTTGGGTCTTGTATTTTAGGAAAATTTATAATTTTATGTTTCATCATAACTCAGTGTATTAGCGCAAATTTGAAACTCCACAAAAATCAAGTACAATTTTTGATTCTTCGATATCTAAATTTTTAAATTCATTATGGGCTACTAAAAAAACTATTATATCAGCTTTTTGAGCAGCTTCTTTATAATTTGTTAATTTAAAAACTTTATGATCTGTAATATTTGGCTCAACGATAAAACAAAAATCATCATGCGAATCTTGTAATATTTTTTGGGCAATATATTTTGCTGGAGATTCTCTTAAATCATCAATATTTGGTTTGAATGCAAGTCCCATAATAGCAACACTTGCTTTTTTTCCATGTTTTAGTTGAAACTCTAGTTTAGCAGTTTTTACCTTCTCTGCACACCAAAAAGATTTATAGTTATTGATTTCTCTTGCTTTACCAATTATTTGAGATTCCAATGGATAATCTGCAACTATAAAATAAGGATCAACTGCAATGCAATGTCCTCCTACTCCACAACCAGGCTGCAAAATATTTACACGTGGATGTTTATTTGCTAACCGAATAAGTTCCCAAACATTGATATCTGCCTTATCACAAATAAGAGATAATTCATTAGCAAACGCAATTTGTACATCTCTTGACGAATTTTCAGTCAACTTACACATCTCTGCCGTTCTAGCATTTGTTTGGTGCAAATCTCCTTTTACAAATTGACTATAGAAAGCAATGGCTTTTTGTGTTGAAACGTTATCAACTCCACCAATAACTCTATCATTATGCACTAATTCATGCATCACATTACCGGGTAAAACTCTTTCTGGACAATATGCTATAAAAAGTTTACCTTCTAGATCTGGACGATTAGCATAAATTAAAGTCATCATTTTCTCAGTAGTTCCAATAGGAGAAGTTGATTCAATAATATACAAATCTCCCTCTTTTAATAATGGAATAATTGATTTTGTTGCTGATTCAACAAATGATATATCTGGTTCATTTTTCGCTTTAAAAGGCGTTGGCACTACCACTATATATGTATCAGCCAAAATTGGAGTTGTTGATGCTTTTAAAAAGCCCCTTGATACTGCTTTAGCAACAGCCTCGTCTAAACTTGGTTCTACGATATGAATTTTTCCTTCATTAATAGTATCTACTACTGCAGGATTTATATCTACACCGTGAACTTGAATATTATTATTTGCAATTAAAGCGGCAGTTGGCAAACCAATATACCCCAAGCCAATCATTACTACATTATTCATATTATTTATTTAATGACATTATATGTTCTACTATACGTTTACAGGCGTTTCCATCACCATACGGATTATGCAATGAAGATCTTTTTTTATATAGAATTTCATCATCTAATAATTTCTGACACTCCTGTACGATTTTGTTTTTATCAGTTCCTACTAAAATTACTGTTCCGGCCTCAACAGCTTCAGGTCTTTCAGTCGTGTTACGCATTACCAAAACTGGTTTTCCTAAACTAGGAGCTTCTTCCTGAACCCCACCACTATCTGTTATTATTAAATAAGATTTATTCATAAGCCAGACAAATGCAGGATATGCCAAAGGCTCAATAAGTTTAACATTTTTAATATCTCCTAAAATTTTAAATACTGGCTCTTTAACATTTGGATTTAAATGGACGGGATATACGAATAAAACGTTAGAGTTTTTTTGAGCAATTTCTTTTATTGCCTCACAAATATTTATAAATCCATCTCCATGATTCTCTCTTCTATGGCCGGTAATTAAAATAATTTTTTTGTTAAAATCCAATATTTCTTCAAGAAACTCGATTTCATTATTTTTAATTGTTTTGACACGAATTGTACTATCTAATAACGCATCAATTACAGTATTTCCGGTAATTATCACACTTTCATCTAAAATATTTTCCTTTAATAAATTTTCCTTAGACGTTAATGTAGGCGCAAAATGCAAATCAGATATTCTTCCTGTAATTTGTCTATTCATTTCTTCAGGAAAAGGAGAAAATTTATTATTTGTACGTAAACCAGCTTCTATATGACAAACCTTTGCCTGAGAATAAAATGCAGCAATACTCGCTGCCATTGTAGTAGTCGTATCTCCGTGAACGAATACATAATCCGGATTAAAATCTTCCAAAATAGGTTTTAATCTTATAATAATTTCTGAGGTCAATGAATATAAATTTTGATTTGGTTTCATCAAATCTAAATCATAATCTGGTATAATTTCAAAAAAGTCCAACACTTGATCCAACATTTCCCGATGTTGTGCAGTTACACAAACTCTCGTTTCAAAAAATTGACCCTTATTATTAAATTCCTTAACCAAGGGCGCCATTTTTATTGCTTCTGGTCGTGTTCCAAATATTATTAAATTTCTAATCATTAGTCTTTTTTATTTCTATCTCCATTTATTCTATCCTCATTAAATTTGTACTTATATTTCTTTACTCTTTTAATTAATACGATTTTAATATGAAAAAATCATTAATTAACAATGAAATTATTTTATAGATTTTAATTAAAAATCAAACTACAAAGATTAGAATAGATTCATAAATTAAAATTATCAATCTACAAAAGTCCTTTAATTAAACTTTTTAAAGTGAGAACTAAAACAGTAATCAAACCTGCTAAGAATCCACCTAAAATAACTCCTTTTATTTTTCCAAAACCTTCTTTGTTAAGTGGCAAAATTGGTTTGTCAATAACTTGGATTAAAGGTGTTTCTTTCCGTAATGTAACTTTAGCTAATTCAGATTGTTTCACAAGTTCTGTCAGAATAGCTGTGTTTGCCTGAACATCTACTTGTCGCCTCACTGAGGGAGTTCTTCTAATATTTAAAGCAGGATTTAAATTAAAAGTATTGTCATTGGCCACAGCCACTCCAGTTATAGCACCATTTAATTCTCCGCGTATAGAATCAACCTGCCGCTCAAGAATAGCCATATTCATCCTAGCTTTTTTGCTTTTTGTTTCAACATAAAATTTGCCTACTTGTCTAGCTAACGCTTCACAGAAAAATTTTGCGAATAATTCATTCGTTGAAGAAACATCCATAGTAATTATAGATATTTTTTTATCTTTCTGTGCAACTGACAAACCAGAAGTTGATAAATTTTCATAAATCAATCCCATAATGCTATCCTGATCTCTAGTAAAGTACTTGCGATTAGCGTTAGGCAAAAATTTAATTGAAGAAAATTTAGGCTTATCAATCCATTTTTTTCTCCATTTATTATTATCAATATACATTTCTGCTAAAGAAATTATTTTACCGTTTACATTTACTGGCGTTAACAATGTCTTTTCTACCATTGATCTTGATTTAAATAATTCAGCCAGATTAGAGCCTGTAAAGATCCCGCCTCCACTTCCACCTAAGTCTAAACCAAATGAACTGGCTAAACCTAGTGCCCCACCTAAGCCTCCTCCTCCTTTTTCATCTTCAAGGGCAAAAGTTAAAGTAGCTATATAAACAGGCTTCTTAATAAATGAATAGCTTAAACCTAATATTGCTCCAATCATTCCAGCCAAAAAAATAATTTTCCATTTCGAAAGTAAATATATGTACCATTCTTTTAGCTTTTGAATTAATTCTTTTAACGAAATTTCATCGTTATCGATTGGTATATTCTTCATGAAATTATTTATTTAAAAGCTGTAACAATTAATAGCGCCAAACTAGTAAGTACACTACCTATACTTACCCACTCTCCCGTACTCATCTTTTTGGTTTCTGGTTTCTCAGGAACTACAATTTGAGAATCCGGCTCAACTGTTGGATATGATCTAAAAAACAAAAAGGATTTTGTAACATTCGCTTTTCCATTTGGATAAATGATATATGCCTTCTTTTTCCAACCTTTATTATCGACACCTCCAACAGCATTTATGTAATATTTAAATCCTTTCCCGCTTCTATATGGAATTTCAGATGTCAATAATACATTACCCGTAACTTTGACCCCCTCATTATAAACCGCAACTTCTATTTCATCCCCAGGAAATAAGGTCACATTTGAATAATGATTTTTATCTTTTACTATTTTTTCCCAGTTAACGGGAATAGTTGAATACTTTAAATCTTCTTTTAATTTTTTAGCAAGCTTTTCTTTAAGAGTATCATTTTTAGCCAAATTCAAATCAATACTTTCGATTTTTTCGATTTGATCTTGTTTAATAGGCCTTTTAATTTTCATTCCATCTAAATTTGCTATCGAAGTCAAACCACCAGCTCTCATTACAACATTATAAACTGTTTCTTTTTTGTTAGCAAGTACATATTTTCCAGGATAACTAACTGCACCTGTAACCGTTACCATCTGAGGCTTTTCATAAACTGCCATTTTTCGAATATTAATAACATCAAATGGCTTAAGAACAAAATTTTTAATTTGCTCATTATTATCAGCAGTAATTTCAAGCTCCACTAATTCAATACGTTTAGGATCAGCATCATCGATTACGTCAGATTTGACCATTCTTGCTATTTCAACTCTTTTTGAAGCAGATCCCGTCAAGCCACCAACTTGCACGACTAAATCATTGAGAGTTAAATTTTCAAAATACTCGTACTCCCCAGGATTTTTTACTTCTCCATCAATTGTAACTTTGTATTCCTCTCTAAAATCTAAAATTGAGTATACTGTAACAATATCCTCTCTTTTCAATTCGATATCAGCATTTAGATCTCCCGATAGTGCTGCGCTTAAATCTACATTTACAATTTCAGTTGTTAGATCTGTTTTTAAACGAATAATTCGTGCTCTTTTCGTGTATGCATCTTCTTTAAGTCCTTCAGCCCTAGTTATAAGATCAGAAATTCTCATTCCTTCATTAAAAGAATAATAATCTGGTCTAAAAACGGCTCCTTCAATTTTGATACGATTTTCAAATCGATTTAAAATTTTAGTTATTCTAAAAACATCTCCAGATTGAGGAACATAGTTGTTGTATTCACTTTCATTTATATCATGAACTTTAAACTCTTTACCTGTCTTTTGCAAAACATTCACAGAAGCTGTGTAAGCAAATTCGTTAAATCCTGAAGCAAAATTCAATAAATTAGCAAAAGTTTCTCCTTTTTTCATTTCAAAAATACCTGGGCGTTTTACCTCGCCTTCAACAGTAACTCTTTGACTGTATGCTGGAATTCGAATTACATCATTGTCTTTTAAACTAATATTATCGGACTGATCACCTTTTGTTAAAAATCTATAGATGTCAATATTTTTATAAACTTTATTGTTTCGAATTAATTCTATATTTCTGTAACTTCCATTTTTTCCTGGACCACCTGCTAAATGCAAAGCATTATAAACTGTCGCTAAAGATGAAATTGAATAATTACCAGGTTGTTTACCGCCGACAACAGTTACTTTAATAGTACGAATACGGCCTAAACTAACACTAACTTGTGATTGACCAGACCTTACAGTGCTATAAACTCTCGCAATAGCAGATTTAATTTTTTGAGTAGCGGCTTCAATAGAGATACCTGAAACAGCAATTTCGCCAACATACTGAATTGTCACTTTCCCTTCTACACTAACAGGAATGCTTTCATTGTACTCTTGAATACCAAAAACACTAATCTGCAACTCGTCGCCTGGTCCTAATATATAATTCATAGGAGTCGCTAACTTTAAATCCGGTTCAAAATTCAAAGTAGGGTTATCAAACAATTCCGATCCAAAAATTAATGCGTTAGTTGAATCTTTAATCTTCTCATTTGTAATCTTTTCTTGCTTCCTACCGAATTCTGAATCTTTATTCGTTTTTTTTAATGTACCATCTTTATCTAAATTTTTACCAGAATCTTTAGACAGTTTCTTCTCATAATCAGTAAGTTTAATTTTTAATTTATTAAACTCTGACTGACTCATACCTTTTGACAAGGCCATTGGTTCAACTTGATCGATAGTTGCATTATTACTTTTTAACTGTGCACTAATTTTTGCCAAATCATCATCTGACAAATAATCAACCTTTACTGTACTTAAATCTTTAGATTTCATTAAATCTTGTGATTGTACATTATGAGACATGATCACTATAAAGAATAAAGTAAGAACGTAAGTGATTTTTTTCATATTAATTTAATAATTGAACTTAAAGTTAATGTTTAAAAAGTCTAAGAATATTGTTTTTTATAATAATCTTTATAGGAACCCGAAGTAACGTTTTTCAGCCATTCTTCATTATTGAGATACCAATTAATTGTCCTCTCGAGACCTTCTTCAAATGTAACAGACGGCTTCCATCCTAACTCTTTATTAATTTTTGTCGCATCAATAGCGTAACGTAAATCGTGTCCTGGTCTGTCTTTCACATATGTGATCAAGCTTTGCGATGAACCTTCTGGTCTTCCTAATTTTTGATCCATAATTTGACACAATAACTTAACTAAATCTATGTTTTTCCATTCATTAAAGCCACCAATATTATAAGTTTCGTGATTTTTACCTTCATGGAATACCAAGTCTATTGCAATTGCATGATCTTCCACAAACAACCAATCACGAGTATAATTACCGTCGCCGTATACAGGTAAAGGCTTGTTATTTATGATATTATTTATAAAAAGTGGAATTAATTTTTCAGGAAAATGATACGAACCATAATTATTAGAACAATTTGTCAATACATATGGCAGACCATATGTTTCTCCATAAGCTCTAACAAAATGATCAGAACTAGCCTTTGATGCTGAATAAGGAGAATTCGGATCATAAGGTGTTGTCTCCGTAAATAGCCCTTCAACTCCTAGTGAACCATATACTTCATCTGTACTAATGTGATAAAATCTTTTATCATAGAAATTATCTTTCCATTGATTTTTTGCCGCATTAAGTAAGTTCATTGTACCGATTACATTTGTTTTAACAAATGCCAATGGATCTTCAATCGAACGATCAACATGTGATTCAGCAGCTAAATGCAAAACTCCATCAAAATTATGAATCGAAAAAAGTTCATTTATAAAAATTTCATCAACTATATCTCCTTTTACGAAAGTATAATTCGGTTGTTTTTCGATATCTTTAATGTTTTCTAAATTTCCTGCATATGTTAATGCGTCTAAATTAAAAATTTGATATTCTGGATATTTATTGACAAAACGTCTTACTACATGTGATCCAATAAAACCAGCACCGCCAGTGATAAGAATTTTTTTCATTTTCAATTTAAATTAATTAAGTAGATCAGAATTTTGCTTCTCTAATTCACTATAAATATCTTTTACATCTTGTGAATTTTCTTTTTGCAAAATTAAGTTTGCAGAATCTGTATGAACAAAAATTGTATTTTTTAATCCTAGAAAAGTTGTGTGTTTATCAGATCCGATAACCATATTTCCATTTTGATCAATTGGATGACCTTTAGAAAGCAAATAATCATAAACTGATTCAAATGATCCTAAATCTGACCACGAGAATGATGCGGGCACAACTTTAATTTTTTTACTACGCTCCATTACAGCATAGTCAATACTGATTGATGGAATTTCTAATGATAATTCCAAATCTAAAAATCCGTCCTCACTAGATTCCCATACAGCTTTTGATTTTTCGTAAACATCAGGCTGAAATTGTTTTAATTCATCCAAAAGAACGCCCGCTTTAAAACAAAACATTCCACTGTTCCATAAAAAATTACCTCTTGAAATAAATTCCTTGGCAGTTGTTTCATTTGGCTTTTCGCGAAATGAAATTACTTTATCCCCTTTAGATTCAATATATCCATATCCCGTTTCAGGCTTGGTCGGTATCACTCCAAATGTAACTATAAAACCATCTTTTGCTTTTGAAACAGCTTCTCCAATAGCACTATTATAATTGTTCATTAAATCTATAATGTGATCTGAGGGAGTAACAATTAATATATCTTCTCGATCTGATGCAAATGCAGCAAATGCAATTGCCGCCGCCGTGTTTCGAGGTGTTGCTTCAACAATATTGACATACGAAATATTAGATTTATCCATCACTTTTTTACTTAAATGATGATTATCAACATTACCAACAACCATTACTTTATCAGCCAAAAGACTATTGCGCTCAACAGTCATTTCAAACAATGATTTGCTTTCAAATATTTCTAAATATTGTTTTGGCTGACTTTTGCGTGAAAGTGGCCACAATCTACTCCCTATTCCACCAGTCAAAATTACATGTGTGATTGAATTTTTTATTTCCATTTTCTCAAAATAAAAAAAGGTTTTTCAGTTGCTATAATCTGTAATCAGAACTAGCTCCTAAAACACCTTTTACATCGTATAATAAACTATTACTTTTTTGCAACTGATTAAAATTTAACTCTAAAAATTCTTTATGAGCTACTCCTAGAACTATTGCGTCAAATTTATTATCTGGAATAGAGTTAATTGTTATTAAATTATATTCTTTTTTTACATCATTTGCATTAGCAAGAGGATCATATATAGTCACCGAAATTCCATATTCTGTCAATGCTTTTACGACATCCACAATTTTAGTGTTTCTAACGTCTGGGCAATTTTCTTTAAATGTGATTCCAAGCATTAACAACTCGGCTCCACCTACAGTAATGCCTTTTTTGATCATTAACTTTACGACTTGAGATGCAATATATTCACCCATACTATCATTCAAACGTCGTCCTGCTAAAATTATTTCAGGATGATAGCCAAATTCTTGAGCTCTTTGCGCCAAATAATAGGGATCAACTCCAATACAATGTCCTCCAACCAAACCTGGCTTGAAAGGTAAAAAGTTCCATTTTGTGGCAGCTGCCGCTAATACTTCTTGCGTATCGATATTCATTAAATTAAATATCTTGGCAAGCTCGTTGACAAAAGCAATATTTATATCTCTTTGTGAATTTTCTATGACTTTTGCAGCCTCAGCAACTTTAATTGTAGGTGCTAAATACGTACCTGCAGTAATTACAGATTTATATAAAGCATCTACTTTTAAGCCAATTTCAGGTGTTGAACCTGAAGTTACTTTTAAAATCTTATCTACTGTATGTTCTTTATCTCCTGGATTAATTCGTTCAGGCGAATATCCTGCATAAAAATCAACGTTTAACTTAAGTCCAGAAATAGCTTCTAAAACTGGCACACATTGTTCTTCAGTCACTCCTGGATAAACAGTAGATTCGTAAATAACTATATCATCCTTTTTTAAAATCTTACCGACAGTCTCACTTGATTTATATAAGGGAGTCAAATCCGGGCGATTGTTTCTATCAACCGGAGTAGGTACTGTAATTATAAAATAGTTACAATCTGACATTTCACTTACAATACTTGTACAATATAATCCAAGTTTTTCCGAAGGATAGCTAACTAATACTTTTTGCAAATCATTTTCGTCAACCTCTAATGTAGAATCGATTCCAGATTTTAAACTTGTTACTCTTGACTCATTAATGTCAAATCCAATAACTGGATATTTTGTAGCAAACAATCTGGCTAAAGGAAGACCAACGTAACCTAAACCTATAACAGCTATTTTAATATTTTCGTTCATTTAAAAAATACCGGCTTTAATCATTACAACATATGGCTTCGCCATTCCCAGTCCCATTTATATGCTCGGTTTACTAAAAAATTTTAATTCTCGGCAAATATAACATAATAACTCAATTTATTCAATACGGTTTCCCGTAATACTATGTAACTAAAAACAACAAATAAATTAAAAAAACAGCAATATACTACTAATCAGACTGTAAAAAATTACACATTAAAAAAAACAGAAAATAAAATCTAAAATAATCACGATTTTATTTTCTGTTTTTTGATTTATGTAGTTTTATAATAACTATTTATATTTAATCTTAAGTACACAACCCAAAGATTCCAACACTAAAATATAGTGTGTCTTAGAAACTTCCTGCACAATTGCATCCTGATTACTAAAGGCACCCGATTCTAATTTTATTCTGTCTCCAACTTGAATTGAAGTAACTGCTATATCACTAATATTAGTGGCCTTCAGACTAGATTTTATTATATTAATTTCCTCATCACGAACAACTGCTGGTTTTCCGAGCCAAAATAAATAGCGTACAACTCCAGGAACGTTAAAAACAGTATTCCTGTCAATTTCAGAAAGCTGTACAAATACATAGGAACTAAAAAGTGGAACTTCAACTTTTTTCTTTCTGTCAGACCATTGTTTTACTTGAGTAATTAAAGGACAATAACACTCCACACCTATCTGTGTAAGTTTTTCTGCAACTTTTTTTTCCCATTTGGGCTTTGTATATATAACATACCAATTCATAACTCTTAATTTATTGAAATAAAATCTTTACCGCCATCCTCATTATTAACTCAATATTAAACTTCACTTCAATATCTTATTGTATGCAATCTACGAACCTATTCCATTATAGATAAAACCAATTGATTCCAACTCTTTCGAATTTAATATGTTGCGTCCATCAAACAAGAAAGCTGGCTTATGCATTAAATCATAAATTTTTTGCCAATCATAAGCAACAAATTCATCCCATTCGGTAAGAATTGCGATTGCGTGCGATCCCTTACAAGCTTCATAAGGATTATCAAATATAGCTAATGAACTGCTGTTTTCTTCACTCGATCTGGTTTGCAAATAATCTAAATCATTCAGCATTTTACTTCTTGACACTTTGGGATCATATACAGAAATTTTTGCCTGTTCATTAATCAAATCGTCAGCAACATAAATCGCTGCCGATTCACGGGTATCATTTGTATCTTTCTTAAAAGCCCATCCTAAAAATGCTATCTTTTTATCGGCAACAGTATTATATAATGTCTGAACTATTTTACTAGAAAATCTTCTTTTTTGATGATCATTTATAATAATTACCTGCTCCCAATAATCAGCTACTTCATTCAATCCATATGACTTAGCAATATAAACTAAGTTCAAAATATCCTTTTGAAAACAAGAACCTCCAAAACCTACTGAAGCTTTCAAAAACTTTGGCCCAATTCTGCTGTCCATTCCTATTGCTTTTGCAACCTCAGTTACATCAGCACCTGTTTTCTCACATAATTCAGACATCGCATTTATAGAAGATATACGTTGTGCCAAAAATGCATTTGCGGTTAATTTAGACAATTCTGAAGACCAAACATTTGTTGTCAAAATTTTATCTTTATCAACCCAGTTTGCATAGACTTCAACCAAAGCATTTATAGCATCTTGACCTTCAGGTGTTATGTCACCTCCAATCAAAATTCTGTCGGGATTCAATAAATCTGCAACAGCTGTTCCTTCTGCTAAAAATTCTGGATTGGATAAAATTTGAAATTGAACTCCATTTCCAGTATTATCTAGAATACTTTTAATAGCTTCTGCTGTTCTAACCGGTAAAGTAGATTTTTCTACAACAATTTTATTTTCTTTGGCAACTTTTGCAATTTGTCTCGCGCATAATTCAATATATTTCAAATCAGCCGCCATACCTTTTCCTTTTCCGTACGTTTTGGTCGGTGTGTTAACTGATATAAAAATAATTTGAGCTTCGTCAATTGCTTTTTCAACTTCTGTTGAAAAGAAAAGATTTCTTCCTCTAGCTTCGGCTACAATTTCAGATAAGCCTGGCTCGTAAATTGGAATATTATCTGTATTTGGATCATTCCAATCCTTGATTCTTTGTTCATTCAAATCTACAACAGTAACTTGAACATGTGGACATTTTTGAGCTATAACTGCCATAGTTGGGCCACCAACATAACCAGCACCAATGCAACAAATTTTTGTTATTTTCATTTATACTACTATTATTCTTAGTCTTTCTTTTCTCTTAAATTACTCCAGTACCAACTAACGGCTTCTTTCAAACCATCCTGCAAAGAATATTTAGGATTATATCCTAATATATTTTTTGCTTTATCAATACTTGCCAGTGAATGCGGAATATCTCCCGCTCTATTATCAGCATGAATAATTTGAATATCAGCAATTTTCGGATCAAACTCCGACAAATACTTTTTTAAATATCTAGTTAAATCATTCAATGTATTTCGTTCTCCAAAAGCAGTATTATAAACTGTATTTACTGCATCAGGATTTTGACTTTTCATTGCCAATTCGTTCATTTGAAGTACATTTTCAATATAGGTAAAATCTCTTGAATAATTCCCATCACCATTTATAACTGGGCTTTCATGCTTCATTAATTGCATCACAAACTTTGGAATTACGGCTGCATAAGCACCTTGCGGATCTTGTCGCCTCCCAAAAACATTGAAATAACGCAGTCCTATCGTTTCTAAACCATATGTCCTACTGAAAATATCAGCATACAATTCATTCACATATTTTGTTATTGCATAAGGCGATAATGGTTTCCCGATAACGTCCTCAACTTTTGGCAACCCAACTGAATCTCCGTATGTAGAAGAACTTGCCGCATATATAAAGCGTTTCACTTTTTCATCTCTAGAAGCAACAAGCATATTTAAAAACCCTAATACATTTACATCATTTGTCGTAATTGGATCGTTGATTGATCTTGGCACAGAACCTAAAGCTGCCTGATGTAAAACGTAATCAACATCTTGAACAGCTAAGACACAATCAGAGATATTTCGAATATCGCCTTCAATTAATTTAAAGTTTGAATTCGAAATAAAACCCTCTAAATTATGACGATGGCCTGTTGAAAAATTATCTAAACAAACTACTTTATTACCAAGACCTAAAAAATATTCACATAAATTCGAGCCAATAAATCCTGCTCCACCAGTTATTAAAATTGTATTTTGAATTGATGTTGTCATTTGGTTCAAATTTATTTCTTAGTCAATTTATTTAAAAAAGCCTTTACAGAATTCGGCTTCTTCTCTTCATCTAGATATCCGTTAGAGTAATTTCCATAACCATATCCGTAAGTAGAGCCGTACTTTGCCTTATTTTCATAACCATTGAGAACAATACTGGCGTTATTCAGCTCGCCTCTCTTAACTCTAGTGTTCAACAACGTTATCATATCCTTTTTAGTATAATTCTGTCGTACTATATAAAGTGTCACATCTGAATATTGCGACAATTCCAAAGCATCAGAAACAAGACCCACTGGAGGTGTATCCAAAATTATATAATCGTATTTTTGTTTTAACTCATCAATTAATTCACGCATTGCGTCACTTAAAATTAATTCGGATGGATTTGGCGGAATTGGCCCAGAAAGTATAACATCAAGATTAGGAACTTTTGTTGAATTTGTAATTTCTTCTAAACTGTTTTGCTTAATTAAATAATTTACAACTCCTGTTTTGTTTGTTAAATTAAATTCGTCTGCTAGTCTTGGCTTTCTTAAATCCAGACCTACAATCACCGTTTTCTTTTCGCTTAAAGCGAAAACTGTAGCAATGTTTATAGAACAAAATGTTTTTCCTTCTCCACTAATTGACGACGTAATCATCAAGGTTTTTGAGCCGGTAACCTGTTGTTTTTTATATAAAAACTGCAATGATGATCGAATTGCCCTGAAAGCTTCAGAAAGTGCAGATTTAGGTTTTTCAAAAACAGCGAGATTCACGCCTTCTTTATTAACGCCAATTATACCAATTATTGGTATCTGACTTAATTTCGTTACATCTTCTGTATTTTGAATTGAATTATTAATAAAGAAAATTGCGAGAATAAAGAATAATGGAATCAAGACACCTAAAAACAAAGCTAGAATATAATTCACTGATGTTTTTGGGCCTACTAATCCGCCACCAATATCTTTTGCCGGATCAATAAAATGAATATCGGACAAATTCGATGCCTTTACAATTTCGGCTTCATTTCTTTTTTGAAGAAATGTGGTGTAGATATTATCATTTAAATCGTATTTTCTTTTAATTTTCAATAATTCCTGCTGTTCTTCCGGTAGTCTTTTAGCAGTACTTTCAGCTTCTCCTAATTTTGCATTCACTAATGACAAATCATAAAGCAAAGAAGATTTAGCTGAGGCAATATTTTCCAGCAAAACGCTTTTTACAGCCTGCATTTGATTGTCAAAATCTTTAAAAATTTTATCACTTTTTACAGCATAAGCCATTTCTGATCTTTGAGTGGACAGTGCTATTAGTTTAGAAATATTTGCAACGATATTAGGATCTTCAATTCCAGCAACCGAAGGAGCCGGCAATCTCGAATAATCTACACTGTTGTTTAAATATGCTTTTAGCGAATTATAGTAAGTGATTTTTCTTGTAACCTGATCTTTTTCAACATCAAAATCGAGCATTTTATCCGCTACCTTAGTACCTCCTCCTTCTATTTCATAAATATTTTTATCTTTTCTAAACGATTTTAATTCATTTCCAGTTTGCTTCAATTGTGACTCCATAGCAACAAGTGTACTGTCAATAAATTTGATCGTATTAGTTGCAAATTGATTTTTAGCATCCAACTGGATCTTAATCAACATCTTTACGGTCGAGTTCAAATATTCTACAAGCCTAGCTTTGTTTGTACCTTGCATGCTTAGAGTCAATATTGAACCTCCTTTGTCATCTGCACCAACATTTATACCTCTATAACGAGAAACCGTTCCATCAAAATCATTAAACCTTACAAAATATTCGTTTCCTTTATACGACCCTGGATTGTCATTAATCTGTAATTTCCAATTTAAAAAAGGCAATGAGATTTGTTCTCCAACTTTATATCTTTTTACAAATTCTATAGGCTGAACTGCGGTATTTGAATATGAATTTTCTGAGTAGTTAATAAGTGATACAGAATTGCTTTCAAATGGAATATGTATTTCGTAAACATTTTCACTTACAAACTTAATTTTAATCAAAGTATTAGCTAGTTGCCCTCTTGATTTATCTATGTCTACATAAAAAGGTACTTCGCCATACGAATCAATCAAATTATATTTTCCCATTGTCAAGTAGTCAATATAGTATTGTAACTTATCGACTACTAACTCATTGTGAGATCTAGATTGTAATATTGTTGTGATTCCGTTTACTTGATCAGAAATTCCTCCCCAGTTAAAAACTAAACTTGTATTTGAAGTAAAAAACGGATTGCTTTCTTCTTTAATTGAAATAAGAGTCTGCATTCCATAAACTTTTTCTTTTCGAATATTTACCTGATACGCAATAGTAAATGCAATTATTAAACTAACTAAAAACCATTTCCAGTAGCTTAGTATTTTTAGCAATAAACCTTTAAAATCAAAACTTGAGTGATTTTCAAAAATCGAAAAATCTTTTATATCTAACATCTTCTGAATCTAGTTTTTGTTTTGAGGTTATTTCAAGATCAAATAAACTGTTGTTGCCAACGACAACAAAGTAATAATTGTACCTATCGACTGTATTCCTGTTTGTCCTGTTCCCCAAGTTTTTTGGCGTAATGGTTTCACATAAATGTAATCGTTTGGCTGTAAATAATAATAAGGGGATTTCATAACATTTACATCCGTAAGATCAATCTCATTCATTTGAACCCCCGTTGGTGTCTGACGAATTATAGTAACAGCTTTTCTATTTCCAACAGTGTTAATATCTCCAGCATTTGCAACAGCTTCCATTATATTAACATGTTCTTGATACAATGTTTTTGTTCCTGTACTACCTACTTCTCCATTTATTGTATATCTAAAACCTGCTAATTTAACCGTGACAAAAATATTTGCCTCTGATTTAAAATATTCTTCAAGCAATTTTTTCTCAATCATTACTCGAACTTCTTCCAAGGTATAACCAATAACATTTACTTCTCCTAATATTGGTATTCTGATATTTCCATGATCATCAACCGTAAAGCCATCAAAATACAAACCTGATTCGGATTTTGCTGTTCCATTGGCACCATTTTCAGATTTGCTAAAAATTGAAACCAATTTAGGATCTATTGCTTTTATACTAATACTCAAAACATCGTTAACTTGTAATCTGTAAGGTTTTGTTTCTACAGCAGCAACAACATTTTTTTCCTCAGAAGTATTTTTATTCTGAAGATATACTAAGTCTTTTACCGGAATGCATGAGGTAAAAAGCACACTAACCAGCAACAGAATAAAAAAGCTATTTTTTGTCATTATTGAAATTTTATCGCAAATATAGCTTTTCCTTTAATCTTCAGAAAATCTATATCTTATTTGGGTTTTGTTTAATTGTTTTTGAATGTTTTTTCGAAAGGAATGCGATGCAAAATACTTCTACCAAGAGTAACTTCATCGGCATATTCTAATTCATCGCCTACAGAAATCCCTCTTGCAATTGTTGAAATTACAATTTGTGATTCTGCAATTTGTTTATAAATATAAAAGTTAGTCGTATCTCCTTCCATAGTTGAACTAAGCGCAAAAATAATTTCGGTTACTTTTCCAGCTTTGACTTTTTCAACCAGACTTGAAATATTCAGCTGACCCGGGCCCACCCCCTCAATGGGAGAAATTTTCCCTCCAAGCACATGATAAATCCCTTTGTACTGACCTGTATTTTCAATAGCCATTACATCACGAATATCCTCGACAACGCAAATAATCTGTTGGTTTCTTGCAGTATTAGCGCAAATTTCACAAACTTTTGTATCCGAAATATTATGGCAATTTTCACAAAACTTAATATCTTCTCTCATATTCAACAGGGCCTGAGACAGAAATCCAGTTTGCTCTTTTGGTTGCTTAAGCAAATGAAGAACCAATCGTAAAGCAGTACGCTTTCCAATTCCTGGTAATTGCGACATTTCGTTAACTGCTTTTTCTATTAATTTTGATGAAAATTCCATGACGACAAAAGTAACATTTTTAACGGTATCAAAGACTTTCAAGCAATTAAATTCAATCTTTTAAGAATATCAGATTAATCCTCTTTTGCACATTAACAAAAACAGCTTTCCAAAATAATTGAAAAGCTGATTAAAAAAAAGTTTGCGCTAATTAATATTGATTTGTCGCCAATAAAACCAGTGTACAAGCGACTTCAACTTGGATATTATTCAATTCTAATAACTGATAAAATTCTGGGTTTTCTGTTCCCGGATTAAAAATCACTCTTTTAGGCTGTGCTTCAATGATGTAATTGTAATAATCACGCTGACGTGCAGGATTTAAATACAAGGTAACCGTATCGATATTTTTGACTGGAATCGCTTTCGTGTGAATTTTTACACCTGCAACTTCTCCCGTATTTTGCCCGATTGCTAAAACGGTATGTCCTTTTTGCGTAAGCATATTTATAGCTCTAAACGCATAACGATCTGGTTTTGTTGTAGCACCAAGAAGCAAAGTTTTTTTGTTTTTCATCTTTTTAAAATATATTCTGCAAAAATAGCTAAAAAGAACGAGCTAAGCTTGCCTTATTAATTCCGAATATTAATCCTAAAAAACAATATCATAACGCAAAATAATCTGTCAATTTAAAAATTTGACTACTTTTACTTGACTAACCAAAATTATATGGATCTATTCATTTATTTATTTGCTGCACTTTTTTCGGTATTAAACCCAATTGGAACTGTCCCAATTTTTGTTGGGCTGACACAACATGATTCGCAAAAAGAGCGTTCAAGAATTTCTCTTTGGACAGCTATAAATGTTGGTATAATTTTATTGGTCTCTTATTTTATAGGGCAATATGTTCTAACATTTTTCGGAATAAGCATTGATGCATTACGAATTGCTGGTGGAATTGTAATCGTAAATTCAGGATTTTCATTATTATCGGGAAAGTTCAACAAGAAACGAGGAATCAATAAAAAGATCGAAAACGAAGCGCAACAAAGAAACGACATAGCACTAACGCCTTTAGCAATACCAATGCTTGCTGGCCCTGGGTCTATGTCATTGCTAATAGCCTTCTATCAAGAACATCATCAAATGGAAGAAATCACTTTTTCATGTCTTGCTATTATAGCTATTGCAATAGTCATTTTTGCAATTCTAAAAAGCGCACATTACCTAGCCCGAATATTAGGAGCCTCAGGAATTGTTGCAATATCTCGAATTGTCGGTTTTATTGTAATTTCGATCGGAATTCAATATATAGTAAGTTCTATCATAAATATTATAAAGGGAAATTTTTAACCCAAATCATTCATTTTTAAACATAAAAAATGGGATAAAACTTAAAGCTTTATCCCATTTTTATTTTATTTAAGAATCTCTTTTTAGTTTCTTGGCAAAAACACTTCCGCCATCATGCATCGTGCACTTCCGCCACCGCAAGCCTCGATAGTATCCAAACTTGAACTCAAAATTTCTGCATGTTTTTCTAATTGTGCGATCTGCTTTGGAGTTAAACTCTGATGTGCCGATGCACTCATTACAATATATTTTTTATCGTTTGCTCCTCTAACTTCAAGCATATTTCCAGCAAAATTATTTACTTGATCCTCTGTAATCAAAATAATTTCTTTTTTATCGTCTTTCAAATTGTCAAGAACCATTTTGCGCTCTTTTTTATCATCTATGCAATCAGCACAAATAACAGCAAAGGTTTCTCCGAGACACATCATCACATTTGTATGATAAATCAGTTTTCGTTCTCCGTCAACGGTCTGAAACGCTTCAAAAATTACAGGCGCATAATCAAAATCTTCACAAAATTCAATAAACAATTCTTCATCTGCACGAGGTGACAATGCGCAATAGGCTTTTGCATTGGCACGATCTAAAAGCAAACTTCCAGTTCCTTCTAAAAAATACCCATCGTCTTCTGCAGAAGTATAGTCCATTATATTTGAAATTTCGAAACCTTTTTCTTCTAAAGTATCCAAAATATCCTCACGACGTTCTTGACGTCTATTTTCAGCAAACATCGGGTAAAGCGCTACATCTCCATTTTCATGAAATGAAACCCAGTTATTTGGAAAAATACTATCTGGAGTATCCGTTTCCAATGTATCTTCGATCACAGTCACATCAACCCCAACTGCTCTAAGTTTTTCAACAAAAGCATCAAATTCCTGTTGCGCTTTTGCATTAACAGTGCTTGGCAATAATCCGTCCAATACTTTTTGGTAATAATTATTTACTGCAGTCTGCTCATTCATTCTAAAAGCAACTGGCCTAATCATTATGATTGCATTTGTTGTCTGTTTCATTTTTTATATTTTTTTTTGTTTCAGGTTTCAAGTTTCAGGTTCTGTAAAAACTTGAAACTCTGAAACTATATTTAATCTCTAATTAATGGCAGAGTTGAACATCTCAACAACCCTTCTTGTTTTGCAATTTCGGCATATGGAATCTCTTCAACAGTAAAACCATTTGAGCGAAGCCAATTATTAAGTCGAGTGAAATTTTTCTCAGAAACTACAACATTTTTATCGATCGAAAATACATTCGAAAACATATTATACATTTCATTTCGCTCGATATGGAATAAATTTTCTTTCCCAAAAAGATTTACTAAGTACAGATAATCCGCCTCTTCACGAAAACCTCTTTTATAAATAATTCCTTTATTCTCACCAACTGGCTGAAAACAACAATCTAAGTGCAAGGCATTATCTCTGGCTTCTAGTTTAGATTTTACCAAATCAAATTCTTTTACAATTTTATTAGGAAACAGCTCTTTAATAAAATTAACGCCATGCATATTTGTTCGCGCAGTGATATAATCTTTATAATCACTTCCTTTATAAGTACCTATAAAAATATGATCATTCCAAAGCATAACATCGCCACCTTCAATGTGAACTTCTTCTGGCGGACGAACAACTTTCTTTGGATCAATTTGATCGATTACATACTGAATCGCATCTAATTCGCGTTCGCGATCAGGCAATATATTTGACTTCACAAAAACATCATCAATTACAAATCCTATATCTCTAGCAAAAATCTGATTATAATTCTCGATCATTTCTGGACGATAAACTTTTACATCATATTTTTGAAAAACGTAATTAAAAGCCTCCATCTCAGCAACCATATCTTTTTCTATTGGATATGTCCCTGCTTTAATATGTTCCAATGACTTAGGGTCATAAGCTTCCTCTAAGGTTGGAGTTGGCCCATTATGAACGGCAGAACCCAAAACTACGGCACGAAGCCGTGACGTTTCGTTCTTTACATTTAATTGCAACATAACTCTATTATATTTTGAGCAAAGATAAAAAAAGCTTCACATTGTAAGTGAAGCTTTCTATTTTTTATTTGTTACGTTTAAATTCTCTCAAAGGATGACCTGTATAAATTTGTCTTGGTCTTCCAATAGGCTCTTTGTTTTCACGCATTTCTTTCCATTGAGCAATCCAGCCTGGAAGTCTTCCAATAGCAAACATTACCGTAAACATATCTGTTGGAATTCCTAATGCTCTGTAAATAATTCCAGAATAGAAATCTACATTTGGATATAAATTTCTTGATTTGAAGTAATCATCTTCAAGAGCCGCTTTTTCTAATTTTCTCGCGATATCTAAAATAGGATCTTCAACTCCTAAAGTTTCTAAAACCTCAGTAGCCGCTTTTTTGATGATTTTTGCTCTTGGATCGAAGTTTTTATAAACTCTATGTCCGAATCCCATTAAACGGAAAGGATCATTTTTATCTTTTGCTTTTGCTAAGAATTTTTCAGTATCTCCACCATCTTTGTTGATTTCTTCCAACATTTCAAGCACCGCTTGATTCGCACCTCCATGTAGAGGTCCCCAAAGAGCAGAAACTCCAGAAGAAATAGAAGCAAATAAACCAGCGTGAGATGAACCAACCATTCTTACAGTCGACGTTGAACAGTTTTGTTCGTGGTCTGCATGAAGAATAAATAATTTATCCAAAGCATCAATAACAACTGGATTTGCTTTGTAAGGACCTGTAGGTAATTGAAACATTAATTGCATAAAATTCTCAACATATCCTTTTGTGTTATCAAAGTAATTCAACGGATACCCCATTGATTTTCTGTACGTCCAAGTTGCAATAACTAAAAACTTAGCCATTGTTTTACAAATTGCCTCATACATTTCTTTTTCATTATCCACATTTACTGCTTTTGGGTTAAAAGCAGTCAAAGCGCTTGTCAAAGCTGACAATACGCCCATCGGATGTGCGGTTTTTGGAAAACCGTCAATGATATTTTTCATTTCTTCGTTTACTAACGAATGTTTTTTAATACCATTTTCAAATTGCTCTAATTGCTCTGCAGTAGGCAATTCACCAAAAATTAAAAGATAAGATACTTCTAAGAAGCTAGCTTTTTCTGCTAAATCTTCGATTGAATATCCTCTATAACGCAAAATTCCTAATTCTCCGTCTAAGAAAGTGATTTCACTTGTACAAGAACCAGAATTTTTATAACCTGGATCGATTGTAATAATACCAGTTAAATCACGTAATTTGTTAATATCGATAGCTGATTCATTTTCACTTCCTGTGATAACCGGAAGTTCAATTTTTTTACCATCTACTTCTAATGTAGCTATTTTTGACATAATATAATCGGGAATAATTCTATAAAATAATAATTTATCAAATCTAAGGAATTTAAGACTAATTAAAAAAAGAATCCTGCTATGAATTTGTTAAAACTCCAAAAAAAAACCATCCGCCGTAGCGGATGGTTTGAAATCAATATATAACTCTTACAATTATTTAATTTTGAAAGCTTTTAAGCCAGGGAAATAAGCAGTACTTCCAAGTTCTTCTTCAATTCTTAATAATTGATTGTATTTAGCCATACGATCAGAACGTGAAGCAGAACCAGTTTTGATTTGTCCACAGTTTAAAGCAACTGCTAAATCAGCAATTGTATTATCTTCTGTTTCTCCAGAACGGTGAGACATAACTGAAGTATATCCAGCATTTTTAGCCATATTTACTGCAGCAATAGTTTCTGTTAAAGTTCCAATTTGATTTACTTTTACTAAAATTGAATTAGCAATTCCTTTTTCGATACCAGTTGACAAACGCTCAACATTAGTAACGAACAAATCATCACCCACTAATTGTACTTTATTTCCAATTTTTTCAGTTAAAGCTTTCCATCCATCCCAGTCATCTTCATACATACCATCTTCGATAGAGATAATTGGATATTTAGCAGCAAGTTCAGCTAAATAATCAGCTTGCTCCGCAGAAGTTCTGATTTTTCCAGTTTCACCTTCAAATTTAGTGTAATCGTATTTACCGTTTACATAAAACTCAGAAGCTGCACAGTCAAGAGCAATCATAATTTCATCGCCGAAAGTATATCCAGCTTTTTCAACAGCAAGTTTAATAGTATCTAAAGCATCTTCAGTACCACCAGACAAGTTTGGAGCAAAACCTCCTTCATCACCAACAGCTGTACTTAAACCTCTGTCATGTAAAACTTTTTTCAAGCTGTGGAAAATTTCAGTTCCCATTTGCATAGCATGTGTAAAAGAAGTCGCTTTTACAGGGAAAATCATAAACTCTTGAAATGCAATAGGAGCATCAGAGTGAGAACCACCATTGATGATGTTCATCATTGGAACAGGTAATGTATTAGCAGAAACTCCACCCACATATCTGTATAATGGCAATCCTAGTTCATTTGCAGCAGCTTTAGCAGCAGCTAAAGAAACTCCCAAAATTGCATTAGCTCCTAATTTAGATTTATTTGGAGTACCATCTAAATCAATCATTAATTGATCGATAGTATTTTGTTCAAAAACAGAAGTTCCAACTAATTCTTCAGCAATAACAGTATTTACATTATTCACTGCATTCAAAACTCCTTTACCTAGATAAGCTTTACCACCATCACGTAATTCAACAGCTTCGTGCTCTCCAGTTGATGCTCCAGATGGAACAGCAGCTCTTCCTAAAACCCCATTTTCAGTTACAACATCAACTTCAATAGTAGGATTACCTCTAGAATCAAGAATTTGTCTTGCGTGAACTTTAATTATAATACTCATTATTTTTGTTTTTTTATTAGTAAATTATATTTTTTTTTCGAAATTATAAAAATATTTAATAGTAAAAACGTATTTAAACCAATATATACCTTTATTTATTAACTACATCGTTTTAGCGGTAGCTTGTTTTATATTCTCAACAAACTGATCAAACAAATAAGATGAATCATGTGGCCCCGGGCTAGCTTCTGGGTGGTATTGCACAGAAAAACAGTTTTTGTTTTTCATTCGCATACCAGCTACTGTTCCATCATTTAAATGCAAATGCGTAATTTCTAATTCTGGATGGTTATCTAACTGCTCTTTGTTCACAGCAAAACCATGATTCTGAGAAGTAATCTCACCTTTACCAGTAACTATATTTTTTACAGGATGGTTAATTCCGCGGTGACCGTTAAACATTTTATACGTCTGTACTCCATTTGCCAAAGCTATAACTTGGTGACCAAGACAAATTCCAAACAATGGTTTATCATCAGCCAAAATCTCCTTTGCAACTTGTATTGCACCAAATAAAGGATCTGGATCACCAGGCCCATTTGACAAGAAATAACCATCAGGATTAAATTCAGACATATCTTTATATGTAGAATTATACGGAAACACTTTAATATAACAATCTCTTTTTGCAAGATTTCTTAGAATATTCTTTTTAATTCCAAGATCTAATGCTGAGATTTTATATGTTGCGTTTTCATCACCAAAAAAATAAGGCTCAGTAGTTGACACTTTTGAAGCCAACTCTAAACCTTCCATGTTTGGCACATTTGCCAATTCTTTTTTCAAATCTTCAATCGAAGTTCCATCAGTACAGATAACAGCATTCATAGCACCATTATCGCGGATATAACTCACAAGCGCACGAGTATCAACATCAGAAATACAGATTAAATTCTGCTTTGCAAAATAATCTTCCAAACTTTCTGAAGCTCTTTCACGAGAATAATTAAAACTGAAGTTTTTACAAACTAAACCAGCAATTTTGATGCTGTCAGATTCAACTTCTAAATCATTAACACCATAATTTCCAATGTGAGCATTTGTTGCTACCATTATTTGTCCAAAATAAGAAGGATCTGTAAAAATCTCTTGATATCCCGTCATTCCAGTATTAAAACAAACTTCACCAAAAGTCTTACCGCTAATACCGATAGACTTCCCGTAAAAAATGGTTCCATCGCTTAGTAATAAAATGGCGCTTTGTCGTGTTGTGTATTTCATTCTTTAATTGTATTGTTTTTAGATCATCCTATGAAACATGCTATCTTGTTTCAATTGTAATTAGATATTGTGCAAATTTACTTCTTTAAAAGAGTGCTTCCAAGATTTTTTAAAAAATTCATTAATAAAAATAAAACCTTCACATTCAAATAAGTTAAATTTTACAACTTTTAAAAAAATCAAAAAAAAAAAAAAAGGATAAACTAAAAATTAGTTTATCCTTGATTTCTATAGAATCATTACTTTCATAATTATTCAGAAGCTTCAGTAGTCGTTTCTGTTTCAGCAGCAGGAGCTTCTGGAGCAGCAGTTTCAGCTTTTTTAGCTTTACCACCACGACGGCTTTTCGCTTTTTTAACTTCTTTTTTACCTCCATTGTAAAGTTCATTGAAATCTACAAGTTCGATCATTGCCATATCAGCATTATCTCCCAAACGATTTCCAACTTTAATGATACGAGTGTATCCACCTGGACGGTCACCAACTTTAGCAGCTACGTCTCTGAACAAGTCAGTTACAGCATATTTGCTACGTAAGTAAGCAAAAACAATACGACGATTGTGAGTCGTATCCTCTTTTGATTTTGTGATTAAAGGCTCAACAAATTGTTTAAGCGCTTTAGCTTTAGCAACAGTTGTGTTAATACGTTTGTGCTCGATAAGAGAACAAGCCATATTAGCTAACATAGCTTTTCTATGTCCAGTCTGTCTGCTTAAGTGGTTGAATTTTTTTCCGTGTCTCATGACGTGTTTTTTTTATCTTCATCTTGCTACAATCCACTATGGAGAGCAAAATATGAAGTAAATTATTCTTTATCTAATTTGTATTTAGCTAAATCCATTCCGAAAGTTAAATTCTTCACTGCAACAAGTTCATCAAGTTCAGTTAAAGATTTTTTACCAAAATTACGGAATTTCATTAGGTCATTTTTATTGAACGATACTAAATCACCAAGTGTATCAACTTCAGCCGCTTTCAAGCAATTTAATGCTCTTACAGATAAATCCATATCAACAAGCTTAGTTTTAAGCAATTGTCTCATATGCAATGACTCTTCATCATACGATTCTGTTTGTGCAATTTCGTCAGCCTCAAGTGTAATTCTTTCGTCAGAAAACAACATGAAATGGTGAATTAAAACTTTGGCAGCTTCAGTAAGAGCATCTTTTGGATTAATAGATCCATCAGTTTTGATTTCGAAAACTAATTTTTCGTAATCTGTTTTTTGCTCAACACGGAAGTTTTCAATTGCATATTTTACATTTTTTACCGGAGTAAAAATAGAATCTGTAAAAATTGTTCCAATTGCAGCATTCTGTTTTTTGTTCTCTTCAGCAGGAACGTATCCTCTACCTTTTTCGATTGTTAAATCGAAGTTCAATTTGATTTTAGAATCTAAATTACAGATAACAAGGTCTGGATTCAAAACTTGGAAACCTGAAATAAATTTTTGAAAATCACCTGCTGTCAATTGATCTTTACCAGAAACAGAAATTGTAACTGCTTCATTATCGATATCTTCAATCTGACGTTTGAAACGCACTTGTTTTAGATTAAGGATAATTTCGGTAACATCTTCAACAACACCTGAAATAGTAGAAAACTCATGATCTACACCTTCGATACGAACAGATGTAATTGCATAACCTTCTAATGCTGAAAGCAAAACTCTTCTAAGTGCATTACCAACTGTCAATCCGTAACCAGGTTCTAAAGGTCTAAATTCAAATTTACCTTCAAAATCGGTTGAATCGATCATGATAACTTTATCGGGCTTTTGAAAATTAAATATTGCCATAAATTTCGACTAAGTCAATTATTATTTGTTGTACAACTCTACGATTAATTGTTCTTTAATGTTTTCTGGAATTTGAAGTCTTGCAGGTACAGAAACGAAAGTTCCCTCTTTAAGATCATTGTTCCAAGTAATCCATTCATAAACATGACTTGAATTTGATAAAGAACGTTCGATAGCTTCTAAAGATTTAGATTTTTCACGAACTGCAACTTTATCACCAGGCTTAAGGTGGTAAGAAGGAATGTTTACAACTTCACCATTAACAGTAATGTGTCTGTGAGATACAATTTGACGAGCACCTCTTCTAGATGGAGCAATTCCCATTCTAAAAACAACATTATCCAATCTTGCTTCGCATAATTGTAATAAAACCTCACCAGTTACACCTTTAGTTGCTGATGCTTTTTCGAATAAATTTCTGAATTGTTTTTCTAAAATTCCATAAGAATATTTAGCTTTTTGCTTTTCCATTAACTGAACAGCGTACTCAGATTTTTTTCCTCTTTTTTTAGCCATCCCGTGTTGTCCAGGTGGGTAATTTCTTTTTTCGAAAGATTTGTCATCTCCGAAAATTGCTTCGCCAAATTTACGAGCGATTCTTGTGCTAGGACCAGTATATCTTGCCATTTTAATTTGTTTAAGATAGAGATTATGAATTCAGGTCTTATCCTTCGATAATCTATGTTCTATCTAGGTTATACTATAATTTATTTTGAGTATTAAACTCTACGTCTTTTAGGAGGACGACATCCGTTATGAGGCATTGGAGTAACGTCGATAATCTCAGTAACTTCAATTCCACCGTTATGAATAGAACGGATAGCAGACTCACGTCCGTTTCCTGGTCCTTTTACATAAACTTTAACTTTTTTAAGTCCTGCCTCAAGAGCTACTTTGCTACAATCTTCTGCTGCCATTTGAGCTGCATATGGAGTATTCTTTTTAGAACCTCTGAAACCCATTTTACCAGCTGAAGACCAAGAAATAACTTCACCTTTCTTATTTGTCAAAGAAATGATAATATTGTTGAAAGTGGCAGAAATATGAGCCTCACCCGTTGATTCAACGATAACTTTACGTTTTTTTGCAGTTGCTTTAGCCATATTACTTATTATTTAGTTGCTTTTTTCTTGTTAGCAACAGTTTTTCTTTTACCTTTTCTTGTTCTAGAGTTGTTTTTAGTTCTTTGTCCTCTTAATGGAAGACCAGATCTATGACGGATACCTCTGTAACAACCAATATCCATTAAACGTTTGATGTTCAAAGAAACTTCAGAACGCAATTCTCCTTCAATTTTGTAAAATGAAACTGCATCACGAATTGCTCCGATCTCGTCATCATTCCAATCTTGAACTTTTTTATCTTGGCTAACTTGAGCTTTCTCTAAAATCTCAATAGCTCTACTTTTTCCTAATCCGAAGATGTAGGTAAGTGCGATAACACCTCTTTTGTTTTTTGGGATATCTACCCCTGCTATTCTTGCCATAATTATCCTTGTCTTTGTTTAAATCTAGGATTCTTTTTGTTTATTACGTACAGTCTCCCTTTTCTACGCACGATAATGCACTCGGCACTTCTCTTTTTTACTGATGCTCTAACTTTCATAGTAATTATCCTTTAATATCGATAAGTAATTCTTGCTTTTGACAAATCATAAGGACTCATTTCTAGTTTCACTTTATCACCAGGTAATAATTTGATGTAATGCATTCGCATTTTACCAGAAATATGAGCAATTACAACATGTCCATTTTCTAACTCTACACGGAACATCGCATTTGACAATGCTTCAATGATTGATCCGTCTTGTTCTATTGCTGATTGTTTTGCCATAAATATATTAAGCTACCGCTTTTCTATTTTTACCAGTCTTCATTAAACCATCATAATGCTTGTTTAACAAGTATGAATTGATTTGTTGAATAGTATCTATTGCAACCCCAACCATAATTATTAATGAGGTACCTCCAAAAAACATTGCCCAAGATTGTTGTACATCCATAATACTTACAACAATAGCTGGGAACACAGCAATCAAAGCAAGGAATAAAGATCCTGGGAAAGTTATTAAAGACATCACTTTATCTAAAAACTCAGATGTTTCAGCTCCAGGACGAACTCCAGGAATAAAACCACCGCTTCTTTTTAAATCATCAGCCATTTTGTTTGTAGGAACAGTAATTGCAGTATAGAAAAATGTAAATACAATAATTAAAGTTGCAAATACAAAATTATACCAAAAACCGAACATATTACTAAATGCTCCAACAATAGATTGTGATGTATCTGATTTAGATAATCCAGCTACAGCTGCAGGTATAAACATAATTGCCTGAGCAAAAATGATTGGCATAACTCCAGAAGCATTAAGCTTAAGAGGAATCCACTGTCTATTACCACCTGCCAAATCTTGCTCATAGTCACCAGTTGTCGTACGACGAGCGTACTGAACTGGAATTCTACGTACTGCCATTGTAAGCAATACACAAGAAATAATTACTAATAACCATACAATAATTTCAATGGCCATTAACATCAAACCTCCAGTGTTGTTTGTAACTACAGATTTGAATTCTTGCATAAAAGCTTGTGGTAAACGAGCTAAAATACCAACCATAATCAATAACGAAATTCCGTTTCCAATACCTTTATCAGTAATTTTTTCACCTAGCCACATAGCAAAAATTGTACCAGTAACTAAAATGATTACAGACGAGAATAAAAATTCAGGTGAATTAAAGCCTAGTAGAAAAGCACTACCAGGCAATGTTCTGTATAAATTATAGATATAAGTTGGACCTTGAACCAATGTAATAGCAATAGTTAACCAACGTGTAATTTGATTAATCTTTTTTCTACCACTCTCCCCATCATTTTGAAGTTTTTGTAAATAAGGAATCGCAATTCCCATTAACTGAACAACAATAGATGCAGAAATATAAGGCATAATCCCTAAAGCAAAAACTGAAGCTTTAGAAAATGCACCTCCGGTGAACATGTCTAGGATAGATCCTAAACCATTTTTAGTTTGTCCTGCTAACCCCATCAATTGAGTTGCGTCAATTCCAGGAAGCGTAACGTGTGCTCCAAAACGATATACTAAAAGTAATCCTAAAGTAATTAGAATTCTATTCTTTAGTTCTTCGATTTTCCAAACATTGCTAATTGATTCAATAAATTTCTTCATACAATAGAAAAATTATATTGTTACAGCCTCTCCACCAGCAGCTTCAATAGCAGCTTTTGCAGTAGCAGTAAATTTGTGAGCAGTTACTTTTAATTTTGCTTTCAATTCTCCTCTTCCTAAAATCTTAACGATTTCATTTTTAGAAGCTAGACGGTTTGCAACAAATTCTGTCATAGAAACAGAATCAGTAATCACACCTTTGTCAACTAATAATTGAAGCGTATCTAAATTAACACCTTCGTATTCTTTACGATTGATGTTTGTGAAACCAAACTTAGGAACACGTCTTTGAAGTGGCATTTGTCCTCCTTCAAAACCAATCTTTTTAGAATAACCAGAACGAGATTTTGCTCCTTTGTGACCTCTTGCAGCAGTGCCACCTTTTCCAGAACCTTCTCCTCTACCTACTCTCTTATTTTGATTGTGTGTTGATCCTTCAGCTGGCTGTAAGTTACTTAAATTCATAACAGTATTTGTTATTTAGCTTCTTCAACAGAAACTAAGTGTTTAACTTTGTTTATCATCCCAAGGATAGCAGGATTTGACTCATGCTCTACAACTTGTCCAATTTTACGTAGACCTAAAGCTTCCAAACCTCTTTTTTGAGAAAGAGGACAGTTGATTTTGCTTCTTACTTGTTTTACTAATAATTTAGCCATAATTTCCTTGAATTAACCTTTAAAAACTTTTTCTAAAGAAACACCTCTTTGTTTTGCAACAGTGTGAGCGCTTCTCATCTGTAATAAAGCATCAAAAGTTGCTTTCACTACGTTATGAGGATTTGATGATCCTTGAGATTTAGATAATACATCGTGAATACCCACTGACTCAAGAACTGAACGAACAGCTCCACCAGCAATAACTCCTGTACCATGAGAAGCAGGAATTAAGAATACACGCGCACCACCAAATTTACCTTTTTGTTCGTGAGGAACAGATTGTCCATTCAAAGGAATTTTTACTAAATTTTTCTTAGCATCTTCCACTGCTTTCGCAATTGCTTCAGAAACGTCTTTAGATTTTCCTAATCCGTGACCAACTACTCCATTTTCATCACCTACAACTACAATAGCAGAAAAACCGAAAGCTCTACCACCTTTTGTAACTTTAGTAACACGATTAACACTTACCAGACGATCTTTAAGTTCAAGACCACTAGGTTTTACCAATTCTACATTTTTGTATTTAGACATAATATATTAGAATTTAAGTCCAGCCGCTCTTGCGCCTTCTGCTAATGATTTAATACGACCGTGATATAAATATCCACCTCTATCAAAAGTGATGGTATCAATCCCAGCTTTTAACGCTTTCTCTGCAACTAATTTTCCAACAGCAGCAGCGATTTCAACGTTAGTACCTTTTCCTATTTCTTTTTCTCTAGAAGATGCAGCTAATATAGTAACTCCATTTACATCATCAATGATTTGAGCGTAAATTTCTTTATTACTTCTAAACACAGACAATCTAGGTCTTGCAGCAGAACCACTAACCGATTTTCTAATTCTGAATTTAATTCTCTGTCTTCTTTCAGATTTTGTTAATGACATAATCTTATTTTTTAAGCTGATTTACCTGCTTTTCTTCTTAATACTTCACCCACAAATTTAACACCTTTTCCTTTATATGGCTCTGGCTTACGGAAACCTCTGATTTTCGCAGCAACTTGACCTAAAAGTTGTTTATCAAATGATGTTAATTTTACGATAGGGTTCTTACCTTTTTCAGATATTGTTTCTAGAGATACTTCTGGAGCAATTTCTAAAACAATATTGTGAGAATATCCAAGAGCTAAATCTAATTTTTGACCTTGGTTTGAAGCTCTATATCCAACTCCAACTAATTCTAGTTCTTTTGTGAAACCTTCAGAAACACCCACAATCATATTATTGATCAAAGATCTAAATAATCCGTGTTTTGCTCTATGGTCTTTATGATCAGACGATCTTTCAACTTGAACTTGATCGCCTTCAACAGTTACATTTACGTCCGAAAACTCCTGAACTAGTTGACCTTTTTTTCCTTTTACCGTAATAATACCGTCTTTAACTTCAACAGTTACACCAGCAGGGATTACAATTGGGCTTTTACCTATTCTTGACATCTTATCTAGTGTTTAAAATTAGTATACGTAACAAATTACTTCACCACCTACATTTAATTGCTTAGCTTGTTTTCCAGTCATCAAACCTTTCGATGTAGAAACAATAGCAATTCCTAATCCGTTAAGGATTCTAGGTAATTTGGCAGCACCTGCGTACTTACGTAAACCAGGTTTACTAATTCTTTGGATATCTTTGATTACAGGCTCTTTAGTATCTTTATCATACTTTAAAGCAATTTTGATAGAACCTTGAACAGTGTTCGTTTCAAATTTGTAACTTAAGATATAACCTTGATCAAATAAGATCTTAGTTATCTCTTTTTTAAGATTAGATGCTGGAATTTCAACAACTTTGTGGTTTGCAGCCACAGCGTTACGAACTCTAGTCAAATAATCTGCAATAGGATCTGTATACATATGTATTTGATTGCGATTATGGTTTTCGGGAGATACTCATCTCCCGAACCTTTAATCAATTAAAAATTATTTTTTGGTTTGCAAAAGTAATAACTTATTGCCAGATTACCAAGATGCTTTTTTAACACCTGGAATTAATCCATTGTTAGCCATTTCACGGAAAGTTACACGTGAAATACCGAATTGACGGATATAACCTCTTGGTCTTCCAGTCAATTTACAACGGTTATGCAAACGAACAGGTGAAGCATTTTTTGGCAGTCTTTGTAAACCTTCGTAGTCTCCAGCTTCTAATAAAGCTTTTCTCTTCTCAGCATACTTAGCTACTGTTTTCTCTCTTTTCACCTCGCGGGCTTTCATTGATTCTTTAGCCATGTCTTAATTCTTTTTAAAAGGTAATCCTAATTCAGCCAATAATGACTTTGCTTCCTTGTCTGTTTTTGCAGTAGTAACAAATGTAATATCCATTCCTGAGATTTTGTTTACTTTGTCAATATCAATTTCTGGGAAAATGATTTGCTCCAAAACTCCAAGATTGTAATTACCTCTTCCGTCGAAACCAGTAGCTTTGATACCACTAAAATCTCTAACGCGTGGTAAAGCAGAAGTAATAAGTCTATCTAAAAACTCATACATTCTTTCACCACGTAAAGTAACTTTTGCTCCAATAGGCATTCCTTTTCTCAATTTAAAAGACGCAACGTCTTTCTTTGAAATTGTAGATACTGCTTTTTGTCCAGTGATCTTTGTCAACTCATCAACAGCATAGTCAATAAGTTTTTTATCAGATACAGCTGCACCAACTCCACGGCTCAAAACGATTTTTTCAAGTTTTGGAACTTGCATTACGTTTGTATATCCGAACTCTTCTTTAAGAGCAGAGATTACTCTACTCTTATATTCTTCTTTTAGTCTAGGTGTATATGCCATTACTATAGTACTTGATTAGATTTTTTTGAAAATCTTACTTTCTTATCTCCTTCTACTCTAACTCCTACTCTAGTTGTTTCCTTAGTTTTAGGATCAATTAAAGCAATGTTAGAAATTTGAATAGAAGCTTCTTTCTTAACGATACCACCTTGAGGGTTTTTAGCACTTGGTTTTGTATGTTTTGAAACCATGTTCACACCTTCAACTATCGCTTTATTTTTCTCACGGTAAACACGTAGAACTTTACCTTCAGCACCTTTATGGTCTCCAGCAATAACTCTTACGATATCTCCTGATTTTATTTTTAGCTTTATCATCTTAAAACGAATTAAAGCACTTCTGGTGCTAATGATACAATTTTCATGAATTGCTTTTCACGAAGTTCTCTTGCTACCGGACCAAAAACACGAGTCCCTCTCATTTCACCTGCAGCATTCAAAAGAACACATGCATTATCATCGAAACGGATATAAGAACCATCAGCTCTTCTCACTTCTTTTTTGGTACGTACAACAACTGCAGTTGAAACAGCTCCTTTTTTCACGTTTCCGTTTGGAGTTGCATCTTTAATAGATACTACAATCTTGTCACCAACAGAGGCATACCTTCTTTTGGTACCTCCTAAAACACGGATAGTTAAAACTTCCTTAGCTCCCGTGTTATCTGCTACTTTTAGTCTTGATTCCTGTTGTACCATAATTATTTAGCTCTTTCTAAGATTTCAACTAATCTCCAACATTTTGTTTTACTTAAAGGACGCGTTTCGCTAATTCTTACAGTATCTCCAATGTTACAGTCGTTTGTTTCGTCGTGTGCAACATATTTCTTTGTTTTCAACACGAACTTACCGTATAATGGGTGTTTTACTTTTCTTACTTCAGCAATAACAATAGATTTATCCATTCTATTTGAAGTAACAACACCTATTCTTTCTTTTCTTAAATTTCTTTTTTCTTCCATCTTTCAGCAGAATACAATTATTGTAACTCTCTTTTAGTTAACTCTGTAGCCAATCTTGCAACTGTTCTTCTAACGCTTCTAATTTGAAGTGGGTTAGCAATTGGAGAAATAGCATGAGCCATTTTTAGGTCAGCATATACTTTCTTAGTTTGACTAAGCTTTTCTTGCAACTCCGCTGCAGAAAGATCTTTTATTTCTGATTGTTTCATAATAAATATAAATTATGCTTCGAAATCTCTAGCAACGACGAACTTAGTTTTAACTGGAAGTTTCTGAGCTGCAAGACGTAAAGCCTCTTTTGCAACTGACAATGGAACTCCTCCAACTTCAAACATAATTCTTCCTGGTTTAACAACAGCAGCCCAATACTCAACTGCTCCTTTACCTTTACCCATACGTACTTCAAGAGGCTTCTTAGTGATAGGTTTGTCTGGAAATATTTTAATCCATAATTGTCCTTCTCTCTTCATGTAACGAGTTGCAGCGATACGCGCAGCTTCGATTTGACGAGAAGTTAAGAACATTCCATCTTCATGTACAGATTTAATACCAAACATTCCATTTGAAAGCTCATGCCCTCTTTGAGAGTTACCTTTCATTTTACCTTTTTGTACCTTACGGTATTTTGTTCTTTTAGGCTGTAACATTTTTCTTTAGTTTAAAAATTTACTTTCTTTTACGAGCGTCTGGTTTTCCACCTTTGTTAAAGTTAGATTTGCCTCTAGGAGCATCTCCACCTTTACCACCACCTGTACCAGATTGTTTTTTGTCCATTCCAGCAAGTGGAGAAAGTTCTCTCTTACCGTAAACTTCACCTTTCATGATCCATACTTTGATACCCATTCTACCATAAGTAGTGTGAGCTTCAGCCAAAGCATAATCAATGTCAGCTCTGAAAGTTGATAGAGGGATTCTACCTTCTTTGAAACCTTCCGAACGCGCCATCTCAGCACCATTCAAACGACCAGAAATCAAAACTTTGATACCTTCAGCGTTCATACGCATAGAAGCAGCAATAGCCATTTTGATTGCACGTCTGTAAGAAATACGGCTTTCGATTTGTCGAGCGATGCTAGTCGCCACAAGATAAGCATCTAACTCAGGTCTTTTGATTTCAAAGATGTTGATTTGAACCTCTTTGTCAGTAACTTTCTTAAGTTCTTCTTTCAACTTGTCTACCTCTTGCCCACCTTTTCCGATAATAATACCAGGTCTAGCAGTAGTGATAGTAACGGTTACAAGTTTCAAAGTTCTCTCGATGATTACTTTTGATACACTAGCTTTTGATAAACGAGCATGGATATACTTTCTGATTTTGTGATCTTCGGCTAATTTATCACCGTAATCATTTCCACCATACCAGTTTGAGTCCCATCCTCTGATGATACCAAGTCTATTTCCAATTGGATTTGTCTTTTGTCCCATGCTGCTTAAGAATTGCTTTGTGTGTTATTGATAGCTCCAAGCACGATTGTAACGTGGTTAGAACGTTTTCTTATTCTGTGTGCGCGACCTTGAGGAGCTGGACGAAGTCTTTTCAACATCATTCCACCATCTACTCTGATCTCTTTAACAAATAATCCAGCTTCTTCTAAATTACCTTCACTATTTTTTTGCTCCCAGTTGTTGATTGCAGATAATAATAGTTTTTCTAATTTTCTTGAAGCTTCTTTAGAACTGAATCTTAAAATGTTAAGTGCTCTTTCTACCTTCTGACCTCTTACCAAGTCCGCTACTAAGCGCATTTTTCTAGGTGAAGTAGGGCAGTTATTCAATTTTGCGAAAGCAATAGACTTATTAGCCTCTTTTCTCGCATCTGCTGTTTCTCTTTTACGAACTCCCATTGCTTCTTATTTTTTACCTTTATTTTTTGCTCCAGCATGACCTCTAAAAGATCTAGTTGGTGAAAACTCTCCTAATTTGTGACCTACCATGTTTTCTGTTACGTAAACTGGTACAAATTGACGACCGTTATGAACTGCGATAGTTTGTCCAACGAAATCTGGAGTAATCATTGAAGCTCTAGACCAAGTCTTTACTACTCCATTTTTACCACTTTCTACGTTTTCTTGAACTTTCTTGTCTAATTTATAATGAACGAAAGGTCCTTTTTTTAATGAACGTGCCATATCTTATTATTTCTTTCTACGTTCTACGATATACTTGTTACTCGGGTTTTTCTTAGAACGAGTTCTGTAACCTTTAGCTGGCAATCCGTTTCTTGAACGTGGGTGCCCTCCAGAAGAACGTCCTTCACCACCTCCCATAGGGTGATCAACTGGGTTCATCGCTACTGGTCTAGTTCTAGGTCTTCTTCCTAACCATCTTGTTCTACCTGCTTTTCCAGATACAACTAATTGGTGGTCAGAGTTAGAAACAGCTCCAATTGTAGCCGAACAAGTTAACAAGATCAATCTTGTCTCACCAGATGGCATTTTAATTGTTGCATATTTCCCGTCTCTTGCCATTAACTGAGCAAAAGTTCCAGCTGAACGAGCAATTACAGCTCCTTGTCCTGGACGTAACTCAATACAAGATATAACAGTTCCAAGAGGAATTCTGCTTAAAGGCAATGTATTACCAATTTCAGGTTGAGATTCTGGACCAGAAACTAGCTTCTGACCAACTTTCAATCCGTTTTGAGCAATTACATAAGTTTTCTCACCATCAGCATAAGCTAATAAAGCGATAAATGCAGTACGATTTGGATCGTATTCGATTGATTTCACTGTAGCTGGAATTCCATCTTTAGTTCTTTTGAAATCAATAATACGATATCTCTGCTTGTGACCACCACCCGTATAACGCATGGTCATCTTTCCTTGACTATTTCTACCTCCAGAGTTTTTTATCGGCGCTATCAAAGAGCGTTCCGGCTTATCAGTTGTAATGGCGTCATAACCATTCACAACTCTAAATCGCTGACCTGGGGTAATAGGTTTTAATTTTCTTACTGACATTTTTCTATCTTAGATATTGTTGTAAAAATCAATTGTTTCTCCTTCTTGTACTTGAACAATAGCTTTTTTATAAGCATTTGTCTTTCCACTGATTAAACCACTTTTAGTGTATTTAGTAGATCTATCTGGTCTCACATTCATTGTGTTAACTGAAACGATAGTTACTCCATAAGCAGCCTCAACAGCTTTCTTAATCTCAACTTTGTTTGCTTTTTTGTCAACAACGAATCCGAAGCGGTTTAGAACTTCACTTTCTTTGGTTACTTTTTCCGTTACTATAGGTCTAATAATGATACTCATAATCCTATTATTTGCTTAAATTTTCTTCAATTAACTCTAAAGAACCTTCTAAAAGCACTAAATTATTAGTGTTTAAAATAGCGTAAGTGCTTAATTCAGAGCTAGTTACGACATTTGAAGCCTTTAAATTACGTGACGACAAATATACGTTTTTATTCGACTCTCCCAACACAAATAGAGATTTTTTATTTTCTAACCCTAAAGCTTTCAAAACGTTAATGAAATTTTTAGTGTTCGGCGCATCAAAATTAAAGTCTTCTAAAACGATAATATTTGATTCTTTTGCTTTGATTGAGAAAGCTGATTTTCTAGCCAATCTTTTTAAAGCTTTATTCAATTTAAATGAATAACTTCTTGGTCTTGGCCCGAAAACTGTTCCTCCACCTTTAAACAAAGGATTCTTAACACTTCCTGCACGAGCTGTACCCGTACCTTTTTGTTTTTTAATCTTACGCGTACTTCCAGTTACTTCAGCTCTTTCTTTAGCTTTGTGAGTACCTTGTCTTTGATTAGCAAGATATTGCTTAACATCAAGATATACAGCGTGATTGTTTGGCTCAATTGCGAATACTGAATCAGAAAGTTGAACTTTTCTACCAGTATCTTTTCCGTTGAAATCTAATACTTTTACTTCCATTACTTCTGAATGATTACGTAAGAGTTTTTGTGCCCAGGAATACATCCTTTAACAACAAGTAGATTCTTCTCAGCAACTACTTTTAAAACTCTAAGGTTTTGAACTTTCACATTATCTCCTCCCATTCTTCCAGCCATACGCATTCCTTTGAATACTCTAGATGGATAAGAAGAAGCTCCTACAGAACCTGGCGCTCTTAAACGATTGTGCTGACCATGAGTAGCTTGTCCAACACCACCAAAACCGTGACGTTTAACAACACCCTGGAAACCTTTACCTTTAGATACACCTTGTACATCTACAAATTCTCCTTCTTCAAAAATAGAAACATCAATAAGATCTCCTAATTTTTGTTCAGTTGCAAAATCTTGGAATTCAACGACTTTTTTCTTAGCAACAGTTCCAGCTTTTTTAAAGTGACCTAAAGCCGCTTTAGTAGAATGTTTCTCGTTTTTGTCATCGAAACCAAGTTGCAACGCTTCGTACCCGTCAACACCTTTGGTTCTGACTTGGGTAACAACACATGGACCAGCTTCGATTACCGTACAAGGAATGTTTTTCCCGTTTTCATCAAAAATACTAGTCATGCCGATTTTCTTACCAATTAACCCAGACATAAATATTAATTATTAATTACTAAAATTCCCTTCAATTTGAAAATAACAGAAATTTCCAAACAGGGAGTGCAAAAGTAGGCATTAAAATTGAATATACCAAACAGTTATAAAAATTAAATCGCTCATAATCAAAATCCAAGCTTCAAAATGATGATCAAAACAACTTTTTTCTTCTCCATTTTTGAAACATATTTTTTAATATTTAGACAATCCATACTTAACAATTCCATAATAAAACTTAAACCTAAAACTTTCGCATCCCTTTAAAACAAAGGTTTTTAGACAAAATTTAAAGACACACAAAACCATAAAACACTTAAAAAATACACGAAACAAAATCAAAAATTAAAAACAAAAAAAGCGAGACGTTTCTGTCTCGCTTTTTATATAAAAAATATAAAAAAATTATACTTTAATCTCCACTTCTACTCCACTTGGCAATTCAAGTTTCATTAAAGCATCAATAGTTTTAGATGAAGATGAATAAATATCAATCAATCTCTTGTATGACATTACTTCAAATTGCTCTCTCGCTTTTTTGTTAACGTGCGGAGAACGTAATACAGTGAAAAGTTTTTTGTGAGTTGGCAACGGAATTGGACCTGTTACAACTGCTCCAGTAGTTTTTACTGTTTTTACGATCTTTTCAGCAGATTTATCTACCAACATGTGATCGTAAGACTTTAGTTTTATTCTGATTTTTTGACTCATTTTCTTAAAATTAAGCGTTACCTTTTGCTTTTTTGATTACCTCTTCTGAAATATTAGAAGGTGTTTCTGCATAGTGAGAGAACTCCATTGTTGAAGTAGCTCTACCAGAAGATAATGTTCTTAATGTAGTTACATAACCAAACATTTCTGATAAAGGCACATCAGCTTTAATAGTTTTAGCACCATTTCTATCACCCATGTCATTAACCTGACCTCTACGACGGTTCAAGTCACCAACGATATCACCCATGTTTTCTTCAGGAGTAATAACTTCGATTTTCATGATTGGCTCAAGAATAACAGCTCCAGCAGCACGTCCTGATTCTTTATAACCCATTCTAGCCGCTAATTCAAAAGAAAGAGCATCAGAATCCACAGGGTGGAAAGATCCATCTAATAAAGTTACTTTCAAACTATCAACAGCGTATCCAGCTAATGGACCTGTTTTCATAGCCTCACGGAAACCTTTTTCAACAGCAGGAATATACTCTTTCGGTACGTTACCACCTTTTACCTCATTTACAAACTGTAATCCAACTGGGACTTTACCATCAACTTCATCAGCAGGCTCGATTCTAAATACGATATCACCGAATTTACCACGACCTCCAGATTGTTTTTTGTAAGTTTCTCTATGTTGTGCAGATTTAGTAAACGCCTCTTTGTATTCTACTTGTGGCTCACCTTGATTAACCTCTACTTTAAACTCACGTTTCATACGATCAACTAAGATATCTAAGTGAAGCTCACCCATACCAGAAATAATAGTTTGACCAGAAGCCTCATCAGTTCTTACAGTAAATGTTGGATCTTCTTCAGCTAATTTAGCCAAAGCCATACCCATTTTATCAACGTCAGCTTTAGTTTTAGGCTCGATAGCAATACCAATTACAGGCTCTGGGAATTTCATAGACTCCAAAATAATTGGATTCTTTTCATCACACAAAGTATCTCCAGTTTTGATATCTTTAAATCCTACAGCAGCTCCAATATCTCCAGCCTCAATAAATTCGATCGGATTTTGTTTGTTAGCATGCATTTGGTAAATACGAGAAATTCTCTCTTTGTTACCAGAACGAGTATTTAATACATATGAACCAGCATCTAAACGTCCAGAGTAAGCACGGAAGAAAGCTAAACGACCTACGAATGGGTCAGTAGCAATTTTAAATGCTAAAGCAGCAAACGGCTCTTTTACATCTGGGCGACGTAAGATTTTAGTTTGATCTTCTTCTAATAACTCAGCATCATCAGGGTGAATTCCTTCAATACCTTCTTTATCCAATGGAGATGGCAAATACTTACAAACAGCATCTAACATAAATTGAACTCCTTTGTTTTTGAAAGAAGAACCAGCAAGCATAGGAATGATTGCCATATCGATAGTTGCAGCTCTTAACGCATTGTTGATTTCTTCCTCTGTAATAGAGTTTTCATCTTCCATGTATTTATCTAAAAGATTCTCATCATAAGTTGCGATCTCTTCGATAAGGATAGAACGGTAGTGCTTTACATCATCAACCATATCAGCTGGGATATCAACGATATCAAAAGTAGCTCCTTGAGTTTCATCATGCCATACAATAGCTTGATTTTTAACTAAGTCAACAATACCTTTAAAATCTGCTTCATCACCAATAGGCAAAGTAATTGCAACCGCATTCGATTTCAACATATCTTTAACCTGCCCGCATACAGCTAAAAAGTTAGCACCTTGACGGTCCATTTTGTTTACGAATCCCATACGAGGAACTCTATATTGATCTGCAAGTCTCCAGTTAGTTTCTGATTGAGGCTCAACACCATCAACTGCACTAAATAAGAAAACCAATCCATCAAGTACACGTAAAGAACGGTTTACCTCTACAGTAAAGTCAACGTGTCCAGGAGTATCAATAATATTAAAGTGGTAAGGCAATGATTCTGGAAGAACTTTACCTTGCTCAGTTGGAAAATTCCAAGTACAAGTTGTAGCAGCAGAAGTAATTGTGATACCTCTTTCTTGCTCTTGCGCCATCCAGTCCATTGTTGCAGCACCATCGTGTACCTCACCAATTTTGTGTGACTTTCCAGTGTAAAAAAGAATACGCTCAGTTGTTGTTGTTTTACCAGCATCAATGTGAGCAGCAATCCCGATATTTCTTGTATATTTTAAATCTCTAGCCATTTCTTACGAATTAAAATCTAAAGTGAGAGAATGCTTTGTTAGCTTCTGCCATTTTGTGAGTATCCATTCTTTTCTTAACCGCAGCACCTTCTTCTTTAGCCGCAGCTAAACACTCAGAAGCTAAACGTTGTGCCATAGATTTTTCATTTCTTCTTCTTGAATAAAGTATTAACCACTTCATTGCCATAGAAATTTTTCTGTCTGGACGAATCTGCATTGGAATTTGGAATGTAGCTCCACCAACCCTACGGCTACGTACTTCTACGTGAGGCATAACGTTAGTTAAAGCATCTTTCCAGATCTCTAATGAAGTTTTCTCATCATTTTGCTTTTTAGTTTCGATGATATCAATTGCATCATAAAATACTTTAAAAGCTGTAGATTTCTTACCATCCCACATTAAGTTATTCACAAAACGTGTTACTAATTGGTCGTTAAACCTTGGATCTGGTAAAAGTGGTCTTTTCTTTGCCGCTCTTTTTCTCATGTCTTTTTCTTAAAAGTTTTTAAATTACTTTTTTGCTTCTTTTGGGCGTTTAGCACCGTACTTAGATCTTCTTTGCGTTCTTCCTGCAACACCTGACGTATCAAGCGCTCCACGAACGATATGATATCTAACACCTGGTAAATCTTTTACCCTTCCACCTCGCACTAATACTATCGAGTGCTCTTGTAGATTATGTCCTTCTCCTGGGATGTAAGCATTCACCTCATTACCATTTGTCAAACGTACACGCGCAACTTTACGCATTGCAGAGTTTGGTTTTTTTGGTGTAGTAGTGTAAACACGCGTACAAACCCCTCTTCTTTGAGGACAAGAATCTAAAGCAACCGATTTACTCTTCTTAGTGATCTGAGTTCTTCCTGTTCTTACTAATTGTTGAATTGTTGGCATAATTAATACTAAAAATTATTATGTTTATTAAATTCCCGCTTTTTACGGGGTTGCAAATGTATAAAATATTTTTCACTATACAAACGTTAATTCATTAATTTTCAACAACATTATTTAGACTTATGATTTTATAAACAAACATTCGATATTTGCAATACTTTTAACGAATGAAAAAACAGCTTTTGAAACAAATATTATTTTTATTCTTTTTCTCTATTACAAGCATTTGCAGTCATGCGCAAAATTTTCACTTGACAATAAACGGAACTAATCAATCTGAAAACCAAATAATTGATTCACTCAACTATAAGTCTATCCATCCAAACATAAAATCACTTCTTGATGAAGTAAACAGCACTTCTGAAAAATTACTGAAAACAGGGTATTTAGAAAACAATATCTTAAACACAACTCAAATAAACGACACCACCTACCATTCAATAATAGAGCTAAAAAAGCAAACAAAATTCATACATATATATATAGGTATAAACAATTTATTATTTGATTCTGAAAAAGCAAAAAATGACACCATCATTTTGCCATATAGCGAAGTCGAAAATTTCTTAAATCAAAAAATAATTGATGCGGAAAAACAAGGTTTCGCCTTAAGCAAAATCAAATTAGAAAACATCAAAAAAAGGAATTCCATAATTTATGCCGACTTAAATTTTAAATCAGAAAAAAAAAGAACAATAAATTCCATCATTCTTAATTATTCAAATTCAAAGGAAAAAGATTTTTTTCCAAAAGGACACCTAAAACAACTAAACAAAAAATACTTAAACAAAACTTTTAATCAAGAAACAACACAGCAACTTTACGAGGAGATTAATAGTTATGAATTTATTTCACAGACAAAATATCCAGAAATATTATTCACTACAGATTCTACCAAAATTTACACCTATATAGAAAAAAGAAAAGCAAATACATTTGATGGTTATATTGGGTTTTCTAACGACAAAAACGAAAAATTAAACATAAATGGATATATAGACATTTCACTTTTAAACACTCTTCGTGCTGGAGAGCAATTTTCTTTATATTGGAAAAGTGATGGAAACCAGCAAAAAACCTTTAATACTAGATTAGAAATTCCATACATTTTTAAATCACCGCTAGGCATAAAAGCGCAATTAAACATTTTCAAACAAGACAGCACATTTCAAAACACAAAAACCTCAATTGATCTCGGCTACTTTTTAAATTATAATTCTAGAATTTATGCCGGTTATCAAGCAACAGAATCAAGCGACATTCAAAACATCAATAATTCGCAAATTAGCGATTTCAAAAATGCTTATTTCACATCAAGCTTCGATTACAAAAAAATCGACCACATCAACAATCTCCTGCCTAAAAAAGCTTATATAAACTGGGTAATTGGCTATGGAAAAAGGAACACTAATTCTTCACCAGAGACCGCAGGGTCAAGCAAGCAATTTTATACAAATATTAATGCCTCGTATAACTTTGAGATAAATGACAAGAATTTCATTAACATAAATTCACAAAATTTTTATCTTAACAGTAAAAATTATATTTCAAATGAATTATATCGTTTTGGGGGCATGAATTCCATCCGAGGCTTTTTAGAAAACAGTCTTCAATCCAACCTCAATTTTTTAATTCTAACAGAATACCGATACAAATTTTCACGAAATATTTACGTACACACAATTGCAGATTACGGTATTTATCAAGACTTAACGTCATCTATTAATCCAAATGAGACAAAAAAACTAATTGGCCTAGGAATAGGTTCTGTACTGCAGACACCAAATGGACTATTGAAGATAACTCTTACAAACGGAAGTCAAGATATTCAAGAATTACAATTATATAACACTATCGTAAACATATGTTATAATGTTAAATTTTAGCAGGAACTGAAAAAAGTTTAATCTAATATTAGGATAGTTAACAAATTATTAAGAGTTTTGCGATACTAATTCAAAATATTTAAAAATGAAACTAAAGTTCAATGGATTCTTAGTGCTTTTATTAGTACTAATGGCGCAACTTACTTTTGCGCAAGAAAGAGCCGTTACAGGAACTGTTTCTGACAATGCCGGAATGCCTTTGCCAGGTGTTAGTGTATTAGTTAAGGGAACAAAATCTGGAACGCAAACTGATTTTGATGGTAAATATACTATCAAAGCATCATCAAGCCAAGTTTTGGTATTTAGCTACATTGGTATGAAAACCCAAGAAGTAACTGCGAGTTCTACTTCATTAAACGTAAAATTAGCAGCAGCTGCACAAGAACTTGAAGGAGTTGTTGTAACAACTGCATTAGGTATTAAAAGAGAGAAAAAATCTCTTGGTTACTCAGCACAACAAGTAACAGGCGACCAAGTATCAACAGTTCCAACTGGAAACTTTGTTAACAACTTATCAGGAAAAGTTGCTGGTCTTAGCGTAACTCAAGGTACTAACTTTGCAGGATCTACTAACGTGGTTCTTAGAGGTTACAAATCACTTTTGGGAGACAACCAGGCTTTATTTGTAGTTGATGGTGTGCCAATCTTAAACAGCAACGTAAACAGTCTTGACCAAAAAAGTGGTAGAGGCGGATATGACTACGGTAACGCTGCATCAGATATCAACCCAAACAACATTGCAGACATCAACGTATTAAAAGGTGCTGCTGCAACAGCTCTTTATGGATCTAGAGCTCAAAATGGTGCGATCATCATTACTACTAAAAAAGGTAAATTAAGAAATGAAATGTCAGTTGAAATTTCTTCTTCTTATACTATGTCTACAATGGACAAAAAAACATTCCCTAAATACCAAACTCAATATGGTGAAGGTTATGTTGGAGAAAGCAGCTGGGGTGATTACAATGGACAAAAAATGGCTTCGACTGGTGATGACGCTTCTTATGGTCCAAAATATACTGGTGAACTAGTTTGGCAATATGATGCTTTCACTCCAGGATCACCAAATTTTGGTAAACAAACTCCATGGCAGATGGCTAAAAACGGCCCTTCTACATTTTTCCAAACAGGTACTTCAACTGTAAACAACATCGCAAGAAGCGGTGGTACAGACAAAGCTACTTACAGATTAACGTACTCTAACACAAATTCAGGAGACATTTTGCCTAATGCTTTATTAAGCAAAAACAACTTCAATGCAACTTCTACTTACAAATTCAACGATAAGTTAAGTTCTACATTTAATGCTACTTATGTTTCTCAAAACACAAGAAACAGAAACACTACTGGATACGGAGGTAACCAAATCGCTGGATTCAGACAATGGTGGCCAACGAACGTTGACCTTCAAGAACAAAAAGATTTGTATTTCAAAAGCAGACAAAACTACACTTGGAACATAAATGGTCCAGATGATTTAACTCCTGCTTTCTGGGATAACCCATATTTCCAAAGATACGAAAACTACAACAATGATAGTAGAAAGAGATTTGCTGCGAATGCAAGTATTACTTATGATGTAAACAAAAACATCAGCTTAATGGGTAGAATGGGTACTGACGGATTCAACATGACAACTGAAAGTAGAATCGCTGTTGGTTCTTACCCTAATGCTATTGGATCTAATCCAAACTTATTAAATCAGCCACCACAGTTTTCTGGTTATGCATTAGATCTTTATGATTTTAGCGAGCAAAACTATGATTTCTTGGCTACTTACAAAAAAGACCTAACTGAAGATTTAAACCTTAACTTCATTTTAGGTACTAACTACAACGTACAAAATAACTTTTCTGAGCAACAAACAACTTCAGGAGGATTATATATTCCAGGATTGTATACAATTTCTAACTCAAAATCTGCTCCAACATTACCTAGAACGGTTAAAACAAGAAAAGAAGTGTTAGGTTTATTTGCACAAGCAACATTAGGATACAAAGGAACTTACTACTTAGAAGGCTCTGTTAGAAGAGATCAATCTTCTGCTCTTCCTGCAGACAACAATGCATATTGGTATTCTGCAATATCTGGAAGTGTTGTTTTCTCAAATTGGTTAAAAGATGTTGAATGGATTAATTTCGGAAAATTCAGAGCTGCTTATGCACAAGTAGGTTCTGACACTCAAGCGAACGTGCTTTTGAACACATATAATGCACAAACTCCATTTGGAACACCATCTTATGCTTACAATACAACGGCTAAAAATGCAAACTTAAAACCACAACAATTAGACAACGTCGAGTTAGGGGTTAATATGCAATTTTTAAACAACAGACTTGGTTTTGACGTAGCTTGGTTCCAAAACAAAGCTTACGACCAAATTTTACCATTGCCTGTATCAACAGCTACCGGATCAAGCTTTAACAACTTAAATGCTGGTACATTAACAACAAAAGGATTTGAGGTTACATTGAACTTGACTCCTGTTAAAACAGAAAACTTCGCATGGGATATTTCTGTAAACTGGTCTAATCCTAACACACAAGTTACAGAATTAGCTCCTGGTATTGAGAACATCCAAATTAACACTCTTCAAGGTGGTGTAAGTATTAATGCTCCACTTCACAAAGATTATGGTTCAATCTGGGGAACAACTTATGTAAGAGATGCTTCTGGAAATAAAGTAATCGGATCGAATGGTGCTTACCTAGTATCTACAACTACTGACAATAACTTAGGAACATACCAAGCAAAATGGATTGGCGGTATCAACAACAAATTCGCTTACAAAAACATCTCTTTAAGTTTCTTAATTGATATGAAAAAAGGTGGAAGCGTATTCTCACTTGATCAATACTATGGTTACGGAACAGGTATCTACGAAAACTCTGTTGGAAATAACGATTTAGGAAACCCAATAAGAAACACTATCGCTAATGGTGGTGGAGTTATATTAGATGGTGTTAAGGCAAATCCGGCTTACACGCCAGGAGGTACTCAACCACAATACATTAAAAACGACATTAGATTAAGAAGAGATCAGTCAAGTCAAGTTTTAAATACTGACCCTCCTGCAGCAGAATATGTTTACGATGCTGGATTTATAAAATTAAGAGAGGTAGCTTTAACTTATAACTTGCCATCAAGTATATTAGGAAAATCAATTAAAGGAGGTTCATTTAGCGTAATTGGAAACAATTTATGGATCATTGACAAAAGCCTACCTTACTCAGATCCAGAAGCTGGTTTGTCTTCAGGAAACACTCAAGGATGGCAATCTGGACCAATGCCGACTGCAAGAAATATTTCTTTTAACGTCAAATTAAATTTCTAAAAAAAAATGAAAAAGATAATAGCAATACTAACAATTGGTTTGTCAATGACAGCCTGTGTTAGTGACGATATAAACACAGATCCAAACAGTGCGTACACAACCGTACCTGGATCGCTTGTAAATTATGCTCAAAAAGAGTTAAGTGATTATGTAAATACTCCTAACGTAAATGAGAATAATTTCAGATTAACGATGCAATATTGGCAAGAAACAATCTATGTTAATGAAAGTAACTACGACTTTACAAACCGTAACGTTTCAAACCAAATCTATAGAGATAATTACGTAAACGTATTGAATAATTTAGGTAAAGCTAAAGAAATCATCAATGCATATGTACCTACCATTACTGAAGCTCCAGGATGGGAACTTAACAAAAAAAATCAGCTAGCAATGATCGACATCATGCAAGTGTACACGTATCAAATTTTAGTAGATACTTTTGGAAATATTCCTTACACACAAGCTGCAGATCTTAACAAATACCCATTGCCTGCTTACGATGATGCAGCTACAATCTATCAAGATTTAATTGCAAGAATCAATAAAGATCTTGCTAACTTAGACGTCAATGCTGTAGGTTTCGGTAGCTTTGATGAAGGAGAGAATATTTATGACGGAGATATTGCAAAATGGATCACATTTGCTAACTCTTTAAAATTGAAACTTGGAATTGCAATTGCAGACGCAAACCCTACATTAGCACAAACTACAGCGCAAGCTGCCATCGCTGCTGGTGTAATGAAATCTTCTGATGACAACGCTCAATTCAATTATAGAAGTGAATCACCAAACTTCAACCCATTATACGAAAACTTGTCTACTAGAAATGACTTCATTGCTGGAAAAACACTAGTTGACTACATGAATGCGTCTTCTGATCCAAGAATTAGTAAATATTACAAATTAGCGGCTGATGGTTCAGGTGTATACAAAGGTCAAATAATTGGTTCACCAGGAAGTTACCGTGTTTTTTCTCGTATAGCAAATTTCGCTTATACTGAAACTACTCCAGGTGTTTTATTAAACTACACTGAAGTTGCATTCTACATTGCTGAGGCAAATGCTCGTTGGACTCCAGGATCAGCTGCTGCAGCTTATGATACTGCGGTTACTACTTCTATTACAGAATGGGGCGGTACAGATGCACAAGCTGCCGCTTACCTAGCTGCTCATCCATATGACGCTGCAAACTGGAAAAAATCTATTGGAGAACAAGCTTGGGTTGCTATGTACAATCAAGCTTTAACTTCTTGGAATTTCTGGAGAAGATTAGACTACCCAGTTTTATTGGCACCTGCTACAGCGATTACTAACGCTGGTGGAAAAGTTCCTGTAAGAATGACTTACCCTGTTCTTGAACAACAAGTAAACAGCACAAACTGGAAAGCTGCTTCAACAGCAATCGGTGGAGACTTATTGACTACAAAACTTTTCTGGGATAAATTCTAATTTTATACCGAAAAACTTAATAGTAAAACCACTCTGTTCATTCAGAGTGGTTTTTTTTTTATATAAACAATATACCTATATTTGCATCATGGAAAAAGAACATCAAATATTTGGAATTAGAGCCATTATAGAAGCAATTCAGGCAGGAAAGGAAGTTGACAAGGTATTTATACAAAAAGAAATTTCTGGAGAATTAATGAAAGATTTAATGAAAGTGATGAAACGCGCCAACATTAATTTCTCATATGTACCGGTTGAAAAGTTAAATCGTCTTACTCCAAATAATCACCAAGGTGCTGTTGCGACAATATCGCCTATTGGATTTATCGAACTAGAACACTTAGTTGAATCAACAATTGAATCGGGCTCAAAACCATTGTTTCTAATCTTAGACCAGATTTCTGACGCACGTAATTTTGGTGCTATCATCAGAACCGCTGAATGTACTGGGGTAAACGGAATCATTATTCAAAAAGCTGGATCAGCTCCAGTAAACGGTGACACGGTAAAAACATCTGCAGGTGCGGTTTTCAACGTTCCTATTTGCAAAGTTGAGCACATTAAAGATGCTATATTTTATTTACAAGGTTCTGGAATCAAAACGGTTGCTGCAACTGAAAAAACGGATCAAAATATCTATGATATAACATTAAACGAACCTATCGCCATTATAATGGGCTCTGAAGATAGAGGAATCAATCCTTCTGTTTTAAAAATTGTTGACGAGAAAGCTAAACTTCCAATGTTTGGTTCTATAGGATCTTTAAATGTTTCTGTGGCTTGTGGAGCTTTTTTATACGAAACTGTTCGCCAAAGAGGATAAAAAATTGAGAATTAAGATGACTCATAAATAACAAAATGAATGTCTTCAAAAAATGCTCATCAAAACATATCTAAAAGGAATTATTTAATACTTGTAATTTTTTTAATTACAAGTATTTTTTATGGACAAAACACCACTTACAATCAGTTTTGGAGCGAATATCAATTCAACAAAACTCTTAATGAAAAATGGTCTGTTGAATTAAATCTTGGAGCTGCCTATAGCGGCACAGAATCTTCTCCTAATATTTTTCAAGAAAATACTCAACGTTCAATAAGAGGTTGGGGACATTATTACCTGACACCACGTTGGAAACTTTCTTCATTTTTAGCGTACAATCATAATAAAGATGTTCCAGAGATTGGTCAGTTTGAATCACCAGAATGGAGATTTGCATTGCAGGGAATTTATTATTTTCACAAAACAGGCTACACTTTAAGCACTCGAATGAGACTTGAATTGAGACACATGCGAGACCAAGATGGAAATTATGACAATGTAATTCGTTATCGTCAGCAAATAAAATATCTAAAACCGCTTAACAGTAAAATTTTGAGAGAAGGTGTTGTTTATGCAATTGCTTCAGACGAACTTTATTTCAAAACTGGATCAAAAGTAACCGGAGAAAGTTTTTTTGACCGAAATAGATTTAATATCGGAGCAGGATATTTATTTACTGATGACATTCAGGTTGAACTAACTTATGCTAATGAATATCTCCCAAGAAATAAGGGAAATCAAACCGTAAATGCCGCATCATTGACATTAACTTTCAACAATCTTTTTAAGACCCTGGATAAAAAGTTATTTCACAAAAATGAACCAATACCTGAAGACCAATAACTACTTTTCATCTTCTTTTAAAAAACAGGCAAGCTGTCTTATAATGGCTCGTTTGTGCAATTTAAAAGTATAATCACGAACAAAATCGGTTCCTTTCATGCTAATTTCAGCAACCACGGCTTCAAATTTAGAGAACGAATCCAGATCTTTATCATCAATCAGATATAAAACCTGCATTATTGAGTCATTTTTGATATACTGGGTGTCATAATGTTTCAAAGTATACATTTTATTATCTGCCAAATGCATTACCAAATCGTCCTTGATTTTTTTCCCTTCTTTTTTTGGCGGAAATGGTGTTGGCTGCAATGCAATAAAATAATGCTCTTTATCCGTCACTATATTAATTTTTAAAGATTTTGATTTTGTTGTATAAAATACTTCCGGATCAAAATAATACACCATTGAACCATCGGCCAATATTCTATTTTTAATATCACATTGCGCTATTGCTTTGGCATTTACCAAAAGAAACAAAACGACAAAAACAAATCCAATCTTCTTCATAACTAGTTAAATAAAATTAGAGTATTCAAAACAAAAGTACCGTTTTTTTAATCTCGAAATAAACTTGCTCTTATTTATCTTCTGATTCTGTTTTAGTTACTGTATAATATACTGGAAAATCAGAACTAAAATAAGAGACAATTCCCTCCTCTTCTTCCGGAATTGGAGTGTTTACAAAATTTCCGTTTTCATCAAAATGCTTCATAAAAGGATCTTCATCTGGATTGAAATCTGGACGTTGCCAATCATAAACAATTGGCTTTGTATACTCTGGGGTTCGATAAAATAACGACAAAACAAAACCTGTAATGAATCCAGCCAAATGCCCTTCCCAAGAAATCGTCGCATCAACATCTGGAAAAACATACCAAATCATACCACCATATAATAAAATCACAGAAAGTGAAAGCGCAACTAAACGATAATAGCCTGTTTGAATCCCTTTAAAGAAAATAAAACTCACTAAAACATAAATCAATCCGCTTGCGCCAATGTGATAATTCTCTCGGCCAATAATCCAGGTAATCAAACCAGAAAATAAAATTCCGTAACCAATTACAGGAATTGTTTGTTTAGGATAAAAAAACTGCAATGCTGCAAGCAAAACTAAAAGCGGAATCGAATTATTATAAAGATGCTCAAGATTTTCATGAATAAAAGGACTGAATAAAACACCCTGCAAACCAGAAAAATCTCTTGGATAAATTCCGTTTTGGTAAAAGTCGAAATCGAAGCGAATCTGAAACCAATAAATAATCCATAAAAAAAGGACAAAAAAAACAGGAAGTCCAACTACTGCAGTAGAAAATTTAAAATCTTTATCGTTCATGTTTTAAAAAATCAATTCAATTATTGGCATCAAAAAACTGTCCAAATCTAATTTACTGATAATTTGTCATATTATAAAACATGTCTCAGATTGTAACAATCCTTACTTGAATCATTTGTTTTAACTTTTAAGAGACAAAATCTAAAACTAAAAAATAGTAATTTTACAAAATGGAAGCACCTTTAGCCGAGCGTATTCGCCCACAAAAATTAGAAGATTATGTAAGTCAGAGTCATTTAGTTGGCCCTAACGGATCTTTGACACAACAAATTTCAAAAGGAATTATTCCTTCTTTAATTTTTTGGGGACCACCGGGAACAGGAAAAACGACTCTGGCACAAATTATCGCACAAGAATCAAAACGTCCATTTTACGTTTTAAGCGCCATAAATTCTGGTGTAAAAGACATTAGAGATGTTATCGACAAAGCAAAACAAAGCGGTGGCTTATTTACTGCCAAAAACCCTATTTTGTTTATCGATGAGATTCATCGTTTCAGCAAATCACAACAAGACTCGCTTTTAGCCGCCGTTGAAAAAGGATGGATAACACTTATTGGCGCTACTACAGAAAATCCAAGTTTTGAAGTTATTCCCGCATTATTATCCCGCTGTCAGGTTTATATCTTAAATGCATTTAACAAAGATGATTTAGAAGCCTTATTGCATCGCGCAATGAAAACTGACGTTTATCTAGCATCAAAAAAAATAATTTTAAAGGGAACGGAAGCCTTACTCCGACTTTCTGGCGGAGATGGCAGAAAATTGCTGAATATTTTCGAACTTGTAATTAACGCTTCTGCAGGCGACGAAATTACAATTACAAATGATTGCGTTCTTGAATTAGTACAGCAAAATACCGTTTTGTATGACAAAACCGGTGAACAGCATTACGATATTATTTCAGCTTTTATAAAATCAATTCGAGGAAGCGATCCAAATGGAGCGGTTTACTGGCTGGCTAGAATGATTGAAGGCGGTGAAGATGTAAAATTTATTGCCAGAAGAATGCTTATTTTATCCAGCGAAGATATCGGAAATGCAAATCCAACGGCATTTATAATGGCAAATAATACTTTTCAGGCGGTAACGACTATTGGTTATCCTGAAAGCCGAATTATTTTGAGCCAATGCGCTATTTATTTGGCGACTTCTCCAAAAAGCAATGCTTCGTATATGGCAATTGGAAATGCGCAGCAATTAGTAAAACAAACTGGAGATCTTCCAGTTCCAATTCATTTGCGAAATGCGCCGACTAAATTAATGAAAGAACTAGGATACGGCGACGATTATAAATATTCACATGATTATGCCAATAATTTTGCAGAACAGGAATTTTTACCCGATGCCATAAAAGAAACGGTTCTTTACAAACCGGGAAACAATTCTCGAGAGAACAGCAACCGCGAATTTTTAAAGAACCGTTGGAAAGATAAATATGGTTATTAAAACCAGATTTTATATTTAGAATTTAACTGAAACTTTTTCAGAAACTAATTTATCATTTTGATAATATTCAAAAAACCATTGATTGTCTTTTGCATTTAAAGTCCCTTGAACACCATCTTTGATAGCGATGAATGAATCTGGACGTGACGTTTTCAATAATTTCATTACCACTTTTGGTGTTTTGTCAATCAACTGGAATCCGTTGTCAGTTGGTTGTGCGTAAAGTAAATTTGGATCAGCCACATCAGCAACAGGAGTTGCATTTACAGTTTGCTGAACCGCTGGTGTTACCGCAGCAGCAACTGCAACCGGAGCAGCAGTAACCATACCTGCTCTAGGATTTGGCGCAATAGTTTTACCGCTATACTTATAATGTAGGTTGTTTACCGAGATAAAAGCCATATTTAAGCTTTCTCTATAAGCTATTTCATAATCTTTTTCTTTGCTTTTACCCACTTCTGAGGTATAAACTACTTTACCGTAGCAATCTTTTAATTCGATAAAAAGCTTAGTTACTAAAAACGCGTTATCTTTTTTTACATCAATATATAAAAGCTGACAACGATCTGCTAGTTCAGCAGGAAGCTCTTCATTTGCATAAAAAGCTTGAAAACCAGCTTTTGTCAAATTTCCTTTGCTGATTGTTGCCATTCTATATTGATTATCTGATTTTAAAAAATCATATTTCAACGGCACAATAACTGCTTTGTAATCATTAACAGACTGCCCAGATTGTGCAGATTGAGCAAATCCAATAATTGAAATAAAAAGTGCAGTCAGTAAAAATTTAATTCTCATCATTATAAATATTTTTTAAGTTCTAATAAATGGTTTATTTGTTTAATATTCTGAGGGACATCAATTTTTTTTTCATTAAAGAAAATAGCATCAAGACCCGCATTTAAAGCTCCGTTTACATCCGCATCTAAACAGTCTCCAATCATGATGCTTGTTTCTTTTGATGCTTTTGCCAAATTAACAGCATAATCAAAGATAATACTATTTGGTTTTTTTACACCCGCTAATTCAGAATTTGTAATGGTATTGAAATAACCCGAAAGCGATGCGTTTTTAATCTTTTTATCTTGAACATTCGCAAAACCATTTGTTATAATATGAAGTCTGTACTTTGGTTTCAAATATTCTAAAACCTCAACAGCACCATCAAAAAGATGATTATTATCTGTTAAAAACTCAATATAGTGATTGGCTATTTCGTTGATATTTTCATCTGAAATTTCATAATTCAAAGCATCAAATGAAAACTTTAATCTATTGTAACGAAGTTCTTGGTGCGTTATTTCGTCGTTTTGATATAACTTCCAGCAAGATTGATTGATAGGAATATATTTTTCAATAAAATCTTCCGTTTTTATTTCCGGAAATTTACTCTTAAAAATACGATCAAAAGCCATTTCTGAATTTTTGTCAAAATCCCAAAGCGTATGATCTAAATCAAAAAAAACATCTGTAATTGTGGTATTCATAATTTAAAAAATTCCTTCATCTACAAAACTATAATATTTTGTTTCAGTAATAATCAAATGATCCAAAACTTTAACATCTAAACTTTCCCCAGCAAGCTTTATTCTTTTTGTAACCTGTTTATCCGCTTCGCTCGGAGACAAATTCCCCGAAGGATGGTTATGACACAAAATCAAGCCAGTAGCTCCATTTTCGAGTGCCAGTTTAAAAACCAAGCGAACGTCAACAATCGTTCCTGTAATACCGCCTTTGCTCAACTGAGACTTTGAAATCACTTTATTAGAATTATTCAGAAAAAGTACCCAAAATTCTTCATGAGCCAATTCGCCGATAATAGGGACCATTAATTCAAAAACTAATTTGCTCGAAGTAATTTTCATCAATTCGACTGTATCTTCTGCCCGGCGCCGGCGCCCTAGTTCCATTGCGGCAATAATTGTAATCGCTTTCGCCTCCCCTATTCCTTTAAAATTCATTAATTGAGATAAGGACATTTTACCTAAGGCGTTCAAATTTTCTGCATTTTTCAGAATTCTTTTACTCAAATCAACCGCCGATTCATTTCGACTCCCTGAACCAATCAAAATTGCGATCAACTCAGCATCGCTCAAAGCACTTTTCCCCTTAAGCATTAATTTTTCGCGTGGCCTATCGTCTTCCGACCAATTTGTAATTGGGAAATGAGTTTCTTCCATAAATTAAATGATTTTTCTAAGAAGCGAATATATTAAAAAGAAAGAAAAATCATTCAAAAAAATAAACAATTACAAAATGTGCCAATTAGACAATTTGATAATTAAAAAAAAATGTGCCAACTGCAACGCAATTGACACATTATCTAATTATCTCATTGACTAATTTTACTCAATCAATCCTTTTACTTCATCAAAATTCAATCCGCCGTAATTTCCAGAACTCATTAATAAAAGTGCCGAATTATCTAAATTCAAATTAAATAAATATTCTTTGAACTCAGCAGGATTAGTATAAATTATAAGATCTTCACGATTAAATGCTTTAGCAATCTGATCGTAAGTCACTTCTTCTAATTGTTTGATTTTTACAGCATCTGGAGAATAGAAAACAACCGCTACATCAGCATATTCTAGCGCACCTTCATACTCTTTCAAAAATTCAGCATTTAAACTGCTGTACGTATGCAGTTCTAAACAAGCAACTAATGTTCTGTTTGGATATTGCTCTTTTACGGCTTTTGTGGTTGCAGCAACTTTGCTAGGCGAATGCGCAAAATCTTTGTAAGCCACTTTTCCTTTTCCTTCCGCAATTTTTTCTAAACGTTTTGACGCTCCTTTGAAACTAGCAATTGCTTCGTAAAAATCAGCTTCATCAACACCCATATTTTGGCAGATCCATTTTGCCCCAGCTAAATTATTTAGATTGTGAGCACCAAAAACTTCAATTGGCATATCGCCCTCAGGAGTTTCCAACAAAGTCACACCGTCGCTTACTGTATAGTTTGGAGTTGAATATCCTAATTTTCGTATCGGATTTGTAGCTGCTTCGGCAACACGTTTTACTTCTGGGTCATTTTCATTGTAAACCAAAATACCGCCATTTGTAATTTTTTGAATAAAAATTTCAAACTGCTCTACATAATTTTCATATGTTGGAAACACATTAATATGATCCCACGCAATTCCCGAAATCAACGCAATATTTGGCTGATATAAATGAAATTTTGGGCGTCTGTCAATTGGTGATGATAAGTATTCGTCACCTTCAAGAACCATAAAATCATTTTCTTCGGTAAGATGAACCATCGTATCAAACCCTTCAAGCTGAGCTCCTACCATGTAATCTACAGCTATATTATGATAATGCATAACGTGCAAAATCATCGAAGTAATTGTAGTTTTTCCATGAGAACCACCAATTACAACACGCGTTTTATTTTTAGATTGTTCGTATAAAAATTCTGGATACGAATAAATTTTCAATCCTAATTCCTGAGCTTTCAGCAATTCTGGATTATCTGCCTTTGCGTGCATTCCTAAAATGATTGCATCGATATCGGCCGTAATTTTTTCAGGAAACCATCCTAATTCAGCCGGAAGAATTCCTTTTTTTTCTAATCTTGATTTTGATGGCTCAAAAATAGCATCGTCACTTCCTGTAACCTGATATCCTTTGTTATGTAATGCCAATGCTAAGTTGTGCATTGCACTTCCGCCTATCGCGATGAAATGTGTTTTCATTTAAATTTCAATTATTAATTCCGAAACTATCGGGACAAATTCCAATTATTTCTCAGAATTTAGTTTTAAGATTTTTATGTTAAGCTTCGAATTTTCGTTTTAAATCCTGCGCTTTTTTTGTGTCTTTTAATTTGTTCAAATATAAATTATATAATTTTTGAAATGTGACTTTTGAATTGCCAATTTCATGCGCTTTTTTATAATTTTTTTCGGCCAAATCATATCTTTTGAAATATTCGTCGATCCGTCCTCTAGAAAGATAGCCATCAATGGGAGAAAATTGCGCTAATTCATTAGAATATCCAATTGCTTTCGATTCGCTCCCGCCTAAAATCCCAGGCAATTGTAAATATATTTCAATCAGTGCCCATCGCGCTTGAACATGTTTCGGATTGAGTTCGATTGCTTTTTCAAAAGCTTCTTTCATATCGCCCACCATTGCGAACGCTTTTAATTTATTTACTTCAAGCGAATGCATTGCCAGACAACCTCCATATTTAAAAAAATAATCAGCCACTGTGGGTTTTAATTCTTTTAGTTTTTTGAAATATTCAGCTCCTTTTACCCAAGATTTTTGATGTGCCGAAATCTCTCCTAAATATTCCAAAGACTTAATATCTGATGGATTATTTTTCACAATTCCTTCCAGAATTACTTGTGCTTCATTGTATTTTTTTGACTGAAATAATTTCTCTGCTTTTTCAAAATTAGATTGCGACCAACAGTACATTGGAACAATTAAAAGGAAAAGTAGCAGCTTTTTCATATTTCAAAAATAAGGAAATATAAAATGCGATCTGCTTTTGAACATAAATTAGTAATTTGTACGAAAATTATTTTTAATCCAAACCAACCTTTTACATAAGATTATCCTCTTTAACAATAAAACCAGTTTATGAAAAATATTTTAGTTGCCTTTTTGTTTTTTTCAACAGCAATTTTTGCACAACAAAATGACAAAAAATGGGATAAAGTTATTGGATTAGAAAATCAAGGTAAAGTTAAATCTGCCAATGAAATTGTCTCAGACATTTATGATAAGGCAATCAATAAAAAAGACGAAGTTCTAATGATAAGATGCTTTTTCTATCAATCTAAATACTTACAGGTTTTGGAGCAAAATGCTCAAACTAAAATTCTAAATAATCTTCAAACAGACATTAATCGTGTTTCAATTCCATCAAAAGCAATTTTGAATTTGGTGTACGCAAAATGTTTAACCGATTATTACAACAATAACAGATATCAAATTAGCAGAAGGACTAAAACTACATTTTTAGATACCGACTTTTTAACTTGGACAGAAAATAATTTTATCTCACAAATTGATCTCGCATTAAAAAATTCATTGGAAAATGAAGCTGTTTTAAAAACCACTTCTTTAGCAAAATATGAATCTATTTTTGATTTTAATACAATCGAAAAATTCAAAACATTAAGTGTTTATAATTACGTACTATCAGAAAACATTTTTTTTCAAACCCAAAAACTCCGTACGTGGGAAATTATAAAAAGTGATTTTTCAGCTTTTAAAAAAGACCTTTTAGGGAACTCAATTGATTTTGTAAAGCTAAATTTTGATTCTGTTTCTAATGAAAACCTTAAAGTGACTTTGAAGCTTTATCAAAAACAGGAAATTAATAATCCATCAGCCGAAAACATCTGGCAAAGAATTTTATTTAGCAAAAATTATCTTATTGAAGTTGATGATGATTATATTAAAGCATTGACAGCTTTTCAAAAGAAAACAAATGATATTATTCTTATTCAAAATATTCAGCTTGAAAAGGCTTATTATTTAACCCAAAATGCATCAAAAAATATTCATCCAGATTATAATGTAAAAGCAGTTACTACTCTGGACAGTATTTTAAAAATTGAAAACAGATCCAATGCTTACAAACTAGCGCTTCAGAAAAAAGAAAATATTTTACGCAAATTTCTAAATGTGCAGCTTCAAAAATATGTTTATAATAATGAAAACATAAGAGGTCACATTCAATATCAAAATGTCGCAAATATTAAAATTTCATTCTTCAAGATTAATCAAGCGCAAATTAAGCAAATGTCATCTCATAAAAGAGATAGTACAATTGAAAGTATCGTTTCAAAAGCACAACCTGTAAACGCTAAAAACTACGCACTAATCGATAAAAAAAACCATCACCAATACTCGACAGAGGTTTTGCTTCCAAAATTAGAAACGGGTTCTTATTTAGTTCACTTTGAGAGTGAATCTGATACGGAAGATAGAAAAGCGAGTGGTTACGAAACTATAACAGTTTCTCAATTTATTGTATTGGCTTCAGCGCATGAAAAATCTGAAAATTATCAGGTTCTAGATCGAAAAACAGGAAAACCTTTAGAAAATGTAACGATCAAAACACCTTCTTTTTCAACTAAAACGAATACAAATGGAAATGCAACCTTGGATAAATCAAAAGATAGCTCTAATGAAATTCTGACTTTTTACACCACAAACGACACACTTTCTCTACGCAAAAGTTATCTTTATTATAATGCTGAATATGAGGATGAAGAAAATAACAAACCAAAATTTAATGGCAATGTAGAATTCTATTTAGACCGTGCAATTTATCGACCTGGGCAAACGGTATATTATAAGGGAATTGCTGTTCAAAAATTAAACGGCATTATTTCTGTTGTTCCTTATACAACATTTAAAATTACGGTTGAAGATGCTAACCAAAACGACTTCAAAGAATTTGATGTTACTACAAATGAATTTGGATCTTTTTCGGGAGAATTTGTTTTGCCAAAAAATGGACTTACAGGAAATTTTAACATTACAGCAGATGAACCAGATGAATACGAAAATGACAAGGTTTATAATAAAAAAACAGACGAACATCCATTTTGGGATAATGTAGATTTCTCTACTTCAGCTTTAGGTTTTAGAGTTGAAGAATATAAACGCCCAAAATTCGAAGTCAATTTTGAATCTAAAAAAGAAAGCTTTGAACTTAATAAAGAGGCAAAAGTAAAAGGAACAGCAAAAGCTTTTGCCGGTAGCAACATTTCTGACGCTAAGGTGACTTACACAGTTACCCGAAACACGAATTATTCTAGAAATTATTATTCGGAAGAAAAAAGCGAAGTACTATCAACTGGTGAAACAAAAACAGATGCGTCGGGAAAATTTACAATTGATTTTACAGCAATTCCCTCAAAAACAGCCATAAAAGAAAAACTTCCTGTTTTTTCTTATCTAGTACAAGTTTCGATAACTGATATTAATGGCGAAACACATGATGCACAGACTACTCTAAAAATAGGCTATCACGATTTGGAACTTAGCACAACTGTTAAGCCAACAATTTCGACTAAAAATAAAAATGATATAAAATTTTCGAGTACCAATTTAAATGGTGAACAAAAAGCTGTTAAAGGAGAAATAAAACTCTATTTTCTAAAGCCAACATCCTCAAAATTCAAAACAAGAGTTTTTCCGAAGCCAGAACTTCCAACAATTTCAGATGCAAAATTTGAGGAATTATTTCCTTATGAGTCAAATTTTGATTTAGAAGATAAAACACCAGGAACTTTATTGTTTTCTAAAAAGATTGATACAGAAACAGATAAAAATCTTCCCCTCGATTTTATTTCAGATTATCAATCTGGAAACTACAAAATAGTTTTTTCTGCAAAAGATAGCTTTGGAAATTTAATTGAGGATACGTCAACTTTCAAAATCAAACAAAGCAAAGACAAATTTGAACCAAGTCGCTTATTTACAGCTGAGCAAATAAATTTAGATGCCGCAAAAGATGGTTTTGCTTTAGTAAGACTGACATCTACTATACCAGATTTGTACATCGTGGGAGTTGCTAATTTTGAAGGCTATATTTTTTCAGAAGAAACCTATCATTTGGTAAATCACGAAGCCATAATTAAAATTCCACTAAAAAAAGAATTCAGAAACATTGTTACCCTTAATTTTGAAAGTATTTTCGAAAATGAAAAATTTGACAACAGTGTCTCTATAATTTTAAAATCAGAAAAACCAGAATTAAAATTCGATGTAGATACTTTTAGAAGCAAATTACAACCTGGAAGCTTAGAAAATTGGTCGTTTAAACTTACAGGAACTTCAACAAAAAAAGAAGCTGAAGTTTTAGCTACTATGTACGATGTCTCTTTGGACCAATTTGCCACAAAAAGTTGGGAAAGATGGAACGATTTCTACAATAGCGGAACTCTTGCACGTGGCATATCAAAATCTGTTTTAGGAAGTGAAAAAACAAATACTATAATTACTTCTCTAAATGCTTACTCAAAACCCGTAGAACTAAAAAATGAAAGCACCAAATTAATCTGGTTTGGATTTGACTTCAACAACACAAACAATAATCTCCTCTATCTTCAAAGAGAATATCAAAGACAAATAACCAAAAAGATAAAGAAGCCATTAGGCGCAAAAATGATTTCGGGTATTATAATCGATAATAATAAAATGGCTATTCCTGGCGTATCTGTAACTGTAAAAGGGACGCAAAGAAGTACAACCACCGATTTTGACGGCTACTATGAAATTGAAGCGAATGAAAATGAAGAACTTGTTATCTCTTTCATTGGTTTTGAAAGCGAAACCATTATGGTTTCAAAAAATAAAAACATAAATATCTCTTTAAAGGAAAATAGTACTAATCTAGAAGAAGTTGTGGTGGTTGGCTACGGTATTCAGAGAAAACAGTCTTTAACAGGAGCAGTATCTCAAGTTGTTGTTGAAGAAGACAATACTGTTTATAATACAGCCGGCATCCCAGAAGCATTAACAGGTAAAGTTGCGGGCATTAGTGTAGGCGACTCTAAAATCAAGGTTAGAGGAAGTTCATCAGTCTCAGATGGAAATTCGCCAATTTATGTCGTCGACGGAGTTATCGTAAGCGACATGAAAAACATTGACCCAAAAGATATTTTGTCAATCGATGTTTTAAAAGATGATAAGACCACTTCGCTTTATGGCTCCAAGGCAATTAACGGCGCTATTATAATTACCACTAAAAAAGCATTAGAAGAATTAACACAAGTAAAAGCAAGAAAAAATCTTTCTGAAACTGCGTTCTTCTTCCCAAATTTAAAAACCGATTCTTACGGAAAAGTAAGTTTTAATTTTACTTCTCCCGAAGCTTTAACGGCATGGAAACTTCGTTTGTTGGCACACAATAAAGATGCTGTTTTAGGCTATTTAGAGAAAAATGTAATTACTCAAAAAGATCTAATGGTTTTGCCAAATTTTCCACGATTTTTTAGAGAAAAAGATACTATCGTAATCAGTGCTAAAATTTCGAATATTACTGTTGAGGCGAAAACCGGAATTGCAAGCTTACAGTTTTTTGACGCTGTAACAATGCAGCCAATTGATGCTCAAATGCTGAACACAAAAAACATAAAAAACTTTAACATTCCAGCTTTTGGAAATACAACAGCAAATTGGACGATTGTAATTCCCGAAGGTTTACAAGGTGTACAATATAAAATTGTGGCGAAATCTGGAAATTTCTCAGATGGTGAAGAAAATATTCTGCCTGTCTTGACAAACAATATACTGGTGACGGAAAGCATTCCGCTTTGGGTTCTTGAAAATTCAACAAAAGAATATACGTTTGAGAATCTAAAAAACAACAATTCAACTACTTTAAAAAATCATCAATTTACACTTGAATATACTTCAAACCCAACTTGGCTCGCTATACAGTCGTTTCCATATTTAATGGAATATGAGCATGAATGTGCTGAGCAGACTTTTGCGCGTTTTTATGCCAATGCACTAGCATCAGAAATTATTTCAAGTAATCCGAAAATTGCTTCAATTTTTGAAAATTGGAGAAAAAACGGAAAACTAAATTCCAAATTAGAAGAAAACGAAGAATTGAAATCGATAATTCTTGCTGAAACACCTTGGTTGAATGATGCCCAAAGTGAAGACGAAAAGAAAAAGAACTTAGCGCTTTTATTTGATTTAGAAAAAATGAAAACGTCTCAAGAAGCCACTTTCGAAAAATTAAAACAAAAACAGAAAGCTTCAGGTGGATTTTCTTGGTTTGATGGCGGTTCTGAAAGCGAATTTGTTACAAGACATATTCTGGCAGGTTTAGGTCATTTAGAAAAACTCAGCAAAAGCAGTGCTGCAAAAACGGATCAAATTACCAAAACCGGAATTCCTTTCCTAGACAATAAATTCTTAGAATATTATAAAGCAAGAACTGAAGACTTAAAAGCAACTAATAAACTTATCTGGATCAATCCATATTCTGATCTGCATTATTTATATACCAGAAGTTTTTATCTAGAGAAATATCCAATGTCTGATACTTTGAAAAAAGCGACTAAATTATATCTGGAAACTGCTAAAAAAGATTGGTTGCAATATTCGCTTTACGAAAAAGGATTAGCAGCGATTACACTAAATCGTTTTGGAGAAAAAGAAACCGCAAAAAAAATAATTGAAAGCCTAAAAGAAACAGCTTCAAACAATGATGATTGGGGAATGTACTGGATTGCCAACAAAGCAGGTTGGTACTGGTATCAGGCACCAATTGAAACGCAGGCTTTATTGATTGAGGCTTTCGCCGAAGTAACTAACGACACCAAATCTGTTGATGCAATGAAAGTATGGCTTTTGAAAAACAAGCAAACCAAAAATTGGCCTACCACAAAATCTACGACTGAAGCCATTTACGCGCTATTATCGCAAGGAACCGACTGGCTTTCGGTAAAAGACAACATGGTTATAAAATTGGGTGACGAAAAAATCGTGACGAAAAAACTTTCCGAAAATGAAAAAGAAGCTGAAACCGGCTATATCAAACTGAACTGGAAACCTGAGGAAATCAGAAAAGAAATGGCTTCAATAAAAATCGAAAACAAATCTAAAGTTCCTGGGTTTGGTGGCGTTTATTGGCAATATTTCGAAGATTTGGATAAAATCAAAAATAATTCTGTCGCCGTTTTATCTGTTTCGAAAGAATTATATTTAAAGAAAAATACTTCAAAAGGAAGTGAATTCCAAAAGATAACAACTGAAAATCCTTTAAAAATTGGCGATTTAGTAACTGTCCGTTTAATTATTAATGCCAAAGAAGACATGGAATATGTTCATTTAAAAGATATGCGCGCTTCTTGTTTTGAACCTGTAAATGTACTTTCAGAATATCAATATAAAGATCGATTAGGATTTTACATGAGCACAAAAGATGCCGCAACACATTTCTTTTTTGACCAAATAAACAAAGGAACTTATGTTTTAGAATATGACATTCGGGTAAATAACAGCGGTGAATTCTCAAACGGAATTACAACAATCCAAAGCATGTACGCACCAGAGTTCACAAGTCATACAAAAGGAATTCGAGTAAAAGTTCAATAAAAAATCCGCCACGAATTCACGAATTTTTTTAAATTAATTCGTGAATTCGTGGCGGAAAAAAAATCTAAAAATTGAGATTATTTCACAACCGTCAATTCGTCAATAATGTTTTTAGCTCCAGCATATTTGTCAATAATCCAAAGAACGTAACGAATATCAACGTTGATTGTTCTTTGCAATTTAGAATCAAAAATAACATCTCCAGCCATAGCTTCGATGTTTCCGTCAAAAGCAATACCGATTAATTCTCCTTTTCCGTTAAGAACCGGTGAACCAGAATTTCCTCCTGTGATATCATTATCAGTCAAGAAATTTATTGGCATATATCCTGCTTTATCAGCATATTGTCCGTAATCTTTTTTCTTGTTCAACTCTAACAGGCGAGCTGGCAAATCAAATTCCTGATCTCCCGCTTTGTATTTTTTTACCATACTAGCCATATCTGTGTAATTGTTGATTTTTGCATCATTTCGAGGATCTGTAGGCAACGCACGAACTTTTCCGTAAGTCAATCTTAAAGTCGAGTTTGCATCTGGATATTTGATAGCGTTCAATTTTGACTCTCTCAAACCTTCAACTAATTTGCGGTAAGCAATTGCAAAACCGTCATCAGCTTTTGCCTGATCATCTGTTTTAGCTCTATATTTCGTCACCAAATCATTAGAAATAATATAAAGCGGATCATGAACAATTGCTAAAGGTTTTGGATCAGCCAAAAATGCCAATACTTTTTCTTTATTTGTAAAATAGCTGATTTCAGTTGCTTTTGCTACATCTGCAGTAAAATCGCCATTATTAGCAGCTTTCATTTTTGCGATTTCTGGAGCAAGTCCGTATTCACCAGCTTTAGCCGCATACAAATTCAACTGTGCAGTCAAAACATCTTTTTCTAAAGGTGCATAAAAATCACCATAAATATTATCAACTAAAGCATTGATCTTTGGTAATAATTCAGCTCTTTTAGCATCATTTTCTTTATAGTAAGCAATTAATGCATTTCCAAGATTTGCTGGAGCAGCCGCATAACTTGATGTACGTAAAACTTGTGACAAATAATTATCGTGACGCGCTTTTAAATTCGTTTCTCTATAATAATCATTAATAGTCGGGATTACATTTTCATATTTATCTTTATTGGCAGGTTTGCTTGCCCACTCATAAAATTTATCTTCCTGTTCTGCTTTTGCATTTGCAGTTCCTGCTTTTGTCAAGGCATCAATCATACCTTGACGGTTTTTCCAGTAATTTGCAGTCGAAGCATATTTAGAAGCGTACTGTAAACGCACAGTTGCATCTTTATCCATATACTTTTTCATTACGTCCATTCCTGTCTTAGCACCTTCAACCCACGCAGGATAAGCGTAATTCACATTTTGTTCAATTCCTCCAGCCGGCATCCAACGGTTTGTTCTTCCAGGATAACCAAGAATCATTGCAAAATCATTTTCTTTTACACCTTTAATGCTAACAGGTAAATAATGTTTTGGTTGCAACGGCACATTGTCTTTTGAATAAGCCGCTGGATTTCCATCTTTATCAGCATAAACTCTGAACATTGAAAAATCTCCCGTTTGACGAGGCCATTCCCAGTTGTCAGTATCGCCACCAAATTTACCAACACTTTCTGGCGGTGTCCCTACTAAACGAACATCTGTATAATCTTGGTAAACAAAATAATAATATTCGTTTCCTTGAAAAAAAGGACGAACAGAAACAGTATATTTTCCGTTTTCGCTGTTTTCTTTTTCGATTAAACTGATTTCTTGTTGAATGATTTTATTTCTTTCTGTTTCCGTCATTTGATCATTTACTTTTGACAAGATTCTTTTAGAAACGTCATCCATACGAACAAAGAAACGCACATATAAAGATTTTGGTTTCATTTCCTGACTACGATCTTTAGCCCAGAAACCATCTTTTAAATAATTCTGCTCTGCAGTAGAAAGTTCTGCAATTGCACTATATCCACAGTGGTGATTTGTAAGAACCAAACTAGTATTTGACACAATTTCAGCAGTACAACCTCCATTAAACTGCACAACAGCATCTTTTAAACTGTGATGATTAATACTGTAAATTTCTTCGGCAGTTAATTGAAGTCCCATTTTCTCCATATCTCTATGGTTCAATCGCTCGATAAACATCAAAAACCACATTCCTTCGTCAGCTCTTACCGGAAAAGCCATCAAGCACATGGTCAAGAATAAAACTATTTTTTTCATGTTATTTTATTTAAGTGATGCGAATATAACTCATTTTCGCAAAAAAAAAGAAACGAAGACTCAAAAAACGAAACGATACAAATCAAATAATCTTGAATTTTGAGAAATTCATAATTTTTAAAAAATGAGTTATCATTAAATTTTGTTGCGTAAACAAATCAAAAACAATTAAAAATCTAAACTAAAAAGGTTTTAAAAACTAAAATGTGTTTTATTTTGTAAAAATAAACTTTCATTACTAAATTTTATACATAATTTATTTCTTACAAAATATTTTAATTTAAATTTGCCACTCAATTAAATAAATCAAAAATGAAAAAATTATTAGTAGCGGCTGTAATATTAATTACGTCTATTGCAAGTGCGCAAAAAAACTCAATTTTATTAGGTGGAAATGTGGGATTCTCGTCAGAGAAAATTGGTGATTCAAAACTTGAAAATTTTGAATTCTCTCCAAAAGTTGGTTATCAATTTGCTGACAATTGGACAACAGGTGTTGAAGGTTCAATCATGAACATAAAAAATAACGGATCTGACACAACTGAAAAATACAAAATTGGCGGTTTTGTACGTTACACTGTGCCTCTTTCAGATTTGTTTTCTGTCTTTGGAGATCTAAGCGCTGGATACCAATCTACCAACTTGAATGATGCAAAAGGCATGTATGCTAATTTGACTCCTGCATTATTCATAAACATGAAAAAAGGTTTTGGGTTAAATTTCTCTATTGGAGGAATAAACTATGATAATCTTGATGGTAAAAATGATCCCAGACAAGAACGTTTCGGTTTTGATTTTGGCAAAACTTTGAAAATCGGAATTTCAAAAAACTTCGGACTTTAATTTTAGAATGTACTAAAAGCTAAAATCCACTTCACTTTTTGTAATCTGCACAAAAAGAAAAAAACCGACAATTGTTATTGTCGGGTTTTAAATTTTATAACTGTTATGAGATTTTACTCATTAAGCATTTTCCAAAGTTTATCTTTCAAATCCGTCAAACCTTGTTGTGCGACAGATGAAATAAACATATACGGAACATCTTTAAATGAGACATCCAATTCTGCTTTTAGCTCGGCTTTTAATTCATCATCCAGCATATCACATTTTGAGATTACCAAAAGACGTTCTTTATCCAGCATCTCAGGATTATATTTCGTCAATTCGTTTACTAAAATATCATATTCAGCTTTAATGTCTGGCGTATCTACAGGAACTAAAAACAACAGAGTTGAATTACGCTCAATATGACGCAAGAAATAATGTCCTAAACCTTTTCCTTCAGCAGCACCTTCAATAATTCCAGGAATATCAGCAATTACAAAAGATTGAAAATCTCTGTAGGCCACAATACCCAAGTTAGGTTTTAAGGTAGTAAACGGATAATCTGCAATTTTTGGCTTAGCCGAAGTCAACACAGATAGTAAAGTAGATTTTCCTGCATTTGGGAAACCAACCAAACCAACATCAGCCAGAACTTTAAGTTCTAGAATGACGTCCATTTCTAATCCAGGCAAACCTGGCTGCGCATAACGAGGCGTTTGGTTTGTAGAACTTCTAAAATGCCAGTTCCCTAAACCACCTTTTCCTCCTTTTGCAAGAATCCTTTTTTCTCCGTCTTCCGTAATTTCAAAAAGTGTTTCACCAGTTTCTTTGTCTTTTACAACAGTTCCTAGCGGCACTTCAATAATTTTATCATCTCCATCTGCACCTGTACTTCTGTCAGATCCACCGTCTCCACCGTGGCCAGCCTTAATATGGCGCGCAAACTTTAAATGAAATAATGTCCAGAGCCCTTTATTTCCAACTAAATACACATGTCCTCCACGGCCTCCATCTCCACCGTCTGGACCTCCTTTTTCAATAAATTTCTCTCTATGTAAATGCGTAGATCCCTTTCCTCCTTTTCCGGATGAAACAAATATCTTAACGTAATCTACAAAATTTCCTTCTGTCATTTTTCTGAATTTCAGATTTTAGATTTTAGATTTTAGATTTCCCTAAACTCTACTTCTAAATTCTATTTTATTTATTTTTCAGTTTCAATTTCAATTTTCAATACAATCCGTGACTGAAAACTGCGATTGAATACTATTTTTTTTATTCCTTAAGCGCTTTTACCAGCACTTTATCAATCTTTACGCCATCCATGTCGATGACTTCTAAAACGAATTTCTGCCAAATTAGTTTTTCGCCTTCTTTTGGAATATGCGAAAGCTCCGTCATGATCATACCGCTTACAGTATTTACTTCGTAATCATTTGTGAGTTCGTCTAATTCAAAATACGTCAAAAAGTCGTGTAATGAATAATGTCCGTCAACAAGCCAAGTACCATCTTCTCTCTCTATAAGCTGAAACTCATCTTTGTAAAACTCAGATGCATCACCCACTAAAGCTTCCAAAATATCATTCAACGTAATCATACCTTGAAAAACTCCGTATTCATCTGAAACCAAAGCGTAGTGAACTCCTGTTTTTTTGAAATTTTCCAACGCTTTATAAGCCGTTGTTTGTTCCATCAAATAAGGTGCTTCTGCCACAATTGCGGCCAAATCAAAATTATCATTTTCAATATGGGCAAAAATATTTTTTAAGGTTACAACACCTACAATATCATCGTAATTATCTTTGTAAACTGGATAAACAGTATGTAGATCCTGGACAATTAATTCTTTAATTTTTGATTTATCTTCTTTTAAAGGAAGCATATCTACCGATTTGCGGTGTGTCATTAACGAACTTACTTTTCTATCTCCAATATGAAAAACGCGTTCTACAATATCTTGTTCAATTTCCTGAACCTCGCCAACTTCTGTTCCTTCTTTTATAATTGCTTTAATTTCTTCTTCGGTGACTTTTCCGTCAGCGGTTGGTTTTATTTGAAGAATATTCAGCAAAAAATCTGTCGAAGATGTCAAAAGCCAAATAAAGGGCGCTGTAATAATCGAAATTATTTTCATTGGCATTGCCAACATTTTTGCAATTGCTTCTGGATAATTTAATCCAATTCGTTTTGGGAGCAATTCTCCTAAAACCAATGAGAAAAAAGTCAGAACAACAACAACAATTCCTACCGCAATTGAATGCGCATAAGGTTTTAAAACTGCAATTCCAGAAATAAAACTCTCTACATCTATTGTAATTTTATCACCACTGTAAATACCCGTCAAAATTCCGATTAAGGTAATTCCGATTTGTACAGTCGATAAAAATTTATTTGGAGAATTAGCAAGATCCAGCGCAATTTTAGCTCCTTTGTTTCCTTTTTTCGCTGCTGTTTCAAGTCTATTTTTTCGTGCTGAAATCAATGCGATTTCTGACATCGAGAAAACTCCGTTTAATAGTATTAGAAAAAATATTATTAGTATTTCCATTTTTAAGTTTAAAGTTAAAAGCCAAAAGTTAAATGTTTTTCAGAACTTATTTCAAACTTCCTCCAAACATTTAACTTTTAACTTCAAACAGGTTTTTTACAAATTATCAATAACTGATGTCAATCTTTCTGTAATTTGTTCAATTGTTCCAATACCGTCAACAGCATGAAACTTGCCTTGCTCTTTATAATATCCAATTAATGGAGCTGTTTTTTCATTGTATTCCTGATATCTCACACGAATTTTTTCTTCGTCTTGGTCATCAGCTCTTCCGCTTGTTTTTCCTCTTTCAAGCAAACGTTTTACCAAAATTTCATCATCAGCCTCTAAAGCAATTGTAGCTGTAACGCTAGAACCAATTGTTGGCAAAAATTTATCTAAAGCCTCAGCTTGGTTGATTGTTCTTGGGTAACCGTCAAACAAAAATCCTGCTGTATCAGGGTGTTTTTTTACTTCATCAATTAACATTGCAGTTGTTACTTCGCACGGAACTAATTCTCCGTTGTCCATAAAAACTCTTGCTTTTTTTCCTAGTTCAGTATCATTTTTTAAATTGAAACGAAAAATATCTCCTGTTGAAAGGTGCGTTAAATTGTATTTTTCTTTTAAAAATTCTGCCTGAGTTCCTTTTCCTGCACCAGGCTTTCCAAATAAAACGATGTTAATCATAATGACTGTTAGTGTTGCGACTTCTTACTTTTTAAGAAGTTTAAAATGAATATATAGTTGTGTTTGTTTTTAAATTATTCAGCTAGTTTATAAATCTCTGTCAGGTTTCGGCCAAGACCGTCGTAGTCTAATCCGTAACCAACGATAAATTTATTCGGGATTCTGATTCCGATATAATCTATTTTAATATCTTTTTTATAGGCTTCTGGCTTAAAGAACAATGTTGCAATTTTAAAATGCTTTACATTTCGTTCTTTAAATAAATGCTTTAATTCTTCGATTGTATTTCCGGTATCAATAATATCTTCCAGAATTACAACGGTTCTGCCTGTTAGATCTTGATTGATTCCTATTAATTCTTTAACCGAATTTGTGCTTTCAGTTCCCTCATACGATGCCATTTTTATAAATGAAACCTCGCATGGTTTTTTATATTTTTTCAAAAAATCGGAAACAACCATAAATGCTCCGTTCAAAACTCCAATAAAAATAGGAGTATCATCTCCAAAATCGTCTTCTACCTGAGCCGCCAATTTGGTTAAAGCAAAATCAATTTCTTTAGCCGAAATAAACGGAACAAATTGTTTATCGTGAAGTTGTATCATTATTTTTTAAATTTAAAATAATGGACAAAGATACAGAATTACAACTTAACTGTAAGTATCAAAATAAATTGTCTAGGTATTTTTTACATATATTAAGCATCTCTTTTCGAAAAAAATCTTTTTAATTTTATTAAATTGAGGCCTTTTAAAACTTTAAAACAAATCTCCATGAAAACCACAATACAAATCTTTTCGGCTTTCCTGATCTTAACAGCATGTCAAGGACAAGTAACAAAAGAAGAAAAAGAAGCTTTAGCAAAACAACCTGCAAATATTGTAAAAACTGCGATAGGCGACTTAACGCTACCGCCACCTTATGCAACCGAATCAAAAACAAAAAACAGCAAAGTTATTGGCTGGCCGGAAGGAAAAACGCCAATTGCGCCCGCAGGCTTTACAGTTACAAAATTTGCTGACGGATTCAGTAATCCACGTTGGTCTTATATAGGTCCAAACAACGATATTTTTGTTGTTGAAAGCGGAACAAGAACGAGTAAAAACCAAATTATAATTTTACGCGATAAAGACAAAGACGGAACTTATGAAACTCGCGAAATTTTTTTAGCAGGTCTTAACCGTCCTTTAGGAATGCTGATTCTTAAAGACTTTTTTTATGTTGCAAATACCGACGGTCTTTACCGTTATCCTTATAAAAATGCACCTTTAAAATTAGAAACTCAGGGAACAAAAATTGTTGAGCTCCCAGCCGGCGGATACAATAACCACTGGACGAGAAGTTTACTTGCTAATCCTGAAGGAACAAAAATTTATATTGGTGTAGGATCAGGAAGCAATGTTGGTGAAAACGGAATGGATAAAGAAATTCGTCGTGCCGCCATTTTAGAAATTAATCCTGATGGAACAGGCGAAAAAATTTATGCTGACGGACTTAGAAACCCAATGGGAATGGATTGGAATCCTGCGAACAGAAAAGAACTTTGGACTGCAGTAAATGAAAGAGATGAACTTGGCGACGACTTAGTTCCAGATTATATTACCAGTGTAAAAAGAGGCGGTTTTTACGGATGGCCTTATTCTTATTTTGGAAGTATTCCTGATCCGAGATTGAAAGCTCAACATAAAGATTTGGTTAAAAAAGCTATCGTTCCAGATGTTCCAGTTGGTCCTCATACTGCTTCTCTTGGATTGGCATTTTATACAAAAGATGCATTTCCAGCGAAATATAAAAACGGTGCTTTTGTTGGTCAGCATGGTTCTTGGAACCGTTCTAAAATTTCAGGTTATAAAGTTTTATTCGTTCCTTTTAAAGACGGAAAACCTTCAGGACAACCGGAAGATTTTTTAACTGGATTTATTTCTGATAATGATAAAGCCGAAGTTTACGGTCGCCCAGTTGCAGTTACGGTGATGAATGATGGATCGCTTTTAGTAAATGATGATAGCGGGAATACAATTTGGAAAGTTACTGCGAATAAGTAAATTCCAAATACAAATATTTATAAACACATAGAAACATAGGTTTTTGTTTTGTAGAATAAAGATTGAAAAGAAAACTCGTTTTCACACATAGATACTATGTGAATTTAAAATAAGTGAAACGCCTTTTTTACCTCAAACAATACTATGCTTCTATGTGTTAAAACATTCGCCCTTAATTTCACTCCCTTATGCTTTCTAAAAAATATTTTTCTCTTCTTCTTTTTGTTCTTTTTGTTTCTCTGAACATTTTCGCGCAAGAAAAAGACGTTCGAAATATTGATTCTCTAAAAACTCAAAACCTCAACGAAGTTTTAATCAGTCCGCTTCATGTTAATCGAAATATTCAAAACAGTCCGGCTTCGATTGGCATTTTATCCGAAAAAGAATTACTTCGAAATAATACCACAGATATCAGCAATGTCATCAATACGATTCCGGGTGTTTTTATGCAATCGTCGAATATCACGACAACCCGAATTTCAATTCGCGGCATTGGTGCGAGAACTCCTTACGGAACAAATAAAATCAGGGCTTTTTACGGAAGCATTCCGCTAACTTCTGGAAACAGCGAAACGGTTATTGACGATATTGATCTTCAAAACATCAGCCAACTTGAAGTTATAAAAGGTCCGCTTTCGAGCGTTTATGGCGCAGGATTGGGTGGTGCGATTTTGATTTCGCCTCAAACTTTAAAAAAGGGAAATTATCAAACTGAAGTCAGTTCTGTTTTTGGCTCTTTCGGATTGTTGAAAAACAGAGTTTCTTTTGATTTGAATGAAAAAAGCAGTTCTTTAAGTCTCAGTTATCATAATTTAAAGACAGATGGCTGGCGCGAAAATAGCGCTTATAATCGGCAAGGAATTACACTTTCGGGAGAATTATTTCGAAAGAAAAACAGTAAACTAACTTACTTTTCAAACTACACTTACTTAAAAGCTTATATTCCGAGTTCCATCGGCAAAACTGCTTTTGAAAATAATCCGCAAGCTGGAGCGCCAACTTGGGTTGCGTCAAAAGGTTTTAAGGAATACAAATCGACGCTCGGTGGATTGGCTTATGATTTCAAAATAAACGATCACCTCAACAATTCGACCTCGGTTTTTATCAATTATAAAGACAGCAACGAACCACGTCCTTTTGATATCTTGCGCCAATATACTTTTGCTTCTGGTGCACGAACGCAATTTTCCGGAGATTTTAAAATCGGAAAAATCAAGAACCAATTTATTGGCGGACTTGAATATTTTGCAGACAATTATAGTGGAAATACTTTTGAAAATCTCTACAAACAAAACAACGGAAATGGAAGTTTACAAGGCAATCAGCTTACTGCAACCAACCAAAAAAGACATTTTTATAATATTTTTTCGCAAATCAGAACTTTGCTTTCTGAACATTTTGAAATTCAGGCTGGTTTAAATTACAACAAGACCAAATTCGAACTTCAAAATGATTTTCCCGCTTCCGCGAATAATCCAACGGAACATTATAGTTATGACGGCATTTTTTCGCCGCAACTTTCTTTTTTATTTAAGCCGAATGAAATTCAGACTTTTTACTTTTCTGCCAGTCGCGGATTCTCACTTCCTGCCACTGAAGAAACTTTAACTTCAACGGTAAACATCAATCAAAATATTAAACCCGAAACAGGTTACAATTTTGAATTGGGAGGAAAACTTCATTTTTTCAATAAAAAACTCTACACCCAAATCGCCGTTTACCGAATGGAAATTAAAGATTTATTGGTCGCCAAAAGAATTGGTGACGATCAATATGAAGGTGTAAATGCTGGAAAAACGTTTCACGAAGGAATCGAAATTTCATTAAACCACAATTGGCCAATTAATCGGATTTTTCATTTAAATTCTTATGTTGGAACATCAATCGGAAATTATGAATTTAAAGAATTTGTTGACAACGGAAATGACTATTCTGGAAACAAATTAACTGGAGTTCCAACCAATACGGCAAGTGCAGGTTTTGTCCTAAATATTAATTCTGGCTTTTATTTTTCAGCCGATTTTCAGTTCACCGATAAAATCCCAATGAACGATTCGAATGCTAATTTTTCTGATTCTTATTCTTTATTGAATTTAAAAACAGGTTATCAATTTGAGATTTTATCCGGTTTGAAAGCGCATATAGATGCAGGCATAAATAACGTAACAAATGAAAAATATGCCTCAATGATTTTGACCAATGCGACTGCAGTAGGAAATGCAGAACCAAGATTTTATTATCCGGGCTTGCCTATAAATTATTACGGAATTATCTCGTTGAATTATTTATTTTAGCATAGTACTTAAACAGCGTAAACATGCTTTCTGAATTGCAAAAAAAACTGGATTATGTCAATGCTTATAGAGAAAACCGTCTAAAAGCAGCGCAGGATGTTTTAGAGAATCCTTCCCTTTTTAGTGAGTTAGTTTCCATTTGCTTTTCACCAGAAGACAAAAACAACCACAAAGCTAGCTGGATTCTAGAATTTGTATCGTACGAAGAATTGCTTTGGCTACAGCCACATCTTGATTTTTTTTGTTCGAATTTGAAAATTTTAAAAGATGAAAGTTCGCTTCGGCCAATTGCGAAAGTGGTTCAGCTTTTAGTAAAATCGCATTACAAGAAAAATGAAAACTCCATAAAACTTTCCGAAAACAATTTACAAGATATTATTGAAGCTTCCTTTGATTGGCTGATAAATGATGTCAAAGTAGCCACAAAAGCATATTCGATTAGGACTTTATATGTTTTGGGAAATCATTACGATTGGATTCATCCCGAACTTCAAATTATCTTAAATAAAGATTACGGCGACCATTCGGCTGCATACAAAGCCGTTGCCCGCGAAGTTTTAAAGAAAATTGAATAGTTTTAGCTTGCCACGAATTTCACGAATTTTCACGAATTGTATTTCTTAAATTGAAGTTTAAAAAATTTGTGAAAATTCGTGAAATTCGTGGCAAAAAAAAATTAAAAGGTATCTTTGCAAAAACACAACACACAATGAATTATTTTTCTTCTGATTTTAAATTAGGAATATTAGGTGGCGGACAATTAGGCAAAATGCTTTTGTTCGATACTCGAAAATTTGACATACAAACTTACGTTCTTGATCCAAGCGACGAAGCACCGAGTAAAATTGCATGCAACAAATTTTTCCAAGGCGATTTAATGGACTATGAAACGGTTTATAATTTCGGAAAACAAGTCGATGTTTTGACTTTTGAAATCGAATTGGTAAACCTTGAAGCTTTAACGCAATTAGAAAATGAGGGTTTAAAAGTATATCCATCTCCAAAAACCTTAAAAGGAATTCAGAATAAAGGCGTTCAAAAAGAATTTTACGCTAAAAATAATATCCCAACCGCGCCATTTGAACGATTTGAAAATTTAGAAAATCTAAAATCTAAAATCAACGATCTAAAATTACCTTTTGTATGGAAATGTACCGAATTTGGTTATGATGGAAATGGAGTAAAAATAGTTCGCCAAGTTTCAGATTTAGATACGCTTCCAAATGTAGAATGTATTGCAGAAACTATGGTTCCGTTCAAAAATGAATTGGCGGTAATTGTGGTACGAAATCCATCAGGAGAAATGAAAACCTATCCGGTTGTTGAAATGGAATTTCACCCAGAAGCAAACCAAGTTGAATACGTAATCTGCCCTGCAAGAATCGATGATAAGGTAGCAGAAAAAGCAAGAGCGATTGCTTTGCAAGTTTCAGAGAACTTCAACCACGTTGGTCTTTTAGCAGTTGAAATGTTCCAAACTCAGGACGACGAAATTTTAGTAAACGAAGTTGCTCCACGTCCGCACAATTCTGGACATTATTCAATCGAAGCAAGTTATACTTCACAATTCGAAAATCATTTACGTGCTATTTTAGATCTTCCTTTAGGAAACACAGACAGCAAAGTTGCCGGAATTATGGTAAATTTAGTAGGTGCCGAGGGTCATTCTGGAAATGTAGTTTATGAAAACATCGAAACCATTTTAGGATGGGATGGTGTCACGCCGCATATTTACGGTAAAAAACAAACGCGTCCTTTTAGAAAAATGGGTCACGTAACAATCGTAAATGAAGATATGGCCGAAGCGAGACGAATTGCTGAGGAAGTTAAGAACACGATTAGAGTGATTTCACAATAATTAAAAAATTTAAAGATTGAAAAATTTAAAGATTCATGCGATAATTTTTAAATCTTTCAATCATTTAATCTTTAAATAAAAAACATGAGCAAAGTAGCTATTATAATGGGAAGCATCTCCGACATGCCAGTTATGCAGGATGCAATCGACATATTAAAACAATTCAATATTGAAGTTGAAGTAGATATCGTTTCGGCCCACAGAACACCGGAGAAATTATTCGATTTCAGCAAAAATGCACACAATCGCGGAATTTCAGTAATCATTGCCGGTGCGGGTGGTGCAGCGCATTTACCTGGAATGGTAGCTTCAATGTCGCCGCTTCCTGTAATTGGAGTTCCAGTAAAATCAAGCAATTCAATTGATGGCTGGGATTCAGTTTTGTCAATTCTTCAAATGCCGGGTGGTGTTCCGGTTGCAACAGTTGCTTTAAACGGAGCAAAAAATGCCGGAATTTTAGCAGCACAAATCATCGGAAGCCACGATAAAAAAGTTTTAGATACTATTATTTCTTATAAAGAAGAATTAAAAGCTGCGGTTAATAAAGCTGCTGAAAGTCTTAATAAATAAATTTAGTGATCAGTGGTCAGTTTTTAGTGTTCAGTAGTTGTCTTTATGAGAACTGAACACTAAAAAACTGACCACTGACTACTTTTAAAAAACTCTACTTATGAGCGTATTAACACAATATTTCAATACCAAACATAACACAGCACCTTTTTCGCAAATTAAAATCGAAGATTACGTTCCTGCTTTCAACGAAGGAATTGCTTTGGCTAAAGCCGAAATTGATGCGATTGTAAATAATTCGGAAGCGCCAACTTTTGAAAACACAATTGTGGCAATGGATTATTCAGGTGATATTTTAGATCGACTTTCTAGTATTTTCTTTAATTTGAATTCGGCAGAAACGAATGACGAAATGCAGAAAATTGCACAGGAAGTTTCACCTTTACTTTCAGAATTCGGAAATGATATTCGCTTAAATGCTGATTTATTTGCGAAAGTAAAAGCCGTTTACGATCAAAAAGAAAGTCTAAATCTAAATCCGGAACAAACTACTTTATTAGATAAAAAATACAAAAGCTTTTCGAGAAACGGAGCCAATTTGCCAGAAGACAAGAAAAATCAATTAAGAGAAATCGACAAAGAATTATCAAAATTGAGTTTGCAGTTTGGTGAAAATGTTTTGGCAGAAACCAACAACTTCGAATTGCATTTAACTGATGAGAAAGATTTAGCGGGTTTACCAGAAGGCACAATCGAAGCAGCAAGATTATTAGCAAAAAATCAGGAAAAAGAAGGCTGGATTTTCACTTTAGATTATCCAAGTTACGTTCCGTTTTTGACTTATGCCGACAATCGTGAATTGCGTAAAAAAATGGCAATCGCTTTTGGAGCGAAAGGTTTTCAAAAGAACGAATTCAACAATGAAGAAAACGTTCTGAAAATTGCAAAACTTCGTCACGAAAGAGCTAATTTATTAGGTTACAAAACACATGCTCATTTTGTTTTGGAAGAAAGAATGGCCGAAAGTCCCGAGAAAGTTTTCTCTTTCTTGAATGATTTATTGGCAAAAGCAAAACCAGCAGCTCAAAAAGAATTTGCTGAATTAACTGCTTTCGCGAAAGAACTAGACGGAATCGAGCAATTAGAAAAATGGGACGGCGCGTATTATTCTGAAAAATTAAAACAGCAGCTTTTTAATTTAGATGATGAAAAACTGAAACCTTATTTTCAATTAGAAAAAGTATTGGATGGCGCTTTTACAGTTGCCAAAAAATTATACGGTTTAACTTTTACCGAAGTTTTTGATATCGATAAATATCATGAAGAAGTTACGACTTATGAAGTGAGAGACACTGACAATAATCTAGTTTCGATTTTCTACGCTGATTTCTTCCCAAGAAAAGGAAAAAGAAACGGCGCGTGGATGACTTCATTCAAATCACAATATGTGAAAGACGGCGTAAACGAAAGACCCCATATTTCGAACGTTTGTAATTTCACAAAACCAACAGAAACAAAACCTTCTTTATTGACTTTTAATGAGGTAACGACTTTATTCCATGAATTTGGTCACGGTTTGCACGGAATGTTGGCAAACACAGTTTACCCAAGTTTATCTGGAACTTCTGTTTACTGGGATTTTGTAGAATTACCAAGTCAGATTATGGAAAACTGGTGTTACGAGCCGGAAGCCTTGGCTTTGTTTGCGAATCATTATGAAACGGGAGAAATTATTCCAATTGAATATGTTCAGAAAATTAAAGAAAGTGCTAGTTTCCAAGAAGGTTTAGCAACATTGCGTCAGTTAAGTTTTGGACTTTTAGATATGGCTTGGCACGGACAAGACCCAACAAATATCACAAATCTTAAAGATTTTGAAACCGAACAATTTGCAAGCACACAATTGTATCCGGATGTTAAAGAAAATGCGATGAGTACGGCGTTTTCGCACATTTTTCAAGGCGGATATTCTTCTGGATATTACAGCTACAAATGGGCAGAAGTTCTAGATGCTGATGCTTTTGAATATTTCCATGAAAATGGAATTTTCAATGAAGAAATAGCAAAAAAATTCAAAGACAATGTCCTTTCAAAAGGAGGAACAGAACATCCGATGATTTTGTACAAACGTTTCAGAGGTCAGGAACCAAAACCGGAAGCTTTGTTGAAAAGAGCGGGGCTTTTGTAATTTTAGATTTTAGATATAAGATTTTAGATTAAACCGAGGTAGAAATACTTCGGTTTTTTTTAATTTAAAACCTCTTCGTGGTTTACAATATAAGACAATGCTTCCTTGACAATTTCATTTAAATTGAGACCTTTTTTAGAAGCCAACATAGCCGTTTTTTGATGTAAATCTTGTGAAACCCTTACATTAAAAGAACCTTTAAAAACTTTATCGGGAATTTTATTTAGCATTTTACAAGTTTCTAAATAATCATTAACACCTTCGTGAAAAGATTTTTCTAATTCAGAAACAGAAGTCCCTTCAAAAGTTACCACATCATTTATTCCGTGAATTTTTCCAAAAAAAACTTTATCTTCTGCAGAAAATTCAACTGTGCCGATGTACCCTTTATATTCTAGATAATTTTTCATTTTATAATTTTAAGCATTCAATAATTATATCCAATTGATAACCTTTTAAAACTTTTTGGGGATGGGGTTCATGTAAAATTATAAGTTCTTTTTTCTCATTTATAAATTTCCTTCTAGAACCTCCCGTTTTTCCTTGTGGAATTTGGTTGTATCCAAAATGATTAATAACCTTTAAAAATTCATCCCAAGTGAAATCTTTGGGTTTCGACTGTAATTTTTCAATCAGCTTATCAATTTTACTCATACAAATTTATAATTATTATTTTAATTTGCAACTAAAATATAGTTGCAAAATTGCTTTTAACACACAAATATATAAGAAAAAACTTTCTTGTTGGATTATTTTTCAACAAACTTTCAATTATTTTTGAAAGTTTAAAAACTTTTACTTACATTTGATCTATGGAATTCAAAGAAGCAAAAAATAAGTTTGTACAAACCTGGGGAGCATTAGGTTCTCAATGGGGAATTAATAAAACGATGGCGCAAATCCACGCTTTATTAATGATCTCAAACGAAGCTGTTTCTATGGAAGACATTATGGAAGAATTGCAAATTTCGCGTGGAAACGCCAGCATGAACCTAAGAGCTTTAATGGATTGGGGAATTGTATACAAAGAATTTAAAGCCGGAGAAAGAAAAGAATTCTTTACTGCCGAAAAAGATTTAGACGAATTAGCGGCAAAAATCTCAAGAGAAAGAAGCAAGAGAGAAATTAAGCCAGCGCTAAAAATCTTAAAAGAAGTCTCGACTATCGAAGCTAGTGATTCGGCAGAGGAAAAGCACTTTGTAGATCAAACTACTAAACTCTATGATTTCGTTTTAAAAGCCGACAATATGCTAGACAAAATGACGGAATTCAATGAAAACTGGTTAGGAAAATTAGTTATCAAAATGATGAAATAAAAAAATTTAATCAAAACTTTCAATTTTTTCTGAAAGTTTAAAACAATCAATAATTATGAGAACTATAAAAAACATCAACACGTTTGCAATTGCACTTCCGTTTATTATTTTTCTATCAACCTGCATATTTGGCGAAGGAGCAATAATCTTTGCTTTACTATCAACTATGATTACGGGTCTTCTTCAAGTTTTATTGGGTATTAAAATGTTAGTTGATAATCCGAAAGCTCGAAATCTACAAATTTATATTTCAGCTGTTGTACTCTTTTTTGGGCTTTGGTTCGTGAACAAGCTTACTGGTTATCATGATTTCTTAAGCTATATTTTAGTCCCAATTCCTTTAATTCTAGCAATCTATCTCTCAATTATTATTTACAAAAATTAATAATTATGAACCTTAATATTATAGGCTATCTAATCTATTTAGGAATTACGACTTTCATCATTCTAAAAGTTGGAAAAATCTGTTATAACAACGGGAATATTTATGTTGCAGATTTAATTCCGAATCACGCAGACATTTGCCAAAAAATAAATCAGGTTTTGCTTTTGGCTTATTATCTCTTGAATATTGGTTATTGTGCAATGACATTGATTTCCTGGCAAAAGATTGTTTCTCTTCCTCAATTAATTGAAGTAATCTGTATAAAAACAGCTGTCATAATTTTTATTATTTCAATTCTACATTACCTCAACATTTTAATTATAACTAAATACATTCAAAAATTAATCAAATAACAACTAAAATTCAAATATTATGGAAACTACAAAAATCTTAATCGGTTACGGAATTTATTTACCAGTCGCTTTGTTTCTAACGTATTATGTTTCTAGAACGCTTTTTAAAAACGGAAAAATCTTTATGCTTGACATTTTTAAAGGCCGAGAAGAAATTGCTCAGGCAACGAATAAACTTTTTGAAACTGGATTTTATCTTTTAAATATTGGTTTTGCATTAATGATTTTGGAACTTAATCTTTATCAGGATAGTTATCAAGAATTAATTGAAAGATTGAGCTATAAAATTGGAGGATTTTCTATTTATCTTGGCATGATGTTATTCTTCAACTTGTATTTCTTTTTTAGAGGAAAAAGAAAAGCTAAAGAAGCTCAAAGAGAAGAAAGATTGGTTTTTAAAGCTTAATTCTTCATAACGAAACCCGACAGGTTTTAAAAACCTGTCGGGTTTAATACTCAAAAAATGAAAAAACTCATAAGCGTAGCCGGAACAGGTTTTCGAGGGAAAGTTTTAGTGAATCATTTCAAAAGTAAATTTGACTGGATTGTCATTTCTGATAGCGAACAGACGAAGCAAATCTTCACTAGTAACTCCTTTCCAATAAGCCAATCTTTGTCGAGCTTCTCGCGAAGATTTCTCCCTCCGATCGAAATGACAATATTGCGGAAAACTGAAGCAAAATTATGACGACAATAAATCTCACAACTAAAATAAATGCATCAAAACAAATCGTTTTTGATGCTTCAAGAAATATCGATATCCATCAGCAATCTGCAAGTCCATCAAAAGAAAAAGCAATTGCGGGGGTGACATCTGGCTTAATAAATTTAAATGAAACGGTAACCTGGCGTGGTAAACATTTTGGATTTTATCTCACACACAAAACACGAATTCCCGTAATGAATTTCTACGATTATTTTGTGGATGAAATGGAGAAAGGGAAATTCAAATCTTTCAGACATGAACATATTTTTGAAGAAGAAAATGGAATAACAATTATGAAGGATGTATTGCAATATGAAACTCCGTTTGGAATCTTCGGAGAACTTTTTGATATTTTATTTTTGGAAAAGCATTTGACGATTTTTCTTTTGGAAAGAAATAAAGTTTTAAAAGAGGTTTCAGAAAAACTGAATTAAGATAAGTTAATTGTTTTCTCAAACAGTTTTAGAAATTATCAAAGTTTAAAACTTTGACAAAGTACAATCCTCATGATATTGTCATTTCGACGAAGGAGAAATCTTCGCAAGTAACTCCGGCTCCAATAAGCCAATCTTTGTAGAGCTTCTTGCGAAGATTTCTCCTTCGTCGAAATGACAAGATTGCGGTAACAAATCTTCTTTTGAAAAATGATTTTTCTCTTTTTACGGTTTGCGTGAGGGATTGAGGCGGTATCCTTTTATGAAGCGGAGCGGAATAAAAGATATAGCCGAAAGCCCGACCCGGAGGGTCACGCCCAAATTATTTTTATAAAAACACAATCATCAACCACCAAAAAATCGGCACACTTTCTACCCAAAAAGACGTGTAATATTTGGAGCGGTTTGGATTTGCAAATGCAATAAACAACATCAAAATGATGACCATAATAAGATTTATAATCGCATCGTGGTAATTAAATGTTGAAATAAAAACTTCTAAAAACCAAAACGGAATCAGCAATAGAAATCCTAAATATTTTGTTTTTTTCACTCCTATTGTCTGCGGAACGGTCTGCAAATGCGGATCATCATTAGCCAAATCAATGATTTCAAAAACCAGAATCAGAACAAAAACCAAAATAAATCGCTGAATACATTTGATGAAGAAATCTGTTGTAAATGGGATTTTGGCATTTATTAAAGGCAAGACCAAAGTGGCGCCAACCCAGCAAAGTGCTACGATATAGATTTTTACGCCAGCCCAGTTTCGGGCATTTTTTCTGTTTGGAAAAAATGGCAAGGTATAGAGTGCCGTAATGGCAAAAATTCCGACGGAGACAATTTGCGTGATTCTTTGCAAATGGAAAAAATAATAGCCGACTAAAATCAATGAAATAAAACTCAAAAGAGCAATAATTTTTAATTGCGTTCCGATTGGATTTTTCTTTACGCGAACAAGCGCGTCATATTTTACGAAATTATATCCTACAATTGTCCCGAAAAAAACAAACAAAGCCATGGGTTCATCATACTGAATATGAAATACATGAAATGTAATTCGGACTAAAGCATAACACGACAAAGCCACGTGAATACTGCTGTTTAAATAAAAATCAAAAAATTGTTTTAGAAGTTTCATAGCTCAAATCTAATCAATTAGTAACAAATCAACTCATTACTTAGAAATTTGATAAAAAATGAAGTTAAAAATACCCATTAAATTATTAATAATACTTAATTTTGCGCCACAAAAAAACAACACATTTACTTTTAAATGTGATTCGTACAGCAAAACGGTGCACGAACACATCAATTAAAAAAATTAGATAGCTACATGAAAACAGATGCTTTTGCTTTAAGACACATTGGTCCAAGAGAAACTGATCTTCAGCATATGCTGAAAACAATTGGAGTTGACTCGATCGAGCGACTTGTTTACGAAACCCTTCCGGACGATATTCGTTTAAAAGCACCTTTGAATTTAGATCCTGCAATGACAGAATATGAATTCGCAAACCACATTCAGGAATTAGGAAAGAAAAATAAAGTATTCAAATCATATATTGGTTTGGGTTATCATCCAACTATTGTTCCGGCTCCAATTCAGAGAAATATCTTCGAAAATCCGGGATGGTATACTGCTTATACGCCTTATCAAGCAGAAATTGCGCAAGGTCGTCTTGAAGCAATCTTAAATTTCCAAACTACTGTTATTGAATTAACTGGAATGGAAATTGCAAACGCATCTTTATTAGATGAAGGAACTGCTGCTGCAGAAGCTATGGCGTTATTATTTGATGTTCGTACAAGAGATCAAAAGAAAAACAATACACATAAATTCTTCGTTTCTGAAGAAATTTTACCTCAAACTTTATCAGTTTTACAAACACGTTCAACTCCAATTGGAATTGAATTGGTTGTTGGAAACCACGAAACATTTGATTTTTCAAATGAATTTTTCGGAGCTATTTTACAATACCCAGGAAAATATGGTCAGGTAAACGATTACAGCGCTTTTGTTGCTAAAGCAAAAGAAAACGAAATCAAAGTTGCCTTTGCAGCGGATATTTTATCATTAGCTACTTTAACTTCTCCAGGAGAAATGGGAGCTGCAGTAGTTGTTGGAACTTCACAACGTTTTGGTGTTCCAATGGGTTACGGTGGTCCTCACGCTGCTTTTTTTGCAACTAAAGAAGAATACAAACGTTCTATGCCGGGTCGTATCATCGGAGTTTCTATCGATGTGAACGGAAACCGCGCTTTACGTATGGCTTTAGGAACTCGTGAACAGCACATTAAACGTGAAAAAGCGACTTCAAATATTTGTACTGCTCAGGTTTTATTAGCAGTTATGGCTGGAATGTATGCGGTTTACCACGGTCCAGAAGGATTAAAATACATTGCAAACAAAGTTCACGCATCGGCGGTTACTGCTGCTGAAGCTTTAAATAAATTAGGAGTTTACCAAACAAATACAGCTTACTTTGATACTATTTTAGTAAAAGCTGATGCTCAAAAAGTAAAAGCTGTTGCTGAGAAAAATGAAGTAAACTTCTTCTATGTTGATGCTGATACGATTTCTATTTCGTTCAACGAAACAACTTCAATCGCTGACATCAACCAAATTATTGCGATTTTCGCTGAAGCTTTAGGAAAAGAAGTTTTCACAGTTTCTGAATTAACTGAGGCTAGTCAATTACCAGCTTCATTAGAAAGAACTTCTTCTTTCTTGACGCATGATGTTTTCAACAATCATCATTCAGAAAGCCAGTTGATGCGTTACATCAAAAAATTAGAGCGTAAAGATCTATCGTTGAATCACTCAATGATTTCATTAGGTTCTTGTACGATGAAATTGAACGCTGCTTCTGAAATGTTGCCTCTTTCAATGCCAAACTGGAACAGCATTCACCCGTTTGCACCAGTTGAACAAGCTGAAGGTTACATTACAATGCTTAAAAAATTAGAGCAGCAATTAAATGTAATAACTGGCTTTGCTGGAACTACTTTACAGCCAAACTCTGGAGCTCAAGGTGAATATGCTGGTTTAATGGCTATTCGTGCTTACCACATGTCAAGAAACGAAGGTCACCGTAATGTATGTTTGATTCCTTCGTCAGCTCACGGAACAAATCCTGCTTCTGCAGCGATGGCCGGAATGAAAATCATTGTTACGAAAACTACTCCGGAAGGAAATATTGACGTTGAAGATTTAAGAGAAAAAGCGATTGAACACAAAGATGATTTATCTTGTTTAATGGTTACTTATCCATCTACTCACGGTGTTTTCGAATCTTCAATTATCGAAATCACAAAATTAATCCACGAAAACGGCGGATTAGTATATATGGATGGTGCAAACATGAACGCGCAAGTTGGATTAACAAATCCTGCTACAATTGGCGCTGACGTTTGTCACTTGAACTTACACAAAACATTCGCTATTCCTCACGGTGGTGGTGGACCTGGAGTTGGACCAATCTGTGTGAACGAAAAATTAGTTCCGTTCTTGCCAACAAATCCAATCTTAAAAGTAGGTGGTGAACAAGCGATTACAGCAATTTCATCTGCTCCTTACGGATCTGCTTTAGTATGTTTAATTTCTTACGGTTACATCACAATGATGGGAGCTGACGGATTAAAAAGTGCTACAGAACATGCAATTTTGAATGCTAACTATATGAAATCGCGTTTCGAAGGCCACTACCCAATTCTTTACACTGGAGAATGCGGAAGAGCGGCGCACGAAATGATTTTAGATTGCCGTGCATTTAAAGAAAACGGAATCGAAGTGGGTGATATCGCAAAACGTTTGATGGATTACGGTTTCCACGCTCCTACAGTTTCTTTCCCGGTTGCCGGAACTTTAATGATTGAACCTACAGAATCTGAGGATTTAGCTGAATTAGATCGTTTTTGTGATGCACTTATCTCAATCAGAAAAGAGATTGAAGCTGCAACAGCTGATGACAAAAACAATGTATTGAAAAATGCACCTCACACATTAGCAATGTTAACTGCAGATTCTTGGGATTTCCCTTATTCAAGAGAAACAGCGGCTTATCCGTTAGATTATATCGCTGACAATAAATTCTGGCCATCTGTTCGTCGTGTTGACGATGCTTATGGTGACAGAAATTTAGTTTGTAGCTGTGCTCCTATTGAAGCTTACATGGAAAACTAAAAATTAATTTTTTTATACATATTTCAAACCCGACAGATTTAAAAACCTGTCGGGTTTTGTTTTTGTTTCAGGTTTCAAGTTTCAGGTTTCAGGTTCCAACACAACTTGAAACCTGAAACTTTTTTCAACCCTCTTCTCTATTTCAAACGTTTGAAATCTCGGAAAAATTAAAAAATCATTAAAAAATAACCATTATATGAGCCAAAAAATTGTTATTTCATAATTATATGCATGCATAGTATTTTTTATGGCTGTTATCATGATTTTATTTATACTTTAGCAATAAATTTATTGGATAATTACAGGAAAAATGAAAATAAAAATCATTGGTATTGGGAGTTATATTCCTAATTTAGAAGTTAAAAACACAGACTTTGACAAGCATATTTTTTTAAATGAAGATGGAACTCCTTTTGGTTATCCCAATGAAGTTGTTATAAAAAAATTTAAAGGCATCACCGGAATTCAAAACCGCCGTTATGCTGAACCACAATACACAGCCTCAGATTTAGCATTTTTTGCAGCCGAAAAAGCGATTGCAAATGCAGGAATCGATGCTGAAACATTAGACTATATTATTTTTGCTCATAATTTTGGTGACGTAAAAACCGGAACGCATCAAACTGATATTTTACCAAGTTTAGCGACTCGCGTAAAAAACAAATTAGGCATCAAAAACCCTAAATGTGTGGCTTATGATATTCTTTTTGGTTGCCCGGGTTGGATTGAAGGTGTTTTACAAGCCAATGCTTTCATCAAATCTGGAATGGCAAAAAGAGTGATGGTAATTGGTGCCGAGACTTTATCAAGAGTTGTTGACGATCACGATCGCGATTCGATGATATATTCTGATGGAGCTGGAGTTTCAATCTTAGAAGCTTCAACAGACGACGCCGGACTTTTGTCCTATGAAAGTGCCACTTTTGCTTATGACGAAGCGAATTACCTTTTCTTCGGAAAATCATACAATCCTGATTTAGATCCAGACATTAAATACATCAAAATGTATGGCCGAAAAATCTACGAATTTGCGTTGAGCAATGTTCCGTGCGCAATGAAAAGCTGCTTAGACAAAAGCGGTATTGGAATTGACGAGGTAAAAAAAATCTTGATTCATCAGGCAAACGAAAAAATGGACGAAGCGATTATTGAACGTTTCTATAAACTTTATGATAAAACGCCACCAAAAGACATTATGCCAATGAGCATTCATGATTTAGGAAACAGCAGTGTCGCTACAGTTCCTACGCTATACGATTTGATTTTACAAGGGAAAATTGAGAATCAAGAAATCAACAAAGGCGATGTTCTTATTTTTGCTTCGGTTGGAGCAGGAATGAATATTAATGCTTTTGTGTATCGATATTAAAAGTAGCTTTAACAAGCCTGAGTGAAATAATCTCGCAAAGACGCGAAGTCGCAAAGTTTTTTTTGCCACAGATTAAGAGAATTAAAAAGATTAAAAAATCTGTTTAAATCTGCCAAATCTGCGTGAAACAGAAAAACTTTGCGACTTCGCGTCTTTGCGAGAAATTCATTTTAAAACTTAGCATTGTAACTGAATACTGAATACTAAAAACTGAACACTGATTACTTTTTTAGTATATTTGCGACCTAATTAAAATCAAGAACGAGAGATTGATTCGTTCGCAGCGACTATGTACGAAAAAACGTTTCCGAATAAAAGATTCAAGCTTACTTTAGAATTTTTACAAAAACACGTTAGCACATCTGAAACCATTTTTGATTTTGGTGTACCAAATCCGTTTTCTAAAATAATGGAAGAAAACGGCTATACCGTAAAAAACACAAAAGGTGAAGATTTAGACAACGATCAGACCGCTTTACAAACTGAAGATTATACTGTTTTTACAGCATTTGAAATTTTCGAACATTTGCTAAATCCATATACCATTTTACAAAACGTAAAATGTGACAAACTCTTAATTTCAATTCCGTTGCGTTTATGGTTTTCACCAGCATATCGTTCTAAAACAGATATGTGGGACAGACATTACCACGAATTTGAAGACTGGCAATTAGACTGGCTTTTAGAAAAAACGGGTTGGAAAATCACAGACCGTTTACAATTCACACATCCTGTAAAAAAGTTTGGACTTAGACCCTTATTAAGATATTTTACACCAAGATATTATCTTGTAGTGGCAGAGAAAATTCATAATTAATATCGCAGATTAACGATTTTAAATCTTTGATTTTTAGATGACTTTCATAAAATCTAAAATCTAAAATCTCATCCCGAGGCTTCGGGACTAAAATTCTTAAAATGAAATATTACATCGTCATTCCTGCGCATAACGAGCAAGACTTAATTGGCTTGACTTTACAATCTTTGATTACTCAGACCGTTTTGCCTTCAAAAATTGTTGTAGTAAACGACAATTCGACTGATAAAACGGAAGAAGTTGTATTAAGTTTTGCAAAAGAAAATCCATACATTTCTGTTGTAAACAAAACTTCGGATGCGATTCATTTACCGGGAAGCAAAGTGATTCAGGCATTTCAGAAAGGTTTTGAAACACTGGATTCAAACTACGATATTATCGTAAAAATAGATGGTGATTTAATTTTTCCTTCAAATTATTTCGAAACCATAATCAAGCATTTCGAATCGGATTCACGAATTGGAATGGCTGGCGGATTCTGTTATATCGAAAAAAATGGAGATTGGGTTCTAGAAAATCTAACCGATAAAGATCACATTCGCGGCGCTTTAAAAGCATATAGAAAAGAAACCTATCAGCAAATTGGCGGTTTAAAACCTGCAATGGGCTGGGATACTGTTGATGAATTGCTTTGTAAATTTTATGATTGGAAAATTGTGACCGACGAATCTTTACATGTAAAACATTTAAAACCAACTGGTGCAAATTACAATAAAACAGCTCGTTACAAACAAGGCGAAGCTTTTTACACTTTAGGATACGGTTTCTGGATTACTTCAATTGCATCGGCAAAATTGGCGATGATGAAGAAAAAACCTTTTCTGTTTTTAGATTACATTAAAGGATTTCTAAAAGCAAAAAAAGCAAAAACTCCTTTAATAGTAACCTCTGAACAAGCTAAATTTATTAGAAATTACCGTTTGCAAAAAATGAAAGAAAAGCTTTTCTAGTTTTTAAAACTTAAAAAACTGCAAACTGAAACGGTAAACTGTAAACTAATCCTTAATTTAGCAAATATTTCAAAACCTATGATGTTAATTCGCTACTTATCTCAAATTGGGAGATATTTTTTAATGCTTAAAGAAATTTTCAACAAACAGACCAAATGGCCTGTAATGAAAAATTTGATCTTCAAAGAAATCGACGATTTGATAATCGACTCTCTGGGCATTGTTTGCTTTATCTCTTTCTTTATTGGTGGAGTTGTTGCAATTCAAACAGCATTAAACTTAACTAATCCTTTAATTCCAAAATATTTAATTGGTTTTGCAACACGTCAATCTGTGATTTTAGAGTTTGCTCCTACTTTTATTTCGGTAATTATGGCAGGAAAAATGGGGTCTTATATTACTTCTAGTATTGGAACAATGCGCGTAACAGAACAAATTGATGCTTTAGAAGTTATGGGTGTTAACTCATTAAACTATCTTGTTTTCCCAAAAATTATTGCCTTATTAATGTATCCTTTCGTAATTGGAATCAGTATGTTCTTGGGTATTTTTGGAGGATGGCTTGCTTGTGCTTATGGAGGATTTTCTACTAGCCAAGATTTTATTCAAGGTGCTCAAATGGAATTTATTCCTTTTCATATTACTTATGCGTTTATTAAAACTTTAATTTTTGCTATGTTATTGGCAACAATTCCTTCTTTTCATGGTTATTACATGAAAGGTGGTGCATTAGAAGTAGGTAAGGCAAGTACAGTTTCGTTTGTATGGACATCTGTCACAATTATTCTTTTTAATTACATATTAACTCAATTATTATTAGGATAATGATAGAAGTAAAAAATATAGAAAAATCATTTGGAGACAGCAAGGTTTTAAAAGGAGTTTCGACTGTTTTTGAAACTGGAAAAACCAACTTGATTATAGGACAAAGTGGATCTGGAAAAACGGTTTTATTAAAAACACTTTTAGGAATTCACACACCAGATTCAGGAACAATCGAATTTGACGGCAGAGTTTATTCGGAATTGACCCCAGATGAAAAACGCGAATTAAGAACTGAAATCGGGATGGTTTTTCAGGGAAGTGCCTTATTTGACTCAATGACAGTTGAAGAAAATGTAGCTTTCCCATTAAAAATGTTTACCAACACCAATAAAGCAAAAATCAAAGAACGCGTTGATTTTGTATTAGAAAGAGTAAATCTGGTTGACGCACACAAAAAATTGCCTTCAGAAATTTCAGGAGGTATGCAGAAACGTGTAGCTATCGCCCGCGCCATTGTAAATAATCCGAAGTATTTATTTTGCGATGAGCCAAACTCTGGTTTGGATCCAAATACCTCAACATTGATTGATAATTTGATTCAGGAAATTACAAAAGAGTACAATATTACAACCGTAATCAATACGCACGATATGAACTCGGTAATGGAAATTGGAGAAAATATTGTTTTCTTAAAAAAAGGATTGAAAGCGTGGCAAGGAACAAAAGAGGAAATCTTTAGAACAGACAATAAAGACATTGTGAAATTTGTTTACTCTTCAAATCTATTTAAAAAAGTAAGAGAAGCATATTTGAAAGGCTAGTTTTATAAAATTCCAATATTTTAAATTACAAATTCCAATTATTGGGAACTTAAATATTTAAAATCCCAAATTCCAATCTTTACTAAAATTGGAATTTGGGATTTTTTTATTTCGAAATATTTAAACCTTTAATCTATCAGCTCAACTTCTGCGTTTGGATTAAAAAGATACGTTTTGCCGGAGCTTATTTCGATACATTCAAATCGTTTTGTGCGAACAGCAATTTTCTTAAATACTTTACCGTTTTTAATTCGGAAAACACTTCCATACGGAATTTCGAAAACATAGTTTTTATCACTACTTGCATCATATTGTTTTAATGCCAAGGACAAAGTGGTATCTGTATCACTACTTGCCGAAGGATTTTTAAAATGTCTTGCCAATAACGGCAACAACTGCCCTGGAAATATCTCCGGACGAATAAATGGAACCATCATTCTTTGAAAGGTATATTTCCATTCATTTCCGTGTGGTTTTATATTTCGCCCAAATTTTTCGAATGCCACCAAATGCGAAATTTCATGAATCAGCGTAATCAAAAATCGATATTTATTTAAGCTGGCATTAACCGTGATTTCATGTTTTCCACTTGGTCCACGTCTGTAATCGCCATGACGTGTCTGGCGCTCATTGACGATTTTAAGATGAACCTGATTGGAAACAATCAAATCAAAAACAGGCTTTACAGCCTGCTCGGGAATATATTTTGCTAAAGTTTCGCTCAATTTAAAGTTAAATGTTATTTGTTAGAGGTTAGAAGTTTTAAATTTGGAATTTGGGTTTTTAATTTTGGAATTTAATCTACGGATTTGTTGAGGAAACCTCCAATACTTTTCCATTAAAATATTTATTTCCATTTAGCGTAAAATCATAAATATAAGTTGCCATTCCTTCTGCTGAAATTGGTGCTTGATATCCTGGGAAAGCTTCATTCAGCATTTCTGTCTGAACTGAACCTAACGCAAGAACATTAAATGAAATGCCTTTTTCTTTATATTCTTCTGCCAATAATTCTGTCAAAGTAATCACAGCACCTTTACTTGAACTATAAGCTGCTAAACCAGCAAATTTCAAGCTTCCGCGAACACCGCCTATTGAACTGATCGTCACTACATGACTTCCTTTTTGCAAATACGGAAGACAAATTCGGGTAAGGTTTGCAACGGCAAAAACATTCACTTTATAAATATTTTCAAAATCAGCTTGCGTTGTCTCTGCAAAAGGCTTCCAAATCAAAGCCCCAGCATTATGAACAACTGCGTCAACTTTTTTCCATGTTGAAGAAAGAAAATTTTCTACTTCTGCCAAAGCAGCTTCATCGGCTAAATCAATTGACAAGCAAGTAATGTTCTTATTTTCTAAAAGTGCTTTTGGAATTTTTCTTGAAATCGCTAAAACCTGATTTCCAGCATTTGCAAACTGCAATGCCAATTCATAACCAATTCCTCTTGAAGTTCCGGTAACAATAATATTTTTCATGTAGCAAAAATAAGCAAATCCAATAAAAAGGAATGTTATTAATTCATAGTTATTTCTTCCGTAGGCGTAGAAGCAATTTTAGTCACAGCCGGTAACAATTCCTGAATAAACGAAGTCATATGCGGAATATTCATCACTTTAAATTCATCTGAAACATGATGATAATATTCAAAGTTTTCGAAATCAAAAGTACTTATCGACTGGCAAGGTTTGTCAAAAGCTTCGAAAAAAGAATAATTATCAGATCTGTAAAACAATTTATATTCGGCTTCTTTTGGCAAAAAACCAATCGTATTTTTTCCTGTATATTCATTGATTTTCTGCGCCATATTCGATTTATCAAAACCAGTAACATAAGCTAAATAATCCCGTTTCATTGGCACGCCAATCATTTCGATATTCAGCTGTACATATAAATTGAAATCTCTCTTTTTTAATTTTTCTACTAAGCTTTGAGAACCTAGCAAACCTTTTTCTTCGCCGGCAAAAAACACAACAAGAATACTGCGTTTGTTCGACTTTGCTTTTGCAAAATATTTAGCCATCTGTGCGACTGCCGTTACGCCCGAAGCATCGTCATTGGCACCATTATTAATTTTGTCGGCTTGCTGTATTTTCTCCAGACCAATATGATCATAATGCGCACTTAAAACCACAAACTCTTTCTTAAGAATTGGATCAGTTCCTTCAATAACGCCAACTATATTATAAGCCGGTGATTTGAAGTTTGTCAACGTATCGCGATAAGTTGTAAAATAAGGTTTGACTTTATTCGTCTTTAAAAAATCCTCTAAAAAAACAGCTGCTTTTTCGATTCCTTTAGTTCCGGTTTCACGACCTTCTAATTCATCTGAAGAAAGGTATTTTAAAAAGTCAGAAACTTCAGTCTGCGAAACTTTATAATTCACATCACTTACACTAGAAGTATTTGATTTACATCCGAATAAAACTAAAAAAAGAAGAAAGCATAGTTTTTTCATAAGTTTATGGTTTAAGATTTAGGTTACGGAAAAGTAATAAAAAAACCCTTTCGAAGCTGCAAAAGCTGAAAGGGTTTAATTTTTATTTGAATTGAAAATCTAATTTATCCTGCGATAACTGATCTTGAAATTACAATTTTCTGAATCTCAGATGTGCCTTCGTAAATCTGAGTGATTTTTGCATCACGCATCATACGCTCCACATGATATTCTTTTACGTAGCCATTTCCTCCGTGAATCTGAACCGCTTCAACAGAAGTATCCATTGCTACTTGCGAAGCAAATAATTTTGCCATAGCACCGCTCACGTCATAATTTTTACCTTGATCTTTATCCCAAGCTGCTTTCATACATAAATGACGCGCTGCCTCAATATTTACAGCCATATCGGCTAATTTGAAAGCAATTGCTTGATGGTTGCAGATTTCAGTTCCGAAAGCTTTACGCTCTTTAGAATATTTAAGTGCCAATTCATAAGCTCCAGAAGCAATTCCTAACGCTTGAGAAGCAATACCAATTCTTCCTCCAGCCAAAGTCTTCATCGCAAATTTGAATCCGAAACCATCTTCACCAATTCTATTTTCTTTTGGAACTTTTACATCACTAAACATTAAAGAGTGTGTATCAGAACCGCGGATTCCCATTTTTTGCTCTTTTGGACCAATAGAAAAACCAGGCATATCTTTGGTCATAATCAAAGCATTGATTCCTTTGTGTTTTTTCTCAGGATGCGTTTGAGCAATTACCAAATATACTGACGCTGTATTTCCGTTAGTAATCCAGTTTTTAGTTCCGTTTACCAAATAGTGATCGCCCATGTCAACAGCTGTTGTTTTTTGAGACGTTGCATCACTTCCTGCTTCTGGTTCGCTTAAGCAAAAAGCGCCGTGAATTTCACCTGAAGCTAAACCTGGCAAATATTTTTGCTTTTGTTCTTCAGTTCCAAATTCCTGCAATCCCCAGCAAACTAATGAATTATTTACAGACATAACCACAGAAGCTGATGCATCAACTTTAGAAATCTCTTCCATAGCAATAACGTAAGAAATGGCATCAAGTCCGCTTCCTCCGTATTTTGGATCAACCATCATTCCCATGAAACCTAATTGTCCCATTTTCTTAACTTGTTCTGTCGGAAAAATTTGTTTTTCGTCACGTTCAATAACACCAGGCAACAATTCATTTTGAGCAAAATCTCTAGCAGCCTGCTGAATCATTAAGTGCTCTTCGGTAAGATTAAAATCCATAGTTTTTGTATCGTTTATTATTTTTTGAACCAAAACCGAAAAAACTTTCGCTGATGGAACTATTCTTTTGTTTTTAAAATTGTTTTTGTGCTTAAAAAAGGCTTCCAAAGATAAATTTTAAAAGTCAAATTAACAATGCATGCATATAAAATTAATAGATCAGCAAGAATTACGATAACGTTTTCGTAATAATTCGCGAATTTCAAAAAACAAGCATCAATATTTCAATGATTTCTTTAAAATTTAAGAATATAATTGTGCATCAAAAAGGTGTTTTTTATAAACTATAAACAAATTCTTGACAAAAAACTGCGCAACCGGTTTTGCATCACGTAAATGTACGTAAAGCAAGTCTTACTAAATTGATAATGAAATAAATACCTATTAAAAAATTAGAATAATTTAATAAAAAACATGTATTTTTAGAGAGCAGAATTTATAAATTAAAAGTATTTTTGCCAAAAAACAAAAATTATCGATAGAAGTATGAAAAAGATTTTACTATTATTTGCGCTTGTGTTTACTGCGCAATTTTCGACTGTTTCGGCGCAAACTCAACTTGATGTAAACGGTGTTACAGTTCCAAGAAAAATTGAAATCCAAAACAAAACAATGCAGCTAAACGGTGCTGGCGGAAGATCAAAAATGTGGTTGGAAGTTTATGTGCAGGCACTCTATTTATCGCAATTAAGCCAAGACCCAAAATTCATTATCGACAGCGATACCGAAATGGCTGTGAGAATTGAAATCACATCGTCAATGGTTTCTTCAAACAAATTGACAAAAGCAATGAATACAGGTTTTGAAAAATCTGCAGGAAGTAATCTTGAGGCTTTGCGTCCAAGAATTGAGCAGTTCAAAACTTTATTAAGTGATCCAATAACAGAAAAAGACGTATTTATATTATTCTATAATCCGCTTGATCAAACTGTAAACGTTATTAAAAATGACGTTCCAAAAGGAAAAATCCCAGGATTTGATTTTAAACAAGCATTATTCGGAATCTGGCTTTCAGACAAACCAGTTGACGAAACTTTGAAAAAACATTTATTAGGAATATAATTCTGAATTTCTTAAAAAGATTCGAAATCCGAAAGCCGAAAACCTTGTAGTTTTCGGCTTTCTTTTTTTTCTTTCATTAAATTTGCCATAAAATACATTATTCGCATTATTCTATTTTATACTTTTACGCAAAATAAACATATCTCAACAAAATGAAAGATTTATTACAGCAATTTGAAAATAAGGAACCTGAAATTGTTTTTAACTGGAAAGATTCTGAAACTGAGGCTGAAGGATGGACAGTTATTAATTCGCTTCGTGGAGGAGCTGCAGGAGGCGGAACCAGAATGAGAAAAGGATTGGATATGAACGAAGTTTTATCTTTGGCGAAAACCATGGAAGTAAAATTTTCAGTTTCTGGACCAGCAATTGGAGGCGCTAAATCTGGAATTAATTTTGACCCGAATGACCCACGCAAAAAAGGAGTTTTACAGCGCTGGTATAAAGCCGTTTCACCTTTATTAAAAAGCTATTATGGAACTGGAGGAGATTTGAATGTTGATGAGATTCATGAAGTAATCCCGATGACGGAAGAATGTGGTGTTTGGCATCCGCAGGAAGGTGTTTTCAACGGACATTTCAAACCAACTGAAGCAGATAAAATCAATAGAATTGGGCAATTGCGCCAAGGTGTAATCAAAGTAATCGAGAACCCAAAATTCTCACCAGATGTAACTAGAAAATATACAGTTGCTGATATGATTACGGGTTATGGCGTTGCTGAGGCGGTTCGTCATTTTTATGCTACATACGGCGGAGAAATTAAAGGCAAAAAAGCGATTGTTCAAGGTTTCGGAAACGTAGGATCTGCAGCTGCTTTTTATTTAGCCGAAATGGGTGCAAAAGTTATCGGAATTATTGACCGTGACGGTGGATTGATTAAAGAAGAAGGTTTTTCTTTTGAAGAAATCAGAACGTTGTTTTTGAATAAAGACGGAAACAAATTAGTTGCAGACAATATGATTCCGTTTGAAGAAATTAATTCTAAAATCTGGACAATTGGAGCTGAAATTTTCACTCCTTGTGCAGCTTCAAGATTAGTGACTCAAGCACAAATCGACAATTTAATTGCAAACGGATTAGAAGTTATTTCTTGTGGTGCAAATGTTCCTTTTGCAGATAAAGAAATTTTCTTCGGATCGATTATGGAAGAAGTAGATCACAAAGTAAGTTTGATTCCGGATTTCATTTCAAACTGCGGAATGGCGAGAGTTTTTGCTTATTTCATGGAGAAAAAAGTTCAAATGACAGATGAGGCTATTTTTAATGATACTTCAGAAATTATAAAAAATGCGATTGTTAAGGCTCATGCTTTAAGTCCATCAAAAACAAATATTAGTGCAACTGCTTTTGAGATTGCATTGAAACAATTAGTGTAAATTTTTATATTTTATATTCTAAAACGAGTCAGATAATAATTTGGCTCGTTTTTTTGTTTAACGAAAACGTTTATAAAGTTTTCACGCATTTTATGTCATTTCGACGAAGGAGAAATCTTCGCAAGTAACTCCGTAACGAAAATTCAATCTTTGTCGAGCTTCTAGTGGAGATTTCTCCTTCGTCGAAATGACAAACAGTACGTTTTTAATCATTGCTAATAAAAACTTTTGCGCTCTTTGCGTAAACCTTTGCGTTCATTGCGGTTAAATTCTCTCTTTCATTCTAAACAATTTTTACTACTTTTAAACGTTTTTAAAATAATACATTTCAAAATTCAGAATTAAATGAGTTCCACAATTTCTTCGGACAAAAAGAAATCGTTACTATACACAACAGCGATATATGCGGCAATACTTGTATTGCTGTTTTTTATCCGTTTTTGGCCACCATACAATCCAGAAAACAATGTTGCACTTGCTGATGGCGGAGGCGGCGGAGGCGGTGTAACCGTGAATTTTGGAGACAGCGATTTAGGTTCTGGAGCGAATTACAAAAGCGAGGTTCTGGATGTAAAAAACAATGTAAAACAAGCTCCCGCAAAAGCAACTCCTCAAGAAGAAGCTATAATTTCGCAAGAAAACACAACTGCCGATAATGACGTTGTTATTCCGACAAAAGAAAAACCTAAGAAACCTGTTCCTGTTGAAAAACCGGTCCAAAAACCAGTCCCAGAAAAACCAAAAGTATCCAACTCAACAAATGATGCATTGGCAAGTATTATGAAAGGTTCGAATAAAGGTGGAGATGGCGACGATAAAGCGGCAGGAAACAAAGGAAAAGCTAACGGAAGTTTAGGTTCTAATGGTTATTATGGTTCAGGAGGTTCTGGTGGAGGAACCGGAGGTGGCAACGGAACCGGAAATGGAATTGGCACTGGAAGCGGTTATGGAGCTGGAAGTGGCGGAGGTTCTGGCGGAGGAACAGGGTATTCGTTAGGAAACAGAAAAGCATTATCGAAACCAGCACCAAAATACACTTGCAATGAAGAAGGAAAAGTAGTTGTAGAAGTTACTGTAGATCAAAACGGAAAAACAATTAGCGCAACTGCCGGAATAAAAGGAACTACAAATACAGCAAGCTGTTTGCTAGATCAAGCGAGAATTGCTGCCATGAATACTAAATGGTCAGCTGATGAAAATGCGATACCGAAACAAGTTGGAAAGATTATTTATAATTTCAGTTTGAATTAGAACACGGATTTCACGAATTTACACGAATTATATAAAAAAGGCTTTCTGATAATTATTAGAAAGCCTTTTTTTCGTCCAGTTTGTCATTTCGACCGAAGGGAGAAATCACACAAGAAACTCTGCAAAGCAAATCTCCAATCTGTGTCGATCAACTAGTGTGATTTCTCCCTTTGGTCGAAATGACAAGATTGCATTACTATTCTAGTGAGGTTGCTTCGTTCCTCGCAATGACTTAGATTACGACGTTTTGCGTGAGGGATAGGAGCAAGCTACCGAAGTAGCGCGGATAGCCCGACCGCAATAAAAAAATGGGCGTATCAACGTTATGCTGATTAGCCCATTTTTTTATTGTGGTCACGCCCTAATACTTATTTTTACTTCGGACTCGTAGCAATCACAAACTTCAAATTGTTCTTCACTCCTATCTGCAAAACATCAACTAAATCTTGAACTTGCAAGTTAAACGGAATTCTAACAACAACTGTCTGTTCTTTATTTGTTCCAATTTTAGACATTAAACTCGTTTCCAGATTTTCAAAATCGACTGGTTCTTTGTCAATGTAGAATTTTTTATCTTCCGTAACCGATAAACTGATTAATTGTTTATTCGTTTTTTCATTTGCTTTGGCTTTCGGCAACGTCATTTTAATCACATTAGGATTTGCCAGCGTTGAAATAATTAAGAAAAACAACAGCAGGAAAAACATAATATCACTTAATGATGAAGTCGCAACCTCAGCGTGAAATCTTCTTTTTCTTTTAATGGACATACCTTATGCTCTTTGAATTATATTGACAAATTCTAATATTTGCTTTTGAATTTTCAAGGCGAAATTATCAATTTTACCGTTTAATAAGTGGTAAGCAGAATATGCAATAATACCTACGATTAATCCAGAACCTGAACTGATCATTTTTTCGTATAAACCTCCAGAAATATTTCCGATACTGATATTTTCTGTAACCGAAATGCTGTAGAAAATTTTGATAACTCCAGAAATTGTTCCGATGAAACCAAGCGTTGGCGCGATACCGGCAATAAGACCAAGATGTCCTAAATGCTTTTCCATTTCACCAATTTCAATATCTGCGGCGCGATCCATATTAGATTCAATTTCGGCAATTGGTCTTCCAATTACTAAAACGCCTTCTTTCAAAATATTTCCTGCAGCAGTATTGCTTCTTTCAACAATTGTTCGTGCTAATTCAATATTTCCAGCATTCAATTTATCTCCTACATCCTGCATCAAACGACTGTCGATTTGCGACGCTTTACTGATGTACATGTAACGTTCAAAAATAACATATATAGTATAAAACAATAAAATAGCAATTGGAATAAGGAATACACCTCCTTTTAAGATAAAGTCTAAAACTGAGATTTCGTTATTTGGAGCAATTTTTTCGATCACTACGTTAGATGCTGCTTTTGCGATTGTATCTGTTTGTAATTGAATGAAGCTAAACATATTTTAATTCTGGTTTTTATGATTAATTCTAAAAATTATTTTGAAATTTGCACTAAAGATAATTTTCGCTGTAATATTAAACTACAAAAATCGAAATTTATTTCAATCAACCACTATTTTATCTGAATAAATGAACTATCAAGAGACCACAAATTGGATGTTTAATCAGCTTCCAATGTATCAGCTGCAGGGCGCTTCGGCATATAAAGAAGACTTAACCAACATAAAACTGCTGGTGGCACATCTTGATAATCCGCAGGATCATTTAAAATGCATTCATGTTGCCGGAACAAACGGAAAAGGCTCTACTTCACACATGCTTTCATCTGTTTTGCAGGAAGCTGGATATAAAGTCGGTTTATATACTTCGCCACATTTAAAAGATTTCAGAGAACGAATCAAAATCAACGGTCAAGAAATCTCTGAGGAATTTGTGATTGAATTTGTCGCAAAACACAAAGATTTTTTTGAGGCAAATGATATGAGTTTTTTCGAAATGTCGGTTGGATTGGCTTTTGATTATTTTGCAGCAGAAAAAGTTGATATTGCTGTTATTGAAGTTGGTCTTGGCGGAAGATTAGATGCGACAAATATTATCACACCTTTAGTTTCGGTAATTACAAATATTGGTTTAGACCATACTCAATTTTTAGGAAATACGCTGGAAGCTATTGCGGGCGAAAAAGCCGGAATTATTAAACCAAATGTTCCTGCTGTTATTGGTGAATATACAAATGAAACGCAACCTGTATTTTTAGAAAAAGCCGAAGCGAACAACGCGCCAATTTATTTTGCCTCTGATTTAATTTCAGAAGTTTTCCTTTCTGATTTAATTGGAGATTATCAATTTCATAATAAAAAAACTGTTCAGCAGACGATTTCAATTCTTAACAATGAAACCAATTTTAAAATTTCAACTGAACAATTGAAAGAAGGCTTATTACATGTTGTAAAAAACACCGGATTGCAAGGAAGATGGCAGCAATTGGGAGAAAACCCGAAAATAATTTGCGATACGGCACATAACAAACACGGTCTTGCTGTGGTTATGAAACAACTTCAAAATGAAACTTACGAGAATTTACATATTGTTTTAGGTGTTGTTAATGATAAAGACTTGGAATCTATATTGCCACTTTTTCCAAAAGAGGCACAATATTATTTCTGCAGTCCAAATTCTTCGAGAGGTTTGCCTGCCGAGACTTTAAAAAACGCGGCTGAAAAATTCAGTTTAAAAGGAGAAAAATACGATTCTGTTGAACTCGCTTTCGCGGAAGCAAAGAAAAATGCTTCAAAAAATGATTTTATTTACGCTGGCGGGAGTACTTTTGTGGTGGCCGAATTACCTTTGAACTAAAATATGCTTTTAATCTGCAAAAAAGTTCAAAAAAATCATTTTAATAACAAATTCATAAACAGCGAGATATAACTTATTTTGAAAAAAGTTTTATTTTTTATTCAAAATTCTTTGCAGAACTCGAAAACTAGCGTATATTTGCACTCGCAATCACAAACGATAGCAACCTAGTAAAATAGGGCGATTAGCTCAGCTGGTTCAGAGCACCTCGTTTACACCGAGGGGGTCGGGGGTTCGAACCCCTCATCGCCCACCAAGAAACTCCTTAAGAAATTAAGGAGTTTTTTTTATGCTTTTTTCTGAAACTAAGTTCTCACTTTAAATGAATGGATTTCAAATCCGCACCATCGAGTTTTATATAAGCTTTATTTCTACAATCAAAAAAGCAAAATCAAAACCCAAGAATTAATTAAAACAAAAATAGCTCAGTAAAATCAGAGCATTCCGATTTTTAATCGGAAAGTGGTCGGGATTAGAACCTTCCGATGAAAAATCGGAACAAGCTATCATCGCCCACCAAGAAACTCTTAAGAAATTAAGGAGTTTTTTTTGTTTTATATTTTTCCTCATTTATATCGGTTTCTAAACACAAAATAATTTCATTTCGACTGCAAGGATAAGATTGTGCAGATTTCTACGTTTTTACTTAAAAATCCAAATTTCTTGAAGCAAGGATTTTTCAAGCCTATATTTTTATTAATAAAATTCCAATGATAATCTATCTAGAATTGTTTCTATATTAGCACCAATTATAAAGTGAATTTTATCTCTTGATTATCGAGTTTTTTTATTTTAGAAAAGAAGCAAAATTCCAGATTATAAAAGTTCAAACCATTTTTAATACCCAATTAAAAAAATGAAAAAAAAGCTGACGACTCTTTTATTAGTACTTACCGCTATAAAAATGTTTGGGCAAGCGCCAGTCCCATCAAAAAATGACAAAACAAATGCTGTTTTGACCAGCAATGAAATGGTTACTCATAAAGCAATAAGTGCGGTTAAAAAAGTTCCTTTAGACACTGCATCACTTTTGATTTATGATTACGATGGTTCTCTTTTTTCATTTGATTTAGAATCAGAAACAATTGGCTGGACTGTAAAAGCCGCAAGCCCATTTACCGAAATGTGTGCGAATCTCGTGACATTGCAAGATGGTGTTGTATATGTTCCGTTTATTAATGGCGAAATTTTTGCAATTGACAACCAAACTGGCGAAGTTTTCTGGAAATCTAGAATTGGAAATGTTACGGATCAAATTGTATTGAAAGATCAAATGCCAATTGTCAGTAACGGAAAATTATATATTGCTGCTCAAAACGGCAACTTATATGCGCTTAATACAAAAGACGGCAGTCTAGCATGGAACTATAAACTGGACGCTACAAATAATGATATTCCGGTTCTCTTTTTTGACAACAAAGTGTTTACTCAAAGCGCAAACAATTTCTATAGTTTTGATGCAAATACAGGCAAGGTTTTAAACCAAAAAAGTTTTGAGCAACCGATGCACGGGAAATCTATAACAGATGGCGATAATGTTTTTATCGCAAATGAAAAAGACGAGGTTTTTGCTTTAAGTCCGAATAAATTGGATATTGTTTGGCAATTCAAATTAGCCGAAAATCAATTCAACATCAAAAATCGCATATTTTCCAAAGACAAAAAAGTGTATTTTGCGGCACAAGGCACAAATGTTTCTTCAATATACGCACTTGATTCAAAGACCGGAACACAGTTATGGAAAACCGATTTCAAGGATGATAATGTCGAATATATCACTGAAGATTCAGATAATATTTGGGGATATACTCGTAAAGGAAAACTTTTTCAGTTAGACATCACAAATGGCGAAATAGCTTTCGAAATAAAATTAACGACACAGCCCATTTCAAATATTGAATTTCCTGTTGATGATACCATTTTTTATTATTGCGATGCTGGTTTAATCAAATTCGATTTAAACACAAAAGACGAAGACATGTACTATATGCGAACTTCTCTAAAAGAAGATGTTTATAGTGCCTATTTAAAAATCATCAAATAATAAAAAAAGAAGCTGCCTTGAAATTTAAGGCAGCTTCTTTTTTATTTATTTCAAACATCTTCCTCTCGGCTCATCACCTTCATGAAGTACAATTTCAGAATGGAGGAACTGTGCGGCGTCGGCAGAATCTTTTACTTTGACAGCGCTTCGTTTGAGCATTTCGGCTTCAAATTCATTTAAAACACTTTCCCTGATTCCGACTTTTTTCCAATGTGACAGCGATTTGCATCCTCTTGCAATTCCGCGAGCTAAAGAAAGTGCGTCGAGCAAAGCCTGATTTGCGCCTTGTCCTTTAAAAGGGCTCATTGGGTGCGCAGCGTCACCAATTAAAGTAACTGCATTTCCTTTTTTCAATATTTCGGCATCCAGTAATTCTCGATCATAAACTGGATAACCCGAGACCTGAGCTTCTTCTGTAGCAGCCAAAATCTGTGGAATTGGGCTGTGCCATTGTGTTCTTCGGCATGCTTCTTCTTTCAAAGCTTTTGAACCTTGGGCACTTAACTCTTTTGCTTCAATTTCAGGCATTGGAAAACTAAGCTGCCACATTACAGAATCTGCTTTATATGGCATAATGTAAATTCGCTCATTGCCATTTGCAGTTTGGAATACGGTAGCCGAATCTAATAAAGAACTTTCAACATCTTCGATAGCACTCAACGGACAAATTCCTAATATTACAATACAATCCAAATAACGCAAAGGAGCTATTTCATCGCCAATAAGCAATCGGCGAACAGAACTTCGAATACCATCGGCACCTACAACAAGATCTGCTTTAGATTTCTTAATTTCACCATCTACATTAAAAGTCAGCTCAATTCCGTCCTTTTCTGAGGAATTAAAATCGGTTAATTGATGTCCCCATTGCACAGCATCGCTTCCGCCGAGTTGCTGCAAAAGTTCCAAACGCAGAGATTGTCTTGCAATATGAATGTTAGAACGTTTTTGAGATTTTTTTTCTTCAGATTGAATCCATTTTCTGTTTCCCCACTCGCCTATCACTTTTCCTTCTGTAGTATGAACCAAATGTCGGGATGAAATTACTCCGTCTTCTAACTTCAAAATCCCTAATCCCGCCATAGCTTTGCTGGCTTGCTGTAAAGTAAGTCCGTAACCTTGTGATCTTGCATCAAAATTACTGTCACGCTCATAAATCGTAAACGGAATTTGACGATGCAAACAAGCTACGGCCAAAGCTGTCCCTCCTATTCCACCGCCAATAATGGCAACATGAGAATAATTTTCTTTATTTTCTTTTGGAGAATTTTCAGTATGAATCAAGCCAGATCCGTTGCAATTTAAGCACAATTTCAAGTGCGCCTTCGGAGCAACTGGCGGTTTCCCTTCGCTTTTGTTGTTTTCAAATTGTTCTAACTCCATTTGATAACGAAGCTTCACTTTTTTACTGATGCGCTGACTTTTTTTCCCGCGTCCTTGACATTCTTCACAAATTGTCCAGCTTGTCTTTTCCTTTTCCACTTTTATTTCGTCTTTATTTTCAGCATTTTGCACTTTGCAGCAGTTCTGCAAAATTAAAACAAAAGATCAGCGGAACAAAACGCCTTTTTGAATTTAAAAAAGTCATTTTTTATAACAAAATTTTAAAATTTAATTGGTAAAGAGCGTAACATTATTTCAGTAACTTAGATTATTAACTATTTAACTAAAACTAAAGCTTATGAAAACGAGAATGATATGGGCAAATTTGGTTTCACACGATTTGCAGAAAACAATTAAATTTTACTCGGATCTGGGATTCAAGCAAAATGGCAAAGAGACAGAAGAATTAGTAAGTTTTTCATTTGGAGAAAATAATTTTGTGATCAATTTTTTCATTCCAAAAAGATTTGATAATGCTTTAAGAGGCAAATCGACCGATACTAAAACTGAAAATGAAATCATTTTTTCGGTTTCTGCCGATAGCAGAGAAAATGTTGACGAATGGTATGAAATCGTAAAAAAAGCAGGCGCGACAATTTTTTCTGAACCCGAAAATTTTCAGCAAGGCTATACTTTTGGTTTTTCAGATCCTGATGGCCATAAATTCAATTTCTTATATTGGCCTGGAATGTAAACTCAGTCTGAAATTGAAAATAATAAACCAAAAACTCCTTAATCTCTTAAGGAGTTTTTGGTTTATTATTAAAAGAAAAATTTTTCGAATTTTTATAATCCTCTGCTTTTTCTCTCTTTTTTCAAAGCTTTTAAATTATTGGCATTGACCATTACAATTATTCCAAGCATCATTGGAGTAATGGTCAAAGCATTAAATTGTTTTTTTTCTATAATCAGCCATATTCCTGCCGCAAGCAAAATAACAGCGAAAAAAATCAATAGGTACATTATTGTTTTTAAGATGGTTTCATTTTTAAGCAATTCTTCATTGCTCATTTCTTCTGGTTTTTTGGCAGCCATAATTTGTTGTTTAATACACTAAAATTATTTTTTTATTGATAAACAAATAACGTCCAAACTAAAAATTTCTACAATAGGTCAAAAATTTGTGACTACTTAAAACCAAAATTTATTCGGCAAATCTCATGAACGAAAAGTCGGGAGCACGCATCACGAGCTCATTATTTCTAGTTTCTTTTTGCGCTTCTTTAGCATAAACAAACATTTCTTGTTCATAAGCCTCAATTGCAGTTTCGATGCTTTCAAATTTTCCATTCAAAAGATTTTCGGCTAAAATCATCGCATCGACCAGACCAATATTTGCTCCTTGTCCCGCAAACGGAGGCATTAAGTGCGCGGCATCTCCAATAAGTGTTATCGGCAACGGGCGATTATTTTTCCATTCATTTTCTAATGAAATTTTGCGTGTTGGCAATCCAACAAAAAAAGAGGTTGCACGAAATAATTCTTTATAAGATTCTGCCCAATCAGAAGATCTATTTACAAGAAAGGAACAGATACTTTCGGTGTTTGTAAAATCCAATTCATTTCCAGAAACCCAGTCAGAAGGTGTTTCAAAAATGACGTTATAACTTAATGATGCCGCATTCTTCGGATTTGCAACTAATAAATTCCCATTATACGAAGTCATCAAAATATTGTCATCGCACAAATTCAGAAAATCTTTGCAATTGATTTCGGCTTGAGAAACTTCGCCCTGAATCATAAAAGTTCCGGTTTCTTCAACTTCGGCATCGGTAATATATTTTCTAATTGCCGACATACCGCCGTTGGCTCCAATCACAAAATCTGCTGTTTCGGTTTTATTATTTTCGAAGTGCAAAATCCATTTTTCGCCTTTAATTTCGAGTGCATTTACTTTGCTATTCCAGACAACAGTTTCATTTTTCAGATTATTCAGAAGCAAATTTCTTAAATCATTTCTATTGATTTCTGGATTATCATGCGCTTCTTCCGGAGTTGTTTTATGCGTAAATAAAATCGTGCCGTTTTGATCTGCAACAGTTCTTCCCATTGGAATTGCCAATTCAAAATATTTCTCCAGCAATCCTGCTTTTTTCATTGTTTCCTGACCAGAATCTTTGTGTAAATCAAGCGTTCCGCCCCAAATTCTGGTTTGTGCATCTTTATCTCTTTCATAAACGGTTACGTCAATTCCTTTTTGTTGCAGCAAAATTGCCATTGTCAAACCAACGGGGCCGGCGCCAATAATGGCTATTTTTTTATTGTGTAGTAACATGATTTGTATGTATTAATTACGATACAAAATTGCGAAGAAGATTTTAGCAGAAATAGTAAAAATCAGTCGTTTTTTGAAGGTAGTTTTTTAATAGCTGCAATATCCATGAAACGTTCATCGGTATTTTTACTCAATTCTTTTGGCGTTACGCCAGAGTATTTTTTTATTTCTTTTATAAAATGATTTTGGTCTGTGAAGTTCAATTCTGGAAAAAGTTTGCCTTCGCTTAAATCTTTAAAAGAAGATCCGAAACGCAGAATCTTGCAATATTCTTTAAGTGAAATCCCGAATTGCTGATTAAAATAACGATTAATTTGACGGCTGCTCCAAAACACTTTTTCTGAAAGTTCTTTTACAGAAATGGTTCCGTGTGAGGAATAAATAAGTTCAAATAATTTTTTCTTTCTGTCGTCAATTGGTTTTGTCGAAAATGCGTTGATTTTCTGAGTGACTTTATTTTGAAAATTATCTAAAGTTTCGATATCAATTTTTTCAAAGTTCCAAAAATCATTCGGAATCGTTTTTCCTCCATTCAAAACATCTTTTATAGAATCTCCAAATAAATATTCGACTGCCCAAAGCTTAAATCCAACAGAAAATATCTTTACATCTTTATCAATAGTAACCTGACTTGGAACTGTATCTAAGCCGCGAATTGACATTTCCCAAGTTTCAGAATTGACTTTCATGATTGTCATATCGACCATTCCATTTGGTAGAATTGTTCCTAAAACATCATTTCCTGTTTCATTCTCCACCATCCAAAAACTGTGAACAAAATGCGAAATAGAATCGTCTGGCAAAAGGGATTGGATATTCAGTTTCATTTTTTGATACAATTGAATTTGATTTATATTTCTTTAGTCAATCGATCCATTTCTTTCAATAAAGTCGGAATTCGAAATTCGCCCGCCATACTTTCAATTTTCTGAAAAGCATCTTCCAAATCAATTCCGATAGAAGTCACAAACAAAGGTTTTTTACTGTCGCCTCTTAAAAGTGTTTTTTTATCTTTTTCAATACTTGCAAAATTCGTTTTGGCAACACCAATAATTGGAATTTCTCTGTTTAGCTTTTCATATAAATGTCCGCCTAAACCGTATTTTTTATCGTCGTCTAAATATACGAAACCATCAACTATTATAATTGTATCTTCTTTTAAATCTATCTTATTCAATAAACTAAGAATACAAGGCAATTCCCTTTTGTAAAATTCTCCCGGAATATATTCTGAGACATTATCAATAATTTCGGTGTGAACTTTAAAATCTTTTTCTTGATTCCATTCTGTGAATTCAATGCAGATCGTTTTGGCTTTATTGTCGTAATAATAAGTATCGAAGGCTAATATCATGATTTAAAAAGATGTTTTATGCGAATATAATTCTATTTCAACTGAAACTAATCTTCAATCAAACAAATCTCAAAAACTGTTTTTTCGTTTTCATTTTTGTAATTGATATAACCGCCGTGTGCTTCGATAATATTTTTGGATAAAGTAAGACCAATTCCGGCACCTTCATTTCTGGTGGTGAAAAACGGTAGGAAAATTTTGTTTTCGATTTCTTTTTCGATTCCATTTCCGTTATCAGCAATTTTGATGAATGTTCTGTTTTCTTTGGCTTCCGCCGAAATAAAAATCTGTTTTTGATTTATCTTTTGAAGAGCATTTATCGAATTCGTCAAAAGATTAATTAGAACTTGCTCCATTTGCTGTGGATCAACAGTAATGGAATAATGACGCGAAATTGAATTTACAATCTCGATATTTTCCTTTTTAAACATTGGCTCCATAATATCGAGACTATTATTCACCAAATCTTTCAATTCTAATTTTTGCTTTTTAGGAGAAGGAAGCATCGCCAATTTTCGATAACCTTCAACAAATTTTTGCAAATGATCACTTCGTCTCAGCATAGTTTCAACGCTGTTTTTGATATCTTCTAAATCTTCGGTAGATAAAGAATCCTGCTCAACCAAATCTTGCAAATTTTGACAAATCGAACGAATTGGCGTTATCGAATTTAAAAGTTCATGCGAAATTACTTTCATCAAATTAATCCAGGCATCTTTCTCTTTTTTTTCCACAACATTCTGAATCGAATCAAGCAACACAATATAATAATCGCGCTCAAAAATCACTGTCCGCGAAGCTTGCAAAACAAACGTCTGTAAATTTTGTTCGTTTATACTGATATCGATTGCCGTTTTTATTTCTTGAAAATCATCTTTATCAATAATTTCACATAAAGCCGGCAACTGATTTTTAAGATATTTCCACTTCGAAAATTTAGGCACATTAAAATGACTCGAGAAATAATCGTTCATCAAAAAAATATCCCAATCGTTTTCCTGCTTTTGCAAAATGATAATTCCGGTTTCGATATTATTTAAAATCGAAGTATAAATAATGTCTTTCGAAATCTGCTCATTCTGTTTGTTTTTCAAAATATCATACAGTTGAAATAAATCATTTTTACTTGATTTATGTTTCGAAAAATCGGAAGTAAAATCGTTTTGTATGATTGAAGAAATGGTTTTGTCGTACAACAAAATGATATTTTTTACATAAAAATACAATTCGACAATCATGAAAAAAACAATCAAAAAACCAAAAATAGGTGCAAAAACAAATTTGATTTTATGCAGATAAATAGAAAACTCGATTCCTGCCAAAATCAAAATTAATCTCAAAAAAAGAAGCTGATATGTTTTTAAGGATTTTAGCATATTAATTGGTGCTGATATTATATTTTTCCAAACGTCGGTACAAAGAACCTCGCGACAATCCAAGTTCTTCCGCAGTTTTACTGATATTATTGTTGTGTTTCAAAAGTGCTTTTTCCACAGTAGCTTTTTCTACCGAAGAAAGCTGAATATCATCTGGATTTTCATATTCGGTAATTTGCTCCAAATCCAAATCGGAAACCGTAATTTTATTGTTTTCGCAGAGAATAATAGCACGCTCGATTTTATTTTCCATTTCACGGATATTTCCGTTCCAAGCGTGTTTCTCGATTTGTTCCAATACTTTTTTGTCAAAAGTAATTTGGCTTCTTTCGTATTTTTCACTTATTTTTTCGAGCAAATATTCGGCTAGCGGAATTTTATCTTCGATTCTTTCACGCAACGGAGGCAACACAATTTCCATAGTATTGATTCGGTAATACAAATCTTCTCTAAAATTTTTGTCGGCAACTTCACTTTTTAAATTCAAATTGGTTGCTGTAATTATTCGAACATTTAAAGGTCGTGCTTTTGTTTCGCCTAATCTTGTGACGGTTTTGGTTTGAATTACCTGTAATAATTTTGACTGCAAATGAAGTGGAACATTTCCAATTTCATCTAAAAAAATAGTTCCGTTTTGCGCCATTTCAAAACGTCCTGGCGTATCGTTTTTTGCGTCGGTAAAAGCGCCTTTTACATATCCAAATAATTCGCTTTCGAAAATATTCGAATTCAATGCTCCCAAATCTACATTGATAAACGGCTGATTTTTTCTTTCCGATTGCGAATAAATATGATGTGCCAGAACGAATTTTCCTGTTCCGTTTTCGCCAAGAATCAAAACATTGGCATCTGTTTTTGCAACTTTATCGGCAAGAGAATATGCTTTTTTTATGATTTCAGAATTTCCGATAAAAAAGTCATCAGCAATTTCCGGGCTTTTAATTTTCTTTTGTTCTTTTCTCGCTTTATCAACTGCCTGTTTTACTGATTCCAGCAATTTTTTATTTTCCCAAGGTTTCAAAATATAATCAAAAGCGCCAGATTTTAAACCCTCGACCGCCGTTTCCACTTTTCCAAAAGCGGTCATTAAAATCACAACTGTTTTTGGCGAAAGCGTTTTGATTTCTTTCAATAAATACAAACCTTCTCTTCCATCTTCAAAACCAATTCTGTAATTCATATCCAACAAAACAACATCAATGGTGTTTTTTGCCAACAATTCGACAATATTTTTCGGATTATTGAGCGTATAAATGTTCTCAAAATACTTTTTGAGATAGACTTTCGACGCAAAAAGAATGTCTTCCTGATCGTCGATGATTAAAATCGAAGCGTTAGTTTTTTTCATGTTTGTTCGGTTTTGGACGAAAGGTGTCCACTTATGGACAGTGTGGCTTTTTTTCAGAAAATAAAACATTAAAAATAAAGCAATTACAAGTTTTAATTTTCTGGCATGAAAATCACATTTGTATTCATAAATCATTAATAATTAAGCCCTTTCAAAAGTAAAAATAACAAAAAATCGCATTGTTAAATATCTTAATTTTCAGACGCGTTTCTTTTGCTTCCGAAGGGAAAATCTAAAAATAGAAAATCAATCAAACTAAAAACAATCAATTATGATTACCATCAAAAAACTTTCAAAAGTATTTAGAACTGAGGAATTAGAAACCAAAGCATTAAGTGAAATTTCATTAACAATCAATCAAGGCGACTTTGTTTCGATCATGGGACCGTCTGGAAGCGGAAAATCAACTTTATTAAATATTGTCGGACTTCTGGACAGTGCTTCAGATGGAAGTTATCAATTGCTTGATCAGGAAATGGTAGGCTTAAAAGAGAAATTAAAAGCAAAAGCAAGAAAAGAAAACATAGGGTTTATTTTCCAAAACTTTAATTTAATTGATGAATTATCGGTTTATGATAATATTGAATTGCCGCTGATTTATAATAATGTTTCTGCCTCTGAAAGGAAATCGAGAGTAAATGAGATTGCACGAATATTAAACATATCTCATCGACTGAAACATTTTCCGCAGCAACTTTCAGGCGGACAGCAACAACGCGTGGCGGTTGCAAGAGCTTTGATCAATAATCCAAAAATTATTTTGGCCGATGAGCCAACGGGAAATCTAGACAGTAAAAATGGAAATGAAGTAATGGAATTACTAACTGATCTTCATGCCAGCGGTTCAACAATTTTGATGGTTACGCACTCTGATTATGATGCTTCATTTTCGCAAAAAACCATTTTAATGAAAGATGGCGTCATTCTTTCTGAAAAACAGAATCACAGAAATGTCGATGTTTTGGTAACTTCTAAAAACTAGAATCATGCTAAAAAATTGGATTAGTATTTTTATTTTTCAGGTAAAGAACAACAAGCTTTTTACAGCTTTGAATGTTTTGGGATTGAGTATAGGAATCGCCGGATTGATTTTTGCCATTCTTTATTGGAATGATGAGCACAGTTATGACCAATGGAATCCTAACAAAGAGAATGTTTTTTTGGTTGCAAATCAAATGGATCCTACCACATATTGGGCATCAAGTTCTGCACCAATTGGTTCAGCTATAAAAAATACAAGCCCAGAAGTTGAATCTTATTGTTATGTAAACGGGAATTATGATAATGAAATAATTCATTACAATGACAAAAAAGTACAGTCTGGAAAAATTGTAGTAGCACAAAAAAACTTTTTCGATTATTTCCCTTATCAATTTATAGAAGGAAATGCAAAAACAGGATTACCTGACGGGAATAGCATTTGTTTGTCTGAGGATTTAGCAATACAGCTTTTTGGAAATGAGAGCGCATTTGGCAAAAAAATAGTTTTGCAGAATCAGACTTTGGTTGTTCGAGGTGTTTACAAACTAGATAAAAAATCAGTTTTTAATCCTTCTTGCGTAGTCAATTTTATGGATTTACGTGTGAAAAACACTATTCAGCAATGGGGAAATTTTCAGTTTATACTTTTATTAAAGCTAAAAAATCCAACTGACGCAGGATTAGTAGAAAAGAGCCTTTCTAAAATTTATTATGATAACATGACCGCACCTCGCGCCAAATTTCAGGGTATGACTCCGGAAGAGTTTATTAAAAAATTTGGAGAAGTAAAACCTCATTTAGAGTCTTTGTCTTCTATTCGTTTGCATACCAAAACAGGCGGTCTTATAGAAGGCAACGGAAATTATCAGCTTTTGCTAATTTTTATGGGACTATCAATCTTGATCCTGATATTATCGATCGTTAATTATGTTAATTCGGCAACGGCAAATGCTGTAAAAAGAGCGAAAGAAATTGGAGTTCGAAAAGTTATTGGCGCTTCTAAAACAAATATAATACTGCAATTTATTTTTGAAACTGCAATAATTCTATTGCTCTCCATTTTAATCTCTCTTGTTATTGTCGAACTTTCCATTCCTTATTATAATGCTTTTTTAGAAAAAGATCTTGTATTGCAAAGTGGACAACTTTATTTACAGTTAGTTGTTATTTTTATCGGGACTGTCATTACAGCAGGAATATTTCCGGCAATTTACGTTTCAAATTTTGAAGTTTTAAAAGTATTGAGAGGAAATTTTATTCGAAGTAAAAACGGCGTTTGGCTTCGTAACGGAATGTTGATTTTTCAATTTGCTGTTGCAGCGTTCTTTATAATCGGATCTTATATTGTATATCAACAAATTGATTATATGAATTCTAAAGATTTAGGTTTTAACGGAAACCAAGTTCTTAACATCTCTTATCGAAATATTTATGGCGAAAAAATTGATGGCAAAATTCAATTTGACAAATATAATAACATCAAAAACCAATTGCTTCGCATAAAAGGAGTTAAACAAGTTGCTGGTGGTGGCTTTGTTATGGGAAGTGGCGCAAAATCTGTAATTTCTTATCATTATAAAGATATAAATATTGATGGAAACAATGTTCCGGTAGATTTTGGGCTTCTTGAAATGATGAAAATAAAATTAGTCAAAGGGCGCTATTTTAATCCACAATATTCTCAGGACACAATCAATTCAATGTTGATTAATGAAACTGCTTTAAAATTATTAAACGAAAAAGATCCTATTGGTAAAAAAATAAACTGGGACGGAAAGGAAGTTATTATCGTAGGAGTTGTAAAAGATTTTAATATTGGAAACCCTGGCGAAGCTATACCTCCAATGTCTATATTCCATTTTAAAAGTATTCCTTGGTTTAGTGGTCTATTAAATAATATTTATGTAACTGCCGATCCTAAAACCATGCAACAAACTATTGCAGCTATAGAAAATGTATGGTTAAAGAAAGTAGATTCTGACTATCCATTTTTATATGACTTTGTTGATAAAGAATATAAAAGGTCTTATAATAGTTATGTACAACAAAAAAACCTTTTTTCTTTACTAAACTTAATTGTTATTTTGATTGCTCTTATTGGTTTATTTGCTTTGGCTTCCTATTCTATCGAAAGACGCATGAAAGAAATCGCAATTCGAAAAACTCTTGGTGCAGAAACTAATATTTTATTGAAAGAACTTTGTAAACAATATGTAGTTTTCAGTATAATTGGTTTTTTAATCGCCTCGTTTCCGGCTTATTATTTATTAAATAAATGGTTAGAAAATTTTGCCTATAGAGTTTCTATTTCTATTTCTCCTTTTCTAATTGGCTTCACAGCTTTATTATTGCTAACGCTTGCAGTGGTTCTTTCGCGCGCTTATCAAGCTACAAAAGTTGATGTTTTACGATATTTAAAATACGAATAAGATGCTCAAAAACTGGATTAATATATTTATTTATCAAATTAAGAACAATAAATTATTTACGGCTCTTAATATTTTAGGATTATCAATTGGAATTTCAGGTCTGATCTTCGCATTGCTTTACTGGAACGACGAACAAAGTTATAACGACTGGAATCCTGAAAAAGAAAAAGTATATCAGGTTTTGGTTCAAGTAACCGGTATGCCCGCCTGGTCAGATTGCGCCTAATTCCTGAAACCGGCTTTAGACAAAGATCCTAATATTGAATCTACACTATATGCTGATTACTGGTACCAGAAGGATAAAATTATTTACAAAGGAAAAAAGAAATTTGTAGATAAAATTATCAATGTAGAACAAAATTTCTTTTCTTTTTTTCCTTTCGAAATTATTCATGGCGATGCAATTTCAGCTTTAAAAGACGATTCCAGTATTGCTATTTCTGATATTACGTCTAAGAGGATTTTTGGAAATGAAAACCCCATTGGAAAACAAATAAAATGCTTTGACCAGCTATTTTCTGTAAGAGCCGTTTATCATATTCCTGGAAATTCTTCAATTGCGCCAAATGTCATCATCAACAAAATGAAGGAACTGACAACTTCCGGATTAATGAATCCGTTTATTTTAAAGTTACTATTAAAAGTAAAAGACCCAGCAAAAGTTGATCTTACAAGACAGAAACTCGAAAGACTTTACAACCACGATTTTATTACGAGACTTGCTAAAGAAGCAGGTTTCACGCCCAAAGTTATGGCTAAAAAAGTAGGTTATTTTACCGTTATTCTAGAACCTTTATCAAAGGCCAGATTACATTCGGTAGGAGATGGTTATCCTGAAACACGAGGAAATTATCAGTTTTTGATGATCATGATGGGTTTGTCTGTTTTGATTCTCATTTTGTCTATTGTTAATTATATCAATCTCGCCACTGCAAACGCGGTAAAACGAGCAAAAGAAGTTGGGGTGCGTAAAATTTCGGGAGCTTCTAAAGGCGATATTATCATTCAGTTTCTTTTTGAAACTAGTTTAACGACCAGTTTCTCCATTTTACTGGCGTTGGTAATTGTAGAACTCGTTTTGCCTTATTACAACAACTTTTTAAATAAGAATATTGTGCTTCTCGCCAGTCAGTTTTATATACAATTGATTTTGATTTTCATCATTACCGTTTTGACTGCTGGATTATTACCGGCAATTTACATATCCAATTTTAAAACTTTTAAAGTTTTGAAAGGAAATTTCGAAAGAAGCAAAAATGGTATTTGGCTTCGTAACGGAATGTTTGTTCTTCAATTTGCAATTGCTGCTTTTTTTATTATTGGTTCCAATATTGTTTATCAGCAAATTGAATATTTACAAAATAAAGATCTTGGCTTTAAAGGCGATCAGGTAATATCGGTTTGCCTAAATTTTCCATCAATTGAACATCAGTCAGAAAACGCAGAACAAATTATTTACAATAAATACAGCATGATAAAACAACGGCTGTATAAAATTAAAGGCGTCCAACAAGTTTCAACAGGTCTTATTTGTTTTGATGGATCAGATAATTCTATTTCTCCAGTTCTGTATAATAATGAACTTTATAAGGAAAGAATAATCAATTTAGATTATGGCATGTTTGAAATGCTGCATATTAAAATAATAAAAGGCAGAGATTTTGATAAAAAAATAGCGTCTGACACTGTTAATTCCGTTATAATAAATGAAACAGCAGCAAAACTAATGAATCTTAAATCGCCTCTTGGAAAAGAACTTGTGATACGAGATCAAAAATTAAAAATTATTGGCGTTATCAGGGATTTTAACTTATTGAGCCCCGAAATAAAAGTTCCGCCAATTGCTTTCCATCATATTAAAACCTTTGATATGGCGCATAATATAGATAAAGTTTATATAAAACTAAACGCCGATGACTCGGAAAACACGATCGCCAATATCGAAAAATTATGGTCAAAAGTTGATACTGAATATCCATTTAAATATGATTTTGTAGACAAACAATATGCAAGAACATACGAAAGTTACTCTAAACAAAAAAGCTTATTTTCATTACTTAATATTGTTGTAATTCTAATTGCTCTTTTCGGATTATTTTCTTTGGCTTCTTATTCGATACAAAGACGCATGAAAGAAATCGCCATCAGAAAAACGTTGGGAGCAGAAACAAATATTTTATTAACAGAATTATCCAAACAATATATCTTATATTGCTTGGCAGGTTTTTTTATCGCGGTCATTCCTGTGTATTATTTTTTGACTAAATGGTTGGAGAATTTCGCATTTAGAATCAATATACCTTTATTTCCTTTTATTTTAGGTTTTATGACACTCTTTAGTCTTACATTGCTAATTGTTCTTCTAAGAGCCTATAAGGCAACAAAAACCGATATTTTAAAATATCTGAAATATGAATAAAATTAATATAAAACCACCTTATTGCAAATTATGATTCAAAGCAACAAGCCTACAATCAAATATTTTTGAAGGCTTGTTGTTTAAATGACTCATAAAACTCCTTTAACAATGCCTCGTTTTGAACTCCTGATAAAATTTAAAATCTCATTACGTTCGAAAGAAGGTTCGAAATTTTGCTCGATATAATCTAAAGCCACATTAGTATTTCTTCTTTCTTGAAAAATGATTCTATATATCGTTTTAATCTCTTCGATTTTTACAGAAGAAAATCCTCTTCTACGCAGTCCAACGGTATTTAATCCCGAATATCTTAAAGGTTCATCTGCAACAAGTATATATGGCGGAATATCTTTTACAACTCGGCTCAAACCACTAACCATTGAATGACTACCAATAGATGAAAACTGATGAACTGCGGTCAACCCACTGATGTTAATCCAATCTCCAGTAATCACTTCACCAGCCAAACCAACACTGAAGCCAATTATACAATTATTCCCAATAACACAATCATGACCAATATGTGCGTTCGACATAATTAAATTCGAATTTCCAATACTTGTTTTATTTTTTGATATCGTACCACGATTTATAGTAACATTTTCGCGTATAATATTATTGTGACCTATTTCAAGCAAAGTATATTCACCGTTAAATTTTAAATCTTGGGGAACACCACCAATTACAGCTCCTGAGTGAATTTGGCAATTGTCCCCAATTCTAGAGCCGTTTAAAATAGAGACACTATTTCCAATCCAACAATTATCACCAATGATTACATCATTTTCAATCGTGGAAAAATTTCCAATATAAACCTTATTACCAATTATTGCACTTTTTCCGATTACAGTATTTTTCAATATCTCTAAATTTAATAACATAGCAAATATTGAAAAAAGAAAAAATTTATTTTTTGATGTAATATCAAATAATTGAAGCCCGAATTCTGCTTAAAGTTTCCTGGCTTATACCAATTAATGAAGCAATATGTTTCAGCTTAGCTTTTTGAATAATTTGAGGAAATGACTCTAACAGAAAAATATATTTTTTCTCGGCAGTCATTACTCGAAATAAATGATGAAATTCATTTATTCGAGAAAGATAATATCTAAGTTGTTTCAAATGAAATTTTAAAAATAAAGGATACTCCAATAAAAGCAATTCATCAGAATATGATAACGAGTAGACAATTGTCTCCTCACAAGTTTGGAAAATCTCAAAAGAAGGTTTTTGTTCAAAAAAGCTGCTCATAGAAGTTATAAACTGATTGTCAGTATAAATCCACTTGGTAACTTCTTCTTCATTTTCAAAGCAAAATCTACGAACCGCACCCGACTTAATGAAATAAACTTTATTACAAATTTTACGCTCTTCAATAATAAATTCGTTCTTCATAAACTTTTCTTCTACAAAAAGTCTCCGAATAGCACTTTCAGTCTCGGAATCTAGCTTTTGAAAATCATTTATAACACCAATTAGCTCGTTCATAAAATAAATTGTAAGAAACAAATTTATCAATATTTTCTAAGACAATAATCAAAAAGCTAATCCATTTAAACTAAAGCTCATAGAAAAACCAGAGAAACATAAGGCCAAAAAAAAAACTTCAATTAGCAAAGCCAATTGAAGTTTTAGTACTCAGAGCGGGACTTGAACCCGCACGAACATTGCTGTTCACTGGATTTTAAGTCCAGCGTGTCTACCAAT
>NZ_VJYD01000008.1 GCF_007341385.1 Flavobacterium daemonense
TTTTGTGGGAGAGTATGTCGTCGCCTTTCTTTTGAGAATCCTCATCATTCACTTGATGAGGATTTTTTTTGTTTTTATGGATATTTTATTCTTGCTACTTTTGCAGGAATTGAAAGGCTTATATGTACCCATATTCATCTGTATAATCTGTTAAATTAAAGTCAATTTTAGGTTTTAAAGTTAAGGGAGCTAGCCTTTTTGACTACTAATCCCTATTTTTGTTTTTTTAAATATTATAATATAAGTATGAAAAAAACTATTGTATTGTTGACATTGTTTGTTATCGTAAATTTAAATGCTCAACAGCGTCCTAAGTTAGTTGTTGGTATTGTTGTGGATCAGATGAAAATGGAATATTTATATCGTTTTTCTGATGACTTTACGCAAAATGGCTTCAAGAGATTAATGAATGAAGGATTTACTTTTCAGAATATGCATTATAATTATATGCCAACTTATACTGCACCGGGTCATGCTTCAATTTACACAGGTACAACGCCAGCAACTCATGGTATTGTAGGTAATGAATGGTTCAGCAGAACTTTAGGCAAAGAAATGTATTGTACAGATGATGCAGGTGTAAAAACTGTTGGTGATGGAACTGCTGAAGAAGGTGCAATGTCTCCAAGAAATCTTCAGAGTACTACTATTACCGACGAAGTTAGAATGGCGACTAATTTTCAAGGTAAAGTTATCGGAATGAGTCTTAAAGATCGTGGCGCAATCTTACCTGCTGGGCATTTTGCTAATTGGGCTTTTTGGTACAGTAAAACAGGTTCGTTTATTTCCAGCACTTTTTATGGGGAAAAATTGCCAGAATGGGTAACTGAGTTCAATAACGAAAAAAACTACTTGAAATATATTAATAAAGGTTGGGATTTATATAAGCCAGCTTCTGTTTATAATGAAAGTCTTCCTGATAATAATCCGTATGAAGGTAAGTTATACGGAAGTGCTACTCCAGTTTTTCCTTATGATTTAAAAAGCATGTATGAGAAAAATGATGCAGGAATTTTAAGATCTACTCCATTTGGTAATGATCTTTTAGCTGAATTCGCTAAAAAAGCTATCGAAAAGGAAAATCTTGGTAAAGATGATATTACAGATTTTTTGACGGTAAGTTTTTCTTCAACGGACTATGTTGGACATTTACTTGGACCACGTTCAATGGAACTTCAAGATACATATTTGAGATTAGATCAAACTATTGCTGACTTTTTAGAATATTTAGACAAAACTGTTGGTAAAGGAAATTATTTATTGTTTTTAACAGCTGATCACGCCGGTGCTGAGAATGTAATTTATCTGAAAGATCATAAGTACAACGTTGATAATTATCCATCAAAGGACGTGCGTAAAAGTCTTCAGGATTTTTCAGTTAAAACATTTGGTGTTGATTTAGTATTGAATTATTCTAATTTTAATCTTTTCTTTAATAAACAAATTATACAAGATAAAGGCTTAGAATTGTCAAAAGTAAAACAAGCTTTTAAAGATTTTTTAATTGCGCAACCTCAAGTTAAAAAGGTGTATACAGAAGAAGAAATTTTAGCTAACGGAGGAAATGATTATTACTTAAATTTTGTTGCAAAAGGTTATGATGTAACGCAAGATGGTGATATGATTATAATAGATAAAGCTGGTAATATTGAATATTCGACGACAGGTACATCACATGGGACACCTTATAGTTATGATACTCATGTGCCTGCTATATTTTTTGGATGGCATATTAAAAGAGGAGAATCGTATGACAAAAAAGCAATAACAGAAATTGCTCCAACTGTTGCACAAAAAATCAAAGTTGCTTTCCCTAATGGAACTGAAGCTAAGGTATTGCAGGAAGTTTTAGATGAGAAAAAAGAAGTTTTGAGTACAAAAAAATAATTCAGAATAATTACAAAATAAAAAGCCAGTCAAATTGACTGGCTTTTTATTTTGTAAAAAAAATGACTTTTCAATTAAGAAAAGCCATTTAGATAGTGTTTAGTAAGCACTAGTTTTAATGTTAGCACTATGCGTTTGCTAACACTAATTCTTCGTTATAAGGAAGATTCCAAGCTTCAGCAACTCCTTTGTAAAGGATTTTTCCATTCGCTACGTTTAATCCTTTTCTTAATTCTTCGTTTTCTGCACATGCTTTTTCCCATCCTTTATTTGCTAATTGTACAGCATATGGTAAAGTTGCATTAGTTAAAGCTAAAGTAGATGTGTAAGGAACTGCTCCTGGCATGTTTGCTACACAGTAGTGAACAATATCATCAATAATAAAAGTTGGATTTTCGTGTGTTGTTGGAGTACAAGTTTCTATACAACCACCTTGATCAACCGCAACGTCAACAACAACTGCTCCTGGACGCATTAGTTTAAGCATATCACGAGTAATTAAGTGAGGTGCTTTTGCTCCTGGAATTAAAACAGCGCCAACAACTAAATCAGCATCTTTAATTGCTCTAGTGATATTATAATGATTTGACATTTCTGTATTTACGTTTGCTGGCATAATATCGTCTAATTGACGTAAACGTGGCAAACTTAAATCCATTATAGTAACTTGAGCTCCTAGACCTGCAGCCATTTTAGCTGCTTGAGTTCCAACGATACCTCCACCTAAAACCAATACTTTTGCTGGTGGAACACCTGGAACACCACCTAAAAGAATTCCTCTTCCTTTTAATGGTTTTTCAAGATATTTTGCTCCTTGTTGAATAGCCATACGACCTGCAACTTCAGACATTGGAACTAATAAAGGCAAACTACGATCTGTTTTTTCTACAGTTTCATAAGCTAAACATACAGCTCCTTTTTCAAGCATTGCATGAGTTAATTCTTCTGATGAAGCAAAGTGGAAATAAGTGAAAAGTAATTGATCTTTTTTGATTAAAGGATATTCAGATGCAATTGGCTCTTTTACTTTAATGATCATTTCTGCAATAGCATAAACTTCTTCAATAGTTCCTAAAACTACCGCACCTGCAGTTGTATACTCGTCATCACTAAATCCGCTTCCTAAACCTGCAGTTGATTGTACATAAACAACGTGTCCGTGTTTTTTCATTTCAGAAACACCAGCTGGAGTTAATGCTACACGATTTTCATTGTTTTTAATTTCTTTTGGAACACCTATTATCATATTGTTATATTTTTTTGTTTTTCTTGAATTTGTTTTACAAAGTTACTAGTAGAGAATATATTATTGATTATAGACTCATAAATAAGAAAATATTATTTTATTTTATACTTTTACAGAAATATTTTCTGTTTGAAAGCATCTGAGTTTCTCAAAAAAGAAAAAATAACTAATTTTTATTAATTAAAGAAAACGTTTTCGTTATGGTTTTAGATGATATTGACAAAAAAATCTTACGTCTTTTGCAGGAAAATGCACATTATACTCTAAAAGACATAGCAAACAAAATAAATTTGTCTCTCACACCTGTTCATGACCGGGTTAAACGTCTTGAAAAAGAAGGTGTTATAGAGAAATATGTATCTATTTTAAACAAGAAAAAATTGGGCAATAATCTAACTGTTTATTGTCAAGTTACTTTAACCAAACAAACTTATGATACTTCTGAAGGATTTAATCAAGCTATTTTAGAAATGCCCGAAGTTGTAGAGTGCAATTATGTTTCTGGAAACTTTGATTACATGCTAAAAATTATCATTCCAGACATGGAAAGCTATCATCATTTTCATCAAAAGAAATTATCTGTTTTGCCTGAAGTTTCTTTAATAAATACAGTTTTTGTGATTTCCGAAGTAAAAAGTACAACCGTTCTTCCCATTTAATAAATAAAAAACCACCAAGTAAACTTGATGGTTTTTAGAAATGGTTGGTTTTGGTTTTATATTAATAGTATGTAAATCGTCTTACTTTTGCAATGTATTTTGCAAGACGAATTACCTGATGGCTGTAGCCATATTCATTATCGTACCAAATGTAGAGCACAATATTTTTCCCATCTTTTGAAACAATTGTAGCATTACTATCATAAATTGCCGGAGCAGAAGTTCCCACAATGTCAGATGAAACTAATTCATTGTTCAAAGAATATTTGATTTGCTCAACAAGTTCGCCTTCAAGAGCATATTTTTTCATGATTTTATTTATTCCTAAAATCGTAGTTGCCTTTTTTACTTCTAAATTCAAAACCACTAATGAACCATTCGGAACCGGAACACGAATAGCATTCGAAGTCAATTTTCCTTCTAATGAAGGTAAAGCTTTTGCAACAGCACTTCCTGCGCCAGTTTCTGTAATAACCATATTTAATGCAGCAGCTCTTCCACGACGGTATTTTCGGTGCATATTATCAACCAGATTTTGGTCGTTTGTATAAGCATGAATGGTTTCCAAATGTCCTTTTACAACACCAACTGTATCTTCAATAGCTTTTAAAACTGGGGTAATGGCATTTGTAGTGCATGAAGCTGCAGAAAAAATATTGATTTCATCTGGATTAAAATCATTATGGTTTACGCCATGAACAATATTTGGGACCCCTTTTCCAGGAGCAGTAAGTAAAACTTTGCTAGCTCCGTTTGAGGTTAAATGTCTTTTTAGTGCTTCTTCTGTGGTAAATGCTCCAGTATTGTCAATTACAAGGGCATCATTGATTCCATATATAGTATAATCAATTTCTTCAGGTGTATTTGCAGTTATAACATGAACAGTTGTTCCGTTAATTATTAAAGCGTTATTTTTTGGATCTGCCGTAACTGATCCTTGAAAATCTCCGTGAATTGAATCATAACGCAAAAGAGAAGCTCTTTTCTCTAAACTTGATGCATCATTTTTATCACGTGTCACAATTGCTCTCAAACGCAATTGATTTCCTTTTCCGGTTTTAGACATTAATTCCCTCGCTAATAAACGTCCAATTCTTCCAAAACCATATAAAACAACATCTTTTGGCTGAATTTCTTCTGAAGATTTTGCTTTCTTTAGTTTGTCCATTACAAAGTATCTTGCATCTGGATATTTTTCATCTTCTAAGCGATATTCGTAAGTCAGTTTGCCTAAATCTATTTTTGCAGGTGGCAAATCTAACGATAAAACAACTTTTGCGATTTCAACCGAATCAAAAATGGTAATTGGCTTGCCAACAAATTCACCTGCATATTGATGCAAATTGATTATATCGCTGACATTTTTGTCCAATAATTGGTTTTTAAATAAAACCATTTCGATGGATTTGTCATACCATAAATCACTTATAACTTTGATTAATTCGACACCAGCTCTTCTTCGGTCGACTTGTAATGATACCTCTTTTTGGTACAAGGATTTTTTGCTCATAATTGACTAAATTGAAAAAATAAAATGCTCACTATTTTAAAATTTGGCGCAAAAGTATCCATTTCAATCGATTTCGTAAACTATTTTAGCATTTATTTTCGAAAATAAAAAAGCCACCTTAAATTTTTTTAAGATGGCTTTTTTTGAGTTTTCAGTTGGAGTCACAGTTTTCACTTTTAAAAAGAAACTGAAAACGAAACTGAAAAGTGTGATTAAATAATAATTCTAAATCTCTCTCCGTTTCTGTTTATCATTTCGATTCGGACACTTTGGCCTTCATCTTTTTTGCTCAAAAGTTTAGAAACAGTTTCAACATTTGTTGCTTTGACATTATCAATGCTCAAGATAATATTTCCTTGCAATTCATCTTGATATTGCATTAAATTCTCATTTGTGATGTTTTTGATTTTAACGCCATAATCAATTCTGAATCTCTTTTTATCGGAAGCATCGATATTTTCGAGTTCGATTCCTTTAAATTCAGCGCTGTAAAATTCATTTTTACTTAACGTTACAGGAACTGTTTTTGTTTTTCCGTCTTTGATGTAAGTGACTTTTACAACATCATTTGGTCTTTTTGTATTGATATATCCAGAAAGATCGGCATATGTTGAAATGTTTTGATCATCTAATTTTACAATAATATCGCCTTTCATAAGTCCTGCTTTTTCTGCTCCAGAATTTTTAGATACTCTATTGATGTAAAAACCTTGCGTTTCAGTAACTCCTAATTCTTTTGAAGCAGTACTGTTCAATTCACCACCTTCGACACCAAGAATTCCTCTTTGAACATTTCCGAATTCCATGATATCTTCAATAATTTTTCGGGCAATATTGGATGGAACTGCAAAAGAATATCCAACATAAGAACCTGTCATAGATGAAATCATTGTATTGATTCCAATTAATTCTCCACGGGTATTTACTAACGCTCCACCGCTATTTCCTGGGTTTACTGCGGCATCAGTTTGAATAAAAGATTGGATACCACTTTGATCTAAATTTCTGGCTTTCGCCGAAACAATTCCCGCTGTAACAGTCGAAGTCAAGTTATAAGGATTACCTACGGCCAAAACCCATTCGCCTACTTTCACAGAATCTGAATTGGCAAAAGCAGTGTATGGAAGTTTTTCATCGGCATCAATTTTTAATAGCGCGATGTCCATTTTAGAATCGGTACCAATAAGTTTTGCCTTATATGATTTTTTATTGTTCAGCGTAATTTCAATTTCTGAAGCATCTTTGATCACGTGATTGTTTGTCACAATATATCCATCTTCGGAAATAATAACTCCAGAACCAGTTCCAACTTGTTCTTGCTGTTGTCCTCCGCCATAACCATAGAAAAATTCCAGCATCGGATTATTTACTGTTCTACGCGAGACATTTTTTACGTGAACGACAGTATGAATTGTCTTATCGGCAGCAGCTGTAAAATCAACTGTTTCGGCTGATAATGCGACATTTCTGCCAAATGAATCGGGGGCTTGAGTAACAACAGAATTTTCTCTTCCAAAAAAAGAATTGCCGCCATCAAATAATAATTTGTACGCACCAAGTGTAGTAGCACCACTTAGCAATGACACTAAAAATAAGGTTGAAAATCTTTTCATAATTACAATTTATGTTTAAGTTACTAACGTAAAATTAAAGCAAAAAATTATTTGAAAAAACGCTTTAACGCTCTTTAACAATGATTAACATTTCATTAATTAATCTTCGCAGTTTCTTCGTACTTTTGTATTTCTTAACCACTAAAAAATGCAAATAGAATTTTATAAATATCAAGGTACAGGGAACGATTTTGTGATGATTGATAATTGTTCTAATTTTTTTCCAAAAGAAGATATTCAGTTAATTGAACGTTTGTGCGACAGACGATTTGGTATCGGCGCAGACGGACTTATTTTACTCGAAAATGACTCAGAAACTGATTTCAGAATGGTTTATTATAACTCTGACGGAAATGAAAGTTCAATGTGCGGTAACGGCGGACGTTGTCTTGTAGCTTTTGCTAATCAGCTAGGTGTAATTAAAGATAAAACAACCTTTATTGCGACAGATGGTTTGCATCATGCTTCAGTAGGAAATGATGCTATTGTTTCATTGCAAATGATTGATGTTGATGAAATTCAAAAACACGTTTCACATACTTTTTTAAATACAGGTTCTCCGCATCATGTTCAAATAGTTGAAAATTTAAAAGAATATAATGTAAAAGAAAACGGAGCGGCAATTCGCTACGGAGCATTATATGGCGAAAAAGGAAGCAACATTAATTTTGTTAAAAAAATTGATGAAGATACTTTTTCACTTCGAACTTACGAAAGAGGAGTTGAAGACGAAACCCTTGCTTGCGGAACGGGAGCAACTGCAGTCGCTATCGCTATGAACGCAATTGGACAAACCGATAAAACTTCGATTAATTTAAATGTTGAAGGCGGAAAACTAGTTGTTTCATTTGATAAATTAGGGGAGCATTTTTCGAATGTTTTCTTGACAGGACCAGCAAAATTTGTTTTTAAGGGAACAATAGAAATATAATTAATAATGTCAGTTTGAGTGAAGTCGTAGAGAAATTCCAAATTTAAAATCGACAATATACAATCTGAACTCTAAAATCTAAAATTATTAATGATCACACTCAAAGGCGAAAATATTTATCTGCGTGCATTAGAACCTAATGATTTAGAGTTCGTGTACAAAATGGAAAATGATCAAAGCATTTGGGAAGTCAGCAATACTAATACACCTTACAGCAGATATTTAATTAGGCAGTATCTTGAAAATGCACAGCAGGATATTTATGAGGCAAAGCAATTACGTTTGGCTATTTGCCAAGATGAAGATTTTCCGGCAATCGGATTGATTGATTTATTTGAATTTGATCCCAAAAATAATAGAGCTGGTATTGGAATTGTGATTAAAAATAAAGAATTTAGAAACCAAAATATTGGTTCTGAGGCACTAGAGTTGCTAATAAAATACTCTTTTCACAATTTAAATCTGCATCAGCTTTATGCAAATATTAATGTAGGAAATGTAGCTAGTATAGCACTTTTTACTAAATTTGGTTTTGAGAAAATAGGAATTAAAAAAGATTGGATTTTGCTGAATAACCACTATCAAGATGAAGCAATTTTTCAGTTAATTAACAAACAAATTTAAAATTTAAACTTTGAGCTTAAAAAAAATTATCACGATAGTAGCTGTAGCCGTAATTTCAGTTTTAATGATTTACGGATTTATTTTAATTAATAAAATTTTCAGCTCGAATACCAAATTTGAAAAAGAAGAGCTTTACGTTTATGTGCCAACTGGCGCAAATTATACAGACGTAAAAAAGATACTAGAGCCATATGTCAAAAACTTTGATAATTTTGAAATGGTTGCCAATAAAAGAAGTTATCCTGAAAATGTAAAATCAGGACGCTTTTTGCTTAAAAAAGGGATGAATAATATTGATTTAGTTCGCGCCATGCGTTCAAATGTTCCTGTAAAATTAGCTTTTAATAATCAAGAGCGTTTGGAAAATTTTGCTGGAAGAGTTGGTTCTGAAATCGAAGCAGACAGTTTGTCTTTATTGAAAGCGATTAAAGATTCTACTTTTATGGCTCAAAATGGTTTCAATGAAGACAATGTTTTTGCAATGTTTATTCCAAATACGTATGAAATTTATTGGAACACTTCTGCAGAGAAATTCCGCGATAAAATGATCAAAGAATATCATAAATTTTGGACAGATGAAAGAATCGCAAAAGCAAAAAAACAAGGACTTACTCCGGTTCAAGCCACAATTCTGGCTTCTATAGTTCATAAAGAATCTGTAAAGAAAGATGAAAGACCGCGTATTGCCGGTGTTTATTTAAACCGTTTGCGTTTAGATATGCCACTTCAGGCAGATCCAACTGTTATTTATGCTTTGAAATTGAGAGATAATAATTTTGACCAAGTTATAAAAAGAGTATTTTATAACGATTTGGTTATGAGATCTCCATATAATACTTATGTAAATACCGGATTACCTCCAGGGCCAATCGCAATGCCTGATATTACGGCTCTTGAAGCAGTTTTAAATCCGGAGAAAAACGATTACATCTATTTCTGTGCAAGTGTTGACCGTTTTGGTTATCATGAATTTGCATCTACTTTAGCGGAACATAATGTAAATGCAAAAAAATATTCAGATTGGATTGCCAGCCAAGGCGTTACGAGATAATATTTTTTATTATATAAATTATTGAACCGAAGTAAATTTACTTCGGTTTTTTTGTAGATAAAATTTACTTGATAATTGAGAAAATACTATCATTATTTTTCTTTCGCATTTAAAAGTTAACTCAAATTTGATGTTTTGGTGATTTTCAAAACTGTTTTTTTATTCGAAAAACCTAAAAAACATTCAATTTTTAGGTTTTTTACTACAAAATTATTTCGAATATTTTCCATTTAAAATTATATTCAGGCTAAAAAAGAGTGATTTTTGTAAGCTTTATCTTTGTTTTTTAACTATTTTGATAAAAAAATGATAAAAATGACATTTTTTTGCTTTTAATTTTCTTTGTTTTTTAGCGAATTTTGACTTAGGCGAAAAAGCTCGTAAACTGCATGAGCAAAGGAATTAAACGGTATTTTTGATTTTTATATTTTATGTAAATACCTGATTTACAGTATTGTTTTGTATTTGTTATCTTTGCACTGTAGAAATTTCAAGAGGGTGACAGCGTCTTGAAGAAAAACAATTTATGATAAAGAAATGGTATTTTTATGCGAGTTTAGTCGTTATTATTACATTTTTAAGTTTGGGTTTTAGGCCCTTCAATCTAGAAACCAAAAGATGGTTTCTCACCGAAACAACAGATGGAGCCGAATACATTTTTCCATCACAAGAAAAGGATGATTATCCTAATTTAAACTTCCCATACACAGGAAATCATTTTATAGGTTTTAAAGAAGCAGTAGCTTTCAAAGAATCTCAAGGAAAGTACCGCTTAGTTAATTCACTTGGTTATATGGGAAAATACCAGTTTGGTTCTGAAGCTCTAAGAGCTATTGGTATAAAAAACAACAAAGCCTTTTTAAAGGATCCTGCATTACAAGAAAAAGCTTTCATTGCATTATTGTCTAAAAACAAATGGATTTTGCGCTATGAAATCGAAAAGTACGAAGGAAAAGTAATTAATGGTATTGAGATTACCGAATCTGGAATTTTAGCCGCGGCACACCTTGGTGGAGCTGGTTCAGTTAAAAACTTCTTTAAAAATAAGGGAAATAGACATTTTAGAGATGCTTATGGAACTTCTTTAAGAAGCTATATGAAAGATTTTGGAGGTTATGATCTTTCTTATATTGAAGCGGATAGCAACGCCACAATACACAAGATCTAAAAAAAAAGCATAAAAAATCCCGAATATTACTTCGGGATTTTTTATGCTTTTTAGTCAATTAATATTTCTAATATTTGAATTGCGGCTTCGCTTATTTTTGTTCCTGGACCAAAAACAGCAACTGCACCTGCATCAAATAAATATTGATAGTCCTGCGCCGGAATTACGCCGCCTACAATGACCATAATATCCTCTCGACCGTGCTTTTTTAATTCTTCAATAACTTGCGGAACTAAAGTTTTATGTCCAGCAGCTAATGAAGAAACACCAAGAATGTGAACGTCATTTTCAACTGCTTGTTTCGCTGCTTCTGCAGGAGTTTGAAAAAGCGGCCCTATATCAACGTCAAAACCAACATCGGCATAACCTGTTGCCACTACCTTTGCGCCGCGATCGTGACCGTCTTGCCCCATTTTGGCAATCATAATTCTTGGGCGTCTTCCTTCTTGTTTTGCAAAAGCATCAGCTAATTGCTTTGCTTTTTCAAAATGTTCGTCATTTTTTATTGCTGCACTATACACACCGCTAAAGGATTTAATTTGCGCTTTAAATCGTCCAAAGACACTTTCCAGAGCATCGCTTATTTCACCTAAAGTTGCTCTTTCACGAGCAGCTTCAGTAGCGATTTCTAATAAGTTTCCTTCTCCCGTTTTGGCGCAATGAATTAATTTTTCCAGTGATTGATTTACTTTCTCAGTATTTCGTTTTGCTTTTATTTCTGTAAGACGTTCAATTTGCTGTTTTCGAACCATTTGGTTGTCAACATCTAAAATATGAAGCGGATCTTCTTTTTCTAATCTGTATTTATTAACGCCAACAATAATGTCTTGTCCGCTATCAATTCTAGCTTGTTTTCTTGCAGCAGCTTCTTCAATTCGAAGTTTCGGAATTCCGGCTTCAATTGCTTTTGTCATTCCGCCTAATTCTTCAACTTCTTCAATTAATTTCCAAGTGCTTTCTAGAATTTCATTTGTCAACGATTCAACATAATAACTGCCTCCCCAAGGATCAACGGTTTTAGTGATTTTAGTTTCTTCTTGAAGATAAATTTGCGTATTTCTTGCAATTCTGGCCGAAAAGTCAGTTGGTAAAGCAATTGCTTCATCTAAAGCATTGGTATGAAGAGATTGCGTTCCACCAAAAGCGGCCGCAGTGGCTTCAATACAAGTTCTGGCGACATTATTAAACGGATCTTGTTCGGTTAAACTCCAGCCACTGGTTTGGCAATGTGTACGCAATGCTAATGATTTATCGCTTTTCGGATTAAATTGTTGAATCAGTTTTGCCCAAATCATTCTTCCGGCTCTCATTTTTGCAATTTCCATAAAATGATTCATTCCAATTGCCCAAAAGAAAGATAAGCGTGGAGCAAATTCATCAATCGTCATTCCTGTTGATAGACCTGTTCTAATATATTCTAAACCATCTGCTAAAGTATAGGCCAATTCAATATCAGCCGTTGCTCCGGCTTCCTGCATGTGATAACCTGAAATTGAGATGGAATTGAATTTCGGCATTTTTTTGCTCGTAAATTCAAAAATATCAGCAATAATTTTCATTGAAGGCGTTGGCGGATAAATATAAGTATTACGCACCATAAACTCCTTCAAAATATCATTTTGAATAGTTCCCGATAATTTTTCGATTGCAACGCCTTGTTCTTCTGCCGCAACAATATAAAATGCCATAATAGGTAAAACGGCGCCATTCATGGTCATTGAAACCGACATTTCATCAAGTGGAATCTGATCAAATAATACTTTCATATCTTCAACCGAATCGATTGCAACGCCTGCTTTTCCAACATCACCAACCACGCGTTCATGATCTGAATCATAACCACGGTGTGTAGGCAAATCAAAAGCAATAGAAAGTCCTTTTTGACCTGCGGCAAGATTTCTTCTGTAAAAAGCATTGCTCTCTTCTGCAGTCGAAAATCCGGCGTACTGGCGAATTGTCCAAGGACGACGAACATACATTGTTGCATATGGTCCGCGCAAGTTTGGAGCAAAGCCAGCTCCGAAATCCAGAAACTCTAAATCTTCTATATCCTTTTCAGAATAGTTTTTTTTGAGTTCGATTCCTTCGGCTGTAATGAAGTTATGAGTTATGAGTTTTGAGTTATGAGTTTGTTCACTTAACTCATGACTTTTAACTTCTAACTTAATATGTTTAAGGTCTTTTCTCATCATGGAGACACTTTCTTTGGTGTGAATATAATTACGTTTAAAAAGGATTATTCAAGCTCAAGTCTTTCTTGTTCCAATTTTTCAGCTAATCTTTTTTCTATTATTGGCGTAATTAAAGTTTTTCTTGGTTTTATTTTTACAAAGGGAAACAATTCCAAATCCTGTTTCATCCTGTCTTCTTTGTTTGGATATTTATTGGTGCCTAACAAAATTTCCTTTTTAGAGTCGAATAATTCTTGCTCTTTGGTAGCGCTTTCTTGAATTTTCTTTTTTATTGTTCCGTCATTCAAAAGCTTTAAGAAACCTCCTTCGGCTTCGATATCTTTAAATAATTTTAGACTTTTTTCTGCCAATTGCATTGTTAGACTTTCAATGTAGTAACTTCCATCAGCTGGATTATCGACTTTATCAAAATAGCTTTCATGTTTTAAAACTAAAAGCTGATTTCTAGCAATTCGATCGCCAAATTCATTGTCTTTATGATATAATGCATCGTAAGGTAAGTTTGCAACAGCATCGGCTCCGCCTAAAATTGCCGACATACATTCGGTCGTCGTGCGAAGCATATTTACATTATAATCGTAAATTGTTTTGTTTCGTTTGGTTGGTGTAACTAGAAAATGACAATCTAAATCTGGATTATATTCGGCAGCGATTAATTTGAAAAGCATTCGCAAAGCACGAAGTTTTGCAATTTCAAAAAAGTAATTTGTTCCAACAGATATCTGAAAAACTATTGGTTTTGCCAAAGTCGGAAAACGATTCAAATATTCATTGGCATGTGCTAAACTATAGGCGATTTGCTGTGTAATATTAGCTCCAGAATTTTGATACAAACCTAAATCCACACTTAAGAAAGGCAGATTGGTTTGATTCGAAATTTTTTCAAGCGTTTCAAAATTGTTTTTATCCGATGTTGTAAACCAATTTCCGTCACGCGCTAATTGCCCGATTGGATCTAAATTACAATAAAATATTGCTTTTTTCTGAGCAGAAGTTACGTCCAGTTTTTTTACGAAATCGATTGAGAGAAAACTTAAATGAAAATAAACCGTTCTGTTTTCTAAAGGAAGATTTTCTAGTAATTTTTGAACATCAGTGTTTTCGTTTTGAATTGTAAAACGCAAACTTTCAGCACCTCTTTCAATGGTGTTAATTGCTTTTTTAATCGATTTTTCGATGTCAAAAACAAATATATTTTGGCAGATTTTAAAATTAGAAGACTGAGTTTCAACAGAAGCGCCTTTTGTAAATTCATCAATATGATAAAAAGGCTTTACCTGAATGTCTTCTGGAGAATTCCAAATTACAGTTTGGTTATAGTCGGCTCCATCCAATTCAAACTGAATTTTTTGTTTCCATTGTTTGGATGAAATCGGATTAAAATCTTCGAATAGGTTAGTGGCCATTGGGTATTTTTTCTGAATTATTCTTTATCTTGAATAGTGTCTCCTTCAAAGTGGATGATGTAAATATCTTCGCTGTCTTTTTTCATAAAGTACTTTTCGCGAGCATATTTTTCTATTTGTTCAGGATTTTTAAGTTGTTTTATCTGTTCTTGATCTTTTCTTATTTCTTCCTGATAATATCTTTTATTGTCTTGTAATTCATTGATTTGACCGTCTAGAAAGCGATGATCAAAATAAGAATAATTGTCTAAAAACAGCATCCAAATACAAAAAAACAGCAAAACCCAAACGTATTTGTTTCCTAGGTATTTGAACCATTTTTTGTCTTTATATGGATTTTTGAATTTCATTTTTAAACGAATTTTTCTTTTGAATACGATTGGTCTTTTCTAGCCCCGATAGTAGTGAAAATCCTTTTGTGTCTCGTTTTTTTCTAACGAGACACAAAAGATTGTAACGTATAGCGGGAAATAGCTCCTAACTTTTATGGTTTAAATTTACAATAAAAATTATGAAATTCGCTGATTAATTACGGCGCGAACTACATCAATTGCTACGGTATTGTATTTGTCGTTCGGGATAATAATGTCTGCAAAAGCCTTTGATGGCTCGATAAATTGCTCATGCATAGGTTTTAAAGTTGTTTGATAACGGTTTAAAACTTCGTCAATATCACGTCCGCGTTCTGAAATATCTCTTTTTAAACGACGAATTAATCTTTCGTCCGAATCTGCGTGAACATAGATTTTAATGTCAAACATATCACGAAGTTCAGGATTTGTCAAAATCAAAATTCCTTCAACAATCATTACTTTTCTAGGATGCGTCGAAACTGTATCGTCTGTTCTGTTGTGCTGAATAAATGAATATACCGGCTGATCAATTGTCTCACCAGCTTTTAACGCTTTTAAGTGTTTTACCAATAATTCAAAATCGATAGCGCGCGGGTGATCAAAATTGATTAATGCTCTTTCGTCAAAAGATAAATTATCGGTTTGTTTGTAATACGAATCCTGAGAAATTACGCCAACTTCTGTGTCTGGTAATTCGTTCATGATTTGGTGTACTACTGTTGTTTTTCCACTTCCTGTTCCTCCTGCAAGTCCAATAATGAGCATAAAATTTTTGTTTGATATTTGTTTGACAAAATTAATAATTAAAGTGAATTTCTAAACATATAATTTAATTTAACCATATAAGTAATGTAAGTAAATTTAAGCTATAAAATGTTTATGCGATGCAGTACTTAACTGAGCTTATATCACTTATATGGTTAAAAATATGGTGAAAAACATAAAAAAAATCCCGAAAGTAAACCTTCGGGATTTCGTGCAATCAGTATAGTTTTTAAAAAATATTCTGAATTTAGTAAGCACTTGTAATTATTTATTCTTTTTTGCTTTTATCATCATTTCAAGCTGATCCCAAAGTTCTTCTGGAATTGCTTCAAGTAAGTTAAATTGTCCTGCACCTTTCAACCATTCACCTCCGTCAATTGTAATCACATCACCATTTACATAAGCTGAAAAATCAGAAACTAAATAAGCAGCTAAATTTGCCAATTCTTGGTGATCTCCCACGCGTTTTAAAGGTACTTTTTTTGCCATATCGAACTTTTCAGAAAGATCTCCAGGCAATAATCGGTCCCAAGCTCCTTTTGTTGGGAATGGTCCTGGTGCAATGGCATTCGAACGAATTCCGTATTTTGCCCATTCTACAGCAAGACTTCTTGTCATGGCCAAAACTCCTGCTTTTGCAGTCGCACTTGGCACAACATAAGCTGAACCTGTCCAAGCATAAGTCGTTACAATATTTAAAATCGTTGCCGATGTTTGTTTTGTGTCGATCCAGTGTTTCCCAAAAGCAAGCGTACAGTTTTTAGAACCTTTAAGTACGATATCTATCACAGTATCAAAAGCATTTGCAGATAAACGTTCTGTTGGCGAAATAAAATTTCCGGCAGCGTTATTTAAAAGAACATCTACTTTTCCAAAAACTTTTAAAGTTTCTTGAAGCATATTTTCTACTTCTTCATAATGACGAACGTCACATTGAAGTGGCAAACATTTTCCGCCAGTTTCACTTTCAAGTTCTGCAGCAGTAGTTTTCAGTTTTTCTAAATCTCTTGAAGTAATCGCTACCTGAGCGCCTAATTCTAAGAAATATTTGGTCATTGCTTTTCCCAAACCGCTTCCGCCGCCTGTAACTACAATAACTTTGCCTTTTAAGGCGTCATCGCGCAGCATTTTATCTGTATAGCTCATACTTTTCTTTTTTTACAATATTAATTAAAAAAATAGGATGCACGCATAATAATGTTATAAAATTTTGATAAACTTTATATATCGCACAGTTTTTTTGCGGCAGCTTCTAAGGTGAAATTGTCTTTGGCGAAACAAAAACGAATCAGTTTTTGATCTTTATGATCGGAATAAAAAGTAGAAATTGGTATTGCAGCAACACCGTGATTAATGATTAGATTTTTGCAGAAAGTCACGTCGTCTTCATCAGAAATATTGGCATAAGAAGCCACTTGAAAATAAGTTCCTTCACAGGGTTTCAATTCGAAGCGACTGTTTTGAAGCAGTTTTTGGAAATAATCTCGTTTTTCTTGATAGAACTTTCCAAGCAAATTGACATCAACAACATCTAAATATTCGTTGATCGCAAATTGTGAAATACTATTCACGCTGAAAACCAAAAATTGATGCACTTTTTTGATTTCTTTCATTAAATATTCTGGTGCAATCGTATAGCCAATTTTCCACCCCGTAATATGAAATGATTTCCCGAAAGAAGAAACCATAATACATCGGTCTAAAAGAAAGCTTTTTGTGTGTGCCGAAATATGTTTTTCTTCAAAAGTGATGTATTCATAGACTTCATCGGACAAAACTAAAAGATCTGGATATTTTGAAAGGATTTTTTCTAGTTGAAGAAAATCGGCTTCATTCAATATTTTTCCTGTTGGATTATGCGGATTATTAATGATGATCATTCGGCTTTTCGCTGAACAGGCTTTTTTGATGGTGTCCCAATTTGGCGTATAATCGTCATTTAAGGCAACTCGAACAGGTTTTGCATTACAAAGTAAAACTGGTGACTCATACGAATCATAACTTGGATCTAGAATAATTACTTCATCATTTTCTTTTACTAAAGCTAAAATCGAAGTGAAAATTCCTTGTGTTGCTCCGGCTGTAACCAAAAGTTCTAATTCAGGATTAATTGTTCTGTTATAAGAATCGTGAATCAGTTTTGCAATTTTGCTCATCAACGGCGGATAACCAGCCATTGGTGTATATTGGTGTACGTTTTCTTTTGATAATCTGGCAACAATATCCGTCAATCTTTCGTCAACAGGAAAATTTGGAAATCCCTGCGAAAGATTGATAGCATTATATTCGGCTGCCATTTTAGACATTACCGTAAAAATGCTTGTCGTTATGTTTGGGAGTTTACTCATAATAAAGTTTGATTTGGGGTAACTTGTGAGTAATTAATTCGAAGGAATATTTATGTACAATGGAGCAGAATAAAGAACTCTTACTAATTTATTGTTCTGTTTTCCTGGTTTCCATTTCGGAGATAGTTGCAAAACACGGATCGCTTCAGAACCTGTTTCATACCCAATATCTCTTAATATTTTAATTCCGCTTAAAGAACCATCTTTTTCAATAATAAAAGTGGTGTAAATTTTACCTTTTAAACCGTCTTTTGGAATTTTGAAATTCTTTTCAATAAATTTATTAAATTCCTGTACACCGCCTGGAAACTCAGGTTTTTCATCTAATCCTGCAGTATTATAAATAGTGTTTTCTTCAGAAGTACTTGCTTGAGAAGTATCTATAGTAAGAGCTTCATGTGTTTCTTTTGCAGGAAATATTTTTTGGGAAAAAATGTTTTGTGCCGAACAAATTAAAACAAAGAGAATAAGTTTTTTCATAAGGTGGTTTAAAGGTTAGTTTACATTTTATGAATAATAAAAATCGTAGGGCGTTTATCAATATCAATTTTTAATTTTTTCCAATCCGTAATTTTCATTGTTTTTATGAATTCTGTTGGCAAAGTTATGTCAGTAGCAATACACAAATGTGTTGACGGATTTAAAATCTGCAAAAGATCTTCGATCAGTTTGTTGTTTCTGTATGGCGTTTCAATAAAAATCTGCGATTGGTTTTTGTCCTGAGATAATCGCTCAAAATGTCTCAATGCCGATTTTTTCTCGTCTTTATCGATTGGCAAATAGCCATTAAAAGTAAAGCTTTGGCCATTCATTCCAGAAGCCATCATAGCTAATAGGATAGAAGAAGGTCCAACTAACGGAACAACTTGAATTCCTTTTTCATGTGCCAGTTTTACAATTACAGCTCCGGGATCAGCAACGCCAGGGCAACCGGCTTCGCTCATTAATCCCATATTTTTTCCTTCTAATAAAGGTTTTATGAAGTCTAAATGTTCACTTGGTTCGGTGCGTTTATTCAAAGTAAAAAGCACCAATTCCGATTGTTTTTTCTCAGGATAAACTGCTTTTATGGATTTTCTAGCCGTTTTATCGTTTTCAACAATATAGTGATCTATAAGTTCGATACTTCTTTTTACAGTTTGCGGTAACACATCCATTGGATCGCTTTCGCCCATTGTAGTTGGAATTAAATATAATTTTCCTAGAAGTTTCATTGTGTATTATTTTAAATTAAAAAAGAAAATGTACTTCAATTATTTTGTAAATAACTGAAATACAAGTTATGAATGTTTTTCGATAAGTTTATTTGCGATTATTTCAGCAGCTTCATCCAACATTTTGTAAACATTGTCAAATCCATTTGCTGATCCGTAATAGGGGTCTGGAACATCAACATTTTCATTTGGAAATATTTCATTCAGAATAAGATTGACTTTGTTTTTGTGTTCAGGGGTTTTTGCAAGATGAATGACATCGCGAAAATTTGAGTTGTCCATTACATAGATATAATCAAATTCATCAAAATCAGAAGATTTAAATTGTCTTCCTTTTTGATTGCCAATACTTAAACCATTTTTTTGAGCCACCGCAATTGAGCGTTTGTCTGGTGCGTGCCCCACATGCCAAGATCCAGTTCCGGCTGAATCGACAATAAATTTGTCTGCGGGTAATTTAGATGCTAAAATTCCTTCGGCTAAAGGAGATCTGCAGATATTCCCCAAACAAACCATTAAAACTTTTACTGGCATGATTCGCGTTTATAGCGTTAATTTCTTATTGATGTCTTCGACAAATTTTTTGAATTGTTTGTCTGTAGAAACTAAATTGTCAACAGTTTTACATGCGTGCAAAACGGTAGCGTGGTCGCGGTCTCCAATTTGTGAACCAATATTTGCCAAAGATGCTTTAGTGAATTTCTTTGCGAAAAACATGGCCAATTGTCTCGCTTGAACAACATGCCTCTTTCTGGTTTTAGATTGAAGTGTTTCAATATCTAATTGGAAATAATCTGAAACGATTTTTTGAATATAATCGATAGAGATTTCTCTCTTTACGTTTTTAACAAATTTCTCAACTACACTTTTCGCTAGTTCAATTGTAACTTCTTTTTTGTTGAAAGAAGATTGAGCGATTAACGAAATAATAGCACCTTCAAGTTCACGAACGTTAGTTTTGATATTGCGGGCAACATACTCCAAAATATCTTCTGGCATATCCACACCATCTCGGTATAAAATATTTTTCAAAATCGAGATACGCGTTTCATAATCAGGTTGATGCAATTCTGCAGACAATCCCCATTTAAAACGAGACAATAAACGTTGTTCAATATCCTGCATGTCAACAGGCGCTTTGTCTGAAGTTAAAATTACCTGCTTTCCGTTTTGGTGCAAATAATTGAAAATGTGGAAAAATACGTCCTGAGTTCCTGATTTTCCAGATAAAAACTGAACATCATCAATGATTAAAACGTCGATTAATTGGTAAAAGTGAATAAAATCATTACGATTGTTCTTTTTAACCGAATCGATATATTGTTGTGTGAAAATCTCGGCAGAAATATATAAAACCGTTTTTTCAGGATATTTATCTTTTACTTCAACTCCAATAGCGTGCGCTAAGTGTGTTTTTCCTAAACCAACTCCTCCAAAAATCAACAACGGATTAAATGAAGTTCCTCCAGGTTTGTTGGCAACAGCCATACCTGCAGAACGAGCCAAACGGTTAGAATCTCCTTCAAGGAAATTGTCAAAGCTATAATTAGGGTTTAATTGAGATTCAATTTTTAAATTTCTGATACCAGGAATTACAAACGGATTCTTTAGTTCAGGATTTAAGTTTTTAAACGGAGCATCAACCTCTTGCGGTTTCATTGGCACTCTATTGGAACTTGGCAGCTGCTCGGTAAACGGCTGTTTATTTCCATAAGTGTTTTCCATTTTGATTTTATAGAGTAACTTTGCGTTTTTTCCCAGTTCTTTGGTAAGCGCAACTTTCAATAATTTTACGTAATGTTCTTCTAGCCATTCGTAGAAAAATTTACTAGGTACCTGAATGTATAATGCGTTGTCGGTTAGCTCAACTGATTTGATTGGTTCGAACCAAGTTTTATATGCTTGATCTTGAATATTGTCTTTTATAAAGGACAAACAGTTTTCCCATACCGATTGAGCAGTTTTAGTCATAGATTCAGATAAGTTTTTTATTATTGATAAAGATTCTCCTAATAAAAAAGGAGCAAAATTTTTCCGTATTTCGGGATAACAAATATGTGAACAAATTTCTGTAAAAAAAAATATTTTGGGGTCTAATTTTATAAAAAAATGTTGTAAGTAAACTTTTTGAAGTTAATCTTTTTTAATCTATAAATAATGAAAAATCATCAAACGCAAGTGCGTGTCCGATACTCAGAAACGGATCAAATGGGAGTTGTTTATCACGGAAATTATGTGCCTTATTTTGAGATTGGACGCGTGGAATGGCTTAGAAATAAAGGGATTTCGTATGCTAGCATGGAAGAAAGCGGTATTGGATTGCCAATTGTTTCGATGCAAATAAATTATAAAAAATCGGCGCGTTATGATGAACTGCTTACGATTCACACAACCTTCAAAAGTCAGTCTTCTGTCAAGATTGAATTCGACTGCGCAATCTATAATGAGGCAAATGAGTTATTAACAACAGCAGTGTTTATTTTAGTATTTATTTCGTTAAAAACGGGTCGTCCAACTGCACCTCCAGATTACATTTTAGAATTATTTAAAACACTGGTATAATTGTTAAAATCAGCTATGTTTTTATATCGATTTATATAATTTTAATATCGATTTCAAACATTAAATCAAAAATGTCGAATACAGATTCGGCATTTTTTTTTCGCGTTTTGGTGATTATTTTTCCAATTGGAAGTTCAGAATTTTCATCAATTTCCATTTCCTGAGACGTAATTTCCAGTTTTTTTTCTTTGATGACTCGCATTACTTTGTTCATGTTTTTATAATCAAAAGAGATTAAAAAATGAACGTCAATTGTTTTTTCAACAATTTCACAAATGTCAAGGGTCATTTGTGCCGTTGTTCTATAAGCAGTAATCAAACCTCCGACTCCTAGTTTTGTGCCACCAAAAATACGAACCACGACTACAAGAATATTGGTTAACCCAAAAGACTGAATTTGTCCGTAAATAGGTGCGCCCGCTGTATTGCTAGGTTCGCCGTCATCATTTGCTCGATATGATATTTTTGGCGCTGTGCCTAATTGATACGCATAACAGAAATGTACGGCATGCGGATGCTGTTTTTTTAGATCTTCAATAATTGGTTTTACCTCGTCTTCGCTTTCAATAGGAAAAGCATAGCCAAAGAATTTGCTTCCTTTTTCTTTAAAAAGAATCTCTTCAGATTCAAATGCTATGGTTTGATAAGTATCGTTATATTCCAAAATTAAAATTCTAAATTTGTTTTGTTTGCCACAGATTTAATGGATTTGAAAGATTTTTTTTCGCCACGAATTACACAAATTTCCGCGAATTTTAATTTCCGTTTTTAAACCTATTCAATTAGTGAAAATTTGTGTAATTCGTGGCAATATATTTTTGAATCCTTTTAATCTGTGGCTAAAATAGTTTTATAATATTCCCTTGCTAAACAAATCCACAACATCTTCTTTTCCAACTTGCAAATTCCAAACTTTAATTCCTAAAGTTGCAGCACTGTCTGTGTTTTCTGTTTTATCATCAACAAATAAAGTGTTTTCTGGAACTAAATTGTGTTTGTCAAGTAAAACTTGGTAGATTTTTGGATTTGGTTTTCGCAATCCCATTTCAAATGAAAAATAAACTTTTTCAAAACAGTTGTAAAAATCAGTGTAAAACCGAATGCCGACAGTTTTTTCAAAAGTGGCAATATGAATAGCATCTGTATTGCTTAATAAAAACAGGCGGTATTTTTTTGAAAGTTCTTTTAAGAAATCCAATCGATAGGAAGGAAAATCGGCTAAAACGGCGTTCCAAGCAGCTAGGATTTCTTCTAAGGAAGCATTTGGAAGCTCTTTTTGAAATCCGCCTACAAAATCATCGTACGAAACATCACCCGTTTCAAACAATAAATTCAAACGATCCATTTCTGAACTCCATTCGGTCATACCTAATTTTTGCAATCCCGAAATAGTTTCTTGTTTGTTCAAATTGATAAAAATATCGCCAAAGTCAAAAATAATTGTATCAATCATGGTTTCTAATATAAAGTAATTCGTCGCTTTGAATATTGGTTTTGATGGTGTTTTTCTTCGTAATAATCGGTGCTTTTACGCCTTTTTCAAAATTGGTTTTTCCGATAAAAATTCGAGCTTCGTCCCAAATATTTTCATCAATAAACGATTGTAAAGTTTGTCTTCCGCCCTCAATAATTACTGATTGAATTTGATGTTGATACAAAACATTTAAAATCTCGGAAATCGTATTTTCATTAAAATCGATTTTTTCAAAAAAGGTATTTTCGGTTGAGGAATTGTTTTCTTCTTTTGTAAATACAATTGTTTTAACGCTGTCGTCAAAAATAAAACTGTCTTTTGAAATTCGGTTATTTTGATCCAAAACCACTCTTACGGGATTATTTCCTGACCAATCTCTAGTGTTCAATTTTGGATTGTCATCAATAACAGTCTGCGTTCCAACTAAAATAGCTTGTTCTTCGCTTCGCCATTTGTGAACTAATTGTCTAGAATATTGATTGGTTATCCAGATCGGTTTACGCTCTTGATCGGTTAGTTTTTCAGGTGCCAAAAATCCGTCTTGACTTTCTGCCCATTTTAAAATAATATAGGGATGCTTTTTTTGATGAAAAGTAAAAAAACGTTTATTGAGTTCATGGCATTCTTTTTCTAAAATACCAACTGTAACATTTGCACCGTTTTCAAGAAGTTTTTTAATTCCTCTTCCAGCTACTTTTTCATTTGGATCAACAGTTCCAACAACAACATTCGGAATTTCATTTGCAATTATCAAGTCGCAACAGGGAGGTGTTTTTCCAAAATGTGAGCAAGGTTCTAAGCTCACGTAAATTGTTGCTTTTTTTAGCAATGATTTATCTTTTACAGATTTTACGGCATTTACTTCGGCGTGTGGTTCGCCAGCTTTTTTATGCCAACCTTCGCCAATAATTTTGCCATCATAAACGATTACACTTCCCACCATCGGATTTGGATACGTTGTTCCAAAGCCATTTTGTGCTAGTTCGATACAGCGTTTTATGTATTTCTCATGTATATTCACACTGCAAAAGTAGTTATTTTTGACTTTAGTCATAATAGTTCTCGGGATTGTTAAGAAACTATCAAAAAAGTATTTTTACTTTTGTAGTGATATTACACGATAAAAAATTATGAAAAATTGCATAATACGAGCAATTAAAAAAGAAGATAACAAAGCTGTTGCTCAATTAATACGTTCTGTTTTTGATGAAATGGAAATCCCAAAAGTAGGCACTGCATACGCTGATCCTTATCTTGATTTAATGTTTGAAGAATACAATAAACCAAAATCGGTTTATTTTGTTGTTGAAAATGAAGGTGAAATTGTGGGTTGTTGCGGAATTTCGCCTCTAGAAAATGGTGCTCCAGAAATTTGCGAACTGCAAAAGATGTATTTTTTGCCAAAAACTCGTGGACTTGGAATTGGAAGTCAAATGATGGAGAAATGCCTGAATGAAGCAAGAAATTTTGGCTTTAAAAAATGCTATATTGAAACAATGCCATTTATGCATGCCGCACAAAAATTATATAAAAAATCAGGTTTTGAATATTTAGATGCTCCTTTAGGATGTACTGGGCACAGTTCTTGCCCGGTTTGGATGTTGAAAGTTTTGTAAAACCATGTAACAAATTAGTTATTTCGATACTTATTTGGAAGAAAACAGCTTTTGCTGAAAAAATTCTCAGAGACCAAAAATGAAAATCAAACAATACCGCACTCAGTTTATAAAAGAATTATCGCCTTTTTATGATGCATACGAAGCGGAGAGTTTTTTTTATTTAATTTTAGAAGACAAGCATAAATTACGCCAGATCGATTTAGCTTTAAATCATGAGCTAAATTTTTGTGAGAAAGATTTTGTGGTTTGGGATATGCTGTTGGATCAGCTGAAAAAAGAAGTTCCGATTCAGTATTTGCTAGGAAAAACCAGCTTTTATGGTTTGGATTTTGAGGTTAATGAAAATGTTTTGATTCCGAGGCCAGAAACGGAGGAATTAGTGGAATGGATCATCAACGAAAATAAAAAAGCTGACAAATCTAAAGAATTAAAAATCCTAGATATTGGAACCGGAAGTGGCTGTATTGCAATTTCATTGGCTAAAAATCTACCGAATGCAAAAGTATATGCAATTGATGTATCTAAAAAAGCATTGGATACCGCTAAACGAAACGCTATAAACAATAAAGTAGAGGTGACGTTTATGCTTAAGAATATTCTGGAATTGGATATCTTGAAATCAGATTATGATATTATTGTTTCAAATCCTCCTTATGTTCGAAATTTAGAGAAAGTCGAAATCAAAAAGAATGTTCTGGATTTTGAGCCACATTTGGCTTTGTTTGTAGATGATAACGATGCTTTGATTTTTTACAGAAAAATAGCTGAATTGGCTCAGAAAAATCTTTTAGAAAAAGGACAATTATATTTTGAAATCAATCAATATTTAGGCAAAGAAATGATCGAATTGCTTGAAAAAATGAATTTCAAAAACATCGAACTCCGCAAAGATATTTACGATAACGACCGAATGATTTCCTGCAAGGTTTTCAAAACCTTGTAGGTATTGTTTGTATTGCCGATAACTTTACACCTACAAGGTTTTGGAAACCTTGCAGGAGCTTAAACTATTCATAGCGCAAAGCCTCAATTGGGTCTAATTTGGAAGCTTTTATTGCTGGATATAATCCTGACACAATTGCAACAGTAAAACTGGTTGCAAAAGCTGCGAAAATCGCGCCCCACGGAATCACAAATGAAAATTTCATAGCCGTTGCTAGCGCAAAACCAATTAAAATTCCGATAACAATTCCAACTAATCCGCCAATTTGTCCAATCAATAAAGTTTCGATAAAAAACTGAAACGAAATAGTCGATTTTGTTGCTCCTAATGCTTTTCGAACTCCAATTTCACGTGTACGCTCCGTAACCGAAACGATCATAATATTCATCAAAGCAATTGACGAACCTAGAATCGTAATAATAGAAATTATCCAAGAAGCCCAACCTAAATATTGCGTAATTCCAAGAATTCGGTTGATTAAATCGTCGCTTCGTCCAATTCCAAAATTATTGTCGCGAACGGGATTTAATTTACGAACTCTACGCATTACACTTGTTGCATTGTCAATTGCGGGATCTAAAAGTTCTTTTTTAGAAACCATGACACTTACTGTGTAATTGATATTTGGCGCCGTAAATAAAGAACGCGCCACTTGAATCGGGATTAAAACTCTTAAATCTTGGCTGTTTCCAAAAGTCGAACCTTTCTCTTTTAAAACGCCGATTACTTTGAATCGCGCTCCTCGAATTGAAATAATTTTGTCGATTGGATTGACATCTTTCAGCAAACCTTTTTCAAAATCAGAACCAACGATGCAAGAATAGGTATTGTTGTCAATATCAAATTGGTTAAAAGAACGTCCTAAAGTAGTTTCTAAGCCTGAATTTGATATAAAATGCTCGTCAACGCCTAAAACTTTTATTTCTGGATCTGTTTTTTCGTCTAGAAATTTAACTTCTGCTTTTGAAGTTGCTGTAAAAGAAAGAGAAGTTTCGGTAAATGGATATTTGTATTTGTTTTTGAAGGCAACCGCTTCTGGATAAGAAATGATCGGATTTACGATTTCACGCTCTTTTCCGCCACGATTTTTCAGATTGTTTTCGTATTGATTGATATTGAAAGTGTTGGCGCCCATTGAAGCAAAATTGGTCGAAACGGTATTTTCTAAAGCCGTAACAACAGTCAAAATTCCGACCAAAGCGGTAATCCCGATGGCAATAATTAAAACGGTAAGAATGGTTCGAAGAATTTGTGTTTTGATGGAACCAAAAGCAATTCGGATATTTTCTTTAAATAATTTTAGCATCATGACCAATTTGTCACGAAAATACGGTTTTTGTTACAAGTTTGTTTTCGAACCGCTATTATTTATTTTAAAAAGTAAGATATTTGCAAACTTATTTAAGTCGAAAGTTGGAAAGTCATAAAGTCGAAAGTCTGAAGCACCAGCAATCAAAAAATAGAAATAAATTAACTTTAAAGGTTTTTGAATTTAAGTTTCAAAAGAAATCTAAAATCCAAGATCTAAAATCTAAAATAAAAAAAAGATGGCTTCAAAACCAAGTATTCCAAAAGGAACCAGAGATTTTTCGCCTGCAGAGGTGTCAAAACGTCAATATATTATTCAGACAATAAAAGCTAATTTCGAGAAATTTGGTTTTCAGCCAATCGAAACGCCTTCGTTTGAAAATTCAGATACGTTGATGGGGAAATATGGAGAAGAAGGAGATCGCTTGATTTTTAAAATCTTAAATTCTGGTAATTTTTTCTACAATAAAAGCAAAATTGAATTGCCACAATCAATTGAAGAATTGCAAATCAATTCGGCTGAAAAAATCAGTTTAGAACAAAGAATAGAACTGAATAAATTCACCGGAAAAATTTCTGAGAAAGCCTTGCGTTACGACCTGACAGTTCCTTTTGCAAGGTACGTCGTACAGCACCAAAGCGAAATTGAATTTCCTTTTAAAAGATACCAGATTCAACCAGTTTGGAGAGCTGATAATCCGCAAAAAGGGCGTTTTAGAGAATTTTTTCAATGTGATGCCGATGTTGTGGGGTCAAAATCATTGTGGCAAGAAGTTGAATTGGTTCAATTGTATGATACTGTTTTCACTTCTCTAGGTTTAGAAGGCGTAACCATCAAAATCAATAACCGAAAAATATTATCTGGAATTGCTGAAGTTATTGGCGCTTCAGATAAATTAATTGACTTTACAGTTGCTCTTGATAAATTGGATAAAATTGGAGAAGATGGGGTAAAGAAAGAAATGATTGAAAAAGGAATTTCTAAAGAAGCTTTGGTAAAAGTACAGCCACTTTTTAGCTTCAGCGGAACTTTTGCAGATAAAATCAATCAACTTTCAGAATTGTTGTCTTCATCAGAAGAAGGAATGAAAGGTGTAGAGGAATTGAAATTTATATGTGACAATGTTGCAGATTTAGGTTTGGCAACTGCAATTTTAGACTTAGATGTGACTTTGGCACGCGGTCTAAATTATTATACCGGGGCAATTTTTGAAGTTGCAGCGCCAAAAACAGTTGCAATGGGATCTATTGGCGGTGGCGGAAGATACGACGATTTGACTGGTATTTTTGGTTTGAAAAACATGAGTGGTGTCGGAATTTCTTTTGGGTTGGATAGAATCTATTTGGTTTTAGAAGAATTACAATTGTTTCCAGAAACTGTTGCGGCAACTTCAAAAGCGATTTTTATCAATTACGGAGATAAAGAAGCTTTGTATGCTTCAAAAGCGATTCAGAAATTAAGACAAGAAAATATAAAAGTGGAATTGTATCCTGACAATGTAAAAGTTGGAAAACAATTTCAATATGCAGATAAACGCTTGATTCCGTTTGCAGTAATTGTTGGCGATCAAGAAATTGCTTCAAATACTTATTCACTTAAAAACTTAGTGTCAGGTGAACAGGTTTCTGTTGACTTTGAAGGATTGAAAAACGCATTACTGGCATAAGAATTTAACGGCAAAGTGCGCTAAGATTTAATTTCATTTCGCGCATAAAAAACACAAAGTTCGCAAAGCTGAATCAATACAAAGCTTTGCGAACTTTATATTTTATAAAAATCAGACTTTTAAAAATTTTAGCGCACTTTGTAGTTATTTCGCAAAGCTTTGGTAACGATTGTGTTAATGAATTATCACCTCATATAAGCCTAAATATTTTTTAAAATCTGCCTAAAATAGTTGCCGGAGAAGAAAAAATACTTTTAATTTGCCGACCTTAAGTTACGGGCGTAGTTCAAGGGTAGAATAGCGGTCTCCAAAACCGTTGATGGGGGTTCGAATCCCTCCGCCCGTGCAATATTTTTACCGCAAAGAACGCAAGGTTTTTATCTTGGTTCCTTGAAAAAAAAAAACAAAAAGTTCGCAAAGCTAAATTTATATAAAGCTTTGCGAACTTTTTGTTTTATATAGTTTAAAGAGTAAAAAAAACTTTGCGTTCTTTGCGGTAAATTTTTTGCTTTTCAAATTTTTAGTATTGATCAGGCTGCGTAAAAAAAAAGCTTCGGCTGAATGAGGCGAAGCTTTTTTTAATATAAGGTAAATTTGAATTAATAATTATTTATAAGGCCAGAAGCCAACCCTTAAATTCAATTTTGATAGATAATAGATTTGTGATTTATTTACGTCTCAAAGATAAAATAAACTATAACGTAATAGTCTTAAAATTATACTAATTTTTTTTAAGGTATATTTGGATTTTAAAAGGCTCAGTTTTAATAAAGTGACAATTTGACATTTTACAAGATTTGGCAGTACTTTTGCAATCCAACAAAAAGAATAAAAATGAAGTTTAAGAATATTTTTAAAAATAAAAGTAATATGACTACGGAAAATACAGAATTCGATCAGGAATTAGATGATGTAACGTTAGAGAACAATGCCAACGGAGAGCAATTAATTGTTGAAGAATTAAGTGTTGAAGAGCAATTGGCTCAAGACTTGGCAAAAGAAAAAGATAAGTTTTTGAGATTATTTGCCGAATTTGAAAATTACAAAAAAAGAACTTCAAAAGAGCGTATCGATTTGTTCAAAACTGCAAATCAAGAAGTTTTGTTAGCAATGCTTCCTGTTTTAGATGATTTTGACAGAGCGACTGTTGAGATCAACAAATCTGACGATGAAAATCTGAAAAAAGGAGTAGAGTTGATTCATGAAAAGCTGAAAAGTACTTTGGTTTCTAAAGGTTTAGAGCAAGTGGATGTGAAAACTGGTGACGCTTTTAATGCTGATTTTGCTGAGGCAATTACCCAAATTCCAGCTCCATCTGACAAATTAAAAGGGAAAATTGTTGATGTTATTGAAAAAGGCTACAAATTAGGAGACAAAATTATTCGTTTCCCTAAAGTGGTTATCGGAAACTAAAATGCAAATTAAAATTTCAGTTTCATTTTTGGAATTTGGAATTTAGAAATTTGGAATTTAAACCTTATTATGAAAAAAGATTTTTACGAAATACTAGGCATTTCAAAAAATGCTGATGCTGCCGAAATTAAAAAAGCGTACCGAAAAAGTGCTTTGAAATATCACCCTGATAAAAATCCAGGCGACAAAGAGGCAGAAGAAAACTTTAAACTTGCGGCAGAAGCGTATGAAGTTTTGAGCGATCCGCAGAAAAAGGCGAAATACGATCAATATGGTCATCAAGCTTTTGATGGTTCTGGCGGATTTGGCGGCCACGGTGGTATGAATATGGATGACATTTTCAGCCAGTTTGGTGATATTTTTGGAGGCGGATTTGGCGGTTTCGGGGGCGGAGGCGGAGGTCCTCGTCGCGCTAAAGGAAGCAATCTTCGAATTAAAGTAAAATTGACTTTAGAAGAGATTGCAAATGGAGTTGAGAAAAAAGTAAAAGTAAAACGTAAAGTTCAGGCTAAAGGCGTAACGTATAAAACTTGTACAACTTGTAATGGTCAAGGTCAGGTAATGCGTGTAACAAATACTATTTTAGGTAGAATGCAGTCGGCATCGACTTGTCCTACTTGCGGTGGTTCTGGACAAATTTTAGATAAAAAACCTTCTGAAGCAGATGGCCAAGGTATGGTGGTAGAAGACGAAACAGTTTCTATCAAAATTCCAGCTGGTGTTGTTGACGGAATGCAATTAAAAGTTTCTAATAAAGGAAACGATGCGCCAGGAAACAGTATTCCAGGTGATTTGATTGTTGTGATTGAAGAAATTGAACACGAATTTTTGAAACGTGAAGGTGAAAATATTCACTTTGATTTGTATATCAGTTTCCCAGAAGCAGTTTTAGGTGCTTCAAAAGATATTGAAGCAATCAACGGAAAAGTTCGTATTAAATTGGAAGAAGGAATTCAGTCTGGAAAAATCTTAAGATTAAAAGGAAAAGGAATTCCAAGCATCAATGGTTACGGAAGCGGAGATTTATTAGTTCACGTAAATGTTTGGACGCCAAAAACATTGAACAAAGAGCAAAAACAGTTTTTTGAAAATGCTTTAGACAGTGAGCATTTTGCTCCAAGTCCTGAAAAATCAGAAAAATCATTTTTTGAGAAAGTAAAAGATATGTTTTCATAAAACATACTTTTTCTAAAAGATGTAAACAAATATAAAACCCATTCTAACATAAATTTAGGATGGGTTTTTTGCGCATTATTACACAGATTTGCTAGTAATTATTTACTTTTACATTCGCTGAGCCAGAATGGTTAAGAGCGACGCAGAAAAATCCAAAATATAGCATGAGCAACTTACTCGAAGTACATAAAGTCGTAAAACAATACGGTGATTATGTAGCGCTTAACGAAGTTTCATTAAATGTGCCGAAAGGCAGTATCTACGGACTTTTAGGTCCGAATGGAGCTGGAAAAACTTCTCTAATAAGGATCATCAATCAAATTACAATGCCTGATAGCGGCGAGATAATTTTAGATGGTGAAAAATTACAGCCAAAACACGTACAGACTATCGGTTATCTTCCGGAAGAAAGAGGTTTGTACAGTTCGATGAAAGTGGGGGAACAGTGTTTGTATTTGGCACAAATGAAAGGACTTTCTAAAGCTGAAGCTAAAAAGCAATTAGATTATTGGTTTGACCGTCTTGGAATTCAAGGCTGGTGGAACAAAAAAATCCAGGAGCTTTCTAAGGGAATGGCGCAGAAAATTCAATTTGTAGTTTGTGTGCTTCACAAACCTAAATTGCTGATTTTAGATGAACCTTTCTCTGGATTTGATCCTGTAAATGCTAATATTATCAAAGATGAAATTTTGGCTTTGAAAGAACAAGGTTCTACGATTATTTTTTCGACTCACAGAATGGAAAGTGTTGAGGAACTTTGCGAAAATATTGCTCTTATTCATAAATCAAATAAATTGATTGAAGGTAAAGTTGTTGATGTTAAACGCCAATTTAGAACCAACAGTTTTGAAGTTGGGATTTTGACTGACAATGTTGAAGGCTTGATGTATGACATTACTCAGAAATTTACCGTTTCGCCTGCCAGTTTTAAATCTTTGAATGAAGATTTGAAATTGAATATTCAAATAGGGAATTCGGCGCCAAATGAATTGCTGCATCTTTTGACACAACGCGGACAAGTAACGCATTTCGTTGAAAAAATCCCAAGCATAAACGATATTTTTATTCAAACGGTAACAGAAAATAAAGTTTAGATTTCTGTCCCGAAGCTTCGGGATAGATTTTAGAGTGAAGGCCTAAAATCTAAAAATCTAAAGTCAACAATCTAAAATCTAAAATCAACAAATGAGTATTATTTCATTAATTATAAAAAGAGAATTTATTGCCAAAGTCCGCAATAAATCTTTTGTTGTCATGACTTTTTTGAGTCCGCTTATATTTGTGGCGATTGCTGTTTTTATTGGTTATTTGAGTTCGATGAAAGCCGAAACAAAACGCATAGCAATTCATGACGAAACCGGACTTTTTGCTAATGATTTTGTAAAGCAAAACAAGAAAAATGGCGAATATAAATATCTCAATTTATCTGAAATTGATGTAAATGCGTTGAAAGACAGTATTACAAAAGAAAATTTCAGTGGATTAATTGTAATTCCAAAAACAAATAATTCTAAAGATTTAGAAAGCAAAATCGAGTTTATTTCGAATAACAGTCCAAGTATTTCTTTTATTGAAAATACACAAGAGATTATTGGTTCAAAAATTACAAAATTGAATCTTGAAGAAGCAAAACTGGATACTTTAGCAATTCAGAAAGCGCAGTCAAATGTCAATATCCATTTGGTTAAAGCTTCGGGAGAAGAAAGTTTAAAAGGGTTGAATGAAATCAAAATCGCAATTGGTGGTGCTTTTGGTTATTTGATTATGATGTTTATTATCATCTACGGAAATATGGTAATGAGAAGCGTAATTGAAGAAAAAACAAACCGAATTATCGAAATCATTATTTCATCGGTAAAACCATTTCAGTTAATGATTGGGAAAATCGTCGGAACTTCATTAGCGGGAATTTTGCAATTTATGATTTGGGCTATTATTGGCTTGGGATTAATGTTTGCTGCTTCAGCATTTTTTGGCGTGAATGTTGGGCCAACAGCCAGAATTTCACCAGAAATGATGCAATCAGCGCAACATCAATTATCTGGTTCGGCACAAATGTATATTGCTGAATTATGGAATTTGCCAATTGCCAGCATTATAATTGGATTTGTAATTTATTTTATTGGGGGTTATTTCCTTTATAGTTCATTTTACGCAGCAATTGGAGCCGCAGTTGATAATCAAACCGACTCACAGCAGTTTCTTTTGCCAATATTAATGCCATTGATTTTAAGTGTTTATATCGGATTTTTCACGGTAGTAAATGATCCGCACGGAACAATCGCTGTTGTATTTTCGATGATTCCACTTACGTCACCAATAGTTATGTTAATGCGTATTCCGTTTGGCGTGCCGTGGTGGCAAATTGCAATTTCGGTATCATTATTGTTTGCTTCCTTTTTCCTTGTAGTTTGGTTTGCAGCAAAAATCTACCGAATAGGTATTTTAATGTACGGTAAAAAACCAACGTGGAAGGAATTGTATAAATGGTTGAAGTATTAGTTTTTTGAGGTTGCAAAGGTTCAGAGGGACAAAGATTCAAAGGTTTTTTGAATTTTTGTAACTTAGAAAAGCGACTTTAAGAAATGCACTAGAACCAGAAGAAATATTATATAACAGGTTAAAAGGTATAATTGTAGACAAAGATTTTAAACTTTGTACCTATGAACCTTTGCAACTTTGAACCTTAGAAAAAAATGAGTAAAATACTAATTATCGAAGACGAAGCAGCGATCAGAAGAGTTTTGGTAAAAATATTATCAGAAGAAAATGATTCATACCAAGTTGATGAAGCTGAAGATGGTGTTGCGGGACTTGAAAAAATAAAAAACAACGATTACGATTTGGTTTTGTGCGATATCAAAATGCCAAAAATGGATGGTGTTGAGGTTTTAGAAGAAGTAAAAAAAATAAAGCCAGAAATCCCGATGGTGATGATTTCGGGCCACGGCGATATGGAAACGGCAATTCACACGATGCGTTTGGGAGCGTTTGATTATATTTCAAAACCGCCAGATTTAAATCGTTTGTTAAATACGGTTCGTAATGCTTTAGACAAAAAACAATTAGTTGTTGAGAATAAAATTCTAAAGAAAAAAGTCAGTAAAAATTACGAAATGATTGGTGACAGCGAATCAATTGATCATATCAAAGTGATGATTGATAAAGTAGCCCCAACAGAAGCCAGAGTTTTGATTACGGGTCCAAACGGAACTGGAAAAGAATTAGTAGCGCATCAATTACATGAAAAAAGCGAACGTGCTAATTTTCCTTTGATCGAAGTAAACTGTGCTGCGATTCCGAGTGAATTGATCGAAAGTGAATTATTCGGACACGTAAAAGGTGCATTTACATCGGCAGTGAAGGATCGCGCAGGGAAATTTGAAGCAGCTGACAAAGGGACTATTTTCTTAGATGAAATTGGTGATATGAGTCTTTCGGCGCAAGCCAAAGTTTTACGTGCGCTTCAAGAAAGCATGATTACACGAGTTGGTGCCGATAAAGATATTAAAGTTGATGTTCGCGTTGTAGCGGCAACAAATAAAGACTTAAAAATAGAAATTGCCGAAGGTCGTTTCCGTGAAGATTTATATCATCGTTTGGCAGTTATTTTGATAAAAGTGCCGCCGTTGAATGAAAGACGTGATGATATTCCGGCTTTAATCAAGCATTTTGCAGAAAAAATTGCTTCGGAACAAGGAAATGCGGTTAAAGGATTTTCGGCGCAAGCCATACAATTGTTGCAGGAATACGATTGGACAGGAAATATTCGTGAACTTCGAAATGTGGTAGAAAGATTGATCATTTTAGGAGGAAACGAAATCTCTGAAAGTGATGTAAAAATGTTCGCAAGCAAATAAAATTAATTTAATGATTTAAAAATTTAATGATTGAAAGATAATCAGCAGCGATTTAATCTTTTAATTTTTTTTCAATTTTTTAATCTTTCAATCTCAATAGATGAAACTAAAAAAAATAAACGAGAAACTACAGGACGGACTAATTGAAAACGGTTTAACAGAAGCAAATGTTTTGCAGATGGAGACTTTTTCAACAATTAAAAGCGGTGCCGACTGTGTGATTGTTTCTCCAGCGGGAAGTGGGAAAAGTACAACGATTGTATTGAATGTAATTCAGCAATTGGCAGGAAAAACCGAAGAATCGCCACGTGCATTAATCTTCGTTGAAGACAAAGCAAAGGTTTTAGAAATGGTAGAGCTTTTTGAGAAGTACGGAAAATATACGAATCTAGAAGTTTATGGAGTAAACGAAAAAGGCGACATGGATTATGATAAGAATTACATTTCCACCGGAATCGATGTTTTGATTGGAACACCAACAAAACTAAACGATATGTTTAGTACAGCGGGTTACAATGTAAATCGTCTTAAAATGTTCATTCTAGATGATGCTGATCCTATTTTGAAATTGCGCCACGAACCAAAAATTATGCGTATTTCAAATAGTATTGCAAAAACGCAGCGTTTAATTTTTACCGAAACCTTGACAGAAAGAATCGAAATTTTGGCAGATAAAATGCTGATAGAACCTTATTTATTTGATATGGATGAGGAAGGCGAGGATGAACTTGATGAAGAGGAAGACGACGTAGAGGAAGAATAGACTTTTCAGTATATGATAGAAATGATAAAAACATTTAAATTTTTGACGATTGCGCTTCTGGCTTTTTTCGCAATTATTTATATGCTTATTGTTTCTTATGTTTATTTTAATCAGGTTGGGATGGTTTTTCAAAGCCAAGCGCTTCCAAAAGAATATAAATTTAATTATGAAAGTCCATTTGAAGAGCTGAATATCAAATCTTTTGATGGCGTAAATTTAAATGGCCTTTTATTCAAGGCTGAAAATTCTAAAGGCTTAGTATTCTATCTTCATGGAAATGCTGGAACTCTTGAAACTTGGGGTAGCATCGCCAAAAACTACACCAATTTAGGATACGATATTTTTATTCTAGATTATAGGAGTTTTGGGAAAAGTGAAGGAGAAATTGAAAATGAAGAACAGTTAAACAAAGATGTCGCAACGGTTTATAAAAAATTAACGCAACGATATCCTGAAAATAAAATTATTATTGCGGGGTACTCTATTGGATCAGGTTTGGCAACAATTTTAGCTTCAGAAAATAAACCAAAGGCTTTGATTCTTCAGTCTCCTTATTTTAGTTTTACGGAGTTATCAGGAACTAGAGTTCGATTTTTTCCTGATTTTATGAAAAAGTTTCATTTAGAAACGTATCAGTATCTTCCAAAAGTCAAAGCGCCAATTTATATTTTTCATGGTTTGGATGATCAATTAATTCCAGTTAAAAATTCGGTCCGATTAAATAAGATTTTAGGTACTAAAGGTCATTTGTATCTTTTAAAAGGACAAGAACATATTGGAATGAATGAAAATGAAAGTTTTCAAGAACAATTAAAAGTAATATTAAAATAATAAAAAATATAATGTCATGGGATTAATGAAGGTGTTTTCAGGAAGTGAAGTTTTAGCAATTGCTTTGCAGGAAAGATTAGAAGAAGCTGGAGTAGAAACAGTAAAAAAAGATAATATTCAATCCGCTCGTTTGGGAGGTTTTGGCGGAACAGATTTAGCAGTTGAGGTTTTTATTCAAGAAACCGATTTTGCAAAAGCAAATCCAGTTATCGAAGATTTCAGAATGAGTATTTAAATAGTATTCAGTGTTCAGCATTCAGTCACAGTTTCATGCTGTAATTGCAAACTACGAGTGAATACTAAATACTGAATACTGCGAACTAAAAAAATATGCAGTACAAAATGTTAGTGCTCGACATGGATGACACCTTGTTGACAGACGATCATAGAATTTCAGATTTAAATAAAAAAGTTTTATTAGAAGCTCAAGCAAAAGGAGTTTATGTGGTTTTGGCTTCTGGTCGACCAACTTCGGCAATGACGGCTTACGCAAAAGAACTTGAATTGGACAAAAACGATTCTTATATGATTTCGTTTAACGGAGCCATTATCAGCCGTGTTAAGGATGATTTGGTTTTATTTGAGCAGAAATTGAGTGTTGAACAAATTCACGATTTGTATGATTACAGTGTGAAAATGAATACGCATATCATAACTTATTTAGACGATGAAATTATCAGCGAAACCGATTCTGAATTCATCGAAATCGAAAAAGAAATTACTGGAATGCCACATCTTTTGGTTTCTAGTTTTAAAGATTATGTTGACAGACCGGCTGTGAAATGTATTTTATTAAAAGCGCCATCTGAATTAAAAGAATTAGAAGAAGATCTGAAAGCTAAAATGCCACATTTGAGTGTTTCAATGTCTAAACCTTTTTTTCTTGAAGCGGCGCAGCAAGGAATTGACAAAGCTGCAAGCTTGAAACTTCTGGCAGATAAATTAGGAATCCTTCAAGAGGAAATTATCGCTGTGGGTAATGCCGGAAATGATTTGACAATGATCGAATATGCAGGTCTCGGCGTTTGGGTTGATAATGTTACTCCCGAATTGCGTGATAAAGCTGATTTGATTGTAGCGTCAAATAATAATGACGGAGTTGCAGAAGTTGTGCAAAAATATATCTTGAATTAATCGGTCTTTTTGTAGAATCAGAATACCAATTTTATTTTAAGAAATGCGTTCCAAATCTTTGCAACCTTTACAAAGTTTGCAAAGATTTGGAAAACGTAGTTTCTTATTATTTTTTAGCTACAGAAACAAAATATTTATTTCCGTCACCCATTGTTAATTTTACGCGTTCGTCGCAAAGATCGATTGCAAAAGCGGCGCTTTCATAACAGCTGCAAGTTGTGTTTTTGTCTTTAGACATTTCTGTTTTACAGTTGTTGTTTTTAAAAGCTGCTAATTGCGGAGTGTACAAACTAACTAAATCTGTAGAAGCAGTAACCAGAGAAATAATACTTGCCGAATTGTTGTTCGTAATTCTGTAAACAATTCTATCAGTATAATTGACATCATTTACAGTTACTTTACGAATATACGTATAAGCAGTTGACTCTGCACCTGGTTCTTTTACTTCAAACTTAAAACCAACAGCACGAATAGCAACATCAAATTGCTGCTGCGAGTTTAAACTTGCCCAAGTCGTTAAGGTACTAATCGAAGGAAATGGATTTGCGGCTGGAGCATTAGTTTGCGCTTGCGAACTAAAAATGGTTAAGAACATCAAGCAGATTGTGGGTAAAAATGCTTTCATAAAGTGTGGTATTTGTATTTTGATTTTGCCTACTCTCTTTGGTTTTCGGCTTTCCCATTTCATTTTGTAACACAAAACAACAACATAACGGTTGAAATTCAAAATTGTTATGTCCGATTTATTATTAAATTAATCAACACGTTCTATGATTTCCAAATCAGCCTAAATTCTCATAAAGAATTTAGTTCTAGTAAATGTAAGATTTTTTTAATTTAAATTGCAAAAAAATGTATTTAATCGATGAAATTTGCATTTAATCGATGTTTTTGTCGTTTTATTCTTATTGAATTGTGTTACGTAAAGTTCGAAAAAAATATCGTTAATCAAAATGTTTGCGCAATTTAAGTGTTTTTTATTTTCAATTAAATGGATATTTGTCCAAATTGTTGAAACGAAGTCGATTATTGATTTTCTTTTACAAATATTGTTCGTAAATTTGCAGCCTTAAATTTTTTGACAACGATTTCATTAATTTAAGAGAATTATGGAAAATAGAAAGAAAGTTGCCTTTTATACGCTGGGTTGTAAACTGAATTTTTCAGAGACTTCTACAATCGCCAGAAATTTTAATGACGAAGGTTTTGACCGCGTCGATTTTGAAGAAGTTGCCGATATTTATGTCATAAATACCTGCTCGGTAACCGAAAATGCTGATAAACAGTTTAAACAAGTAGTGAAAAAAGCCATGAAGCTTAATGACAAAGCTTTTGTTGCCGCTGTTGGTTGTTATGCACAACTAAAACCAGAAGAATTGGCAGCTGTTGATGGCGTTGACTTGGTTTTAGGTGCTACAGAAAAATTTAAAATCACTGATTATATTCATGATTTAAGCAAAAATGATATGGGTGAAGTTCACTCATGCGAAATTGCTGAAGCCGATTTTTATGTGGGAAGTTATTCCATTGGTGACAGAACTCGTGCTTTCTTGAAAGTTCAGGACGGTTGCGATTATAAATGTACATACTGCACAATTCCATTAGCAAGGGGAATTTCTAGAAGTGATGCTCTAGAAAATGTGCTGAAAAATGCAAAAGAAATCTCTGCTCAAAATATCCGTGAAATTGTTTTAACGGGTGTGAATATTGGTGATTACGGGAAAGGCGAATTCGGGAATAAAAAACACGAACACACTTTTCTAGATTTAGTTCAGGCATTGGATAAAGTAGAAGGAATTGAGCGTTTAAGAATTTCTTCGATTGAACCGAATTTATTAAAAAACGAAACGATTGAATTCGTTTCTAAAAGTCGCACTTTTGTTCCTCATTTTCATATTCCGCTACAATCAGGAAGCAATGATATTTTAAAATTGATGAAACGCCGTTATTTGCGCGAAGTTTATGTTGATAGAGTAAATAAAATTCGTGAAGTAATGCCTCATGCTTGTATAGGTGTCGATGTAATTGTTGGTTTTCCAGGTGAAACCGATGAACATTTTTTAGAAACCTATCATTTCTTGAATGAATTGGATATTTCATATCTGCATGTTTTTACCTATTCTGAAAGAGATAATACAGAAGCTGCTGAAATGGATGGCGTTGTTCCTGCAAACGTTCGTGCCAAAAGAAGTAAAATGCTTCGTGGCTTATCAGTTAAAAAACGTCGTGCTTTTTATGAAAGCCAATTAGGAACTAAAAGAACTGTTCTTTTTGAAGGAGAAAATAAAGAAGGATATATTCACGGTTTTACCGAAAATTACGTAAAAGTAAAAACGCCTTGGAACCCAGAATTGGTAAATACTTTGCAAGAAATCAATTTGACTAAAATCGACGAAGACGGAAGTGTTCGTATGGAGTTTGTAAATAAATTAGCGGAAGCTTAAAAATATACTCAAAGTATTGTCATTGCGAGGAACGAAGCAATCGCACTAACAATAAGCGGGTTTGCTAATCAAAAGTAATACTGAATGTGATTGCTTCGTTCCTCGCAATGACAAATAAAAAAGCCCTTTTTTAAAAGGGCTTTTTTATTGTATCAAAAAATCTACTTCTTATCCTCAGAAACAATCAATTTCAAAGAATTAATATAATCCGTATCAAATTCAATCACTCGAATTTTTTCGGGATTAAAATTCAATTCACCGCCAAATTCGCCTCTAATATCTAAAAAATCAATTAAAAGTTCTTCCTCTGTAAGTGAAAGCAATTTTCCTAAATAAGCCGATTTAGCTGATTTTTTAGCAATCTGAAAAATGCCGTATTTACTGCTTACATAGTTTAAAATCGATTCCAAATCTTTAATAGGGATAATATCCTCAGAATTGATTTTTAAGCCTTTAAGCCGAATCACTTTTTCGGTAAAAGCCAAATCGTGATCACGATTCACGGCAAGGATATTTTTGTTTCTCAAAATCACAAAACCATCCAAAATAAAATCAACCGGATTATTTCGAAGCAAAATCCAATCGTCAGAATAGTCAATTAGGAATCCGGTAAAAATCTGTTTTTTATCCTCAAATTCTATTTCAACTAATTGTCTTAAATATTGTTCCATCATAATTGTTTTTGGAATTCCATCTCGAAGCTATCGCGATGAAATTTAAATTTTTAAGGGTTTGTTGACCAAATACTACTGTTTTTAATAAAAACTCTTCTGTTCAATTTTAATTGTGCTATAATCAAATCTGCCATATCTTCAGACTGCATTACTTTTTCAGGATTTCCGTCTGTCAGGTTTAGTTCCTTTGCCATATCAGTTGCCACCGTGCTCGGTGTCAGAGCAGTTACACGAATATTGTGTTTTCTCATTTCCTGCATCAAAGAATCGGTTAAACCTAAAACAGCAAATTTCGAAGCGCTGTATGCACTTGTCAAAGCGTTTCCGTTTAAGCCTGCAGTCGATGAAATATTGATAATATCACCAGTTTGTCTTTCAATCATATTTGGGATTACGGCACGAGTTGTATAGTAGGTTCCCATTAAATTCACCTGAATTATTTTTTCCCATTCGCTTGGTTCTAATTCTAAGAATTTCCCAAAAGAAGCAATTCCGGCATTATTGATTAAAATATCAATGTTTTTAAATTCGGCTAAAGCTTTTTCTACAGCTGTGTTTATCGAATTCATATCTGCAACGTCTGCTGCCAAAGCCAACGATTTTACACCTAAGTTATTCGTTTGATCGGCAAGCTGGTCAACATCGGCTTGAGTTCTTGCAAGTAAAATTAGATTTACGCCTTCTTTGGCTAAAGCAATTGCAATGGCTTTTCCAATTCCTTTTCCTGCTCCAGTAATTAGGGCAGTTTTATTTTTTAAGTCTGTCATGATCGTATTTTTTGAAATGCAGAAAGCATCATTTGAGTTACACAAAAATACAGTTTTTGCTTCCTAAAATGATGCTTTAAATGCTTTCTTAATCTAAGTTTAACATGTTTTTGATGTGTAAAAACCTAAGATTTTTTATAAAGAACATCAACTTGATTTATTCTAATAAAAATTGGACTTCAATATTGCTTTCAATTTTTATTTTTTTGAATTGAATGAATAGCTCTAAATTTTTAAAGCATAGATTTTAGAAATTATGTAAAAAGAAATTTGAACTATTTTTTAAGCGTAATAATGATAACTCCGTTTGCACCTTTGTCTCCATAAATTATTTTGGCTTTGTCTTCTTTCACGATATTGATGGATTCAATACTATTTGGGTTTATAGTAGAAAATTCTTTGGAGTTAATTACTTTTCCATCTACAATAACGAGAGGCTCTTTTGCAGAAGATCGAGAGGGAGCACAAATGATAACTCGAGTATTTGGGGGGATTTCTGCAGCGTGAATACTATCTTTTGAAAGAGTATTTGCTTCAGCAGAATTATTTTTTGGAGTTTCTTTTGAAACTGTTTTTTCTTGTGCCGTCATAACGAAACATGAAAGCATAGTTAGGACTAATGAAATAAGTTTTAGACTTTTCACGCTAAATGATTTTAGATAAATGTTAGAATTAAACCTTGTCAAAATCCTCGAAACTTTGACAAAGTTGTGCTGGATTTCAGTTATTTCTTCGGAGTTGGTTTTCCTGTTTTTGTGGTAATGATTACAACTCCTTTTTTGCCTTTTTCGCCATATTTTTCAGTGGCTTCAAGGTCTTGTAAAATGGTTATTGTTTTAATATCCTGTTGATTTAAGGGCGCATACGGACTTGTTGGATTTTTTCCGAATAAATCTTCTTCAGAATAATATATGCCATCAATAATATAAAGCGGTTCGTCAAGAATTACTAATGATTCGACATTTTCCGGTTGTACATTCGGAAGTTCTGCCTGCATCATTTTATCTCTTTTTGAGTCATCGCTATGTGCGATTGCGTTTCCATTCATGATGATTAAAGGCGCGCTTTTTTTAGCTTTTGCAGCTTGTTTGTCGGCAAAAGCAACTTTTGCGCCCTCTTTTTCGGGATAGCCTATATACCCAACTTGTGAATTGTTTTCTTTTTTTGAAAGTATATTATCGTTTTCTTCATCAGCATTTTCTTCACTAGCAATTACGGTTTCTGCTTGGGTTCCAACGATTAATGGTGAAGATGCTACAGTTTCAGTGTTTGAGCCTGTTGTTTCTTGTATTGCAACTCTTTCTTTATGTTTTATCTGATTTTCTAAAATTGCTTTGCCTTCTTCTTTTGTAACTAATTCTGAATTTGAAGAAACTGCTGCATTGTTATTTTCTTCCGAATTGTTTTTAGTTGTTTGATTTTGTGTATCATTGGTTACAACTGAGTTAGTATTTTCTATAGTCGTTTTTTTATCTGTTTTCAGAAATTGATAACCTAATGAGATTACTAATAAAAGTGAAGCTGCAACAGCAATTTTTTTCCAAAGCGAAATGGCTTTTTTATCTTCTTTTTTATCGAGTTTTTGCTCAACACGCGACCAGACTTTTTCCATTCCGGGAAAATCCTTTGCTGGAGCATTTTCAGCAGCTTCTTTAAATTTGTCGAATATTTTATCTTGATTGTCCATGACTATTTTGCTTTTTGATAATACAATTTATTAACCAGATCTTTTAGTTTGGTTTTTGCGGCATTCAATTGTGATTTCGAAGTGCCTTCTGAGATATTCAGCATCGCCGCAATTTCCTTATGTCCAAAACCTTCAATAACAAAAAGGTTAAAAACAGTTTTACAGCCATCCGGAATATGATTTAATAAATTGAGTAAATCCTCTTCTTCCAGTGCGCTCATTTCGTGGGTAAAAGGCTGAGAAAGCACTTTTACATCATCAAGATACATGTTGAAATTGGTGTTTTTCTTGATCGTTGCTAAACAATGATTCACAGTAATTTTTCTTGACCAGGCTTCAAAGGCTTTGTCTTCCTTAAGCTGATCCAGTTTTGTGAAAATAGTATAGAAAGCGTCGGCCAAAGCTTCTTCAATTTCTTCTTCTTTCTTGAGGTATCGTTTGCAAACGCGATACAATTTTGGAGCCAAATGCTCATAAACCTGACGCTGGGCGTCGCGGTTCATTTTTTTGCAGTTAGAAATTAGCGTTTCGTTTATCACAATGTTGGTCTTTATTTATAAAGAGAGCGAAAAAGATAAAAAGGTTGGGACAAGGATGAAAAAAAAAGTTTTTTTTTTAGGTTCAGAGGGGCAAAGGTTCAAAGGTTTTTATCGTAGAGGCGCACAGCAGTGCGTCTAACGTCTTGTAAATCTGCAATTTTGTCAATCATTTTTACATTCTTTGCGGAGACGCACTGCTGTGCGCCTCTACGGTACTATTGTAATTGAAAGGCTTTGTGCGGTTTTGTGTAACTCTTATTTAATCGGCAAGGTCAATTTATAAATCTTCGTTTCTAAAACTTCGGTATCATTATCCTCGCAAAGTAAAAATTCGATTTTGTTGTTTTCTTTTTTATAGAAAGTCAAACCTTCAAATTTATTTGTTGAGGTTATTTTTTGAGTAAAATCAATTTTCAAGGTTTTAAGATCAATTCTTCCAATAAAACTTCCTAGAATTTCGCCATCGTCGTAAGTTGATTTTGTGTCTTCGGCAGTTGAAAGGAAATAGATTTTGTCTTCGACTAAAATCGCATCTGTAAAACTGGAACGAACGCCTTTTATTTTTGGCAGTTTGTAATTTACAGCAATCAAAGCAAATTCTTCGTCTAGCTTTTTGGCGTGAATTGTAAAAATGGTGTTTTTATTTGTAACGCCGTTTCCTCTATTGAATAAATACCAGTTTTCGCCATCGAAAATGGCACCTTCTAAATTGAAATCTTCTGGTTTTATTTCGCCGAAATTCTGCATTAAGCCATATAAATCGACTAGATTATTTTTCTGTAAAACGGTTTTCGATTTAAGATCAAATTCGATCATTTTATTTCGGTTTTCGGTGGAACCAGAACCAAAAACATATAAAGTATCATTATGATGCGTGATCGATTCAAAATCAGGTTTTAAGTTTTTGGGAATATTTTGTGTTGGATTATCAATTAAAGGATGTTGATTTAATTGCTGATTCTGCATGTTGTATTCGTAAAGAAATCCGCTGTTGTCGCCAATGACATAAAGTGCGTCATTATTGTAAAATAATCCTGATGCAGAACCGATTCCGATGATTTGAAATAATATTTCTAATGTGAATTTTTCCATGAATGTTGTTTTGAAAAGTAATAAGTCACAAGTCTTCAGAAAGATATGCCATGTAAAATTAGACTATTTAGCAGGATAAAAAAATCAAAAACCAAATAAATTTTGTAAAAATTAACCTACATTTGAATTGAAGGAAAAATCGCAATTAATTTAAACATAAATATCATGAATACAAGCACTTTTAGATTTGGAGAAAAAAACGATTTAAAACCTTCTAAAGATAACAATCTATTTGGAGATCCGTTTTGGGGAGAAGCAGGAAGTATGAAGTCAAGAAGCGTATATGTGCAATTGAACGAAAAAGAAAAAGCTTTGATGCTAAAAGCAAACTACATTCAAATGATTAAAAAAGCCCGAGAAAGAAATTATAATATGGCGGCAGATTGTTTGCAATGGTGGCTAGATGGCACGGGATTTACAAAAAATATCGATTTTAAGTGGCTTAGAAGACAAAGAGAGGTCATGTCAGCTGAAGATTTGAATTTAAAGCGTTTTGGTGAAAAACTTGAAGAATATGGAAAGACCTTAGAAGAGGGTGATACAGCAAAATATGACGATCATTTTGAACATCAGGTTAGGGCTGGCATCTTCGGAGAATTATATTATGCTAGCGGAGACAGTACTTTAAGTTCGCAATGTTATTTTAAGATAACGAAAAAAGGCGACAACTATATTGTAACTGGAATTATAAAACATTTTTGGTCGGATCGATACGATTGGCACAAAGGTGCATCTGCCTATATTCCTAGTTTTGGAAACATCGGAGATTCGGATGCTCTTTTAGTTGAAAAATATTGCGGAGCAAAACCGTTTGAGATGAGAGCCGAGTGGAAGCAAAGTTTTGACAAAATATTTGAATCAGGTTTTTTAGGAAGCTTAAACATTAACTTAAAATGAAAAAAAAGATTTATGTAGTATTAACGATTCTAATAGTTTTATTTTCTACATATTATTATTGGAATAATAGATACGTAGAACTTCGCCCTGTAGTTTTAAACAATGATGTTCCCAGATTTAAAGTGTTTAATCGTCAGATAGTAATTTTTCAAAATGATTTTTATAGAATCGCCGGGCGAGATGAAATTCCGTCAAATTTCTACAAGAATATTAGATTTGTTTTAGACCATGAACTAAAAGATTATATTGTAAAAGATGGTGTGATTTATATTAAATATAAAAATATGAATGATTTAGAAATGATTTGGAATTATACCACTAAAACCAACGATTTAGATTGGATAAAACAGAAAAAGGAAGAAGATAGATTTAATAGAGAGAATAAAAAGCACTCTAAAGATTCTAAAATAGAAAAATGAAAAAGAAAATATTTATCGTATTAATTGTATTAGTTCTTTTGTTTTCTACTTATTATTATTGGCAAAACAGATATGTCGTAGTTAAACCGATAATAGCCATGGAGTACGATCGTCAAATAATATTATTTGACAATAGTTACTTTAGATTCGCTGAACCAAGTGAGATTTCGCCAAATTTCTATAAGCATATAAAATTTGTTTTGAGCCGTTCTGCCATTGATTATGTCGAAGAAAACGGCATTATATATGTTCGAAATAAATTCTTTAATGATATGGAGCTTGCTTGGAATTACACTAATAGAGCTAACTCTGTGGAATATTTTAAAATGGAAAGAGAAGTGGATAGTATTAATCTTATTTACGAAAAAGAATATGTAGATTCACAGAAAAAAATAATAGATGGTTATCTAAAAGAAATCAAAGCTACCTCTAAAAATAATTTTTATTATTATAGATTTTGAAAAAGGAAGATTTAAAAAAGAGTCTTAAAGTAAGGCTCTTTTTTTTGTTTGAATGTTACTGCAAGTTTATGAGTATTTTGTATTACTAAATTATTGTTAATTTTTTCAGCAAGACAGGTTCTTTGTGGTAAAAATCTTCTTTTTATGATAATGTCAAAATGATTTTCAGTTAAAATGGCGGGATTTACTTTGTAAAAAAATAAAAAACCTTTTTAGCTCATGAAACGAATTATTCTACCATTAATTGTTTTAGGCTCGCTGGTTGTTTCTTGCAACAACGATTCTAAAGATGACACTGTACCAACAAGTGTTGTATTGAAAGACCAATCTGTAACGCCAAGTTTATTAAAGGCGCAGGCAGGATTTGAAAATTTAAAAATTTATTCTCTTTTTAGTTCAGATGATGTTTTGCCAGACAGTCCAAGTTTTGTTTTTGGAGGTTCTGCCGATGGTTCTGGTTTATTAAAAAACACAGATGGGACTTTCACTTTTTTAGTAAATAACGAAGACAATTTTGCAGTTTCTAGAATTACTTTAGACAAAACATTCAAACCTACAAAAGGAGAATATTTGCTGAATTCTAGCGGAGGAACTTGGAGATTGTGCGGTGCAACTATGGCTACGCCGGCAGAACATGGTTTTGGTCCCGTTTATTTGACTTGTGGAGAATCTGGAGAAGAATCTCGTACGCATGCATTAAACCCTTATGGAGATGTAGGTTCTGCATCTGTATCTAAAGAATTACCTGGTTTTGGACGTTTAAGCGCTGAGAATGCTTTGCCATTACGTTCTAGCGCATACAGCGGTAAAACAGTTGTAGTAATTGGCGATGACGATTCTGGAACTTATGGAGGTCAGGTTTTTATGTATGTATCAAATACTATTGGCGATTTAACAAATGGTTCTTTATACATGCTGAAAAGAAATGATGATAACCAAAGAGAAAAAGATATGGAAACAGGTAAAACATATCCGGTTTCTTTTGTGAAAATCGATAATCACACAACGCTTACAGGTGCGCAAATCAATGCGGCTGTAAATACGTTGAAAGCAATCAAATTTGGTCGCGTTGAAGATTTAGATTACCGAAAAGGTGGTGGAAATGCTGACCGTGAATTGTATTTTAACGTAACTGGACAGGCAACAACTGGAACAAATGCTGATGGTTCAAGAACAAAATACGGAAGAGTTTACAGACTTAATCTTGATGCTGCTGATCCTTTAAAAGGTACATTGGAAGTTGTTTTAGATGGAGATAACAGAAGTGGAATTGCAGGTAAATTTCAAAATCCGGATAATGTTTGTGTGACTAAAAACTACGTTTACGTTCAGGAAGATGCAAATGGATATGGAGATGAAACGCACGATGCCTATATTTATCAATACAATATCGCTACAAAAGATTTAAAAGTTGTAGTTGAGTTAGATCACCGTCGTACTGCTGCAGATGCTGCAAAATACAATGTAGGCGGAACGTCAAAATTTGGAGATTGGGAATACGGTGCTTTGATCGATGTTTCGGAGCAAGTTGGTATTGCTGATACTTTTATGTTAAGCGTTCAGCCACATACTTGGACAGGCGCAAAATATAAAAGCCCAGACGGAGGAAAAAATCGTCCTGATGAACAGCAGGCAAGTCAAATTGTAGTTATTAAAGGTTTGGCGAGATAAACGCTTAATTCATTATAAACAGATATCCACTATTTCAATTTGAGGTAGTGGTTTCTGTTTTTCTAAATATTCCTCTTTTAATCGTTACTATAACATGAAAAAAATATATTGTTTGTTATTCTTGTTTGCATTTGTTGCATGTCAGAAAAAAAACAAGCATCAGGAAATCAATGAAATGTTTCAGAAAGACATTGTTTTATTAACCGAAAAAGTTGCTAAACTAGAATATTCTGTAAAGTCAGATTCTACGGAAACACAAATTCAGAGACAATTTCTGGAAGCGCACGAATGTTACAAAAAAGTCGAAATGATAAGTGAATATTATTCGCCTGCAGTTTCGAAATCAATTAACGGCCCAGCAATACCTGAATTTGAAGAAAATGATAAAGTGACCGTTCAGCCCGAAGGATTTCAGGTTATCGAAGAATTGGTTTTTCCGAAATACAATAAAGAAAACAAAAAAGAATTGCTTCAGGAATTAGGTGTTTTATCTGGAAATTTAATTCGGTTAGAAAAAGTTTCGAGTTCCAATGAATTGACTGATGCTCATGTTTTTGACGCGATGCGATTAGAAGTGTATCGAATTCTAACACTTGGAATTACTGGTTTTGATTCGCCAGTGGTTTTAAATTCACTTCCTGAAGCTCAAGTTTCTTTGGAAACAATTGAAAACTATTATCGTGTTTACACTCAAAATCAAAAAACAACAAATTCAAAACAAGTACTTCAGATTTTAGAAAGCGGAAAAAGGTATTTAAAATCGAATACCAATTTTAATGCTTTTGACCGAGCTTATTTTATAAAAGAAATTTTAAATCCGCTGAGCAGAGGAATTTTTAAAACACAGTCCGAATTAGGAATTCCGTTAATGAAAGAACAGCGCGGTTTAAAAGTTACGGCTCAGACTTTATTTGACAAAGATGCTTTTGATGCCGAAGCATTTTCGGGATTTCCAGATTATAAAACCACACCAGAAAAAATTGCATTAGGCAAAAAGTTATTCAATGATCCAATTCTTTCGGGAAATAATACGCGTTCTTGTGCTTCCTGTCATCATTCTGAAAAAGCACTTACAGACGGATTAGAAAGAGCAGTTTCGCTTGACGGAAAATCGATGATTCAGCGCAATACGCCAACGCTTGCCAATATCGCATTTCAGCGTGTATTTTTTGCAGATTCCAGAGTGAGTTACCTCGAAGATCAGGTGGTCGCGGTTATTAAAAATGAAAACGAAATGCATGGTTCCCTGGAAAAATCGGTTTTGGCAATCAAGCAAAATGACGCTTATGTAGCGTCTTTCAAAAAAGCGTTCCCGAAAGGTGAAATAAATGAATTTGCAATCAAAAATGCGTTAGGATCTTACATTCGTTCGTTAAGCCATTACGATTCTAAATTTGATCGTGTGATGCAAAACAAAGAAACTTTTACTGCCGATGAAAAAGTAGGTTTTAATTTATTTGCCGGAAAAGCAAAATGTGCAACTTGTCATTTTATTCCGCTTACAAATGGAACGGTTCCGCCAAATTTTGACCGAACAGAAAGTGAAATTTTAGGCGTTCCCAATAAAAACAAAAAACTCGATGGCGATTTGGGAAAATTTGTAATTACGCAGGCAGCGATTCATAAAAACTCGTTTAAAACGCCAACTATCCGAAACATTGAACTTACAGCGCCATACATGCACAACGGAGTTTATAAAACGCTTGAAGAAGTAATCGATTTTTATAATGAAGGTGGCGGAATTGGTTTAGGTTTAGATGTTCCAAATCAAACTTTGCCCGAAGACAAATTGAATTTATCTGATAAAGAAAAAAAGCAGTTAATTGATTTCATGAAGACTTTGACGGATAAAAAATATTCTAGTAATTAGATAATGTGTCAATTTGATATAGAGATAATTTTTCATCTTTGTCAAAGTTTTATCACAATCTACAACAAACCCGACAGGTTTTGAAAACCTGTCGGGTTTACTTTTTAATTAAATAGGGACTTTTATAAAACACCAAACCCGGCAGACTGTGCGATCTGCCGGGTTCATACCAAAAACAAAAAATAAATTAAACCTTAACTTTTATAAATCAAAACCATAAGCGACGCGCAATGCGACTTGATTGGTTTTGAAGTCGTGATAATCTTCGTAACGTACGCTCAAATCAATGTATTTGTTTGCGTATCCAATTCCTGGCGCCCATAAAAAAGTCGTTTTGTCATAACCATTTGTTACTGCAAAACCGGCACCAACTTCACCTAAAACATAGAACTGGTCTTCCCAGACAAAGGCTTTAAAGCCAGCTTTTGCAGGAATAAACCCAAGATCTTTGATGTCATTTCCAAGATCATCTTTACCCATAAATAAATTGGTAAATCCTGTTGTTAAGGTTAGTGATGTTCTTTTAGACAAGTCATATTGTAAACGAACATCTCCGCCAAGCGACCAATTATAGTCATTATCTGTCGGAATTCCTCCATTTAAACCAAAACCTAATCTAAAACCCTGATCGTAATTTGTTGCTGCATTGTCCTGTGCAAAAGTGTTGTTAGCGTATAAAAATGCAAATGCAGCGAGGCATATAAATTTTAATTTTTTCATGGCAGATATATTTGAATTATTAATAATGTAAAAGTATAATCAAGGGCTTTTGGACTTGTTATATAATTTTTTGAAATCGTTACATAATATTAGGGTGCGCTTAATTTTGCCTTAAAAATGGGATATATTTTTATTGATAGGACAGAATTCACCGCTTCTGATTATCTTTGCCGACTAAATAAAAATAGAAGTGAATTTAAAGCAGTACACTAAAGAGTTTTCTTATAATTTAAAACTGGCATATCCTGTAATTCTGGGAATGGTCGGGCATACTTTAATAGGTATTGTCGACAATATTATGGTTGGAAAATTAGGAAGTACTGAGCTCGCTGCAGTTTCATTAGGTAACAGCATGATTTTTATTGCGATGTCTTTAGGAATTGGGTTTTCGACTGCCATTACTCCAATTGTTGCCGAGGGCGATGCCGAGAAAAATGATGTTAAAATTCGTTCTGCATTTCATCACGGATTATTTTTATGTACAATTTTAGGATTGTTTCTTTTTGGTGTGATTGTTTTGGCAAAGCCAATAATGGAAATGCTGGATCAACCTGCAGATGTAATTAAATTAGCAAAACCATATTTGGATTGGGTTGCTTTTTCACTGATTCCTTTAATCGTTTACCAAGGTTACAAACAATTCGCCGATGGATTATCGCTGACAAAATATTCCATGTATGCTATGATTATGGCAAATGTGCTTCACGTAGGAATCAATTATATGCTGATTTACGGAATTTGGATTTTCCCTAAAATGGGAATTATTGGTGCTGCACTTGGAACCGTAATTTCTAGAATATTTTTGGTGTCATTCATGCATATTATGCTGTCAAGACGAAAGGATTTAAAGCGTTTTTTCAAAAATTTCAGTTTCAATGAAATTAAAAAAGCGACTCTAAAAAAGATAATCAGCATTGGGTTTCCATCGGCCATGCAAATGCTTTTTGAAGTGGTATTGTTTACAGCATCAATCTGGCTTTGTGGTAATATTGGAAAAACAAGTCAAGCAGCAAATCAAATTGCTTTGAGTTTAGCCTCAATGACTTTTATGTTTGCAATGGGATTAAGCGTGACTTCGATGATCAGAGTCAGCAATCAAAGAGGCTTGATGGATTATAAGAAACTGGTTGTAGTGGCGAGATCTATTTTCCTTCTTGCTGTTATTCTTGAAACTGTTTTTGCCATTTTGTTTGTCGCTTTTCACGACTATTTACCATACATCTTTTTAAATATGGAAAATACGGGACAGGTTCTGGATAATAGCGAAGTAATCAGTATCGCGTCAAAATTGCTTTTAATTGCGGCTGTTTTCCAAATTTCTGACGGAATTCAAGTTGTGGTTTTAGGTGCTTTGCGCGGTTTGCAGGATGTAAAAATTCCTATGTACATCACTTTTGTGGCGTATTGGGTAATTGGTTTTCCCGTTTCCTATTATTTGGGAGAATACACAGAACTCAAAGCACAAGGTGTTTGGATTGGTCTTTTAGCTGGTTTAACTACGGCGGCCGTTTTCTTGTATCTTCGTTTTCATTACTTAACAAAGAGATTAATAACTAATTCAGTTCCAAATAGCTAAATTTGAAGCATAAAAATATATTTGCCACAGATTTCCCAAATTAGCACAGATTTAAGTGTTTAGCTTTTTAAATAAAATCCTTTTAATCTGTGAAATCTGTGGCAAAAAAAAATAGCCTGTACAGCAGGCAATTATAAAATCTAAAATAAACTTATATACTATGGAATTACCTAAATTTTTACTTGGAGACAATACTGATTTTCCAGATGATATTTTCATCATTCACTTAGATTATCCTCGATTTATTATCAATTTGAAAGATGATGAGGTTGAGTTTCTAGAAGAAGCTGAAGATCTTGATGAAGCCGAATTAAATGCTGAAATGGAAGGCTTGATCGAAAAAGCAAATGATTTTTACGATAGAGAAATAAATCGTTACGAAGAGTAAAAACGTACTGCATACGTGTGATTTTTTTCTTCTGTGTTACTACTTAACGCAAAGTTGCGAAGTCGCAAAGTTTTTTATCATGAGGCTTTGAAATAGAACTTTGCGACTCTGCGACTTTGCGAGATTAAAAATCAATAAATGTGACTTCGTATTTCTTCTGTTTCAACCAAAAAATAATGCAAATCATCTAATGAAAAAATTAAGTTATTTAAAACCTATTTTCAATTTTATTTTAATCGGATTACTGATTACGACGTTAAGTCGAATATTTTTGTTTTTCCTTTTTAAAGAAAGAGTAGAACAAACTCCAGATTTCTGGTACATTTTTCCAATCGGTCTTCGAATGGATTTGATATTGCTTTGTTATTTGTCATTTCTACCGGCTGTTTTAATTACGTTTCTACCAAATAAATGGCTGAAATTCACCAATAAATTTCTGGTAATCTACAGTTTCTTATTTCTGTTTCTGATTCTTTTTATGGAATTGGCTTCGCCAGATTTTGTAAAACAATACGATACGCGTCCGAATAAGATTTTCTTGGATTATCTTATTTATCCAAAAGAAGTAATTGGAATGCTTTTAAAAAGTTACCTGATTTCAATTATTGTGACGTTCTCAATTCTTGGAGTTGCACTTTATTTTGCTTTTAAAAAAGGGAAAAAATACTTTCAAACTACAGGTTCAACATATAAATTCAAATTAATGGTTTTTCCATTACTTGCGTTTTTATTGTTTTTTGGAGCGCGTTCAAGCTTGACTTCAAAACGTCCTATTAATGGTAGTAATGCTGTTTTCTCATCAGACCAATTGACAAATACTTTAGGTTTGAATTCATTTTATACCGTTGCTTTTGCTGCTTATTCGATTAAGAACGAGGGGAATACCAAAATGTACGGTAAAATGGATGAAGCCGAAGCCATTGCACGTGTAAAAAAATACATGATCGCGGGTCCAAATGATTTTACCGATGCTGAAATTCCGTTTTTGCACGTACAGCAACCTGATTCAGTTGTGAAAAGGCCATATAATTTGGTAATCTTTTTACAAGAAAGTTTAGGTGCAGAATATGTTGGAATTTTAGGAGGAAAACCATTGACGCCAGAATTTGATAAATTGTCAAAAGAAGGAACATTATTTACCAATTTATATTGTACAGGAACCAGAAGCGTGCGCGGAATCGAAGCAGTCGTTACCGGGTTTTTGCCTTCGCCTTCTGAAAGTGTTGTTCGACTTGGAAACTCACAGCAAGGATTTTTTACACTTGCCGATGCTTTAAAACGCAAAGGTTATGACACTAGTTTTATTTATGGTGGAATGGCGAATTTTGACAATATGGCTTCGTTTTTCAACGGAAACGGATTTAGCGATATTGTAGACCAAACTGATTTTGAATCCGATGGAAATAAATATGCTTTTAAAGGAACTTGGGGATATTCTGATGAAGATTTGGTTACAAAAGCAAATAACTATTTCAAAGCAAAAGGAGACAAACCATTTTTCTCTTTAATGTTTTCGACTTCAAATCACGAACCTTTTGAATATCCGGAAGGAAGAATAAAACCTTACGATAAAAAACCGGCAACAGTAAACAACGCTATGAAATACGCCGATTTCTCAATTGGAAAATTCTTTGAAATGGCTAAAAAAGAAGCTTATTTTAAAAACACGATTTTTATTGTTATCGCAGATCACAATACGAGAACATACGGCAAAAATTTAGTGCCAATTAATAAATTCCATATTCCGGCATTTATTATGGGACCAGGTGTTCAAAAAGGAGCCGTTTATGATCGATTAGCAAGTCAGATAGATATTCCGCCAACATTATTAGGCTATTTAGGAATTCCATTTGAAACTCCAATGGTTGGCCGAAATCTAACAAAATTAGATCCAAAAGTTCAAGGAAGATCGATTATGCAGTTTAATGATATCAACGCATTTAGAGTTGAAAATCAGGTTGTGATTATGCAGCCAAATTTGAAACCTTTGCAATTTGAAATTAAAAACGATACGACTTTAGTTCCAGTAAAATTAAATGAAGAATTAGCAAAAGATGCTTTGGCGCATGTAATTACAGCTGGAAATTTATATAGAGAAAATAAGTATAAATTGAGGCGTTAAGATTCTAAGATGCTAAGGTTCTATGTTTTTAGTTTAAGGACTTGTCTCAGGTTGTCACATTGAGCGAAGTCGAAATGTTTTGAGGGTTCTCGACTTCGCTCGAACTGACAATATTGAGGAAAAAATCTTAGGATCTTAGCATCTTAGCATCTTAGAACCTTAGTGACTTTTAGAAAAATAAAATTTTAATAAACTAGAAGCAGCTGTAAAAGGTGAAATTTCATCATTTTGCACTGCTTTTTTATTTTGTTCCAAAAGCGAAATGATTTCAGGTTGATTATAGAAATTGGACTTCAATTGTTCGTTGATGGTTTCCATCATCCAAAACTGATTTTGTTCATGTCGTTTTTCCTGAAAAAAACCTGACTCTTTTGTCATTTCAAAATAATCAGAAATTGTATTCCAGATTTCCGAAATTCCATCTTTAGTAATCGCACTGCAAGTAGTGACTTTTGGTTGCCAATTCGATTTTTTTGGCGGAAATAAATGCAAAGCCCTGTTGAATTCCAGTTTTGCCTGATTTGCTTTTTTAATATTATCGCCGTCAGCTTTATTGATTACAATAGCATCCGCCATTTCCATAATGCCGCGTTTAATACCTTGAAGTTCGTCACCGGCACCGGAAATTTTTAGTAACAGAAAAAAATCAACCATGCTGTGGACGGCGGTTTCACTTTGTCCAACACCAACTGTTTCAATAATAATCGTATCAAAACCTGCAGCTTCACATAATATAATTGATTCACGGGTTTTGCGCTCAACACCGCCAAGGTTATCTCCAGATGCGCTTGGACGAATAAAAGCATTTTCATCTTTAACCAATTCTTCCATTCGGGTTTTATCGCCTAGAATACTTCCGTGTGAAATCGAACTGCTTGGATCAACCGCCAATACGGCAACTTTTTTTCCTGCTTGCGTTAGATAAGTTCCAAAAGCCTCAATAAAAGTACTTTTCCCGACTCCTGGAACTCCTGTAATTCCTATTCGGACCGATTTGTTAGCATATGGCAAACAACCGTTGATAATTTCCTCTGCTTTTGCAGTATGTTCTGGATTTGTGCTTTCAATAAGTGTAATCGCTCGGCTCAGAGAAGTTCTGTTTCCTGATAAAATTCCAGAAATTAATTCGGATGCTGAAGGTTGTTGTCTGCGTTTGTTTTTAATGTTGTTTATAGCCGAAACATTGGTAATTTCAGGAGGTGAAATCCCAGCTTTTTCAGTTAAACTGCTCGACTGTTTCTTTAAACTTGACAAAATACTTTTTTAGTAATGTAAAAGTACTGAAAACAAAAACAGTTTCAAAAGACAAATATCCCTTTGAAACTGTGTTGTTAAGTTTGCCACAAATTACACGAATTTTTATGTCATTGCGAGGAACGAAGCAATCTCATTTAGTATGACACTAAAGCTGATTGTTGTTAGTGTGGTTGCTTCGTTCCTCGCAATGACTTTGCTTGTGTTTAATACCCAGCAGTAAATCTAACTTGGTGGTGTTTTGGAGTTTCAACTTCATCAGCGATTACAACCGCTAGATCTTCCACAGATAAAATGCTTCTTTGTTCATCGTTAAAAACAGGATTTTCTAAACCCAAACGGTATTTTCCAGTTCTTCCGGTTTTAGTTCCTTGGTGCATTTCAAAAGCCGGAGAGAAAAACGCCCAATCTAAATCTTTTTCTTCTTGGATGATGTTTAGATAATCTCTTGCTGCATTTGCGCCGTCATAAATTTCTTTTGGAAAATCTGGAGTGTCAATTGCCTGCAAACCTGGTGCAACAAATAAACTTCCTGCTCCGCCAATTGTGATGAATCTTTTTACGCCCGCTTTTTTTACCGCTTCTTGAATAGCTTTTGAACCTTTCATTGAATCGTTATAAATGTTTGGGTTTGACCATCCTGGGTTAAAGGCATTTACGACAACATCATGTCCTTTTAAAATTTCAGCCAATGCATCTGCATTATATACATCAGCTGCAACCCATTTTGCATTTGAAGTATCTTTTGGAGTTCTTGCAATTGCTGTTATTTCATGTTTTCTGTCTGCGAATTCGTTTACTAGGGCCGAGCCAACAAATCCTGTAGCTCCAATAATTGCGATTTTCATAATATATAAATTTATTTAGTAATAAAAAATGTTACAGTTTTAAGTAAAAAAATAGCTTTAAAATTGGTTAGAAAAATCATCTAAAGATATTCCTTCCAATTGTGCACTTACTTTTTGATTCATTTCAGCATATAATGCATCAAGATTTTGATTGATTTTTTTTCCAACCGGACAATCTGGATTTGGCTGATTTTTAGCGTAACCCAAATTAATAGTTTCAAAAGTCATTTCGAAAATCTCCTTTAATGTCAGTTTTGAGGAATCTACGGCTAATTTTGTACCGCCATTTTTTCCTTCTTTGCTTTCTACAATATGGTGCGCTTTTAGGTTTGCAATTTCTTTTCGAACCAAAACCGGATTTAAATTAATACTCCCCGCAATATATTCTGATGACAAATAATCATTCGGAAATTTATTGAGCAGAGTAAGAATGTGAATCGTTATGGCAAATTTACCTGAAAGCATACTGTAATAAAATATGTTACAAATATAATGAGTTTTATAACACAAAAAATAATTTTAACTTTTTTTTGATTGATGGTTGATAGTTGATTGTTTTTGGTTTGTAGTTGGGTTTTGTTGTGTTGATTTGTTTTGGAAAATGATTTTTTGGAGATTTTTTTTTGAGGATGTAATAAAGTTAAATTTTCCCAGAAAATTATTAGTTCAAAAACTATCAGCCATCAACCAAAAACTATCAACCATAAACTATAAATAGTTATTTTTGCCCCGAAGCCTCGATATGAACAACTTTATTATAATATTCTTCTTTTTATTTTTAGGATTGCTTTTGCAGCGTGTAAAGCAATTTCCAACGCATATTTATAAGACAATCAATAAAATTGTCATTTATATATGTCTTCCTGCTATTACATTGTATCATATTCCGAAAATTAAGTGGAGCAACGAATTATTGTTTCCAATAGGAGCGGGTTGGATTAGCTTTTTTCTAGCTTTTGTATTTTTTCATTTTTTAGGAAGAAGACTTGGTTGGTCAAATAAATTAATTGGCTGTTTGGTTTTGACAGCCGGATTAAGTAATTCTTCATTTCTCGGTTACCCGATTGTAGAAGCCTTATTTGGAAAAAAAGGTTTAGAAACTGCTGTTTTGGTAGATCAACCGGGGACTTTTGTTGTGGTTTCAACTTTGGGTGTTTTTGTCGCGGCGTTTTATTCAAAAGGAAGTCCAGATTTTAAAAGCATTGCAAAAAAAATAATCTTCTTTCCGCCATTTATAACATTCGTTGTTTCGTGTTTAATGAATGTTTCAAATTATGATTTAGATGCAAATATTCAATCTTTATTGTTGAAGTTAGGAAGTTTGGTTACGCCACTAGCTTTATTTTCAGTAGGATTGCAATTGACATTTGATCGAAAAAGCAGGCATTGGAAATTCTTGCAACTCGGACTTTTATTCCGTCTTATTATAACGCCTTCTATTATTTTCATTTTGTATGTTTTTATTTTCAACCAACATTCCGAAGCGATAAAAATTACGATTATAGAAATTGCAATGGCACCCATGATTACAGGTGCAATTTTGGCTTCCACTTATGGTTTAAAACCAAAATTGAGCAGTATGATGATTGGCTTTGGGATACCAATTTCCTTTATAACCCTTGCTATTTGGTACTTTGTGGTGAGTTTTATTTAGAACAATTTACTAACTCGATAGAAAATGTAGAATTTTAACTTTTTTTTTAATTCTGAAGTGTTTTCTTATTGTATTTTTTAGTTAATTTTAGAGGAACTAAAAACTATAGATTATGTCAACATTAAGATTAGGCGATATAGCTCCAGATTTTCATGCAGAAACCTCTCAGGGGCCAATCAATTTTTATGAATATTTAGGAGATTCTTGGGGCGTTTTATTTTCGCATCCAGCAGATTTTACTCCTGTTTGTACAACAGAATTGGGAACTGTAGCGAACTATATTCCGGAATTCAATAAAAGAAATACAAAAGTTATTGCTTTGAGTGTAGATGGTTTGGAATCTCACAAAGAATGGATTAAAGACATCAACGAAACTCAAAACACAGAAGTTAATTTCCCAATTATTGCAGACGAAGACAAGAAAGTAGCTAATTTGTATGATATGCTTCACCCAAATGCAAGTGATAAATTTACAGTACGTTCTGTTTTTGTTATCGGACCAGATAAAAAAATAAAATTAACGCTGACGTATCCAGCTTCAACAGGAAGAAATTTTGACGAATTGCTGCGCGTTATCGATAGTTTGCAATTGACTGCAAATTATAGTGTTGCGACTCCAGCAAACTGGAAAGATGGAGAAGATGTAGTAATTGCACCAGCAATTCCTGATAGTGATATTCCAACTAAATTCCCAAAAGGACACACGCCAATTAAACCTTATTTAAGATTAACGCCACAACCGAATAAGTAATTTTTGAGGTTCTAAGATACTAAGGCGCTAAGATGCTAAGATTTCTATTGAAAACTTAACACTTAGCGCCTTAATTATTTGAAAAAACCTTAGTCCCTTAGCCCCTCAGAACCTTAGTTCCTTTAGTCAACTCATTCATTTTTTTTCTATCGCCTACAACCCAGATAATATCATTTTTGCTTAAAACAATATTTGATTCGGGATTTAAGATTCGGTTTCCGTTTCGCTCAATTCCAACGACTAGACCGCCTGTTTTTCCTCTAAATTGACCAATGCTTTTTTCGATAAATTCTTCTTGAGAAATCTCTAATTGGCGTAATACGATTTCAGATTCTTCAACTTCTGTTGGAGGTTCAATTTCGTTTTGATCTAAATATTTGGCAAATTCAGTTACTTGAGCATCGGTGCCAATTACGCAAATTTCGTCACCGGGAAATAAACGTTCATTTTTTGTCGGAATCGGAATCGTAATATCCCCTCGTTTTATTTCGGCAATATTAATGCCGAGCTGTTCGCGAATTCTTAATTCTTCAAGCGTTTTTCCTGCCAGATTTGATTCTTTTCCAATATCAAAAAAAGACATGTGTCCGTCCCACGGCATCAAATTAGCATAACGTCTGTCAATTTTTTTATTCTCACGATCGTTGAGGTTTTTCAAAAAGTGGTTTTCAATTTTATGATATTGTTCGTTCAATTTTTTCGGAAAAATTTGATACGCTCCAATGGCAATTATCAAAGCAACAAAGGCCACTAAAGGTGAGAAGAAAATATTCAATAAAAAGCCAACGAAAAACAAGCCAAGACTCATTCTAATTAAAATCAGCATTAAAAGCGCGCCACGATATTTACGCTCTTCCCATAACGTTTCGACTTCCTCAACTTTTACTCGGCGTAGTGAAAGCGCCCATAAAAAAGGTGCGATTATAACCAAAGTGATCAAGGCGGCAAGCGTATTTCCAAATCGCGTGTCAGCTACTAACGGCGCAACAAATTTTGATGATAATAAAATGATTGCAGTGATAATTATGGTGTGAAGAATAATTTGCGTAATTGACGCTCTCAGAACAATCTGCCAAGTGCTTACAGATTTGATTGCCTGAGCATTCATACTATAACGGTTAATATTTTTAACCCATCTTTTCGGCATTTTTTGTTCCAAAACCAAAGCAAAAGATTCTGAATATTTAATTAAAAACGGAGTCGTAAATGTGGTAATTGCCGATACCGCCACAATTATAGGATACAAGAAATCGCTGGTTACTTTCAACGACATTCCTAGCGTTGCAATAATAAAAGAGAATTCCCCAATTTGTGCCAAACTCATTCCCGTTTGTACCGATTGTTTCAAGGGCTGACCAGATAATAGAGCGCCCGTTGCAGAACTTAATGCTTTCCCAAAAATTGTTACTAAAGTGATAATCAAAACAGGAAGCGCATAATCAACCAAAGTTACCGGATTAATCAACATTCCGACAGATACAAAGAAAACCGCTCCAAATAAATCTTTTACGGGCTGAATCAGATGTTCAATTTTTTCCGCCTGAGTTGTCTCAGCAATAATAGAACCCATGATAAAAGCGCCCAAAGCTGGCGAAAACCCAACATTGGCAGCAAACATAACCATCATTAAGCACAATGCAAGCGAAATAATCAAGAGCATTTCGTCGCTTAATAAATGTTTTGCTTTTTTTAGAATGGTCGGAATAATAAAAATACCACCCAAAAACCATATGATCAAAAAGAAAACCAATTTTAAAACAGATTGCAGTAAAGCGGCTCCAGAAACCTGATCACTAACGGCAATTGTTGACAATAAAACCAGCATTAAAATAGCAACAATATCTTCGACAATCAGGGCGCCAAAAACAATCCCGACGAACTTTTTTCCTTTTACACCCAATTCATCAAAAGCCCTGATAATAATAGTTGTTGACGAAATCGAGAGTGTTGCACCAAGAAAAATACTGTCCATTTTTCCCCAACCCATCCATTGTCCGACTAAATAACCAATAAATGTCATGAATACAATCTGAGTAATGGCCGTGACGGACGAAGTGCCTCCAACTTTCATCAATTTTTTAAAACTAAACTCGAGTCCTAAACTAAAAAGCAAAAAGATAACACCAATTTCGGCCCAGACTTCCACACTTTTCATATCGGTAATCGAAGGGAAAAAATCAAAATGATTTCCGGCCAAAAATCCTGCAATCAAATAACCTAAAACCAGTGGCTGTTTCATTTTTTTGAAAATAAGCACAGCAATTCCGGCGGTCATCAGGATTAATCCCAAATCGCTTATTAAAGGTTGTAAGTGGTGTGTGGTGTCGGCAGCGGCGCTTAAGGCAATCATATAGAAGAGGTGTTTTAGTTTCAGGAGCTATTTCCAGCCTTACATTTCAAGCTTTTGCTCAAAAACATATTTTTAAAGCTGTTACAGGAGCTTCCGTTGGTCGCTCTGTAACAGCAAAAAAATATAGTTTTTCGAGCAAAAGGCTTTTCATTTCAGTCTGGGCTAGTTTTCCCATCAGATTTAATAAAAAAAGCTATCTCGATAAAGATAGCTTTTTTTGGGAAAATATTTTAGGTTTTCTTTAAATTCCTGTGTAATTGCTAGGAGTTATTTGCATTAATTCTGCTCTAACTGCATCAGAAACCTCTAAAGTCGCAATAAAATTATGAATTGCGTTTTTGTCAATTGCTTCATTAGTTCTTGTCAAACCTTTTAGCACTTCATACGGATTTGGATATGCTTCACGACGTAAAATTGTCTGAATTGCTTCAGCCACAACTGCCCAGTTTTTCTCTAAATCTTCAGCAAATTTGCTTTCGTTTAAAAGCAATTTGTTCAAACCTTTTAAAGTCGCTTCAAAAGCAATAATTGTGTGTCCAACTGGTACACCAACGTTTCTTAAAACAGTACTGTCAGTTAAATCACGCTGTAATCTTGAAATTGGCAATTTAGCCGCTAAATGTTCAAAAATAGCATTTGCAATTCCTAAGTTTCCTTCAGAATTTTCAAAATCAATTGGGTTTACTTTATGTGGCATTGCTGATGAACCAATTTCTCCGGCTTTGATTTTTTGTTTGAAATAATCCATTGAAACATACGTCCAGATATCACGATCTAAATCGATTATGATATTGTTGATTCTTTTTAAACCATCAAAAAAAGCAGCAAAATGATCGTAATGCTCAATTTGAGTTGTTGGAAAAGAATGGTGCAAACCTAAACCAGTTTCAACAAACTTAGTTCCGAATTGCTTCCAGTCAATTTGTGGATAAGCAACATGATGCGCATTGAAATTTCCAGTTGCCCCGCCAAATTTAGCTGCAAACGGAATATTGAACAACAAACGCATTTGCTCTTCTAAACGCTCCACAAAAACCAAAACTTCTTTTCCTAAGCGAGTAGGAGAAGCCGGTTGTCCGTGCGTGCGTGCCAACATTGGAATATCTTTCCATTCAACACTTAATTCCTTTAATTTAGAAATCAAAGCAATTAATGAAGGCATATAAACCTGCTCAAACGCTTCTTTTGTAGAAAGCGGAATAGCGGTATTGTTGATATCTTGAGATGTTAATCCGAAGTGAATGAACTCTTTATATTGTGATAGACCTAGTTTTTCAAAAGCATCTTTAATAAAGTATTCAACCGCTTTTACGTCGTGGTTAGTCACTTTTTCAGTTTCTTTAATCCAAAGTGCATCTTCAGTTGAGAAATTTTTGTAGATGTTTCTCAAACTTTCAAATAAGTCTGAATTTATTCCTTGCAACTGTGGCAGGGGAATTTCGCATAAAGCAATGAAGTATTCCACTTCAACCAAAACACGGTATTTTATTAAAGCTTCTTCAGAGAAAAAAGGTGCTAAATTTTGAGTTTTATTTCTATATCTTCCATCAATTGGTGATATAGCATTCAATTCGTTTAGAGTAGTCATTGTTATGTTGTTTTTCGAAAGGTGCAAATATAAACAGAATTTGCGGATTTAAAGTAATTCTAAAGTCAATTGAAGGCATTTAAAAAGGGAAAAAATTAGATAAAACACGAATTTCATGAATTAGCACTAATCCTAATAAAAAAATCCGTGCTAATTCGTGCAATTCGTGTTCTGTAACTTATAGATTTTTTAATTTTTCTCTTAAATCGGCAACACCTTCTGATGCAAATTTGGCAATCGTTTCGACTTTATTTCTAATATTTGGAATCGCAATTGGTTTTGGATCAATATAAAAAACCGGAGTTGTACTTGGCGCATACGCAATCAAGCCAGCTGCAGGATACACTTGCAGAGAAGTTCCAATTACCGCAAAATAATCTGCCGTTTCAGTAATATTAATAGCTTCTTCAAGAGCCGGAACTTCTTCGCCAAACCAAACAATATGCGGACGTAATTGATGTCCGTTTTCGTCAAGATCGCCAGTATTTAAATCTTCCGTCCAATCTAAAATCAAGTTTTTATTTTGTACGCTTCGTACTTTTAATAATTCGCCATGCAAATGTAAAACGTTAGTGCTTCCGGCACGTTCATGCAAATCATCAACATTTTGAGTAATAATATAAACGTCGAAATCTTTTTCTAATTCGGCTAAAATGATATGTCCTAAATTTGGTTTTACTTCTTTTAATTGCTGGCGCCTTTTATTATAAAAATCTAAAACCAATTCTTGATTTTTGTACCAGCCTTCTGGAGTTGCGACTTCCATAACATCATGGCCTTCCCATAATCCGTCACTATCGCGAAAAGTTTTTATACCACTTTCTGCACTAATTCCGGCGCCGGTTAAAACGACAAGTTTCTTTTTCATTTTTTAAAATTTATTCTTTAGTAGCATATTGCAAAATTCATCAATATATTAAACTGGAAGGGTAGTTTTTTCTTACTTTTATAAAATGAAAAAGCTGTTTTTATTCTTCCTATTTCTAGAAAGCGCAATGATTTGTGCTCAAACCAAAAATAGAAATTTATTTTATGCGGATAGCACTATAACTTCGTTTTCGTTTGTAAAAGTGCAGCCACCATCTTTTATGGAATATAAAAACGTCTTGTATTCCTCACAAGTATATTCGATTTATAATCCGAAACCTGGTTTTTTGCCAATTAATACAAAATCACAACACTATTATTCTCTTGCCAATACCAATAAATTGCTCAAACTGGAAATGAGCTCTATTAAACCAACGCCAATTTTCCCAGATGAGGATAATAATAAATCGCTTAGAGATGCTATTTTTGAAACCGTTGTAAGTTCTATTTTTGAATAAAAATGATGGTAAACTATTAAAAAGATTCCTTTAAAATGTATTTTTGCGACAAAATTGTATTAAAATGATTGATTTAGATTACTTAGCCTTTCTCGAAAATATATTAACAGATAACCGCAAAGAAAGATTTTTAGAAGTATTAGGAAACCGCACCAAGCATTTTACTGTTGCTGTAGAAGACGTTTTTCAGATGCATAATACAAGCGCAGTAATGAGAAGCTGTGAGGTTTTTGGGATTCAGGAATTAAATGTAATCGAACAACGTTTTGGTAAAAGAATTGATAAAGAAATTGCTCTTGGTGCCCAAAAATGGGTAGATATCAATCGATTTGATTCGGTTTCAGGATGTCTTTCTGATTTAAAAAACAAAGGCTATCAAATCATCGCAACGACTCCGCACGAAAAGGATTCTCTTCTAGAAGATTTTGATATTACAAAACCAAGTGCGTTATTTTTCGGAACCGAAAAAGAAGGTTTGTCACAAGAAATCATGGACAACGCCGATGGGTTTTTAAAAATACCAATGGTTGGTTTTACCGAAAGTCTAAACATTTCGGTTTCTGCCGCAATTGTTATTCAAAACTTAACCAATAGATTAAGAAGATCGGATATAAAATGGCAATTATCTGAAGAAGAAATTTTAGTAAAGCGTTTAGATTGGGCCAAAAATTCAATTCGAGATATTAAAAGAATCGAAGCAAGATATTATCAAGATAATCCGAGGTTGTAAGAGACTAAGAGACTAAGATACTAAGGTTCTGAGATGCTAAGTTTTTTTGAGATTTAGTATTTATAAAAAAACTGAGCTAAACACATTGAAGTGTGTCTAGCTGAGTTTTTTTTATAAAACAATGTTTGGAAAAATCTTAGAATCTCAGAACCTTAGTATCTTAGCTTCTTTTAAAAACTATCTTCCAAAAGATTCGTAACTATCTGTGGCGTATTTTTCAAAACGTTTTAGTAATATGATATTTTGCGTTTCAGTTTCGGTTAATTGATTGTTGACATTTTCTGAAATAGGAACATACCACGGAACATAATCGAAAAATTGGCGAATTGTGTTCGATTTGAAAGCATAACCATGTCGGGCAAAAATGGTATTTCTCAGAATTTCTAAGTCCAGTTTCTTTAAATTCTTTAATTGACTTTCTTTTAATTTGGTTGTTGAAGAATTGATCGTTAAGATAGCGCTTGATGCAGCTCTGAAAAGCTCAGAACTGGACTCATATTCCTCATCTTCATTTATCGAATCTTTTTCAATTTCATCCTGTGATTGTTCTTCCGTTTGCTCTTGTTCTTCCATTTTTTTAGGATTTACATAATCGACATAGACATCGTCTTCAGGAAGCATCAAATTCGGGTCATATTTAAATTCTTTTTTAGTAAGTATGAATTTCCTTTTAGTTACTTCTATTGTTGGATCATTGGCTGTCCAGGTTCCTACTAATAAAGTATCTTTTTGGATCTCAAAATTGAAGACACCATCGTTTTTAGGATCTCCATATTCTTTAAGCGTAAAATAAAATGTATTCCCTGTTTTGGTCATTTGACCTTTTATAGTTTTGCTTTTTCCGTCAATAATTCTTTGTCCAGTAACTTCAGATTCCGTAATTTTTTTGAGTAAAATATTAATTCTCGTGTTTTCTTTAGTTATTGGTTTTGCAGTATCTCTTTCTTCGACGCTAAAAGTGCCAACAAAAGAACCATATAAATAAGTTCTTATTTCTTTGTTTTCAGCTAAAAGATGGGTTTTTTTAGTGTCTTTTTTTTCTTTAGAATTACATGAAAATAATAAAACGGCAACAAATAAATAAAGAAGGTTTTTCATTTTTTGGATTGGTTATAAAGATAATATTCAGCGATTAATAAATTAGGCACCCACCCAAGCCAAGCTATTATTTGATAAACATCCATTGGTGAGGGTTGAAACAAATATACAAGAAAAACCTTCCAAAAACGTAAGGTTATTGCTGAAAATGTTAATGCGAAACTTCGCAACATAAAAGCCTTGTGAAGCTTAATATTTTTGTTTTTAACGGTTGAAAAACCTTTCAGCGTAAAGTAAAACCATAAGATTGATAAGGTGACAAAAGATATTTTTGAATAAAAACCTCCATTCGCAAAAATGCCAATAAATAAGCCCGAGGGAGCACTTAAAAACAATACAATAAATACATATAGTTTGCCTATACTTCTATGAATAGCAGGTTTTCTCTTTAATAAACTGGAATTAAATTGAGTAAATCCAGCAAGTAAAACAAAAATTGCTGAATACACATGTATGTAAAAGAAAGTAGTGTAAAAAGGGATTTCGGTAACTTCCGTCTGTTTTATTTGAAGAAAAGCGACATCATTCCTGAATGGAATGTATTGAAAGGTGATTTTAATCATTAAAATGAAAAAATAGCTAAAGCACAATGTCATTAACAACGGCAACGAAAGCTTTAAATATTTTTTCAATTTACTTACAACAGATTATTTGAGAATCAAATGTAAGAAAAAGATTCTGAGTTGCTAGAATTCTAATAATAAAATCTTAGCATCTCAGAACCTCAGAACCTTAGAGCCTTTTTTATTTTTTCAAAAAAAGAATAAAACCTAAAACACTCACAATTAAAATAGAAAGTGCTGCCAAAACGGTTGCTAAATCCCGAATATTTTTTCCAGCCCAATCCATAAATAAAAATTTGTGCAGAATGGCAAATGAATAACCTTCGATTTTGTCTGAATTATTGACAACTGCAGCCAATCTTGAGGTGGAGGTTTCAATGAAATAAGTTGTTTTTTCTGGTGTGTCGTACGCCAGTTTTACAACCGGAAGCCTTTTGTTTACAAAACCATATTCTCTGCTGTCAAAATCGGTTAAAACTTTTGATTCTAGTAATTTTATGTTTTCAAATGAAGGCTGAGAATCATCTTCTGATGTATCGATCATTTCACAACAAGAAGCTTTTGGCGCTCCATCTGTAAAATAATAAGCTAGAAATTCGGCATATTCCAAATCCATATTTGGAACTACTTTATTTGTAGTGGCGCTAATGTAAACCACCTCAGATTTTGGATCGTCTTTTTTATTCCATTTCGAATCTGATTTTGGCTTTTTGAATCTTTTCGTTTCTTTTTCAAGTAATTGACATCTGTAATACGTAGAGTCATTTAGGGTAATTAAACTGATGTTTTGAAAACGATCCCAATCTAAATTTAAATTGTTATTTGCTCCAGGAATTTCTTTGGTTACAAAAGTTGGTTCATAAACCATTTGCGACAAAGTATAAGGAGCCCATTTTGTAGTTGCATGATAAGCGCCACTAAAAGCAAAAGTCAATGTGAAAAGCGAAACCCAGATTCCAATTTGGCGATGGTATTTTCTTAAACCTTTTTTTGGCTGTAAATTATCTGTTTTTTTGAATTGTTTCCAAAGTAAACCATAAATTAAAATACCGCTCAAGGCAGAAAATCCAATAATAGACAAGAGGAAAATCATCGTAATAATTCGGATGCTGTTATTGCTGATCGCATCTATAAATGACCAATTGTGAAATGTGTCAAAAAACCAGATGAAAAATTGTCTCGATGTTGGATTATAAGTTGCTAATTTGCTTGAAGAAGTTTCAACATAAACCTGCATGGCATCTGGTCGGTCAAAACTTACTTTATGAACTGGCAAATAACGATTTACATATTTGTATTGCGATGTGAATTCGGTTAAAATCTCACTGTTTTTTACAGCGCTTTTTTGGTCATCTAAAAAGTAACGCGAAAGCCATTCGGCATATTTTTGATCTCCGTTTTCCAGTTTTTTAGCTGTTGAAGCATCAAAATACCAAAGTTGTCCAAGAATTGTTTTTACCTGATAATAAGTCGCATTGTTGAAAGTTACAATTCTGAAATTTTTGAATTGCGATATTTCGTTTTTCAGCAAAACTTCTTGGATAGAATAATGCAGTTGGCTTTTATCAATAATTGATTGTTCGATTTTGTCATGTGCAATTTCTGGCTTGAAAAAATGCGCCATAAACGGATGCATTAAACCAGAAAATGTCCAGAAAATCACAGGAATAATCGTAATTAAACCAATAACACGATGCCATTTGTACATGTGTTGTTTGATTTTTTTGATGAATTTAGAATCTTTCTTCTTCGAAGATTTTTTGTTTGTTTCTTTACTCATTGGTTGTTTTTTTTTTTTTTTTTTTGGCCACAGATTTCACAGATTAAACGGATTTTTATCATTAAGAAATCTTTTTAATCCTTTAATCCCGATAGCTATCGGGAGTGGCTAAATATTATTTTTTTAATGAAAAATTATATTGAATTCCAAATACAAAAGTTCTTGGCGCTGCTGCTGTATAAGTTGGCTGTGCGTCTGCTGCATTGGTTCTCGTAACATTATAAGCATATAATTTATCGGTAAGATTCAATACATTTCCGTAAACTTCAATTTTTTTCCATTGGTAGCCAATTCGGGCATTGAATATATTATAGCCGTTATATTTTACCGTATTGATTTGGTCTTGGTAATAACTGCCTACCAATTGCCATTCTACAGATGTTCTCAAATTTGGAAGCCAGTTTGGATAATAACTTACTTCTGAATTTCCTGACCATTTTGGAGCTGACGGCATTTCTTTTCCATTCAAATCCTGAATCGGATCTGACGGTTTGTCGGAAAGTTTAAAATCAATGTAAGTGTGTTGTGCATAAGTTCCCCCAAGGCGAATGTTGAATTGCTTTGAAGGTCTGTACGAACCGCCAAACTCAATTCCTTTATGGCGCGTTTCTCCAGCCGAACGATAATCTGTCGAATTATCAGGAAGTTTTATGTTCAGTAATTCATTTTTACCTTCCATATAATAAAAAGCATAATCAAAGTTCAGTTTGTTTTCTAAGAATGACAGCCATCCTCCAACTTCATAATTATCAAAATCTGCTGGTTTTAGGTTGTAGTAAAATTCGGCAGGAACGCCTGTTGTTCCTCCTGTTCCAGGTTTTGCTCTAAAAATTGAAGTAATTCCTGGAGGCGCAAAACCTTGAGAATAATTGCCATAAAAACCTGCATGTTCTGTCGGATTATAATTTGCTCCCGCTTTAAAAGTTGTTTTGTCATATACTTTGCTTCCAGACGAAAGATCAATAGCATTGTCATAATTCACTTTCATGTTGTCATAACGACCGCCAAGTGTAATGACTAATTTTTCGATTGGATTAAAGCTGACTTGAGCATAACCAGCAGTGTTAAAAATGTCAGCCGTATAATCTGCCAATTTGGAATCGGGATGTTCCGCAATAATTTCATACGAATCAACCGTTTGTTTTCCTGGTGCTCCCGGATTTAAATTGGCTTTTAAATCAATTACATACGACCAATACGTTACTGGTGAATAATCGTATAAAGCGCCAGCAACAATTTTGGTATTAAGAAAATCAAATTTCTGAGTATGTTGTCCAATTGCGCCGTAACTTTTGAAATTGTTTGAATTTACTTCGCCTTTAGCTGTTGTCGGATTTACGGTTGGACTCCATTTAATTCCGTAAGAAGGATTTTGCCCCAATTTATTATCACGTAAATAAGCGGTAATATAACTGCTTGAATTGCTGTTCCAATCATGCTCAAGCGTTAAACGAGTTCGTAAAGCATCCGATTTTCTATAGGTGAAATCAGAAGTGCTTTTGTAAGTTCTATTGTTGAAGCTTTTTTCGTCGACGGTACCACTCATATCCGAATAATATTTTCCGTACATCGTGTTGCTGATCAATCGGGTAGAAGGAGAAATGTTATAGTCAATTCTCGCATTCAGATTGTTTTTATTGTAGTCAGAATATGTCATCCAGCCGTTTTCCTGCAAACTTGAAATTCCTGCAATATGAAAACCTACTTTTCCGATCGTGGCACCGCCGGTCGCTTGGAATCTTCTGTAGCCATAATTATCTGCCTGAATTCCAAATTTGAATTCTGGATCAACAGGTGGTTTTATCGAAATTAAATTAATTGTCCCACCAACAGCTTCAGGCCCGTATAAAGATGAAACAGGACCTTTAACTACTTCAATACTTTGCAGATTGTATTGGTTTATTTCTAATAATGCATTGTGATTGAAAATTCCCATTGGACGAATTGGCAGTCCATCTTCTAAATATAAATAGTAGGCATTTGTTGTCATAGGTTGACGAATAGACATCATGTGCTGTTCGTTCCCTAAATTCACCATTAAAACGCCAGGAGTTTTATTTATGATTTCGTAAACCGCAGTTGCTTTGGTTTCATTGATTGTTTTTGCTGTCAGTTTACTAATCGCAACAGGTGTTTCTTTTCTTAAGGTTGCTGTACGATTGGCAGTTATAAAAACATTTTCAAGTTCATGCGATTTTGTTGTGTCTTGCGCTGTTTTGTTTTGCGCAAAAACACATTGCCCTATAATCAATAGGGTAAAGTATATTTTTTTCATTTTAAATTATATAAATTAAGCTATAAGCTATGGGCAATAAGCCGTAAGCTTTGAACTGTAAGTCTTTTAGTTGACTTTTTAAAATTTATATAAAATAGGATGGAGGGTGAAAAGTTGAATTTACTACTGCAATAGGTTTTTTATCGAATGAAGCGAAGATTTTTGCTTTTGATTCGATTAGCCCTGTTAATTTGAAATTACTTAAAATAGAAGCTTGAATATAAACAATCTCTGCTTTTTCTTTCAGATTGTTTTGCATTCTTTTTTCGTTGTCAGCGTATTTTTTTAAGCTTTTTTGAAGTTCACAACGTCCATTACAAGTATTGAAAACCATTTTGCGTTGTACACAAATTGTTTTCGAAATTTCTTCCTGATTTAATTTGAATGAGGTATAAACAAAGAAACTGCCAAAAGAAGGAACTAATAGCATGCAGGAAAGAAATATGACGAAAAATCGTTTCAAAATGTGTCTCGTTGTTTTCGAGAGCAAAAATACATTATAAATATTATTTACAAGAATGATTTTTGGCATTTAATGTTAAAAAACAAAAACATGAAATTTTTAGATATGAAAAACCCGACAGGTTTTTAAAACCTGTCGGGTTTGCTATATAATTATAATTTGAAATATAATTTATTATTTAACTAAAACCCAAGCTCCAGAAGCTATTAGAGATTCTGCTTTTTTGAATTTCATTTCTTCAGTTTTGCCTGTTGCAACTTCTTGAACTGTTACAGTGTCATTTCTGTTGATTTTTGGCATATCTCTCACAATCGTTTCAGTAACTTGACGTTGTTGTGTTTCTCCAGCTTCACGATTAATGCTTTCGCTGTTTGGAATTTCGTCTTTGCTTAATTGTAAATTTTCCGCTTGACGAACTTCTCTTGCTTCGTGAATTTCAGAGCTAACGTTTTGAGCAGGCAAATCACCTTTGAACAAGAATGAGATTACTTCTTTATTAACGTTGTCAAGCATTCCTCTAAACAAATTGAAAGCTTCTAATTTGTAGATAAGCAATGGATCTTTTTGCTCGTGAACTGCTAATTGAACAGATTGTTTCAATTCATCCATTTTGCGCAAGTGTTTTTTCCAAGCTTCATCAACAATTGAAAGTGTGATGTTTTTCTCAAAATCAGCAATTAGCTGAGATCCTTCACTTTCGTATGCTTTTTTCAAGTCAGTAACAACATTCAATGTTTTGATTCCGTCAGTAAATGGAACTACGATTCTTTCAAAATGATTGTTTGGCTCTTCGTAAACTCCTTTAATAATTGGGAAAGCTTCTCTAGCGCTTCTTTCTGTTTTCTCTGTATAGAATGCTAAAGCTTCTTTGTATACTTTTCCAGTAACTTCGATATCAGATAATTTTGCAAAATCGGCTTCAGAAATTGGAGATGTGATTCCGAAATAACGGATTAAATCAAATTCAAATCCCTTAAAGTCATTTGCTAATTTCGTATTGTTTACGATCAATTCGCAAGTGTCATAAAGCATATTGGCAATATCCAGTTTTAAACGCTCACCAAATAATGCGTGGCGACGGCGTTTGTAAACTACTTCACGTTGTGAGTTCATTACGTCATCATATTCTAATAAACGTTTACGAACACCAAAGTTGTTTTCTTCAACTTTTTTCTGAGCACGCTCGATAGATTTAGTCATCATAGAATGCTGAATAACTTCACCTTCCTGTAATCCCATTCTGTCCATTACTTTCGCAACTCTTTCAGAACCGAATAAACGCATCAAGTTGTCTTCAAGAGAAACATAGAATTGAGAACTTCCTGGATCTCCTTGACGACCAGAACGACCACGCAACTGTCTGTCAACACGACGTGAATCATGACGTTCTGTACCAACGATTGCCAAACCTCCTGCAGCTTTAACTTCTGGAGATAATTTAATATCGGTACCACGACCAGCCATGTTTGTTGCAATTGTTACAACTCCAGCTTTACCAGCTTCTTCAACGATTTGTGCTTCTTGCTTGTGCATTTTAGCATTCAATACGTTGTGTGTGATTCCTCTCATTTTAAGCATACGGCTTAATAATTCTGAAATCTCTACAGAAGTTGTTCCAATTAATACTGGTCTTCCCGCTTTTGATAATTCAGTAACGTCTTCAATAACAGCGTTGAATTTCTCACGAGTTGTTTTATAGATATAATCTTCTTTATCTTGTCTTGCAATTGGACGGTTTGTTGGAATTTCAACAACATCCAGTTTGTAAATCTGCCATAACTCGCCAGCTTCAGTAACCGCTGTACCCGTCATACCTCCTAATTTGCTGTACATTCTGAAATAATTCTGTAATGTTACAGTTGCAAATGTTTGAGTTGCAGCTTCGATTTTTACGTTTTCTTTTGCTTCGATCGCTTGGTGAAGACCGTCAGAATAACGACGTCCATCCATGATACGACCAGTTTGTTCATCGACAATCATAATTTTGTTGTCCATGATAACGTACTCTACGTCTTTTTCGAATAAAGCATACGCTTTTAAAAGTTGCGTCAAAGTATGGATACGCTCGCTTTTTACGCCAAAATCTTGGAATAATCTTTCTTTAGCTTCTGCTTCAGCGTCTTTGTCTAATTTTTGTTTTTCAATGGCAGCGATTTCTGTTCCAATGTCTGGCAACACGAAGAAATCGGCATCAGTATCTCCAGAAAGGTATTGAATACCGTTATCTGTCAATTCAACCTGATTGTTTTTTTCTTCAATCACAAAATACAAAGCTTCATCCACTTTATGCATTTCGCGATTGTTATCCTGCATGTATTGATTTTCAGTTTTTTGAAGCAATTGTTTAATTCCTTCTTCACTCAAAAATTTAATTAATGCTTTATTTTTAGGTAAAGATCTGTACGCTCTTAATAATAAGAATCCACCTTCTTTAGTATTTCCTTCTTTGATTAATTTTTTAGCTTCTGCCAAGAAACCATTCGCAAGTTGACGTTGTTGTGCAACTAAGTTTTCGATTTTTGGTTTCAACTCATTGAATTCATGACGATCTCCCTGAGGAACTGGTCCTGAAATAATAAGTGGCGTTCGAGCATCATCAATTAATACCGAGTCAACTTCGTCGACAATAGCATAATTGTGTTTTCTTTGAACTAAATCGCTTGGCGAGTGTGCCATGTTATCTCTTAGGTAGTCAAAACCAAATTCGTTGTTGGTTCCGTAAGTGATATCAGCATCGTAAGCTTTCTTTCTTTGTTCTGTACTTGGTTGGTGGTTGTCGATACAATCAACAGATAAACCGTGGAATTCGAATAAAGGTGCTTTCCAAGTACTATCACGTTTTGCTAAGTAGTCATTCACCGTTACTAAGTGAACTCCATTTCCTGTCAAAGCATTTAAGTAAAGAGGAAGTGTAGCAACTAAAGTTTTACCTTCACCCGTTTGCATTTCGGCAACTTTACCTTCGTGTAAAACCATACCACCAATTAACTGAACATCATAGTGAATCATGTCCCAAGTGATGTCTTTTCCAGCAGCATTCCATTTGTTAGCCCAAATCGATTTTTCGCCGTCAATAGTAATATAAGGTTTTGTTGCAGAGAATTCACGATCTCTTGGAGTTGCAGTAACTTCAATATGAGAGTTTTCTTTGAAACGACGAGCTGTTTCTTTAACTACAGAAAAAGCTTCAGGAAGAATTTCCATTAAAGTTTTTTCAGAGATTTCATAAGCTTCTTTTTCAAGAGCATCTATAGCATCATAAATATCTTCTCTTTTGTCGATGTCTTCGATGTTTTCTACTTCCGCTTTAAGCGAAGCAATTTTAGCATCTTTGTCAGCTCTGGCTTCTTTTATTTTTTCTTTAAAATATACGGTTCTAGCTCTTAATTCGTCGTGAGACAAACTCATTAAGCTGGTTTCGAATGTTTTAATTTTGTTTAAGTAAGGTTGTAAAGCTTTGACATCTTTTTGTGATTTATCACCTACAAAGACTTTAATAATACTGTTTATGAAACTCATGATTTATTAGTATTTCTTTATTATATAATGTTGTATTTTGAACCAAAAAAAAAGTCTCTGTGATGAGACTTTTTCCTTTGGTTTATTTTTTAATATTCATCCTCATTCCAAAGATAATCTTCGTCTGTTGGATAATCAGGCCAAATTTCTTCCATTGATTCATATATCTCGCCTTCATCCTCGATTGACTGAAGGTTTTCTACTACTTCTAATGGAGCACCAGCTCTAATAGCGTAGTCAATAAGTTCATCTTTGTTAGCAGGCCATGGCGCATCACTTAAATAAGATGCTAATTCTAATGTCCAATACATCTGTTATCTGTTTAGTTTGTGCAAAAATAAATTTTTTACTGAAAAAGACAAGTAAATTTTGATTTATTTTAATAAAATTTAAGAACGTCTTTTTAATTGCAGATTTTAGTCCCAAAGTTTCGGGATTGATTAAAGATTTAGGAGATTTCAAAAATCTAAAATCTGAACTCTAAAATCTAAAATTTCACTTCCTCGGTATCCATTTCACTTCCTCCGCTTTTAAGTCTGAGGACAACTTTCGTGCCAATACAAAAAGGTAGTCAGAAAGTCGGTTTAAGTATTTGATTGCTATCTCAGGAACATGTTCATTGTGGCTTAAATGTACTGCCAAACGCTCTGCTCGGCGGCAAATGCAACGTGCTATATGACAATGTGACACAGTTGGATGACCACCTGGTAAAACAAAATGAGTCATCGGCGGAAGGCTTTCTTCCATTTTGTCTATTTCATTTTCGAGTAATTCTATATCTGAATCAATTATGCCGAGATTTTTCAAACGGAGTTCGCCGTTTTTTAAAACTTCTTTTTCTTGTGGAGTTGCCAAAATGGCACCAACAGTAAAAAGACGATCCTGGATTTCGATTAAAATGGTTTTATAATGAGCATCAATTTCTTGATCGCGGATTAATCCGATATAAGAGTTCAATTCATCAACAGTTCCGTAACTGTCAATCCTAATATGATCTTTAGGAACGCGAGTGCCTCCAAAAAGAGCCGTTGTTCCTTTATCGCCTGTTTTGGTATATACTTTCATTTTTTTTAAGATGCTAAGGTTCTGAGATTCTGAGATGCTAAGTTTTCTCTTCTTTGAGCTTGTTTTTCTAGATTCTTTCCCAAGAAATTGTCTGGATTGAACTGGAATTTTAAGTTTTTCTTTTTCCGATTAAACGATTAACCAAATAAACGTTTAAACAGATTTTCTCGTGTCGCTTTCAATTAATCCGTCTCTTAAACGAATAACTCTATGTGCATAAGCGGCAATATCTTCCTCGTGGGTTACTAGAATTACGGTGTTTCCTTGTGCGTGAATATCTCCAAAAAGTTTCATGATCTCTACTGAAGTTTTGCTGTCTAAGTTCCCTGTAGGTTCGTCGGCTAAAATAATAGATGGTTTGTTGACCAAAGCACGGGCAATGGCAACACGCTGGCGTTGTCCTCCCGAAAGCTGATTTGGTTGGTGGTCCATCCTGTCGGCAAGATTTACTTGGTTTAAAACTTCAACGGCTCTAGTGTTTCTGTCCGATTTTGAATATCCTGCATAAATCATAGGCAAGGCCACATTGTCTAATGCAGTTGTTCTTGGCAAAAGATTAAAAGTTTGAAAGACAAAACCAATTTCGGTATTTCTGATTCCAGCCAATTCATCATCGCGCATTTGGCTGACATCTTTTCCATTCAAAATATATTGTCCAGAAGTTGGAGTATCCAGACAGCCAAGCAAATTCATTAAAGTTGATTTTCCAGAGCCCGAAGGTCCCATTAAAGCAACATATTCTCCCTTATTGATTTCAAGATTAATTCCTTTTAAAACATATACGATTTCATTTCCAAGTACAAAATTTCGTTTTATGTCGGTTATTTTAATTAATGGATTTGCCATTTCGTTTTACAATTTTGGTTTTAAAAGTACAAAACACTTTTCAATAAAACTGATAAGTAGTTGATTATTGATTTTTGTTACAAGATTTTGATCGTTTTCAAAATGTATTAAAACAGTTAAAAAATAATACGTTGTTTGAGTTTGTAAGTTGTTATATAATTTTTGATAAATATTATATTATTAACATTATATGTGAGATTTTATAGATTTATTATGTTTTTATTATTTTAAAGATGATAATAATGTAATTTTTTTAGATTAATGTTTCGGTACATTTGTTTATCTATTAATTAAAAAATAATCAGAATTATGAAAAGCATACAATTATTATCAGGAATAGCAGTGATAGTTTTGAGCTTTACATCGTGTAAAGATGAAAAACAAGAAAAAGCTCAAAAAACAGTAGACTCTTATGTAGCCTATGTCGATTCAGTAAAAAATGTTGCAGCAGAAGATTTGAAAGCCGACTGGAAAAGTGTTGATGCTGAATATGATAAAAGAGCGCAAGAAGCTGAGTTAGCTTTGGCAGATTTAAAAGATAAGACAGCTGCAACTGAAAAAGTAAATACGAGTAAAATTAAATACGAGGAATTTAAAAAAGAAATGTCCGCCGTTTTTGCCCCACCGCCACCACCAGCTCCAAGTCCAAAACAACAATTGCGTAACGCTTTGTTCGGGGAAGGAAAAATTGGAGATGATATGAGTTTTTCTTGGGTAAATGCCCAAAATATTCATAGTGTGTATCAGCAATTTGTTCACACGGTTGAAAATAATAAAGATCGTTATTCAAGAGAAGACTGGGATGAAATCAAATTATTGTACGAAGCATTGGATAGCCGAAAAAATACTGTTGAAAAAGAAGGTTTGACTGCTGAAGACAATAGAAAAATTGCCGGTTTGAAAATTAAATTTGCTCCAATGTATACTGTAAACAGAATGGGAGCGAAGTCTGAAGAAAACAGAGACGCTAAAAAATAAGGATTAAATATTTGAATTAGTAAAAAAAAGACGATCAGAAATGATCGTCTTTTTTTATGCTCTAATTATAAAGTGTTCTTTTGGTTGCTCGTATCTAAAAAATACAAACCCCCATTGAAAAGTGTCAATTGTTACTTTAACTTTTGGATGGTTTTTAATAATTTCCCAAGCTTCTTGCATTTCTTGAGACCAATGAATGTCGTCAAATATCCAGACAGAATCATTATTTATTGTGGGCAATAAAAGCTCGGAATAAGCTAAAGTTGCTTTTTTAGAATGGTTTCCGTCAAAGTATATTAAGTCAAAGTTTTCGGTTTGTGTTTTCAGTTTCAACTGAAGATCTTGAAGATAATTCTCAAATTCTGTTACAATTAAATCTACATTATTGCAATCAAACTTTGTTAATTGATTTTGGGCAAGATTAGCTGTATTTGGGCAACCTTCTAATGTAATGACTTTTGCATCTTTATTACCTAAGGCTAAAGCTGCGGTTGCTAACCCTAAAGAGGTTCCGATTTCGAGAATATTTTTAGGCTGAAAATAATTTGTAACGCGAAATAGTAATCTCGCACGTTTTGAAGAAATTCCAGCTGTCTTAGCGATTTTTGAAATTTGCCTTCTATTGGATTTGAAAACTTTTGAGCCTGCACCAAAATCGGTTACTTCAATGAAATTTTTATTCTCTAAAAATGATTTTCTGTAATTCTCAAGCAGTTTATATTCAGATTTTGGCTTCTTATCATAAAAACATTTTGTAAGCAAATTAAAAACAAAAGGTGAATGAACAGCATGTTCGTTTTTAGATTTCCAAAGGAATTTTAGATAAGATTTTATTTGAAAAAACATTTCGAAATTTTAATGATAAATACGGAAATTAGTTTACAGAAATTAATTTCACATCAAAAATTAAAACCGAGCCTGCTGGTATTGCGCCAACATTGTAATCGCCATATGCTAAATGTGCTGGAATGAAAAGTTTTCCGCTTCCACCTTCTTTAAACAACGGGATTCCTTCGATCCATCCAGGAATAACTTTACTTAAATAAAAAGTGGCTCCATTTACACTTTGATCGAATACTTTGTCGTTTGTCAAATAACCTTTGTACGCAACCGTTACAGAAGATGTTGCGTCAGGCTGTTTGCCAGTTCCGGGCTCTGTAATGATGTAATATAATCCCGAATCTGATCTTTGGGCTGTTAAGTTATTTTTAGCTAAATAATCTGTAATCTGTTTTTCGTTTTCTGCAGAATAATCTTTTGGAGGAGTTGTAGTAAAATCTTTATCAGAGTTTGTGCAAGAAATAAAAAGGGTTAATGTTAATAATGCAGTTAGTAATTTCTTCATTGTGGTATTTTTATTTTTTTGATGCCATAAATATATTTAATTCGTTTTTTGGTTTCAGTTATTTGGCATCTTTTTAACAATTATGTAGTAAACCTCGAACCTGAAACCTGAAACTTGAAACAAAAAAACTATCCTTCAATCTTTGCAGAAAGTTCAAACCATCTTTCTTCTTTTGCGTCGATTTTATTTATGATATTTTGCAGTTCGTTTGCTTTCTTTTCAATATCAGCATCGGCAACTTTTCCGTCAGAGAATAATTGTTCGATTTTGCCTTTTTCTATTTCTAAATCTTTAATTTCTCTTTCAATTTTTTGATATTCTTTTTGCTCGTTAAAGCTTAGATTTCCAGTCGGATTATTTTGTTTCCAATCTTTCTTTTCCGCTTTGTTTTCTTCTTTTTGAGCAACATCGGCACTGTCTTCATAAGCACGGAAATCAGAATAATTTCCTGGGAAATTCTCGATTTCGCCTTGTCCTCTGAAGACAAATAAATGATCGACAATTTTATCCATAAAATAACGGTCGTGCGAAACCACCAATAAACATCCCGGATAATCTAAAAGGAAGCTTTCCAGAACATTAAGTGTTACAATATCCAGATCGTTTGTAGGTTCATCAAGAATCAAAAAGTTCGGATTCTGAATCAAAACCGTACATAAATACAAACGTTTTAATTCACCTCCACTTAATTTTTCGACATAATCGTATTGTTTTTTAGCATCAAAAAGAAAACGCTCCAATAATTGTGAAGCAGAAATAATCTTTCCTTTTGCTAACGGAATATATTCTCCATATTCTTTTATAATATCAATTACGCGCTGTCCAGGTTTTGGGTTAATTCCAGATTGTGTATAATAACCAATTTTGATTGTATCACCTTTTACAACTCGGCCATTGTCTGGCGGAATTGTTCCGGTCAAAAGATTTAAGAAAGTTGATTTTCCAGTTCCGTTTTTGCCAATAATTCCGATTCTTTCGCCACGCTGAAAATCAAAACTGAAATTATCCAGAATAACACGGTCTTTGAATTTTTTAGAAAGTTTGTGAAGCTCGATAATTTTGCTTCCCATTCTTTCCATATTAATTTCAAGCTCGACTTTGTTTTCTTTACGTCGACTTTGAGCTTTTTCTTTAATTACATAAAAATCATCCTGACGTGATTTAGATTTGGTTGTTCGCGCTTTTGGCTGGCGACGCATCCATTCTAATTCTTTTACAAATAAGTTTTTAGCTTTGTCAATACTAGAATTTTCAGAAGTTATTCGTTCTTCTTTTTTCTCTAAATAATAAGAGTAATTTCCTTTGTATTGGTATAATTTTCCGTTGTCTAATTCGATAATCTCATTGCAAACACGCTCTAAAAAGAAACGGTCGTGCGTTACCATAAATAAGGTAATGTTCTCTTTAGCAAAGTAACTTTCAAGCCATTCGATCATTTCGAGATCTAAATGATTGGTTGGCTCATCCAGAATCAATAAATCTGGACGATTAATTAATATGATAGCCAGAGAAAGACGTTTTTTTTGTCCCCCTGAAAGATTTTTTACTTTTAGTTTGAAATCTTCTAGTTTTAATTTGAACAGAATTTGTTTGTATTGCGTTTCAAAATCCCATGCATTATGCTGGTCCATGGCGTCGAAAGCTTTTTGGTAAGCTTCTTCATCATTTGGGTTTTCAAGCGCTTTTTCGTACGCTTCAATTACTTTCAGTGTTTCGTTATCTGAAGCAAAAATGCTTTCTTCGATTGTAAGTTCATCCTGCAGATTATTATCCTGTGAAAGAAATGCCATTCTGATTCCTTTTCTCAAAACAACTTGACCAGTATCTGGCTCGTCTAAGCCATTAATTATGCTCATAATGGTAGTTTTACCAGAACCATTTTTGGCAATAAATGCAATTTTTTGATCTTTATTGATTCCAAAAGAAATGTTGTCAAAAAGGACTCTTTCACCAAAAGACTTCGATATATTTTCTACAGATAAGTAATTCACTTTGTAAATTCTAAGTTATAAAATGTAAGTTATGAAGTTTTGAAAACATAACTTTTTTGCAAAAGTAAACTATTATCTCCCCATTTGCGAATTATTTGTGAACATAGGATTTTAAAACTGGATTCAGATCTAAATAATGAATTTGTGCTGGAACATTTATAATAGGTTTCCGAATCAATGTTTCGTTTGTTAAATAATAATGAAGACCATCTGTAGTTGTAATTCCTTCAATTTGATGAAATGGAAGTTGAAGGTCAATTCTGCGCTTATTTCCCGACAGAAAATCATTGTTTTTAAAATCATATAATAAATAAAGAAACGGTTTGCCAAATTTTGAATAACCGCAAAGGACAATAAGTTTTTTTGATTCTAAATAGGTTGCACCTGTTACCAAGCCTTTTGTATCAAATGTTTGTTTTAATTGAGCAATATGATTTCCAGATTGATTTGGCAACGTATAAATACTCGTTTTAGATGATTGCCATTGTTTTGTAAAAAGAAAAATACTATCTTTAGTTACTATAAAAGCTTCACAGTCAAAATTTGTACTATTGGATTTTTTCGATGAAAAATCAGTTTGATTCGAATATTTGAAGGAAATGATTTCGATTGTTGGCTTTTCATCAAAGAAAGTTTTTTTATTGATTTTTAAAATGTTTAGATCGGTTCTATTGCCGGTATTATTATTTCCAAAATCGCCAATATAAATATGAGAACTGTCCTGCGAAATCTCTTCCCAATCGTGATTTGCGGTGTTATCCAAGAAAATTCTTTTTTGAATTATGCCTAATGTGTCTAATCCATAAATATGTTTATCGTGATCGTCATTATGTGTCCAAATCAAGCCGTTAAACGAAATTAGCCCAGAAGTTTCTTTAACTGTATCACTTAACCTTACTGAATATTTTGGTTTTATTTTAAAAGATTGATATTGACAATTTCCGTTGTTTATAACAGCCGTTGAATTAAAATTGCTTGCATTAGAATCAGTACAGCCCTTAATCTGAGAATAGGTAAAATTAAAGAGTAATAAAAAAAAGAAAAGTGATTTTTTCATTTGTAAAAAATTTCTTTAATAGATTAAGCAAAAGTAATTTTTAATAGTGTGAACTTGGTTGATTTTTCTTTTTAAAAATATTTTTTTAAGTATTTTTTAAAATTACACAGCTAGCTGAAAACTATAGGTTGACGGTTAATTTATATTAAGTTAGGACAATTCTGACTTTGCGCCTTTTAGTATTCAAATTAGTATAGTACTTTTGAAGCAAATATTTTGGTGGTACTCTTGTTAATAAGTATGTTACGAAAATAAAAGTAAGTTTATTTTTGTTAAATTTTCTTTTTAAAAATATTCAAAAGAAAAATAACAGTAAAAATAAACTCATAAAAAATACTCGATATACGTCTCATATGTGATTGTCAAATTTCAACTTATGGGAGTCGGAAGGGCGAAGCCGTGTATTGAAGTTTGTAATTTTGTAATATTGAAAAGAAATGCATTTTTAAACATGAGAATAGGAATTACATTTAGTGCATTTGATCTTTTGCATGCCGGACATATCAAGATGTTAGAAGAAGCAAAATGCCAATGCGATTATTTAATAGTTGGCTTACAGACCGACCCAGCCTTAGACCGTCCTGAAAAAAACAGCCCAACTCAAACTGTTGTAGAGAGATATATACAACTAAAAGGTTGTAGATTTGTTGATGAAATTATTCCTTATACTACAGAACGAGATTTAGATGATATTTTGCGTGCATTTAAAATAGATGTTCGTATACTTGGAGATGAATATAAAGATAAAAATTTTTCTGGAAGATCATTTTGTGAATCAAAAGGAATTGAATTGTACTTTAATAAGAGAGATCACCGTTTTTCAAGCAGTGGTTTAAGAAAAGAAGTTGCTGGAAAAGAGTTAAGCAGGGTTAAATAATTATAAATCATCGAATGGATAAAGATAGCAAAATCTACATTGCAGGACATAACGGAATGGTTGGAAGTGCAATTTGGAGAACATTGTCAACTCTAGGGTTTAACAATCTAATAGGAAAGTCTAGTAAAGAATTAGATCTTAGAAATCAACAAGAAGTTCTTGATTTTATGAGTCAAGAAAAGCCGGAGGTTATTATCGATGCGGCAGCTCGTGTAGGAGGTATTTTGGCAAATAATGACTATCCATATCAATTTATTATGGAGAACATGCAAATTCAGAATAACTTAATTGATGCTGCTTTACAAAATAATGTTCAAAAATTTATTTTTCTTGGGAGTTCTTGCATATATCCAAAATTAGCTCAACAGCCTTTAAAAGAAGATTACTTGTTGACTGATTCACTTGAACCTACAAACGAATGGTATGCCATAGCAAAAATAACAGGTGTAAAAGCATGCGAGGCAATTCGAAAACAATTTGGAAAGGACTTTGTGAGTTTAATGCCTACTAATTTGTACGGCACTCATGATAATTTTGACTTAAACACTTCACATGTTTTACCCGCAATGATTAGAAAATTTCATGAAGCCAAAATTAATAATCATGCACCCGTGTCCCTGTGGGGTAGCGGAACTCCAATGCGAGAGTTTTTATTCGTAGACGATATGGCTCGCGCAGTAGTCTTTGCTTTAGAAAATAGATTACCTGATTATTTGTACAATGTAGGTACGGGCACAGATTTGACGATTAAACAACTTGCAGAAACTATCCAAAAAATTATAGGACATAAAGGCGAAATTATTTGGGATACAAGTAAACCAGACGGTACCCCAAGAAAATTAATGGACGTTTCTAAAATGCATGATTTAGGTTGGAAACACCAAATAGAACTTCATGATGGAATTCAAAAAACGTATGATTGGTTTTTAGAAAATGCAACCACTTTTAAACAAGTAAAAATGTAGTTTTTAGAGAAGATTTAAAATAAAAATTAAATTTTGCTATAAGCTAAAAGCTAGTGACAAATCAAAATAACAAACAGTAAATGAACACACAAAAGATTGCACTTATAACAGGAATTACAGGTCAAGACGGATCATATTTAGCAGAATTGTTACTGGAAAAGGGATATCAAGTACATGGGGTTAAAAGACGTGCTTCGTCTTTTAATACACAACGAATAGATCATATTTATCAAGATCAACATGAGACACACGTAAATTTTATGTTGCATTATGGTGATTTGACAGATTCTACAAATATTATCCGCATTATTCAAGAAGTTCAGCCAGATGAGATTTATAATTTAGGTGCAATGTCTCACGTAAAAGTGTCTTTTGATTCTCCAGAATATGTGGCAAATGTTGATGGAATTGGTACTTTAAGAATATTAGAAGCGGTAAGAATATTGGGCTTGGAAAAAAAGACAAGAATTTATCAAGCTTCAACTTCCGAGCTTTATGGCGGTATGCCAGAAAATAAAAATGAAAAGGGATTCTACGATGAAAATTCTCCTTTTTATCCACGTTCTCCTTATGGAGTTGCCAAAATATATGGTTTTTGGATTACTAAAAATTACCGTGAAGCCTATAACATGTTTGCATGTAATGGAATTTTATTCAATCACGAATCGCCGAGACGTGGTGAAACTTTCGTGACCCGTAAAATAACTATGGCAACAGCAGCTATAGCGAAAGGAAAACAAGATTGTCTCTATCTTGGGAATTTAAATGCACAAAGAGATTGGGGACATGCCAAGGATTATGTTGAAGCCATGTGGAGGATTCTGCAACAAGATACTCCTGAGGATTATGTCATCGCAACAGGAGTAACCACTTATATTCGTGACTTTGTAATTATGGCATTTTCTGAAGTTGGTATCACACTTACTTTTGAAGGTGAGAATGAAAATGAAGTTGCAAAAGTGGCTTCTTGCAATAATCCGTTATATCAACTTGAAATTGGTAAAGTGGTAGTTCGTGTAGATCCTGACTATTACCGTCCTACTGAAGTCGATTTGTTGATTGGAGATCCTACCAAATCAAAAACAAAACTTGGTTGGAAACCTCAATACAATTTGGTGGCTTTGGTGAAGGAGATGATGGAAAATGATTTGAAATTGGTCTAATTTTTTTTAATACTGTCAATAAAGATTTTTTGAAAGCGAGAACTTTTTAATTAGGAAAAATTTTATAAAATAATAAAAGAAATATTCAACGAGAGTAAATAAAATTTATTTTATAAATGTTTAAAAAAATACAATTGAAGTTTAATTCTTTTTTTTCTGAAGGGCATAGTAGAACACTTTTAGCAAAAAAAAATATTGCAGCTTCGTTTTTAATAAAAGCCGGAAGTATTTTTGTAGGACTATTACTGATTCCTATGACGATAAACTATATTAATCCAACACAATATGGCATTTGGTTAACTTTGAGTTCCTTAATTAGTTGGTTTAGTTTTTTTGATATAGGTTTGGGTAATGGATTAAAAAATAAATTGGCTGAGGCAAAAGCCTTGAATCAAATCAAAAAAAGTCAGATTTATATTAGTACCACTTACGCATTATTAACTTTAATTTCTGCATTTATATTTTTACTTTTTTTCTGTATAAACCCATTTTTGGATTGGAAATTTATTTTAAATATATCGCACGATGATCAATCATTAGAAAAGGTTGTTCTTATTATTGTTGGCTTTTTTTGTGTTTCTTTTGTAATACAATTAATTAACACAATATTGATTGCGAATCATAAATCCGCTAAATCATCTCTGATTAGTTTAATTGGATCATTTCTTAGTTTACTTATTATTTTTGTGTTATCTAAATATACAAAAGCAACCCTAATTAAATTGGTTATGGTTTTGTTAGGAATACCACTTTTGGTACAGGTTGTATTTACAATCTGGTTATTTAAGACAAGTCTTTCTGATTTGGCTCCTACCTATAACCAAATTGATTTAAAATATACGAAAGAACTTTTAAGTATTGGAGGTGTTTTTTTTATCATTCAGATTGGTGCCGTAGTACTGTTTCAAACAGACAACATTGTCATTACGCAATTATTTGGACCTAAAGAAGTGACGGTTTTTAATATCGCATACAAGCTTTTTTCTGTTATTATAATGATTTTTACAATAATTATTACCCCTTTTTGGAGTTCATTCACTGATGCATATGCACAAAACGATTTGAAGTGGATAAATGAAATAATTTTAAAAATGCAAAAATACTGGTTATTGTTGGTAGTTCTGACTGTATTCTTACTAATCATATCTCCAGTTGTTTTTAGATTATGGCTAGGAGAGAAAGTTGAAATACCTTTAAGATTGTCTATAGCTATGACATTTTATGTACTTGCATATACTTGGCAGACAATTCATGTTTTTTTGCTAAATGGAATAGGCAAAATTAGATTACAACTTTACTTAGTTGTTATCAGCGCGGTCATGAATATACCTATTGCTGTTTATTTAGGAAAAAAAATAGGATTAGCTGGGATCACTTTCTCTAATGCAATACTGTTTCTGATTATGGGTGTTGTTTTTTCTATCCAATGTAAAAAAATATTAAATAATACTGCGACAGGAATATGGGGAAAATAAATTTAACATATATTTTTAAAAATATTTATAAACTTATAAAAGTAGTTTTAACTAGGAAAGAGGTCAATTGGGATTGTTTGTCACTAAAAATTTTCGATTCAGAAATTAGTAAGGAAGCTAAAATTTATAGCCCTTGCTCTATCAATAAAATATCAGTCGGCAGAGGCACATACATTAGTATGAATTCGAGTATTTCATATACAAAAATTGGTAAATTTTGTTCAATAGGACCAAATTTAATTTGTGGTTGGGGAATTCATCCTCTGCAAGGGATTTCAACATCACCAGTTTTCTATTCATCTCAAAAGCAAGCTGAATTTTCTTTTTCTAGTAAAACTAAAATTGATGAACGAAAAGAGATAATAATTGGAAATGATGTTTTTATTGGAGCAAATGTTACAATATTAGACGGCGTGACAATTGGTAACGGAGCAGTAATAGGTGCGGGTGCTGTTGTTAATAAAGATATTCCTCCATATGCCATTGCAGTTGGTTGTCCGATTCAAGTAATTAAATTTCGTTTCCCAAAGGAAACAATAGAAAAATTGATGGTTACTAAGTGGTGGGATTATAATGACGAGAAATTAAAAGAAGTAGAAAAAAAAATTTTTGAAGTAGAAAAGTTTATACGTTAGTATATTATCCTTTATTTAAAAACGGAGTTTAGATCTATTGAACTATATCAATGAAATTTTTGTTTAAAAGAAAAAACATCAATTATTTGTATGTTTTTTTAATAATTGGCTACTCAACAATTCCTTTATTAAGAAATGTTTTTATTGGATATATTTGTTTTTTTTTAGCTGTCTTTCACGTTGGGGAATTAATAAAATACAGACAAATTTTATTTTTAATTTTTTCCCTCTTTTTATTAGAAATCTATCATTTATTCTATTTTGCACCTGATTATGATATATCTGTTGTTAGGACTGTTTTGTTTTCATTTATCATTGGTTTTGGTTTTGCTAATCAATGTAGATTTTCATTTTTAATTATATACATAAAAATTATTCACTTTTTCTCAATCGTGAGTTTGGTTATATTTACAATGTTGATAATTTCCGAATCACTAGTGAAAAAGATAGAGTCTTTTTTTGACCCTGCCTTCAAACTTCAATATTTAGTTTATGACAGTGACATAACACAAGTAAATCCTATCTTTTATAATTTTGATTATAATTTTTACAATGTTCGTAATAATGGACCTTTTTGGGAACCAACAATATTTGCTGCCCTACTCATTCTCTCAATCATTTTTAATATTATCATCTTTAAGGACACCAAAAATAAATATCTCATCGTTAGTTTAATTACTTTAATAACGACGTTTTCATCTACTGGGTACATTGCTGCTGTTGTTTTAATGATTATGATATTATTGTTTTCGGATAAGATAAAACTTCATTCTAAAATATTATTAATTACAATTTTTCTCGGAATATTTTTTACGATATACAATAATACATCATTCCTAGAGAAGAAAATAACATCAGAGTATTCTGATAGAAATGAAACTATTTTTGATAAAGGAGGAGATTCAAGAATAGCCAGTATGATTCTTGATTGGAAGGAAATTACAGAAAAACCAGAGTATTTTGTTTTTGGTAAAGGAACAGATAAAAGAACTCGAATTGGAACCAGAGATAAAAATGTATTAAGAAACAATGGTTTTACCGCTTTGTTAGTACAAAGAGGAATTTTCTTTTTGCTTTTTTATTTGTTTGGGATTTACTACACATTTTATGTGTTATGTAAATTAAATGGAAGAAACACGATGATGGCTTTAGCTTTTTTGCTGTCAATTTTGATTTTAAGTTTTAGTGAAATTCTTTTTGACCTAGTTGTCTTTCATGTGATTGTATTTTTAGGTTTTGTTTTAAGATATAATTTAATCAACAAGAAAAAAATAATTACCAATGCCAATAGTATCAATAATTACTTGTACTTGGAACAGTGAGAAATATTTAGAAGAATGTCTTGAGTCTATTCGAAAGCAAACATTTCATGACTATGAAATAATAATAGTTGATGGTGGTTCAACAGATAAAACTTTGGAAATTGTAAAAAAATATAATATTAAAAAGGTCTTTACTGATATAAAAGGAGGTGTTAGTAGGGCCATGAATCACGGAATAGAGCATGCATCGGGTGAAATAATATCAATTTTACATTCAGATGATTTTTATTATTCTAGCTCTACTTTAGAATTAGTAGTTTCAAAATTCATGCAATTAAATTGTAAATGGCTTTATGGAAATTTAGTTCGAAAAAAAGAACGTCAATTATCTTTTCAAAACAACGCTCTTTATTCTAAGGATATTTTTGAATATACTTTTAATATTCCTCATCCGACTGTTTTTGTAAAAAAATCTGTTTATGACGAAATAGGAATGTTTGATGAAACTTATAAATATGCCATGGATTATGATTTGCTACTAAGAATTTCGGACAAGTACATCCCATGTCAAATAGAGCAGTATTTAGTAGTTTTTAGAGAACATGAAGCTAGTTTGTCTACTTCTAATTGGTCAAATGCACAAAAGGAATCACTAATGATCCAACAAAAACATGCTAAAAGCTTTGTAGTAAAAGGTAAAGGGATTTTTCGTTTTATCAAAACTCGATTATCTAGACTAAAAACTTTTAAATGATTTCAATACTTATTTGTACATATAAAAGACCTGCATTATTAAAAACATGTATTGAATCAATTCTAAATCAAAATGCAAACTATGATTTTGAAATTATTGTTATTGATAATGACCCTGAAGAAACTGCAATAAAAATCATTGAAAAATATAATGGCAGGATTAAATATTTTCTTCAACCATTAAGAGGATTATCGCATGCTAGGAATATGGCTATCTCAAAAGCTAGTGGAGAAATTATTGTTTTCATCGATGATGATGAATATGCCGACAAAAATTGGCTATCAAATATGATTTACTGTCATAAAAAATATCAAGCAGATGTTGTTTTAGGGAAAGTGGAATACGAAATTCCGTCAACATTCCCTTTATATATAAGGCAAAGTTCCTATTTTAAGCGAAAAAGTAGAATTACTGGAGAGAAAGCCACTTTTAATGATGGATATACTGGAAATACTTTGGTAAAAAGAGAATTATTTAATCTAAGAACTCCAGCTTTTCTTTTAAAATTTAATCATACAGGAGGAGAGGATTCCGAGTTTTTTAATTATTTATTGTCTAAGGGTGCAAATATTGTATTTTCAAATGATGCGATTATTTACGAGACGCAAGATCAACAAAGGTTGAAAATAACTTGGTTTTATAAAAGAGGTTACCGTTCGGGTTCCACCTATGCTGGTAATCTTTTTCAGAACAATAATGCAATAATAGCGAGCATAAAATTGGTCTATAGCATAATTGGGGGCTTAATTTTTAGTTTTATATTAGTACTAGGGACACTAATAATGCCATATAAGTATTTTATTAAAATGGTTGTTAAATTAGCTAATCAATTTGGAAAACTTGGTTATGTGGTAGGTTTACAAATTGAGAGTTATCATTATAACGAGATAAAGAACTAATTTCAATATTTTTTTACAAAAATTTAGCTTAATAAACAGTTCTCGAAGATAAATAATCAGTCAATTTGAAGCTTTGTCTTATTTATTTTTCGTCCATAATTTATACCCGAAATAATTAAAAGAACTCTATGAATATTCTAGCCACATGGATATGTATTGATTCGAAAGACAATGCATCATATTTTCCTTCCTCGAAAGGAATGTCATCCGATGCAAAAATTCAATCTATATACTGGAAATGTATAGCATGTAGTATGTATACTGCACGCTATTTTAATCCTGAGTTGCGTCTTATTGTATTTTCAAATACTGATATTTTACCCACAATAAATGGAATTAATTACACAGAATTATTTAAAAAGTTGAATATTGAGTTTCATAACGCTCCTTTTGATTTTCAAACGCCGAAGGGATATTATAAAGATTGGAGAAATCAATTTTATGAATTTTCGATTTTTGAATTTATTTCGAATTCAAGTTTTTTCAATGATAATGATAAGTTTTGTTTAATTGATTCTGATTGTATAATAACACGTTCTTTGAATAATATGTTTGATGAATTAAACTCAAAAGAATTTATTCACTATAAGTTAGATTATCCGGAGTCACATTTAATTAATGGTATTTCGAGAAATGATATGAAATATATTTTTGAAAATATTGAAAACATGACAATTAATAAAACACCAGATTATTACGCAGGGGAGTTTTTTGCAACTAATATTTTTGGGGTTAAAAAAGTATGCACTGAATTTAATTCCTTGTGGCCAAAATTAATTTCTTTTCACCTTAAAAATGAATTAGTTCTTAACGAGGAAGCTCATGTACTTAGTTATATTTATTTCAAACTAAAAGAAGAAAATAACATTGCTAATAATTATATAAAAAGAATTTGGACAGATCCAACAACCTATAGGAATGTTAATTATAATGATCAATATTTCGCTATTTGGCATTTGCCAGCAGAAAAAAGACATGGCTTTAAAAAGTTATTCAATTATCTGTCCCAAAATTCTTTTTCAGTTAGTAAAAATGATTCTATGCAATTTGTAGATAAATTAAAATTAATATTCACAATTCCCAAATTGAGTCTAAAGCTAAAGGCATATTACGTTATGAAAAAACAGTTAAAGGAAATAACAAAAAGAGCAAATGTGTAAATTATCACCGATAGCTCTTTTTTGTTACAAGCGTTTAGATACCTTAATAAAAACAGTCGAAGCACTCCAAAAAAATAATCTAGCTGCAGAATCTGAATTGTATGTTTTTTTAGATGCCGCAAAAAATGAAGAAGAAAAATATGCCGTTAATGACGTAAGGAATTATATTAAAACTATTGAGGGGTTTAAAAAGATTATAATTTCTGAATCAGAATTTAATAGGGGATTGGCAACTTCCATAATTGAAGGTGTTAACCAGATATTAAAAAATAATGAAACCGTTATTGTTCTGGAGGATGATTTGGTGAGCTCCCCTAATTTTTTGGATTTTATGAATCAGGCATTAAATTTTTATAAGGAAGCTGAGAAAGTATTTTCAATAACAGGATTTAGCATACCAATTAATTGCGGAAAAAGCTCTTTGGATGTTTATTTTACAACTCGTTCATCAAGTTGGGGTTGGGCAACATGGAAAAATCGTTGGCAAAACATTGATTGGGAAATTGCCGATTATCATGAATTTAATAACAATCGTAAATCAAGACGAGACTTTAATAAAATGGGTTCTGATATGTCTACGATGTTAGATCGTCAAATGCAAGGAAAAATAAATTCTTGGGCTATTAGATGGTGTTATCATCAATTTAAAAATAATTTATTTTCGATTCATCCTTTTGTTTCAAAAATTGATAATATAGGTTTTGATTCTGCTGATGCTTGCAATACAAAAGAAAAATTTAATAGGTATGAAACTTTATTAGACAAAAGTAATACGACTGAATTTCGATTTAGTTATGATTTTTGTTTAGAACCTGTAATAATTAAACAATTCACAAGACCTTTCTCAATTAGCTCGAGATTACAATATAAAATTATCAATTCATTTTTTAAAAATTGAAAATCCTTCTCGTTCATTCTCATTATCAACTCAAAGGCGGAGAAGATGCCGTATTGGAACAGGAACTAGAATTATTAAAACAAAACCACGTCGTTGAAGTTTTGAGGTTTCAAAACCAGGATGGTTGGAAGGGAGCCTTTCAATTTCTGTTTTCAATTTGGAATATTGACTCTGCTAGTATAATAAAAAAAAAAATTAGGGAATTTAATCCTGATGTTGTGCATGTTCACAATTGGCATTTTGCTATAGGGCCATTAGTATTTCGGGAAGTTAAGAAGTTAGGTGTCCCGGTTTTTCATACGATTCATAATTATCGTTTGTTGTGTCCTTCAGGAATTCTTTTATATAAAGGTAAATTATTTACAGAGAGTTTGCATCAAAGTTTTCCTTGGAAAGCTATTCGATATAAAGTATATCGTTCTTCTATTTTGCTAACATTTTGGCTATCGTTTGTGGTTTGGTTTCATAAAAAAATTGGCACTTGGAAAAAAATCGATTCCTATGTATGCCTAACATCATTTGCGATCAATCTTTTTGAACAATCTAATTTTGGAGTTCGAAAAGAACGATTTATAATCAAACCCAATTTTACTGACAAGTGTAAAGAATTGATGCTTAATGAGAGAGAGAATTATTTTTTGTTCATAGGTCGGTTGTCTGAAGAAAAAGGGATTAAGAATTTATTAGAAGCTTTTAAGGAATTGCCTTTCGAACTAAAAATTGCAGGGAACGGACCTGCTAAGCAATTGGTTTTAGATACTGCAGAAGAACATGCGAATATATGCTATCTAGGTAAATTAACTAACGAACAAGTCTCGAAAGAACTGCAAAAGACACAAGCTCTGATTTTTCCATCTGTTTGGTATGAAGGTATGCCCATGACGATATTGGAGGCATTTTCAGCATCTACACCCGTTTTGTCTTCAAATTTAGGAGCAATGACTTCTCTGATTTCGGACGGTTCAAACGGATTTTTATTTGATCCGGATTGTACAAAAGATTTAAAAGCAATAGTTGCGAAATTTAATAGGCTTTCAGTTTTAGAAAAAAAACAAATGGGAATAAATGCTTTTCAAACTTATCAGTTAAATTATAGACCTGAATTGCAATTACCCTATTTCGATTTCATTTACAATCAGGCTATAAAAAGAAATTAAAAATTAAGTTCTTTATTTTAATGAGTTACAAAGAAAGCGCATTAATTAAAAGCTTTCCAAATGCATAATATGATGACTCAATCGACATCCATTGTACCTTTATTGGATTACTCTATACACAGTGGAGGATTATCACAATGTGTGACTGAAGGGAAAACCTTAATCAGTACTATAAATCAATATTCCTACTGTATTGCAGAAGAGGATGCCGATTTTAAGAAAGCGCTACAGCAATCCGATATTTTATTGCCTGATGGTATAGGAATTGTCGCGGCAATAAAATTGGTTAAGAATAGAAATATTACAAAAATAGCCGGAGCGGATATTCATTGCTATCTTTTAAATGAGTTGAATAATAAAGGAGGTCGTTGTTTTTATTTAGGTTCTTCACAAAATACTTTAGACAAAATTTTTGAACGGTTGTCAAAGGAATTTCCTAATATTGTTGTTGATGGTTTTTCACCACCTTATAAAAAAGAATTTACGGATTCTGATAATCAACAGATGATAAATGCAATTAATAATTTTGAGCCAGAAGTGCTTTTTATCGGAATGACCGCGCCAAAACAAGAAAAATGGGCTTATTATCATAAACAGGTACTTGACGCAAAAGTAATTTGTTCAATTGGAGCTGTATTTGATTTTTATGCAGGAACAATTAAACGTCCTAACAGTTTTTGGATAAATTCAGGTTTAGAATGGTTTGCGAGACTGATGAAAGAACCTAAAAGAATGTGGAAACGATATTTGTATTATGGCCCCATATTTATTAAAATTATTATTAAAAAGAAAATTGTTAGTATGTTCAATAGAAATACTGTTTTATGAATATCCTTCAACAACTTTCTAAATACCGATTTTCGCGTTATTTCAAGTTTTTATTTGTCATTTGGGATTTAATTTTGCTGAATAGTGCAATTGTTTTTTCTGCAATTTTAAGATTCGGAACCATAGACAAACTTTTTTTAAAAGAGGTACAAACGATTTCTTTACTGAGTAATTTAGTATGGATAGCACTTTTGTTGTATAAAGATTCTTTTCGGATTGTTAGAGTTGAACCTATCGAATCAATTTTGAAAAGGACATTTAAAAAAGTTATCATTCATATAGCAATTACTGCTTTCTTTGTTTTATTTTTAAAATATAATGATATATCACGCCTAAGACTGGTTTATTTTTACTGTGTTTTCTTTGGCTTGCTTATGATTTCTCGATTATTATCGATGAAACTTCTAAAGTATATTAGGGCAAAAGGATATAATTTTAGAAGTTTTATAATTGTAGGAGCAAATGATACCGGTGAAAGAATGCGCAAGATCTTGGCGAAAGATTTGACTTATGGTTATCGTTTTTTAGGTTTTTTTGATGAAAAAGTAGATCCTTTTGCGTATATTTTGCATCCTATTTTGGGGAGATTTGACCAAATTGAAGATTTTATTATTAATGAAGATGTTGATGAAATGTATGTTGCTCTTCATATTGATAAAATCAATGTTATAAATAAATTAGTAAAAATTTGCGAGCAGCATATGGTGCGAATTAAGTTTATCCCAGACTTTCAATTGTACACAAAATCTAATAAAGTACAAGTGACTTTTTATGAGAATACACCAGTCCTAATGTTTCGAAGAGAACCTTTAGAGATTGCGTTTAATCGCTTTTTGAAAAAAGCTTTTGATGTTTGTTTTTCTTTTTTTGTACTTGTTTTTATTTTTCCGTGGTTGTTTCCAATCATTATGATTATTATAAAACTAGAATCTCCAGGTCCAGTTTTTTTTAAGCAAGAACGCTCAGGAAGAGACAATAGATCTTTTACTTGCTTGAAATTTAGAAGCATGAAGCTTAATGGAGCCGCTGATAGTAAACAAGCTGTAAAAGGAGATAGGCGTGTTACTAAATTTGGCGCTTTTATGCGAAAAACAAGCATAGATGAACTACCTCAGTTTTTTAATGTTTTTTTTGGAGATATGTCAGTTGTAGGACCAAGGCCACATATGGTAAATCATACTAAGCAGTACAGTGAGTTAATCAATAATTATTTGGTTCGCCAATATGCTAAACCGGGCATCACAGGATGGGCACAGGTAAATGGCTTTCGTGGCGAAACAAAGGAATTAGTTGATATGGAAAATAGAGTCGAATATGATATTTGGTATATTGAGAATTGGAGTTTGCTACTGGATGTCAAAATAATAATAAAAACGATTATTAATGTATTTAAAGGAGAAGAAAACGCCTTTTAAAATTAATTTACGACTCCTTAAAAAAAATCCTTAATATAAATTTGGTTCAGTATAGTTTGAAAGTGCAAAAATATTTTTTATCAAAGCATTTTTTAATTTTATATGTTCCAGTTAACCGTGCGCCGAATGAAATTGAATTTTTCTCTTTTTTTTAAAGCAATTTGTTTTTTAATGCTTTTGTTTTTATGTTTTTCCTGTGGTACAAAAAAAGATATAGTGTATTATCAAAATATCGATAATATGACTAATTTACAAAATAGTACTTCATACGAAATTAAAATTCAGCCAGATGATTTGCTAATGATAATAGTCTCTGCTGAAGATCCTGAAGTTGCAATTCCTTTTAATTTAGCGACGGTTGCGACTGCAAATTCTGGTAAGTTAGATATAGTTACAGGTCAGCAAACAATTCAGTCCTATCTGGTTAACAGTGAAGGAATGATAGATTTTCCGATCATTGGTAAATTGCATGTTGGCGGTTTGTCTCGGACAGAAGTACTGTCACTTCTGCGAAGTAAAATAAGCTCATATATTAAAAATCCAATAATTAATTTGCGTATAATGAATTTTAAAATTTCATTGCAAGGAGAAGTTAATTTACCTGGAACCTATCCGATAGCCTCAGAACGAGTGACTTTAATAGAAGCTTTAAGTATGGCAAAAGATTTAACTATTTACGGAAGAAGGGATAATATCTTGATAATAAGAGAAATTAATGGCATAAAATCATATAATAGAGTGGATATTACAAAATCTGACTTTATTAATTCCCCTTTTTATTATTTAGCACAAAATGATGTAGTTTATGTAGAGCCAAATCAAACTAAGGTAAACGCTTCTGCAGTTGGTCCAAACACGTCAGTTATTATATCTGCGATTTCTATTTTAGTATCGCTATCTGTACTTATCTTTAAATAAAAATGATAAAATAAATGCAAAATCACGATTTTTATAATGATATGTTCGCTGATGAAATCGAAGATGTTAATGTAAGAGAACAATTAGAAAAATATTTGGTTCATTGGCGTTGGTTTTTAGTGAGTGTGGTTGTTTTTTTGATCGGGGCATTTTTATATTTACGTTACACGACACCCAATTATGAAGCTACAACTTCTATTTTAGTTAAAGATGAGAAAAAAGGCGGAATGCTTTCTGAATTATCTGCTTTTGCCGATTTAGGTTTAGGGGGGACTATGAAAAACAATGTGGACAATGAAATTGAAATTTTAAAATCTAGAACATTAGTTGAAAGTACAATTAAAAAGTTGCATTTAAATGTTGATTTTTTTGTAAAAGGGAAAGTAGTAGATCGTGATATATATGCCGAAAAACCAATTACAGCTTATTTTTTAAATAAAACCATTTTGTTTGATAAGACAAAAGCAGTATTGAATTGCAGACTTTTAACCTCGAATACATTTTTACTTGAAAATGATGAAGAAGAAAAAGAAGAATTTATTTTGTCTTCTAAACGGGAATTCAAATTTGGAGAAAAAATAGCAACAAAAGTCGGTACTCTTGTTATACAAAAAACATCGTCGTACGCAAAAAATCATACCGGGAGATTTGAGTCTATACGTATTGTTATAAATCCATTAGACGATTTGACAGCAGGATTTAGAAATAGATTGAAAGTTGAGCCTATAAGTAAAACAAGCAGCGTTGTAAATGTCTCTATTTCTGACCCTGTTGCAAAAAAAGCGGAAGATTTTTTGGATAATATGATTCAGATTTACAATGAAGATGCCGCTGAGGATAAGAATTTCATTTCAGAAAATACGTCGAAGTTTATTGCAAGTCGATTGGCATTAATAGCTCAAGAATTAGATGGTGTCGAGCAAGATGTGGAAACATTCAAAAAAAGCAATAAACTGACGGATATTGAATCAGAAGCCAAACTTTTTATCGAAGGTTCAACGGAATATGATAAAAAAGGAGTAGAAACTGAAATTCAATTAAATGTTGTTTCTTCTCTTTTAGATTTTATAAAAAAAAGTACTAATTCAGATTTATTGCCAACTAACATGATTTCTGAGAAGGATGATGCTAGCGGATTAATTTCGTCTTACAATGAATTAGTTTTAGATCGCAACAGAATTTTGAAATCTGCTACAGAAGAAAACCCCTCAGTAGTAAAGTTGGATCAACAAATTTCATCATTAAAATCAAATGTTGCGGCTAGTCTGAGCCGTATGCAGGCTAATTTACGAATTCAGAATCGTGACATAAAAAATCAGGAAGGTATTTTAAATAGCAAAATTGGTAAGATTCCTGTACAGGAACGCCAGTTCAGAGTCATTGCGAGACAGCAAAAGGTTAAAGAGGAACTATATTTATATTTACTTCAAAAAAGAGAAGAAACGGCTATTTCGCTGTCGGCGACTGAGCCTAATGCTCGTGTGATTGATGTAGCCAAAGCGGATAAAAATCCAATTAGTCCTAAGAAAAGGATTATTTATTTAGCAGGATTACTGATAGGATTGCTTGTTCCATTTGGAGTTATTTATGGCAACAATCTGTTAGATACGAAGATCAAAAGTAAATTAGATTTGGAAGGAAAAACCCAAATCCCATTTATTGGTGATGTGCCTACTTCTGATGATATCACTGAATTAATAAAATCAGAAAGTAGATCAAGTTCTGCCGAAGCAATTCGCATTGTAAGAACAAACTTGGAATTCATGCTTGCGAAAGTGCCGGATGGAATTGCAAAAACTATTTTCGTAACATCAACTTTTCCCTCAGAAGGTAAAACTTTTATATCAGTGAATCTTGCGGCAACTTTTGCGCTATCGGGAAAAAAAGTTTTGTTAGTGGGAGCTGATATCAGGAATCCAAAATTTGGTGAATACATTAATGTGCCAAATAGTGGATTGACAAATTATTTGTCTTCATCAGATAAGGAGATCGACGATTACATTATCAAGCACGAAGGATATAGAAATTTCTTTATATTGCCATCAGGTATTATTCCGCCAAATCCGGCCGAATTATTGATGAGTAATAAAGTGGATCAGCTTTTTGAAGAGCTTAAAAAGGAATACGACTATATTATTGTAGATACGGCACCAGTTAGTTTGGTTACAGATACCTTATTGATTGCTAAAAATGCTGATACCTTCGTGTATGTTATGCGTGCAAATCTTTTGGAAAAACGTATGTTGAATATTGCAAACACTTTCTATAAAGAAAAAAAACTACCTAATATGTGTATTGTTCTTAATGATACCGATTCTACTAAAGGCTATGGGTATGGTTACGGCTATGGTGTACGGACAAATACAAAGCCATGGTATAAAAAGATACTCTCTAAATAAAAAAAAAATGCATAAAAAAACGGCTTAAGGAATTAAGCCGTTTTTTTATGCATTTTTTTTAAGCTATTAAATTAGAATTTAAAAAAATAATTGTTAGAAATAACTTCTTTTAAAGTTTTGATATTCTTATTGTCAATTTTCACTTTCTCACTGAATGACGCAATATGATTGTTATGGTGCACATCTGTTCCCACAAAATCATACATTCCTTTTTTTAGAAGTTCATCTGTAATTTTTGTTATCTCATTGCCGTAATATCCAACGCTTGCTAGCAAATTAAGTTGAAATAAACATCCGGCTTTTTTCAATTTACTATATTCACTAAAATTTTTATGGTAAAATAAATAGCGCTCAGGATGTGCTAAAACCGGAATGTACCCTGCAACTTGAAGATCAAAAAGAATTTTATACAATTGAATTGGTGCATTCATGTAAGACATTTCTACCAATACATAATTATCTTTTAATGTTAAAAGCTTTTCATTTTGAAAATGACTTTCGAACCAATCATCCATAAAATATTCGGCAGCGGCTCGGAACGGAATTTTATGGTTTTCTGCTTCCAATATAACTTTGGTTTCTTGATGTTTCGCGATAATCGATTCAGGAGAATTATTCCAAATATAATGGCTAATGTGTGGTGTCGTTATAAATTGAACAACTCCCATTTCTTCAAAAGATTTTACAAGTCTGGTTGTATCTTCTATAGTTTTTGCACCATCATCGATACCAGGCAATAAATGTGAATGGATATCAACATAATTTCCGGACAATAGATCCTTTAGATTTGGCTTTGATTTTAGGAATGATAACATATTGTAAAAATAAGTAAACTATGGTATATTTTTAAATGAAAATGGTAAACTTTTAACAATATAGGCTTTAAATGAAAATCTAAATTTTTATATATCAGGTATTATTTTATATTTGTTTCTGATAATAATTTAAAGTTTTATGAAAATAAAAGAAAATTTATACAATCAAAGGATTGTTTCTATAGATGCTTTGCGAGGAATTACCATTTTTGTAATGATTTTTGTAAATGAATTGGCAAGTATAAAAAATGTACCCCAATGGATGAAGCACATGCCTGCAGATGCAGATGCTATGACTTTTGTTGATGTGGTTTTTCCTGCCTTTTTATTTATTGTCGGAATGTCAATTCCTTTTGCATTCAACGCTCGATTAATAAAAGGCGATAGTCCTAAAACGATTTGGACACACACGCTTAAAAGAGCATTGGCCTTGATTATTATTGGAGTTTTTATGGTAAATGCCGAGTATGGCTATGATGCTTCAAAAATGTTGATTGCACCAGCTTTTTGGGGATTGTTAGCGTACTCAATGCCAATTCCAATTTGGAATAAATACTCAAAAGATTTTCCAATTTGGTTGAAATATATACTTCAATATGGTGGAATGCTGGTTTTGGCACTTTTGTATTTTCTTTACATTCAGGACACAGGAGAAAGAGGAATGACGCCAAAATGGTGGGGAATACTTGGTCTTATTGGCTGGGCGTATCTTTTTACAGTTGTTTATTATTGGCTAGTTTGTGGAAAATTATGGGCAATGATTGTTTTTTTAGTTTTTTGCGTTGCAATGAATTCATTAAACCTAGTAAGCGATTCTTTTGTCCATCAATCTTTTTGGCTTAGTTTTATTGCTGGGCATTTAACCCATGCTTCTCTTGTAAGTGCAGGTGTTGTGATTTCATTATTGTTTTTTGATAAAAAAATCACATCAAAAATCAATTGGCCAGTAATTGGTTTTGTGTTTCTGTTTTTTACTGCAGGCTATTTACTTAGACCTTATTTCGGAATTTCAAAAATTAAGGGAACTCCATCTTGGACAATGTTTTCTGCAACAATTTGTACAGTATTGTTTTATTTTCTGTATTGGCTCATAGAAATTAAAAAACAAACAAAATGGAGTGAATTTTTTATGCCCGCTGCAGCAAATCCATTACTGATTTATATTTTGCCAGGTGTTATCTATTATTTCTGCAAAGTTCTTAATTTTCATATTATTCCAGGATATTTTCGCGTTGGAGTTCCCGGAATTATTTGGTCTCTAGTTTTCTCGGCCATTATGCTGTTTGTAATGAAAATTTGCAATAAATATAAAATTCAACTTCATCTTTAAGAGGGGTAGAATTGTTTCAAGTTTCAGTTTAAAATCCGACGGTCCCGAAGCCTCGGGATAAAGTTTCAAACCCGACAGGTTTTAAAAACCTGTCGGGTTTACTTTATTAAGCTTTGTAGCAAAGCTTAAAACTTTTTTCAATATTGTCTTAATAAAATTCTAAATTTGTTAGGATACACTATTAAAACCTTTTTAATGAGTCGCTTAAAAATAAAATTTATCTTGTTTATAATTTTTATTTCGCCATTTTGTTATTCGCAAAATGACAGCACTTCTGTGGAAAGTCAAGATATTTTAGATGTTATTCAAAAAATATTTAAAAAGAATGATTCGATTCCAGATCGAAAAGACCGAAAACTAGCTTTTTCATTATTGCCAGTTCCCATTGGGGCAAACAATTCAAACGGACTTGTAATTTCTTTTTTGACAACATTCTATTTAGGTGAAGACTATGAAACCACAAATATGTCGCAGGTGTCTTTCTCTCCTTATTTTAGTTTCAGCAATCAGTATGTATTTCCAATCCAATCGTATATTTATACAAAAGACAATAAGTGGAATTTCATTGGCGATTATCGGTATTTGATTTATCCGCAACTTACTTATGGACTTGGCGATCATAATACGGAAAGCGAAATGTCAACTTTAGATTATAAACAATGGCGTTTTTACCAATTTATAACACGTAAAATAGTTGGCAATTATCGATTGGGTGTCGGTTTTCTCTACGATAATTACATGAATATTTCAGAAGAATCATATATCGATGGAGAAACTGACTATGTAAAATATATGAATGGAGATTTTTCAGATGAGACATCGCTAGGCTTCGCGTTTCAAGGGTTATATGATTCAAGAAAAAACATAGTAAATCCAGAAGAAGGAATGTATATCGAAGCCGATTTGAGAATAAATACAAGTGGCGTCAACGGAGACAAATGGCAATCGTTGTATTTTGATGCACGAAAATACCATTCTTTCAGTAAAACCAAACATCGCGTTTGGGCTTCAAGAGTGTTTTATTGGTCAACTTTTGGTGGAAAACCGCATTATCTTGATTTGCCGAGTATTGGTTGGGATCGTGATGGAAAAACAGGACGTGGTTTTACAAAAAACAGATACCGCAGTAACGCACTTATTTATTTTGAAAGCGAATACAGGACCGATATAACTCGAAATGGTTTTTTTGGAGCCGTTTTTTTTGCAAATGTTTCATCTGTTTCCAAGCTTGATACGTATCAATTCGATAAATGGCATCCGGCTGTTGGAACAGGAATCCGAATTAAATGGAACAAAAAAAACAACAGTAATCTGGCGCTGGATTACGGAATAAGTAAAAACGATTGGTCTTTGCGATTAGGTTTGACAGAAAATTTCTAACTTCCCCAAAAATCTGCAGCCTAAAATTTTCATGCAATTATCGGTAATAATTCTTAATTATAATGTCAGGTATTTTCTGGAACAATGCGTTTTAAGTGTTCAGGGAGCGACTGCTATGCTTGATGCTGAAATTATTGTTATCGATAATAATTCAGAAGATGATTCTTGTTTGATGATGCAAAATCGATTTCCTTCGGTGAAACTCATCCAAAACAAAGAGAATTTTGGATTTCCAAAAGGGAATAATATTGGTGTAAAAGAAGCAAAAGGAAAATATATCTGCATTTTAAATCCTGACACCGTAGTTGCCCATGATACTTTTACTAAAATTTTGGCTTTCGCCGAAGAAAAAGAAGAACTCGGAATTATAGGCTGTAAATTAATTGACGGAACCGGAAAATTTCTTCCAGAAAGCAAACGCGGAATTCCAACGCCTTGGATTGCTTTTACGAAAGTTGCGGGGTTGTATAAAGTTTTTCCGAAATCAAAATTCTTCAATCAATATTACGCACAAGATTTGGACGAAAACGAAACTGGAAAGGTTGAGGTTTTAGTAGGCGCTTTTATGTTGATGGAACGCGAACTCTATTTAGATTTGAACGGATTTGATGAAAATTGTTTCATGTACGCTGATGATATCGATATATCGTATCGCGCTTTGCAAAAACAAAAATCAAATTATTATTTTCATGATACCACAGTTTTGCATTATAAAGGAGAAAGCACTGTTAAAGACGAAAAGTACATGAAGCACTTTCAGGAGGCAATGAACTTTTTGTATCAAAAACATTTTCAGAAATCATTCTTTTTTAGCGCTTTCATTCAAATTGGGATTTGGTTTTTTGCTTTTGCTAAAATGTTTCAGGGAAAACCAAAAAGAAAATTGGCACCCGAAAAGTATATTTTTTATTCTTCAAATAGCATTTTGTCTGAAAAATTGCCTGCAATTCTAAAAAATAAAGTAGAGTTTTTAGATTTCAAAAAAGAAAAAATGGTAAATTCGTGCCACGTTTTTAAGGGTAAAAAGGTTGAGATTATTTTGGATAATCAGTACGTTTCATTCAAAAAATGTATCAAAATCATAGAAACTATTAAAGATAAGAACGTTACTTTTAAGATTTTCCCCAAAAACACAAATTTTATTATTGGAAGCAATTCTCGAAATGACAGGGGTCAAATTTTAAAAATCGAGTAAAAAATTATATTAAATGTAATTTATATTTAAAAAAATCGGTAATTTCGCAATCTGAAAATCAAAATCACCCTTGAGGTTAACAATATGGCAAGATTTGAATTAAAACTTCCTAAAATGGGAGAAAGTGTCGCTGAAGCAACCATTACAAACTGGTTGAAAGAAGTGGGAGACAGAATTGAAGCTGATGAAGCAGTACTGGAAATTGCGACTGATAAAGTTGACAGTGAAGTGCCAAGCGAAGTGTCAGGCGTTTTAGTTGAGCAATTATTTGGTAAAGATGATTTGGTTCAAGTAGGACAGACTATTGCGATTATTGAAACAGAAGGTGATGCTCCAGCAGAAACAAAAGCTGAAGAAGTTGCAGTTCCGGAAGCAGTGGCAGAAATTGAAAAAACAATTGAAGCAGTAAAAGAAACGGTAAGCGTTCCTCAGGATTTTGCTTCATCTGATAAATTCTTTTCTCCACTAGTTAAAAATATTGCAAAGGAAGAAGGTGTTTCTATTGCTGAACTTGACAGTATTCAAGGTTCAGGAAAAGATGGCCGAGTAACAAAAGAAGATATATTAAAATACATTGAAGATCGCAAATCTGGAGTTGTTCTAGCTCCAAAAGCGGTTGAAGAAACTCCAAAAGCTACGGTTGAAACTGTAAAAACAGTTCAAACGCCAGAGCCAGTGGTTCAAAAAAGCCAACAAGCAGTTCCGGTTTCAGTAAATGGCGGTGACGAAATTATTGAAATGGACAGAATGCGTAAACTGATTTCAGGTTACATGGTAGCATCTGTGCAGACTTCAGCACACGTTCAATCATTTATTGAGGTTGACGTGACAAATATTGTAAAATGGAGAGATAAAGTTAAAACGGCTTTTGAGAAGAGAGAAGGCGAAAAGCTGACTTTTACGCCAATTATGATGGAAGCTGTAGCAAAAGCATTGAAAGATTTCCCAGGAATGAATATTTCTGTTGATGGCGAATACATTATCAAAAAGAAAAACATAAACTTAGGAATGGCGGCAGCTTTGCCAAACGGAAACTTGATTGTTCCTGTAATTAAAAATGCAGATCAGCTAAATCTTGTTGGAATGGCAAAAGCGGTTAACGATTTAGGAAACCGTGCTAAAGCTGGAAAACTAAAACCAGATGATACGCAAGGCGGAACTTATACGGTTACGAATGTAGGAACTTTTGGAAGCGTTTTCGGAACTCCGATTATTAATCAGCCTCAAGTTGGAATTTTAGCGCTTGGTGCGATTCGTAAAGTACCGGCAGTTATCGAAACTCCAGAAGGAGATTTTATCGGAATTCGTCAAAAAATGTTCTTATCGCACTCTTACGATCATAGAGTTGTAGATGGAGCGTTAGGCGGAAGTTTTGTAAAAAGAGTAGCCGAATATTTAGAAGCTTTTGATGTAGATAGAGATTTTTAATCGATTCATAAATAAATTTTAAACCCGGAAAATAAAGTGTTTTCCGGGTTTTTTATTGCTAAAAAAATCGGGAAAACATCTTTTTTGCATGACCGATTATAAAGTTAAAATTTAAAAAACAGGCTTTTTTTGGGTAAAAAAAATAAAAATAGGGGCGGAAAATTCGGCTTTTAAAATTACATTTGTAATCTTATAAAAATTAAAATGGAATTAAAACTAAACAAACCAATTTGCTTTTTTGATCTTGAAACCACTGGAATTGATATCGGTAAGGATCGAATCGTGGAAATTTCAATATTTAAAGTTTTTCCAAACGGAAATAAAGAAAGTAAAACTTGGCTAGTAAATCCTACAATTCCAATTCCTCCGCAAACAACAGCCGTACATGGCATTACTGATGAAAAAGTTGCTAATGAGCCAACCTTTGCAGAACTTGCACCTCATATTTATAATATGATAAAAGACAGTGATTTGGGAGGTTTTAACTCAGATCGTTTTGATATTCCGCTTTTAGCTGAAGAATTGCTTCGTGCCGGAGTTGATTTTGATATGAAAAATAAAGTTTCTGTAGATGTTCAGACAATTTTCCACAAAATGGAAGAACGTACTTTGAGTGCGGCATTGAAATTCTATTGCGGAAAAAGTCTTGAAAATGCACATTCGGCAGAAGCTGATACAATGGCGACTTACGAAATTTTAAAAGCGCAATTAGATCGTTATCCTGAATTGGAAAATGACATGAAAGCATTGTCTGAGTTTACAACACGTAAAAAGATTGCTGATTTTGCTGGAATGATTGCTTTTGATAAAGATGACGAGGAAATATTTACTTTTGGAAAACATAAAGGCGCTAAAGTTGAAAAAATATTAGAAACAGAACCTGGCTATTTCAGCTGGATTCAAAATGCCGACTTTCCTCTATATACCAAGAAAGTTTTGACAGGAATAAAATTGAGAAAATTAAATACAAAATAAGATTCTAAGTTGCTAAGATTCTAAGGTTCTAAGTTTTTAAGCTTGAATTCTTAGGACCTTAGAACCTTAGAACCTCAGTACCTTTAAAAAGAATGAAAATCATCTGTATCGGTAGGAACTATACCAATCACATTGCGGAATTAAAAAATGAGCGCCCAGCAGAACCTGTAGTTTTTATGAAGCCGGATTCGGCTGTTTTGCTGAAGCAACATCCCTTTGTAATTCCAGAATTTTCTGAGGAAATTCATCACGAAATAGAGATAATTGTTAAAATCAATAAAGTAGGAAAGTACATTGAACCTAAATTTGCTCACAAATATTATGACGAAATTAGTGTAGGTATTGATTTTACAGCCAGAGATTTACAAGATAAACTGAAGGCAAAAGGACTTCCGTGGGAAAAAGCAAAAGCTTTTGACGGCTCGGCGGTCATTGGAGATTTTTTGCCAAAAAGTGATTTCGTTTCTATGGAAAATCTTAATTTTGAGTTGACAAACAATTCTAAAACGGTTCAAAAAGGAAATACAAGTTTGATGTTGTGGAAAATTGATGAGCTTGTGTCATATGTCTCGCAGTTTTTTACATTAAAAATTGGAGATATTATTTTTACAGGAACGCCAGAAGGTGTTGCTTCTGTAAAACCAAATGATGTTTTAGAAGGATTTTTAGAAGATAAAAAACTATTCAGAATACAAGTAAAATAATGGCTTTAAAGTATAACCTTTCGAAAGTATATGCGCTTTCAGATAATGATCCAGAATTTGTAAACGAAATTCTTAAATTGTTCGTTACTGAAGTTCCTGAAGATTTAAAGCAGATCAAAGAAGGAATTAAGAAAAAAGATCATAAATACGCGTACTCTTATGCGCATAAAATAAAGCCAACATTAGACTTGATGGGCTTGAATGTCGCTTTTGAAGAAATTCTGCAAGTTGAAGCATGGACAAAAGCAGAAGGCAAGAAAAAAGATATTATCGAAACTTTTAAAAGTATAAAAATACAAGTAAAAGAAGCGATAAAAGAGATCAAAAAAGATTTTGATTTGTAAAATTATGGCGTGACCCTATTTTTGCCCTTTAAAAAATCAGGGCAAAAATAGGGTCGGGTTATTCACTATATCTTTTGTTCCAGAAAAAATCATTTTAACGAGCGCTTGACATTTGTCACAAAAGGATGCCGTTGCTACCCCTCACGCACCTCGGAACACGATAACCTACTTTCTATTAATGGCTTATATTTACTTAAGCGAAAAATTACATTTGAATGAAAGCAACCATTATAACTATTGGAGATGAAATTTTAATTGGTCAAATTATTGATACCAACTCGGGTTTTATTGCGAAATCTTTAGACCGAATTGGTGTTGAGGTGACAGAAATGATTTCGATCAGTGATGACAAACAGCAAATTTTGGACACATTTGCCCAACTTCAAAATAAAGTTGATATTGTTATTGTGACAGGCGGGTTGGGGCCGACAAAAGATGATGTTACCAAAAAAACATTTTGTGATTATTTTGATGATGTGCTGGTTGTAAATCCAGAAGTTCTAGCGCATGTTACGCAATTGATAGAAGGTTTTTATAAAAGACCAATTTCGCAATTGAATAAAGATCAGGCATTAGTGCCGTCAACTTGTACAGTGCTTCACAACCAAGTTGGAACTGCGCCGGGAATGTGGATGAAAAAAGAAAATACAGTATTTGTGTCGCTTCCGGGAGTTCCGTACGAAATGAAATATTTAGTTGAAGAGGAGATAATTCCGAAAATTGTACGTGAATACAAACGTCCTTACATTATTCATAAAACCATTTTAACCTACGGTCAAGGCGAAAGTTTAGTTGCTGAAAGAATCGAAGAATGGGAAAATAATTTACCCGATTTTATAAAATTGGCCTACTTGCCAAATCCTGGAAGAGTCCGTTTGCGTTTAACGGCAAGAGGGACTGATAAGGAATTGTTGGAAAAAACAATCGAGGATAAGGTTCGCTCTTTAGATGTTATAATTCATGATATAATAGTTGGTTACGAGGAAAATGAAACCATTGAAACCGTAATTGGCAAATTGCTTTCTAAGCAAAATAAAACAATTTCAACAGCAGAAAGTTGTACAGGAGGGCGAATTGCTTCGCTTTTATCTTCTGTGCAAGGTGCGTCAAAATATTTTAAAGGAAGTGTAGTTTCATATGCAACAGAAGCTAAAGTCAATGTTTTAGGTATTTCGCAGGAGTTGATAGATGAATATTCGGTTGTTAGCTCGCAAGTTGCGTCGGCTATGGCTTTGAGTGTGAAAGAGATGCTCAAAACAGACTATGCAATTGCTACAACAGGAAACGCCGGCCCCTCAAAAGGCGACTCAGATGCTGAAATTGGTGCTGTTTTTATTGCTTTGGCGACTCCAGACGACATAATTGTAGAAGAATTTAACTTTGGTCAACCGCGTGAAAAAGTGATAGATAGAGCTTCAATTAAGAGTTTGGAAGTATTACAGAAAGAAATTTTAAAAATTGTGCAATAATTTTTTGCTACAATGGTTTATTTTTCTTTTCTTTGCACCCTGATTTTGAATAACGATAAAAGATAAGTATAATGTCAAGAGTTTGTGACCTTACAGGTAAAAGAGCGATGGTAGGAAATAACGTTTCTCACGCTATGAACAAAACTAAGAGAAAGTTTTCTGTAAACTTAGTTAAAAAGCGTTTTTATCTTCCAGAAGAAGATAGATGGATTACTCTTAGAGTAGCAGCATCTACGATAAAAACAATTAATAAAAATGGAATCACTGCTGTTTTGAAAAAAGCACAGTCAGAAGGATTTATCAAATAATCTTTTCCTAAATAAATATATAGCAAGATGGCAAAGAAAGGTAATAGAATCCAAGTAATTTTAGAATGTACTGAGCACAAGACTTCTGGTGTTCCAGGAACTTCTAGATATATTACAACTAAGAACAAAAAAAATACTCCAGACAGATTAGAGATTAAAAAATTTAATCCAATCTTGAAGAAAGTAACTGTTCATAAAGAAATTAAGTAATAATTAGAGATTTTTGTAAATCTCGAGTGGTTTGGCCATGAGAGTTTTATAAAAGCTTCAAATAACATTTGAATCATGGCAAAGAAAACCGTAGCATCGTTACAAACATCTTCTAAGAGATTATCAAAAGCCATTAAAATGGTAAAATCTCCTAAAACTGGTGCATATACATTCGTAGAATCTATTATGGCTCCTGAAGAAGTTGATGAATTCTTGAAAAAGAAATAATTACAATTACATTATATAGAAAAGCTACTTTCATTCGGAAGTAGCTTTTTTATTACCTATATTTGTCTAAAAATTTAGAGAATCGCAACAATTGTCTCTTTTTTGGCAAACAATTGCACTTTCTCTAAAGATTTGGGTTTCTGATTTGAATATCAAGAAATCTAATAATCTAATAATCTACAAAAAAATGAGTTTTTTTAAAAAATTATTCTCTAGTGATAAAAAAGAGACTTTAGACAAAGGTCTTGAAAAATCAAAAACTACTTTTTTCTCAAAATTAAGTAAAGCCGTTGCTGGAAAATCTAAAGTCGATGACGATGTTTTAGATAATCTGGAGGAAGTTCTTGTAGCGTCAGATGTTGGTGTAAATACTACTTTGAAAATTATCGAGAGAATCGAAAAACGTGTTGCTGAAGACAAATATCTTGGTACTGATGAATTGAATCAGATTCTTAGAGATGAAATTGGGGCATTATTATCCGAAACAAATACAGGTGAAGCAACAGAATTTGAAGTTCCAAAAGACAAAAAACCTTATGTGTTGATGGTTGTTGGGGTGAATGGTGTTGGAAAAACCACTACAATTGGTAAACTTGCATATCAGTTTAAAAAAGCGGGACATAAAGTCGTTTTAGGTGCTGCAGATACTTTCCGTGCGGCAGCAATAGACCAATTACAAGTTTGGGCAGATAGAGTTGATGTGCCAATCGTTAGACAAAATATGGGGAGCGATCCAGCTTCTGTAGCTTTTGATACTTTGCAGTCGGCAGTAGCTCAAAATGCAGATGTTGTTATTATTGATACTGCTGGACGTTTGCATAATAAAATCAACTTGATGAACGAGCTTTCAAAAGTAAAACGCGTTATGCAAAAAGTTGTTGAAGATGCGCCGCACGATGTACTTTTAGTTTTAGATGGTTCTACTGGTCAAAATGCTTTTGAACAAGCAAAACAGTTTACCGCTGCAACAGAAGTAACCTCATTAGCAGTAACTAAATTGGACGGAACAGCAAAAGGCGGTGTTGTAATTGGTATTTCAGATCAATTTCAAATTCCGGTAAAATATATTGGTGTCGGTGAAGGAATTGAAGATCTTCAGGTCTTTAATAAGTATGAGTTCGTTGACAGTTTCTTTAAATAAATTATAATGAATTTTGATTCTTTAAAAAATATAACGCCATTGACATTTTATTTTGCGAGCGTTATTTGTCTGGCGTTGTCAAATGTAGCGAGAGACAAAAGTCTTACCTTTTACTATATTTTATTAGTATTAGGTGTTGGATTATTCTTTATGGGTGTTCTTAAAAGAATAAAAACCAAAAGATAATTTGAGATAATTTGAGATAATTCTGAGGTGATTTTATACTGGTGTTAAATATTTTACCAATATAAAATCACTCTGAAATAGAAAGAAAATTATTTACTGATACAAAGCACTAATTTTCTCCCACAAAGTTTTATCAAAATCCGATAGAGCCAGATTTACATTGTCTGCGGCATCTCCCATTCTGATTACAACCATTTTTTTGCTCGGAATTACATATATTTTCTGGTCGTTTTTTCCTAAAGCCATAAACATATCGTTTGGAGCTGTTGGAATTATGCTTCCTTGAAAAGTAAGCTGTGATTGTGGCAGGTGATAGGAAGTTTTTCCGTTTAACCACCATAAATATCCATAACCTAAATTAATGTCTTGAGAGGTTGTGGTTGCTTCGTTAAAATACGCGTCGTTTAAAATGATATTGTTTTCCCATTTCCCTTTGTTTAGCATTAAAAGTCCAAAACGCGCCATACTTCGGGATGTGCTTGTATAAACGCTGTTTACACCCAACTGAACCCAATTGCCATTCATTCCAATTTTGTCTCTTAATTTGCTGTTGAAATAAGTTTCCCAACTTTGTCCGCTTGCTTTTGCCACTACATCTTGAAGTTTTACATATACATTATGATAAGCCCAGCGTGTTCCTGCGTCAGCTTTGTAGATTAAATTGACTGGATCTACATCGTCCGTGCTGTCATCAAGACCAGAGGTCATGGTTAGTAAATGTTTGCAGGTAATTAGGTTTTCTTTTGCGAGTGTTTCGCTTGTCCAGCCTGTGCCAAGATATTTCGAAACTTTATCGTTTATGTTTAATAAATTTTCTTGCTGTGCTATTCCGGTTACAGTTGAAGTCAATGTTTTTCCGGCGCTGGCCCAATACCAATTTGTAGTTGCTGTGTGATTGTTGAAATAATTTTCTAGAACAATTCTACCGTTTACTAGAATGATAAAAGATTTGGAATTTTTTGCCTGCAAATAGTCTAAAAGTGGTTGAACTGCACTTTGATTCCATTTTAGGTCTGATATAGATTTAGTTTCCCAGTTTGTTCCAGTCAATGGAGGAAAATACATATTTTCGGCTGGAACCGAATCCGGTTCGGGGGTTTCTTTGCTACAGGCTGTAAAGAGTAAGACTGTCAGTACGATACAAATAATTCTGGTCATGTTTTTTAGTTGTGGTTTGTGTTTTGACCAAAAATATGCAAAATAGTTTAATCCAATTTGGAAATATTATTGTTGAGTGTTGTCTTGGCGAAGTTTCCATTTTGTTCCATTTGTAAAAATCGCTTCATAAGCTCTCGCTGCAATAATTGTGTTGGCATCTGTTGAAAAATCTTCCCAGATTTTTGTTGCTGTTTTTTGCTTTTTTAGTAAAAGTGTTGATTCTCCGGTATATTCGCCTTTGATGAAATAGTGGTTGCCAGATGCTGGTTTGTTAAATGAATTTTCGCAATACCATTCAAATTTAATTGCCTTGATATTTTTTTTGCTGACGTTTTTAAATATCAGGTGAATATCTTTATGTTCTGAATACTCGTTTTTGAGCAATAATGCTGAAACGATTTTAATTGGCGAGGTTCTAATGTTGGTTGTATCTATAAATTTTTCTTTTGAACTTTTTGTTGAATCAAGAGTTTCGTTGTCTTTTATTGTTTTTATTTTGGGACTTATTTTATATTGTTCTGCAAGTTCTTTTTTTTCTGTTTTATTGCATGAAACAATACATAATAAGATAAATAATATTAATATTCTTGTCATTATTTGTATTTGTTTTTTGTATTGTATTTAATGAAGAAGCAAACGGTAAAAGTGTTTAATTTAGATTAGAATACTGTGTATAATAAGGCATAAAAATATATCGATGAGTTTTTTTTATTGTTATTTTAGATTAATTATAGTTGTAAAAAAAATTTCTTTTGAATGATATAAGGTTAACTTTGCAGTACACGTAATTTTCTTTTGAAAACTGGAGGCCTAGCCCTGATGGGAGCGGCATCCTTTTTTGTCTCGTTTTTTTCTAACGAGACAAAAAAGATACAGCGGACAGCAGGAATAGCTCCTTATTAATATTATAATTTATTATGAAAAACACTTTTATGATTTTGGTTTTATCACTTTTGATGATAAGCTGTAAACAAGATATTAAACCGGCAGATATTGCAAAATTGAATGGTTATTGGGAAATTGAAAAAGTAGTTTTTGATAAGGGCGAGGAGAAGGCGTATGGAATGAATGAAAATTTTGATTTTTTTAAAATTACGGGAACAAAGGGAACGAGAACAAAAGTGATGGCACAGCTTGATGGAACTTTTTTAACAACGAATACTTTTGAAAATGTGTCGGTTAGGTTTTCTGATAAAGGAACTTTTTTAGATTATAAGACGAATTATGCAAAGTGGAGCGAGGAGTTAATTTCAATTTCGGATAAAGAATTTGTGGTAAAAAATGATCAGAACAAGGAATACCACTATAAAAAAGCAGAACCAATTAATATTTTGAATGATGGCAAAAAGACTAAATAACGAAAGTACGATTGGGGCTGTTTTGCAGCAGATTATTCAGGTGAACAAATTACAGCCTGGAATGGATCAGATTGATGTAAAAGATGCTTGGACAAATTTAATGGGTAACGGCGTTAAAACATATACAAGAAATGTGGTTTTGAAAGGAAGTACGTTGTACGTTGAATTAGGTTCGGCTGTTTTAAGGGAAGAATTAAGCCACGGAAAGTCTAAAATTGTTAAAATGATCAATGAAGAATTGGGGCGTGAAGTGGTGAAGGATGTAGTTTTAAGATAGTGGTCAGTGTTCAGGTTTTTAGTGTTCAGATAAAAAAAATCCCAATTCATTTGAATTGGGATTTTTTAGTATTATGTAGTAGTTCACTGCCAACTAAAAGCTGAATACTGAAAACTAATTAAAACTGCTCTCTACCAGCAAAGTGGAATGCACTTTCGATTGCAGCGTTTTCGTCGCTGTCAGATCCATGAACTGCATTTTCTCCGATAGAAGTTGCGTATGCTTTACGAATAGTTCCTTCAGCAGCTTCAGCTGGGTTTGTAGCTCCAATTAAAGTTCTGAAATCTTCTACTGCGTTGTCTTTTTCTAAAATTGCAGCAACAATTGGTCCGCGTGACATGAATTCAACTAATTCTCCGTAGAAAGGTCTTTCTGCGTGAACTGCGTAAAATGCTTGAGCATCAGCTACAGTTAATTGAGTTAATTTTAATGAAACGATTTTGAAACCTCCGTTAGTAATCATTGCTAAGATATTCCCGATGTGTCCGTTTGCAACAGCATCTGGTTTAATCATTGTAAAAGTTCTATTTGTTGCCATTTTATTGTGCTTTTTAAATTTTGTGCAAAAGTAGACTTTTTTTATGAATTGATTTTAATAAATTCATAATTAAAACGTAGTAGAATAATGTTTTGACCAAGAAAAGTTTTTCACAATAAAAAAAAGACGCACTGCTGTGCGTCTCTACATATATGGTTCAAAAAAAAATTAAACTTTGAATATTAATTTGTTCCTGTAGAATATCCACAAAATAAATGTCCAGATACAAACGTAAACTAACGCGCCTGCAAGTGAAGCGGTCATTGGATTACTAAAAAATGGTGCGATCCAAAAGCTGTATAAGTAATTTAATAAATTGATTTTTTCTTCAGGCTTATGCGGATTCTGAAATTCGATCATTATTAGAGCTTGCGGAATAATCTGAGAAGAGAAAAATACAATCATTGGATTAACGCCCCAAATCAAGAATAGTTTAAAGCCTTTTTTGTAATCAGTGATATCGATTATAAAATACAAAACAGTTAGGAATACAGTTGATAATCCGGTAGTATATAAAACATAACTGCTTGTCCAGAGAGATTTGTTTATTGGAAAAACAACATCCCAGATTAATCCGAAAAAAATGAGCGCAGTTCCAGCTATTCCCATTTTTTGTGCTTTTTGGATCTTGGTCAAATCAAGCAGTAAAAGTTTGCCAATCAATAATCCTATGATTCCGTTTACGATTGATGGAATTGTGCTTAAAATCCCTTCTGGATCCCAAGTTATTGTTTCTCGATACATATGACCTTTCAGTAAGACACTGTCCAGCCAAGCTGCCAGATTTGTGCCTTTTTCAAGATTGGCATCTCCAATTCCGGGAACTGGAATTAGTGTCATTATTGCCCAATAGCCTAGTAATAAAACTATCCCAGTAATGATTTGTGTTTTTTGAGATGTTTTTAAATACAAAAGTGAAACCACAAAATAAACAATCGCGATTCTTTGCAATACGCCCGGAAGTCTGACATCTTGATAGGCTTTGATACCGCTGTAAGCTAAAAACAAGTAAATAATAAGAATTGAAAAAGCGAGAATGTTTTTGATTTTCGAACTAAAGTTGCCCATTAAAGCATAGCCAACACCAATTGTTAGGGCTAAACGACCAATTAAAAGTGGAATTCCTTCAAGACCAAATAATTGAATTTTTCCAAAAAAGTTAAAGAAGATTCCGAGGCAGAACATTCTTAAAGAACGAATCAGAATTTTATTGAAAGTGGTATTGTCATAAAATTTATCTGGCATTGCAAGCGGTACTGCAACTCCCATAATAAAAATAAAAAAAGGAAAAACTAAATCGGTTGGCGTACAGCCGTTCCATTCGGAATGCAGTAAAGGCGAGTAAACATGCCCCCAGTCTCCCGGATTGTTGACGATTGTCATTAATAAAATTGTGAGTCCACGAAAGACATCTAGCGAAATTAAGCGTTCTTTTACCATTGGTTTTGGGTAAATTGGTTAGTTAATGTTTTTAAAAATCGCTATTTGGTTTGGAGGATAATAATTTTGAGAAGAGAGGTGGTTATTTGGTTCTCAGGAATTATTATTTATTTTTTTTTTTTTTTTTGCCACGAATTACACGAATTTTCACGAATTGTTTTTTGCTTTTTTACGACTAGAAATTAGTGAAAATTAGTGCAATTCGCGGCGAACTTTTTTAGATTGTTATAATGTTAAAATTCATTTCTAAAGGTTTCAGTTTTTGGATTAAAAGCGGAATCAATTGATCGCCTTTTTCCAAATAAAATTCTGAAAAATTGCTTTGACGTTCCTGCAAACTATTATTTGGGAATAATTCGCACTGCAAATCAATCACGCGCTGCAATTCATCATTCAATTTTCTTTTTTGTGCTTTTAGTAATCGTTTTTCTAGATTTTCTAAACCTTTTGTTTGCTTTGCTTCTTGTGCTTTTACAGCACCAGAAAATGATTTATCTGTTTGATTGGCTAAATTGTAAAGATATTCAAATTGCCCTTTTAGCTGCTCTTTTTGAGGTGTCAAATTAATAGGGAAAGCCGAAATTTTATGCGTTATAGCATTTACTAGATTTTCCTGTTTTGTAAATAAATCTTTCCATGTCAAACCTAAATTATCGGCTTTTTTAGCTTGTTTTTCGGTAGAAAGTAGAACCGAATTACGAACTAAGAGCATTGGAAAAGTAATATTTACAGCATCAAAAAAAGATTTTAATTCCAGCCAATATGCAATTTCTCCGCCTCCGCCGATGTAACATAAATTAGGAAGAATAATTTCCTGATACAAGGGACGCATAATTACATTTGGACTGAATTTCTCTGGATTATTTTCTAGAACCTGAAAAATTTCTTCTTTCGAAAATGATATTTTGGTATTGTTTACCAAGTATTTGTTGTTTTCAAAAATGATTCGTTCACGCAAATTATCTTCGATATAAAACAAATTAATTTCGCGCGGATTTACCTGAACTGTATAGTTTTTTAAAGATTCAATTGTTTTTTGAACCCTATTATAAGAGGTTTGTTTTTCTAATTCTTCTTTAACAAACGGAATAAAAGCTTGTTTTAAAGCAGCGTCATCTGCATCTAAAATAACTAATCCATAATTTGCGAATAAACTATTTGCTAGAAATCTTGTTGCATCGGCTAGATTATCATGTTTCAAATAAGCATCTTCAAACAGTTTTTTTAAAATATTTGCGTTTGTATTTGAGCCTAATTCCAAAGAGTAAATTTCGAAAAACTCTGCTAAACCTTCAGTCGAAAGTCGGCCAACTGGACCGTTGCTTTCTTTATTCCATCTAAATTTTTTTCCTTTGAAATTAAAGTAATTGATTTCTTCAAAATCATGATCTTCAGTTGCCATCCAATAAATTGGAACAAAATTATTTGCCGGATATTTCGATTTTAATTCTTTTGTCAAATTAATAGTCGAAATAATTTTATACAAAAAATACAATGGACCGCTGAACAAATTTAATTGATGTCCGGTGGTAATAGTAAATGTATTTTCTAATGCTAAAAGCTCGATATTTTGCTTCGTTAAATCCGAAACTTCAATATTTTGATATTGCTTTTTCAACGTTTCAACCAACGGAATTCGGTTGTTGTTATCAAAATTCGATTGCTTTTCCTGGATTTGTTTTTCGAAATTCTCCAAAGTTGGAAAATTATTATATAAAGATTGAAGTGCTGGTTTTTGATCTAAATAATCTTGTATCAAGGTAGAGAAATATCCTGAGTTTTGATAGCTGATACAGTCGGTAGGCATAATTTTAGATTTATTTTTGATAGCTGTAAATTTAATGAAAATATACAGTTAAAAACGTTTTTAACGATTGCTTATGATTTGATTTTTTGTTAATGATTTTTAAACTTCATGAAATCAGGTTTTTGAATTTGGATAAAGTGGCAGTTTGTAAAATGTAAAAACACATTGAATTTGTTAAAAAGTAATTGATGTTCTGAAAGTATTTTGGTCAAATGTGAATTATTAATAATGAAACTATATTTTTGTAATCAAAAAAAAGTTATATCTATTTTACATGAAAACTAACCCCGATCAAAAGAACTCATTAAAACATGTTCTTTTTGGAAGTCTAATAGGCACCACAATTGAATTTTTTGATTTTTATATTTATGCCAATGCTGCAGTATTGGTTTTCCCACAATTATTTTTCCCCGGTGCTAATTCGAGTATAGCGACTCTGGAATCGTTAGCGACTTTTTCAATTGCTTTTTTATCGCGTCCTTTAGGATCTGCATTTTTTGGACATTATGGCGATAAAATTGGACGTAAATTTACCTTGGTTGCGGCTTTGCTGACAATGGGAATTTCTACGGTTGCAATTGGATTTTTGCCGAGTTACGCCAGTATTGGTGTTGCAGCTCCCTTATTATTGATGCTTTGCAGATTTGGGCAAGGTGTTGGTTTAGGTGGTGAATGGGGTGGAGCAGTTTTGCTTGCCATCGAAAATGCGCCACCAAATAAACGTGCTTGGTACGGAATGTTTCCGCAATTGGGCGCTCCAATTGGATTGCTGCTTTCTGGCGGAACATTTTTACTGCTGACAGATTCCATGAGCAATGAAGCCTTTATGGATTATGGCTGGCGAATTCCTTTTATTGCTAGCTCTCTTTTAGTAATAGTTGGGTTTTACATCCGAACAAAAATTAATGAAACACCTTCTTTTGAAAATTCAAAAAAAGAGCACGAAGAAGTTAAGGTTCCGTTTTTAGAGATAGTGAAATCATATAAAAACCAATTGATTTTTGGAACTTTTGCTGCCATTACCACTTTTTTGGTGTTTTATTTAATGACCGTTTTTACATTAAGCTGGGCAACTTCTGATTTAGGAATTGTAAAAAGAGACGGATTATTGATTCAATTATTTTCGGTATTGTTTTTTGCGCTTTTTATTCCGGTTTCAGCTGTAGTTGCTGATAAAATCGGACGCCGAAAAATGCTTATTTTGGCTACAATAGCAATCGCTGTTTTCGGATTTTTCTTTTCTTATTTTTTAAGTACAGGAAATATTGCTTTAGTCGCTACTTTCGCCTGTATTGGAATGGCCTTGATGGGATTCACGTATGGACCTCTAGGAACGTTTTTATCAGAACTGTTTCCAACGAAAGTTCGTTATTCTGGTGCATCTTTGACGTTTAATTTGGCTGGAATTTTAGGTGCTGCTTTTGCGCCTATGATTGCAATTTACTTAGCTTCTACGTATAGTGTGAGTTATGTCGGTTTCTATTTAACTGCCGCGGCATGTATTTCGTTATTTTCGTTTTTGGTAATAAGCAAGGACGAACATAAGTTTTAATTTTTTTTACCCTTAGTTGGTAAAATTTATATAAAGTCTGCAATTTTGAGTTTTATCAGGATTGCAGACTTTTTTCTGTTTAAAATTTAAACCAAAAAGACCTTCGCAATCTTTCGCTAAAAAGTCGCTAAATATCTCGTATTTTTGCAGAAAATAATTCCCTTTGAAAACAAAACTTTTTATAATTACACCGCCTTTTACTCAACTGAATACTCCGTATCCGGCAACGGCGTATATAAAAGGTTTTCTGAATACTAAAAATATCGAATCTGTTCAAGCAGATTTAGGTATTGATGTTATTTTGGAATTGTTTTCGAAAAAAGGTCTTCAAGATTTATTTCAATCGATCAACCATCAACCAACAACTGACAACTGCAAAAGAATCTTTGCTTTACAAGATGAATACATTAAAACGATTGATCCGGTAATTCAGTTTTTGCAGGGAAAAAATCCAACGCTGGCTTTGCAAATTTGCCAGGAAGATTTCTTGCCAGAAGCTTCTCGTTTTGCGCAATTAGAAGAGCTAGATTGGGCTTTCGGGACAATGGGAACTCAGGATAAAGCGAAACATTTGGCTACTTTATATCTTGAAGATATCTCGGATTTTATTGTAGAATGTGTCGATGAAAATTTTGGCTTTAGCCGATATGCTGAACGTTTAGGCCGAAGTGCCAATTCTTTTGATGAATTATACAAAGCGCTTCAGCAGGAACCAACTTATATTGATTCGATTTTGATTTCGCTTTTAAAAGCTAAAATTGAGGCAATAAAACCAACCTTGTTTTTAATTTCTGTTCCGTTTCCGGGAAATTTATACAGCGCTTTTCGATGTGCGCAATGGGTGAAACAAAACTATCCTGAAATTAAAATTTCAATGGGTGGCGGTTTCCCAAATACCGAATTGCGTTCGCTTTCTGATCAACGCGTTTTTGCATTTTTCGATTTCGTTACTTTAGACGATGGTGAAGTTCCAATTGAAGAACTTGTTGAAAATTTATCATCCCGAGCGGGGTCGAGGGACGAGAAGCGTTATAAAAGAACATTTTTATTAGAAAATGGAGAAGTTGTTTACAAAAACAATTCTCTAAAACACGATTATAAACAAGCTTATGTAGGAACTCCAGACTATTCCGATTTGCCTTTGGATAAATATATTTCGGTTATCGAAATCGTAAATCCGATGCATAGAATGTGGAGTGACGGGCGTTGGAATAAGCTCACGATGGCGCATGGCTGTTATTGGGGAAAATGTACTTTTTGCGATATTTCTTTAGATTATATAAAAGTGTATGAGCCCGTTGCAGCAAGTTTGCTTTGTGATCGAATGGAGGAATTAATTGAGCAGACAGGACAAAACGGATTTCATTTTGTTGATGAAGCTGCACCACCAGCTTTGATGCGTGCTGTCGCTCTCGAAATTTTAAAACGAAAACTGGCGGTAACGTGGTGGACAAACATTCGATTTGAAAAAAGTTTTTCAAAAGATTTATGTCTGCTTTTAAAAGCTTCTGGCTGTATTGCAGTTTCTGGAGGTTTAGAAGTTGCTTCAGACCGACTTTTGAAATTAATTGATAAAGGTGTTACAGTTGAACAAGTTGCAAAGGTAACTCGTAATTTTACTGAAGCCGGAATTATGGTTCATGCCTATTTAATGTATGGATATCCAACTCAGACTATTCAAGAAACCGTTGATAGTCTTGAAATGGTTCGTCAATTGTTTGAAGCGGGCGTTTTGCAATCTGGATTTTGGCATCAATTTGCTTTGACGGCGCATAGTCCTGTTGGATTATATCCGGAAAAATTTGGCGTAACCAAAAAAACAGAAGTTATTGGAACTTTCGCTAATAATGATATTGAATACACAGATTCAACAGGAATCAATCACGATAAATTTAGCTTCGGATTGAAAAAATCGCTTTTTAATTTTATGCACGGAATCTGTTTTGATTATGAATTGCAGGATTGGTTTGATTTTAAGATTCCGAAAACAAAGATCCATCCCGATTTTATTTTTAATGCTTTAGAAGAACAAAACGATTTCTATACAAAACCAAATGCAAAAGTGGTTTGGCTTGGTGGAAAACCTTCATCAGAAATCTTCACGAAATCGAAAAAAGGAAGAAGCTGGGAAATGATGTCCTTGACTTTTCATGATAAAAAAGAGAGTTTTACGATTCAAACAAGCAAAGATGAAGGCGAATGGTTGCTTTCAATTTTGACAACTATTTCGGTTTCAGCTCCTAAAAGCTATACTTTTCAAGAGGTAAAAAATGATTTCGAAACTTCATTAGAGGATTTTGAATTGTTTTGGTATTCAAAACCTGTGAATACGTTGCGTGAATTTGGATTGTTGGTGTTGTGATTTAAAGAATTTTCTTATTTTTATTAAAATTAGAAATTCTATTTATGCATTATCAAGAAGGCTATCATACTTACTATATTTATATTTTAACGAATAAAGCTAAAACAGTTTTTTACACTGGAGTTTCTAATAATTTAAGGAAAAGGTTAAATCAGCATCAAGAAAATATTTTATCAAAAAATAAGACATTTGCTTCACAGTATAATGCTCAATTTTTATTGTTTTATGAAAAATTTACTTGGATTCAAGAGGCAATTTCAAGAGAGAAGGAAATAAAAGGTTGGAATCGAAATAAAAAACTTGAATTAATAAAAACAATTAATGCTGATTTCTGTTTTTTGAATTACTTATTTGAGTAGCATTACGGAGTTACTTGTGGTGATTCCTCGTTCCTCGGAATGACATACTTTGTGGTTATTTAAAAAAAATATATAACAGAGAATTTTCCGTCCAGTTTGTCATTCCGAGGAACGAGGAATCTCCGCAAGTAGCTCGCCAAAGATTTTCAAAAGTGTATAAAAAAATCAATACTCCACAAAAGTCCCATCAGCAGGAACGGCAGTTTTTGATAACAGATTGTTTTCTGCCAAAGCCGTTTTCAAATCCTCTCGTTTAGTTGGACAGTGATTTAGTGCTTCAAGGTGATTGGCAAAAACATTTCCGGGTGCAAGTGCGGCAAATTTCAAAATATCATTCATTCGCATCAATAAAGGCTGGCCAATATCTAATCGCGCGGTTCCGCAAGCAACAGTCGAAATATCGGGTTTTAGCTCGATTAGTACTTTTTGTACATCATCTGTAAAAATAGTGTCAGAGCTTATGTAAATTGATTTTTCGTTTGCTAATTCAATGTAAAAACCCATCACATTTCCCATCAATTTTGCTATAAAACCGTAACCATGACGCGCCGGAATGCCGATAATTCTTCCGTCCAAAAAAGGTTGAGGTTCCCAGTAATTTAAAGTCTGAACGATTTTAAGGCCTCTTTTGGTCAATTCTTTTTCATCTTTTGAACTGCATACAACTGGAATACTTTTTCGTCTTAAATAGACTTCGCCGGCTTTGTCAATATGATCAGGATGCAAGTGTGTAATTAAACAAATCGTTACTCGACTTAAAATTTCCCGGCTGTTTTTAGGTAAAGAAACAAGTGGATTTCTTTTTGGATTATATCGAAAGATTGTAAATGGCGGAATCGTTTTTCTTTTTCCTAACATCGGGTCAACCAAAATCACATGTTGCTCCGTTTCAATAACTAAAGTAGCGTTACGTAAATGATGTAATTTCATATCGGGGAAAATTAGAACTTAAAAATACGAAGATTTTTCAAAATCTTTTTACAGTTTTTTCTATATTTTTATCAGAATTGTTAAGAATTGCTTACAAAAATGATTCCTCCAGTCAGATTATAACTATTCCACAGAAAACCTAAAACCTATTCCGTGTAAATTTTCAATTGAAATCCCTTTTTCACCGGTTAAAATTTTTCGGAGTCGGGAGATAAAAACGTCAAGGCTTCGTCCCATGAAATAGTCGTCGGTTCCCCAAAGTGCGGTTAAAATTTGTTCTCTTTTTAATACTAAATTTTTATTGTCCAGGAAAAGTTTCAGCAATTCGGCTTCGCGTTGTGTCAAGCTGATTTTTTCACTTTCATTAAAAAGAATAAAATTATTGGTATCAAATTTATACTTCCCAATTTCGTAGACCAGTTTTTCCAGCGGGATATTTTTTTGTGAACGTTTTAAAAAAATCTCAATTTTTAAAAGCAGTTCTTCAATGCTAAAAGGTTTTACCAAATAATCATCGGCACCTAAACGAAGTCCTCTTATTCGGTCTTCTTTTAAAGTTTTTGCAGAAAGAAAAATAATCGGAATATCAGTATTTAATTTTCTGATCTCAGTTGCTAGATCAAAACCGTCCATTTTTGGCATCATAATGTCAAAAATGCAAATATCAAATTTTTCTCTTTTAAAGATTTGAAGTCCAAGTTGTCCATCAGAGCAATGCACAACATTATAGTTGTTTTGTTCCAAATTATCTTTGGTCAAAAAAGCCAAAGTTTCATCATCTTCGGTATAAAGTATCTTGAACTGTTTCATTTTTTATAAGGAATTGACAGTGTTATGGTAATGCCTTTTTCTGGGTTGTTTTCGGCTTTTATTTTCCAGTTTTGAAGACTGCAGATCTCTTTTACATAATATAAACCAAGTCCAAAACCGTTTACTTCGTTGCTTTTTTCGTTTTTTACGCGATAAAACTTATCAAAGATAAAAGAAATGTTTTTAGAAGGAATTCCGATTCCGTTGTCTATAAAAGCTAATTTTAAAATTTGATTTTCCAACGCAATTTTAACGACAATTTCTGGCTTTTCAATACAGTATTTTACGGCATTGTCAAGTAGATTATAAAGTAAATTGTGGAAATGAAAAACATCCGTTTCAATTTGATAATCGGGCGAAAGTGTTTCAATTTTAACCGTCGCTTCCGGATATTTTAATTGAATGTTCTGAATGGTTTCTTCAATAATCGGAACAATCAAAACGGTTTCTTTTTTTAATTCTAAAGGTGCATAATCTGATTTTGCAATGTTGAGAATCTTCTCAATATGATTATTCAGTTTATTGCTTTGATTGATGATAATGTCCGTGTAAGTATGCAGTTTTTTATCTTCTTTAATTGGATTTTGCTCAATCAAATATTTAGATGCAATTAAAATAGAAGACAATGGAGTTTTGAATTCATGCGTCATATTATTGATGAAATCACGCTGCAATTCAGAATATTTTTTTTGTTGCAAAAGTTTAAAAATCGAATAAACATAAATCAACAAAATCAAAATTAAAGCAGTTGAAAGCACAAACCAAAAACGCATTGAACTGAATAAATAAGTGGTTTCATTAGGAAAACGAACCGCAAAATAATAAACCAGATTTTTGTGTTTTGGAAACGAAACGGTCTTTTTTACTTTCTCTTTTTGAGTAAGCGAAATATAATTTCCATAAACCATTTCGTCGCTTTGACAATTGTACATGGCATATTCGAAATCGGTTGTAATGTTCATTTTTTTGAATTCCGATTTCAGATAAAATTCTAAAATATCGGGTTCAAATTCATTGTCGATGTTTACAATATAATAGTCGTTTGAAACTTTTTTAACCGGATTTTGGCACGATGGTTCATGATCTTTTCCTTCATATAATTTTCGGGCAACTTCTAAAAGTGCAATATGTGCTTTTTGGCTCAGCTTTTTTTGTTCAAGTGTAAAAGCTTCTTTTGTCCAAAGCAATTGCGCTACCAAAATGCTTATTATGGCAATTAATCCGAGGAGGATGATACTGTTGAGTCTGTTGATTTTCAAGAAAAAATGTCTTTTTTAAAAGTGTAATATTAATGAAAATTATGCTTAAAAATGGCCCTTAACAAGTCATTAACAAAGATTTGAAAGCGGTTAACAGCGATTTGATTTTATCTGGAATACTTTTGAAATACAAATTTAGAACTATAAACCATTTAAAATATTTAACTATGAAAATGATCAAAATCTCCATGTTAGCATTGGCATTAGGATTAATGTCTTTCTCAGCGGTTGCTCCTGTAAAATCTTTGGTTTCTGAAGTAAAAGAAACAGCAACGGCTTCTACAATTGTTTGGAAAGCAGAAACAGTTGATGTTGGCGAGATTCCGCAAGGAACTCCAAAAGCTATTGTTTACGAATTTAAAAACACTGGAAAAACAGCGGTTGTAATTACAAATGTTCAAGGATCTTGCGGCTGTACTGCAACTGATTATACAAAAGAACCGATTCAGCCAGGAAAAACAGCAAAAGTTACTGCGACTTATAACGCCGCAAACAAAGGTGCTTTTACAAAAACAGTTACTGTTACAACGAGCGCCGAAACGACTCCTAAAGTATTGACTTTAAAAGGAACCGTTATTTAAGAATTTTTATTAGGTTGGTTATATCATGAGCCCAGATACGTAATGTATTTGGGCTTTTTTTAATTATAAATTTTTATTTAACACATAGATGCATAGATTCTGTTTTGAAAAAAAGGATTAATAAGAAACAAGTTTCTTTCACAGAGCCAAAATTATGTTTGTTTTAAATAAGTGAAACGCCTTTTTAAGCTAGAAAAACTATGTTTCTATGTGTTAGAATTAATTACACCCAAAGGCTTACTAATTATAAAAACTTTCCTATTTTTATTAAAAATTGTATTATGAAAATCTGGTATCAGTTTATCGCCGCCGTTAGTCTTTTTGCAGTTATTTCATGTAATTCAAAAGGAGAGAAAAAAGAAGAAATCCAACCAAAAGCAAAAGCCGAAATTCCTGAACTCAAACTCTCAATTGACAGTTTGAAGATTACTGCTTTTTATACAGAATATCCAAAATTGGCTAAATTTCAAGATGAGGTTCAAGCTTTATACAAAAAGAATAAATCAACGCAGTTGTGGCAGGACAACCGTGGTGTCGATGAATTTGCTCATACGTTGTTCAACAAATACAAAGGTCTTGATGAGGAAGGGCTAAAAGCGAATTTCCCTTATAAAGAAATGAATGCTGTTTTTGAAAGCACTTCCGATAATAAATTATCAAAAGAAAATACCGATTTGATGATTTCAAACCTGTATTTCTATTACGCCGAAAAAGTATATGCCGGTTTTGATGAAAAAACGATTATTTCACTTGAATGGCTTTTGCCGAGAAAAAAACTGAATTACCAAGCATTGACCGATTCGATTTTTAAAAAGTCAACTATCAATGACGATCATAAAAGCAAAATGTTCAGCCAATATTACAAACTTCGTGATGTTTTAAAACAATATCGCGATATTGAAAAAAAAGGTGGCTGGAAAACTATTGAAACTGGAGAGGATTTTAAAAATCTGAAATTAGGAGATTCTTCTGCCATAATTTCTCAAATTAGAGAACGACTTTTTGTTACCAAAGACATTAAAGAAGACATCAAAAGTGCAGTTTGCGATACGGTTTTGATCAACGCATTAAAAAACTATGAACTGCATCACGGCTTGACGCCAAAAAGTATAATCCTGCCAGAGCATATTGCCGAAATGAACATTCCGGTTTCTGACCGAATTAAAACAATTATTGCCAATATGGAGCGTTGCCGATGGATTGATCCTGAATTAGAAAAAGGCAAAAAATACATTGAAGTCAATATTCCGGAATTTAAATTGTATTTGATTGAAGACGGGAAAATCGCCTTTATTTCACCAGTTGTCGTTGGAAAAGCAATGACAAAAACGGTTATTTTCAGCGGAATGATGAATAATATTGTGTTCAGTCCATATTGGAACGTGCCGACAAGCATAATCAATAAAGAAATCAAACCCGGAATGGCAAGAGACAAAAATTATCTGCAAAAGAAAAATCTAGAATGGAATAATGGTGCAGTTCGACAGCTTCCGGGGAAAAATAATTCGCTTGGTTTAGTGAAATTTTTGTTTCCAAATTCAAGTAATATTTATTTGCATGATACGCCGTCAAAAAGCTTGTTTGAAAGGGAAAGCAGAGCTTTCAGCCACGGTTGCGTGCGTGTGGCAAAACCTCGTGAATTAGCAATTATATTATTGAAAGACGATCCAAAATGGACTCCAGAAAGAATTGACAAAGCGATGCATGCCGGAAAAGAAAATTGGGTCAGCTTGAAAAAGAAAGTTCCGGTTTACATTGGTTATTTCACAGCTTGGGTCGACAGAAAAGGACAGATGAATTTCTATAAAGATATCTATCAAAGAGATGAAAGCCTCATAAAATTATTGACTGAAGAATAAAAAAGTTTGCCACTAATTACACGAATTTCCACAAATTATTTTTCAATCTTTGAGCATAAAAATTCGTGTAAATTCGTGTAATTAGTGGCAAAAAAACTATTTCGACAAAACATCAATACATTTATAAAAACGATTGGTATAATGTTCCGTTTCGAGCGACGTGATAGTTACAGATTGTACTTTTCCAGAAGAAGCATGAATAAATTTTGACTTCATGCCATTGGCCTCACAAATGATTCCAAGGTGCCCGATAATCGTTTTATCTTTATAGCCATAAAAAACTAAAATATCTCCAATTTTAAACTCATCGGGATCTAATTTAGTTCCGATGTTTTTATATTCTCCAGAGCTTCTAGGTAATGTTACGCCGTATTTCTTGAAAACATAACTTACAAAACCAGAACAGTCAAAACCTTTTTTGGGATCATTTCCCGCATATACGTAGGGCGTCCCTAAATATTTTTTGGCATAAGCAACAATCGAATCTCGGTTGACTTCGTGTTTGTTTTTGTCAAAATGAATAGCATTTTGTTTCTCTTTTGTAATAAAAGAAGAGAACAAAAAACCGCAAAGGAGAAATATATAGAAGTACGATTTCATTTCAAAAGTGAATTAATTTATAAAAGTACCCCCTTCTTTCTTGAATTCAAAGGAAACTACTTATTTTGTAAGATTTTGCAGTTATAATTTGAGATTTGATGTGTTTATGTGGTGTTTTTTTATTACGTTTTGACATTTTAGTATCTTTTTGAATCAAGAGATTCAAATATATTTGTGAATCCTATTTATATTTTAACAAATAACCTATGTTTCTTAAAAAAATACCATTTTTAATTTCGTTTTTGCTGATTGCAACCGCTTGTGTTTCGCAAAATCAAAATCAAACCAAAACTTTTTTATATGAAGGCCGAATCGAAAAACTTCAGAATGATCAAGTTATCTTGATTGGAACAGCTTCTTCGGTTTCATTTAATTTTACTGGGAATGAATGTTCGATTTCGCTTCAAAGTGTTGATTCTTATGAGCATCATAATTATGTGGTTTTGGTTTTAGATGGTAAATATCTTGGAAAAATTAAAATTGAAAAAGGTGCAGTGCAGTCTTTTCCAATAAAAGCAACAAATAAATCTAAAGAGCATCGTCTCGAAATTTATAAGAATACCGAAGCACATACAGGAGGTATTTTATTTGCCGGGACAACTGCAAAACTGACTATAATTTCTTCAAAAAAGAAAACGAAAATCGAATTTATTGGCGATTCAATTACCTGCGCTGCCGCAAGTGATTCGGTTGATTGTGATAAAGGTGAATACATGGATCATCATAACGGGTATTATGCTTACGGCCCAACACTTTCAAGAGCAATTGATGTGGATTATTTGACGAGTTCGGTTTCTGGAATTGGAATGTACCGAAATTGGAACGACGAAAATAAAGATGAAGCCATAATGCCAGATGTATATCAGAATTTATATTTGACAAAAGACAATTCAAAACCTAAATATGATTTTGCTTTTCAGCCCGATATTATCAGCATTGCTCTAGGAACAAATGATTTTTCTACCGGAGACGGCAAAAAAGAAAGATTACCTTTTAACGCCGAAAAATATGTTTCGAATTATATCAATTTTATAAAAATGCTTTACCAGCATAATCCAAAAGCGCAAATTGTAATCACAAACAGTCCAATGGTAAATGGCGATCGTGCTATAGTTTTTGAAGATTGTCTGAATAAAGTTAAAAGCGCTTTCGCGAATGATAAAGCACATAAAGAAATCAAAATTTTCAAATTCAAACCAATGACGCCAAAAGGCTGTTTAGGCCATCCAGATGTGGCTGATCAAAAAGTTATGGCAGATCAATATGGGCCGTTTTTAAAAAAGTTGCTAAATGAAAAATAATATTTTTAAGTTTGTTTTCTTTCTGTTGATTTCCAGTACAATGATGGCAAATGTTTCCCTTCCGAATATTTTTAGCGATAATATGGTTTTGCAACGCAACTCTGAAGTTAAGATTTGGGGTTGGGCAAACCCTAAAGAAGAAATCAAATTAGTTTCGGGTTGGAATAATCAAGAATATAAAACCGTTGCGAACAATCAGGCGAAATGGGAAATATTGATTAAAACTCCAGAAGCTGGCGGACCTTTTACAATTTCAATAAAAGGCTATAATGAAGTGGTTTTGAAAAATATTTTGATTGGCGAAGTTTGGCTTTGTTCAGGGCAATCGAATATGGAAATGTCTGCAAGTTGGGGAATTGACAATGGAGAAGAAGAAATGAAAAATGCTACGAATCCTAATATTCGTTTTTTTACGGTTCCGAAATTAACTGCTACAAGTCCACAAAATAATTTACTTGGAAATTGGGTTGAATCAACGCCAGAAACCATGAAATATTTTAGCGCGATTGGCTACTTTTTTGCCAAACGTCTTCGCGAAGATTTAAAAAATGTTCCAATCGGATTAATTTCTTCGAATTGGGGCGGAACTCCCGCTGAAATCTGGATGCCGGAAGAAGTTGTTAATAATGACGCAGTTTTATTAGAAAATGCCAAAAAACTAAACGAACAAGAATACGGCCCGCGTCAGCCTGGGCGTGCTTACAATGCGATGATTTATCCTTTTGTTGGATTTAAAATTGCGGGAACGCTTTGGTATCAAGGTGAATCGAATGTTGGTTCTTTGGTTTATGATAAGACTTTGTCGGCTTTGATTACTTCGTGGAGAAAAGCTTGGAATGACGAATTTCCTTTTTACTACGTTCAGATTGCGCCATTTAAAACTGGAAGCAATAATTTCTCGAATGTTACGGTTCGAAATTCGCAAAGAAAAATTTTGAATGAAGTTCCGAAAACAGGAATGGTTTTGACTTCAGATATTTCAGATACGATTGATATTCATCCAAAGAATAAAAAATCGGTGGGAATTCGTTTGGCTAATTTGGCGCTTGCCGAAACATATCCCGAAGTATCGGGACTAAATTCAAATTTAGTAAACGGACCACTTTTTAAAGATTTTAAAATCGAGAAAAATAAAGTCACCGTTTCTTTTGATTACGCTGACGGTTTGCATTTTGCTAATAAAATTTCGAATCAATTTGAGTTAGCGGGAGCCGATGGGAGTTTCTTTCCTGCTGAAGCTTCTATAAAAAATAATCAGGTTGTTTTAATTTCTAAAAAAGTGCCGAACCCAATAAAAGCGAGATTTGCTTGGGGAAATACGATACAGTCAGATTTGTTTAATAAAGTGAATTTGCCAGCTTCGTGTTTTATTACGGAGTGATTTGATTTTAGACTTTTAAAGATGAAAGAGTCAAGAAGAAAGATTTAGATTTTGCGCATTTTTTGTCATTCCGAGGAACGAGGAATCTCCGCAAGAAACTTCACAAACAAAATCACCAATCTTTGTCGAGCTACTCGTGGAGATTCCTCGTTCCTCGGAATGACAAAACGGTGTGTTGAAAACAAGAAGTTAAAAAGTTTTAATGAAACCGTTCGCGTGAGGGATAGCAGTGGAAAGCCCGGAGCCTGACGAAGGAAGTGCGAGGACTTGAAACGGATAGCCCGACCCGGAGGGACACGCCCATATTATGAAACTAACCGAGCCACTTATGAAAAATAAAAAAATAATAATTATTGGGGTTTTGTCCCTGTTTACTGTTGGAAAAATGATTGCACAAAAAAAGCCGTATTTGGATAAAAATAAGACGATTGAAGAACGCATTGATTTGCTTTTGCCTTTGATGACTTTAGAGGAAAAAGTGGGGCAGATGAACCAATATAATGGCTTTTGGGACGTTACAGGTCCAGCGCCAAAAGGTGGAACTGCCGAATTAAAATACGAACATCTGCGGAAAGGATTGGTTGGCTCGATGCTGACGGTGCGTGGTGTGAAAGAAGTTCGTGCGGTGCAGAAAATTGCTGTGGAAGAAACGCGTTTGGGAATTCCGTTAATTATTGGTTTTGACGTAATACATGGCTATAAAACGTTAAGCCCGATTCCGCTGGCAGAAGCGGCGAGTTGGGATTTAGAAGCGATTAAAAAGTCGGCAGCGATTGCGGCAGATGAAGCTTCGGCATCAGGAATTAATTGGACTTTTGGTCCAAATGTTGACGTTGCAAACGATGCGCGTTGGGGACGTGTGATGGAAGGTGCGGGTGAAGACCCGTATTTGGGTAGCAAAATAGGTTATGCGAGAGTAAAAGGTTTTCAAGGTGAAACTGTTGCCGATTTGGCTAAAGTAAATACGATTGCAGCTTGTGCGAAACACTTTGCCGCTTATGGTTATGTTGAAGCGGGATTGGAATATAATATTGTGGATATCAGCAATTCTAAATTGTATAATTCGGTTTTGCCTCCTTTTGAAGCGACTGTCGAGGCGGGAGTTCGTACGTTTATGAATTCGTTTAATACTTTAAATGGTGTTCCGGCAACAGGAAATGCATTTTTGCAAAGAGATATTTTAAAAGGAAAATGGAAGTTCGACGGATTTGTGATTTCGGATTATGCTTCGATTCGTGAAATGATTGCGCACGGATATGCAAAAGATGAAGCTGATGCAACTGCAAAAGCGGTGATTGCAGGTTCTGACATGGATATGGAATCGTATTTGTATGTTGCCAAATTAGTTGATTTGGTAAAATCTGGAAAAGTAAAAGAATCTTTGGTTGATGATGCTGTTAGAAGAATTTTACGTGTGAAATTTGAATTGGGATTATTTGATGATCCGTACCGATATTGTGATGAAAAGCGCGAAAAAGAAGTTGTTGGAAGCAAAGCCAATAATGACGGTGTTTTAGACATGGCGAAGAAATCGATCGTTTTATTGAAGAACGAAAAGAATTTGCTTCCGCTAAAAAAATCGGGACAAAAAATTGCTTTGATTGGTGCTTTGGCAAATGATAAAAACAGTCCGCTAGGAAGCTGGAGAATTGCGGCTGATGATAATACTGCTGTTTCGGTTTTAGAAGGAATGCAGCAATATAAAGGTAATCAATTGGTGTTTGAAAAAGGTGCTGATTTATTGAAACAAAAAGCAACATTTTTAACAGAAACGGTTTTCAATACAACAGACAAAAGCGGCTTTGAAGCAGCAAAAACAGCCGCAAAAAATGCTGATATTGTAGTAATGGTTTTGGGAGAATACGGTTTCCAGAGTGGTGAGGGAAGAAGTAGAACGGATTTGAATTTGCCTGGTTTGCAGCAGGAATTGTTAGAAGAAGTTTATAAAGTTAATCCGAATGTAGTTTTGGTTTTGAATAATGGGCGTCCGTTGAGTATTCCATGGGCAGCCGAAAATGTTCCGGCAATTATTGAGGCTTGGCATTTGGGAACGCAAACTGGAAATGCGGTTGCGCAGGTTTTATACGGAGATTATAACCCAAGTGGGAAATTGCCAATGTCATTTCCAAGAAATGTGGGTCAGGTTCCAATTTATTACAACAAATACAGCACAGGAAGACCAACCGACAGCGATAAAAATGTGTTCTGGTCGCATTATATGGATGTGGAGAAAACGCCTCAATTTCCGTTTGGTTTTGGTTTGAGCTATACGACTTTTGAATATAAAAACTTGAAATTGAATAAAACTGCTTTCGCAAAAGGAGAAAAAGTTGAGGTAAGCGTTGAGGTGACAAACTCAGGAAATTATGACGGAAAAGAAGTGGTGCAATTATATATTCACGATGAATTTGCAAGCATCGTTCGTCCAATTAAAGAATTAAAAGGTTTTGAATTGGTAAATCTTAAAAAAGGAGAAACTAAAACGGTAACATTTACTTTAACTGACAAGGAACTTGGTTTTTATAATAACGAAGGAAAGTATTTGGTTGAACCGGGAACTTTTAAAATCATGGTTGGAGGAAGCTCTGATAAAGGTTTGCTGAGTGGTTTTGAGATAAAAGAGTAGCTCTTTTTGAGGTTCAAAGTTGCAAAGGGACAGAGGTTCAAATTTTTTTTGAATAGCCCCTAGCTTTAGCTAGGGGAATAAGATTTGAAGTTAGAAAAGGCTTTAGCCAAACTTTATAGGTTTGGCTAAAGCCTTTTAATTGTTTTATATTTTCATCCAGCTAAAGCTGGACGCAATTCAAATTTTATTAAAAAAAACTTCGCGACTTCGCAACTTTGCGAGATTAAAAAAACACAACTTTTTAAATTAATAGCTTTCGATATTTTTTTACCTTTAAAACCTATTAAACTTCCAACCTTAAAATAATGAAATATAACAGATGTGGAAAAAGCGGGTTATTGCTACCTGAAATTTCCTTAGGATTGTGGCACAACTTTGGCTCGGTAGATAGTTTTGAAAATGCAGAAAGTATTGCTATTGAAGCTTTTGATAAAGGAATTACTCATTTTGATTTGGCTAATAATTATGGTCCAGTTCCGGGCTCTGCAGAGGAGAATTTTGGTAAAATATTATGGCATAATTTTCAGGGAAATTTGCGTGATGAGATCGTGATTTCGACAAAAGCGGGTTACACCATGTGGAAAGGACCTTATGGAGATTGGGGTTCTAGAAAATATTTGCTTTCGAGCTTGGATCAAAGTTTAAAGCGGATGAATGTTGATTATGTTGATATTTTCTATTCGCATCGTCCTGATCCTGAAACTCCTATTGAAGAAACAATGATGGCATTAGATCACGCTGTAAGAAGCGGAAAAGCATTGTATGTCGGAATTAGTAATTATTCGGCGGAGCAGACTCGTGTTGCGGTTGATGTTTTGAAACAATTGGGAACGCCGTGTTTGATTCATCAAGCTAAATACTCGATGTTGCAGCGATGGGTTGAAGATGGATTATTAGATGTTTTAGAAGAAAAAGGAGTGGGCTGCATTGCATTTTCACCTTTGGCACAAGGACTTTTGACTGATAAATATTTAAACGGAATTCCAGAAAATTCACGTGCTCACAATCCAAACGGACACTTGAGAGAAGATGAGGTTACGCAGGAAAGAATTCAGAAATTAATTCAGCTGAATGAAATTGCTCAAAATAGAAACCAATCTTTGGCACAAATGGCTTTGGCTTGGCTGCAAAAAGACAAACGAATTACATCTGTTTTAATTGGCGCTAGTTCCGTTAAACAATTGTGTAATAACATTGACTGTCTACAAAATACAGACTTTTCGCATGATGAATTGAATGCGATTGAGACGATTTTATCTTAATTGTGAATTGTGAATTATAAATTGTGAATTCGTAAAAATACATAATCGTAGAGACGCAAAGCAGTGCGTCTACGTCTAGTTTGCCTCATAAATATAAACCCGACAGGTTTTAAAAACCTGTCGGGTTTTTTGTGTTTAATTGATTATTTCACATCTTACGTTTCACATTTCACAAGAAAACATTTTACGGCATTTTATTTTATAATCATCGCCAATCCGCCACCATTTGCCAAGTGGTACGTTAATTTCGTTGTCGAATCAACCGTAATTATTTCTTTTTTATAATCAACGGCTGCTTTATCGGCGTTTAAACCGTCTGAGAAAATTTCGGCTTGGAATTTTTTACCTTTTTCAAGGAAAGAAAAATCAATTGTTATGTCTCTGGAATCCCAATTTGTGATTGCGCCTAAATACCATGTATTTCCTTTTTTTCGGGCAATCGTAACAAATTTTCCAACTTCGCTGTTTAGTGAAACGGTTTCGTCAAAAGTAGTCGGAACTTGAGCAATAAAATCGGTGCTTTCTTGCTCTTTCATGTAAGCTGTCGGACTGTCGGCCATCATTTGCAGAGGTGCTTCAAAAATCGTATAAAGCGCCAGTTGATGACATCTTGTTCCCTGACTCATCGGATTAGAATGACTTGGTTTGAACTCGCTTTTTGTTGCGTTTCGCATGGCGCCGGGCGTATAATCCATTGGGCCGGCCATCATTCTGATAAACGGAATTGTACAATCATATAATGGAACATCATCATTTGGCGTCCATTTATTGTTTTCTAAACCTTTTACGCCTTCAAAATTTAAAATATTAGGAAACGTTCTTTGAATTCCGGTTGGTTTATACATACCGTGGAAATCTAAAACCAATTTTTTATCAGCCGCTTTTTGTGCAATGTCGTAAACCGAATTCACCATTTTTGCATCATCGCGATCTAAAAAATCTACTTTAAAACCTTTAATTCCAAGTTTTGCATAGTTTTCAAAAACACCTTCAGTGTCTTTGGTTAAAGCCATCCATGAAGCCCACAAAATAATGCCGACATTTCGCTCTTTCGCGTAGGCGATCAAAGCTTTTAAATCGACATTCGGATTGTGTTTCATAATGTCGCTTTCAACACTCCAACCTTCATCCAAAACAATATATTCGACTTTGTTTTTTGATGCAAAATCAATGTAATATTTATATGTCTGAGTGTTGATTCCCGCCTTGAAATCAACATTATAAATGTTCCAGTCGTTCCACCAATCCCACGCTACTTTGCCGGGTTTTATCCATGAGAGGTCTTTTATTTTTGAAGGTTCGGCTAATTTCTGAACCATATCATTATTGGCTAAAGCCGAATCATTTTCAGAAATTATAATCGCTCGCCAAGGAAAAGTTCGCGTTCCTTTGGTTTTAACCAAATAATCAGCGCGCTCTGTAATTAACCGGTTAATATTGTTGAAACCGCCGTTAGATTCCTGAATTGGATATTTAGAAAAACGAGATTCAAAACCTGTTTTATTTTTATTATTGGTTACAAATAATCCGGGATAATCGTTTAAATCTGCTTCCAGAAAAACAGCTTTTTTATGGTTTTGATAATCAATTAAAAACGGCAGAAACGCCAAAGTATCTTTTGCAAATTCGCTTATTTTTTTGTTTTCATAATGCGCTTCAAAAGAGGAAATATAAGAGTCTTTCGGGTTTCTTAAATCTCTCACATAAGGCATTAAAGTGCTGTAATCGTGATCAAAATTCAAAACTACTTCTTCTGATTTTACCGTGATATCTTTTTTCTTTTTGGTTGTAAAACGATATGCAGCGCCATCATCAAAAACACGAAATTCAATGCTGAAATCATTTTTAAAGTTAATAGTCAGTTGATTGTATTTGTTTTGGACTGATTTCTTTTTGTAAAACGGAGTTTCAAATGAAGTATTTACGGCTTCTTTTTTCGAATTTAAAACGACCGGATTTTTTCCTAAAATTTGATTTTCATCTAAAGTCATAGACATTGATGACGGGGCTAAAATCAAATCTTTTTCATGAGAGATTGTCCAGCTGATTTTGTCGTTAACCGAAATTTTTACTTCAATTTTTCCGTTTGGAGAAGTTAAAACAAACCCTTGCTTCTTTTGAGCAAAGGAAAAGTTTGCACAAAGTAATACGCAAAAAAGGTAAAGTGATTTTTTCATGTTATATTTTTTCATCAGATTTCGATTTTGTTAGTCCGTAGAGGCGCACAGCAGTGCGTCTACATCCAGTTTACAGTCGAAATATTCTTATTTTTTCAATTGTAAATTATATTTCTTTACAATATCCAAAGTCGATTTATCCGAAGAAAAAACCGAATTCAAGCCTTGTGGCTCTTGCGCAGGATCTGTAGTCAATGGATCACCTGGATTCCATTTTCCGGTTTCATTGACGGCTTTTCCTTCGCCGCCAAAACCCCAAAAATTTGCAGCCTGCAACGGACCATTATTTTTAACGCTTTCAGCAACTCGGCTAAAAATATAATTGTAAAAAATATCTCGATTTGCAATCGATGAAGAGGCTGTTAAATTTTCATTTTCTCTCGGAAGACCAAATTCCTCAATAATAATAGGTCTTTTCAGATGATTTGCCACCGCAACATGTTTGTCGATATATTTTCCGGCATTTTCAAGAGTAGTTGGCATTGTTTTCTCAGCATTATCAGCTTTAAACCAATTCCAGTTTTTTGGCCAAATATGCATAGTCAAATAATCAATATTCGGATTTTGATGTGTTCGTTCAAAAATTCCGATATCATCATTCGAGCTGTTCAAGCCTTCAGAACCTGTTGAGATCAAATGATTTTTGTCTAAACTGTCCATTAAATTTACAATATTGTTTAGCCAAACTGTAAATTTTGCTTCGTTTTCGACTGTAAAAAGTCTTGGTTCATTCCCAACTTGCCACGCCATAATCGTATTATCTTCCGTATATTTTTTATGAGAATAGGCATTTGTTCTTCCCATTATAAACTTCACGTGATTTTCTAAAGCTTTCATACAAGGCTCACAACTGTGAAATTGTTCTGTATAAGCCATAAACTGAGGCCAAGTATTTGGCGCAATGCCCGGAACAGGAACCGGACCTTTGCCATTCCATTCCAAATATTGCGACATACCGCCAGACCATTCCCAGTTATTGGTTAAATACAAAACCGCATACATTTTTCGTTTGCTCATTTCGTTGATCAGAAAATCCAATCCATCAAGCAAATCTTGGTCATATTTTCCTTGTTCATATTGCAAAGCTGGTCGAACCGTAAAATCGTATTTTCCGCCGTCACCGCCAACAAGGATTCTTAAATTATCAATACCATTTTTCTGCATCAAATCGAGTTCGCGTAACAAGCGTTTTCTATCGCCCACTTTTTTTGAAGCCAATAAACTTCCATACCAATAATTGGTTCCAATGTAAGAGTAAGGTTTGTTTCCTTTGTAAAATTGCGTTCCTTTTACTGTAATTCGTTCCTGCGCCTGACAAGAAAGTGCCAAGAAAATTATCGTTAAAGAAAGGGTTTTTAATAATCTGTTTTTCATATGATATTTTAGGAGCTAATCCTGCTTTGGTGGTTTTGATAGGTAATATTTTTTGATGCTGAATTTGTCTAAAATTGATGTAAAGTGCAGTTAAATCGTGATTTATCGAACCGAAATTCTTTTCTTGGATTGCATGAATATGTTTCTATATTTATTCTAAAACTGCAGTGGGAGCGGATTTGCGATATTCTTCTTCTGAAAGCGTGGTTGCTTTTATATCATCAAAAAAAACAGTTCCATTTGTCTGCGCCAAAGCCAACATGATTCTTATTTTTTTGGCTTCTGCGGGTACTTTTAGTATCTTTTTAAACGGAGTCCAATTTGTTGTGCCTGAAGCTTGACCAATTGTTTCTGCACTGATTTTTTTATCAGCAGAATTTGTGAATTCGACGATTATTGCGCCGGTTTTATAAGATTCTTTTTGAGCTTCGATAGCATCAGATTTTATCCAAGCGCTTATTTCTAAAGCATAACTATTTTTAGGCAACGTAATAATTTGGTCCAAAGCTTTCCATTCGGCACCAACAAATTGATTGATTACGGCACTGTTTTTTCCGGTTTTCTTTTCAAATGGAGAAAGTGCGGCATTTTCTTCGCCTCTCCAATTAAGAAGATCTGTTTCAAAACCGCCATTTTTTACCAAATTGGTCTGTGCATTTGTTATTGTAGCTAGAAATAACGAACAAAAAAAGAAGAGTGTTTTCATAATCAATATTTTAATTCAATAATAAGTGCGATTGCAATGTTTTTTAATCTTTTATTCTCTGAATAAGCTCCAAACACGCACGGCTGTTATGATACGGACATTTCCAGAAACCGGCTTTGTCTTTTTCAATCAGCGAATAGTCGCGATAAATTCCCCAAAACCATTCTCCGTTTTGTTTGTCGAGAATGTGTTTTTTGATAAAATCCCAGTTTTTAAAAACAATATTAAGATACTTTTCGTCGCCTGTTAATTGATAGGCGTTATAAAAACCAATTAAAGCTTCGGCTTGAACCCACCAATGTTTTTCGGCAACTAATTCATTGTTTTTTGGGTCAAATTCATACCATAAACCTCCATCGGAATCAAGGCCTTCCTGCGTGACTTCGGCCATTAAAACGGCGTGTTTTTTATAGCGCGAAATCAAACTATTGTCTTCTGATATTTCGGCACATTGCAACAAGAGCCACGCTGCTTCAATATCATGTCCGTACGAAACTACATCTGGTTTTTCGATCCAATTTTCGTCAAAAAACAAACGCAAATGTCCCGTTTCTGTATTGATGAAATACTTGTGAATGGTTTCCAGCAACTGAAAAATATCATTTTGAAGCGCCTTGTCTTTCCAAACCTTAAATAAATTTGCATACGCCTCAACAATGTGCAAATGTGTGTTCATGGTCTTTTTTTCGTTGGCATCTTTGTCGCTCAAACGCAAATCGGCAATAGGTTGCCACTCGCGCGTTAAAGCTTCGAAATAGCCTTTGTTTTCAGGGTCAAAACTATGTTCTTGAATTTTTAAATATACATTGATAGCTATTTCTAAAGCTTTTTCATCTTTCGAAATAACATAATATTCAGATAATCCGTAAATCGCAAAAGCCAAAGCGTAAATTTGATTTTTAGTGTCTTTTGGCGTTTTATCAACATTGATACTCCAAAATAAACCGCCAAATTCTAAGTCATAAAAATATTTTGAAAGAAAATCAAAAGCTCTTTCGGCAAATTTTTTATGTTCTTCATTTTTGGTAATCTGATAACTAGCTGAAAATGACCATAAAATTCGGGCGTTTAAAACAGCACCTTTTTCGGTATTAGCGATTATGTGTTCTTCAAAATCAATCTGACCATAAAAACCGCCATTTTGATTGTCAATAGTATGTTTTGACCAATATTTTAAAATGGAATCCAGTTCTGCTGAAAGTTCAGATTTTAATTGCTTTAGTTTTGGCGACACGATGAATTATATTGCGTTATTTTTTTCAATTTGACTGATTATTGTTTCTACAGAACCTGCAGAAATAAAGGTATCAGCTGGTGTATTAGTCACATAATCAACAAGTTTTGCAACCGATGAAACCGCAACATGCATTCTGGTGTCTGAGGATGCGTAATAAATATAAACTGTTCCGTCGCTGTCTTCAATCCATCCGTTTGAAAACAAAACATTTGATACATCACCAACTCTTTCAATTCCTTCTGGCCCCATAAAATGCCCTGCCGGAACGTGCGTAACCTTTGTAATGTCATTCAAATCGGTCATGAACATGTATAACGTATAGCGCAATCCTGCAGCGGTATTGCGAACGCCGTGAGCCAGATGCAACCAACCTTTTTCGGTTTTTATAGGAGCAGGACCTAGACCATTTTTTAGTTCGTAAATTGTATGATATTGTTTTCCGAAGATGATTTTTTCATCTTTTACAATTGGATTTGTCATGTCGTCAACATAGCCTAAACCAATTCCGCCACCAGCGCCAACATCAATAAAACCATCTTGTGGGCGCGTATATAAAGCATATTTTCCGTTAACGAATTCTGGATGTAAAACTACATTTCGTTGTTGTCCAGTATTTGAAATTAAATCAGGAAGTCTTTCCCAATTTACCAAATCCTTAGAACGCACAATTCCAGCATTGGCTACAGCCGAACTTGTATCGCCTTTTGGTGCTTTTGGATCTTTTCTTTCAGTACAAAAAATACCATAAACCCAGCCGTCTTCATGGTTGATCAAACGCATGTCATATACATTCGTATCTGGATTTTCTGTTTGTGGAATGATACATGGTTTTTCCCAAAACTTAAAATTATCCACACCATTTGGACTTTCCGCAATAGCGAAAAAAGACTTTCTGTCGATTCCTTCCACACGCACGGCAAGCAGATATTTTCCGTTCCATTTCATTGCGCCTGCGTTGAACGCAGCATTCATTCCGATTCTTTCCTGCAAAAATGGATTTGTTTTTTCGTTTAAGTCAAAACGCCAGTTCAAAGGCACGTGAGCTGCAGTAACAACCGGGTTTTTATAACGCTGATAAATTCCGTTTCCAGCATTTTCTTCGGGAGCGTTTTTTTGCTCTACGAGTACTTTATATTCTTTTTCTAACGCTGTTTTTCGGTCCTGAAAAACAGCTGAAGATTTTATTGTTGTCATATATTTTCGTTTCTGTATCTGATTCGTTTTTAAATTTTTTGGTCTCTTTTTTCGTTTAAATCTTGTTCGATCGTTTGCAGTTTTTCTTCTGATAAAGGATAGAATAAAATAAAGCCGACTGATATTGCTGCTGCGATTGCAGGAAGTATGCTTAACATTAATTGAATTCCGTGTTGTGCTGTAGCAGTTTGTTCGACATTGGCCTGAAAGCCGTAATAACCCAAAAGCCATCCAGCTCCTGCACCGCCAATTGTCCATCCAAATTTTTGAGACATTGATGAAGCCGAGAAAACCAAACCTGTTGCACGGCGTCCTTGTTTCCATTCAGAATAATCGGCACTGTCTGCATACATTGACCAGATTAACGGAAAAATACAGCCCGCGCAAATGCTGATCAAAATTTGGAAAGTCATGATTAGGAAAACATCTTCTTTTCCGAAGAAATAGAATACCAAGCTCAAAATTGAAGCAATCGCCATGGCGCCAAAAAAGGTTTTTTTCTTGCCGATTTTATTTGCGATAGGAGTTGCCAAAATAACACCGATGATATTTGCTGCCTGACCCAATACTAAATAAATAGAAGTGGGCGCCATGTGAAAATCAGTTCCAAACAGTGAAAAATCGAAGTTAACAGAACTGCTTACGTAATATTTGAAATAATAAACGGCAGCGCCATCTCTAATGGAATTAAAGACCAAAGTTCCAATTCCTGCTCCTAATAAAATCCACCAAGGTTTATTTTTCCATAAATCTTTTAAATCTTCTTTTAAGTTGGATTGCTCATTTTCAATAGGTTTGACTCTTTCTTTGGTGAAGAAAAAGCAAGCCCAGAAAAAGGCTGTCGTAATAACACCGAAAACAGCGATTGTTGCCAGCCAGCCTGTTTTAGAATTTAGGCTTCCGCCGAAATAATTCACTAAAGGCTCAATTAGCCAAAGTGCCAAGAGACTTCCGCCAAAAGCAAAAACCATTCGGTAAGAAGACAACGTTGTTCTTTCTTTTCGGTCAGACGACATTACGCCTAAAAGCGAAGCATACGGAACATTGATCAACGAATAAATCATCATCATTAAAGAATACGTCACGTAAGCATAGATGATTTTTCCTTTTTCATCAAAATCTGGTGTGTAAAAAGTCAAAACTCCAATTACGGCAAAAGGCACGGCAACCCACAATAAATAAGGCCTGAATTTTCCCCATTTTGTTTTTGTTCTGTCTGCAATGATTCCTACGATGGGATCAAAACAAGAATCCCAGATTCTAGTAATTAAAAACATGGTTCCTACGACAGCAGGTGCAATTCCGAAAACATCGGTGTAGAAAAAGAGAAGGTACATGCTGAAAATTTTCCAGAACATTGATGAAGCAGCATCTCCGAGACCGTAACCGATTTTTTCTTTTAAATTAATTTTGTCGTGCATTGAGTACTTTTTAAAGGTTGTGATTTAGATTAGGGGGTGTTTAATAATTTTTTACGTTTTTTAATTTTTTATGTCTTTTTCAAATAGCGTTTTGTCGAGCTTATAAAAATCTATAAAATCTTTTTCGCTGACTTGTCCGGGATATGGAGCATAATAATGCATTTTTTGTTCTTTTTCCTTCCATCCATGGTTTCTCCATAGTAAAACATATGATATTTTGTAATCGCCAATAGCTTTATTTAAAGTTCCGGTCCACCATTTTGGATCTGGAATTGCTTCGTAGCCAGCTTCAGCAAGGGCAATTAATTTGTGTTTTTCAAGCCCAATTTCGTTTACAATTTTAAGCTGATTCTGAACTTCTTCAACGAATTTTTTTCCGTCTTTGTCATCATCATTTTGATAACTGTCAAAACTCAAAATATCAGCATAATTGTCGCCTGGATAATTGGCTAAAAAATCTTCTTTGCTGCCAAAACTGCTCGTATTGTAGATGTATATTAAATTATGAACACCTTTTTTCTGAAGATATTCAATTGTGAATTTCCATAAAGTTTTGAAATCTTCAGGCGTTGTGTTGCCTTTTCCCCACCAAAACCAGCCTCCGGTAAGTTCATGATACGGTCTAAAAAGTATCGGAATATTTTTCCCGTTTTTATCTTTTAAAGACAAAAAGAATGTTGCCGCATTATCAAGCCAAGAAGTGAATTTTTTGTGATTTTGGCCGCCGGGCAAGACTGTTTTTAATGAATTTGGCGTATTATCCCAAGCATCTTTTCCTGTTGCAGGATTATCAAAATGCCAGCTTATAGTTGAAATGCCACCCCTTTCATTGGCTTCTTTTATAAACTGTTTCATTTTGTCAAACGGAACGCCGTCAATATTTTTAGGATTGCCTTTTTCGATGCCGGCAATATCCCAGCCATAAACGGCAGGATAATCGCCAACGGTTTCTTTTACATCGCTTCGGCCGTTTTCATACTTCCAATTTACGCCGTATGCAAGATCATCTTGATGCCCGAACATATATCCTTTTTGCGTTAATTGACCTAGCTTTTTATAAAGTGCGACGGTTTCTGGTGTCGCTTTTTTATCTGAAAGTGACAAATTAGTATTACTGTTGCGATCTTTTGAAGAACATGAAGTTCCTATAAATAAGGCAATAATCAAGGTAAGTATGTTTCTTTTCATTCTGGTTTTATATTGTTTTTGGACGTAAAAGCCACAAATTCAGAGACTGAGAATGCGTTTTTGCACTTCGATTTTCAATCGACAATTCATTATTGTTTTCTAGATAAAATTATTAAAACTTTAAAAAGATATTCTATAAAAAAGGATTAATGTTTATTATTAATACCGTTTTTAAAAAATTGATAATTCTATTTTTCAAAGATAATTGGATGTTTATCGTGTAATTAATATTATTTTATCAATTATATATCATATTATTGCAGTCAAAATTGATTCAATTACTTCATGAAATAGCTTTTTATAGATATGAGCACTACTAAAAATTTTTACAGAGAAATAGCACCGCTGTCTGCTGGAGACAGTTTTTTGGTTTTTGACCGAGTTAAAGACAGCTTTGATTTTCCGGTTCATTATCATCCAGAGTTTGAGATTAATTTCATCTTGAACGGAAAAGGGGTGAAGCGTGTTGTGGGAGATAATATCGAAGAAATTGACAATGTTGAGTTGGTTTTAATTGGTCCGAATTTATATCACGGTTGGGAATTGCATAAATGTACAAGCAAAAAAATACATGAAATTACCATTCAGTTTCATAACGATTTATTTCATGAATCGTTATTGTCAAGACGAATTATGAACCCAATTCGGGATATGTTTAATCGTTCGATTCATGGCATTTTGTTTTCTAAAAAAGTAGCCGAAGAATTAACGCCACGACTCGTAAGGCTTTCTAAACTTGATGGTATGGACTATTTTTTAGAAATTACTTCCTTATTGTATGATCTTGCCAATTCCAGAAATCAACGTTTACTTTCGACTTATACTGTAGATTATGATACGTTTGATGATTATGATAAAATGAAACTGGTTTATGAATATGTCCAGAAAAACTTCGCTGATAAAATTACTTTAGAAGATGCTGCAAATGTTGCCAGTATGTCAATAATTTCTTTTAACCGATTTATTAAAAAACGCACCGGAAAAACATTTGTCAATTATATTAATGACATCCGAATTGGATATGCGGCACGTTGGCTGGTTGAAAAAGATATGAGCGTTTCTGAGGTTGCTTTTAAATCAGGATTTAATAATATCGCCAATTTCAACCGCAGTTTTAAAGCTATTAAAAATTGTACGCCTAGTCAATATAGAGAAGATTTCTCTGGATTAAAACGCATTTTATAGTGATACTTTTTTTTCACAAACAAATATTATTTTTAACGAAAACGTTTGCTTTTTGCAAATTCGTTCATTTTTATTTATAAGAAGTAGTGATTTAAGAGGTGTGATTGCGAAAAATGCAATTAATCTATGTTTTTATTTTCATATATGTTTTTTTAAAGTGATATAGTAAAAATATTATCATTAAATGATATAATACTATCGATTTAATGTTTTGTTCTGTTATAGATTTGTTAAATAATTTAGAAAATAAATCACACCCTTTTTTTATTACTTGATTATGAGTAAAACAAATTTAAACTAACCAAACACTTATTATGAAAAAACTAATGACTAACTTTATTCATTGGAACGCTAACCACAGAGCGGTTCCATTGATTTTATTCTTGTTACTGAGTAATTTTATTACCGCTCAGAATAAAGTAACTGGAACCGTTTCTGATGAAAACGGAGTATTTATTCCGGGTGCAAATATTACTATTGAGGGATCAAAAGGGAATGTTTCGACAGATTTTGATGGAAAATATACAATTGAAGTTCCTGCAAATGGCACTTTAGTGTTTTCTTTTATCGGCTTTCATCCTCAAAAGATAGCCGTAGGAGGAAGAAAGACAATTAACGTCGTTTTAAAATCGAATGTAGAAGATTTGAAAGATGTTGTAGTTATTGGTTATGGTACTCAAAAAAGAAAAGACGTAAACAGTGCTATTTCAAGTATTAGCTCAAAAGATATTGAAAATTTAAAAGTAGTTTCGTTTGACCAAATGATGCAAGGTAAAGCTGCCGGAGTCGTGGTAAACAGTAATTCAGGTGAGCCTGGAAGTAACGTTTCTGTGAGAATTAGAGGTGTTTCTTCTTTAACTGGTACGAATGAACCTTTGTACGTAATCGATGGTGTGCCAATTTCTGGTGATGCTCGAAATTCATCAACCTCAGGAAGAAATGCTCAGGGAAATTCTAACTTTTCTAATAATGGTAATATTACTCAAAGCCCTTTGGCATTGATTAACCCTAGTGATATAGAGTCTATCGATATTTTGAAAGACGCTTCTGCAACTGCAATCTACGGTTCACGAGGAGCGAATGGTGTCGTGATTGTAACTACAAAATCTGGTAAAAAAGGTACGGGAAAATTATCTTTTGAAAATTCGTATTCAATAAGTAATCTTCCGAAAAAATTGCATTCAATGAATTTGCAGCAATATGCAATTCACCAAAATGCTTTAGCAGATGTTTATGACCCTACTGCGAAACGTCCTGAATTTGCACATCCTGAGCTTTTAGGACCAGGTACAGACTGGCAAGATGCTATTTATGAAACGGGATTTATGAAATCAAACCAATTGTCATTTTCTGGTGGTAAAGAGGGAATAAGTTATTATATATCGGGAGGAGTTTTAGATCAAGAGGGAATCGTAATCGAATCAGGTTTTAAAAGATATAATTTTAGAAGTAATATTGATGCGAGAGTAAACAAATTTATCAAGGTTGGTGTTAACGTAAGTGGCGCCATTACGGATGAAAAATTAACATTAAACGGTCAGTTTAACGGAGTTGTCGCAACTTCGTTATTGGCAACTCCAGATGTTGCTGTGCGTGAATTATCAGGTGCTTTTGCAGGACCGCCTTCTGGAGGCAATACCTCATTTGTTAATCCGGTTGCTGTTTCTTTATTGGGTTCTAACACATTGGTAAGAAAAAATTACAGTGGAAATTTTTATACTCAAATTGATTTATTCAAAGGTTTAGATTATCGCTTTGAAGCTGGTGGTTATATCTATGATAATTTAGGGCAGCAATTTGATCCAATGTATTCTTTAGGAAACGCTGTGAAAAGTTACGCAAACTTGTATTACAGGCCTTCTACGGGTAATTCATGGAACTTGAAAAACATGCTTACTTATAGAAATACTATTGGAAAACATAATTTTACAATTCTAGCTGTACAAGAATCAAATAGATCACATTGGGAAGGTTACTCTATAACTGGATATGGTTATAAAGATAACAATGACAAATCACTTGCGGCTTCAGATTTGTCTAAAGCAGTAACTAGCGGTGTTTATTCAGGAAGTCAAACATTAGCTTCTTATTTAGGAAGGGTTGTTTATGATTATGCTGATAGATATGGAATTTCTGCTTCAATAAGAACTGATGGATCTTCAAAATTTTATTATGGTAATAAATGGGGGACATTTAGTTCTGTAAGTGGTTCATGGAAACTTTCAAATGAGAGTTTTATGGAAGGAACTAAAAAATATGTTGATGGAATAAAACTTAGAGCGGGTTGGGGACAAACAGGAAACAACCAAATTGGAAACAATTTATACGACTCTAATTTGCACTTAGTTAATAGCTCAATGGGAACTTCTTACCTACCGTCAAATACTCCTAATAAAGATTTGAAATGGGAAACGCAAAATCAAACCAACTTAGGATTAGATTTTAATATGTTTCATACGAAGCTTACAGCGACAGTAGATGTATATAAAAAAGTGAACAAAAATTTCTTGTATCAAGTTCCGTTGCCAAACTTCCTTTCAGGTGGTGGAGATTATGAAGGTGGTGTAAATCCTCCGTATTTTAATCTTGGAAGCATGCAAAATAAAGGTATTGAGATTACTCTTGGTTATACTGAAAAATTCAGCGAAAATTTCTCATGGAATTCTAGTGTGAATTTTACAAGATATGTGAATGAAGTTAAAGATATGGCAGGTTTAAATATTGTTAAAACAATGAATACGCTTGCTTATAATACTGTTACAGTTTCTAGAACTCAGGAAGGTTTGCCAATTGGTTCTTTTATTGGTTACGAAGCGATGGGGATTTATAGAACCGATGCGGATTTATTGACTTACGGTTACACTCAAGGCAATACAAAAGTGCCTTTAAAAGACGGAACGAATTCATTATTGCCAAGTTTTCAAAAAGGAGATGTAATTTATAAAGATCAAAATAATGATGGTGTTATCGATTTGAAGGATTTAGTGCCAATTGGAAATCCAAATCCTAAATTCACTTATGGATTTACTAATAACTTTAAATATAAAAATGTTGATTTATCTATTTTTCTTCAAGGTACTGCAGGAAATAAGTTGATGAACTTAACACGCTTGTCAGGAACAATGAACAGCTATATGGGGACGAATTATTTAACTGAAGCAGCAGATTTTTATTCGGCATCAAACATTAATGCTTCTTTGCCAAGACCTTCGACATATGATAATATCAATAATGCAATTTCAACACGCAATATCGAAGATGGCTCGTATTTAAGAATTCAAAATGTAACTTTAGGTTATTCATTGCCTTCTGATATGATCTCAAAACTACAATTGTCAAGATTGAGACTTTATGTTACCGGTTCAAACTTATATACTTTCACGAAATATAAAGGATATGATCCTGAAGTAGGTTCTTATAACCAGGATGCGTTGTTGTCTGGTGTTGATAATGGACGTTATCCGGTTCCAAGACAAATAACTTTTGGATTTAATGTTGAATTTTAATACGAAATAATATGAAAAATATACTAAAAATAAACAGTGTTGTTGCCATGGCGCTGATCTTGCTGATTTCATCATCTTGTTCGCAAGATTTTCTTGATGTGCCTGCAGAAGGAACACCAACGGTGGGAAATTATTACGATTCTGATCTAAAGCTTGACAATGCCAGTAACGGACTTTATGGTATTGTTTGGTTTAATATGAATAAATCTGCTTTCTATGGTATTACAGATGTGATTTCTGGAAACATGTATGCAAGTCAATACAATGATTTTGGAAAGTTTACTGATTTGAGTTTTACAAATTCACAATCTTTTATATCAGATGCGTGGAGATCTTGTTTTGGAGCCATCGCAAATTCTAATGCTTATATTAGTAATTTACCTCAAAGTGTTGGGCCAAACGTTAGCAAAGAAGCCTTGAATAATGCATTGGGAGAAGCACATTTTATAAGAGCTTTTTCTTATTTCTTTTTAGTTAGATTGTGGGGTAATGTGCCAATTATCGAAAACAATGCTGATTATTCTAAAAACTTTGTGATTCCAAGTAATCCAGTTGAAGATGTTTATAAATTTATAGAAAACGACTTGAAATTTGCGGCCGCTAATTTAAGAAGTAAAAATAGAGGTTCGGATTATGCTGCAAATGCGCATGTTTCAAGTGGATCTGCAAAAGCATTTTTGGCAAAAGTATATTTATATGAAAAAAAGTATGATTTGGCAAAAGCTATGGCTCAGGAGGTTATCAATAGCGGTGAGTTTAAATTATTAGGAGGAGAAAGTTTGCCAACAAAATCGTTCGCCGATTTATGGTTGCAGAAAAATAATAATAACGAAGAGTCTATTTTTTCTTGGCAATGGACAGGAACAGGAACTTACTTTGAAGGTAACTTTTCAAATACATTATTTGCTCCTGAAAACAGATTGGTCGAAACTACTTATTCAGGTCAGATTGCTCCATCTCAGGATTTAATCAATAATGTTTTTGAAAATGGAGATAGAAGAAGGGTAGAAACATTTATGCTTCCTGGGGATTATTATCCAAATTTGACTTATGCAAAAACACTTGATGTTGATTCTCCAAAAGTTTTAGGATATACATTTGATATCGCAAATGAAGCACAAAAATCTGGTGCAGGTTTGAAGAAATATGTAATTGGAAAAGAAAACCTTCCAATAACTGGTCCGTTTAATGCGCCTTTTAACGGAGAGAGCAGCATGAATAGTTATATGATGCGTTATGCAGAATTGCTTTTAATTCATGCAGAAGCTATTTTAGGATCACAAACAGGCAGCACTACAGATCCGTTGGCTTTAAAATCATTCAACGCAGTTCGCAAAAGAGCTGGACTTCCTGAAAAGACATCAATTTCTTTTGATGATATATTTAAGGAAAGACGGGCGGAGTTAGCTTGTGAAGGAGATTATTATTTCGATTTAGGACGTTTGCCTTTTGCTAAAGCTAAAGCGATTTTAGAAGCACAAAATAGAGGTGACAGAGAAACTGAAAAACACATTTCGATTACTGCATCAAGCTTATTGTTGCCTTATCCTGCAGATGATTTAATTAAAAATCCAAAATTAACGGAAGTAGCACCGTATACTTTTAAATAATTTTTTAAAAATAAAAATATGAAAAATTTAAAAATTGTTTCGTTAACGGCATGTATAGCATGGGTGTTATCTTTAATACTTTTTACTTCATGCTCAAATGACGACAGTGCTTCAGTTTATACTGGCGCACCTGTTATAGAGTCGGTAATGCCTTCAGGGTATAATGCTGATGGAAGCGTTAAGCCATTGGTTCCAGTTACTGTTGGGGATCCTAAAAATTATTATGTAATTCATGGAAAAGGTCTTTTGACAACACAAAAAATCTATTTCAATGATTATGATACTTATTTCAGACCAACTTTTGTTACGGACACTGATATCATCGTATTGATTGATGAAAATACACCTTATGCAAATGCATCCAATCAATTGAAAGTTGTAACAAATTCTGGAACTGCAGTTTTTGATTTTATGGTTGCTCCGCCTGTACCAACATTTAGCGGTTTTAATTTTATCAATTGTGCTGAAGGGGATGAGGTAATTATTAAAGGTAAATATTTTTTGAATCCAAAAGTTACTCTAGCTAAAACAGAAACTTTGCCAGAGGTTCCAGTTACTATCGTATCGTCAACCTTAGAACAAATTGTCGTAAAAATCCCTGCAAATGCCAATTATAGAAATCTAGCCGTGACAAATATTTCTGGAACAGCTGTTTCTAAAGAAGCAATAGGAACTGCTTTGTATGATGATAAGCTTTACGGGGCTCAATGGGGTGGCCCGTGGGCAGGTAAAGGTGTGGATTTTGACTATAATAAAGATTCTTATCAAGGAGAAAAATCTTGGAAATGGGAATTTGGCGCTTGGGACGGTGGAAACTGGGGCTTTGATATTGATATGTCAAAGTATAAAGCCTTTAGAATTGCTGTTAAAGGGACTAAAAATGGTCAGGTTAATTTTAATTTGAATGGTGGCGCAAACTATGTTATTCCGGTAACTACAAGTTGGGTTTATATGGAGATTCCTTTAGATAAATTAGGTAGCCCAACAAGTGTTTGGATGGTTACTTTTCAAGAATCTAATAATGATGGCGGAAACACGGTGTTGTTTGACGATTTAGGATTTGTGTTAAAATAGATAATTGCTTTTTTTGAGTTAGTTTGAGATATTCCCTAATTTTTAATTAGGGAATATCTTTTTATAAAAGGTTTAAATTTAAAGAAGAATGAAAAAAATCATTTCAGCATTTGCTTTGTGTGTTTCGTGTTTGAGTTTTGGACAAGGAAATACGCATAATCAAACAGGAGGAAAATTTGAAGGTTTAGCCATGACGCCGCCAATGGGATGGAACTCTTGGAATACTTTCGGAACTAATATTGATGAAAAACTCGTTAAAGAAACTGCCGATATTATGGTTTCGTCAGGATTGGCAGCTGCAGGTTATAATTATATTGTTTTGGACGACGGATGGATGACACATGAGCGTGATGCAAACGGCGATCTTGTTCCTGATCCTGCTAAATTTCCTAACGGAATGAAAGCGGTTATTGACTATGTGCACAGCAAAGGGCTTAAATTTGGTTTGTACAATTGTGCCGGAACTCAAACTTGTGCTGGATATCCGGGAACGCGTGGTTATGAATATCAGGATGCTCGTTTTTACGCTAAATTGGGAATCGATTTTTTAAAGTATGATTGGTGTAATACAAAAGGAATTACAGCTCCTGAAGCCTATACAACCATGAGTAATGCGCTTAAAACTGCAGGTCGCCCAATTGTTTTCAGTCTTTGCGAATGGGGTGATAATCAGCCTTGGGAATGGGGAAAGCCAGTTGGGAATCTTTGGAGAATTTCTGGTGATATTTATCCGTGTTTTGATTGTGAATTCAAACATCCGGAAAATTGGTCATCTTGGGGATTTATGAAAATTGCCGAAATGCGAAAAGATATCCGAAAATATTCGGGTCCGGATCATTGGAATGATTTTGATATGATGGAAGTTGGAAATGAAATGAATGATACAGAAGATAAATCACATTTTGCTATGTGGTGCATGCTTGCGTCGCCTTTGTTTACCGGAAACGATTACCGAAAAATGTCGAAAGAAACGCTGGCAATTTTGACCAATAAAAATTTGATTGCTGTTAATCAGGATAAATTAGGTATTCAGGGTTTTAAATATTCGGCCGAAGATGGTTTAGAAGTTTGGGTAAAACCTTTATCGGATGGAAATTGGGCAATTACTTTCTTGAACAGAAGCGATGTTGCCAAAAAAATCAATTTCGATTTTAAAAAGCAAATAATTAAGGATGCTGATTTTGGCTATGAAGCCGATTTTAATAAAATAACCTATAAAATAAAAGATCTTTGGAAAAACAAAGAAGCAGGAACGACCAAAAAGAATTTTATTGCTGATCTTGCTTCACATGATGTAATTACACTTAGATTAACACCTTAAATTTTAATTTATGATATCTAAAAGTCAATTTTATGTTGCTGTTTTGCTGCTGTTTTCTTGTGTTTTGCAGGCTCAGTTTGTTAAAAAGCATGGACAACTGAGCGTTAACGGAACTCAATTAGTGGACAAGAATAATGATCCAATTGTTTTGCGTGGCTTGAGTTTTGGCTGGCATAGCATGTGGCCAAGGTTTTATAATGAAAAAGCAGTTAGCTGGTTGAAAAAAGATTTTAATTGCAATGTGGTGAGAGCGGCAACTGGAATTGAGCTAGGCGAAATGTCATACATGAAAGATCCTCAGTTTGCAAAAGAAAAAATTGAAGCAGTTGTAAACGGTGCTATCAAATCTGATATTTATGTGATAATTGATTGGCATAGTCATAACATTAATTTGAAAGAAGCATCGGCTTTTTTTGCGGAGATGTCAAAAAAATACGGCAAATACCCTAATATAATATATGAGGTTTTTAATGAACCAGATTATGAAAGTTGGTGGGAAGTGAAATCATATGCCGAGGAGATCATTCGCATTATTAGAGAAAACGATCCTAATAATGTTATTTTGGTCGGTTGTCCGCGTTGGGATCAGGATATTAATCTCCCTGCTGAAGACCCAATTGTTGGATACAATAATATAATGTATACGATGCATTTTTATGCCGCAACGCATGGAAAAGAATTGCGCGACCGAACGGATGCCGCTATAAAAGCCGGATTGCCGGTGTTTGTTTCTGAATCTGCGGGAATGGAAGCTTCTGGCGACGGACCTTTAAATATAAAAGCTTGGCAAGACTATATCGATTGGATGGAATCCAGAAAATTGAGCTGGATTACATGGTCAGTTTCTGACAAAGATGAAACTTGTTCTATTTTGAAGAAATCTGCAAAATCAGAAGGAAAATGGAAAGATGAAGATTTAAAAGAATCTGGAATCAAAGTTCGAGAGTTTTTAAGAAAATATAATATCCAAGAATAGAAAAAATTCTTGCTGTTTTTTATGAAGCCTGTTCAGTTTTGAACGGGCTTTTTTTGTTGCTAAAATGAGAAATTGAATCTTCTTTTTAAGAGTACTGTTTGGTGTTTTGTAGGTTTATTTTTGTAGGAATTTTGTTTTTGTGAAATTGCTTTTTTTAATGTGAAGATTTTATTTTGTGTTTTGGTTTATTTTTTAATATTTTATTTATACCCCCCCCCCCCTAATTTTTTAGGGTAGTATTTTATTTTGGATATTTTTTATGTTGATTTTACTTGTTTTTTGTTTTTGTTTTCATGCTAAACCCTTTTAAAAAATAAAAAACGTCTAAAAATGCGTTATTGAATTTTCAAAAATGAATCTGTATAAATATCAAATAACGATTATTGCTTCTTTAATTTTTGTAATCCATAATTCTGCTTGTAAAACATCAAAAAAGTACTTTTCAATTGTTCTACTCATACAAAAGTTAATAAATTCGCTAATGAAAATGAAGAGGTTTTTTGAGGATGATGAGGGATATTTAGAATTGACATATACGATTAAACAGCTATATAAAGATTAACTAACCAGAATCAATTAATAACCAAAAACCAATTAAAACATGAAAAAAGTATTACACATTTTAGCCGCGATGTTAACGAGTTCTTTTGCTTTCGCACAAGATGATACTGAAACTTCAACTCCACCAGCAACGACATGGGGTGGATCAGCAGATGCGTACTATAAATATGATTTTTCTAAGCAAATGAATGGATTAACGAGCTTTACCAACTCTCAGAATTCATTTGAACTAGGAATGGCATCTGTAGAAGCTAGTCATACTTTCGGAAAAGCTTCTGTATTTGTAGACTTAGGATTCGGAAAAAGAGCAGGCGAATTTTCATATAATGAAACAACAGATAAAGATATAAATGCAAAATTTTTAATTAAACAATTGTTCTTTACTTATAATGTTACTGATAAATTTAAATTTGTTGCGGGTAGTTTTGGTACTCATATAGGGTACGAAGTTCTAGATGCCGTTGATAATAAAAACTACAGTATGTCATATGCGTTTTCTTATGGGCCTTTCTTTAATACGGGGGTGAAAGCAGTATATACTTCAGGAAAATTTACAGCAATGTTTGGTATCACTAATCCAACAGATTTTAAATCGGCGATGGATGCTGGTTCGACTCAAAAAACATATATCGGACAAGTGGGGTATATTGGTGAAACGGGAAGTGCTTATTTGAACTTTACATCAGGAAGCGCCAATCCAGCATCTGACGAAAATAAAACACAAATCGATTTTGTAGCATCAAAAACAATAAGTGATAGTTTTGGTCTTGGGTTCAACGCAACTTATGCTAAAACAAAAAATGATTTTGACAGCGCTTTAGATGGTGAATGGTTCTCATTAGTAGGATATGCAAATTACTCTTTCTCTCCATCATTGTTATTGGCTTACAGAATGGAATATTTTGATGCTAAAGATGCTGCGCCAAGTTTAGGAACTTTAACAGGATCAAATGTGTTTGCAAATACTGTTTCTTTAAACTATAAAGTTGGAAAATTGACTATAATTCCTGAGTTAAGATACGATGCTGCTTCTGAAGATATCTTTTTAGATAAAGATGCATTGCCAACTGGCGGATCGTTCTACGCTCTAGTAGCTACAACATACTCATTCTAGAGATAAAGATTGATATTTTTTTTTTTTTTTTTGGAGCTGTCGAAACAAATTAATGTTTTGGCAGCTTTTTTATTTTTTTGTGAAATTGGAAAATGTGAGATGTGAATTGTGAGATGTAAAATGTGAGATGTGAATAGTGATTAGTAAATAGTCATTGGCTATTGTTGTTGGAAAATGCCTGTAGAGACGCAATTCATTGCGTCTTTTCGTTGTGATAAAAGGATTTGTCTGGAATAACATATTGAAATGTTACACAGATATGCACAACCTAAGAACGATAATAATCTGTTTCATCTGTGTTGTCTGTGTGCTATTAGGCTTTAATTTAAGGTAATAAAAAAAGAGGCTGTTTGTATAAACAGCCTCTTTGTCTTTATATTTTGTGTGGAACTATTATTGAACTTGCTTTTTATAAATAGAGTAAATCGTATCGATTGTTTTTCTATCCAAAGTTGGAGTTACATCTGTTTGAATGTAATGCAGTTTGAAAGCCATAATTGCTGCAGAAAGATTCTTTGTGTTGTAACCAATGATTCTTAGCGCTGGTTCAATTTTGAAATCAAAAGGAGCTTCTTCTAGAACTTCGTCTGGCCAAATTCCGAAGCCTTTTTCTGCTAATGTTTTCCAAGGAAATAAAGCACTTGGGTCTTGTTTTCTACCTGGTGCAATATCAGAATGTCCTAATATATTCTGTGTTGGAATATTGTAATCTTTTTTCAGTTTGGTCAAAAGAGCTACTAAACTACTGATTTGGCTTTCTGTAAAAGGTTTGAAACCATTGTTGTCTAATTCAATTCCGATTGAACTTGAATTGATATCCGTATTCTTTCCCCATGTTGAAGCGCCTGCATGCCAAGCTCTTAAATAATCGTTCAGCATTTGCACCACTTTTCCGTTTTCTGAAATTATATAGTGTGCGCTAACCTGAGTTTTAGTTTTGGTAAAAGTATTGATCGTCTGCTTTAGTGAATCTTGGGCAGTATGATGAATGATGATAAAACTTGGTTTTCTTAAATTGAAATTTACTGTACCAATCCATTCTGTCGTAATTCCGTTTACTAAATGCGTAGATCCCGTTTTTGACAAAGTATCTTTTACGATGCCTAATTGAGCAGCATAAGTCGTGTCAATTACAACTGGACTAATTGCTGGAATTGGCTGCGGATCTTTGCTTGTAATTTGGTTTTCTAAATTTTTAAGCTGCTGATCGTATACTTTCTCAGTGTTTTTGTATGGATTTGTAGAGCAAGAAGTGATGATAATTGCTAAAATCAAATAACAAAAATGTTTTTTTACCATGATCATTTACATTTTAAGTTGAAGTCTTTGAAAATTATTCTCCAGCTTTTATTGTTTTTTCTTCTTCTGTTGCTTCTTTTGAGTCCTTAGCGTCTTTAGAATCTTTTTTCTTTTTTGATTTGTCTTTCTTCACTTCCTTGAAATTATTCATGAAAGTGTTGTATTTCTCAATTTGATCAGGATTCAGGAAAGCTGTAATTTTTTTATTGGTACTTTCTCTTAAAGCCTTGATCTGTTCCATTTTTTCACTTTGGCTGCTGCTTTCGTTTTTCAACAGAACTCCTTGTTCTTTCACGCTGTCTGCCAAAACATTTGTAATTGCAATAGCTTGAAGTTCGTCCAGATTTAACTCTGGCTTCATTTGTTCTACGATTCTAGATGCAGTTTCTTGTGCAGGAATTTCTTTCGGTTTGCTTGGTGCGCTCTGTGGTCCAGCCATCATGCTTCTGTCCATTCCCATACCGCCTCCGCGACCATAACCACTTCCGTAACCACCGCCGTAGCCATTATTGTAGCCGCCGTAACCGCCACCGTATTGAGCAGATGCTGCATTGATACAGCATAAAGTAAAAATCAAAAGAAAAAATCTGTTAGTAGGTTTCATAGTGAGTTTATCTAAATTGATAATAATTTAGCGTAAATTTAAGCAGGTTCTCCGTATAAATCAAATTCTGTTGCTTCTATTATTTTTATATTAACAAATTCACCTGTTTTTACGTAAAATTTAGATGCATCGATCAAAACTTCGTTGTCAACATCTGGGCTGTCAAACTCAGTTCGGCCTACAAAATGAGCACCTTCTTTTCTGTCAATGATGCATTTATAAACTTGCCCAACTTTTTCCTGATTCAAATCCCAAGAAATTTGTGACTGAAGTTCCATTATTTCATTTGCTCTGGCTTGCTTTACATCATCCGGAACATCATCTTCTAATAAATAAGCGTGCGTGTTTTCTTCGTGAGAATACGCGAAACATCCCATTCTGTCAAATTTCATTTCTTGAACAAAATCTTTCAAAATCTCAAAATCTTCCTGAGTTTCTCCTGGGTATCCAACGATTAAGGTTGTTCTAATTGCCATTCCCGGAACTGATGCACGGAAATCTTTTAATAATTGAGTCGTTTTGGCTTGAGTAGTACCACGACGCATTGATTTTAAAATAGAATCAGAAATATGCTGCAATGGAATATCGATGTAATTACAGATTTTTGGTTCACGTTTCATGATTTCCAAAACGTCCATTGGGAAACCTGTAGGGAAGGCGTAATGCAAACGAATCCATTCGATTCCCTCAACTTTAACTAGTGCTTCTAAAAGTTCTCCAAGATTTCTCTTTTTATAAAGATCAAGACCGTAATAAGTCAAATCTTGAGCAATTAAAATTAATTCTTTAACGCCGTTTTTAGCTAATCCTTCTGCTTCTTTTACCAATTTTTCAATTGGTTGAGAAACGTGTGATCCACGCATAAGCGGAATCGCACAAAAACTGCAAGGTCTGTCGCATCCTTCGGCAATTTTTAAGTAAGCATAATTTTTTGGAGTCGTAGTCAAACGTTCTCCTAATAATTCATGTTTATAATCAGCTCCTAAAGCTTTTAATAATTGTGGTAATTCAGTTGTACCAAAATATTGATCTACATTAGGAATTTCTTTTTCTAAATCTGGTCTGTAACGCTCAGATAAACATCCGGTTACAAAAACTTTATCAACTAATCCTCTGTCTTTTTTGTCTGCGTATTCCAAAATCATATTTACAGACTCGGCTTTCGCATTGTCAATAAATCCACAAGTGTTGATTACAATAATGTTTCCTTCTTTTTCTGCAGGAGCCTCATGTTCAACTTCTTTTCCATTAGCACGCAGTTGTCCCATTAGGACTTCACTGTCATAAACATTTTTTGAACACCCAAGAGTGATAACGTTAATTTTGTTCTTTTTTAAAGACTTGGTTCTCATACTTTTATAAATTGGAGTGCAAAATTACACTTTTTTATTCAAACACCGCTTGTTTCGGTTTCTTTTAGGTGTTTTTTATGAAGTCGATATCGCTTCTGTCGGGAATAAAAAAATCCGTCAAGCAAACACCTGACGGAAATCTTGGGTAATCTATTTTAATTTCTAATTACAATTCAAATAATAAAGTCATAGTGACATTGTTGAGTTTTGATGTGATGTTTGCTCCGTCAGTAAATCCAGTTGCAAAAAATCCTTGATTTGATTTTCTTTCTAAATAAGAATATGCTAAGTCTAATTTAGTTCCTCCAAAACTATATCCCAAACCTCCTGAATAGCTGTTTAGATCACCAATTGTGGTTCCGTTTTTATAAGGACTTCCTTCAAAACGATATCCGCCACGTAGGCTTAATCGCTGAATTTTATATTCGGCACCAATTCTTAATTCTCCAGCAGATGTCAATTGGTTGCTCATGTCAGCATTTAATCCTCTAAATCCTGGGTCGCTTGTCGGTTTGTATTTTGTATTTGCATAATCTTTAATTGAGTAATCAAGACTGATTAAACCGGATTTTCCAAATACATAAGCGCCACTAAAAGTAAATTTTCCAGGTGTCTGCAAAGTGTATCTGTCGTACACATTGATGATATTTGGATTGATTGATTCGTGTATTTCTTGACCACCTGCTGCTTGTCGAGTCGTAAATAAGCTTTGTGAAACTTCATCGTACAAATCATACCAAGTATTTGATTCGTACGCGACTCCAAGTCTGAATGCGTCAGTAACTTTTGCAATAGCGCCTAATTGAAAAGAAAATCCGTTTCCATAAGTGTATAGCTCATTGTTAAAGCGAAGATTCGAAATGGTTTCGCGTGCTTCTAGCGGATTACTATTGTCTTCGTAGAAACTGCTAGATCTTCTGTAATCTGTAATATGTACGTTTAGGTTGGCTCCAAAATAAATTCTGTCTTTGTATGAAGTTGCTATATTGAAGCTCAGTTTACTGTTGTATCCTCTAGCGTAAATTTCGTTTTCTTGATAGTAGTTGCCGCCAGCTGGCACGCCAGAAACATACTGAGTATTGTTGTTGTCGTTTGGGTTAACTGGGTTGATGACGAAGCCTTGGTAGCCAAAATAAGCTTGTTGTTCATCATAATACATATCGCGATATGGAATAGTGGTTATGTTTCCTAACGGGATTCCATTAGCATAAGTCAAAAAGTATTGATCGATAGAGTTTCGTGGATTAGTTCCGACAGAAAAAGTATCGCTGTTAAAATTGTTTGCATTTTCGTAAGTGGTTCCAATTGCAATTTTTGTCCAATTGTTTTTTGGATTATGATCATGAAAAACAAAAACAGCACCAGCTTGGTTTAATATAAAGGAGTTGTCTTTGTTGCTCGTCTCAGTTCCAAAATAATTAGAATTGTTTTTAATGTTCTGATTGCTAAAACTTACGCCAAGTTGGTTGTTGTTGAATATTGCTGATCCTGCAGGATTGACGCTTAAAGCGGATAAATCTCCACCAACAGCTCCAAATGCACCGCTCATTGCTCTGAAACGAGCAGTACCTGTTAGATTGTCCTGTGCGTAACGAACGGCGTCTGATATTTCTTGAGAATGTACGGCACTAATAGATAGCCCCGCTATAAATAGGAAGAATATTTTTTTCATCTGGTTAAGTTTTTAAAATGATTGAATGATTTGCAGAAGAGATTTTATCTTCTTCCGCCGCCACCGCCACCGCCGTATGATCTACCGCCACCGCCGCCACCGCCGCCGCTGTAGCCTCTCGCACTTCCGCCGCCGCCGCTGTTCATTGAGCGTGATGGGCTAGGAGAGTAGCTTCTAGAAGAGTAGTCGCTTGACGGACTGTAGCTTCTGTTTGTTGTTCCGGCACTTGATCTTCTATTGGCGTAATCATAACCACTGCTTTGACCTTGTGCAGTGCTTCTTCTATCTGTGAAAGTTGGGCTTGAATACGTTCTTCCGTTTACAGAAGAGCTTCTTCTGAAATCTGAATAGCCTCTGTTGTTTGTAGTATAGCTGCTTCTGTTAGCGTAATCTCTTCCATTGAAAGTCGTAGCGCTTCTTCCAGCATAATTTCTTCCAGCATATGAACCTCTTGATGCGTATGAGTAGTCTCTTGAAGAATATCCTCGAGATCCGTAATAAGCGGCAGACCCTCTTCTTCCATAGCTATAATTGTAATTGTTGTAATATCCGTAACCGTATCCTGGGTATCCCCAACCTGGATATCCCCATCCAGGATAATAACCCCATCCGTAATAAGGGTATCCCCATCCGTAACCATAATAAGGATAGCCCCATCCAAATCCGATTCCCCAATAAAATGATGGATCAGAATAGTAGGTTACTGAAGTTTCTGTAGTACCACTTCCCCAGCCAGGATAAGCTGTAGTAGATGCTGTTTGAGTACTGTCGTTTACGGCATAATTACTAGTATAATTGTCTACATCAGTAAAAATTTCAGTTGGCTGATTTTCGTCCTGAAGTGATTTGAAGTAATCTTTGTATTGATTGTTAACGTTAGCATTTGTAGATGTCGTTTGTGCGTACGTGTTTGTTGATTTTCCATAAACGCCATCATTGTCATAATAAGAGGTGTTTTGGTAAGAACCACACGATGCAAGCAGAAAACTCAGTAATCCAATTAAGTAAAAGTAACTTGAGTTTTGGCGGAGAGATGTAGAAGTTTTCATATCTGTGGTGTTTTTTATTGTTGCACATTACAAAAATAGTTAGTTTTGTCAAACTATTTAGTTAAAATTATTAAAACAAAATTTGTGCCAAACTATATAATATGAGTAAGAACCTCACTACAAGATCAGAAGATTATTCGAAATGGTATAATGAACTGGTTGTAAAAGCAGATCTAGCTGAAAACTCAGGTGTTAGAGGATGTATGGTCATTAAGCCGTACGGATATGCTATTTGGGAAAAAATGCAGGCTGAGCTAGATCGAATGTTTAAAGAGACAGGTCATCAAAATGCTTATTTCCCTTTATTTGTGCCTAAAAGCATGTTTGAGGCGGAAGAAAAAAATGCTGAGGGATTTGCTAAAGAATGTGCTGTTGTAACACATTACAGATTGAAAAATGACCAGGAGAGACCAGGTAAATTAATGGTTGATCCAAACGCTAAATTAGAAGAAGAACTTATTGTTCGTCCAACGAGTGAGGCAATTATTTGGTCTACATATAAAGGATGGGTTCAATCTTATAGAGATTTGCCTTTGCTGATTAATCAATGGGCAAATGTAGTTCGTTGGGAAATGCGTACGCGTTTGTTTTTAAGAACTGCTGAATTTTTATGGCAAGAAGGGCATACTGCTCACGCTACAAAAGCAGAAGCTATTGAAGAGTCAGAAAAAATGATGAATGTTTACGCTGATTTTGCTGAAAATTTCATGGCAATTCCAGTTGTGAAAGGTTTTAAAACTGAAACAGAGCGTTTTGCAGGTGCAGACGAAACCTATTGTATCGAAGCGTTGATGCAAGACGGAAAAGCTTTACAAGCAGGAACTTCTCACTTTTTAGGTCAGAATTTTGCAAAAGCCTTTGATGTGAAGTTTGCTAACGCAGAAGGTAAACAAGAACATGTGTGGGGGACTTCTTGGGGGGTTTCGACTCGATTAATGGGAGCTTTGATTATGACGCATTCTGATGATCAAGGTTTGGTTTTGCCTCCAAATTTAGCGCCAATCCAAGTGGTGATTGTTCCAATTCATAAAACTGATGAACAATTAGCGCAAATTACCGCTGCTGTAAATGAATTGACAGCAAAATTGAAAAAACTTAAGATTTCGGTAAAATATGATGACAGAACAACTCAAAAACCAGGATTCAAATTTGCGGAATGGGAGTTGAAGGGAGTTCCAGTTAGAATTGCCGTTGGTCCAAAAGATTTAGAAAATGGAACTTTTGAGGTTGCAAGACGCGATAATTTGTCGAAAGAAGTTGTTGCAAGCGAAAAAATCGTTGAATATGTAAATGATCTTTTGGAGCAAATTCAAAAAGATTTATTTGATCGCGCATTAAATTATCGAAATACTCATATAACTGAAGTGAATAATTTTGAGGAATTTAAGCAAGTTTTAGACGGTAAAGGAGGATTTATTTCTGCTCACTGGGATGGAACTGCAGCGACTGAAGAAAAGATAAAAGATTTGACAAAAGCCACTATTCGATGCATTCCTTTGGATGCTGTTGAAGAGGCGGGAACCTGTGTGTTTAGTGGGAATCCTTCGTCTAAAAGAGTGCTTTTTGCTAAGGCATATTAAAAAAAAATATTTTTTTTTACTGTAGGTATTGTGCAACTAAAAAATAGATGTATCTTTGCATCCGCATTAGAGAAGCACGGTCCGTTCGTCTATCGGTTAGGACGCCAGGTTTTCATCCTGGTAAGGGGGGTTCGATTCCCCCACGGACTACAAGTTATATTACATATTGAATAGTTTCCAACTTAGGAGAATCAGGTCCGTTCGTCTAGGGGTTAGGACGCCAGGTTTTCATCCTGGTAACAGGGGTTCGATTCCCCTACGGACTACAAATTAGTTGTAAATAAGTTTTATAAAATAAAGATTGGTGTCTCGGTTTTTGTTTTATTAGTTAAAACCAAAGTGATTGTTTTACAGTTGTGGGAGGTTTTTCTTTTTTAACTAGTATTTATAATTATTATTACATCTAAAATTAAAAGAAAATGGCAAATCATAAGTCAGCATTAAAAAGAATCAGAAGTAACGAAAAAAGAAGAGTTCTTAATAGATATCAACATAAAACTACTCGTAATGCTATTAAAGCATTAAGATTAGCTACTGATAAAGCTGATGCTAGTGCAAAATTATCAACTGTAATTTCTATGATTGATAAATTAGCTAAAAAGAACATCATTCATGATAATAAAGCTTCTAACTTGAAGTCTAAATTAACAAAACATGTTGCTAAATTGTAATTAATTACAATCTTAAAAATATAAAAAAGTCCTCTTTTAGAGGACTTTTTTTGTTTATGCTTAAGTTGGAAGGTCTAAAGTCTCAAGTCCAAAGTCGAATACAACCCTTAAATGAAAAATTCCAAATCCTGATTTTGAAAATTGGAATTTATTTACAAATCAATCTTCTTTTTAAGGTATTCTAGCATTGGCTGTGTAATTGGCTTTGAAAGAAAATCTATTATTATTGGGTATTTCTTTGCTTTGGCTAAATCTTCTGGGTCAATTGTTGAAGATAAAACGATGACATTAGCACTGTTGAATTCGGCGTAATCTGGAGAAGTAAAATGATCTAAAAATTCCCAGCCGCCCATCACAGGCATGTTTAAATCTAAAAAAATCAATTCGGGTTTTTTGTTGTCTTTATTTTTGTGGTATTTTAAAGTGTTGAAGTGGTGAAGGGCTTCTTCTCCATTTTGAGCGGTGATAATTTCATGCGAAATTTGTGACTTCGAAATTACTTTCTTACATAACATTAACGTGATTGGGTCATCGTCAATGCATAAAATTTGCTCGAGCATGATGTTAATTTTTAAATGTTATTATAAAGGTTGTGCCTTTATTGACTTCACTTTCTATACTGATTGTTCCTCCCATGGTTTCTACCTGCGATTTTACAAGGTACAAGCCAAGTCCTTTGCTGTCTGGGTAATTATGAAATCGTTGGTACAAGCCAAAAACTTTGTCTCGATTTCGTTCTAAATCAATCCCAATTCCATTGTCTTTAAAAGTTAATATCGCTTTATTGTCTATTTGTTCTGCTGTAATAGATATTTTTAATTTTCGGTTTTCCGATTTATATTTGATCGAATTCGTAAGCAAATTAAGTAAAATACTTTCTATATATGCTTTATTTGTGTTCAATAAAGGAACACGGTCAAATTTTAGTTTGATGATGGGTTTGTGTAATTCTATCTGAAAAGATAATTGGCTAAAAACATTTTCAAATACTTCTTTCAAAGATACTTCTTCTTTTTGCATTGAAGGATTATCTTTTATAATGATGACTTTGACTAAATCATTAATAGTCTCGTTAAGCAAATGTGTTGATTTTGTGAAACCGCCTAAAATTTCCTCAAGCTCTGGATTTTCAATCGGAATATCTTCGATAAGATTCAAAAGTCCAATTAAGTTTGATAAAGGTGCTCTTAAATTGTGAGAAGTAATATATGAAAACTGTTTTAAGTCTTTGTTGTTTTGGGTCAGTTCTCGAATAAGGTGTTCTTTTTCTGTTTCAAGCTTTTTTTCTTCGGTGATGTCTCTTTGTATTGAAATCCAGTGAGAAATTGATCCTTCATTGCTGAAAATCGGAATCATGGAGAAACGAACCCAATATTCTTCTTTTTGTTTGGTGTAGCTAATGGTTTCTATCAAGCATTCTTCTTCATTTTTAATTGCTCTTAATAGTTTTTTTAATTCGTCCGAATCCGATTTTGGTCCTTTGAAAATATTCGGAGATTTGCCTACAATTTCATTGGATAGATAACCTGACATTTGTGAAAAAGCAGGATTTACATAAACAATTTTCGGTATTTTTCTAGCCTGCGAATTGGCTTCCGTAATTAAAATGGAGTCTTTAGATTGTGTAATTACGGTTTCTAAAAGTTTTAATCGTTGTTCTTCTTCTTTTTGTTTGGTAATATCTTGGATGGCTCCAATCATTCTAATGGCTCTTCCGTTTTCATCTTTTAATAAAAATCCACGGTCGAGAACATATTTGTAGCTTCCATCGGCGCATCTGAATCGGTATTGATCCTGCCATTTTTCTGTTTTTTGCTCAATAAAGGAATAAAGTTTTATGGACATTCTGATGCTGTCTTCAGGATGAATTTTGTCAAACCACCATTTTGAAGTTTTGCCTACTTCGTCAGGATTGTAGCCAAAAACGCCTTCAATTCCTTTGTTCCAATTTATGCTGTCTTCCTGAATTTTCCAGTCCCAAATGGTATCGCTCGTTGCCTTTGCAACAATATCATATTTTTCATTTGATTCTTTAATTTCTTCGTTTGTTTCTTTTAATTTTTTGAAAACAGTAACATTCTTTTTTTCGTTTTTAGAAACTATGAATTTGAAAAATAATGCAGTGGTTAGTATGAAAAAAATATCTTTAAGAAAAAAAAGATAAAAATATTTAACGTCGGTGAAATAAGTGGTAAGTATTTTATGACAGAGTATTGCCATAAACAATGATACTAGAATATAAACTAGAGTAATTTGGAGAGTTTTACTTTTCATTACTTCAAATATAGTTAAATTAACTATAACTCAACAATAAGTAAAGTTCAATTTGAAGCCCGTTTTTTGATGTTTTATATTAACTAATTGATTGTATACACGCAAACTATGTTAGAAACGTTTTTTATTAAAAAATAAAGTGTACCTTTGCGCCCATTAAAAATCACAGATGGAATCTATTAGAAACATTGCAATTATTGCCCACGTCGATCACGGTAAAACCACTTTGGTTGATAAAATTATGTATCACTGTCAATTATTTCGTGAAAACGAAAACACAGGTGATTTAATTCTTGATAATAACGATTTAGAGCGCGAGAGAGGTATTACTATTACTTCTAAAAACGTATCAGTTCAATATAAAGGAACAAAAATCAATATTATTGACACTCCAGGCCACGCGGATTTTGGAGGTGAAGTTGAACGTGTATTAAACATGGCCGATGGTGTATGTTTGCTAGTGGATGCTTTTGAAGGTCCAATGCCACAAACGCGTTTCGTATTACAAAAAGCTATTGATTTAGGTTTGAAACCATGTGTGGTTATCAATAAAGTTGATAAAGAAAACTGTACTCCTGAAGAAGTTCACGAAAAAGTTTTTGACTTAATGTTTGAATTAGGTGCTACTGAAGAGCAATTGGATTTCCCAACTGTTTACGGTTCTGCTAAAAACAATTGGATGTCTGATGATTGGAAAAATCAAACACAAAACATTGAGCCATTATTGGACATGGTTATCGCTAATGTTCCAGCTCCTAAAGTTTCTGAAGGAACGCCTCAAATGTTGATTACATCTTTAGATTTCTCTTCATTTACTGGACGTATTGCTATTGGTCGTCTTGAAAGAGGTATCTTGAAAGAAGGATCGCCAATTTCTTTAGTAAAAAGAGATGGTAAAGTAATCAAATCAAGAATTAAAGAATTACATACTTTTGAAGGTTTAGGCCGTAGAAAAGTTGATCAGGTTGTTGCTGGTGATATTTGTGCTGTTGTAGGTATTGAAGGTTTTGAAATTGGTGATACAATCGCTGACTTTGAAAACCCAGAAGCTTTACAAACTATTGCTATTGATGAGCCAACAATGAGTATGTTGTTTACAATCAACGATTCACCTTTCTTTGGTAAAGAAGGTAAATTTGTTACTTCTCGTCACATCCGTGAAAGATTGACAAAAGAGCTTGAGAAAAACTTAGCGATGAAAGTTGGTGAAACTGATTCTGCTGATAAATTCATGGTTTTTGGACGTGGTGTACTTCACTTGTCTGTTCTTATTGAAACTATGAGAAGAGAAGGTTACGAGCTTCAAATTGGTCAGCCACAGGTAATTATCAAAGAAATTGATGGTGTTAAATGTGAGCCAATCGAGGAGTTAACTATCGATTTGCCGGAAAATCTTTCAGGTAGAGCAGTTGAATTCGTAACAATCCGTAAAGGTGAAATGCTTTCTATGGAAGGTAAAGGAGAGCGTATGATTATTAAATTCAACATTCCATCTCGTGGAATCATTGGTTTAAGAAATCAATTGCTTACTGCTACTGCTGGTGAGGCTATTATGGCACACCGTTTCATTGGGTATGAACCATATAAAGGAGAAATTCCTGGACGTAACAACGGTTCATTAATCTCTATGGAAAACGGAAAAGCAATTCCTTACTCTATCGATAAATTGCAAGATCGTGGTAAATTCTTCGTTGATCCTAACGAGGATATCTACGAAGGACAAGTAATTGGAGAAAATACTCGTAGCGACGATATGACTGTTAACGTTACTAAAACGAAAAAACTTTCTAACGTTCGTTCTTCTGGAGCTGATGATAAAGCTAGAATTATTCCAGCTATCAAATTCTCATTAGAAGAAGCTTTAGAGTACATTCAAAAAGATGAGTATGTTGAAGTTACTCCAAAATCTCTTCGTTTAAGAAAGATTTACTTGAGTGAAACTGATAGAAAAAGATATAAAATCTAATTGATTTTAAGTCTCAATATAGAAAATCCCAAATTCCATTATGGAGTTTGGGATTTTTTTTATGATCTAAATTTTTGATTTTTTTTTGAATTTTATCTTTTCAAACTAAAATGACCTTTTGCTTCACGTCCGTCTTCTAGTTTTAAGGTGTACCAATAATCATCTGCTGGCATTGGATTTCCTGTGTAAGTTCCATCCCAACCATCACCAGAGGTAGAAATTTGCTTGATTAGTTTTCCATAACGATCAAAAATAAGAAGTTTAGCTCCGGAATTAAAAGTGTCACTTGCTCCCTGAAGATTCCAGTAATCATTATGGCCATCATTATTTGGAGTGAAGAATTTTGGAATTCCTAGAACTGCTACTGTTTTTGAAATTTTCCCGCATCCATTTTTATCATTTATATAAAGATCATGAATACCCGGGCGAACATTCTCGAATAAACTAGATTCTTGAAAAGAACCATTTGGATCGTCTAAACTATATTCATAATTTCCTGCGCCGGAAACATTCGCTTGAACGGTATTATAATCTGATAAATCTGAAATGTCAACTGAGTCAAGATGTGCAATATCAGAAGCTGTTACCATGATAGTTCTTGTTCTGCTGCAGCTTTCCTGATCCTTTGTAAAAACTTCAACAGTATATTTTCCTTCTTCATTCACGTCTAGCGTTTCATTTGTTGCTCCGGGAATAATACTGCCATCTTTTGACCAAATATAGCTATAAGTGTCCGCGGGAACGTTTCCTATAATTCCTGCATCAATTTTTACAAAAAAAGTAGGCAAATTAGAACATACTAATTTATCAGCATTTTGATTGCTATTGACATCAATATCAGGTTTAGGATTTACTTTAAGTGTAATGTAAGCACCTAATCCAAAACACGCATTGTCAAGGTTACTGTCGACGCGCACCCAGATTTCTTGTTGTTTTGGGGCCGTATTTCTGAAATTTGAAGGATCTGCAATTGCATTTATTTCTGCCAAAGCATCAGCTTCAGTTGGATAATATTTTATAGCATAATTTGAACTTGCTGAAGGAAGCATGGCTTGAATTTCGTTAGTTACGCTGCTAAAATCAAATGCACTGATTCCGTCTTTGTCATCATTTACTGCGTCTACAAAATCATCACAAATAGTAAACGACCTTTTAAAATTAGGATCGATTTGTGTGGTCGAAACCACCAAATTTAATTGTGCAACAGCAAAACATCCATTTGCATTTTCAACTCTTGCCCATATATTTTTATTACTGCTTGTGTAGTATGCAAGTGGATTTGAAATCAAGCCAACAGGATCTTTTGTATTTGCGCTGGCCAAAGTGGTATAATAGGTAAATGTTTCATTATTGGAGTTGGCAGAAATAAAACTGTTTTTCTCGGTTAGATTAAAATTAGAAATTCCGTCAGTATCATCGTCACATTGTACTAATGTAATTGGAGAATTTAAAACCGGCAAAGCGTTAAGAATTAGCTGTACAGAATTGGCAGAAGTTAATCCGCAAGCATTATTGTTTCTGTTTAAAAGCACGCGAAATTGATTGCCATTCATTGTTTTGCTTGTTTTTTGAATGGTCAATGAGGTGGTTTTCGTTCCTGTATATACTGCGTTTTCAGTCAAAGCATTCCAGTTGCTTCCGCCATCTGCAGAAAACTGCCATTGAAAACTATCTGCATTCGATTCTACACTAAAAATTGCTTTTTCTAATTCACAGACTGTCTGATTTTCGGGCTGTTTGGTGATTACAATAGGAGTTGCAATAATGTAATTGCCATTTGGAACCGTATAACCATCCGTTCTGCTGGTGACAACTCCAGAGGCATTTACTACAACTGGCGTATTTCCTAAATGTCCATCAAAATCAGGATCAGTAAATCCAGCTTCGATTACATCATTACAACCGTCGTTGTCACTGTCTATCTCGGTGTAGTTCAGTATTCCGTCAGTATCAGAATCTAGAATAGTATATTTTAAAACACCACTATCAGGATTTGTCTCTAAAGCATCAGATAATCCATTGATTCCAAAAACGGTTGCGTCAACAATCCCATCTCGATTAGTGTCTGGAGCATTGCTTCCAGATTCTGCTACATCGTAGATTCCGTCGTTATCACTATCTAAATCAAGGTAATTTGGAACCCCGTCATTGTCCGTATCGATTGGACTAGCTCCAATATTGAAAATTTCATCTAATCCATCAGCATTTGTATCTTTTTTTGATAAAGCGATTGGCTTGATTTGTGATTCAATTACGTCAGGAACGCCATCGTTATCCGAATCTAAATCTACTTGATCAGGAATTCCATCGCCATCGCTGTCTTTTGGAACGCAAGTTGCTACGACCTTAAAGGTTGCTTTATTTCCTGCTGTATCAAGCAGGTTTTTGTGTGTAATTTTAAAAGATTGTGTTTGATAAGATTGGAATTTGAATGTACCAGTTCCAGCTGGTAATGGCACATTTCCATTTAATCGAAAGCGAATTTCAAAAGAAGAAAACTGCGTAACACCGCTTTCATATATTCCATCATAATTGGTGTCAATTAATAATTGATTATCAGGATTTAGAACTGTAACGGTTTTATCAATATCTGAATTGATAATATATTCAGAATCAGAATTTAATAAATCAGTCGCATTTGCAGTTGAACTATATTCTAAACGAATATTCATTGGTTTTGCAAAATTCAGATTATAGCTTGCTGAAAAACCTTTTCCAGCCAATACTTCAGTAACGAAACTTCCATCTGCATTTCCTGTAAAAGGTATTGCAGCGGCAGGTGTACTGCTTGTAATCGTTCCTGTGAAAGAATTTGAGTAAGTTCCTGCTTTTACCAATCCCGAATTTGGATTTGAAATATTTATAGGCAAATCACCATATGATTCGGTACAATTTGTTATTCCATCATTATCATAATCGATGTCGATATTATCGTTGGCTAAGTCATTATCATTATTGATTGGACATTCACTCACCGGAATTTTATCGGAGAAAACATCACTTACACAACCAGAAATACTTCCTTTTACTTGATAAAAGCCAGGTTGAGTAGGGCTGAAGTTATTTTTGTTTTCGCCCGGAATAAGAACATCGTCTTTATACCATTGAAAATTATCATAAGACGAAAGCGTATTTATTTTTAAAGAAACGTTTGGAATACAAGCCGAATTGTTCAATGCAATTTTTCCGCTGACAATTTCAGGTTTTAGGTCAAAACCAGAATAATATCCGCCATAAGTTGCAGCGCCATTGGTTCCAAAATAAGAAACATAAACTTGTTTTGTTGATTTTACAGCTATGTTTCCTGATAAATTGGAAACGCTATAACGCACAAAATCGGCTGTTCCTTGAATTGGAGTAGGGAGCGCCGAGATTGCGCTATTGTTTAATAAAACCGTAGCGCCGGTTTCGGTTACAATATTTAGATATCCGGTAAATGAATTGTTTCCAATTGACTGAATTTCTGGAATGTTGTCAACGGTATTTGGCGTGGCACAATTTATTGGTGGTACAAAAAATAAATTTTGGTTGGCAGGGTGATTTGTTCCGCCAATGCTCTGATAGGCAAATACATTTGCAGATGTTTTTACATATAAAGTTCCGTTATTGAACTGGTTTCCGTCAATTGCTGCATATTCGCCACTATTAAGCGTTTTGTAAGGTACAGTTGAACCATTAAGATATACTTGTGTACCATTGTAATGCGCTACAAGTAAAACACGTTCTAATTCTTCAGTTCCAAGTCCTTTTATGAAAATATATTCTTTTCCTGTTTTTTCAAGCGAAACAATTTGGTCAAAACCCACATCTCTTCCTAACGGTGCCAGACTGCCATTTTGAGTTGTTCCCAATTCGGTGCTGTTGCTTCCGCCAAAGGAACCTGAGTTAACAACCACAGGCTTGTCAGATGTGACCAATGCTCCAATTAATTTAGAGCTATTTGAGGGCGATTCGTTTATATTGTTATTAAATAAAGTGAGTATATAGCTTTCATTTTTATTCAATATAGCAGTTATTGGTCCCGAAACGGTTGTTCCGTCTGAGAGTCTGGTTCCGTTTTGAATATTTGAAATGGTAATTTTTGTGCCATTTTCGGTAGCCATTATAGACGTGAAGTTGGCCAAAGTGGGGTCAACTAGTGGATTTAGCATTGCACCTAATCTAAAAGTAGTACCCAATGCACTATTTCCTTTAGAGACTAGTCCCCCTGCATGATTATAGCCATTTTGAGCAAGTACAGCATTTACCCTTGCGCTCACATAAATTAGGTCTTCAGCTTCTATGACATAACCTCGGTTTGATACAACTCCAGTACTTAACAAAGGAACAAATAACTGCGTTCCTGGGCCAGTGCCAATATAATATCGATAAGGATTACTGCTGTTTACAGTGCCGTTTATTACGCTTCCTCCATTAGCTATGATTTTAAAATTGACATTTGCAGTACTTGGAGTGGAAATATAAAGATATTGATCATTAACTAATAATGAAGGATTGCAAATTAATGGCGGTATATAATGTGTTTTGCTGAATTGCGAGAAACAATTTAACGTGAAAAGCAAAAATAAAAAGAAGTGTAATGTTTTTTTCATTGGCTTATTTAATGGCTGCATACAGAATTGAATCGCCCAAACCAAAAATAAGATTTATTTTACTTTCACTGAAAAACCTAGTGTTTTTTATTTATAAATATTTAAAATTTAAGAGTTTCGAAATTTCTACGTTCCAAAAACACATTTGTAAAGAAAAAAAACATGAAAAGACGATGATTAAAAAGAAATTTACCTTTTTAAACTAAAATGCCCTTTTACGCTTTTTCCGTCAATAAAAAGAAGCGTAAACCAATAATCGTCTGATGGCAATTGTTCACCATTAAATATACCGTTCCAGCCTGTACTGTTTTGGTTCAGTTGTTTCAAGAATTTCCCGTAGCGATCAAAAATACGAATAGTGTAATTTGGCATCAGATTTATATTTTTAATTGCCCACAAGTCGTTATACCCATCACCGTTTGGTGTAAAGAATTTAGGATAATCTAAAACATAAACTAAAAAACGATTCGAAAGTCCGCAACCATTTTTATCTCTGGCAACCGCATAGTAAATTCCTGGTTCGATGCCTGTGAATAATGGATTATCTTGAAAAACATCTCCATCTAGTGAAAATTCATAATTGCCAGTACCTGTATATTTTAATAAAATCGAATTATCAGTTCCAGAAAAATCCTTAACATCAGCATCAGTAATGACTGCCGGTTCAGACAAAAGAACCTTGAATTTTTTAGTTTTTTGGCATCCATTTGCATCAGTCACAGTAACCGAATAATCGCCTGGCACGTTGACTAGCAAGGAATTTGACGTACTATTTCCGGGCGTCCATAAATAACTGCTGTAACCTGTGGCAACGCTTAAAGTAATATCACCATTGCTGCAAATAGATTTTGATTCATCCTGAAAATTTGGCGGATCAAAAGTGTTGACAGTCAGTGTAACTGGGGAAATATTATAACAGTCAGCACCATTTACAATTCGGGCATAAATAGTTTGAGAGCCTGCAATTGTGTTTTTAAAAATATTCGGAAGCACATTTGTCTCAAGCAAAGCATCGTTTGGAGTTAAAAAATAATTTACTTGCAACCCTGCAGGAAGACCAGTTAATAATTGTGGCGTAACTTGAGATTGAAGATCAAATTGATAAAACCCATCTTGTTTATCATCGCCATCACAAGTTTTAACTGGATTTTGCGCTGCGATTGTATTGTTTGAAATTTGAAGATTTACTTCAGCCGTTTTATAACAGCCAAACTTGTTTTCTATTCTTCCAAAAATAATTTGATTGAGGCTTTTATTTGTGTATTTGCTTGGATTTACAATCGGATTTGTTTTAGATTGAGCATCGGCCAATGTTTCATAATAACCAGTGTTTGTAATATCTGGCGCGTTATTTTTTATAATATTGTCCGCTTTAGTCAAGTTAAAAATTGTTGTACCATCATTATTGTCATCACATTGTACAATTGTTGTGTTGGTTGTTAGAATTTCCGGAGCAAATTCAAGTTTAATTTGCCCTGTTAAAGTACAGGTTGAAGCTGTGACAGTAGCTTCTACTTTGTAAGTTCCTGATGTTTTTGCATTATAGGAAGGACCGTTTTCTCCCGGAATTTGTACGCCATCTTGAAACCATTTAAAACTATATGTAGCAGGTAAATTGGTGTTTAATGGCACAGTTTCTCCAAAACAAACTGGATTATTTCCTGCGACTGTTCGATCTTCTCCAAAATTAATCTGCGAAGTAAAACTGCCCGCTTGCAAAAATACTGCCGAATCATAATATTCAAATCTGTCATCGCCAATAACAAGTTTGATATGATATTTTTTTCCTGGTGTTACATTGGCTCTTGCATTCATTGTAACCGTTTGAGCGGTAAAATTTATTGGTGCTGTCGGCGGATTGAATGCATTGAAATATTGTGGATTAACAGCCTGACAACCTAAATAGGGATCTCCGCTTCTATCTTTTCCGGGTATAATTGTCGGGTGAATATTAAAGGAAGAAACGGGAGTAACGCTATTTGGTATCGTAGCAATATTTTTATATGGATCAGTTGTTCCGGTTTCTTTAATTAAAAAGGCAAAACCATCTGAATATTGACATGGATAGCCATATTGGTATTCATTTGAAGCAAAAATGTAATTAAAATTTATCAAATCGGTCAAGGGAACAAAATCAAATTCTAATACTGTAGCATTGACAGATTTAATTCCTAACGCCTGATCAAGATCGGCATCTCCAAGCCAAACATTATTTCCTCCTCCATATGATGCGGTATAAGGTCCAGCTATTTGGTTTCCCATAGAAGTACTTAAAACAACACCTTCGGCAAATGGGAAATTGCTTGTACCTGCATTAAAATAAGCATAACTCATAGGAACAATAGGAAAAGCACCATCTCCATTGCCACTTGTATTTGTAATTGTAAGACAGGAACTGTTGACTAAGGTATTTTCGATTAATTGCTGTGGTGTTCGTGCGCCATCTACAATAATATTTTGCGCATTTACAGAGATAAATGCGCAACTTATATAGATAATGAAAAGGAAAATTCTAGAATAATTCATAGTAACAAATATACTATAAATCTCTTTTTTTTAATAGTTTGTAAGAAAAATATATAAATAAAAATGTCCAGACTAAAACGATTAAAACTGCCGAATAACTAACGCTATAATCAATATCTGTGTCGATTCCCATTTGTGTGCCAATGCTCTTGACTACAGATAATCGCGGTGCTGGATTAACAATTAAATTGGACATTGATTCTAAAGGTAAAAACTGCGTAATCTTCTCATCGGTATCGCTGTTCGGGAAGACTCTAAATGCCAAAGTGCCTCGTATTATGGCTTCAACAATATTCCAAACTAAAAGAAATCCTAAAGCAAAAGCCGAACGTTTTATCAAAATTCCTAAAAACAAACAGAACGAAAAGAAACCAACTAGCTTTACAAAAAAGGCTAACAGATAATCTAAATCGCTGAAGATAATTCCAATTTCATTATAAGAAGAAAAGCATAAGCCGAGAATCAAGCTCATTACAAAAACAAAAAGTGTTGATACAAAAGCAAAAAGAACAACAGTCAAAAATTTTGATAATATAAATTCTTTTTTACTTAAACCGTCGATCAGGTTTTGTTTTAGAGTGCCATAACTGTATTCATTTGCCATCATTGAGACGATGACAATGGCTAAGAAAAATTTCAACCAAGCGGCAACATAGGTATTAAAATGCCAGATGAATGGAAAATTGAAGATTCCCATTTCGGCTAAATGAAATTTAAACGGACCAATATCGAATTTTATTGAAGCAATTAATGCTATAAATGAAAGCAGAATAAAATAAGCAAGTGTTAAGATACGACTGGATTTATTTTTCCAGATTTTTTGAAGTTCTATAGAGATAAGTCGGTTCATGGTTTAGTTTTTTTGAATGGTAGCGTTTTTGGTTAATTCTAAAAATTGTGCTTCAAGGCTGTTTTTGCGTTTTACCAAATGATTTAAAACAATATTTTTTGAGAATAAAAACTGATTTAAATCGGAAGCTGAGAGTTCTGATTTTAAGTAAACTAAAACTTTTTCATCTTCTTCTTTAATTTGGGAAACGGCCGGATGCTCATTCAAAATCAATTTTAAAACCTGATTATCATTCGAAGAAATTTCAAAGAAACCTTCATTAGCCGACATTGCATCAACTGAACCCGAATATAAAATTTCGCCTTTTCTTAAAACCACTACATGTGAACAAACTTTTTCGACTTCGTCCAATAAATGCGAAGCCAGTAAAATTGTGGTTCCTTTCGCAGCGATTTCTTTTATAATATCGCGAATTTGGTGGATTCCTTGTGGGTCTAAACCATTTGTTGGTTCGTCTAAAATCAAAATTTCGGGATCATTCAAAAGTGCTGATGCGATGGCAAGACGCTGTTTCATACCTAGTGAAAAGGTACTGAATTTGCTGTCTTTTCTTTCTGTCAAACCAACGAGATTCAGTTTTTCAATAATTTTAGCGTAGCCGATGTTTTTGATTTTGCAGACTAACTTCAGGTTTTCTTCCGCTGTCATATAAGGGTAAAAGTTTGGACGCTCGATAATTGCACCTACTTTTTTCAGCGCTTCGTGCGTTTGTATTTTTCCGTCAAACCATTTATAATTGCCTGAGGTTTCGTTTACAACATTCAATACAATTCCTAAAGTGGTTGATTTTCCGCTTCCGTTAGGACCAAGAATACCATAAACATGGCCTTTCTGAATGCTGAATGATACGTTTTTCAACGCTTGCACACGTCCGTATCTTTTACTGAGATTTTCGATGGTAAGAATGGTTTCCAAGTTTTTTTCGGTTTTAGTTTTTAGTATGACGAATCAAGTTCTATATTGTTACGCGAAATTTATTTTTATCGTGTTATTGATGTAAATTTGTATTAAAGTTACATGTTTTGTGTAATTATTTTCAACACATAGAAACATAGATTTCTGAAGGTTTAAAAGAAAGGCGTTTCACTAATTTCAATGCACATAGTTTAGCTATGTGTGGAAACGAGTTTCTTTAAATTTCTTTTTTCGGTACAAAAATCTATGTTTCTGTGTGTTAGAGTATATTTTTTAATTTGCCCAATGGGTTAAAGATATTCAAAATGAGCGAGCCTTTAATGGTTTTAAAAAAACCTTCATACCCTTTAACACAACCGCTTTTAAGTTATTTGGACAGATTCGAGCGTATTTCGAAGGTTTCTGTTTTTTACGATGATTTGTTGCGATTTTCAGGTTCGATCAATGTATATGATAAAAATGAAACTGATACGTTGTGGATTCGCGTGTATTACAATGAATTTGAGCGAAATGAAATTGATCTGAACTTAAAGAAAATTTACTCATTGCTCCATTCTGACGGAAACAGCGAAATTATTCAATTTCTAAATATTGATGCTATTGATTATTGCACTTTTGGAAATTCAAAGCCTTTTAGAATTAAAGTCCGAAATATTCTGAATGACAATTATGTTCATTTTTATATTAAAAAAGCCGACGCTTCGAGAATTTACGGTTTAGAGTTGGAAGATATTCTTTCGCCAGATAAAATCAACTTTTTAGTTTACAATGATACTTTGATCGAAGAGCATATTATCGGAATTCCGGGCGATGTTTTTATGGATACTTTGCTGGATAAATGTACCGAAACCGAAAAAGCCCAAATTGCAAAAGAATTTGTAAAGTTTAATGAACGCTGTATGATTCGTTTGCTTGGCGATATGCGAGCGTACAATTATGTAATTGTTCCAATTCACGATTTTGACCAAGTGGTGTATAAAATCCGCCCAATTGATTTTGACCAACAATGTTATGAAGGAAATTTTAAAGTCTATCGTCCGCAGTTTTTCAAGGAAAATTATCCTATGATTCAGCTTATAAAAGAAAAATTAGAAGAGCGTTCGATCATTCAGTATAAAGATGAAGAAAGAGCAATCTTGGCAAAACGTATTCATTCTGCCGAAAATAGAATTAAAAAATTATTGAATATAATGTGTCATGATACGATTTCGACTCAAGAGCACTTGGATCAACTTAAAATGGAATTGTACCGATATACCAACGATATGAAATTTAAAAATGCCAGATCAATGGGACACATTATGCAAGCGGCGTTTGAGTTTATCACGCGTAATTTTAAAAACACTAATTTAGTTTAAAAGTTTAGGCCACAGATTTCACAGATTAAACGGATTTTTTAAATCATTATAATCTGTGATATCTGTGGCTAAAGAAAAATTTATCTTATGAGAAAATCTTTTTTAGTAGCCGTTTCTATTGTTTTAATGGCTTGTCAGCAACAGACGAGCAGTAATTTTAAAACGCTTTTTTCGCTTCCAAAGAAATTAAAAGAGGTTTCTGGAATTACCTATTTTCCTGAAACGAATTTGATTTACACTATAGAGGACAGCGGTAATAAAAATGCTATTTATGCGATTGATTCCAAAGGAAAACTGGCTAAAACCATCACAATTTCAAATGCTACAAATGTCGATTGGGAAGATATTACTAAAGATAAATCTGGGAATATTTATATAGGCGATTTTGGAAATAATGATAATCAGCGCAAAGATTTATGCATTTATAAAGTTGCTAAAAATCAGTTGAATAAAGATGTGGCTTCCGCCGAATATAAAATCTCATTTTCGTATCCAGAACAAACCGAATTTCCTCCAAAGAAAAAAGAAATGTTTTATGATGTTGAGGGCTTTTTTGAACTAAACGGATATTTTTACCTCTTCACAAAAAACAGAAGCAAAGGTTTTGACGGAACGGCTTTTATCTACAAAATCAAAAATGCAAAAGGAACTCAAAAAGCGGTTAAAATAGGAGAGTTCAAAACCTGCGACAACTACAATCATTGTGTATTGACCAGCGCAACAATAAGCCCAGACGGAAAAAAAGTTGTTTTGTTGAGCCACGATAAAATTGTATTATTTAAAGATTTCAAAGGCGATTTGTTTCACAAAGGAAAACAAATCGAAATAGGCCTGAATCACTTTTCACAAAAAGAAGCCATAGTTTTTAAAGACAACAACACCCTTTTAATCGCCGATGAAAAAGCGGATAAAATTGGAGGGAATGTGTATGAATTCAAGCTTAATTAGGTTCAAAGGTTCAGAGTTGCAAAGGTTCAAAGGCTAAAAATAATGAGAAAAAAATAGCCACGAATTCACGAAGATTTTGCATAATAAAATTCGTGATTCGTGGCTAAAAAACTTTGAACCTTTGTAACTCTGAACCTTTGAGCCTAAAGCTAAAAGCTATAAGCCGCTCCAAAAATAACTCTTCCAGGTTCATCTGGAGATTGGAAATACGAAATCCTTGCTGTTAAAAGGTTTACGGTATTCAGCCAGAAACCACCACCAAAATCTTGATGCCATTTTCTCGAACTTTCTCCGTCAAGCCAGATTCTTCCGTAGTCAAATCCGCCTAAAATTCCGTAGGTTAATGGAGCAACCGTACGATGAATTTTTCCAATGCTGAACCTTAAATCGGTACTTTGCGAGAAATAAGAATTTCCTAAAAAGCGTTCGTTTCTATAACCGCGTAAATCAGTATCGCCACCTAAAGCAGCACCTTGATAAAATTCGTAATTGTTATTTAAGATGGCTTTGGTTTTTAAAAATGTCGCCAAAACTAATTTTCCGTTATGATCGATTCTATGCGTAAAACCTAAAATACTTTCCAGCGTAGGGAAGTTTTTTTGAGTTTCCTCCAAATTTGTTGTCCAAGTTCCCGATGCCATAAAATAAATTCCTAAAGTTGGTTTTGCCACAAAATCTGAATTTTTAAACACATATTTTACTTTAAATCCGCCATAACTTTGATTGTCAAAAACCGCAGGATTTACAACTCCTGGAACATCAATAAATCTATTTTCAGTTTCCTGAACGCTCATTCTTTGAAAAATTGGATGCATACTGAATTCGCTTCCGTAGCGCCCAACATGACGTATCGCCCCCGAAAGATTAAACGTTCTAATACGAACACGGTTGTAGTCCATTCCAAATTCGTCGTCGTTATTTACAGTTTCGTTTCCGTAACCAAAATAGTTGATTGCAAAATTTGGCGTAGTGTATTGTGATTCTACATCAATTACCCATTTTCCAAGCAAACCAGGGAAATGTGCAGCATAATTAAATTCTAAACCGCCTGTAGCAAAATAATAGAAAGCATTTAACGTATGTCTTTGCGTATAAGGATTTTGTTTGAAATTATTGACCGTATAACCTACGTTAAAACCTACTTTAACACCGTCATCAGGATTGTAGCCAATATTTGGCAATCCAGTAACGACATTATATTTTGGTTTTTCATAGTTATATAAATTCACTTCATAATCGTCAGTCAACTGTGTTTTGGTTTTTGAGTCAAGATTATAGGTGTTTTCTTTTGATTTAAAATCATAAACGATGACCTTTTTGCCATTTTCAATGTTATACGTATCATTGTTTTGACCGCCAATCAATCGAATTTTAATGCTTGATTTTTTAGTTCCTTTTACTTCAAAAACATCATCATCATCAAGACCATAAATCCATAGATTTGCAGTTTTATCGTCAGTTACGGTTTTAGTATAAACTAATTCGTCACCCTCTTTTTTAATTCTGAAAACTTGAATCTCAAGGCTTTTCTTGGCATTATGATCAACAACAAATTTGTCTTTTTTATCGGTTCCTGCAAGCATTACGGTATGACTTAAGACATCAAAATATTCTGAAGCGTATTTCTGAAGATCTTTTTTTCGTTTTTGTAATTTTCTAATGATTTCCTGCGCCGTTTCATCCTGAACTTCTTTTGGCATGCCCTTGAAAGCATTTGCAATATCTGCATCCGTTAAATGTTCTTGAATAAATTTTGCCTGTTCGATCCAGTCTTTTTCTTCGGCAGTTCGTAAAAAAGCCAAATCCATTGGGTAGGCTTCTCTTCCTAACCATTTTACATTGTCAATTTTATCTTTAAAAGTTCGCATATGACGAAGTGCAGGAACATTCATAATGAAAATTCTAAACATTGCTCCATCGTAATTTGGATAAGCCTGATCACGGTCACGCGGAATCGGTTTGTAAACAACCTTGTCTCCTTTTTTGTATTCGCCCCAGCGCCATTGATCGCTGTGTCTGTCCCAATCGCCAATAAGCATATCAAACAAACGAGCTTTTATATATTCTTTTTCATCAACCGAATATTTTTCGTCCTTATGCAGATTTTTCATCATATCGTCCGTACTGATGATATCTGTTGGATGCCCAAAGTTTTTTCCGTCTAAATGATTGTCTGCAGGTCTTTCTTCAACCATATACAATTCATCTCCATAACTAGCATTAAATTCGCCAAGAGCATTTTGTTTCGGGATGTAATATAAAACCGGATTCGTATGCGAAAGCCCAATTTTATCAGACATGCTTCCTGTTGTATATGGGCCATAAGGATAAGAAGTGGTATAAAAATCCAGTAAAAAACGTTCTGTAAACGTTTTTTCGAAATCATTTACAACATATTGGTCCTTAATGGCAACCGACTGCAAAAATGTGGTTGCACTTTTTTTCATGGCACGCATCACAAAATCACGACCCTGAGGATCAGACATTCGAAGTGAAATAGATTGATGTCCTCCGCCTTCGCGAATCGGTTTTAAACCTCCTAAAAGTGTGTCAATAGTTGCTGTTTTGGCTTCAATTGGCATGCTATAGTATTTTCTGTAATGTTTTCCGAAAAGGAATCTATAAAAACCGCTTTTGTCTGTCAATTCTTTAGGATAAATTGAAGAGATAACCGTTGAAGGGAATTTATTCGGAATATCAGCTCCCCAATTTATTTCTTTTGCTTTTATGATTTCGCGCTCAAAAAGCAGTTTTTCCTTGTTGTTTTCATTTCCAAAATAAGAAACTTTTGCATCGCCGCTTTTAAATAAAGTAAGAGTTGCATAACCATTTCCACCATATGAAAAATCATTTTCGCTGATGGCTCTCGCGGCTTCTGATTTAGATCCTGCGCCACTGATAATTTGCTGAATATTTTCTTCGCTGATGTATTGCAGATTATGATCGTGGCCTGAAACTACAATTACATTTTTTTGTTTCTGTAAAAGCGTTTTTATTCTTTTGGCGTAAATCGTATATTGTTTATTTTGAAGATCCTGCGGACTCGCGCCAGATGTTTTTCGCAATAAATTAATAAAAGAGCCAATTACTGGAAGCGGAATTTTTTTCTCTAAAGGAAATAATTGTTTTTCCATCGAAAATTGACCGCCGTGGGTTCCGTTGCTCAGCAAAGGATGGTGAATAGCCAGAATGACGGTTTTCTCCTGATTTTTGTTTAAAATACTTTCAAGTTCATCAAAAAAATCTTCTCGGGTTTTAATGTCGCAATTGTCGTTTATTGTTGGGTGATTGTTCCAATCTTCCAAAAACCATTCGCTGTCAATTGTCACTAACGTTGCAGTACTGTCAATTTTTACATCTTCAATTGGACACGTTTTTCTTGGCAGAAATGCTTTTTTGTCATTTAAATATTTCGTTACAAAATCCGCTTGACGCTCCAAGCCTTTGATGCCGTTGTACCAATCGTGATTTCCGGGAATAAATATAGTTTTACCTTTAAAGCCTTCTGCCAATTTTAACTGATTAGTCAGTTTTGTTTCTGCCAAAGCTTTGTCTTCCGCATTTTTGTCAGCTGGAAATCCTTTCGGATAAATATTGTCGCCTAAAAAAAGCAACGTCGATTTTTTATTCGCTTTCTTCAGCTTTTGATGCAAAAGCTCCAGTGTTTGTTGCGCTTGTGCTTCATCAGCATTTCCAGCATCTCCAACAAGAAAAAAAGTATGAGCAATTTTTATGGTATCAGTAGCGTTTTCTGTTTCGTTGGCGCTCACATTTTTTCCGTATTGCGCCTTTCGAGTTGCACAGGAATAAATGATGAAAAGTGCCATGATTGCCAAACAGTATTTTTTAATCTTGGCAATAAAATGGTTATCCAAAAACAATTTCATATTTTAGTGGTATTAAAATATTCTCTTATGAATCTAATAGAACAATCCGAAGATTTCGTCAGTAATTTACTCAAAGATAAACTTTCTAATTTATATTCTTACCATAATTTTAACCATACTTTAACCGTAGTTTCTGCTGTAAAGGAGCTTTGCAAAAAAGAAGATGTAGGAGATAAAGATAAGGAAGCGCTACTGGTTGCGGCATGGTTTCATGATACGGGATACATTAACGGACATGAAAATCACGAAAAAGAAAGCACAAAAATTGCTGAAGATTTTTTGCAAGAAAGAGGAAAATCAGAGGAATTTATTGCGCTTGTTTCGAGTTTGATTTTGGCTACAGCCAAAGATTATGAGCCAAAAACTCTTTTGGAAAAAATCATTAAAGATGCTGATTATGCGCATTTAATGGGAGAAGAATATACAACGACTTGCGAATTGCTTCGATTGGAATTAAAAAATACCGGAATAGTAAGTTTTTCTAATGCCGAATGGACAAGAGAGAATTTGAATTTCCTTTTGAATAAACATCGATTTTATACGGATTACGCTCTAAAAAAATGGCAACCGCTAAAAGAGAAAAATTTAGTTCTAATTCAAAAAAAAATAAGCAAACAGGAATTGAAAGCAGCAAAGGAAATTGACGCAGAAAATAAAAAGAAAGTTAAGATTGAAAGGCCAGAACGCGGAATTGATACGCTGTTTCGCGTTACACTCGGAAATCATACACGTTTAAGCGGCATTGCAGACAGCAAAGCAAATATTTTATTGTCTGTGAATGCTATTATTATTTCGATTGCACTTTCTTCAATTATACCAAAACTCGACAGTCCAAAAAATGCGCATTTAGTAATTCCGACATTCATAATGTTGATTTCTAGTGTTGTGACTATTATTTTTGCGATTCTGTCAACACGACCAAAAGTGACTTCCGGATTTTTTACGCGCGACGATGTCGAGGCTAAAAAGGTAAACTTGATGTTTTTTGGCAATTTTTATAAAATGCCTTTTGAAGAATACGACTGGGCGATGAACGAAATGATGAAAGACAGAGAGTATCTGTATTCAACCATGATAAAAGATTTGTATTACCTCGGATTGGTTTTACAACGCAAATACAACTTACTCCGAATTGCCTATAATCTTTTTATGATCGGAATAATCGTTACTGTCATTGCATTTGTAATTGCTTTTAGATCAATTTAGTTTCTTTGTCGTTAAAATTAAACACATAGAAACATAGGTTTTCTATATGTAGAAAGGAGCAGAGTAAGAAACTAGTTTCTAACACATAGCCATATCTATGTGCATTGATGCAAGTGAAATGCCTTTTTTAAGTTTCAAAATCTATGTTTCTATGTGTTGAAAAATCAAAAAGCTCAACTAACTTAGTTGAGCTCATCTAATAAATCTTGATACGTAATTTTTTTTGCCGATTCAGTGACTGTATTATTGATTACTTTTACTCGAATGGCTCTCAAGCCCGAAACTCCTTGAAGATCTTCAACTTCAAACTGCTCAATGGCTGGTTCCAGTATTTTTTTGTACTGCAAATATTTAATGTATTTTAAATACTCCGTTTCTTCGTTATTTTGAGTATAAACGATTGTAATTTTTTCTTTTTCAACGATTCTCTCTTTTGTTCCTTTGATATTCGATTTATCAATTCTTTTTTTAACTACTTCGTAACGAGCGTTGTATGTTCCATCAACATCAAAACGTTTTTCATCCATTCTGAAGCGAATCGAAAGCGGCACACTGAAAACTAAAATCAAAGATGTGACATCTAATTCGTACGGAAGCGATGCTTTCAGCTGATGATGTTCTAATTCCATTTCGCATAACGTCTGCAATTGCCATAACCTCAAATTATGCAAATACATGATATCAAAAGGTTTTGTTGGCGAAATTGACGCACCAATATATAAATTATGCTCAACGCCATCGGTTTTAAAACGCTCGTAATAATGCGGATAAATTTGTTGCGCTTCAACTTGTTTTTTGTCTAAAATCGATGCCAGTTTTTTATTGATGATAGACATCGCATTGTCAAATTTCTTTCTTTCCTGATAAAACAAACCTGATTTCTCATCGAGACTTTCAAAATACAAAGCTTCTAATTTTTCATTTTGTGGAGAACCTTTGGTATTTTTTAAAATCGGATGGATTTCTTCTTCAATATAACGTTGAATTTGTTGTTCTGTGTCAGCTTTCAACGGGAAATCCAACTCTTTTCGGAGTGATTCCAATTCAAATTTTCGTTGTTCCAAAAGAACAAGATTCGAATTTATTTCTTGATTGTCAAAAATTTCCAAAAGCGTAGTAAGCTGATTTTTTAAATCAATTTTTACGGTTTCATTTCGGTGTTCCGATGAACCTTTAATATCGATTTGTCCATAAAGCGGATATACATTTTTAAAAACGATTTCTTTAAAGATATAATCTTTTGTATGATTGATATTTTGAAAGTAATTCTGAGATTCTTTCCTGAATTTCCAGTAAACACTCGGGTGAATCGTAGTATATTCACGCTGAATAATAGCCTCGATTTGATGCTGCATATCAGTATTGTAGCGATCAATCGTGTCTGTTAAATAGGGTAAAATCAACTCTAGTTTTGTTGCATTGACACTATTTAAATCACGTGGATTTTCAGAAACTAATTCAACAACACCTAATAATTGGTCGTCTTTAATAACTGGCGCAAAAACACAGCTTTTAATGCCTTGTCTTAATAAATGCTCGCCGAGTCTTTTATTACTAGATTCTTCGATGAATTTTTCAACATTCGAAATCACAAAAGGTTCTTTCTTATCCAGAAGATTTTCAAAGGAACATCCAAAAAAAGCATTTTTGCAATCGATTTCTTCATCTGTATTCAAAAGAAAACTTTGCATCTGACTATCAAACTTTACAGGCTTAATAAATTTTTCTTCTTCAGCATTATAAATAATGAAACCTACTTTTAGACTTGAAATTTTAAAAATAGATTTAAAAATAGCAAGTATGATTTCATTTGAAGAAGCCGCTTCAGAATCAGGTTTTAATAGATTACTTTTCAGATTTGAAATAGCACTTTCTGTTGTTGCATCAAACAAAGAAACCATTCCGAAACCTTTTAAAATCCAGCTTCTTTTAGGAAATTTAGATTTCCATAACTCAATATCATTGTAATTGTCAATTAATTGGTCAATGTCTTCTTGAGTTAATTCTATTGCTCTTTCAGTTGGCATAATTTCCATGAAATCGGCATTATAGAGAATTCGGTAATGTCTTTCAATACCTTGCTCATCTGGAATATCATAGAAAAAAGGTTTGTTGAAATCGATGTTCTGATTATAATAATACGCTAATATCAAACAACAGTTATTGATGTAAAATTGATGATCATCAAAATCTCGAATTTCCATATAAAACTCGTCCCCAGCGTTACGAAGGATTTTCTTGAAACGCTCCGTATAATTAAAGGAGACATTTTGAAACGGAATTGTAATTGCTTTTATTTCGTTGTTTGTCAGAGCGGTCGGAAATAAATCGGCAACTATATTTTTAATTAAATCTTCGTTGTTTTTTATGATATCATAATTATGAATTCCTGTTCTGAATTCCGGAAAAGCTTCTACTTCTTTTAAAATGGCTTTGGCGTAGTTAGATCTGTAATCCACATCTGATGAAGCGATTTCTTCAAAAGACTCAATTAATTTATGAAAAGAGATTATGGTTTCGAAAGGACTTTCATTTGGCAAAAGGCGTTCCATATTTATTGTTTTAGAACACAAAATTAAGCAAATATTAAGAATTGGCGACAAATTGCAATTTGTTTCCTTTATGGTCTGATAGTTAATTCCTTTGTAAATAGAGGCTTCTGAAACGGTCGCTGAATTTTTAACTAAAAATTAACATCGATAATAACGGAACGATCGTTCCGTTATTATATCTTTGTGCCATAATAATTGAATAATCAATAACTTAAAACAAATAAAAATGAAAAATTTAGAAAACAAAGTTGCGATCGTAACTGGCGGAAACAGTGGAATAGGATATGCAGCTGCAGCAGAATTAAAAGCAAAAGGCGCAAAAGTAATTGTAACAGGAAGAAACGAAGAAGCTCTTGTTAAGGCAGAAAAAGAATTAAATGTTACTGGATTTGTTGCAGATCAATCAGATTTGAAATCAATTGATAATTTAGTTGAAGAAGTAAAAACAAAATTTGGAAAAATTGATATTGTATTCTTGAACGCAGGTGTAGCTTCTTTTGCTCCGGTAGAATTAGCTCCAGAGGAACACTACGATACAATCATGAACGTAAACACAAAAGGTGTTTATTTTACAGTTCAAAAATTGCTTCCAATTTTGAATGACGGCGGTTCTATTATTTTTAATACTTCAGTAAATGCTCATTTAGGAATGCCAAATTCAAGTGTTTATGCAGCAAGCAAAGCAGCAGTTTTATCTTTTAATAAGGTATTTGCTGTTGAATTAGCTTCAAGAAAAATCAGAGTAAATGCTGTTTCACCTGGTCCAGTTGAGACTCCTTTGTACGGAAAACTAGGTTTGCAAAAAGAAGAAGTAGAAGGTTTTGGAGCTGTTCTTGGTGAAAAAATTCTTTTGAAACGTTTTGCTCAATCTTCAGAAATTGCTAAAACAGTTGCTTTCTTGGCTTCAGATGATGCCTCTTTTATTACAGGAACTGAAATCGTTGTTGATGGTGGGCTTACTGTTAACGCCGTGGTATAATTTTTTTGACTAATTCAGGAACGATTGTTCCGTATAATTGTTATCTTTGTATAGAAATTTAATTTTGAAACGATGGCTAGAACGAAAGAATTTAATGAAGATAAGGCTTTAGACAAAGCAATCGAAATTTTTTGGCACAAAGGCTACAACGGAACTTCCGCTCAGGATTTAGTAACGTATTTGGGTTTAAGCCGTTCGAGTTTGTATGATACTTTTGGCGATAAGCAAAAGCTGTTTTCAAAATCGTTGCAGCGCTATCAAAAACAAGCACAAGAAACTGTCAAAGATCTTTTGGAGAAATCGGATAATGTAAAAAAGACTTTACACGATATTTTTAAACAAGCCGTTTTAGAGAGTTTGGAAAACCGAATAACAAAAGGTTGTTTTATGGTGAATTCTTCGGTAGAGCTTGCTATGCACGACGAAGAAATTGCCAAAATTGTAAAAGATAACAGCAAGACCATGGAAGAGGTTTTTACAAATGCCGTTAAAAAAGGGCAGGAGGCAGGACATATTTCTAAACAACAGGACGCAAGGGGCTTGGCCCGATTTATCTTTAATAGTTATTCCGGAATTCGTGTTTTAGCGCGCACCGGAGAAAGAGACAAACAAGTTTATGATGATATTGTAAAAGCGGTTTTCTCGATTTTATAATGAAAAGAACAATAATAAAAAACGGCAATTACATTTGTAATTGCCGTTTTCTGTTTTAGTAAGTAAGTAATAGAAAATGAAAACCTCTTAGTTTTTTTCTTCTTTGTTGAAGTAAACTAAGTAGTAATACATTTGTTTTTCTTCATCCCAGCCTTTTTCAACAAATTTTTCTGCGCTTTCTGGATTAATAAAATCCATTTTGATCTGAATGTGAGTATCTAAATTGATCACATTTTTAATCGATTTTCTAGCGTCAGAAACTGCTGCGTTGGCAATTGGGAATGAGGTGACATCTTCGATGCTGTATTTTTCTCCTTTATCAACTTTATAATTTTTGAATTCAGGAATCAAGTCTGGATTGTCTAGTACTTCATTCAAGAAATTTTGTTCTTCAAACTGATCATTTTTAGCGAAATAATTCACAGATCGGTTCATAAACATTACTTCCTCTTTCTTGTCTTCGGCTGGCAAAACCACGTCTTTTGCGAAGTTTTGACAGAATTTTAAATATTTTTTTGTGATGAAATTTTCATCTTCAAAAGCGTCTACAGATAAAAAGTGCTCTAACCAGTAACGCGCATCGTAGCGGTTGCTGTCAACAGTTAAAATTTTGTATCCTTCTTCTTTTTTGTAATTAAAAATTAAACATCCTTTATCCAATTTGTTCAGGTTGATTCCTTGTTGCAGAATCATTTCAAGGTTGCTGTTTTTTTCTTCAAACTGTAAAAAGTCGGCCTGCAATTCGCTTTTAAAAATCCCAATTGCATCTACAACATTATTATCGATACTTAGATTGGTCAAATAGGTTACATAGACCTCTCCGTTTTTAATATGCGGATGGTTTGACTGCTCATATAAATGTTTTGTGATGTTTTTAGAAACCTCATGCACATTTGACGGATTGGCAAAAATCTCAGTCGCATATTTAAACATGTCGTTGTAGTCCAAGTCCACTTCGTGCGCAAACTGATAATAGTTTTCTTCTTTTTCTCTAAAAGGCTTAAAAAAGAATTCTTTTATCAAAGGAACAATTTCATCATTTAAATTAAATGGCTGCTCTGATAAAAAAATAGCTTCGTTACGGCTTTTATTTCCTACACGGTGTATAGAAAGCGTGTCGATGTGGGTGTTGAATAGGTTGATCATTTTTTTGAGTTGCTGAGATTCTAAGTTTCTAAGATACTAAGTTTTTTAATTATTGTCTTTTAATTTTCTAATTAATGACGCTAACATTCTTTCGATCTCTCGACTATCCTCATATAAAAGGTTAAATTCTTCTTCGTTTATGTAAATTATATTTTTTGCAATTTCGAGTTGAGTCTGCATCTCAAATATAGAGCCAAGAGAGATATATAAAAATCGTAAAAAATCTTTACTGCTTTCTCTGCCTGATCCTTCCGCAATATTGCTAGGAATGGAAACCGAACTACGACGTATTTGCGAAGTTAATCCAAACATTTCTTCTTTTGGAAATGTACTTGTTGCTTTGTAAATTTTGGTAACTAAGGAAATTGACTTTTGCCAAACTAATATTTTTCTAAAATGACTCATTTTCTATTTTTAAATTAATTTTAAAAATAAGAAAAATCTTTCAAATAAAAAGCTTAGAATCTTAGTGTCTCAGAATCTTAGCAACTAACGTCAGTTCCAATTCTCCTCAAATCCATAATCTTCGAAGCTGTCATCGCCTTCGAACATATCAAGATCGTCTTCATCTAGGTCGTCTTCAAATTCTCCGTAGATATCATCGTGCATATCGGCCTCGAAGTTTTTTTCGATAGCCTTGTCAGGCATTTCACCGTGAGAAAATAAAGTCTCAGGATAGATTGCTCCAACGGCTTCTTCTTCGATTGCTGCTAACTCAACCAAAAAAGTCCACATACTGATAAAATCATAAACGTAGATAATCTTAGTATTTTGTTTGTCTAAAATACTCGATAAAGGATAATCGTTCATGGTTCTCATTTCGCCAGGAACATCACCTGTGTCAAAAAGCGGAATTTCATCTTCTTGATTCCAAGTCTCATCGCAAGTATAAAATGAAGCCACTTCTGATCCGTCAAAGCCAAAAGCGTTGAAGATTGCATTGTGTAAATCCTCAAGAGTATCTTCCTCAAGAATTGCAATGTCTCTAAAAATATCTTCTTCGGCGTCTAGAATAACTCTAAATTTATAAACCATAATCTTTGTTTTTATTGAGAGGTCAAAGGTAAAATATAAAAAACGAAATACGAATTACGAATTGAGATTTGTTGAAAAGATTTTAATCTTTTGATTTACAGAATTGTTTAGTTTGGTTCTCCTGCAAGGTTTTCAAAACCTTGTAGGTATAAGTCTGCTATAATTACAAACCTACAAGGTTTCGGAAACCTTGCAGGAACGCAGAAATAATTATTACTTTCCAATCAATCTCTTTCTAATCCTATGATAATGTTTGTGATATGTGCTATGACTTGGATAACTTCTGCTTGAAGTCATATTGTTAAAAATCAAAGCAGTCAAGAGCAAAATCAAAACTCCAATAAGAACTGGAGAAATCACGTACATATAACCAAGACCTTTTATTTGGGCAGAACCTGTAACCGCAATAAGCGCTGTGGCGCCACCTGGTGGATGCAACGTTTTGGTAATCTGCATAAAAATTATGGAAAGCGAAACGGCAAGAGGTGCAGAAATCCATACAATATCTGGAACTAGTTTATTTACCGTAACTCCAATTAAGGCAGAGATCACGTGACCGCCAACTAAATTTCTCGGCTGCGAAAACGGACTCTGAATAATTCCGTAAATCAAAACACTTGATGCTCCAAAAGAACCGATCATGTACACAACGTCACTTCCAGAAAAATGACTAGCTTCCAAATAAGCCAGAATTCCAATCCCAACAAATGATCCTAAAAACGACCAGAAATGTTCCTTATAATCTACTAAAGTTTCTTTGTAAAGAATGTAACGTGTTTTGCGATAACCTCTTTTTATTTTTTCAGTGGGCATAGTATTCCTAATATTATTTAGCTCGTTATGTTTTTAAATATACTTTGGGGTATATTATTTGGCTTTATTACCAAGAAAATTATTTCTGGATTATTTTGTTAAGCTTGGAGCGTAGCTATAAACTGTGTACGGATAAATTGTTTTTGCTGTATATTTTGAAATTAGGCAAACAACAAGAATTGGGAAAAATAATGTATAATCATTTGTTAGTCCGCAAACTAAGAAAATTGCCGTAAAAGGCGCATGAATACTGGCGCTTAAAACTGCAGCCATTCCGATAATCATGAAGTTCACCGGAATTACATTTACATGGAAAAAGCTGTTTAAAATAGAAGCCAATAATAATCCTAAGAAAGCGCCAATAAATAGACTTGGTGCAAAAACACCACCATCGCCTCCAGAAGCAAGCGTAATGGAAGTTACAATTGGTTTTAAAATCAAGATTCCAATAAAAGTCAGTGCTAAAGTTATCGTTAACGGAAGTTCACTTGAACTACTGAAAATTTCTTTTATAGCGTGGTATCCTTCGCCGTACAATTGCGGAAAAGTAAATAAAGAAACACTTAATACTATAGAACCAATCAGAATTTTGTAATAATGGGTGTCAATTTTTCCAAATTGCGATTTAAAGAATAATACACATCTGGTCAAATAAACCGAATTCATTCCGGCTAAAATTCCTAAGAGAATGAAATACGGAATCGCTTTTAAATGCCAGGTTGCGATAGAAACGGCAAATAAAGGTTCTTCTTTTAAAATGGTCAGCAAACCGAAAGCAATTGAAACAGCAACTACGTTTGAAATGATAAAAGCACGAGTTACTTTTCGCGAAATAACCTCTAAAGCAAATAAAATTCCGGCAATCGGACTGCTGAAAAGTGCTGTAACTCCAGCTGCAACTCCGGCACAAATTAGTTCCGTTTTATATTGACGGAAAACATTTTCTTTTTCGTGTGCTACTGAACCGATCGTTGCAGTTGCTACAACTGTAGAAACTTCAATTCCCGTTGAACCTCCAAAAATAACCGTCAGCAAACCGTTTATAAAGTGTGATGGGATTTTATAAGAAGGAAGATTCTTTTTGGTTTGCGTACTTTCAAAAACTTCTTTGATGCCTTTGTTTTCTTTTTTCTTAAAAAGATATTGTCTCAGAAAATAAATGACTGATAATCCAAAAACAGGGAAAAGGATATAAAATATTGGATGAACCGAAACTTCGTGAAAGAAGATTTCTTCGTAATATTCCGTTATTTTTTTTAGTGAAATTCCGAGAAAGGCAGATAGAAAGCCAATTAAAATAGAAACAATAACTAGTTTTCGGAATTTGATAAATTGATGATTTTTCTTGATTTGCGCCGTTTTGTTCATCAGAAGTGATTTTGCTGTCGCTGGATTTATTTGCGATTTCACAAAATTAGACAATCAAATCTGTTTTTTAATAATAATCGGTCTTTATAATATGTTAAAATTGTTGAAGTAAGATTTTTTTAAGGTACGGAGGGGCAAAGGAGCAAAGTTTCAGAGGCTCTCTCATTTTTGTCATTTCGACCGAAGGGAGAAATCACACTAGGAATTCCGCATTGAATGTCTCCAATCTTTGTCGAATCCCGCGTGTGATTTCTCCCTTCGGTCGAAATGACAAACTTTAGCTTTACTCTTTAACTCAAAGAAAACCTATGAACCTTTGCCTCTCTGAACCTTTGCCCCTAAAAAAACTTATCTCTCATAAAACTCAATCGGCAACAAATCAGGATCAGCGATAAAAGTGAAGCGTTTTTCAGTAGTTTCGTCAATTCTAATTGGTTCTGATTCTATATTTTTTGAAGTAAGAAAAGCAATAGTTTCTTCTAGATTGATAACTTCAAAAGCCAAATGCCTTAAACCAACAGCTTCAGGTCTTGAAGGTCTTTGTGGCGGATTTGGGAATGAAAATAATTCTACAACATAAGAGCCATTCAAAGCCAAATCCAATTTATAAGATTGACGTTCTTCGCGATAGATTTCTCGAATAATTGTTAAACCTAAAATCTGGGTATAGAAATATTTCGATTTTTCGTAATCAGAGCATAAAATGGCAATATGGTGAACTTTATTAAGGGTAAGCATTATTTTTTTGATTCAGGTTCTTGATTTAATTTTCGAATAACTTTTGCTGGATTTCCAACGGCCAATGAATTGTCTGGAATGTCTTTTGTAACCACAGATCCGGCGCCAATGACACAACCTTTGCCAATTGTCACACCCGGACAAAGAACGGAATTTCCACCAATCCAACAATCGTCGCCAATTGTAACCGGATACGCATTTTCAAGTGTTTTTCTCAATTCTGCGTCAAGCGGATGAGAGGCAGTGTAAATTTGAACATTTGGTGCAATAAAAACATTGGAACCGATATTTACTGGCGCGCAGTCTAAAACAACACAATTCACATTAAAATAAACGTTGTCGCCACAGAAAATATTATATCCGTAATCGCAATGAAAAGGTGGTTCGATATAAAAGCCTTCTCCGGTATTCGGAATTAGTTCTTTTAGAATTTCTTTTGCTCTTTTGGTAACTCGGTATTCTTTTACGTTTAAGCTGTGCAACAGATTTTTAGCGGCTCTTCGGCCTTTTACCAATTCGGGATCAAAGGCGTTGTAATATTCGCCAGAGATCATTTTTTCTTTTTCAGTTTTCATATTTTATAAGATAATAAATATGTCTTTTATTTAATATTATTCTTTTTTAGAATTTCGTCTAAAGAATCGCTTCCCCAATCTTCATTCATATTTTTGTTTTGCTTTCTAACTTCCAATAGTTTTTTGTTGATGGCTTTGTCTTTAAAAGAAATTAAAGTTTCAGCAATTGGGAGATAAACATATGGATTGTCTTCTGTTGTTAATCTTTTTAAAAGAATTGGTGCAAAAGAAGAATCTTCTAATTCTAAAACTTTTGTACAGTAGGTTTCAAAATCACTAACATCGGCATTTACAATTTTTTCTTTTAGGATATTGTAAACAAAGGGTTTGTCATTTAAAAGAATAAAGTTCAATAAAGTTTCTTCTAAATTTGCAGTAATCATTTTTTGATTTGTCTGAGCAACTTTGTCTGTTTTCTTTATCTGATAATTTGGTTTTAGCTCCTTTTTAGCAAATTCTAGAGTTTTAGCGCTATTGACCTGTAGCAAATATTTAAAACCATCCAAAGTAATAATGTGTTCGTTCTGCCAAATTCTCCATAATAAATTGTTATATAATTGAGATTGATTGGCTACAATGGCTTCGTAAACAAACTTAATACGATATTCTTTAATGTCCTGATTCTGAAATTTTGTAAAGGGAATTTTTAAAATTTCAACTGCTTTTTGATTTTTATAAGAAGCAATTGCAGCATACATTTCTAGCCATTCATGAGAGAAATGATCATTGTCTAAACTTTCGTATACTCTCTTTTCTAAAAAAGGTAAAAAGCGAGCATCTGGAAAATTTTGTATTGCTTTGTAAGTGAAGAAATATCCACTTTCATCATCGGCATCTTTATCTCTATTGTTAAGAATTAGTTCAATATCATTTGGATTTTTATATTTTGATAAAGTAACCAAAGCGCTTTGATTATGATTTTTTACTGCTAAATTTCTAATTTTTGAATAAAGAGCTTTAGTTGGTACTGCATTTTCAATAGCAATGTCTGATGCATAAAGATCGTTTTTTTGATTAATTAGAATGCTATCCAATTTAACGAATTCCTCTTGAGATAATTTTCTAATTTCAGAATTTTCATATTTTGGATTGACAAGATTAATAAAAAAATCCCCTACTTTTTCTGTAGAACCGCTACAGCCAAACTGTGTTTTTACCAAGCCATTATCAGTTATGTGATTTTTAATAATAGAAAATAAATCAACATTTTTATAGGATGTCAAAGCCCAAAAAGAATAGCATCGTACTGCTGCATTCGAATGACTAGTTAATAGCAATAATTCTTCTTTTGAAGCTGTTTTTTTTAGTGCTTCAAAATTATCATATTGTTTTGGTCTATTTCCTCCATAACCTACAGCAGAACCCATAACAACATTTATTTTTTCTATCTTTTCTACAATTAGTTTCGTCTCCTCAGATATTTCAGAGCTGTTTTTTCCTGAGCAATTGAATAGAAAAAATGCTAGTAAAAGAAAAACTGCAAAAGAAGTAAATCTAATAACTTGGTTTATCATAAAAAAGAAGGTAAATAGTTTAAAGAAATAAAATATTACATTTTTGTCTTGGCAATTTTCTCGTGTATTTTTGGAATTTCCTGCAAGGCAGCAGTGCAATACCAAGGCGTTAATTCGGCTTCAAGTAAATTTGCTTTTATGGCAGGATCTGTTGCTACGAGGGCTTTTGCTTCTTCTATAGTTTCAACATTAAAAACATAAATGCCACGATAATTTCTGTCGTTTTCCATAAATGGTCCAGCGACAACCAGTTTTCCTTCCTTGGCTAATTTTCCAATATTTGCCATATGACCTTCAAAAAGTTTTTTGGTTTCTTCTTTTGAAGCCGTCGTATTAGTTCCCGATTTTAATAGGCAGAAAACATATTTTTTCATTCCATATTCATCGGCATTAAGAGATTTTGCCAGTTTTTCATCATATTTGACTTCCGTTTTCTGAGAAAATCCAATTGCGCTTAATAGCAAAAATGCGAATAACAGTATTGATTTTTTCATAATCTCTTTATTTTTAAACGCATAGAAACATAGCTTTCCAATTGTGGTAAAGGCATTTCATTTTCATACATTCACATAGTTACTATGTGTAAAATCTAGATTTTTAAAAATTCTCTTTTAGGTATGATCCCGAAGCCTCGGGACTATGTTTCTATGTGTTAGAATTAAATTAAAGCAACTTCTTCAAAATAACAATTTGCCCTAAATGATACACATCATGCTGAATAATTCCGTGTAGATGCTCATAATAAGTATGGCCATTATTAACGTAGATTTTAGCCAAATGATCATCATTAAAATCTTCAAAAAAAGCATTCCAAGCTTCTTGTGATTTTGCCAAAGTTTGAAGCGATTGTTCCCAAGCAGCTTCAGACGGATCCAAAACTGGAACAAAATAATTGTGATCTGGAGTAACTATGGTTTCGCCTTGCATGCGCTGCAAAATATTTCGCCTCCACTGAATTAAATGGTTTACAATTTCCCAAATAGTATTTAATTTCGGATTTATTTTTCGGTAAGCCTGTTCTGCAGTAACATTTTGCAAAGTGTTTGAAAGGGTTACCTCTAGAAAAGGATTTCCATCGTAAATGGATTGATATAGACTTGAAATTCTCTTATTTTCTGACATAATAGGTGATTTTGGAATTCCTAGCTAATATACAAATTAGTAATTTACAACTCATCCTCGAAATTCTACAATTGGGTTATTATATATTTTTTAACACGAATTGTTAAAATACATTTGCTTCATCAAAAACCAAAGATGACATGAAAACCAAATTATTTTTTACAATAAGCCTTTTATTTTTTACAGCTTTAATTTTTGCTCAAAATACGATTTCAGGAAAAGTTGTTGACCAAAAAGGGAAACCAGTTGCCGGTGCAAATATTTATATTGATGGAACTTATGACGGCGCAACAAGTTCTGAAACGGGAGATTTTTCTTTTGAAACAAGTGAAACCGGAAATAAATTTATAGTGGTAAGTTTTTTACTTTTCGAAACTTTCAAACAAGAAATTGATGTTGCCAATTATAAAAATCAAACTGTTAAATTACGCGAAAATGTAAATGCACTTGACGCGGTAGTAATTACTGCCGGAACATTAGAATCTGGCGACAAAGCGAGAGTTTCGGTTTTAAAACCTTTAGATATTGTTACGACTGCAGGTTCTGCCGGAAATATTATTGCGGCTTTGCAGACTTTGCCAGGAACACAAAATGTAGGCGAAGATGGGCGTTTGTTTGTGCGCGGTGGAGAAGCCAGCGAAACGCAGACTTTCGTAGACGGAATACGTGTTGCACAACCATACGGAGCTACAACAAATAATTTGCCAACAAGAAGCCGATTTTCTCCTTTTTTATTCAGCGGAATTGCGTTTTCTACTGGAGGTTATTCGGCAGAATATGGTGAAGCTTTGTCAAGTGTTTTGCTTTTAAATACGCAGGATGAAGCTGATCATGAAAAAACAGATATTGGTTTAATGACTGTTGGATTAAGTTTGGCAAATACGCAAAAATTCAAAAAAAGTTCGGTAAGCGTAAATATGTCGTACATCAATTTAGCGCCTTATCAAGCTGTAATTCCTCAAAATGTAGATTGGAATAGCCCATATCAATCGCTTGGCGGAGAAACAGTTTACAGATATAATTTCACAAACGGAATTTTTAAATTTTATGCTGCTTTTGATTCTGAAAAATTCGATTTGAATCAGAAAAATGTCAATTTCGAAAATCCGATCAGAACGGATATGAACAATAATAACTTCTATTTGAATTCATCTTACAAAGGAAGTTTTGGAACGGGCTGGCAAATTACATCTGGAATTAGTTACGGATACAGCAAAAATAAACTGAAGTACAATATCAGCGATGTTGACAACAATGAAAATGCTGCACAGTTGAAATTAAAATTGCAGAAAAAAGTTTCAAATTATTTCAAATTGTCTTTTGGTACAGACTATTTCATCACAAAATACAATGAAAATTTTGATGACAATGTTTCTATCACTGCAGCAAATGGTTACGATTCAAATATTTTTGCAGCGTATGCCGAAGGCGATATTTTGTTCTCTAAAAAATTGGCAATGAAAGTGGGTCTGCGATTCTCAAACAATAGTTTGTTAGATGAAAACAATATTGCACCAAGAGCGTCTTTAGCTTACAAAGTTTCAAAAAGCAGTCAGTTCTCTTTTGCTTACGGAGATTTTTCTCAAACGCCGGTTGTAGATTATATTAAATATTCAAAATACCATCAATTCGAAAGCGAAAAAGCGAGACATTATATCTTGAATTACCAATTTACAAAACCAGGACAGACTTTTAGAGCCGAAGCATATTATAAAGATTACAGCAACTTGGTTCAATATGACACGAAAGATCTTCAATATAATTCGGTTTTCAATAACAATGGTTATGGATATGCAAAAGGAATCGATTTGTTTTGGAGAGACAGCAATTTGTACAAAAATTTAGAATATTGGATTTCGTATTCGTACATCGATTCAGAAAGACAATACAAGAATTTTCCAACAATGGCAACACCAAGTTTTATCGCTAATCATAGTTTATCTGTTGTAACGAAGTATTTCATTACAGACTGGAAATCGCAAATCGGATTTACAAACAGTTTCAGTTCTGGGCGCCCGTACAACGATCCGAATCAGACTCAATTTATGAACGGAAAAACAAAATCGTACAACAGTTTAAGTTTTAACTGGGCGTATTTATTGACGACACAAAAAATCCTTTATTTCTCAGTTTCGAATATTTTAGGAACGAAAAATATCTACGGATATGATTACGCAAAATTGCCAGATCCAAACGGAGTTTACCAAAGACAAGCCGTAACTCCAACCGCCGACAGATTTTTCTTCGTAGGTTTCTTCTGGACAATCAGCCAGGATAAAAAAGAGAATCAGTTGAAAAATCTTTAGGTGCTAAGGGACTAAGGTTCTGAGGTGCTGAGAAAAAAAACTTAGTCCCTTAGCCTCTCAGAACCTCAGAACCTCAAGAAAAAAAACAATTCAGTAACCAAATTCGACAACTCAGTATCATTTAATTTTAAAACAGTAAAATCCAACATACTTTTGAAGTATAAATTAACAAACAGAGTTTTAATCATCAATTAAAAAGAGTCGCTAAGTTGCTAAGGCTCTAAGACAAAAAAAACTTAGAACCTTAGCAACTCAGAACCTTAGAACCTTAAAAAACTAGAAATCATGACCAAAATTATTACAATAACTATTTTATTTATCTGTAGCTTAATGTCTGCACAAAATGTAAAATTAACTGTTGCTGTTTCAGGCTTAAAAAATGATACAGGAGTTGTTAAAGTGGGATTATATAATTCAGACGGAACTTTTCTTAAAACAACTTACAAAAGTCTAGCTTCCGAAATTAAAAACAATCAGGCAATTGTAACTTTTGAAGATCTTCCTGCAGGAGAATATGCAATTTCAACTTATCATGATGAAAACACAAACGGAAAGCTTGACAGAAACGCAATGGGAATTCCGTCAGAAGAATATGCGGCTTCAAACAATGCAAAAGGATTTATGGGACCTCCTTTGTATGCAGATGCTAAATTTAATGTCGCCAAAGATTCAAAAATTGAAATTAAATTCTAATAAACTAATCCATATCAACTAACCATTAAATAATTTATAAAATGAAAAAAATCGTCACTTTAATCGCATTATTTGTAGTAGTAATAAGTTCAGCGCAAACACAATTTGAACAAGGAATGGGAAAAGCTTTTGGGCTTTGGAAAGAAGGAAAAAATGCTGAAGCATCGGCAATGTTTGAAAGAATCGCTGCTGCAGAGAAAACAAGTTATCTGCCAAATTATTATGTAGCGTTAATCAACACAACATCGGCTTTCAGCGAAAAAGATAAAACAAAAATAGATTTGTTATTAACTAAAGCGCAAGATGCGTTAGATGTTGAAATGATTAAAGATCAGAACAATGCAGAACTTTATGCGATGCAAGCTTTAATTTATACAGCATGGGTAGTTGCAGATCCAATGACAAACGGAATGAAATATTCGGCTAAAGTGATGGAAGCTTACGCAAAAGGAAAAGCGATTGATCCAAATAATCCGAGAATCGTTTTTGGTGAAGCTGATTATCAAATTGGCGGAGCAAAATGGTCAGGAGTTGATACAAAACCATTGTGCGCACAAGTTGATAGAGCTGTCGAACTTTTTACTACATTTAAACCTGCAACTCCTTTTTCTCCAAAATGGGGAATAGAAAGAGCTTTGGAAACTCAAAAAAATTGTAAAAAATAAATTTTAATTTAAGCTGATTTAGAATGAAAGACTATAGAAGTAACTTTGCAGATGTTAGAAGTGGAACGATCACATGTTTCAAGATTTCTATGGTCTTTGCAATAATATTTTCAGCATTTTTAGGAGACGATTTCAGTGTTAAAAACGTTCTTGTTACTTTTTTTGTAAGCTGTCTTTATTCTTTCGGACTTGGTTTTGGGAATGGCTTTATCAGTGTTTTTCTAGATAAAAAGTGGGATTGGCTGGAGCAAACAAATTTGAGAGTCTATTACGGAATCCTTACTACTGTTTTGTACACGGTTCCGGTAGTTTTAGGAATAAATTATTTCATTTTTGTTGTCCTTCAACACGTAACTTTAGATGTGTTTTTTAGCGCACGAATGCTTTGGGTGCATCTTTTTTACATCGTTGTTTCGCTGGGAGTTTCAACTTTTCTGCAAGCCAGAAGTTTTATGGTGAAGTGGAAACAAGCTTCAAAATTTGAAATAACACAACAGAAGATTATCGCAGGAACGGCAAATGCCCAATTCGAAAGCTTAAAAAATCAGATTGACCCGCATTTTCTTTTTAACAGCTTGAATGTTTTAAGTTCTTTGATCGAAGAAAATCCAGATAATGCACAGCGATTTACGACTTCTTTATCTAAAATTTACCGCTACGTTTTGGAGCAAAAAGATAAAGAATTGGTTTCTGTAGAAGATGAATTATCATTCGCAAAAACCTATATGAATTTGCTGAAAATGCGTTTTGAAAACAGTCTTTTTTATGAATTGCCAGCAGGAGATATAAATCCAGATGCAAAAGTGGTTCCGCTTTCATTACAGCTTTTATTAGAAAACACAGTAAAGCATAACGTTGTAAGCGAACAAAAACCGTTGCATATCAGAATTTTTATTGATGGAGATTATCTGGCGATTCAAAATGATTTTCAAAAGAAGGAAGTACTGCAAGACCGAAAAGGAGTGGGACTTCAAAATATTGTAAACCGATACGGAATTGTAACGAACCGAAAAGTGGTGATTGAACAAAATGAAGAAACGTTCACCGTTAAAATTCCAATTTTAACTAAACAAATTACAGTTATGGAAACAAGTGTTGACTATAGCGATGAAAATAAAGCTTATTTCAGAGCTAAAAAAAGAGTTGAAGAATTAAAAGGATTTTACGGAAATGTAATTTCATATTGTTGTGTGATTCCATTTTTAATTTTTATAAATTTGAGGTATTCTCCTGGATTTCAGTGGTTTTGGTTTTCGGCTCTAGGCTGGGGATTTGGAGTTGTAATGCATGCTTTTAAAGTTTTTGGTTACAGCTCAGATTGGGAAGAACGAAAAATCAGAGAGATTTTAGAGAAAGAAAACAACAAGCAAAACTGGAAATAATCATGGATCCAAATTATACTGAAGCAGAACGTTACTATCAAGCGCAGAAGCGAGTAAAAGAAATTAAAGAATTTTACCAGCATTTGACAGTTTATATACTTTGCAACCCAATAGTTATAGTGGTAAATTTAATGACATCGCCAGGATATTTGTGGTGTTTATATTGCGTATTTGGCTGGGGATTTGCAATTGTGATGCATGGATTGGCCGCGTTTCGATATTCTCCTTTTTTTAATAAGGAATGGGAAGCACGAAAAATTCAAGAATTTTTGGATCAAGAAAAGGAGAACAGAAATAAATTCGGGATAAACTAAATTAAATAGGATGGAACGGTTTAAAGAAAATAATAAAGAGAATATTTCTCTGGAATCTAACCCAGATAAAGATTGCGAAATTATCTTCAAAAAAGTTTTTAAATTAAAATCATTTTGTGTGCATATGCTCATTTACGTTGTCGGATTGACCGCCTATATTTTGAAAGAATATTATGGAATTTCAGTTCATTTTTTTCCTTTCATATATCTGAATAGTGTTGTAATGGTAATTTGGACTTCTGTATTCTTGGTTTCTGCAATTGATTTGTTTGCTTCGTATAAAATTTTTGACGAAGAATGGGAAGAACGAAAACTTGACAGCCTTTTGCATAAAAAAGTAAAAAAACAAAAATGGGAGTAATCATGGAAGTAAATTTTAATGACGAGGATAAATATTACTTGGCAAAAAAGAAAGTCGAGAATATTAAAGGTTTTTATGGAAACTTAACAGCCTTTATTTTAGTAAACATAATTCTAATTGTCATTAATTTAATGACATCGCCAGATCATCTTTGGTTTTATTGGCCATTGATGTGGTGGGGAGTTGGAGTTCTTTTTCATGGATTGAAGGTTTTTGAAGTATTTCCGGTTTTAGGAAAAGACTGGGAAGAGAAAAAGATCAAAGAATTCATGGAAAAAGAAAAAGAGAACAAAAAAAAGTGGCAATAATCCTTAAATAAAAAAAAAATGGGACGCTTAAGAAGACGCATGTACGAAGAGTACAGACAAGAATTTTCGAATGATGAAAGTTTTAATATTGCATATAGAAAAGTGAGAAGAATAAAAGGTTTTTATTCGCATTTGAAAGTATTTCTAATTGTGAACGCAATTATCATCATTTCAAGTTTAAATAGAGACTTTATCGGAAGTCATTTTAATGAAAGTGGTTTGTTTGAATGGCATACTTATTCAACAACATTTTATTGGGGAATCGCTTTATTGATGCATGCTGCATCAGTATTTGGACGAGATATTTTCTTTGGTGATGATTGGGAAGAAAGAAAAATCAAAGAATACATGAGTCAAGAGTCTGAAAAAAGCACTAAGTGGCAATAACTTTAAAAGAGATTTAAAATGAGACGTTTTGGAAGAAATATTTTTGAAGATCATGACGAGGATTTGAGCACAGATGAAAACTTCAATATTGCATACAGAAAAGTAAAAAGAATTAAAGGTTTTTACTCGCATTTGAGAATTTATATTATTGTAAATGCAATAATTATTGTAACAAATTTGAACCGTGATATATTTGGAAAAGATATAATCTACAACGGTTTATCAGATTGGCACACGTATTCTACTGCCTTTTATTGGGGAATAGCATTATTAATTCATGCATTTTCGGTATTTGGTCCTGACATCTTTTTTACCAAAGATTGGGAACAAAAGAAAATCCAGAAATTTATGGAAAAAGAGAACCAAAATACCAATAAATGGGAGTAAATTTGAATTAGATTTTCCAATTTTTTAGCCAAATAAATGACCACACTTATTATAGAAGACGAAAAACCGGCAGCGAGATTACTGCAGAGAAAACTTGAAAAACTTGATATTGCAGTAAAAACCATGCTGCATTCTGTTGAAGAATCAGTAGATTGGTTTGCAAACAACGAACATCCTGATTTGATTTTTTTGGACATTCAATTATCTGACGGTTTATCGTTCGAAATTTTTGAAAAAATTGATATAAAAAGTGCCATCATTTTTACAACTGCTTATGATGAATATGCGCTAAAAGCCTTCAAATTAAACAGTATTGATTATCTTTTAAAACCAATTGATGAAGATGATCTGGAGACTGCTGTCGAAAAATTCAAGCTGCGATTACCAAAATCAACATCTCAAAGTTCTAATCTGCAGTTGGATTTTGAACAAATCCGCCAAATGCTGTCAAATCCTTTTGAAAAGACCTATAAAAAGAGATTTACAGTTAAAATTGGACAGCATTTAAAAGTAATTACTACAGATGAAATCGAATGTTTCTTTAGTGAAAACAAAGGAACTTACATCCATACTTTCGACAACCGAAATTACTTAATCGATTCGACTTTAGAAATTCTGGAGCAAGAACTCGACATGAAGAGTTTCTTTCGCGTAAGCAGAAAATTTATTGTGCCACTTACAGCAATAAAAGAAATTCAGGTGTACACGAATTCCCGCCTTAAAGTAATTTTACCGACGTACAAAGAAGATGAGGTAATTGTAAGCCGAGAAAAAGTCCAGGATTTTAAAGCTTGGCTTGGATAGGTTTTCTTGCCTCGAGAATCATATAGAATTGTATTCCGAATAAAATAGAAGCCAAAACTAAGTGTATTGCTTGACTTCCTATCGGGAAATCGAAATAAGCCATGGCAATTCCGGTAACAATTTCAATTGCAATAACAGCAAGGACCCATTTCATTTTTGTAAAACCTAATCCTAGTTTTGTATTTCGAACATACAAATAAAGATTTACTAATAAAACGATTATAGAAAAAGAACGGTGAACGTAAAAAGTTACCGACGGATTTTGCAACCATAGAATACTTGCTGTTAAGCCATTTTTTACTTGTTCATCTACAAATTGACGAACTTGAGTTCCTATTGCAACTTGAATTAATGTCAGCAAAAGCGAAATCAAAAGTACATTTCTAAAAGTTGCATTGAATTTTACTGCAGCTATTTTAGGTCTTGCTAGTTGAATGATGTAAAGTATTACAGCCACAATTATCAAAGCCATAACCATGTGAACTGTAATTTTTATTGGATTCAGAACTGAATACACCACCTTTGCGCCAAGCCAAGCCTGAAAGCCCATCATAAAAACAACTAGCCAAGAAAGCAAAGTGATCTTTTTGTTTTGTTTCCAAAATCCAAATGAAGCAATTGCCATAAAAAAGCAAGCCATTCCAGCTAAAGCTCCACATAATCGGTTGATGTATTCAATCCAGGTATGCAACGGATTGAAAAGTGCATAATCATGTTTAGTATATTTTTCCCAATGAGAGGCATCAAAAGTTGTTTGTGTTGTAAAATTGTCTTTAGCAACCAAAAGTGTTTCATCTTTAATGATTACTTGACCTTTTTCAAAAACACGATTTGGTTCCCAAGTCAATTCTTTAATATCTGTTGGCGGAATATAATACCCAAAACATTTAGGCCAATCTGGACAGCCCATTCCTGAGCCTGTCATTCTCACTAATGCGCCGGCAACAATTACTAAATAAACTAAAATTAATGCTGTTTTTGCGATTGTAGGGAAATGCTTTTTCATTCTTTTTTAAGTTGCAAAGTTTCAAAGTTGCAGAGGTTCATAGTTGTGAATGCAATATTTGAAACATTAATATTTTAATTATATATAAAGTCTTTGTGGCTTTGAACCTTTGTTACTTTGTAACTTTTTTCAAGCCTAGTTTTTCAGCTCTTTTAATCACAAAATCGTAAGCTGCCTGATATTCATTTGGGATATCGCCTTCCAAAATCGCTTCTTTTACGGCTTCTTTTAAAATACCAATTTCGCGAGAAGGTTTCAAGTTAAACATTTCCATAATTTCTTCACCAGAAATTGGCGGTTGAAAATTACGAACATGATCGCGCTCTTCGACTTCTACAATTTTCTTGCGGACAACTTCGAAGTTTTTATGGTATTTCTTGAATTTTGCTGGATTTTTAGTTGTGATATCCGCTTCGCATAAAGTCATTAAACTTTCAACATCTTTGCCTGCATCAAAAACCAAACGGCGAACTGCGCTGTCGGTTACAATATCTTGAGCCAAAACAATTGGGCGCGAACTCATAATAACCATTTTTTGCACAAATTTCATTTTGTGGTTCAAAGGCATATGCAAACGCTCGAATATTTTTTTAGCCATTTTTCCGCCCAAAAATTCATGTCCGTGAAAAGTCCAACCTTGTTTTTTGTTGAAACGTTTTGTTGGCGCTTTTCCAATATCGTGCAATAAAGCCGACCAACGCAACCAAACATCATCTGTATTTGGGCAAATATTATCCACAACTTCAAGCGTGTGGTAAAAATTGTTTTTATGCGTATGACCTTCGACTTCTTCAACCTGATTCAAAGCTGTTAATTCAGGCAAGATTAAATCTAAAAGTCCCGTTTTATATAAAAGCAAAAATCCTGTTGATGGTTTTGGCGTCGAAAGAATTTTGTTTAGTTCGTCTACAATTCTTTCGCCAGAAATAATTTTGATGCGATCTGCATTTTTTGTGATGGCATTTAATGAATTTTCTTCGATTTCGAAATTCAACTGTGTTGCAAATCGAATCGCACGAAGCATTCGCAAAGGATCGTCAGAATACGTAATATCTGGATCCAAAGGTGTTTTGATAGTTTTATTTTCTAAATCGGTTAAACCATCAAACGGATCTAAAAGGTCTCCAAAATTATTTTCGTTTAAAGAAAGTGCCAAAGCGTTGATCGTAAAATCACGACGGTTTTGGTCATCTTGCAGCGTTCCATTTTCTACAATTGGATTTCTACTGTCACGATTGTAAGATTCTTTTCGGGCACCAACAAATTCAATATCAGTATCTTCAAAACGAAGCATTGCAGTTCCATAAGTTTTAAAAACCTGAACTTTTGGCTTGTTTGGAAGCAATTCGGAAACTTTTAATGCTAATTCGATGCCGCTTCCAACCGCTACAACATCGATATCTTTTTTAGAACCTCGGTTTAAAAGCAAATCGCGAACAAATCCGCCAATGACATAAGAGTCAACTTTAAGTTCTCGAGAAGCTTTCGAAATAATATCGAAGATTTTGTTTTGTAAAGCGGTTTTATAATTTGTTTGTATAGCCACGAATTGAATGATTTTTGAATAGAATTCGATTTCAAATTTCTAAGAAATGAAATGCATGCAAATTTACAACATAGAAAATGCCTATTATAATCTCTTGACCACTTTTTTGAACAATTTCACATTTTGTGCTGCAGAATTTTATTAAAAAAGAAAAGGTTGCCACGTATTACACTAATTTCCACGAATTATTTTTTTTTGCCACAGATTAGAAGGATTAAAATGATTAATAAAAATCTATGTAAACTGTGGCGAAAATGGTTTGCCACGAATTGCGCTAATTTCCACGAATTATTTTTTACTGCCACAGATTATTAGGATTAAAAGGATTAAAAAAATCTGTTTAAATCTTTTTAATCTGTGGCAAAAAAATGCGCAATCTGCATAAAAAAATAATTCGTGGAAATTAGTGAAATTCGTGGCTGACAAAAATCTATACCCCAATAAAACAAATCAATTACGATAATCAATTTTTAAAATTTCAATTTGTATTTTTGAATCATACAAAAAAGCACAAATGAAAATAGTTATATCGCCAGCGAAGTCTTTAAATTTTGAAAAAGAATTACCAACAACTCAATATACAGAACCACATTTTTTAAAAGAAGCGAGAGTGGTTCATAAAGTTGTAAAACAAAAAAAGCCAGCCGAATTATCTGAATTAATGTCAATTTCAGACAAACTAGCCGATTTAAACTGGAAACGAAATCAGGATTGGAAAACACCTTTTTCTCCTGAAAATGCTCGTCCGGCAGTTTATACTTTTGATGGTGATGTTTATACAGGTTTAGATGCTTACTCGATTCCGCTTGAGAAATTAGATGTTCTACAGGATAAATTGAGAATTTTATCTGGACTTTACGGTCTTTTAAAACCGCTTGATTTGATGCAGGCGTACCGTTTAGAAATGGGAACAAAAATGCCGGTAGGAGAATCTAAAAATCTGCATGAATTTTGGAAACCGATCGTTACAAAAGCTTTAAACAAAGAATTGAAAAAAGGTGAATTGTTTGTGAATTTAGCCAGTACGGAATATTTCTCAGCTGTTGATGTAAAAGCTTTGAAAGTGCCTGTAATCACTCCAGATTTCAAAGATTACAAAGACGGAAAATTAAAAATGATCAGTTTTTTTGCCAAAAAGGCGAGAGGGATGATGGTTCGTTATATTATTGATACAGATGCAGAAACAATCGACGATTTAAAAGGTTTCAATTACGAAGGTTATCAATTTGATGCTAATCTTTCAAAAGGGAATCATTTGGTTTTTACAAGATAGCTTTTTTTAAGGTGCTGAGGTTCTAAGGTTCTGAGGTTTTTGCTGTTTTTTTTAACCGCAAAGAGCGCAAAGATTTACGCAAGGTTCGCAAAGTTTTACACAAAGCTTTGCGAACCTTGCGTTTTTTAATGCCTCTTAAAAATAAACTCTTTGCGTACTTTGCGGTTAAACTAAAAAATAAACGCCGAATTCTAAATGATGAATTCGGCGTTTCTGCGTATTATAAAATTATTATTATTAATGCATTGCGTCGGCTGCACTAATTTTGTTCTTCCCTTTTTTGATAAAGAGAATAATCGGTATGCAACATAAAAACAAGATTCCCAGATACATAAAAATATCCATGTAAGACATTACGGTGCTTTGTTTTAAAATAGAATAGTCTATTACTTGATAGGCTTTTTTAAGCGCGACATCAGCACTATATCCTTTAGACATAAAAGCTCTCTGCATTCCTAAAATTCTTTGTTGAACATCGTAATTTGCAGGATCTAGATTGTTAATCAAATCGACTCTGTGTGCTTGGCTGAAACGCGTTATAAAAGTGGTAATAATGGCAATACCAAAAGAACCTCCTAATTGTCTCATCATTCCGGTAAAGGCAGCACCTTCACCAATATGTTTTCCTTTTAAAGTCGAAAGTGAAAGTGTCGTAATAGGAACGAAAAGCAATCCTAAACCAATTCCTCTTAAAATTAAAGGCCAGTACATGTGTTCTACTCCTGTATCTGGTGTCATACGAGTGTACATCATATAAGTAAAGAGGAAGAATACAAAAAATCCAACTCCTACCATATACGCCTGCGGAACACCTTTCTGAATCATATTACCTACAAAAGGCATCATGAACGCTGTCGTAATCGAACCAGGAATCAATAATAATCCGGCATCAGTTGCTGTCCATCCTAAAATGGATTGCGTGTAAATTGGAATGATCAATGTTGATCCGTACAAACCAAAACCAAGAATAAAACACATTACGGTTCCAATTCTTAAGTTTCCGTCTTTTAAAACACTCAAGTTTACGATTGGGTATTTATAAGTAAGCTCTCTCCAAATAAATAAAACTAATCCAAGAACAGTTATAACACTTAAAGTTACAATTGTAGAATCGTTGAACCAATCATCTTGCTGTCCATGCTCTAATACGAATTGTAAAGAACCAATAAAGGCGCTTAATAAAATAATTCCCCACCAGTCAACCTGATTTGCTTTTAATTTTTCTCCGTATTTCGGACTTCTAACAAAAGTCAATGCCAAAATCGTCGCAATAATCCCTAGTGGAATATTGATATAGAAAATATAAGGCCAAGAATAATTATCTACTAAATAACCTCCTAAAGGCGGACCTAAAGTTGGACCTACAATTACACCCATTCCGTAAATAGCCTGGGCCATGCCACGTTTGGCGATTGGGTAACTTTCTGTAATAATCGTTTGGGCTGTTACAAGTAATGCACCACCGCCCATACCTTGTACGAATCGGAAGGCTACAAGTTCCCAAATATTCGTGGCGTTACCACACAAAAAGGAGCAGACCGTAAATATAATTATGGAAGCCACAAAATAGTTACGTCTTCCAAATTGCTGTGATAGCCAGCTCGTCATCGGAATTACAATAACATTCGCAATTGCGTATGCTGTAATTACCCACGCTACATCGGTCAAGGTCGCACCAAGGCTTCCTCGCATATCTGTTAGCGCTACGTTTACAATCGTTGTATCTACAATTTCCAGCAATGCACAAAGTACTGCCGTAATCGTAATGATCACACGTCTGTAGCCGTATTCTACTAAATCGTCGTCTGCTTGTACTGCTGTTGCCATTTATATTATTTCAAATGTACGTCTACATCAACATTCATTCCTGGGCGTAATAATTTTACTTTTTCAGGATCGTTTGTAGGATCTAAACTAATTTTTACTGGTAATCTCTGAATTGTTTTTACGAAGTTTCCTGTTGCATTGTCAGGAGGCAATAATGAAAAACGAGATCCTGTAGCTGGTGAAAATGAAGTTACAATTCCTTTGAATTCATAATTAGGATATGCATCTACTTTTAAGCTTACTTTTTGCCCCACAACCATTTTGTTTAATTGTGTTTCTTTAAAGTTAGCTACAACCCAAGCTTCGTTGTTGTTGATGATATAAAATAAAGACTGTCCTGGTTGAACCAATTGTCCTGGCTGAATATCTACTTTAGAAACCTGACCATCAATTGCTGCAGTTACAACAGTATAAGTAAGATTCAATTTAGCAACATCAAGCATTGTTTGCGCTTTTTTAATGTTAGCCGCCGCAACTTCAGTTTGTTTGTCAGAAACTTTAGATTTTGACTGAATAACAGATTTTTGGTAAGAAGTAGCTTTTTGTTGTTGTTCTAAAACACGAACTTGGTTTTCAGCTTCTTCTTTTGCTGTCAACGCTTGCTCATATTGTTGTTTTGTAATTGTGTGCGTTTTATACAAATTGTTATAACGGTTGTAATCATTTGTAAGTTGTCTCAATCTGATTTTTGCACTTTCGATAGAACCACTTGCAGATTTCATTTGAGCATCAGAAACATTGATGCTTGCATACGCACTTCCAATATCCGCTTTTGCAGCCTCATATTGGCCTTCAGCACCTAATAAAGCAGCATTTGCCTCATCGATTTTTAATTGATAATCTCTTTTATCGATAGTAAACAAAGTATCTCCTTTTTTTACGTAATCATTATCTTTCACATAAACTTTACTGATATATCCTGATACTCTAGGAATAATCGGATTCATTTTTTTCTCGATTTGAGCATCATCCGTTTCTTCGTGAGCCTGTGAGTGTAAGTATTTAGATATTCCGTATGTTCCTCCCACTAAAACCAAAACGGTTAGTATGATGATGAATTTTTTATTTGTCTGTTTCTTTTCCATGAGAGCTATCGATTATATTTTAGAAAGATTGAATGATTGTGAAATTTGTCCTGTTGCCGTTAGCAATTCGTAATATTTCTGAATGATATTGGCTTTTGATAATGCTTTATTGATTTGAGTGCTTAATTGATCTACATCTGCTTCAAGTAAATCATTTGTGTCCGATAAACCGTTATCAAATTTATCTTTTACAAGGCGATAATTTTCAGATGCTTGAACTACAGCTTGTTCAAAAACAGCGTCTTGGCTAATTGCTAAATCATAATCTTCAGCCGCTTTTTGAACTTGTACTTTAATACGATCAGTTAAAATTTCTTCAGAATGTTTAACTTCTTCCGATTTGCTTTCAGCCACTTTTACATTGTTGTTGTTTTTTATCAAACCAGATAAATCATAAGAAAGCCCAACTCCAACGTTAGTTAAATTTGTAGCGTTTACAAAGTTTTTAACATCAAGCAATGCATAACCGCCCAAAAGAACAACTGAAGGATAGTAGGTGCTTTTAGCAATTTTTATATTATTTTCACTTGCTTTGCCTTGTAAGCGAACAGATTCTAAATCTTTTCTGTTTTCTAAGGCAACTTGTGTATCCGATTGTAAAACACGAGGTTCGAATTTAATTAAATCGCCTTCGTTAACTGAAATTTTAGTATTTGGGTCCATCTTAAGAAGCGTTACCAAATAATAATTTGTAATACTCACATTGTTTTTAGCTTCATCAACTAATAATTGAACTCTTGAAAGCTGTAATTGCGCTTTTAAAAGGTCATTTTTTGGTATGATTCCGTTTTTCTCTAATTGAGTAAAATCAGCTACACGTTGTTCTGTGCTTTTTTTGTTTTCTTCCAATAATTCAAGACTTTTTTGGGCTTTGTACAAGTTGGTATAATACTGTACCGTACGTAAAGCAATATCTTCTTTCGTTTTTACTGCATTAGCACTTTCTGCTAAGTACATATTATTGTGAAGGTCAACATTATTCTGAATTTTAAATCCAGAAAAAAGTGGCATTGTAACTCCTGCTTGAGCAAAAACAACTTGATTCATTTTTGGAGCTGGCCCTGCATTAGGATCAGAAGAATTATCACTTGATTGTGATTCCATATGAATGTTTGCTGTTGGAAAATATTGATATTGTGACGACAATTTCAAATCAGGATACTGAGTATCTTTTGCGGTTTGCAATTCATATTTTTTTGAGTTTACCTTAGAATTGGCAAGTGATGATTCACTACTTTTTTCCCAAGCCAATTTAACGGCTTCGTCTAAGGTTAAACTTGTTTTTTCTTGTGCTTCTACTGAAGATATTCCGATAAAGAAAACTCCAAAGAGCATTAATTGACTAATTTTCATAAACAAGTAGCGCTTTTATAGTTTGTTGAATGTGCTTTGTGAGACTGGTTTTTATGTAATTGTTATACATTTCTTCGGTTGTCAGATTTAATAATTCTTCGAAAAAAAATTTATTCATATGAAAATGAAAATATGTGCCAATAATTGTCGGTGTGATTAACGGAATGATGACATCTTTCCTAAAAACACCTTTGTCTTGGCCTTGTTTTATGATTGTTTCAACAGATTTTAAATTTTCTTTTTTTAACTCTGAAAAGGCAATTAAACTTTTTTCAATCTTTTTTGAGGTAAGTTCAAAATGTAAAACCCTGAAAATCCCTTTGTTACAACTAATTCGGTTAATGTAAATTTCGATTAATTTATTGACTTTATCAAGAGGTTCGATGTTTTCCTGTAATAAATTTTCGAGTTGCAGTTTTAAATCTGAAGTTTTGTAGATGATTAAAGACTCTAAAAGCCTTTCTTTCGAACCAAAATAATACGAAACCATAGCAATATTAATTTTTGCATGTTTTGAGATGTCCCGTATAGAAGTCCCTTCAAATCCTTTCTCTGAAAATAGCTTCTCAGCAACTTCTAGGATCTGAATTTTTTTATCGTTCAGTTCGATGTGTGACATGGTATTGTTTCTAATCGAATACAAAATTAAACACTTGTTTAATTTAAACGCTTGTTTAATTTTATTTTAACACAATATTAACATAAAACGGTTTCGATAATTTATGTTAAATTTTGCTTTGCGTGTTAAAATAAAAGAGCCGAAATACTAAGTATTTCGGCTCTTTTCCTTCTGTTTTGTCATTCCGAGGAACGAGGAATCTCCGCAAGTAGCTCCGCAATTTAAAGTCTCAATTTTTGTAGAGTTACTCGCGGAGATTCCTCGTTCCTCGGAATGACAAACGAAACTTTTATTCTATATGCTTATCGAATCTCCCCAACAAACTCCTTAATTTTCCCACTTCCGCTTTCACTCAAATGCTTAATAAAAGCACTTCCAATAATAGCACCTTTAGCATATTTAGTTGCCTGATTAAAAGTTTCTTTATTCGAAATTCCGAAACCTACGATTTGAGGATTTTTCAAATTCATGTTGCCGATTCTTTCGAAATAATCTTCCTGAACATTTCCAAAACCAGATTGAGAACCTGTGACACTTGCCGAACTTACCATATAAATAAATCCGTTTGAGACGCTGTCAATAAAACGAATACGTTCGTCTGAAGTCTGAGGTGTAATTAAAAACACATTAATTAATCCGTATTTCTCGAAAATTGCTTTGTATTCATCGGCATAAACATCAACCGGAAGATCTGGAATAATTAAACCGTCGATACCAATTTCAGCACATTTTTTGCAGAAAGCTTCAACGCCATATTGTAACATCGGATTAAAATATCCCATAATAATCAACGGAATTTTTACGCTTTCGCGGATGTTCTTCAGTTGGTCAAATAGAATTTGAGTTGTCATTCCGTTATGAAGCGCCTGCGTAGAACTCGCCTGAATTGTTGGTCCGTCGGCCAAAGGATCACTAAACGGAAGTCCGATTTCAATTAAATCTACCCCGTTTTTTTCTAAATCCTGAATAATTTGAACGGTATCATTCAAACTTGGATATCCCGCAGAAAAATAAATCGAAAGTATCTTTTTATCTTCTTGTAATTTTTGAGTTATTCTGTTCATTTTAATATTTTTTTCTCCTGCAAGGTTTTCAAAACCTTGTAGGTATGTTAAGTTTTTTTGCCACAGATTATGTGATTTTCACTGATTCATACTTGAAATTTTTTTCACGCAGATTTAAATTGATTTAAGCCGATTTACGCAGATTTTTTTTAAAATAATTTGATAAAAATCTACTTTAATCTGCCAAATCTGCGTGAAAAAAAATCTGTTCAAATTTGTGTAATCTGTAGCCTATTTTTTAATTTTTTATAACCTTACTTATCCAATTATCATTTTGCTTTTCAACCAATAATAATCCCGAATCAGAGTCATTCATCTGTTCAATTAATTCGCCTTTATTATTCCAAAAAGCGCTTTGTCCTGCCGATGGCGTTCCCCAAGATTCTCCACTGAAATTTGACATCAAAACATTCATTTTGTGTTTTTCGGCATAACTTTGCAAGTCTCGGTACGCATTCGGAATTCCGTTTGGAGTAAAGAAAATGCTAACAATATAAATATCTGTTTTGTTTTTTGAAGCATTTTCGGGATGCTTCGGATTATCAATATCCGCACAGATAGCGAATGAAATATTTTGATTTTCAATCGTAATCATCGGATTATAATCAAATGTCGATTGGAAAAATTCATCTTCACCTTCGTGTAAAAACTGTTTCGTATAAATAGAAACCGAATCTTTTGGAGCGATAATAAATTCGCCAATAAACAATTTGCCTTCAATTAAAATTGGAGCACCCGCAATAATGACAATGTTATTATCTGTTGCCAAATCTTTCAAATGATCTATTCTGTAATCATCTTCGGCGAAAGCCAATTCCATGGCATTTTCTCTTTCATAACCTGTAATTGACATTTCGGGAAAAGCTATTAACTGCGCTCCATTTTGCGCAGCTAATTCAATAAGTCGATAATGGTCTAATAAATTTGACGCAATATCTCCGCGTTTTGGCTTTGTTTGTGCAACGGCTAGAATCATTTTGCAGTAATTAATTTTCCATATAAATCCAAGCCACAGTTCCAGATTTCAATGTTACTTGAACTCTTCTGTAAGCATTCGATTCAAACAAATCTACTTTGGCTAAATCTGCAACGGTAACATTGAAAACTACTCCGTGAATAATTTCCGAAGGATTTTCGCTTGCGACTGCTACCACATAATCTGCCATTCCAAATTCTTCCTCTATTTGCAGACTTTTTAATTTGTAACCCAACAATTGGTCTGCAGTTCCCGTTAATACTTTATTGAAAACCTGCATTTGAATTTGTTTTGAACGTAAGGTTCCGTATGAGAATAACTTTTCCATAATTATTAATTTTCTCGTTATTTGGTTTTATTTGCGAATGTCCAAATTACGATTTTTATTACAATTTAAAATAGTCAATATAATTGTCTAAATCTTTATCACCGCGTCCAGAAAGACTGATAACTACAACATCTGTAGGTTTGAATTTCTTTTGATCTAAAACTGCAAATGCATGCGCGCTTTCAATTGCTGGAATAATTCCTTCTAATTTTGTCAATTGCAATCCCGCATTCATTGCATCATCATCGGTTACGGAGAAAAATTCGCCACGTCCGGTTTGTGCCAAATGTGCATGCAAAGGTCCAACTCCTGGATAATCTAGTCCTGCAGAAATAGAATATGGCTCTGTAATTTGGCCGTCTGGAGTTTGCATCAAAAGCGTTTTGCATCCGTGAATAACACCAACTTTTCCTAATTTGCTAGTTGCAGCGCTATGGCCGCTGTCAACACCTTTTCCGGCAGCTTCAACAGCAATAATTCCAACTTCTGGCTCATGCAAAAAGTGATAATATGTTCCGGCAGCGTTGCTTCCGCCACCAATACAAGCAACTACATAATCAGGATTTTCGCGTCCTTCTTTTTCTTTTAATTGCCATTTTATTTCTTGCGAAATAATACTTTGAAAACGCGTCACCATATCAGGATAAGGATGAGGTCCAATTGCCGATCCAATAATATAATGTGTGTCAACAGGATTATTGATCCAATCACGAATCGCCTCATTCGTTGCATCCTTTAAAGTTCGTGAACCCGAAAGTGCCGGACGTACCTCAGCGCCTAACATTTTCATACGCGCTACGTTTGGAGCCTGACGTGCAATGTCGATTTCGCCCATATAAACGATACATTCGATTCCCATAAGTGCACAAACTGTTGCAGTCGCAACACCATGCTGACCCGCGCCAGTTTCGGCAATAATTCTTTTTTTGCCTAAACGTTTTGCTAATAAAATCTGTCCAATCGTATTGTTTACTTTGTGCGCTCCCGTATGATTCAAGTCTTCTCTTTTTAGATAGACTTTTGTATTGTATTTTTCAGATAAACGTTTTGCGAAATACAGCGGACTAGGGCGTCCTACATAATCTTTCAACAATTGGTTGAACTCCGCTTTAAAATCTGGCTCATCCATTATGCTTAAGTATTTCTGGCGTAATTCTTCTACGTTTGGATACAACATTTCCGGAATGTAAGCGCCTCCAAATTCTCCGTAATATCCTTTTTCGTTAACATTAAAATTCATTTTTTCCAATTTTAAAAGTTGGCAACATCAAATTTTCGCTTGAAATTGCTTAATAGATTTTTATTTTTCAGCCCCGGTTCAATTTCAAATTTACTATTTATATCGACCGCATAAATAGGCAATTTGCTTTTTGAAATTTCCTCAATGGCTTTTAATTCATTCATTCCGATGCCGCCACTCAAAAAGAAAGGTTTTTCAGAATTGTATTTTTTTAAGATACTCCAGTCGAAAGTTGTTCCGTTTCCGCCGGGTAATTTTCCTTTTGTGTCAAACAGAAAATAATCACTGACACTTTCAAAAGGTTTTATGATTTCAAAATCGAAATTTTCATCTGCTGAAAATACTTTAATAATTTCGATTTTCTTTGGCAATTGTTTTTTTAATTCTGATAAAAATTCCACCGATTCATTTCCGTGTAACTGAACAGCTTGTAAATTATATTTTGCAACTTTTTCAAGAATTTCTTCCTGACTTTGATTTACAAAAACGCCCACTTTTTTGATCGTTTTTATTAATTCAGGAACATTTCCGTTGCAATATCTAGCGGATTTTTCCCAGAAAATAAATCCCATATAATCGGGTAGGAGCGCTCCTACTTCGAGAATGTTTTCGGGGTATTTCATGCCGCATATTTTGAGTTTCATTTTTTTGATGCTTTAAGCTTTAGGCAATAAGCTTTAGGCTTTTTGCTTTGTGCTGATTCTTTTTTACGCTTTAAGCAATAAGAACTATGCTTTTTAACTTTGCGTTGATTTTTTTTATTCGACTTTTGCTAAAAGCTTATAGCCTAAAGCTTACGGCTTACAGCTGACTTATAAAGTCAATAGCTGCTTGTCCTGCATTGTCGGTTTTCATGAAGTTTTCTCCAATTAGGAAGCCTTTGTAACCGTAAGGTTTTAGTTCTTGAATGGCTTCGATTGATGAAATCCCACTTTCAGAAACTTTTACAAAATCATTCGGAATTTGAGATGCTAATTCTTTGCTGAAATCCAAGCTAACTTCAAATGTTTTTAAATTTCTGTTGTTTACGCCAATCATGTCTAAACTCGGCATAATTGATTTTTCTAATTCTTCTTGATTGTGAACTTCCAAAAGAACTTCCAAGCCTATTTTTTTTGCAAATTCAGATAATGATTTTATTTCTTCGCGCGTTAAAACGGCTGCGATTAATAAAATCAAATCGGCTCCGTAGGCTTTTGCTTCTAGAATTTGATATTCATCAACAATAAATTCTTTTCGCAAAAGCGGAATGTTTACTGAAGCTCTCGCTAAAAGTAAATCGTCAAGAGATCCTCCAAAATATTTTCCGTCTGTTAAAACTGAAATTCCGCAAGCTCCGGCATTTTCATAACCTTTTACCACTTCTTCAACAGTAAAATTGTTGTTTATAATTGATTTTGATGGAGAACGACGTTTGTGTTCTGCAATAATTCCCGAATTGCTTTCTCTTAATTTTTGACTTAACGAAATAGTTTCTTTTCCAAAAAACACAGAACTTTCCAATTGCGAAACTGGAATAATTGATTTTTTAAGAATGACTTCTCGTTGTTTGTCTATTATTATTTTATCTAAAATATTCATGGTTTATTATAATTTAAAAATTGAAAAATTTAAAGATTGAAAAATTCATCTAAAAATTAAGAATCTATTTTAGTATTTAAATATTTTATAAAGTTTGATAAGTTTTGCGATATTTCTATGCTTAAATCATAACCCTTTTGGATTTCTAATTGATTGCATAATTCAAGTTCTCTTGATAATATGAGCATGCTTCTCACTTCTGCACAACTTCCTTTTGAAATTTTTAAATAACGTATTAATTGTTTATTGTTGTTGTATTCTGATCCCTCGGCAATATTATTTGTTATTGATACAGCTGCTCTTTTTATTTGATCTTTAAATCCAAATTCTCTTTCGAAAGGTTTACTGTTCATTAATGTGAAAATTAATTTTGCTAGCTGAATTCCTTTTTTGTAGACTTCAAATTCTTCAAAAGATTTTGTCATAATTTTTTAATTTTTCAATCTTTAAATCATTAAATCTTTCAATTTATTCAATGCCTTAAGCCCTTTTCCTGACAATAAACTTTCCTTTGCCAATTCAAATCCCTCTTTTGGAGAACATTTTGTAACCGTTGCAATTGCCATTGCCGCATTAGCACAAACGACATTATTTTGTGCTTCGTTTCCTTTTCCTGAAATGATATTTGTGAAAATTTCTGCTGATTCTTCGATGGTTTTTCCACCTTCAATTTCGGTTTGAGATAAAAGTCTAATGCCAAAATCTTCTGGTTTCAACATTCCTTCCATATGACTTGTTATGATTTTTGTTGGGCCAGTTAAAGAAATTTCGTCATAACCGTCAAGCGAATGAAGTATGGTAAAATTGGTATCGGTATTTTGATACAAATACGCATACATTCTAGCTAATTCAAGATTGAAAACGCCAACCAATTGATTTTGTGGAAACGACGGATTAACCATTGGGCCCAACATATTAAAGAATGTTTTTACTGCTAATTCTTTACGGATTGGCCCAACATTTTTCATCGCCGGGTGAAATAGGGGAGCGTGTAAAACGCAAATTCCGGCCTGATCAATACATTTTTCTAAAAATGAAGGGTCATTGCTGAATTTAATTCCCATTTTTTCCATTACGTTACTCGATCCTGAAATCGATGAAACACCGTAATTTCCGTGTTTTGCTACTTTAATTCCTGCTCCTGCCGAAACAAAAGACGCCAAAGTCGAAATGTTGAAAGTATCTTTTCCGTCACCGCCAGTTCCGCATAAATCGATTGTGTTATAGGCTGATAAATCGACACGAATACATAATTCTAAAAGTGCTTCACGAAATCCCGAAAGCTCGTCAATTGTAATGCTTCGCATCATATAAACAGTCAAAAATGCCGAAATCTGACTCGGATTGTATTGTCCGCTTGAAATATTAATCAATACGTCTTTGGCTTCTTCTTTTGAAAGCACTTCGTGATTGATCAATTTGTTTAATATAGTTTTCATTTTTTTTTAAGTTGCTAAGGTTCTAAGATTCTGAGATGCTAAGGTTTTGTTTTTTTGTTTCAGGTTTCACGTTCCAACAACTTGAAACGTGAAACCTGAAACAAAAAAACTAACTTTTAATCCAATTCTCTAAAATTCTTTTTCCGTTTGGAGTCAAAACACTTTCTGGGTGAAACTGGACGCCTCTTACGTCGTAATTTTTGTGACGCAAAGACATAATTTGTCCGTTTTCATCAACCGAAGTAGCTTCAAGAACTTCTGGTAAATTGCTATCAACAACCCACGAATGATATCTTCCAACCTCAAATTCATTTCCTAAACCTTCAAACAAAATTTCGTCTGAAACCACCGTTTTTACATTCGTTGCAACGCCGTGGTACACTTTATCAAGGTTAGAAAGCGTTCCGCCAAAAACTTCTCCAATTGCTTGCTGTCCTAAACAAACGCCCAAAATGCTTTTTGTAGGCGCGTATTTTTCAATTACCGCTTTTAATAAACCAGCTTCATCTGGAATTCCAGGTCCTGGAGAAAGCAGGATTTTTTCGAAAGAAGCGATTTCGTCAATTTCGAATTCATCGTTTCTATAAACAGTAACTTCGCAATTCAAATCTTCTAAATAGTGCACTAAATTGTAAGTGAAACTATCGTAATTGTCTATAACTAATATTTTTTTCATTTTATTTTCTATTAAAAGATTGAATGATTTAAAGATTTAAAAATCCTTTCTTTGAATAATTTTTAAATCATTCAATCTTTAAATTTTTAAATGTTTTTCTATTTTTCTCGAACGTATTTTTCAGTAATAATGCGGTCGATTCCTAATTTTTCTACTTTTTCTACTCCTTTTTGAGTTAAGGTGTCATTTTTGACTTTTACAACAAACTCAAATTTTCCATTTTCCCATTGACGATTGTTGAAATACTCTAGATTTTCTGTGTAAACACTATCTTTTAAAGTATATTTTCCGCCTCCGCCAAAGAACACTGCATTTGTTGAATCTTTGCCATTATTCAAGTCATGATTGAAAAAAGCAAAATGAGTATCGTTTATAATCTTAATCATTTTTGTTTTTGGATTGAAAGTCGAGAACGTTGAGTCTTTTTCTGTCGTTTCTGCTGATATAAGGCGCCAGGTTCCTTTAATAGGATTCTCTTTTTTCTCCGAATTGCAAGAAGTTAGTGTAATGATTAAAATAAAAATTGACAGTACTTTTTTCATAATTATTTATTGTTGATGGTTTATGGTTTATGGTTTATGGTTTGTTGTTTATGGTTTGTTGTTTCAGGTTTCAGGTTTCAACAACTGAAAACTAAAAAACTGAGCACTGAACACTAAATTTTCTCCGCCATTTCAAGCGCCGTATTCAATGCTCTTAATTTGTTATAAACTTCCTGCATTTCACTTTCTTCATCAGAACTTGCTACAATTCCGGCGCCAGCTTGACAATGCAACTGATGGTTTTTAGAAAGGAAAGTTCGAATCATAATTGCGTGATTAAAGTTTCCGTTAAAATCCATGAAGCCAATTGCTCCACCGTAGAAATTACGATTTGTTTTTTCATAATCTTCAATCAATTGCATCGCTCTATGTTTTGGAGCACCGCTTAAAGTTCCCGCAGGAAAAGTATCGGCAACAACTTGCATTGTTGTTGCTTTATCATGTAAATGTCCAGTAACTTTTGAAACCAAGTGAATTACGTGAGAGAAAAACTGAACTTCTCTGTATTTTTCCACGTTTACATCGTGACCATTTCGGCTTAAATCGTTTCTTGCCAAATCAACAAGCATTACGTGCTCGCTGTTTTCTTTTTTATCTTCAGAAAGTTCTTTGGCCAAAAGCGCGTCGCGTTCGTCATTTCCTGTTCTTTTGAAAGTTCCTGCGATTGGGTGAATTTCGGCTTTTCTATTTTTTACAATGATTTGTGCTTCGGGTGAAGATCCAAATATTTTGAAATCTCCGTAATCAAAAAAGAATAAATATGGAGATGGATTAATGCTTCTTAAAGCACGGTAAACATTGAATTCATCACCTTTAAAACCTTGCGTAAAACGACGAGATAAAACCAATTGAAAAACGTCTCCTCTAAAGCAATGTTTTTTAGCCAAAGCGACATTATGTTTGAATTCTTCGTCGGTTAAGTTTGAGAAACCTTCGCCTTCTTTAGAGAATTTGTATGATGCTATATTTCTCGATTGTAATAATTGTTCAATTTCAGAAATATTATTTCTTCCGTCAACGCTGTGGCAGAAAATATAAGCTTCATTTTTAAAGTGATTGATTGCAATAATGTTTTGATAAACAGCATAAAAAACATCTGGAATTGAAGTTGCTGTATCTTTTTTGGCAATTGAAACTTTCTCAAAATAACGAACAGCATCGTAAGAAATGTATCCGAATAATCCATTATTGATGAATTTAAAATCGTTTTTCTCCGATTTAAATTGGCTTGAAAATTCCTGAATTACTTCCGGAATACTCGTCGAAGCATCAATTATAATTTGTTCAGATGTTCCGTCTGGGAAAGTTTTAGAAATCGTTTCGTTTTCGATTTTTATTGTAGCGATCGGGTTGCAGCAGATGTATGAGAAACTGTTGTCGTTTCCGTGATAATCACTACTCTCCAATAATAAGCTATTTGGGAATTTATCTCTTATCTTGAAATAGATGCTTACCGGCGTAATCGTATCTGCCAGAATCTGCTTGTAATGCGTATTGAGTATAAAAGGTTTCAAAGTATGTTGTTTTTTAGTTTTTAATATATTTTTCAGCTAGAGTTTTGATCAAAAAAAAAGGCTTGTCGTGATGACAAGCCTTTTAGATTTATAGTTTTGAAAATACCATAGGAAGCTTCGTTCACGACGTTTGACGTAAATTCTTCCACCACCAAGTATTGTTCATTAATGTTTTCATTTCCTTATTTTGATATCACAAAGATATAAATGTAATTTCAATTTGAATACATAAAAATTGAAAAAAAACTTTTCTAAATCTGAAAATTTGTTAAATTTTAGAATTTAAAGCATGCTTAATGCCTTAATTTCCAATAGCCAGCGTATTGTTTTGGTTTGCTCTAAAATCTGGACTTCCTTTTATGTTAGGTATTGCAAACAACTCAGTATTTTTCATTTTTGTATATTGTATATCTGAATTTTGGTTGCTGTAGAAACTTTCAATCGCAGGATTGCTTGATGAAGATTCACTCGTAATGCCACCATTGCAATTGTTTACGATCAAGTTTTTGAAGGTAAGTTTTGCCAAATTTACTTCTCCGTTTCCAATGTTTCCTTCCAATAAAACAAATGGCATAAATCCTGAAATTATACTGTTTGATAAATTAAAGAAAGTGTTTTCTCGTACGTAAACCGACTCGCGCACTAATCCCTGATTGTTTTCTTCAAGATTCACCAATGTTATGTTAGTTGCATTAATTTTTGTCATTTTTTTAGACATATCAGTATTTCCGATTTTGTCATAAGAATCAACCTCAAAACATCTCGATCCCGAAATATCTGATGAAAAAGGATGACGAATTGCAATACTGTTGCTGATATTAATTTGAGCACCTTGCGTAAAATCAAAATCATCATCAGTAGTTCTATAAGAAACTAAATTATTCAAGTTCAAGTCTCCGCCATAACATTCAAAAGAATCATCATTTGAAAAACTGATTTGAATGTTGCTTAAAACCGTTTTTCTTCCAACTCCTGCTAATGAAAGTCCGTTTAATTCTTTCAATGAGCTTAGTTTTCTTCCTGCATATTCGATTCGTACATATTTCAAAACACCAGAATTGTCTTCAGCATCCTGACCGCCATAATGATTCAGCATTGGCTCAAGATCAAAAGGCAAAGTATGAAGTCCGCCTAAATTATTTATAGGAGCTTTTCCTAAAATAATAATGCCGCCCCAGTCGCCCGGTTTTCTCTCGGTTTTTTCTCTATTTGAAGTAAAAACGATAGGATCAGTTTCTATTCCTTCCGCCATAATTTTGGCACCGTTAGTAACTACAAGCGTTCCGCAAGTTTTATCGTCTCCGCGAATAACAGTTCCTGGTTCAATTGTCAAAGTAGCATTATTGGTTACATAAACAACACCAACTAATTGATACGTATTACGTTTCAGTAATTTTGTGTCTTTGTCAATAGTTCCGGCAATTATATTAGTTGCTTCATTATATTCGTTGGCAGCAGGTTTAAAATTGGTCCAATTGTTCATCCAGTTTGTGGTCCCAATAATTCCTTTAGCCTGCTGTTGGGCTTGCAGAAAAAAAGTGCTTAAAACGATAAAAAAAGCAAGAGTAGTTTTTGTTTTCATAACTATAATTTTAATTTCTAGTTTTTGATTTTTAATTTCTCAAAAGTAGAGTCCGAATGTTAAACTATTCGGTTATAGTTATTATGAAAGCGTTATTTAAGTATTAAGAACGTTATTTTTTTGAAAAGAATAAATAAAAAAAACAAAACCCCGGCAGCGTAAACTGTCGAGGTTTTGTTTATGTATGAATCAGTAAATTCAGATTAGAATTTTAAAGCTACAGTCAATTCGAAATCGTCGTTGATAGTTTTATCTCCTAAGTTTTCGAAGAAGTTACCAGAGTTGTATTTGATATCGTATTTAGTTCTGTCAACTTTGAAAGCTGTAGTTGCAGTGTTTCCAGCTACAGTAATATCAAAAGTTACTGGTTTAGTAATTCCTTTGATAGTTAAGTCAGCAGTAACTGTGTAAACGTCTGTTGCTTTAGCACCAATACTTTTGAAAACTAATTTTGCAGTTGGGAATTTGTCAGTTCCAAAGAAATCTGCTGATTTCAAGTGACCGTTTAATTTTCCTTGGTATTCTCCAGATAAATCTGTAGAAGTTAATGAAGTCATATCAACAGTAAAAGAACCACCAACTAGTTTTTTTCCTTTGAAAACTACAGCACCTTCTTTAAAGTTTACAGTTCCAGAGTGCTCTCCAGTTACTTTTTTACCTACCCATTTAATAGTAGATGCTTTTGCGTCGATTTTTTTAGTTTGAGCATTTACTGAAATACTAGCCGCTGCTACGAATAATGCTATTGCAATTGTTTTTAAATTTTTCATGTTGTTAAAAATTGAGTTTTGATTAATAAATAATTATAGAGTGATAAATAATTCTTCGTGAGATTTTCTAACTTTTTTGTAGTGCTGAGCGTCGTCCTCATCATGTCTGTAACCTACAGTAGCGATAACTGAAGCGTTTAAGCCTAATTTGTCAAAACCTAAGATTTCGTTGAATTGCGCAGGATTAAAACCTTCCATAGGCGTAGCGTCGATTTTTAATTCAGCCGCCGCCGCAAGTAGAGTTCCTAAAGCAATATAAGTTTGTTTTGCCGTCCAGATGTTTTTTGCATCTTGTGATAAGTTTGCAAGAGTGCCTTTCATCATATCGCTGAATCCAGCTAATGCATCAGTAGGAACTCCTCTAGTTTCACTAATGTTTTTGATGTAAGCATCTACAGATTCTGGTCCTGCATTTAAGTCGTTTGCAAAAATAAATAACTGAGAAGCGTCAGTAATTTGAGTTTGTCCATAAGCTGCCGCTTTTAGTTTTTCTCTAATTTCTGGATTTTCAACAATAATTACTTTGTAAGGCTGTAATCCGTATGATGAAGCCGCTAATCTTACTGCTTCTTTTAAAGTATTTAAATCTTCAATAGTGATTTTTTTTGTTGCATCAAATTTCTTTGTTGCGTATCTCCAATTTAGGTTGTCTAATAATGTACTCATAATATTAATTTTGTTGGGTTCGGTATTTTTCTAATAACTTGTTTAATAATTCTAATTCTTCTGGGCTTATATTGTCGGCAAATACGCGCTCGTGCTCATCTACCTTCGGGTCTAATTCTTTCAAAACATCTAATCCTTTCTGAGTAATCAAAACCTCGATTTTTCGTCTATTGTCCGGACAAACATTTCTTGTTACCAATTCTTTAAGTAATAATTTGTCGACTAATCGGGTTGTGTTGCTCGTCTTGGCTAACATACGTTCTTGTATCACACACATATTAGCAGGATTTCCTTTTTGTCCTCTTAATATGCGCAGCACATTATATTGTTCTCCAGATAAATCATACGGTTTCATTATTTCGTTGAAATGATCCTGAATCACATTCTGCGTGTACATAATATTCAGAATAACTTTTTTCGCATTATCCATCTTAACTGTACTCTTAATAACCTCTTCAATTGTCATAGTCGTAAGTGTATAATTTGTATATACAAATGTATAACTTTTAATATTTGTATATACAAATGTTGTGTTAATTATTTGTTAATTCAAAATAATGCCAATTTTGAATGCGATAAAACAAGAATAAAAATAAGGTATTTTTGCTTTTAAAGTATTGATTTATTGATATTTAACTTTAATATAAAGTTAGGGGTTGTTAATGTAAACCCGACAGGTTTAAAAAACCTGTCGGGTTTAGGAATCTAAAATCTAAAATCTAAAATCTAAAATCTAAAATCTAAAATCTAAAATCTAAAATCTAAAATCTAAAATCATTTGGGCGTGCCATCATCCCGATAAGTGGGCAAAATTACTTTGCGTATATACGCCCACTTATCGGGATACTGTCGGGCTTTCGCTGCTACTTCGGTAGCTTAGCTCTATCCCTCACGCGAGCACATGATACAAGAAACCCGACAGGTTTTTAAAACCTGTCGGGTTTACTTTATTTACAAATGCTTAAATCAATCGTTTCTCAAAAGCCTTTCTCGCTGAGCCTCGAAAATAAACTTCGCCACAATAAGTATATTTTAATCGGTCAAGAATCTTAAGCATCGGAATATTATCAAAGTTGGTGTCTACCTTAATACTGTACACGTTATTTTGGACACTTAGGCCTTCAATGCTTTCAAATAATTTAGTCGCAATTCCTTTTCCTTTTGCTGTTTTTGAAACCGCTACGCGATGAACAACAGTGTAATCGCCATTGCTGAGCCATTTGCCTACAATATTTTCGTAAGCAGGTTCTATGTCAAAAATAATAGCAGCATACGCTAAAACCGATTCTTTTTCTGTATATACATAAGCATAACCGTTTTCAATATCATTTTTAATCGAAACTTCGTTAGGATATCCATCTTGCCATTGTGTGCTCCCGTCTAATCGTCTTTGTTCAATTGCATCTTGAAGGATTTCCCATATAACAGGAATTTCAGAAATAGTAGCTTTCCTTAAATGTAGTTGTTCTGTTGAACTCATTTTTGTAATCTAAATAAAAAGTAATTAATGAGGCAATTTATCTTTAATCAAACCATAAAACCAAGTTCCTGTAATTGCACTTACTAAAGTCACAACAATTACGGTTGCGCCAGTACCAATTTGTGCAAAAAGCGGACCTGGACATGCGCCAGTAATTGCCCATCCAAAACCAAACATCAAACCGCCATAGATTTGACCTTTGCTGAAAGTTTTTGGCTGAATCTCGATTTTTTCACCTTGCAGGGTTTTAATATTGAATTTTTTAATCAGAAATACAGAGATAACACCAACAGCAACTGCGCTTCCAATTACGCCGTACATAAAAAACGATTGCAAGTTGAACATTTCCTGAATACGGAACCAGCTGATGATTTCGGCTTTGACAAACACAATTCCGAAAAAGATTCCAACAATTAAATATTTAAGATTACCTAATGCAGTTTCTTTTTTCTCGCTTGCGTTGATTCCTTCGCCGTCTGTGATTTTATTTTCTAAATTATTCATTTTTGAAATTTTAAAGTGAAAGAATATAAGGTAAAATCAAAAGTGCCATCACAAAACCGCCAATCATAAAACAGATTGTTGCTACTAACGATGGCCATTGCAAGTTTGATAATCCCATAATCGCGTGTCCGCTGGTGCATCCGCCGGCATAACGTGTTCCGAAACCAACTAAAAATCCTCCGACAACAATCATAATAAATCCGCGAAGCGTCAATAAACTTTCCCACGAAAATAACTGAGACGGAACTAAACCAGTATGATCTGTTATTCCGTAAGTAGCTAGTTTTTCTGATAATTCAGGAGCAATTTCCACCGGATTTGGATTTGAAAGAAAATGAGCTGCAATGAATCCGCCTAAAAATATTCCGAGAACAAAAAATAAATTCCAGCTTTCTTTTTTCCAGTCGTATTTAAAAAACGGAATATTTGCAGGAATGCACATCGCACAAATATGACGAAGCGAAGAACTAATCCCAAAAGATTTATTCCCAATAATTAATAAAATTGGAACTGTTAATCCAATCAACGGACCGGCAACGTACCAAGGCCAAGGTTCTTTTATAATTTCTAATATACTCATAATTAAAATTAAGTGTTTTGGTTTTTAACCATTAAGATATTAAGTTAATTAAGTTGGAACGCTTAATTTTTCTTCACCTTCTTTGAAAAGTTTCATTAAGCTCAAAAACTTAATTAACTTAATATCTTAATGGTAAAAATTATATTTATGCTTTCAAGACTTTGCTTTGGCACACAAAATCAGATTTTGGAATTTCTGTTTTTGAGATCGCTCCGAAACCGCCTTCAATCTCAGAGAAATTTCTGAAACCGCGAGCCTGCAAAATCGAAGCCGCAATCATACTTCTGTAACCACCAGCGCAATGCAAATAAAAATGTTCATTTGGGTTGATGTCTTTAACCCAATCATTAATATATGCTAAAGGTTTGCTATAGGCATCTTCAATATGTTCTGCTTCGTATTCGGTCTCTTTACGGATGTCGATAATTTTATCGGTATCAATTTTGACTTCGTTTGCAAATTGTTCCGCAGTAATTCTGTTCACGGTATCAATTTCGAAACCTGCTTTTTGCCAAGCTTCAAAACCGCCTTCAAGATGCCCGATAATCGTGTCAAAACCAACTCGGCTTAAACGAGTTACTGTTTCTTCTTCCATTCCGCTAGCAGTAACCAATACAATTGGCTGTTTTACATCGGCAATCAAAGTTCCAACCCATGGCGCAAAATCACCGTTGATACCTATATTGATAGATTGCGGAATAAATCCTTTGCTGAAATCTGCTGCACTTCTTGTATCCAGAATTAAAGCACCGGTTTCTTCGGCAACAGCTTCAAATTCTTCCGCTTTAATTTCTTTCATTCCGTTGTGCAAAACAGTTTCAAAGCTTTCATAACCTTGTTTGTTCATGGCAACATTCATACTGAAATAAGCTGGAGGAGGTAATAAACCGTCTGTAACTTCTTTTATGAATTCTTCTTCGGTCATATCGGCGCGCAAAGCGTAGTTTGTTGCTTTTTGATTTCCAATAGTCGAAACGGTTTCTTTGCTCATGTTTTTTCCGCAGGCGCTTCCCGCACCATGCGCAGGATAAACAATTACCTCATCGGCCAAAGTCATGATTTTATCTCTTAAAGAATGAAATAAAATTCCAGCCAATTGATCCTGTGTCATTCCGGCCGCTTTTTGCGCTAAATCTGGACGACCAACGTCTCCAATAAATAAAGTGTCGCCAGAAAAAATCGCATGATCTTTTCCGTTTTCATCAATCAATAAAAAAGTAGTGCTTTCCATAGTATGACCAGGCGTATGCAATACTTTAAAAGTAACTTTTCCTACTTTAAATTCTTGACCGTCTTTTGCAGAAATGCATTCGAATTCACAGGCAGCATTTGGTCCATAAACGATTGGCGCGCCCGTTTCTTTGCTTAAATCGACGTGACCAGAAACAAAATCGGCGTGAAAATGCGTTTCAAAAATGTATTTCAATGTAACGCTGTCACGTTCCAAACGGTCTAAATAAGGTTGAATTTCTCTTAATGGATCAATTATAACAGCTTCACCGTCAGAAGTAATATAATATGCACCTTGTGCTAGACAGCCGGTGTAAATTTGTTCTATTTTCATGATATGAAATCTAAAATATATGGGATACAAATGTAACGCTGTTTTCTCGGAAAATAGGTGACTAATGTTACAGAAATTTGATTTTTTCTCTAAATCAGGAGGAATTTCACCATATAAGCGATATATTTAAATATAAAGCATTCGTAACCTTTCAATATGCTAAAATGAACTTGAATAACTTATATGTGAGAAAAAAAATCTGCGTAATTTTACAACTTTACGAAAATGATAGATATGAACACGAAAGATTTATTAGATCAAATTGCTTTTATAAAAGAAATTGATAAAGTAAAATACATTCAGCGAAAAACGAAGCTTTTCAACAGCGACCGTTGCGAAAATGATGCAGAACACAGTTGGCATCTCGCTTTAATGGCGATTGTTTTAGCTGAACATTCAAATGAACTAATTGATGTTCTGAAAGTCGTAAAAATGGTTTTGATTCATGATATCGTAGAAATTGATGCGGGAGATGTTTTTTTATACGACACAACAAAAAATCATGATAATACAGATGAAGAGCGATTAGCGGCAAACAGGATTTTTGGTTTGCTTCCAAAAAAACAAACGGAAGATTTTATTGCGATTTGGGAAGAATTTGAAGCGGGAGAAACCGCTGAAGCCAAGTTTGCAAGATCTATGGATAGACTTGAACCTTTATTGCAAAATACGTCTAATAACGGCGGAACTTGGAAAGAATTTGGAGTGAAATATGATAAAGTCTACCAAAAGAAAAGTGTTATTAAAGAAGGTTCAAAATCGATATGGAATTATGCTGAAGGTCTGATTAATGAAAGTGTTGAAAAGGGGATTCTAAAAAAATAATCAAACGTAACCACAATCTTGTCATTCCGAGGAACGAGGAATCTCCGCAAGTAGCTCCGCATGCTAAATTGCCAATCTTTGTAGAGCTTCTTGCGGAGATTCCTCGTTCCTCCTTTAGATTTGTTTTTTGAAATTTTGAGTAGATTTATGATTGAGAAAGGAAG
>NZ_VJYD01000009.1 GCF_007341385.1 Flavobacterium daemonense
GCCAGTATTTCGATGAACGCCTTCGCTGTTGCGGGTGCAAAAGTAGAACCTTTATTCAGTTATACAAGACTTTTTCGCCTCTTTTTTTCTTCTTTTTTCAATCTTTTTCCTAACTCGCTGGAAACCGTTTCTTTACATTTTAAACTTTTTTGAAAACTTGTGGGGTTTTTCTGAATCAAGGCGCGGATTATTTGTTTGGCGCCCTCTTTTGTTCCCCTATTTTGACGGATCTTCACTTCTTCAGGCCAGTTTCTGAGGAGAAAACAAACTTCAAAACTTTCCTTTCCGCCGATATTGATCACGCAGAGTCGCAGAGGCGCCAAGTTTTTCTTCTAGAAACTGGTTTCCTAGCCCCGATAGAAGCGAAAATCCTTTTTGTGCCGGGGTTCGCCGCAAAAAGATTACTTCGTCAGTTCGCTATCGCTCGTGTGAAGCGGATAGCGGGAAACAGCTCCCTGACAAAACGAATACTATTATATATTAGGTATGATTTGTGTTGCGCATAAGACGCACTTCTACGAAAATTGGGATGGCAAAAATACTTATACCTAATATATGTATAAAAAATAAACCCGACAGGTTTTAAAAACCTGTCGGGTTGTGTGAATGAAATCTACTCTTATATATTATGTATACTTATATATGTATACTTTCGTTCAAATTATCTATTACTTCTTTTGTGATTTGAATGTTTTTTAATTTTGCCTGATGATCAAAAATAGGACTTGTTACCATTAGTTCATTAATGTTAGCATAATTGATAAACTTTTTTAGATCTGTAATCAATTGTTCTTTGTTTCCTGTAAAGGTTCCTGCTGTCATTTGATTTACATGATAACGTTCTGCTTCATTCATAATATCGTCAAGCGATGTAACCGGTGGCTGTAAACCTTTACGATCATTCCTAATTAAGTTTAAAAACATTTGGTACAAACTTGTGGACAATAATTCGGCTTCTTCATTTGTATCAGCTGCTATTACATTTACACATGCCATTGTTTTGGGCTTCTCTAAAAACTCCGAAGACTGAAAATTTTCACGATAGAATTCAAATGCTTGAATCATCAGTTTTGGAGCAAAATGTCCAGCGAATGCATAAGGCAAGCCATAAGCTGCAGCTAAAGCTGCGCTTTCCATACTTGAGCCCAAAATCCAAATTGGCACGCTGAGACCTTCCGCCGGAAATGCGCGAACTTTTCCTGTAACATTTTCAGATGAAAAATACTCTTGGAGTTTACTTACATTTTGAGGAAATCGCTGCGCTTGCTCAAAAAAATCTTTTCTGATTGCTTCGGCAGTTGGCTGATCTGTTCCTGGCGCTCTTCCTAAACCTAAGTCAATTCTGTTTGGATAAAGTGTTTCTAATGTCCCAAATTGTTCCGCTACAACTAAAGGAGAATGATTTGGAAGCATGATTCCGCCTGAGCCTACACGAATATTCTCGGTCTGACTTGCGACATATCCAATCAAAACCACAGTTGCTGTACTTGCAACATGTGCCATATTATGATGCTCTGCGAGCCAAATTCGTTTGTATCCGAGTTTATCTGCTAATTGCGCAATGTCTTTTGTTTTTTGAAATGTCTCTGATGCGTTGCTGTCTTGCGTAATAATTGCAAGCTCTAATATTGAAACTGAAATTGGGTTTTTCATATAAAATAATGCTAAGGTGCAAAATTAACTCATTTATATTGATGCCCTTTGCTTTCTAATGTTAATAGAATTATAATATTTGTAGCTACAAATGTTTATTCTTTTAATTTCAAATGAATTAGTTTATGGTTTGTTTTACCATCATCTTTTATAATTAGATCTTTGCCAGATTCTATTTCGAATTTAGAAGAAGTGTCAATCGCTAAAGTAATTTCGCGATATCTAAATACTTCAGGGATTTCAGGAATTATGATTTTCACTTCTACATCTTTTCCTTTTTGTTTATAATCAATTTTTACTCGGTCTCTTAGCCAAATATATTCATAAACTTCCTGCCACGGCGCCATCCAAATTGAATCGTTTCCTTTTACACCATATTTATCAGCAAGTGCTGTCATATAATATTTGAAATCTGGAAAACGCATACTTAAGTTCCACAAATTTGTATTTCCCGTTCCGTGCGTGAATTCATTAAACCAAACTGGATTTGGCTGTTTTACGATAGAATCCAATGTTTTTAAATAACGATCCATTGTTTTAAAACTAGTTGTATCTTTTGAACTCTGCACAAAAGTTCTTGCCGTAATAATTTTGTCTAAATTCATTTTTGAATCAACTTTAAAAACTGGGCCAACACCATAATAAGACGCGACCGAAAAATGTCCATTATTAAGTGCATCTTTTTCATATTCCAAATAATACTTTTCATCGCCTTCTCCTCCCGGAACTACAAAATGTGACATTGTAAAACCAAGATTCTGTTTTATGGAAGTTGTATTTTCGGTTACTTCTGTCAAATAATTTGTGCCGTGTTTTGTTGCATGATGAAAACCATGATTCAAAATATCCCAGCCAGCCTTATACATTTCTTTGATTTCCGACCATGCAAGATGTCCGCGGTTTGCTGGCAAATCACGAATTGAACCTCCGTTAACTGCCAAAGCCAATTTAAATGGGATTTTATTTCCGAATCCGTCTGAATAAAAAAGACCATTTGAAGTTGTTCCGTCTCCGCCTTGATCAATTTTCCATTCGTTTTTATCTGGATTACTGATTTTTCCTCCATTCAATAATGGAAAAGCCGTCAAATAAGCTGATCGATATCCATCATCTAGAGTAAAACTATAAGCAAAATGTTTGTTGTACTTTAAAGGAGCAACTTTAATCTGGACTTTCTCTTCCGATTTTAATTTAATTTTAAATGAAATCGTTTTTGATTTTGAAGAATCTTTTTCGGTTACTTCATTTGAAAAGCAAGTAAAATATCCGAAGAACAGTATACCGATAAGAAGAATGCGTTTTAACATAAATAATATGGATTCAAATTTTGCTTAAAAGTACATTTCTTTTTGAGAAAAATATTTTAAAACCAAATTACTCTTTGAAAATAATTTCCTCTAAATCAAAAAAGGAAAGTGATTTTAAACCTAAATTTGTACATCAAAATACCCATTCGGGTTTAGCTTATCTGCAAATGACACACAAAATTTTAATTATAGACGACGAAGAAAAACTGAGAAGTCTGCTGGCGCGTATTATAAAATCGGAAGGATTTGAAGTTTTTGAAGCCAAAGATTTGAAATCGGGTTTTAAGAAACTGGAGCAAACTGAAATTGATGTCGTTTTGTGCGATGTGAAACTGCCTGACGGAAATGGCGTTGATTTTCTTCAAAATATAAAAGGAAGTTTTCCTCTGACAGAAGTTATTCTGCTGACCGCTTTTGGAAATATTCCTGACGGCGTTCAGGCAATGAAAAACGGTGCTTTCGATTATATTGTAAAAGGTGATGATAATGATAAAATTATTCCGCTTCTTTATAAAGCTGTTGAAAAAGTACAATTGCAGAAAAAAGTTCAACAGCTTGAAAAACGAATCAATGATAAATATTCTTTCAATACCATTATTGGAAAATCAAAAGGAATTGAACAAGTAATTGACCTTGCACAAAAAGTTGCCAAAACCAATTCGACTGTTTTATTGACCGGCGAAACCGGAACCGGAAAAGAAGTTTTTGCACAAGCGATTCATGAAAACAGTAGTCGTGCAGGAAAATCATTTGTCGCATTAAACTGCAGTACTTTCACAAAAGAAATTTTAGAAAGCGAACTTTTCGGTCATAAACAAGGCGCTTTTACGGGAGCTGTAAAAGATAAAAAAGGTTTTATTGAAGAAGCTAACGGAGGCACTTTATTTCTTGATGAAATTGGGGAAATGCCAATTGATCTTCAAGCAAAATTATTGCGGGTCTTAGAAACTTCTGAATATATTCCGGTTGGAGATACGACTCCTAAAAAATCAAATTTTAGATTAATTGCCGCTACAAACCGAGATCTAAAAACAGAAAGCGACGAACATCGTTTCCGTTCTGATTTGTATTTTCGTTTGAATATCTTCGAAATAAAACTGCCTTCTTTAAGAGAAAGAATCAAAGATATTGCAGTTTTGACAAATCATTTCGTAAAACAGTTTTCTGAAAAAACGAATAAAAAAACATTACATATCTCTGATGATTTTCTACAGAAATTAGAAATTTATTCTTGGCCGGGAAATATCCGCGAACTTAAAAATATTATCGAAAGATCGGTTATTTTGAGTAATGGCGATACTTTAACTTCAGATGTTCTACCATATGAAATGCAACATCAAGCTGAAAAAAGTACCAAATCAATGTCCGCTTTCTCCATGCAGAGTGTTGAAAAACTGCATATTCAAAAGGTTTTAAATTATACAAAAGGAAATAAAGCTGAAACGGCACGATTATTAGAAATTGGGATTGCGACTTTGTATAGAAAGCTGGAAGAGTACAATATCCAATCGCAGTGATTATTTAAACACATAGAAACATAGAATTAAAATCTTAAATTTTGAGATGCTTTAAGAAAACTAGTTTTTCACATAGCTATGCGTTTTATTTTTAATGAAATGCCTTTCAACATATTTTAACTATGTTTCTATGTGTTTAGAAAAAATCAACACAATTCAACAAACCTTATCATTTCAATAAAAGCTTATCATTTTGATAGGCTTTTTTTATGCCTAATTTTTGGCACACAACTCCATTCCTTTTATTCACAACACTTTAAACTCAACTTGACATTTTCGGAACATATTTTGGCATAAGAAGAGAGAACATTAAAAATTCATTCCAAATGAAAAATCAAGTAACCTCAATCTACAAACAAGCCGAACGGTTTGCTGAGATAACCAAAAAATCTATTATTTCTGGGAACATCGTTCGTGCAAAAAAATGCCTTGCACTTGCTGAACGCTTATTTGTAACCGGAAGCATCGAAACTAAAAATGCCATTTCTAATGTATATGTTTTTTCAGTTTCTTCTTTTATGGAAATGCGTCACTGCAATATTTCACATCTATTTCCTCAAACGCTTAAAGCAGAATATATCAAGCAAGTTAATGCTTCGGGAGTCTAATGTGAAATGTTGTTTGTGAAATGTAAGATGTATTTCTCACTTTTCACAAATCACATTTTTACTTCTCACACTTCACAAATCTAAAATCTAAAATAATATTATGATCACTTTTCTTTTACTTGGACTGGCCGTTGTGCTGTTTGCCATTTGCTTTCTCTCTGTTGAATTTTTTGAAAAAATCTAAATCATGACTGCACTATTTATTATTTCAATCGCCGTTTTCGTGTATTTGATTTATGTACTAATCAAACCCGAAAAATTTTAATAATGTAAAAAGTTATAAGTGAGATGTTAGATGTTATGCGCTAATTCCATTTTACAAATCACATCTCACTTTTTACAATTCACATTTTACAAAAACTTACATATTATGAACACAGAATTATTAGGCGTCATTGGTATTTTTATCCTAACCATTGTTTTAGCGATTCCATTAGGAAAATATATTGCTAAAGTTTATTTGGGAGATAAAACACTTTTTGACCCGATTTTCAATCCAATTGAAAAACTCATCTTTAAAATAAGCGGTATTAATTCGGCTGAAGAAATGAACTGGAAGCAACACTTAAAAGCACTTTTGAGTATAAACATGGTTTGGTTCTTTCTTTGCTTTTTTGTCTTATTGTTTCAGGCTTCTTTGCCTTTAAATCCAGATAATAATCCGTCCATGACGCCAGATTTGGCATTTAATACTGCAATTTCATTTATCGTAAACTGTAATTTACAGCATTATTCGGGAGAAAGCGGGGTTTCCTATCTTTCACAAATCGTCTTGATGTTTCTTCAATTTGTTTCTGCTGGTATCGGAATGGCGGCTGCCGCTATGATTTTTACAGCAATGAAAGAAAGAACTACAGAAAAGTTGGGCAATTTCTACAATTATTTCATCAAAAGCTGTACTCGTATATTATTGCCGCTTTCAGCGATTGTAGCTGTTGCACTAGTATTTAGCGGAACTCCAATGACTTTTGAAGGAAAAGATGCTATTACAACGTTGCAAGGGGATCATGTAGAAGTTTCTCGCGGACCAGCCGCAGCCTTTATTGCCATTAAGCATATTGGTACAAATGGTGGTGGATTTTTTGGAGCCAACTCAGCGCATCCATTAGAAAACCCAACTTATTTTACGAATGGAATTGAACTTTGGGCGCAAATGATTATTCCGTTTGCGATGATTTTTGCTCTTGGATTTTACCTCAACAAAAGAAAATTATCGAATATCATTTTTGGCGTAATGACGGTTGGATTTTTACTCTTGGTTGTTCCGACAGTTATGAGTGAAATCAACGGAAATCCTGCCATCGAAAAAATGGGTATCGCACAAGCAACCGGAGCGATGGAAGGAAAAGAAGTTCGGTTTGGACCCGCAATATCAGGTTTCTGGAGTATTGCCACAACGGTAATTTCTACAGGTTCTGTAAACAGTATGCACGATAGTTCGATGCCGATGTGTGGCGCTATGCAACTACTATCTATGATGGTAAATGCCTTTTATGGCGGATGCGGCGTTGGTATTCTAAACTATTACATTTTCATTATTCTGGCTGTATTTATCTCTGGTTTAATGGTCGGCCGAACTCCCGAGTTTTTAGGTAAGAAAATCGAAGCTCGGGAAGTTAAAATTGCCGCTTTTATCGCGATTCTTCATCCTTTATTAATATTAGCCGGAACTGCTTTAGCATCTTATTTTGCTGCACATGATACTGCAATGGGTTATTGGTTTAACGGAAATGCAACAGGCTGGTTAAATAATCCTGGCAACCACGGATTCTCAGAAATGTTATATGAATACACTTCAAGCGCTGCCAACAACGGTTCTGGTTTTGAAGGATTAGGAGATAATAATCCGTTCTGGAATATCACTACAGGAATTGTATTACTGTTAAGCCGTTTTATTCCAATCACTGGTCCATTGGCAATTGCAGGTTTACTGGCAGGTAAAAAATACATTCCAGAGAGTGCTGGGACTTTGAAAACCGATACCTCAATTTTCGGAATTATGACTTTTGCTGTAATCGCAATTATCGCTGCTTTATCATTCTTCCCAGCATTGGCTTTAGGTCCGTTGGCAGAATTCTTTACTTTAAAATAACAATTCATTTTTCAATGCTGAAAATATTTTAAACACATAGAAACATAGTCTTTTCTTTATCTAAAAAAGAAAATCAAAAGAAACTAGTTTCTAACACATAGTCCCGAAGTCTCGGGATGTATTGATGCAAGTGAAACGTCTTTTTCTCAAAGTAGAACCTATGCTTCTATGTGTTTAAAAACTATTCAGCCAATTAAACAACAAAAAAAATGACAACTAATAAATCCACATCATTGTTTGAAAGTAAACAGGTAAAAGAAGCCTTAGTGCAGTCTTTTGTCAAGCTTAATCCAAAAATGATGATCAAAAATCCGGTAATGTTTACCGTAGAAATTGGAACAGCCATTATGTTTGCTGTTTGCGTTTCTATATTAATGGGAGCAACAGACCAAGGTAGTTTTACTTATAACCTAATTGTATTTTTAATTTTACTGGCGACGCTTTTATTTGCCAATTTCGCCGAAGCAATTGCCGAAGCAAGAGGAAAAGCACAAGCCGACAGTTTAAGAAAAACTAGAGAGGAAACTCCTGCGAAACTTGTGAAAAGTGAAAAGTCAAATGTAACAGGTCAGCCTGATACATTTCACATTTTACATATTTCATCTTCACAATTAAAAAAGGACGATATTTTCGTTTGTGAAGCCGGTGATTTAATTGCTGCCGATGGTGAAATTATCGAAGGTCTGGCTACAATCGACGAAAGTGCCATAACCGGCGAAAGTGCTCCTGTAATTCGGGAAGCAGGCGGAGATAAATCATCTGTAACCGGAGGAACAAAAGTATTATCTGATAAAATTAAAGTAAAAGTAACTTCTGAACCTGGCGAAAGCTTTTTAGATAAAATGATTGCTTTGGTTGAAGGTGCAAGCCGTCAGAAAACACCAAACGAAATTGCCTTAACCATTTTATTAGCCGCCTTTACTTTAATTTTCGTGATTGTGTGCGTTACGCTAAAACCCTTTGCCGACTATGCAAACGCACCCATCACGATCGCGGCTTTCATTGCTTTGTTTGTGTGTTTGATTCCAACTACAATTGGAGGATTGCTTTCTGCGATTGGTATTGCTGGAATGGACAGAGCTTTACGAGCTAACGTAATTACAAAATCGGGTAAAGCGGTTGAAACTGCTGGAGATATTGATGTATTACTTTTGGATAAAACCGGAACCATTACTATTGGAAACAGAAAAGCAACCAATTTTTATCCAACAAAAGGAATTTCTTTTGATGATTTCGTTAAATCGGCTGTTTTGAGTTCGCTTGCTGATGATACTCCGGAAGGAAAAAGTATTCTAGAACTAGGTAAGATGTTAGATGTAAATAATAAAATGCAATCAGACATTTCACTTCTTACAGAAAACATTTCACACAATATAAAATTTACTGCAGAAACCAGAACTTCTGGAGTCGTATTAAAAGATGGAACCAACATTAGAAAAGGCGCACAAGATGCTGCAAAAAATATTGCGCAACAAGCCGGAAATTCTTTCCCTGAAGATACTGCGCAACAAGTCATTACAATTTCTTCTAACGGAGGAACACCATTAGTAGTAATCAAAAACAATGAAATTCAAGGAGTTATCGAACTTCAGGATATTATAAAAACCGGAATGAAAGAACGTTTTGAGCGCCTACGCAGAATGGGAATCAAAACGGTAATGGTTACCGGTGATAATCCGCTTACGGCCAAATTTATTGCCGAAGCTGCTGGTGTTGATGATTTTATTGCCGAGGCTAAACCTGAGGATAAAATGAAGTACATCAGAAAAGAACAAGCCGAAGGACGTTTAGTAGCCATGATGGGTGACGGAACAAATGATGCTCCTGCCCTTGCCCAAGCCAATGTCGGGGTTGCGATGAACAGCGGAACTCAAGCAGCAAAAGAAGCCGGCAACATGGTCGATCTTGACAATGATCCAACGAAACTAATTGAGATTGTTGAAATTGGAAAACAGCTTTTAATGACTCGAGGTACTTTAACTACTTTTTCTATTGCAAATGACGTTGCGAAATATTTTGCTATTGTTCCTGCTCTTTTTATTACTGCGATTCCTGCGTTGCAAGGTTTAAATATCATGCATTTGCACAGTCCTGAAAGTGCGATTTTATCAGCGGTAATTTTCAATGCGATTATCATTCCGATATTGATTCCGCTTGCGTTGAAAGGAGTTGATTACCGACCAATTGGAGCTAGTGCCATCTTAAAAAGAAACCTTTTGATTTATGGTTTAGGTGGATTAATTGTCCCTTTTATTGGAATCAAATTGATTGACGTGATTGTTGCACTCTTCATGTAAAAATTAAACCTGACAGGTTTTTAAAACCTGTCAGGTTTACAAAAACTCAAATTAAAAACATAGACTTTAGATTCCTTAAGCTTCTAAGAAAAAAACTTAGAACCTTAGCATCTTAGAGTCTTAGAATCTCAAAAGAAATGAAAAATCTATTTTCTATAATAAAACTTACTGCGGTTACCTTAATCTTATTCGCAGTTATTTATCCTTTAGCGATTTATGGAATCGCACAATTGGCTCCAAATCAAGGAAAAGGAGAAACTATTTTGGTTAACGGGAAAGTCGTTGGTTACCAAAAAATTGGTCAGAAATTCGATAAGTCGAATTATTTCTGGGGAAGACCATCAGCTGTTGATTATAACGCGGCGGGAAGTGCCGGAAGCAACAAAGGCCCAAGCAACCCTGATTATTTGGCTTTGGTTCAAAAAAGAATTGATACACTTTTATTGGTGCATCCGTACTTGAAAAAATCTGATATCCCGTCAGATATGGTTACGGCTTCTGGAAGTGGTTTAGATCCGAATATTTCTCCGCAAGGGGCACTGATTCAGGTGAAACGAATTGCTAAAGAAAGAAAATTGGACGAAGCTAAAGTAAAAGCCTTGGTGGAATCTAAAATTAATACTGCTATTGTTGGTCCTGAAACTGTGAATGTTTTGGAATTGAATGTGGCTTTGGATCAGCTTCGCTAGAAAAGGTTCTGAGGTTCTGAGTCGCTAAGGTTCTAAGGTTTTTCTATGCGCATTCTTGTCATTTCGACGAAGGAGAAATCTTCGTTAGTAGCTCGACAAAGATTGGCGATTAACTGTGCGGAGTTTCTAGTGTGATTTCTCCTTCGTCGAAATGACAAACTAAACGATAAAAACTAATCTTAAAATTAAATACCTACAAGGTTTTGAAAACCTTGTAGGAAACAAAAACGCCTTTTTTACCCCAAATGCCCTAGCCCCGATAGAAACGAAAATCCTTTTGTTTGGGGGTTCCAAACAAAAGATTGTAGTGGATAGCGGGATTAGCTCCTAAAAAAATCTACTAATAAATAATAGAATACCACAAAATGAAAAAAATAATACTTACTGCTTTAATCGTTTTTGGTTTTAGCAATTTACACGCACAGTCAGCATCTAAAAGTCCGTTGACATTTTCGGGATATGTGGACGCTTATTATAGTTATGATTTCGGGAAACCGGAAAATCATACTCGGCCGAACTTTTTTTACAGTTATAATAAAAGCAACGAGGTAAACCTGAATTTAGGAATGGCAAAAGTGAATTATTCGAAAGAAAATATTCGGGGAAATTTTGCCTTGATGGCGGGAACTTATGCCGAGTATAATATGTCTGCCGAACAAGGTTTATTGAAAAATGTTTACGAAGCGAATATTGGTGTAAAGATTTCGAAAAACCATAATTTATGGATTGATGCGGGAATTATGCCTTCGCATATTGGTTTTGAAAGCGCAATTGGAAAAGATTGTCAGACTTTAACGAGAAGTATTTTGGCTGAAAATTCTCCTTATTATGAAACGGGAATTAAAATTGGTTATACATCTGAATCTGGAGAATGGTATTTAGCCGGAATGTACTTGAATGGCTGGCAGAGAATCGAGAAAGTAGAAGGAAATCAAACGCCTGCTTTTGGAACTCAGGTTACATACAAACCATCTGATCGGGTCGCTTTGAACTGGAGTACTTATGTTGGAAATGAACAGCCGGATATTGATAAAAAATGGCGTTATTTCAACAACTTTTACGGACAGTTTAAAGTAACGGAAAAGACAAATATTACTGCTGGTTTTGATATTGGATCTCAGCAATCGGCTAAAGGAAGTGATAAATATGATACTTGGTTTTCGCCCGTTTTGATTCTGCAATACAAACCAGTTGATAAAATTCAGCTTGCAGTGAGAGGTGAATATTATAGTGATGAAAAAGGTGTAATTATCCCGATAGCTATCGGGACTGAAACGCCAAATGGTTTTAAAACTTATGGATTTTCGGCTAACTTTGATTACCTAGTTACTGATAATGTTATGTTTAGAATTGAAGCTAGAAATCTTTCGAGTAAAGACGAAATCTTCACCAATAAAGAAAATCTTCCAACGGATACGAATACGTTTGTAACGACTTCGCTGGCGATTTCTTTCTAGGCTAGTGAAATGTTTTTTGTAAAATGTAAGATGTACTAAACATTACGCAAAACATTTTACATTTTACAGATAACATCTTACCCAATAAATATGAAAAACGAAAATAATAACGCACAACACTTTCTCGATTTAATTCAGAAATCACGAAAGGGAAAGTTTAAAATCTACATTGGTATGAGCGCCGGTGTGGGCAAGACTTTTCGTATGCTTCAGGAAGCGCATTCGTTATTGAAAAACGGAATCGATGTCAAAATTGGCTACATCGAAACGCACATGCGAAAAGAAACGCATGAATTATTAGCGGGTTTGCCTATAATTCCGAGACGGACTATTTTCTATAAAGGAAAAGAACTGGAAGAATTGGATGTTCAGGCGATTATCAACCTTCGTCCAGAAGTGGTTATTGTGGATGAATTAGCGCACACGAACGTTGAAGGAAGCAAAAATGAAAAACGCTGGCAGGATGTTTTAGAGATTCTGGAAGCTGGAATTAATGTAATTTCGGCTGTCAATATTCAGCATATCGAGAGTTTAAATGAAGATGTAAAACGGATTACCAACATTGATGTTCAGGAACGTATTCCAGACAATGTTTTGCGATTGGCAGATGAAGTCGTGAATATCGACTTAACATCTGAAGATTTGATTGCACGTTTGAAAGAAGGAAAAATTTATACTCCGGATAAGATTCAGAAGGCTTTGACGAACTTTTTTAAATCGGAACAGATTTTACAACTTCGGGAATTGGCTTTGAAAGAAGTAGCGAGTCAGGTCGTTCGAAAAGTTGAAAATGAAGTTCCGAATCTTCATGCTTTACGACATGAAAAACTGTTGGCCTGCATTAGCAGTAATGATAAAACGGCTAAAATTGTGATTAGAAAAACAGCAAGACTTTCCAGTTATTATAACGGATTGTGGTATGTTTTATATGTGGAAACTCCGCAGGAAAGCAGTAATAAAATTGCTTTAGACAAACAAAGGCATTTAATTAATAACTTTAAACTCGCTGTGCAATTAGGTGCAGAAGTTATTAAACTGGAAAACAATAATATTACCGATGCAATTTTGGCGACTGTTGAAGAAAAACAAATTACAACTGTGTGTATTGGGAAACCACATTTTAATTTGTTTAAAGTAATTTTGTCTACAACAATTTTTAGGCGTTTGCTAAACAAACTGTCTTTATCAAATGTTGATCTTGTGATATTATCGTAAAATGTTTTATGTGAGATGTAAAATGTTGTTTTTCATTTCACATTTTACAAACAACATTTCACACAAAAAATAAAATATGAGAATTAAAACCAAATTGAATCTGGGAGTTGGATTATTATTTTTACTAATAATAATACTCACATTGGTGAGTGCCTTTTATATTTTTTCTATAAAAAAAGACACTGAAAATATTCTGAAAGCGAATTATAATACGCTTGAATATTCACGAAATATGCTTTTGTCTTTAGACGAAATTAATACTAATAGAGATAATGCAATTGTTGTTTTTAAAGACAATCTTCAGAAACAAACGCAAAATGTTACCGAAGTTGGAGAGAAAAAAGGAACTGATAATCTAAAGAAAAACTTTGCGTTTTTAGAAAAAAACAGCTCAGATGAATCTTTGAAAACACAAATCAGGCAAGACATTTTTACAATCATGAAACTCAACATGAATGCCATAAAGCAAAAAAGCGATATTGCCAAACATACCGCCGAAACGGCCAATTTATGGATTGCTATTGTGGGAACTTTATGTTTTTTGATTGCTTTTAATTTGTTAGTTAATCTGCCCAATAATATTGCCAATCCTATAAAAGAATTAACGCTGAGTATTAAGGAAATTGCCAATAAAAACTATTCAGAACGTGTTCATTTTACGAGTCATAGCGAATTTGGAGATTTAGCCAAATCGTTTAATACAATGGCGCAGAAACTTCAGGAATATAATGATAGTAATTTGTATAAATTATTCTTCGAAAAGAAACGACTGGAAACTTTAATCAATAATATGCACGATCCTATTATTGGTCTAGATCATGAAGGAATTGTTTTGTTTGCCAATGATGAAGCGTTGAAAATTATTGGTTTGAAATTAGAAGATGTCATTGGGAAATCGGCTTCTACTCTAGCCTTGTCGAATGATTTGATTCGTTCTTTGATTTTGAAAGATGATTCAGATTCTCCTAAAAAACAACCGCTCAAAATTTATGCGCACGGAAAAGAAAGTTATTTCGAAAAAGAAATTCTGAATATTACGATAATTCCAACAGGCGAAGAAAAAGAAATCAATATTGGTGATGTTATTATTCTGAGAAATATTACGCTTTTTAAAGAACTGGATTTTGCCAAAACCAATTTTATCGCAACCGTTTCGCACGAATTAAAAACGCCAATTGCATCTATAAAGTTGAGTTTGAAATTGCTTGAAAATGAGAAAACAGGCAACATGAACGACGATCAAAAACAATTGGTCGAAAGTATAAAAGAGGACAGTCAGCGCTTATTGAAAATTACAGGTGAATTACTCAATTTATCTCAATTGGAAACCGGAAATATTCAGCTGAATATCGAAAAAAGCAATCCGCACAAAATTGTAAATTATGCAGTTGAAGCCGTAAAAGTTCAGGCGGAACAAAAACAAATAAAGCTGGTGATTGATGCTGATGAAAATCTGGAAGATGTAAAAGCCGACAGCGAAAAAACAGGCTGGGTTTTGATTAATTATTTATCGAATGCCATTCGATATTCTTCTGAAAAAAGTATCATTTTTATCAAATTAAAAAAAGAAAATAACCAAATCGTATTTCAAGTTATCGACACCGGAAAAGGAATCGACACGAGATATAAAGACAAAGTTTTTGATAAATATTTTCAGGTTCCGGGAAGTCAGAAATCTGGAACAGGATTGGGTTTAGCAATCAGCAAAGAATTTATTGAAGCCCAAAATGGAAATGTTGGCGTTGAAAGTAATTTAGGGTTGGGAAGTACATTTTGGTTTTCGTTGAAAGTGTAATTTTTTTTTTGCCACAAAGACGCTAAGACACTAATTTTTTTTTTAGCCACAGATTCCACAGATTAAAAGGATTATTTTACTACTTTGTATAGTTTGTTTGCCACGAATTGCACAAATTTTCACGAATTATGTTGATTATATTTTGAATAAAAAATTAGTGAAAATTTGTGCAATTCGTGGCGAAAAAAAATAATCCTTTTAATCTGTGACCCGAGCGATAGCGAACAGGCGTAGCAAATCTGTGGCTATAAACTAAGCATTCGAAGTATTATTCTTAATCTCTCGAACTTCTCTTTTCAATTCTAAAAGTAAATCTTTCATCTCTCCAGTTTCCGTCGTTTCTTGTTTTTTGTCTGAGCGGCCGATATTGCATTCGTATTCCCAAATTTCCAAAATATCAGAAGCCTTCACTTCATAATTCGGATAAAAACTATTATCTGATTCTAAAACCAAAGCGTTCTTTTTGTTTTTATTGAGACGTTTATAAACCATTCCTTCATTTTTAGTAATCAGAATATAGGTTTTTCCATCCATCACCTCTCCTAGTTTTTCTACGTAACGACCAATAATAATAGAACCATCTTCGTGTGGAGGCATTGAATCGCCTTCAACAGGAAATCCTCGGTGTTTTCCTGGTCCTAAAAAAGGAAGTGTAATCTGCTGTAAACTTTCGATATATTCTGGATCAGCATATCCGTTTAGATAACCGGCTTTTGCTTTTTGAGAGACAATTTCAATAAAATTTTCTCCAAAACTATCCACTTGAATGGGTAAAATAAGTCGGTTGCCTTCTAATTTTATCAAATTTTGCACATCAATTTTGCGGATATCGACAGATAAAATCAAGTCAATACTCATATGAAAATATAATGCAATCTTCTTTAAAATGTCATACGGAGCTTCCGAAGTTCCATCTTCGTATTTCACGTATCTTCCTCTTGTAATGCTCAGGTTTTCAGCTAATTTTTCTTGTGATATTTTATGCTTAACCCTCAATGCTCTGATGTTATCTGAAAATAAGGACATAATTAATTTGTTATAATTTGGAACAGCAAATATACAAAAAATGTTATTATCTGTACTAATTTTGTTCCATACAAAAACAAAGGAAAAATGGCAAGGGCAATTGTACATATGGATTTGGATACCTTTTTTGTATCCTGCGAAAGACGCACTAATTCTGAACTCAACGGGATTCCACTTATTATAGGCGGAGGCGACCGTGGTGTTGTGGCATCTTGCTCATATGAAGCCCGTAAATTTGGAGTCCGTTCTGCGATGCCTATTCGTATGGCTTTGAAACTTTGCCCCGACGCTAAAGTCATGAAAGGCGATATGGAATTGTATTCGCATCTTTCTCATGATGTTACTGAAATTCTTCAGGAAAAAGCGCCTGTTTTAGAAAAAGCAAGCATCGATGAATTTTATATGGATATTACCGGAATGGACAAATTTCATGGCAGTTATAAATGGACAAACGAACTGGCACAAAAGGTGATTAAAGAAACCGGATTGCCTATCAGTTTTTCATTATCCATCAATAAAACCGTTTCTAAAATTGCAACTGGCGAAGGGAAACCAGTTGGAAATCTTCAAATTCCGGAACAAGAAGTACAAGACTTTTTAAATCCGCTTTCGATTCAGAAAATTCCAATGGTTGGAGCAGTTACTTTTCAGCTTTTGTCTCGAATTGGTGTTCGAAAAATTCAGACTTTAGCCGAAATGCCTGCCGAAGTTTTACAGCAAATGATTGGCAAAAATGGTTTGGAACTTTGGAAAAAAGCACACGGAATTGACAACACGCCTGTTGAGCCTTATACAGAAAGAAAATCAATTTCGACCGAAACTACTTTTTCGCAAGACACTATTGATATTGCAAAACTGAAAAGAATATTATTAGGAATGGTCGAAAAACTGGCTTTTCAGCTTCGCGAAGAACAATGGCTAACCTCAACGGTAACGGTCAAAATACGTTATGCCAATTTTGATACCGAAACCAAACAATGTCGCGTGGCTTATACCTCAGCCGATCATATTCTGACCAAAAATGTAATGGAACTTTTTGAGAAAGTATATCAGCGTCGTATGCGTCTTCGCTTGATTGGCGTTCGCTTCAGCGGACTCGTGCGCGGAATGTACCAAATTGATCTTTTTGAAGATACTCAGGAAATGCTATCTCTTTATGAAGCGATGGATAAAATGAAAAAACGCTACGGTTTTGATGCCGTAATGCGCTGTGCCGGAGCTCATTTTAAACCGAATACTAAAGACGAAATTTTAAAACGCAAAAAATAATGTATCTCAATTGTCATTCCTACCACTCTCTGCGTTACGGCACAATTCCGCTTAAGGAATTGGTTGACGAAGCTGTTTTGTGCGGTATAAAAACAATGGCATTGACGGATATTAATACCGTTACCGGAATTTACGATTTTATAAAAGCTTGCCAAGAAAAAGGAATCAAACCTTTAGTGGGAATGGAATTTCGATGCAATCATCAATTCCGATATATTGGTTTAGCGCAAAATGCCGAAGGTTTGGCAGAAATGAATGCTTTTTTAACTGAACACAATTTTAGCGGAAAAACTTTGCCTTTAATCGCACCCAAATTTAAATCGGTTTTTGTGATTTATAGTTTAGAAAATGCTCCAAAAGTTCTTCGAAAAAATGAACTTATCGGCATTCGTCCCGAAGAAGTTTCGAGGCTTTTTACATCTGAACATAAAAATAAAATTTCGCAGATGGTGGTTTTGCAGCCTGTAACTTTTAGAACCAAAACAGAATACAATCTGCATAAAATTCTTCGGGCAATTGACACCAATATTATTTTATCTAAACTTACAGAATCTGATTATTGCAAAGTTTCTGATGTAATGCAAACAGAAGAATCTCTTTTGCCTTTTTATGAAAAATACCCTGAAATTGTATCGAATACAAAGTACATCATTGACCAATGTAATTTTCAATATGATTTTTCCATTAAAAGAAATAAAAAATTCTTTACCGGAAGTCGTGGAGGAGATTTAAAAAAATTAACAGAATTAGCCGAAAAAGGTTTTGAATGGCGTTACCAAAAAGAAAACACAATTGCTAAAAAACGTGTAGAAAAAGAGTTAAAAGTTATTGACGAATTAGAATTTAGCGGTTACTTTTTAATCACATGGGATATTGTTCAATACAGCAACAGTCAAGGATTTATGCACATTGGTCGCGGAAGTGGCGCCAACAGCATTATCGCCTATTGCCTCGGAATTACAGATATTTGTCCAATTGAACTCGATTTGTATTTTGAACGTTTTTTAAACCTCAACCGAAAAACGCCGCCTGATTTTGATATCGATTGGAGCTGGCAGGAGCGCGATGTAATCTTGAAATACATATTCGAAAAATATGGCAGAGATCATGTTGCTTTTTGCGGTACGAATGTCGAATTTAAATACCGATCTATTTTTAGGGAAGTCGGAAAAGTTTTTGGTCTTCCAAAAGAAGAATTGGATATGCTGGCTAAAAATCCGATGGCTTTGCATGAAACCAACAAGATCGTAAAAATGGTTCAGCAATACGGGATGCTGCTCGAAAAATACCCAAATCAGCGCAGTATGCACGCCTGCGGAATTATTATTTCTGAAGAACCAATTACGAATTACACACCACTGGAAATGCCTCCAAAAGGGTTTCCAATCGTGCTTTTTGATATGCATATTGCCGAAGAAATTGGTTTTGACAAATTCGACATTCTGAGTCAGCGAGGCATTGGACATATTGACGACAGCGTAAAACTAATTGCCAAAAACCGCGGAATAAAAGTGGACATTCGCAACACTTCTATTTCTAAAGATGAAGCTATTTGCAATTCTTATTTAGCAAAAGGACATACTATTGGCTGTTTTTATATCGAAAGCCCTGCCATGCGCGGTTTATTACGCCGACTGAATTGCGATAATTATAAAATTCTCGTCGCAGCTTCGTCCATCATTCGTCCCGGAGTGGCACAATCTGGAATGATGAAAGAGTATATTTTCCGTCATAACAATCCAAATCAGTTCGAATATTTTCATGATGTTTTCAGAGAACAGCTTGGTGAAACTTATGGCATTATGGTCTATCAGGAAGATGTCATTAAAATCGCTCTGCATTATGGCGGACTTCCTGCTGCAGACGGAGACATCTTACGTCGCGCCATGTCTGGAAAAGGACGATCGCTGGAAGCTTTGAAGAAAGTAAAAGATAATTTCTTTGTCTGCTGTGCTCAAAAGGGTCATCCCGTTGAATTAAGTCAGGAAATTTATCGTCAGATCGAATCTTTCGCAGGATATTCTTTCTGCAAGGCACACTCAGCTTCTTATGCGGTGGAGAGTTACCAGAGTTTATATCTGAAAGTAAATTATCCTGTTGAATTCATGACAGCGGTAATCAACAATCAGGGCGGATTTTACAGAACCGAGGTTTACGTACACGAAGCACGAATGTCTGGCGGAACGATACATAATCCGTGTGTGAATAAAAGCGAATATCAAACTACTTTATATGGTACCGATATTTATCTTGGTTTTATGCACATTCAGAGTTTGGAATCGAAAATTGCACATTTAATTGAAGAAGATCGAAATAAAAATGGCGAATATCTTTCTTTGGAAGATTTCATCAATCGAATTCCAATAGGGATTGAAGGCGTTAAAACCCTAATTTTCATGGGTGCTTTTCGTTTTACGGGAAAAACTAAAAATCAGCTTTTGGTTATTGCGAGTCTGCTTTTAAACAATTTTAAACCTGAAAACAGAAATCTGAAACTTTTGCAGGAGCCTGTTAAAGAATACAAACTGCCAACATTGGAACGTTCTGTTTTTGAAGATGCTTTTGACGAAATTGAATTGTTGAGTTTTCCTGTTTCATGTAGTGTTTTTGATATTCTGCAAACCAAATATCGAGGTGATGTAATGGCGCGAGATTTAGTAAAATATCACAAAAAACAGGTTCGAATGCTGGCGTATTTGATTTCCAGAAAACACGTCCCGACAAAAAAAGGAACAATGTATTTTGGAACTTGGATCGATCATGAAGGCACTTATTTTGATACAGCACATTTTCCGGATAGTTTAGAAAAATATCCTTTTCAGGGCGGAGGCTGTTATTTATTGTTAGGAAATGTCGAAGTCGATTATCATTTTCCGACCATCACGATTATCAAAATGGCAAAAATGCCTTTTATTCCAGATCCCCGTTACATGGATTCTAAAGATCAATACAAAACACAAAATCAAATTAAAGAAGATATAAGCCTTACGCACAGAAAACCTTATCCATCGGAACATGAAATTAATTTGCCGAGACATAGAATGAAGTTTTAGTGTTCAGTCTCAGTTTTTAGTGTTCAGGTAAATACTGAGACTGAAAACTAAATTCTGAACACTGAACACTAAAAAAAATAACTAAAGAAGAATTTACGTTATATAAAGATGAAAAATCAGGAATATGCCATAGTCGATATTGAAACCACAGGCGGAAATGCCAGTGGCAGCCGCATTACCGAAATTGCGATCATTATTCATAACGGCAAAAACATAATTGACCGTTATGAAACGCTTGTAAATCCAGAGAAAGAAATCCCGCTTTCTATTTTTGGATTAACTGGAATTAATAATGAAATGGTCGCCGATGCACCTATTTTTGACGATATTTCAGAGAAAGTATTAGAAATGCTTACCGATCGGATTTTTGTTGCACATAATGTCAACTTCGATTATTCTTTTGTACGTCATCAGCTTGAACAGGCAGGATTTAAATGGACAGCGAGAAAACTATGTACCGTTCGCGCAGCAAGAAAAATTAAACCAGGACTAGCATCCTACAGCTTAGGAAAACTTTGCCATTCGCTAAATATACCTTTAGAGAATCAACATCGGGCTGGCGGAGATGCAGATGCAACCGCAATCTTATTTTCTCAATTACTGGATTGCGACGATGAAGGCCAGATCGCAAAAATGGTCAAGATGACTTCACAAGATCAGCGTTTACCACCTAACCTGCCTCCTGAAGATTTTAATAATTTACCCGAAAAACCAGGTGTATATTATTTTTATAATGAGGTAAAAAAAGTGATTTATGTTGGGAAAGCAATCAACTTAAAAAAACGCGTAGCTTCTCATTTTAGCGGTCATAAAATCAATCCGCAAAGGCAACATTTTTTAAGAGATATTCACGGAATTTCCTTTGAAGTCTGTGCTACCGAATTAATGGCACTTTTGTTAGAATGTATTGAAATAAAACAGCTTTGGCCGACTTACAACAGAGCTTTAAAACGTTTTGAAGCAAAATTCGGCATTTATCAATATGAAGCACGAAACGGATATAAATATCTGGCTGTTGGCAAACTAAGTAAATTTCAAACTTGTATTCATGAATTCAATAGTTTGTACAACGCTATAAATTTACTCCGAGATTTGTCTGAACAATTTAAGATCGATCAAAGATTCTGCAAATATTCCAGACCAGAGGAAGGAGAACTTCCGCAAAATAATGATCTAAAAAACTTGCCTGAGGCCACATTTCATAATGAACAAGTCGACAATGCAATTGATTTTTTATTACGCAACAGGCCAACTTTTGCGATTATAGACAAAGGAAGATCTAAAGAGGAACGCAGTTGTATTTGGATAGAAAACGGTCATTTTTATGGAATGGGATATATTCCATCGGATATTTCGATTCATGATCCAGAAGAAGTAAAAAATTATGTCACGGCATATAAAAGCAATCAATACATGGTGCAATTGATTTTTGCTTACGCAGAAAAATATCCTGGAAAAGTATTCTTTAAAAAACACTTCTTACAATAAATTAAAAATAGAGCTGTAAAAAATTAAGTTATGACACTATTTAACGACACCGAATTATTTACTGCGGGTTTGGGAGGAAAAAAAGTATTTGACATTCCTGACTCTGAATTAATATTGATCGATAATTTCTTTACAAAAGAAGAATCTGATCGTTTTTATGAAAGAATACTTCGCAAGACGAAATGGAGAGAATATGAAATGGAAATTTATGACAAAACCTATACTGTTCCCCGAATGATTTCTTGGTATGAAGATAAAGACAATCCTGGAGCAGATCCAAAAGGACCTAACTGGACTTATGACTTATTGACTATTCGAGGCCGTGTGGAAAAAGAAACACAGGTTGATTTTAACAGCCTTCTTTTAAATTTATACCGAAATGGAAATGACGGAGTAGGCTGGCACAGCGACAAAGAGCATAATTCGGGGCCAAATCCTATTATTGCTTCGGTGACTTTTGGCGAAACTAGAATGTTTAGGCTTCGTCATAAATACAGCAAGGAAATTCCGCAAGTTGAAATTCCGCTGCATCACGGTTCTTTTTTATTGATGGCTGGAACGACTAATAGTTTTTGGCAGCATCAAGTTCCGAAAACGACTCGGGATGTTTTGCCAAGGATCAATCTTACCTTTAGAAGAACCAATCGAAAACTTTGATTTTTATTGATTTGAATGATTATAAAAACTTTTTTTAATCGAAAAAACCGTAAGATATTACTTCTTTAAAAAGTTAAAACACACACGGTATGAACCTTTTATTAGGCAAACCTCTTCTTTTTTACTACTTTTGCAACCTTTTTTTAAATACAATACCATAATGGCTTATTCAAACAATGATTTAGCGCGTTTTTTAGATGCGCAGAACAAACTTTATCTTACCGCTCTTTCTGAAATCAGAAAAGGGAAAAAAGAGACGCACTGGATGTGGTTCATTTTTCCGCAAATAAAAGGTTTGGGCAAAAGTGATACAGCAAATCTTTATGCCATTAACGATTTAAAAGAAGCTTCAGATTATTTGGAACACCCTATTTTAGGAAAACATTTAATCGAAATTTCAGAACTTTTGCTGACTTTCAAAAGAAAATCTGCAGATGGGATTTTTGGTGATTTAGATGCGCGAAAATTACGTTCTTCTATGACACTTTTTTCTTTGGTAGAAAACACAAATCCGATATTTCAGGAAATACTTGAAGCTTTCTTTTCAGGAGAATCAGATCCGCTTACTTTGTCTATTATTAATTCAACAATAAAATCATCTGCAGAACCTGTTACGTTATAAAACGGTTTCCAGATTATTTATATCAAAAGGACACTACTAACTGTAGTGTCTTTTTTTTATTCTACATTATAAAAATAGAGTAACTTGCATGTGCAACTATCAAAAAATAACCAAGTTATGTCTGAAAAAATCAAAATGCTCCAAATTATTCATCTCGCTATTTGTGCCGGAACAATTATAGCTTATTATATTTTAGGTGATCTTTCAATTGAGAATTTGCACATTCCGGTAATCGATTCATCGTCGGTAATATATGTTCTGATTCCTGTTTTTGCCTTTGTTTTAAGCGGATTTTTATTCCGATTTCAATTGAAGCAAATCAATCCAAAATTAAAACTTGAAGAGAAATTCCCAATTTACTACACAGCATCCATTATGCGATGGGCCGTTCTTGAAGGCGCCGTTTTTTTGATCTTAGTCCTAAAACCTGATTTTATTTTATTCGGAATTCTGATTTTAATTTACATGATTTTCTTAAGACCAACAGCTGAAAGAATTGACAATGACTTATCGAATACAAACAATTAGAAACAAAAAAAGCGTCTTGAATAAACAAGACGCTTTTTTTATACACAGTTTTAAGCTTGAAACTTCAAACCTAAAACTTGAAACAGTTTTTTATTCTTCTTTTGGTTTTGTTAAATAGTAAACTGGAATTCCAGCCAACATTATTAATACTCCCCAACCACAAGTTGAAAATTTCGTAAACAACAATGAAACACAAATTGCAGTCGCTGTAATAATGTATAACATTGGCAAAAACGGATATCCGAATGCTCTATATGGTCTTTCGGCATCTGGCATTTTTCTTCTTAAAATGAAAATTCCATAAATCGTCAAAATATAAAAAATCAAAACAATGATGATTACGAAGTCTAATAAATCCCCATATTTTCCAGTCAGACATAACGCCGAAGCCCAAATACATTGTGCCCATAAAGCCCAAGCAGGAACGCTTGATTCGTTTAAAACAGCTGCTTTCTTAAAGAACAAACCATCGTTTGCCATTGTATAATAAACTCTTGCACCAGCCATAATTAGTCCATTGTTGCAGGCAAAAGTCGAAATCATAATCATGATGGCGATAATCAAAGTTCCAATATCTCCAAAAATATACTGTGAAGCCACCACCGCTACTCTATCTGATTTTGCAGTTGCAATTTCCTGAAGCGGTACAACAGCCAAATACATCAAATTAGTCAAAACATAAATTACTGTCACGATAAAAGTTCCTAAAAACAAACTTAAACCAACATTGCGTTTTGGATTTTTGATTTCGCCAGCAATAAAAGTAACGCCATTCCAAGCATCACTAGAAAATAATGATCCAACCATTGCTGCTGAAATTCCGGTAATCAATGCCGTTCCGCTAATTGGCAACCATGTACTGCTTTCAGCATTATACGAACGTGTTGTCCATGCATCAGCCCAGTTGGCATCCCAAACGGAAGCTTTCGCTGCAAGCGTTAACCCGAAAACGATTAATCCTAAAAGTGATAAAATTTTAATTATAGTTAAAACGGTCTGCAAAATTTTCCCGTTTTTAACGCCGCGACTATTAATATAAGTCAATAAAATAATGGTAAAAATTGAAACCAGCTGTGCAGCATTTAATTTAAACGAGCCTAACTCGAATAAAATATTTTCGTCGCTAAATGGTTCATAAATATAAGCTGCAAATTTTGAGAAAGCTACGCCAACAGCAGCAATAGTTCCGGTCTGGATTACGGCAAAAAAGCTCCATCCGTACAAAAATGCAATTAGTTTATTATAGGCCTCTTTAAGATAAACATATTGTCCTCCAGCTTTTGGAAACATGGCGCTGAGTTCTCCATAACTTACGGCCGCAATAATGGTAATTAATCCTGAAATCAGCCAGATCAGCGCAAGCCAGCCAGCTGACCCGACTTGTCGTGCGATATCAGCACTTACGATAAATATTCCGGATCCAATCATAGAACCAACTACAAGCATGGTTCCGTCTAATAATCCGAGTTCTCTTTTAAAATGTTCTTGGTCGTTTTCTTGCATTTTTTTGGTTTTTGGGTTGGTTAAAGATATACTTTTTTCTGAAATTTTAGATTTTTGATCACATATTTTCAGATTTACTATGAAATATAAAATTGCAAATTCAAAACAGTAAAGACTAAATCTTAGAGGGATACGGTTTTACGTAAAATAATTATAATTAACCTCTTTATATTTGAAGAAAGTAAAGACGTCCCTTTACGTATTTCCATAATTTTATATGAGTTCAAGTACTTAAATTTGAATATTATTCTTTAAAAAAAAAGCAGTGACAAAATCAGAAAAATTAATCAACAAAATTGCACAAAACCAACTCGAATTTAATAGTGGTGTCATGCTTTTACTAGAAGGTGATTATAATTTCAAAGCGTTATTTACAACTTTACATAATTACATTATAAATTCGATCCCCAATAAAACCAATTATGATTCTGACGCTTATCAAACTGCTTTAAACACAATTCCTTTAAAATCATCTTCCACACCCGTTGTTATTTTAAAAACTTACTCAACTAAAATTGCCTTTCAAAAATTAGCTCTACTTCCCGTGGATGAGGAAAAAAAAACAATAACTGCACTACTTTGGATTTTTAAAATAACCGATACCGAAAGAAGAAATACAGAATGCAAAAGATGGCTGTAAACATTATTGGCATGAGATCGAATAAAAATGTTTGAATTTATTTTCAAAATAAAACCAGTTTTTACGCAACCAGTTTAACAACAAAAGAAGCTACAAATTAATTTTGCAGCTTTTTTTTAATAAAATTTTAACTTTTACGGCATTCCGTAACTTTTTATTATTCCGACTATTTATATTTGAGAAGCAAATCTATTATAACTTTTTACCCTCTCTAATCAAATGAAACTAAAACAATCACTGATTTTAATTTTCGTTATTGCCTTTTCATTTTGCTTAAATTCTTGTGGCGCTATTGCAAAAGGACATGCAAAAAATCATTTTACTGAGGAAGCAAATGCAATTCCGCCAGAATTTGGAAAATTTGACAATCAGGTTCTTTTAATTGTCCTTAAAAAACGATCAAGCTACGATAAGTATGTAAAAAGCGCAGCAAAACGGTATTTAGGCAAATATGAATTTATTACAGCTGACCAAATAGAATCAGAAAAGTACAAGCAGAAAACCATTTACCGCTATGTTTTTGATTATGACGAAGGATCTTCGGTCACCGTCAATGATGCCGTCAGAACCCAATATACCACAATAAACTCAAGCCATACGTTAATACATAAGCAATTTTACGTAAGAGACAGGATGACAGACAAAAAATACAAATCCGGATATGAAAGCACTTATTTCGGGAAGGCTTTGAAAGCGTATATGGAAAATTTAGAACTCAAAAGATCATCTATTAAAATATAAATTGTTCCTATAAAATCAGAATTCTTTATTCAAAATAATTGGCGATAGAATATGATAGCTATAGAATGTAAAAAAAAAAAAAAAAAAACACTTAAAAAACATTATTTACATGCTTAAAATTTAATCAATAACTAAAAATAAAACGAAAACCAACCAAAAACTAAACTATGGAAACCACCCAAATTGAACCAGCTGATGTTACAAATTATCATTACAGTTATGCGGCAAATTTGCTCTTAAATGAAAACAAATCGGCTCATGAAACCCAAGTCAAACTTACAGAACAAGGATTAAGTGGCGAAGTTGCTGCCTTAATTGTCGAAAATCTAGAAATCGAAATACAAGAAGCAAAACTTGAAAAAGCCAGAAAAGATATGATTTATGGCGCATTATGGTTTTGCGGCGGCACTATTTTAACGCTTGCAGATATTGGCTTCATTTTCTGGGGCGCTATTTTATTTGGTGGTATTCAATTTTTTAAAGGAGTGATTAATGTAAATTCATAAATTAGCTTTCATTTAAAACGAAACAAAAACTAGCACCAAAAAACAAATGGGAATATTTGATTTATTTTTTGGCAATTCAGAGAAAAACCGCAGTTCTAAAATTATCAAAAACGCAGAATTTAACGCTTCTAAAGAACTGATGGAAGAAGATTTATTTTGGAAAATTATTCAAAAAACCAAAAATAGTTCTGGAGGAAATTTTGAAGAACAGCAGGAAGAATTAGCTAACGAACTTAGAAAACTGACAGCCAATGAATTGATTTTATTTGGCAATAGTTTTAGGAATTTTAGAGGCCAAGCAAATACTTGGGAGCTCTGGGGTGCCATTTATATTATTCATGGCGGATGCAGCGATGATAGTTTCAATGATTTCCGCGAATGGGTCATTGCACAAGGAAAAGATTTTTATTACACAACTCTTCACAATCCAGAATCACTTGCCGAGATTGAAACTCATTTAATTGAGGAATTTGATTGGGAAGGATTTGGCTATTTACCCGGAATAATCTTTGAAGAACTGACCGATCAAAAAATGCCTTATCCGTTTCAGGAAAATCATATTACGACGGGAAAAGAATGGAATGAAGATGGAAATGATTTAAAGCATATGTTTCCAAAGCTTTATGCAAAATACACGGCAAACATTTAGAAAGTCGCTGTCTTGCTATTTGATATTTTTTTTTAATTTTTAAAAATGTAAAACGGTATAATTCATGAAATAACTTTACTAAAAAATAAAAAGCTGCAAGTGATACTTGCAGCTTTTTTTTGGATATAATCCACTCACTTTAAATGTCTATTAATTGCTTTTTTTTATCAAAAAAAGCAATTTTATCATCCCCGTAATGGTTAAACAAAATTATTACGCAAAAACATTTTTATTCCTAAAATATTTACTAAAAATAAAAACTTACGAAATGTAAAAAGTTCAATTAAAAACTTTAACATTCTTATAAACAAATAATAATCAACAAATTACATATTTAAAAATTAAAATAAACAGAAAATAAAGAGGACTTTGTTAAAGCAGAATATATTTTTAGTAAATTTGGAATGAAGGATAAAATCTTAAAATTTACCTGTTTTTATTAACATTTGTTTATTTTATTAGCCTATGAAAAAATAAGTTCCCCAAACTTTAGGAGATAGACAAAAAGACTAATCACAAGTTAATCAAGCGTTTAAAACCAAACTACTAACCTACAAACCGAGAAATATGCAAAAAATCCAACATTTAAGAAAAATGAGATTTCCAAATGTCTTTGTTCTTTTGCTAATTGTATTTATCACCTGTGCCTTACTGATTTGCATTAATTTCTTTACCATTAAAATTCTATCTGCCAACAGAGCGTATGTCAATGGCGAATCACATTACTCAAAAGGCCAAAAAGATGCCGCCCGACATCTTATCACCTATCTCTATACAAAAGATAAAAAACAGTGGAAATTATATCTTGAGGAATTAAGCGTTCCTCAAGGAGACGGACTTGCCAGAAAAACACTTTTAAAAGCTGGCGACAACCAAATTGCGCGCCAAGGTTTTCTTAACGGAAGAAACCATAGAGATGACTTAGACGATCTTGTATGGCTTTTTGTTCATTTTAAAGAAGTGCCTTTTTTAGCAAAAGCTATTCATGAATGGGAACAAGGAGACAAATTGATCTTTGAATTATTTGTAATTGGAACCGAGATCGATGCAAAAATAAAACACAGCACACTAACTCCAGGACAACAACGAAAATTTTTAGAACAAATAAGCATTATCAGTGACAGGCTGACGGTAAACGAACGGAATTTCTCGAATACTTTAGGCGCGGGAACTCGCAAAATAAAAGATTTACTGATAATTGTCAATATACTTTTCATCCTAATTATTGTCTGCAGTATTTGTCTTTATTATTCCATCATGGTAAAACGCCTGCTTGTTTCAAAAAAAGAAATTGAAGTTAAAAACGAAAACCTCATTCTTGTAAACCACGAATTAGATTGTTTTGTTTACAGCGCGTCCCACGATTTAAGATCTCCTATAACTTCTTTAAAAGGCTTGATAAAAATTACACAGCTTGAGGACAGTGTTGTCCAAATTAAAGATTATTTGTGTTTAATGGAACAAAGTCTGGCGAAACAAGATCAGTTCATTAGTGATATTATTGATTATTCAAAAAACAAACGCGCCCTAATAATCATGGAGCCTGTGAGTTTAAGACAATTATTTGAAGAAGCCATTTCGCAATTAATGCATATCGAAAATGCCAGCAGAATCAAATTCACCAAAGAATTACTAGTTGATCAAATTCATAGCGACAGTTTGAGATTAAAAATTATTATTTCGAATTTATTATCGAATGCCATAAAATATGCTGATGCCAATAAACAGGAAATGCTTATTTCAATTAAAACTTCGGTAAATGATGGATTCAATAAAATTGAAGTTACTGATAATGGAATCGGAATTAAAGAGGAACATAAGGATACCATTTTTGACATGTATTTTGGAACAAACAAAAATAAAGGATCAGGATTAGGCCTTTATATTGTAAAAGAAGCCGTCGAAAATATAAAAGGAAACATTAGCGTGAGCTCACAAACCGAAATAGGAAGCAAATTTGTTGTAACAATACCGAACTATTATGCAACTTAAACCAACATTTTTATTAATTGAAGACAACTTAATAGATCAGCTGGTAATTAAACAGCTTTTAAGAAAGGTGCTTTTCGTAGAAGACATTCACATTACAAACAATGGTGAAGAAGCACTCTTATGGCTCAAAAATAATAGAGATGTACAAAAACCATTAATTCTTATTCTTGACATCCAAATGCCTTATATGAATGGTTTTGATTTTTTGAGAGCATACGATAAATTGGAATCCCAAATTAAAAAAGACACTCAAATTTATGTTCTTTCATCAACCTTAGATCCTGATGAAATAAATGAAATCCAGAGCAACAAATATGTCAGTAAAATGCTAAGCAAACCCTTCCCAATTGAAGAATTCAAAGAGAACTTTCTTTAAACAAGACTATAATTTTTTTGAGTCTTCTTCCAAAATTCGGTTGACTTGCGAAAAAGCTCTTTCGTAATAAGGTTCCTTTGTTGAAGAAATCATAACTCCGCCGTGAGTTGAAGAATGAACAAATTTAATTTCTCCTTCGGTTACCTCAACAACCATTCCTACATGATTGATATGACGACGCCCATTTGTTTTAAAGAAAATCAAATCGCCCTTCTGCGCTAAATCAGAACTTACTTTGTTGCCAATTCGGGATTGCTCAATTGAGCTTCTAGGCAATTTAATATCAAAGTTTCCGAAGGTACAGAACATCAAACCCGAACAGTCAAAACCGGCTTTTGTAGTTCCGCCAGAGCGATAACGCGTTCCAATATTTTGCGTCGCATTTAAAATCAAAAGATCAATCAACTCTGAATGATTACTCACTCTAACCATTGCCGAAGAATCTGCTTTTACATTTGCATTTTCAGCAACTTGTTTATTTTCCTCCTGAGCTGGCGGCGTTAAATCATTTGACGAGGGAACTCCATTAACCTGAGCTGCAGCATCTGCTTTTTCTTTAGAAGTTTTGATTTTTAAAACGTACCCAACTGGTAGTTTTCCTTTAATAAACGGATTTTGTTTTTCTAACTCAGCAACCGTTATTCCATATTTTTTAGCGATTGCATATTTAGTTTCTTTTGGCTGTACCTCAACTACAACTTCAACATCTGTTGACTTATTATCGGTTTCAGCAGGAATTTGTGCCACTGCCACAGTATTTGAAGGGATACTGATACGCTGTCCAATTTTCAATCCTTCTGTTTCAATTGAAGGATTTGCATTTTTTAAGTCATCAACAGAAACATTATATTTTTTTGAAATTCCCCAAAGTGTCTCCTTTGGCTGTACTTCATGAGAATCTGTATTTGTGTTTTCAGTGTTTTCCGAAGGTTTTAGAGCAACTTCTTTATTATTGCTCGGAATTAGTAAAACCGAATTCAGTTTTAGAATTTTTGGAGCATTTGGGTTTGCTTCTATAATCTCTTTTGGCTTGACTCCGTATTTTTTGGCAATAACGGTAATATTTTCTCCTTTCGAGATTTTGTGTTTAATGTATTTTTCTTGAGAAAAAACACCAACACTGAAAAAAAACATCAATATTGTTAATCTGTAAAGCATCATTATCATTTTATCAATCGCTCTTTCTGAACTTTTCTATATAGAAAACTCAAAAAAAGCAATTTTGTTTTGGGGCAAGGCGAATTTAACTTTTTTAAGCAAAAAAAACACCTTTTTTAACAACTAATTTTCCCAAAATGAATCTCTTCGGCATAAAAATTGAGCCAACTTTTTGAAATGCAGTTTTTTACAAAATTTCGTATTTTTAAATTTAATACTAACTTAACTTTCAAAGATTTGTGAAAAAATTACTCCTTGTTTTCTTGCTTCTTCCGTTAATTTCAATTGCACAAAACCAAAAAGGCATTGTACTTACCATGAATAACGAACCTCTTGAAGATGTGAATATTTTTGCTAAAAACAGTAAAACTGGCACTATTACAAATAAAAAAGGAGAATTCTCATTAACTTCATTTTCAAAACTTAAAGCTGATGAAGTACTAGAATTTTCGCATATTGGATATAAAACCGAACAATATTCATTAGAATATTTAATAAAAAATAAATTCAAAATTTATCTTGAAGAAAGCATTCAGAAGTTATCTGAAGTGGCAATTTCACAGACCGTAAAATTAAAAACCAGCCTTTCTTTTAATTCTCTAAGCTCATTAAGAAATCCCATATTCTCCTTTGGTTCTTTTCTAAAAGACGACAAAATTTATGTAAGTGGTGGCGATGCTTATTTTGACATCGATTTTTTAAAAAAAGGACGTGCAGAAAAAGCAAACTACTCACTTAATGATTATTTACAGGACTACACTTCCAATCCTACAAAAAGACATTATAAAAAATATCTTTCTGTTTACGACATCAAAACAAACACTTGGGAGACTTCAAAATTACATCTAAAAGCAAGAGGTTATCACAGTCTTCATTATTACGATAATTTAATTTATGTTATAGGAGGCAAAAGAATATTTGCTAACTCAAATAGTAGCTGGGAATATTTAGAAGATCAAATTGAAGTCGTAGATCTTGACAAGCAAAACATTAAACTAGACAATACTAATCCGCATCAAGCTTCTGATTTTGCTTCATTTACTTATAACGATAATATCATTATAATGGGTGGTTCCATAAAAAGAAGTGAAAAAGACGAAAAAACCTTTACCAATAAAGTTCATTTATACAATATTACATCAGGAAATTGGTACGAACTTGGTCCTATGCCTACTGCAAAAGAAACCACTGGGATTTTAATTGGCGAAAAAATCTATCTCATTGGCGGCAATGACGGAAAACCAATTTCTCAAATTGAAACTTTTGATTTAGTTACCGAAAATTGGCAGATTGAAGGTGAATTATTTTCAGGATTAGAAAGACCTGCAGTAGCATTTCATGATAATATAATTTATTTTTTTGAAGATCAAAAGATGTGCACCTATGACATTAAAGCCAAACTACTGAAAGAGTACAAAATTGACATTTCATTAAAGTACGGCGCTATGTATTATGACAACGATAAACTATATATTTTAGGTGGCCGATTTGAAAATGATTATTCTAAAATTCCGTCTTCAAAAGTATTTAGCGTTGATCTAGAAGAATTTAAAAACACAAAAGTTTTTCGAACTAAAATCTTATCTGGAGAAAAAAACATAGCTAAATCTAACGGCTAAATGTTTTCAAAAATCTTTAAGGCTCTAATCAAGAATCTTTTTTTTTCTGTCAGCTTCAAATAAAAAATGCTCTGTTTTCACAGAGCATTTTTAGTATAGTTAAATTTTAGATTTTTAAGCTTTTCCGGCCGCAATCAAGTTTAATGCAGAACCTGCAACAAACCATCCAATTTGACCCGCATTGTAAGTATGATTAGCCAAAATAATATCTTTTGAACCATCTGCGTGAACAAACTCAAGCGTTAATGGTTTTCCAGGAGCAAATTCGGTTAAATCTAAGAAGTTGATGGTGTCATCTTCCTGAATTTTATCGTAATCCGCTTCATTGGCAAAAGTCAATCCTAAAAGACCTTGTTTTTTAAGGTTTGTTTCGTGGATACGAGCAAAAGATTTCACTAGTACTGCTTTTACTCCTAAGAAACGAGGTTCCATTGCTGCATGTTCACGAGATGAACCTTCTCCGTAATTATGATCTCCAACTACGATTGAAGGAACTCCAGCCGCTTTGTAGGCACGAGCAACTGCAGGAACAGCATCATACTGGCCTGTCAATTGATTTTTAACCGAGTTTGTTTTTTGGTTATAAGCATTTACTGCACCAATCAACATATTGTTTGAAATATTATCTAAATGTCCGCGGAAACGCAACCAAGGTCCCGCCATAGAAATATGGTCAGTAGTACATTTTCCAAATGCTTTGATAAGCAATTTTGCTCCCGAGATGTTTTTTCCATCCCATGGATCAAAAGGAGCTAATAATTGCAAACGCTCTGATGCTGGATTAACCACTACTTGAACTCCTGAACCATCTTCGGCAGGAGCCTGAAATCCAGGATCTTCAGCGTAGAATCCTTTAGCAGGAAGTTCTTCTCCAGTTGGAGCATCCAGCATTACTTCTTCTCCATCTTCATTGATCAACTTATCTGTTAATGGATTAAAACTTAAATCACCCGCGATTGCCATTGCCGTAACCAATTCTGGAGAACCAACAAAAGCTAACGTATTTGGGTTACCATCGGCACGTTTTGAGAAATTACGGTTGAAAGAGTGGACAATTGTATTTCTTTCTTCTTTTTCCGCACCTTCTCTATCCCACATACCAATACATGGTCCACACGCATTCGCAAAAACAGTTGCACCAATTTTATGGAATGTATCAATAAATCCATCTCTTTCAATAGTTGAACGAACTGTTTCAGAACCTGGCGTAATCGTAAATTCTGCTTTTGTTTTTAAGTTTTTAGCAGCAACTTGTCTTGCCAAAGAAGCTGCACGCGAAATATCTTCGTATGAAGAATTGGTACAAGAACCAATCAACCCAACCTGAATTTGTAATGGCCAGTTATTTTTGATCGCTTCTTCTTTCATTTTAGAAATTGGAGTCGCTAAATCTGGCGTAAAAGGACCGTTTAAGTGTGGCTCTAACGTAGATAAGTTTATCTCGATAACTTGGTCAAAATATTTTTCCGGATTTGCATAAACTTCCGGATCTCCTGTTAAGTAAGAAGCTACTTTATCGGCAGCATCAGCAACGTCAGCTCTATTCGTAGAACGTAAATAACGGCTCATTGAATCATCATAACCAAAAGTTGAAGTTGTTGCTCCAATTTCGGCACCCATATTACAAATCGTTCCTTTACCAGTACAAGACATTGCAGTTGCACCTTCGCCAAAATATTCGACAATAGCGCCAGTTCCTCCTTTTACAGTCAAAATACCAGCTACTTTAAGAATAACATCTTTTGGCGCAGTCCATCCTGATAATTTACCTGTTAACTTAACTCCAATTAATTTAGGAAATTTTAGTTCCCAAGCCATTCCAGACATTACGTCAACGGCATCGGCACCACCGACACCAATAGCAACCATTCCTAAACCTCCCGCATTTACAGTATGCGAATCGGTACCGATCATCATTCCGCCAGGGAAAGCATAATTTTCAAGCACTACTTGGTGAATAATTCCCGCTCCCGGTTTCCAGAAACCAATTCCGTATTTATTAGAAACAGAAGATAAGAAGTCGAAAACCTCGTTGCTTTGTGTTTTTGCTCTAGCCAAATCGGTTGCAGCATCTACTTTTGCCTGAATCAAGTGGTCACAGTGTACCGTTGTTGGCACCGCAACTTTAGATTTTCCGGCATGCATAAACTGCAATAATGCCATTTGCGCCGTTGCATCTTGACACGCAACACGGTCTGGTGCAAAATCAACGTAATCTACTCCTCTGCCAAACGCCTGAGTCGGATTTCCTTCCCAAAGGTGATTGTATAAAATTTTCTCTGTTAATGTAAGTGGACGACCAACAATCTCACGTGCTTTGTCAACACGACCCGGCATGTTCTCATACACTTTTTTAATCATTTCGATATCAAAAGCCATAAGTTTTATATTATTTTTTGTTTTTTCATTTTATTTTGAACATGACAAGTTACAAAAAATAGAAGAGCTAAAAAAGAAAAAGCCCGAGTTTATCACTCGGGCTTTTGATATATTAATAATCGTAAGATTACATTACTAATGATTTGTTAGAAGGAGCAAACTTAGTCAAGTTGATACCTTCTACTGCAGTTGTATATTCTGCCAATGTTGGAGTTCTACCCAAAATTGTAGATAAAACTACAACTGGTGTAGAAGAAAGCAATGATTCTCCTTTTTTACCTTCTTTGTCTTCTACAACTCTACCTTGGAAAAGACGAGTTGAAGTTGCCATTACAGTATCTCCTTTAGCTGCTTTTTCTTGGTTACCCATACAAAGGTTACATCCAGGACGCTCTAAATACAACATGTTTTCGTATTCTGTACGCGCAGCACCTTTTGGAGCATTATCGTCAAACTCGAAACCAGAATATTTTTGTAGAACTTCCCAGTCACCTTCTGCTTTCAACTCATCAACAATGTTGTAAGTTGGAGGAGCAACTACAAGAGGAGCGTTGAATTCTACTTTTCCTGTTTGTGCTTCTACGTTTTTCAACATTTGAGCAAGGATTTTCATATCTCCTTTGTGAACCATACAAGATCCGATAAATCCAAGATCTACTTTTTTCTCTCCACCGTAGAAAGATAACGGTCTGATAGTATCGTGCGTATATCGTTTAGAAACGTCAGCATTGTTTACGTCTGGATCGGCGATCATTGGCTCAGCAATTTGATCAAGATCAACTACAACTTCAGCATAATATTTAGCGTTTGCATCTGGAGTTAAAGCTGGTTTTTCAGCCGATTTAATTTCAGCAATTCTCTTATCAGCTTTGTTGATCAATCCTTGAAGAACGTGTTTATCGTTGTCCATTCCTTTGTCGATCATGATTTGGATTCTGCCTTTAGCAATTTCCAATGATTCGATCAAAGTATCATCTTCAGAAATACAGATAGACGCCTTTGCTTTCATCTCTGCAGTCCAGTCTGTAAATGTAAAGGCTTGGTCAGCAGTCAATGTTCCAATGTGAACCTCAATGATTCTTCCTTGGAAAACATTTTCTCCTCCAAATTGGTGAAGCATTTGCGCTTGAGTAGCATGAACCACATCACGGAAATCCATGTATCCTTTCATGTCTCCTTTAAAAGTAACTTTTACAGATTCTGGAATTGGCATTGAAGCTTCTCCAGTAGCTAATGCAAGAGCAACAGTTCCTGAGTCAGCACCAAAAGCAACACCTTTTGACATTCTTGTATGAGAGTCACCACCAATAATGATAGCCCACTCATCAATAGTAATATCGTTAAGTACTTTATGAATTACGTCTGTCATTGAATGATAAACTCCTTTTGGGTCACGCGCTGTGATCAAACCAAAATCGTTCATGAATTTCATCAATTTAGGAATATTTGCTTGCGCTTTTTTATCCCAAACTGAAGCAGTATGACAACCTGATTGGTAAGCACCATCAACGATTGGCGAAATTACCGTCGCTGCCATAGATTCTAATTCCTGAGCAGTCATTAAACCTGTAGTATCTTGAGAACCTACAATGTTAACTTCAACACGAACATCAGAACCAGCGTGCAAAACTTTACCTGGAGCGATACCAACAGCATTTTTATTGAAGATTTTCTCAACAGCTGTAAGACCTTGCCCTTCGTGAGAAACCTCTTTTGAAGGCGCATACACTAACGGAGCTTCAACGTCTAAAACTTTAGCCGCTAATGTTTGAAGTTTTTTACCAAATACGATAGCATAAGAACCACCTGCTTTGATAAATTCCATTTTTTGAGGAGTAAATGCTTTAGAAATATCGATCAATTCCTGATCTCCATTATAAAGTTTTTTCTCTTTAATATTGATAGTCAAAACTGTACCTGTAGCAACAGAATATGTTTGTTCTAGAATTGGTTCATCGTTTTCGTTACGAATAACATTTCCATCTGCATCAACTTTCTTAACCCAGTTTTTAAGATCTAAACCAATACCACCAGTTACATCAACAGTTGTTAAGAAAATTGGAGAAATTCCGTTTGTTCCACCAACAATTGGAGCAATATTAACGAATGGAATATAAGGGCTTGCTTGTTTTCCTGTCCAAAGCGCCACGTTGTTTACACCTGACATTCTAGAAGAACCAACTCCCATTGTTCCTTTTTCAGCGATCAACATTACGCTTTTATCAGGATGCTGAGCTTGTAATGCTTTAATTTCTTGTTGCGCTTGAGGTGTAATCATACATTGACCGTGAAGTTCACGATCTGAACGAGAGTGCGCTTGGTTACCTGGAGAAAGTAAATCTGTTGAGATGTCGCCTTCACCGGCAATAAAAGTAACGACTTTAATTTCGTCAGCTACTTCAGAAAGTTTTGTAAAGAACTCAGCTTGAGCATAACTCTCAAGGATTTCTTTAGCAATTTCATTATTATTTTTGAATGCCTCTACCAAACGATCTGTATCTGCTTCGTAAAGGAAAACTTGCGTTTTAAGAACTTTTGCTGCTTCTTTTGCAATAGCAACATCATTGCCTAATGCTAAATCAAGCAAAACTTTAATAGAAGGTCCGCCTTTCATGTGAGATAATAATTCAAAAGCAAAAGCTGGAGTAATTTCTTTTACTACAGATTCGCCAAGAATAATCTCTTTTAAAAACTTCGCTTTTTCGCCAGCGGCACTTGTTGTACCAGGCAAAGTATTGTAAATAAAAAACTTAAGAGAATCCTCTCTATATTCATTATCTAAATCTTTAATTTGAGCAATGATTTCGCTTAATAATTCAGCTCCATCAATTGGCTTTGGATGAAGTCCTTGGCCTTTTCTTTCTTCAATTTCGTTAATGTAATCTTTGTAAGTATTCATAATATATTAGAAGTATTTTTTTTTTGTACGCAAATTTAGAGATTAAAGGTGAGAATTAAAAAGAATATAATGAAAGTCGCCTTTTCAAAAATTATTATTGCTAAAAAACGATTTTCACTGTCTGTTTTTGCCAAAATATCAATTTTGTATTAAAAAAATGAATTATTGATATTTTAAAATCTTTTCATTAACAAAGTCGAAATTTGTTGTTATAAACTAAGTGAGATTTTACCTCTATTTTCACAAAGAATAGTTCTAAATAAGCATTTATAACGTTATAGTTGCCTTTTTTAACGACTTTTTTCAGTTGCTTTTTCAACCAACAAAAATTAAAAAACCACAACAAATCGATTTCATCTAAAACAAAAAAAACCTGATAAAATTTATCAGGTTTTTCATTTCTATTTTTAATGTTTTTACAACAGTTTCTCAATAATAACTTCTTCTGTTATTCCTTCAGCATCTGCTTTATAGTTCTTAATAATTCTATGTCGCAAAATTCCAACCGCAACGGCTTTTACATCTTCAATATCCGGAGAAAATTTACCATTAAAAGCGGCGTGTGCTTTTGCTGCCAAAATTAAATTCTGAGAAGCCCTTGGCCCCGCTCCCCAGTCCAAATAATTTTTCACAAAATCATTCGCCAGTTTATTATCGGGACGTGTTTTGCTCACTAATGTAACAGCATATTCAATTACATTATCAGCCACAGGAATTCTGCGAATCAAATGCTGAAAATCAATAATTTCTTGTGCAGAAAACAAAGCATTGATTGTTGTTTTGACATCAGATGTTGTACGTTTTACTACCTGAACTTCCTCTTCAAAAGTTGGATATTCTAATTTGATTGCAAACATAAAACGGTCTAATTGCGCTTCCGGCAACGGATAAGTTCCTTCTTGCTCAATTGGATTTTGAGTTGCTAAAACAAAATAAGGTAAATCTAATTTATAATTCTGTCCTGCAATTGTAACCGAACGTTCCTGCATTGCTTCAAGCAAAGCAGCTTGTGTTTTTGGCGGTGTTCTGTTGATCTCGTCAGCTAAAATAATATTAGAGAAAATTGGACCTTTGATAAACTTAAATTGCCTGTTTTCATCCAAAATTTCACTTCCTAATATATCTGATGGCATTAAATCTGGCGTAAACTGAATTCTTTTAAAATCTAAACCAAGTGCCTGAGACAATGTGTTTATCATTAACGTTTTTGCCAAGCCAGGAACTCCTACTAATAAAGCATGTCCTCCTGAAAATATACACAGTAAAATTTGATCAACTACTGCATCTTGACCTACAATTATTTTTGCTATTTCTGATTTTAACTCGTTTCGTTTTTGAACTAAATTATGAATTGCTGTTACGTCAGACATTTAAGTATGTTTTTAAATTAAAAAAGAGTTAGCTCTATGGATTCATAAAACTAACTCTTTTATTTATTTAATAAAAATTATTTTTTAAGCCAATTATTAGCAAAAGCACAGTCCCTGTATTCGCCAACAATTTTAATATAAGTATCTTTTATCTTAGCATCAAACCATTTTGCAATTGCATTAATCTGTTTTTCTTTTAATGCTAGATCTTTAATTTTTGTATAATCTAATGCGTAATCAGCAGTGTGCTCGTTAATTCTGTTTGTTACCGTGATTATTTTATATGTTTTTTTGCCTTTATCGTCTACATTTAAAAGTGGTTGAGAAATCTCATTATCTTTCAAATTTGAAACTTGGCCGTACAATTGCGGATCCATTTTTGTCAATTCAAAACGCGTATCCTGAGTATTCGGATTTATTAATGTACCGCCATTTGCTCTTGTTTCTTTTTCATCAGATTCTGTTCTGGCAGCATCAGCAAATGAAATCTCTTTATTTACAATTTTGTTGCGAATGTTTGTGATTCTTTCTTTTGCTTCTTTCAATGCGTCTTCAGAAACAGTTGGTGAAATTAAAATATGACGTAATTCAACTTCTTGTCCTTTAATTTTCTCAACCATAATAATATGGAAACCATAAATAGTCTCAAAAGGTTTAGAAATTTCACCTTCCTGCAAACTAAAAGCAACATCTTTAAACTCTTTTAGGAAAGGAGTTTTTCTTGTCATTTTATAATAACCTCCATTAGACGATGATCCTGGATCTTGCGAGTATAAAACGGCTTTTGTAGCAAAACTAGAACCATCAATAACATCTTGTCTGATAGCATTCAATCTATCGATAACTTTTTGTTTATCTTCTTTTGAAACTTTCGGCTCTACAACAATTTGTGCTACCTCCATTTCAGCTCCAAAAGTTGGCAACTCATCTTTTGGTATTTTCTTAAAGAAATTACGAACTTCTTCTGGCGTAATTTCAACTTCTTTAACGATTTTGTCTCTCATTTCTGAGGCTAATTTCTGTTCTTTCAAGATGTCAGCAAAATAAGTTTTGAATTCTTCAACAGAGCTTTTTTTGTAGTATTCAACAACTTTATTGATATCTCCAACCTGCTTTACCATATAATTCAAACGATCTTCCATCATTCCTCTGATTTCAGCATCGCTCACAATAATACTATCCTGAATTGCTTGGTGTGCATATAATTTATCTTCAAGAAGCTTACCTAGCATTTGGCATCTTGTAATGTCTTTTACAGAACCTCCCTGAGCAGTAATTTCTAAAAAGCCTTTATCAATATCTGAATCTAAAACAATATAATCTCCAACAGTGGCAATAATACCGTCAATTTTTTGTCCTCCAACATGAGGTTCAGCTGGCTTTTGCGCTACTGCATCTGGAATAATTTCCTGTGCTGAAACCATTGAGCTGAAAAAAAGTAAAAAACACATTGTCAATACAAGCTTGTAATCAATTGTTTTTAGCTGTAATTTTTTTAATAACATTATTCTAGATTTAATTTAAATGTAAAGATCTTGTTTTAGAATTATCATTTTTAAAAACTAAACTCTCAATTGCCCTATTTTCAAAGCTAAACTCGAAAAGCAGCAAACAATTAAGTTCTAGTTCTTTTACTTATAACGAACAAAAATAACAATTCAATTACATAATACAACTATCGCCTATACTATTAACAAAAAATTATAGAGATTGCCCATTAATTTTAAAATCATAAACTCATTCACAGATCCAAATTTAAGAAGTGAATATTTTTATATAGCCGTATTTAGTAGTACTTTTGCAACCTATTTATACGAAATATGAGCTTTTTAAAAGAAATACAACGCAGAAGAACATTCGGAATTATATCGCATCCCGATGCCGGTAAAACAACTTTAACTGAAAAATTATTATTATTTGGAGGTGCAATTCAAGAAGCCGGAGCTGTAAAAAACAATAAAATTAAAAAAGGAGCAACGAGTGACTTTATGGAAATCGAACGCCAAAGAGGTATTTCGGTTTCAACTTCTGTGCTTGCTTTTAATTATAAAGACAAAAAAATCAACATTCTTGATACACCTGGACACAAGGATTTTGCCGAAGACACTTTTAGAACTTTAACAGCAGTTGACAGTGTAATTGTTGTTATTGACGTTGCAAAAGGGGTTGAGGAACAAACTGAAAAATTAGTTGCAGTTTGTAGAATGCGTAATATTCCGATGATTGTTTTCATCAATAAATTAGATCGTGAAGGTAAAGATGCTTTCGATTTGATGGATGAAGTAGAGCAAAAATTAGGATTAAAAGTTACTCCTTTAAGTTTCCCGATAGGAATGGGTTATGATTTTCAAGGAATTTACAATCTTTGGGAAGAAAACATTAATCTTTTCAGTGGAGACAGCCGAAAAAATATCGAAGAAACAATCGCTTTTTCTGATGTTCAAAACAATCCTGAACTAGACAAGATTGTGGGTCAAAAAGCAGCTGAAAAACTTCGTGAAGAATTAGAATTGATTGATGAAGTTTATCCAAAATTTGAGCGTCAAGATTATTTAGATGGAAAAATCCAGCCTGTGTTTTTTGGATCTGCTTTAAATAATTTTGGAGTACGTGAATTGTTAGATTGTTTCGTTGCAATCGCGCCTTCGCCAAGACCAAAAGATTCTGAAACTAGAACGGTTGATCCTGCAGAAGAAAAAATGTCTGGTTTTGTTTTCAAAATCCACGCTAATATGGATCCGAAGCACCGTGACCGTTTGGCTTTTATTAAAATTGTTTCTGGAACTTTTGAAAGAAACAAACCTTATTATCACGTTCGTCAGAAGAAAAATTTGAAATTCTCAAGTCCGAACGCCTTTTTCGCAGAGAAAAAAGAAATTGTAGACATTTCATATCCAGGAGATATTGTTGGTTTGCATGATACTGGAAACTTTAAAATTGGAGACACTTTAACTGAAGGAGAAATAATGAGTTTCAAAGGGATCCCGAGTTTCTCTCCAGAACACTTTAGATACATCAACAACGCTGATCCAATGAAAGCCAAGCAATTGGAAAAAGGTGTTGATCAATTAATGGATGAAGGTGTGGCGCAGTTATTTACTCTAGAAATGAATAATCGTAAAGTAATTGGAACTGTTGGCGCACTTCAATATGAAGTAATTCAATATCGTTTAGAGCACGAATATGGTGCAAAATGTACTTATGAGAATTTCCCTGTTCACAAAGCTTGTTGGGTAAAACCTGATGATGCCAAAAACGAGGAATTCAAAGAATTTAAAAGAATAAAGCAAAAATTCTTGGCACATGATAAATATGGTCAGCTGGTATTTTTAGCCGATTCTGATTTTACGATTCAAATGACGCAAAGCAAATATCCAAGTGTAAAATTGTTCTTTACTTCAGAATTTGATTAATCTAATATATTGAAATATAAAAAAGGCTGTTTAATAAATTTTAAACAGCCTTTTTTATATCAGATTTCTGAAAATTTTTTCTGAGGCACATAATTAATTCCTAACCCGCCAAGAATCATTATTACGGCTTTTGAAAGTTCTTCTTTATTAATAATTATGTCCTGCAACAATACATTTCCCTTAACATTCTTTCTATTAAAAGGTATTGTTTTTGAAAGATAATAATCAGCCCCCTGAATAGTAATCTGGAGAGATTCTCTATCATCCAAAACAGTGATTGGTATTGAAAAATCGCCTGTTTTAGAATTTATTTTTACTCTCTCGCTAGATCCATTTACAGAAAGAGTCAAATTAGGAAATGTTTTTCTATTAAATGGCTGATTAGTTTTTGCTTCCAACAATCTACCTTTTAATGTAATCACAGCATCCTCCAGATTATTTTGATTAGACGCAACTTTACCAACTAAATAATTAGATGGATTAATACTTATTTCCGTTTTTACAGAATCCTTTTCCTGTCCTTCGACAACATTTGATGCTAGCAAAATAGATGCTGCTACCGCTGCATATTTTAAAGTATTCATTTTAGAAGTTTCAGTGTATACAAATTCTTCTTCCAATTGTGTCGTTTTCAATCGTGCACAGATGTTCTTATCTTTGTTTTCAACAATAAACTTGGCTATTTCAGAATTTGTCTTTTTACTCAAATCGATTACATTTTTCATACATGAATTACAAAATGATCCATGTGAATTTGGAGTCATTTTTTCAAAATTTTCAGAACAAGGATTTGCTATTTCTAAGGTGAATTTCTTTTTCATACAATACTCTCGTAAGTTAAAATCTTTCAAATTGATTTTTATTCATATAGAGTATCATTTTTATAAAAAGGTTGGAAAAGAGATCAAATATTTTCAAAAAAAATCGTATTGACATAAAAAAAAACGCTATAGTATTTATAGCGTTTCTTTTTATTTGAATTAACACAACCTTACTGAGTTATTATTCCCAAATAAATCTTTTCTAATTAGGTCCTACTAAAATACTTCAAACTTGAAGAAAAGAGAAATTTAGTCGATGAAATATGGATTATATCGGATAAAGTGCATTCCAAAAATTTGACACCAAAAAAAAGCCCCATTACTGGGGCTTTAAAATTTATGCTTGTCCCGCAGGACCAAAATTAAGCGGAATTGGTGCTTGTTCCGTTTCTTTGATTTCGCCGTGAGCAGCCTCAAATCTGTGGATATTTTCACCTATTGCGCGCAATAACCTTTTAGCATGTTGCGGTGTCAAAACAATTCTTGACTTTACCTTGGCTTTAGGAATACCTGGCATAATGCTCACAAAATCTAAAACAAACTCTGATGATGAGTGGTTGATAATCGCAAGATTAGAATAAATTCCTTCTGCGACAGTTTCGTCTAACTCAATATTAATTTGCTCCTGTTGTTGTTTCGGATTACTCATAGTTTCCTAATTAATAAATATATTCTTCTTTATTAGCCATCATTTCATTGTAATCATCTTTAGATCCTACGATTGTGTTATCGTATTCTCTCATACCAGTTCCCGCAGGAATTCTGTGTCCAACAATTACATTTTCTTTTAATCCTTCTAAATCATCTACTTTACCAGCTACAGCAGCTTCGTTAAGTACTTTCGTAGTCTCCTGGAATGAAGCCGCAGAAATGAATGATTTAGTTTGTAACGAAGCTCTTGTAATACCTTGAAGAACTGGCGTTGCAGTTGCAGTAATTACGTCTCTTGCTACAACAAGATTTTTATCATTTCGTTTCAACAATGAGTTCTCATCACGCAATTCACGAGGTGTAATAATCTGACCTGGTTTCAATACTGAAGAATCTCCAGCATCTTCAACTACTTTCATACCGTATAATTTATCGTTTTGAACGATGAAATCTTTAGTATGAATTAATTGGTCTTCTAAGAATAAAGTATCACCTGGATCCTGAACTCTTACTTTACGCATCATTTGACGAATAACTACCTCAAAGTGCTTATCATTAATTTTTACCCCTTGTAAACGGTAAACCTCTTGAATTTCATTTACCAAGTACTGTTGAACAGCAGCTGGACCTTGAATTCTTAAGATATCATCTGGTGTAATTGCACCGTCAGACAATGGAACTCCCGCTCTAACGAAGTCATTTTCTTGTACTAAGATTTGGCTTGAAAGTTTAACTAAATACTTTTTAACCTCGCCAAATTTAGATTCGATAACGATCTCACGGTTACCTCTCTTAATTTTTCCAAAAGATACAACTCCATCAATTTCAGATACAACTGCTGGGTTTGAAGGGTTACGAGCTTCAAGCAACTCCGTAATTCTTGGAAGACCTCCCGTGATATCGCCCGCTTTAGAAGAACGACGTGGGATTTTTACTAATACTTTACCTGCTTTAATTTTCTCACCGTTTTCAACCATTAAGTGTGCACCTACTGGTAAGTTGTAAGAACGAATCAATTCACCTTCTTTACCGTAAACTAATAAAGTTGGGATTAATTTTTTGTTTCTAGCCTCAGAAATTACTTTTTCTTGGAAACCAGTCTGCTCATCGATCTCAACCATGAACGATTGTCCTTGCTCTAAATCTTCGTAAGCAATCTTACCAGTAAACTCAGAAACAATTACACCGTTATATGGATCCCATTTACAGATTACAGTTCCTTTAGCAACAGTATCACCATCATTTACAAAAATACTAGATCCGTAAGGAATGTTATGCGTATTTAAAACAATTCCAGTTTTCTCGTCAACTAATTTCAACTCAGTTGAACGTGAAACTACGATATCAACAGAGTTACCTTCTCCGTCTTCCCCTTTAACTGTTTTTAAATCTTCAATTTCAAGTCTACCAGCGAATCTTGTAACAATACTAGATTCTTCAGAGATACCTCCAGCAACCCCTCCAACGTGGAACGTACGAAGTGTTAACTGTGTACCTGGCTCTCCAATAGACTGAGCTGCAATAACTCCGACAGCTTCACCTCTTTGTGTCATCTTACCAGTAGCTAAGTTTCTACCGTAACATTTAGCACAAATACCTTTTAAAGCTTCACAAGTTAATGGAGATCTAACCTCTACTTTCTCAATTGGAGAAGCTTCGATAGTTCTCATAATTGATTCTGTAATTTGCTCTCCAGATTTAACCATTACTTCGTTAGTAAGAGGATTGATAACATCTTGCAATGCAACACGTCCTAAAATTCTCTCTCCTAAAGATTCAACGATTTCCTCATTTTTCTTCAATGCAGCAACTTCAACACCTCTAAGAGTTCCACAATCTTCGATGTTAACAATAACATCTTGAGAAACGTCATGAAGCCTTCTTGTCAAGTAACCAGCATCGGCCGTTTTAAGAGCCGTATCCGCAAGACCTTTACGAGCACCGTGAGTAGAAATAAAGTACTCAAGGATCGAAAGACCTTCCTTAAAGTTAGAAAGAATCGGGTTTTCAATAATCTCACCACCACCAGCAGTAGATTTTTTAGGCTTAGCCATCAAACCACGCATACCAGTTAACTGACGAATCTGTTCCTTAGAACCCCTCGCCCCAGAGTCAAGCATCATATATACAGAGTTGAAACCTTGTTGGTCTTCTCTAATATTTTTCATTGCTAACTCTGTCAACTGAGCATTTGCTGAAGTCCATACGTCAATAACTTGGTTGTAACGCTCGTTATTTGTGATAAGACCCATGTTGTAGTTAGTTGAGATACCTTCAACTTGTTCTCTGGCATCTGCAATTAACTTAGTTTTTTGTTCTGGAATTCTAATATCACCTAAAGAGAATGATAAACCTCCTCTAAATGCAAATTTATAACCCATATCTTTCATATTATCCAAGAAAGCTGCCGTTGTAGGTACATCAGTCACACTTAAAATGTGTCCGATAATATCTCTAAGGTTTTTCTTAGTCAATACGTCGTTGATATATCCAGCTGCTTCAGGTACTACTTCGTTAAATAATACACGACCCGCAGTTGTTTGAATGATTTTGTACACTAATTCTCCAGCATCATTAAAATCTTTTGCTCTAATTTTAACACGAGCATTCAATTCTAATCTTCCTTCGTTTAATGCAATGTTTACTTCTTCAGCAGAATAGAAAGTCAAATCTTGACCTAAAATTTTGTGATCTTCTGTAGAAATACGCTCTTTGGTCATATAATATAGACCCAAGACCATGTCCTGAGAAGGTACAGTAATTGGAGCACCATTTGCAGGGTTCAAGATATTGTGAGAAGCCAACATTAATAATTGTGCCTCTAAAATAGCCTCTGGTCCTAATGGTAAGTGAACCGCCATCTGGTCACCATCGAAATCGGCGTTGAAAGCCGTACATACTAATGGGTGTAACTGGATCGCTTTTCCTTCAATTAATTTTGGCTGGAAAGCCTGAATACCAAGTCTGTGCAAAGTAGGGGCACGGTTCAGTAATACTGGGTGACCTTTAATTACATTTTCAAGAATATCCCAAACTACTGGCTCTTTTTTATCTATGATTTTCTTAGCAGATTTTACTGTTTTTACAATACCTCTTTCAATCAATTTACGGATAACGAAAGGTTTGTATAATTCAGAAGCCATATCTTTTGGCAATCCGCACTCATATAATTTTAACTCTGGACCAACAACAATTACCGAACGAGCAGAATAATCCACACGTTTACCAAGTAAGTTTTGACGGAAACGTCCTTGCTTACCTTTTAATGAGTCAGATAATGATTTTAATGGTCTGTTTGATTCTGTTTTAACAGCAGAAGCTTTACGAGTGTTATCGAACAATGAATCTACAGATTCTTGCAACATACGTTTCTCGTTTCTTAAGATAACTTCAGGAGCTTTAATCTCCATTAATCTTTTCAAACGGTTGTTACGGATGATCACACGACGATATAAATCGTTCAAATCTGAAGTTGCAAAACGACCTCCATCAAGTGGCACAAGCGGACGTAATTCTGGTGGGATAACTGGAACCACTTTCATGATCATCCATTCTGGACGGTTCTCGCGGTTTTCGTTAGACTCGCGGAAAGATTCAACAACTTGTAATCTTTTTAAAGCCTCAGTTTTTCTTTGTTTAGAAGTCTCGTTGTTAGCGCTGTGTCTTAATTCATAAGATAAAGCATCTAGGTCAATACGAGCTAATAAATCCATAATACACTCTGCTCCCATTTTGGCAACAAATTTATTTGGATCTAAATCATCTAAATATTGGTTTTCTTGTGGAAGAGTATCTAAAATATTCAAATATTCTTCTTCAGTTAAGAAATCTAATCTTTGCAAAGATTCTCCATCAGCATTTTTAGCAATACCAGCTTGGATTACTACGTATCTTTCGTAGTAAATGATCATATCTAATTTCTTAGATGGAAGACCAAGGATATAACCAATTTTGTTTGGAAGAGAACGGAAGTACCAGATATGAGCAATTGGCACAACAAGATTGATGTGTCCTACTCTATCACGACGTACTTTTTTCTCAGTAACTTCAACACCACAACGGTCACAGATGATACCTTTGTAGCGAATTCTTTTATACTTACCACAAGCACATTCGAAATCTTTTACTGGTCCGAAGATTCTTTCGCAGAAAAGTCCGTCACGCTCTGGTTTGTGAGTTCTATAGTTAATTGTTTCTGGCTTTAAAACCTCTCCTCTTGATTCTTTCAAGATAGATTCTGGTGAAGCCAATCCAATAGAAATTTTGTTAAATCTTTTTACTGGATTCTTATCTTTATTGTTTCTGTTATTCATCATAGTTTTTACTATTGATTTATTTGCAATTAAAAAATTGAATTTAGATTTATAATCTACTCTTAAAAAAAAAGAGTTAATCATTCAGCTACTACCTCGGGTTACTTCTCTAAACCTCAAATCTTATTTGAAGTGCTAGTTATAAAATGCCTTGCATTGTTATAAAAAATCGGAACGGTTTACGGGTATAAATCTTTAAAAACTTATTATAAATACTAAATAGAGACGCGATTAATCACGTCTCTACTTTTATTATTATTCTTCCAAACGAAGATCTAATCCTAGACCTTTCAATTCGTGCATTAATACATTGAATGATTCTGGTAAACCTGGTTCTGGCATAGTTTCACCCTTAACGATAGCCTCGTAAGTTTTAGCTCTACCAATAACGTCATCAGACTTAACAGTTAAGATTTCACGTAGTGTACTAGAAGCTCCATAAGCCTCAAGTGCCCAAACCTCCATCTCTCCAAAACGCTGACCTCCAAATTGAGCTTTACCTCCAAGTGGTTGTTGCGTAATCAATGAGTATGGTCCGATAGAACGTGCGTGCATCTTATCATCAACCATGTGTCCTAATTTAAGCATGTAAATTACACCCACGGTTGCTTTTTGTGCAAAACGCTCTCCAGTTCCACCATCATAAAGATATGTATGTCCAAAACGTGGTACATTAGCCTCATCAGTCAAAGCGTTGATCTCGTCAAGAGAAGCACCGTCGAAGATTGGAGTAGCAAATTTTCTACCCAAGTTCATACCAGCCCATCCAAGAACAGTCTCATAAATCTGACCAATGTTCATACGTGAAGGTACCCCAAGTGGATTCAATACAATATCTACCGGTGTTCCATCTTCTAAGAAAGGCATATCTTCATGACGAACGATTCTTGCAACAATACCTTTGTTACCGTGACGTCCTGCCATTTTATCACCAACTTTTAACTTACGTTTTTTAGCGATATAGATTTTAGCCAATTTCAAGATTCCAGATGGTAATTCATCCCCAACTGTAATAGTAAATTTCTCTCTTCTTAAAGATCCTTGTAAGTCGTTCAGCTTAATTTTATAGTTATGAATCAAATCATTAACCATTTTATTTGTAGCATCATCAGCAACCCATTGACCTTTGCTTAAGTGAGCAAAATCCTCTACTGCGTAAAGCATTTTTTGAGTATATTTTTTACCTTTTGGTAAAACTTCTTCACCCAAATCATTCATTACACCTTGAGATGTTTTTCCGTTAACGATCAAGAATAATTTTTCAACTAATCTGTCTTTTAATTCAACAAATTTAGTTTCGAATTCCATTTCCAAAGCGCCTAAAGCATCTTTATCCTGAGTACGTTTACGTTTATCTTTTACGGCTCTTGCAAATAATTTTTTGTCAAGAACTACACCATGTAAAGATGGAGAAGCTTTTAATGAAGCATCTTTTACATCACCTGCTTTATCTCCGAAGATTGCACGAAGCAATTTCTCCTCTGGAGTAGGATCTGATTCTCCTTTTGGTGTAATTTTTCCGATAAGAATGTCGCCAGGCTTAACCTCTGCTCCAATTCTGATCATACCGTTTTCATCTAAATCTTTAGTAGCTTCTTCAGAAACGTTAGGAATATCGTTTGTTAACTCTTCATTTCCTAACTTAGTATCTCTAACCTCTAATGAATAATCATCAACGTGGATAGAAGTAAAAATATCATCACGAACTACTTTTTCAGAAATTACAATCGCATCCTCGAAGTTGTATCCTTTCCATGGCATGAACGCAACTTTTAAGTTTCTACCTAAAGCTAATTCTCCATTTTGAGTAGCATATCCTTCAGACAATACTTGGCCAGGAACAACTCTGTCACCTCTTCTTACGATTGGTTTCAAGTTGATACTTGTACCTTGATTGGTTTTTCTAAATTTAATTAAATTGTACGTTTTCTCATCAGCATCAAAACTAACCATTCTCTCGTCTTCTGTACGATCGTATTTAATAGTAATGATATTAGCATCTACGTATTCAACAGTACCATGCCCTTCAGCATTGATTAATACTCTTGAATCTGAAGCTACCTGACGCTCTAAACCTGTACCTACAATTGGTGCTTCAGGACGGATCAAAGGAACTGCCTGACGCATCATGTTCGATCCCATCAACGCACGGTTCGCATCATCATGCTCCAAGAAAGGAATCAAAGATGCAGAAATCGAAGCGATCTGGTTAGGAGCAACGTCTGTATAATGTACTGAACTTGGTTCAACAACTGGGAAGTCACCCTCTTCACGAGCAATAACGTTACTAGCTGTAATTTTACCTGAAGCATCCATTTCGATGTTTGCCTGAGCAATCATTTTACCTTCTTCTTCTTCAGCACTTAAGTAAACTGGAGTACTTTCTAAATCAACTACACCATTTGTTACTTTACGGTATGGAGTTTCAATGAATCCCATTCCGTTAACTTTTGCATAAACACCAAGAGATGAAATCAAACCAATGTTTGGTCCCTCAGGAGTTTCAATCGGACATAAACGACCATAGTGAGTATAGTGAACGTCACGAACCTCGAAACCAGCTCTCTCTCTCGAAAGTCCACCTGGTCCAAGTGCAGAAAGTCTTCTTTTGTGTGTAATCTCAGCTAATGGATTCGTTTGATCCATAAATTGAGATAACTGGTTAGTACCAAAGAAAGAGTTGATAACTGATGATAATGTTTTAGCATTAATCAAATCAATTGGTGTAAACACCTCGTTATCTCTAACGTTCATTCTCTCACGAATAGTTCTAGCCATACGTGCTAAACCAACACCGAATTGTTGAGACAATTGTTCACCAACTGTTCTAACACGACGGTTTGATAAGTGATCAATATCATCAATCTCTGCTTTAGAGTTGATCAACTCGATCAAATATTTTACGATTGTAATAATATCCTCTTTAGTAAGCACTTGCTTATCCATAGGGATATCTAAATCTAATTTTTTGTTCATTCTGTAACGACCAACTTCACCTAAGTTATAACGTTGATCAGAGAAGAACAATTTATCTATAATACCACGAGCAGTTTCCTCATCAGGCGGTTCAGCGTTACGCAACTGACGGTAAATGTGCTCTACAGCTTCTTTTTCAGAGTTTGTTGGATCTTTTTGTAACGTGTTGTGAATAATAGCATAATCTGCTTGATTATTATCCTCTTTATGCAACAAAATAGATTTTACATTAGAATCGATGATCTCTTCAACATTATCTTTGTCGATAATTGTATCACGATCAAGGATGATTTCGTTACGCTCGATAGAAACTACTTCTCCAGTATCCTCATCAACGAAATCCTCGTGCCATGTATTCAAAACACGTGCAGCAAGTCTTCTTCCAATATATTTCTTAATACCAGTTTTAGAAACTTTAATTTCTTCAGCTAAGTCGAAAATTTCAAGGATATCCTTATCTCTTTCGAAACCGATAGCACGGAATAAAGTTGTTACAGGTAATTTTTTCTTTCTATCGATATATGCGTACATTACGCTGTTGATATCAGTAGAGAATTCTATCCAAGAACCTTTAAAAGGAATTACTCTTGCAGAATAAAGTTTAGTTCCATTTGCGTGGAATGACTGTCCAAAGAAAACCCCAGGAGAACGGTGTAATTGTGATACTACAACACGCTCGGCACCATTGATTACAAAAGTACCACTTGGAGTCATGTAAGGGATTGTTCCAAGATAAACATCTTGTACAATTGTTTCAAAATCTTCGTGTTCTGGATCTGTACAGTATAGTTTTAACCTAGCTTTTAAAGGCACACTATAAGTAAGACCTCTCTCTATACATTCTTGAATTGTATAACGCGGCGGATCAACAAAATAATCTAGGAATTCCAATACAAAGTTGTTTCTTGTATCTGTAATTGGGAAGTTTTCCATGAAGGTGTTGTATAACCCTTCGTTGCCTCTTTCGTCAGATTTCGTTTCTAATTGAAAGAAATCTTTAAAAGATTTAACCTGAACATCAAGAAAATCTGGATAGTCAGGGATATTTTTTGTAGAGGCAAAATTCAATCTTTCAGTCTGATTTGTTATCATCAATGGACAAAATTTTGATTAAAAAAAAGTAATTTTTTTGTGTAAAAACACACTGTTTAATCTATACTTTCTTATTATAATCAATACATCTTTAAAAATTAATTCTATAAACTAAGTCTAATTTTCTTTCTTCGTATTGATCAAAAACTTTTTCGTATTTTAAACTATGGGATAATAAAACTTAATATATTTTATTATACGAAAAATGGTTTAGACTCTTGGATGTTTCCATCCAAGGTCTAAACCTAGTTCTAAACTGCGTTTTGTTATTTTAACTCAACAACAGCTCCAGCTTCTTCTAATGCTTTTTTAAGACCTTCAGCCTCTTCTTTAGAAACACCTTCTTTAACGTTGCTTGGAGCACCGTCAACTACATCTTTAGCTTCTTTAAGACCTAAACCTGTAAGTTCTTTAACTAATTTTACAACTGCTAATTTAGAAGCACCAGCTTCTTTTAATACAACTGTAAATTCAGTTTGTGCTTCTTCAGCAGCACCTTCTCCACCACCAGCAGCAACTACTACAGCTGCAGCAGCAGGCTCGATACCATACTCGTCTTTTAATATTGTTGCTAATTCGTTAACTTCTTTAACTGTTAAGTTAACTAATTGTTCTGCGAATTGTTTCAAATCTGCCATTTTTCTATCGTTTAAAATGATTTGTAAAAATATAATTTAATTATTGTGCGCTAATTAAGCAGTAAAGAAGCAACCTTCTTTACATTCAAAATTACTCTGCTCCTTCTTCTTCGCTACCAGCGAATTTGTTTTGTAAAGCAGAAATAATTCTTTGAGCTGGAGATTGTAATAATCCAATGATTTCTCCAATAAGCTCTTCTTTAGATTTAATTGTAGCTAATGCATCTAATTGATTATCTCCGATATATACTTCAGAGTTGATGTAAGCTCCTTTTAAAACTGGTTTATCAGATTTCTTACGGAAATCTTTGATAATTTTTCCAGGTGCATTTGCAACATCAGAAATAAAGATAGCACTGTTACCAGTTAAAACTGTTGGTAAATCACCATAATCATTAGCAGAAGCTTCCATTGCTTTTGCAAGCAAAGTATTCTTAACTACTTCTAATTTGATACCAGCTTTAAAACAAGCTCTACGTAAGTTTGAAGTTGTCTCTGCGTTTAAACCAGAAATATCAGATACATAAATGATATTTGTCCCAGCTAACTGCGCAGTTAAATTTTCAATCGCGATTGATTTTTCTTCTCTAGTCATACTAAAAATTTTTAACTACCAATTATACTGCTTTTGGGTCTAATGCAATAGCAGGACTCATAGTGCTTGTAAGGTGAATACCTTTAATGTATGTACCTTTAGCAGCAGTTGGTTTAAGTTTTATTAATGTTTGAATAATTTCGTGTGCGTTGTCAACAATTTGCTCAGCTCCAAAAGAAACTTTACCAATTCCTGCGTGAACGATACCAGTTTTATCAACTTTAAAGTCAATTTTACCAGCTTTAACCTCTTGAACAGCTTTTGCAACATCCATAGTTACAGTACCTGTTTTAGGGTTTGGCATTAAACCTCTAGGTCCTAAAATACGACCTAATGGACCTAATTTACCCATAACAGCCGGCATAGTGATGATAACATCAACATCTGTCCAACCGTCTTTAATTTTTTGAAGGTAATCGTCAAGACCAACGTGATCTGCTCCAGCTTCTCTTGCTTCAGCCTCTTTATCTGGAGTAACCAATGCTAATACTTTAACATCTTTTCCTGTTCCGTGAGGTAAAGTTACCACACCTCTAACCATTTGATTCGCTTTTCTTGGATCAACACCCAAACGAACTGCGATATCAACAGACTCATCAAATTTTGCAGAAGCAACAACTTTTAATAATGCAGCAGCATCCTTAAGAGAGTATAATTTGTTCTTTTCAATTTTTGAAGCAGCCTCTTTTTGCTTTTTTGTTAATTTTGCCATGTCTTTTTCTTAATTAAAAAGGAGCGTCTCCTGATACAGTTATACCCATAGATCTAGCTGTTCCAGCAACCATACTCATTGCAGCCTCAATAGTGAATGCATTTAAGTCTGGCATTTTGTCATCAGCAATTGCTCTAATTTGTTCCCAAGTAACACTAGCTACTTTTTTACGATTAGGCTCACCAGAACCAGATTTTAGCTTTGCAGCTTCCATTAACTGAACTGCTGCTGGAGGAGTCTTAACAACAAAATCAAATGATTTGTCTTTGTACACAGTGATTTGCACTGGACAAATTTTGCCAGGTTTATCTTGAGTTCTAGCATTAAATTGCTTACAGAACTCCATGATGTTTACCCCAGCAGCTCCTAAAGCAGGTCCAACCGGTGGCGACGGATTCGCAGCACCTCCCTTAACTTGTAGTTTAACTACCTTACTAATTTCTTTAGCCATTTTTAAAAAATTTAACACCACAATCAATTGGAAGCGATTGCGATGGATATTATATATGTAACAAAAAATTATACTTTTTCAACTTGCATAAAACTTAATTCCAATGGTGTCTTTCTTCCGAAAATCTTAACCATAACCTCAAGTTTACGCTTTTCTTCATTTATTTTTTCAACTGTACCATTAAATCCATTAAAAGGACCATCGATCACTTTAACAGTTTCACCTAAGTTGAATGGAATTGCGCGAGTATCTGTATTTACAGCTAACTCATCTACTTTCCCTAACATACGATTTACTTCCGAAAGCCTTAAAGGAACAGGTTCCCCTCCTTTAATCTCTCCTAAAAATCCAATTACACTTGTAATAGATTTAATAATATGAGGTATCTCACCAACTAAATTGGCTTCGATCATAACATATCCAGGAAAATAAACTTTATCCTTAGACATTTTTTTTCCTTCTTTTACAGTAACTACTTTTTCTGTAGGCACTAAAACTTGAGAAACATAATCACCCATACCTAATCTGGCAATCTCAGTTTCGATGTAAGCTTTGACTTTATTTTCTTGTCCGCTTACAGCTCTAACTACATACCATTTTTTCACATTATTATCTGCCATCACAAAAAATTTATCCTTTTAACCAGTTAAAAAATCCAGCCAAAGCTTTTGCAAAAAATTCGTCTACTCCCCATGTTGCCAAAGCAAATAGAATCGAAAATACAGCCACAACAATTGTCAATTTTTGAACCTCAGCCCAAGCTGGCCAAGTAACATTTGACTTTAACTCCTCGAAAGCCTCTGATAAATAATTAGTAACTTTTGTCATTTGATATATTTTTTTATTGCACGGGCGGAGGGATTCGAACCCCCATCAACGGTTTTGGAGACCGCTATTCTACCCTTGAACTACGCCCGTAATTAAAGCCAGTGATTTCAATTAAGAAAATCACTGGCTTTTTTTATTATTATAGAATTACTCTACGATTTCAGTAACCTGACCAGCACCAACTGTTCTACCACCTTCACGGATAGCAAAACGTAAACCTACGTTCATAGCGATTGGGCTTAATAAAGCAACTTCAATAGTTAAGTTATCACCTGGCATTACCATCTCTACACCTGCTGGTAAAGTAATAACCCCTGTTACGTCAGTTGTACGTACGTAGAACTGTGGACGGTAGTTATTGTGGAATGGAGTGTGACGTCCACCTTCTTCTTTTTTCAAGATATAAACCTCAGCTTTGAATTTAGCGTGTGGTTTTACTGAACCTGGCTTAATAATAACCATACCTCTTTTGATATCAGCTTTATCAATACCTCTTAACAATAAACCTACGTTATCTCCAGCTTCACCTCTGTCAAGGATTTTACGGAACATCTCAACTCCTGTAATAGTAGAAGTTAATTTTTCAGCTCCCATACCAATGATTTCAACAGGATCTCCAGTATTAGCAACTCCAGTTTCGATACGACCTGTAGCAACAGTTCCACGACCTGTAATTGTAAATACGTCCTCAACTGGCATCAAGAATGGTTTAGCAACGTCACGTACTGGCTCTTCGATCCAGTTATCAACAGCTTCCATTAATTCAATGATTTTAGGAACCCAGTTTGGATCATTGTTTAATCCTCCTAATGCAGAACCTTGAACTACAGGACCATTATCTCCATCATATTCGTAGAAAGATAACAAATCTCTAATTTCCATTTCAACAAGCTCTAACAACTCAGCATCATCAACCATATCCACTTTGTTCATGAAAACAACGATTCTTGGAATACCAACCTGACGACCTAAAAGGATGTGCTCACGAGTTTGTGGCATTGGACCATCTGTAGCAGCAACTACTAAGATAGCTCCGTCCATTTGAGCAGCACCAGTAACCATGTTCTTTACGTAATCCGCGTGACCTGGACAGTCAACGTGAGCGTAGTGACGGTTAGCTGTTTCATACTCTACGTGTGATGTATTAATAGTAATACCTCTTTCTTTCTCCTCTGGAGCGTTATCGATTTGATCAAACGATTTTGCTTGACAGTAACCAGCATCTGACAATACTTTTGTAATTGCAGCAGTTAATGTAGTTTTTCCGTGATCCACGTGTCCAATTGTACCTATGTTTAAGTGCGGTTTGGAACGATTAAAATTCTCCTTTGCCATTTTACTTAATTTTTAATCTTAGTTATATATTAATTTTCAATTTCCTACTTACTTGAGCCAATGTCGGGATTTGAACCCGAGACCTCTTCCTTACCAAGGAAGCACTCTACCCCTGAGCTACACCGGCAGAGAGTTCTGATTTTAGATTTTTCTTGAATTCTGTTTTCAGATTAAAAACCTAAACTTCTTTTTGTGGGGAGAGCAGGATTCGAACCTGCGAAGTTCACACAGCAGATTTACAGTCTGCCCTCGTTGGCCGCTTGAGTATCTCCCCAGATGATTTGTAATTTTGTTATTTAGATTTCTGAAAACCTTTTTTTTCAATCACAAATAATTGTTTTTCAGTATTTTACAAGAACATGTTTCAAATCGCATTTGAAATATTTTTGAGCCGATAGAGGGACTCGAACCCACGACCTGCTGATTACAAATCAGCTGCTCTAGCCAGCTGAGCTACATCGGCGAATACATTAAAAAAGTCCGCTATTTCTAACGGACTGCAAATGTAGCTATTTTATCTTTGAATCAAAACATTTTTTGAAAAAAATTTCAATTATATGTGTGCTCTGATTTTTTCTTTCCTTTTTACTAGTAAACGTTCTAATGATTCTGCCGAAAGCTCAACCGCCTCCTCAAATGTTTTGCACTGCTTTTTTACCAAAAAATCATCTCCCGGAACATTAATCTTTATCTCTACTGCTTTATTCTCCTTATCACTTGTTCTCTCCACTTTTAAAAAAACGTCTGACGACACCACTCGGTCGTAATATTTTTCTAACTTATCCATTCTTTCCTGAATAAAATCCACCAACTTTCTGTCAACAGTAAAGTTAACTGCATGAACATCTACCTTCATAATATTAATTTTAGGGTTAAACATTTCAGAAACTATTATTTATTTCGAGGATGCGCATCATTATATGCCTTTTTAAGCTCCGCCAGACTATTATGAGTATACACTTGTGTCGACGCCAAACTCGAATGCCCTAACAATTCCTTAACTGAATTTAAATCTGCTCCATTATTTAACAAGTGAGTTGCAAAAGTATGCCGAAGCACATGCGGACTTTTTTTCACCTTTTCAGAGACCCTACTAAAGTAAGAATTTATTAATCGATACACAAAAGATTCACTCAATTTTAATCCTTTTTTCGAAATAAAAAAATAATCCGCATCTGATATATTTTCAACAAAAGAACGCTCATTCAAATACACCCTAATCCCACCTACAACAACAGGAAGGATCGGAATAATTCTTTCCTTATTTCGCTTCCCCAAAACCTTAATAGCACCTGAAGACAAATCAACATTATAAAGCATTAAATTTATCAGCTCCGCCCTACGCATTCCTGTCGTATAAAACAAATCAACAATCAACTTATCCCTTATCTCTTCAAAACCAACCGAAGAATCAATCTCTTGCATCAAATCACCCAATTCTTTTTCCGAAAATGGAATCTGGACATTTTTAGGCGTTTTTAAAGCTTTATGCTTCAACATAGGATTCACATCAATTTGTTTTGTTTTAAGAAGAAATTTATAAAACGCCTTTAAAGAAGACATTTTTCTATTTACCGAAACATTCGAAATACCCTCATCAACCAAAAAAACTATCCAACTTCTTATCTGACTATAATTAACACCTTCAACCCCGTCTTGCTCAAACCGCAACTTATTAAATTCTTCAAAAGAAAAAATATCATTCAAGTATGCAGCGACCGTATGCGACGAATATTTTTTCTCTAGTTCAAGATAATCCTGAAATGCATCTTTATTTGCTTTCATCAAAACCAATATTTTTCTTTTACACCATAAAAACAGAGTCATTTCAAAATTAAGCATAAAAAAACCGTTAGCAGTCAATTTCTTGATCACTAACGGTAATTATTTTTAAAAAAGCTGATATTAACTTTCTAAACTATCTCTCAAGCCTTGAATGTAAGCCGCTTTTTGAATTTGAGCTCTTTTGATAACAGATGGCTTAATAAAAGCAGTACGTGCTCTTAATTGACGAACAGTTCCTGTTTTATCAAATTTTCTTTTATAGCGCTTTAATGCTCTATCGATATTTTCTCCGTCTTTAATTGGTATAATTAACATAATATAGACACCTCCTCTCGTTAAGGCTGCAAATGTAAATATTAATTATGAATTATCAATTATAAATTATGAATTATTTTTTATTGCAAAATGTTGACATGTAAAAAATGAGATGCATTTTCGTGATTTTACCCGAGACGCTTACCTTTTTAAACTTTTCGCAAAATCTATTCTTTCAATAAATTCCTTGAGATAACCAATTTTTGAATTTCGGTTGTTCCCTCTCCTATTGTACATAATTTTGAATCTCTATAGAATTTTTCTACTGGAAAATCCTTAGTATATCCATATCCGCCATGAATTTGAACTGCTTCATTTGCTATTTTCACGCAAGCCTCTGAAGCGTACATTTTTGCCATTGCCCCCAATGTTGTAACGGGTTTATGAACTTCTTTCAAATAAGCTGCTTTATGAAGAAGAAGTTCTGAAGCTTCGATTTCAGTCGCCATGTCCGCCAACTTAAACGAAATACCTTGAAAACTGCTGATTGGTTGACCAAATTGATATCTTTCCTTTGAATATTTCAATGCAGCCTCATATGCACCTTTTGCAATACCTAGTGATAAAGCTCCAATAGAAATTCTTCCACCATCTAAAATTTTCATTGCCTGAACAAATCCATCACCTATCTCACCTAATCTATTGGCATCTGAGACACGGCAATTATCAAAAACCAATTCGGCTGTTTCACTCGCACGCATCCCTAATTTATTTTCTTTTTTACCAGACGAAAAACCTACCATGCCTTTTTCTAAAATAAATGCTGTCATTCCCTTAGAATCCCCTTTTTCACCAGTTCGCACAATCACGACAGCTACATCTCCTGATATAGCATGCGTAATAAAATTCTTTGCCCCATTAATAACCCAAGAATCTCCATCTCTAACTGCAGTAGTATTCATACCTCCGGCATCAGATCCTGTATTGTGTTCTGTCAAGCCCCAAGCTCCAATGTATTCGGCAGTTGCCAGTTTTGGCAGGTATTTTTTCTTTTGTTCTTCGTTTCCAAAAGTCAAAATATGATTGGTGCATAATGAATTGTGTGCCGCAACAGACAAACCTATAGAAGGATCGACTTTTGATATTTCTTCTATAACAGTAATATATTCATGATACCCCAATCCGGAGCCTCCAAATTCTTCTGGCACTAAAACTCCCATAAAACCCATTTCGCCTAACTTTTTAAACAGCGGAACAGGAAAAATTTGAGCTTCATCCCACTCCATAATATTAGGTCTAATGTTTTTTTCTGCAAATTCTTTAATAGACTGGGCAATCATTGACTGCGTTTCGTTATAATCAAAATTCATTGTTGGCTTTTTTTAGAACTCCAAATATAAACTAATTATTTTTGCTTTTTCAACAGGAAAATCTTTAATTTTTATCAAATCCTCAATATTATCGATTTTTCCATTCATACTTCTATATGTAATAATTTGCTTTGCCAATGCATATTTAAAATATGGAAACTGCGAAAGCTCTTTTAATGACACATCATTTATTGGTATCTTTTTCAAATCTCTTGGAATGGTAATCTTAAAATGTGAATTCAATTGCGAAACAACTTCTGGCGACAATCCCCATATGTCATTCATTTGCTCCATAGAAACAAAAGCTCCCAACAGTTCTTTTTGCTTCAAAATCCGCAAAGACAAAGCATCACCGATACCATAAATTTTTACTAGGTCTTCTTGTGAAGCCTGATTAATGTCTAATAAAGCAATTTTTCCACTTTTAAAATCAGGTTTCCGGTAGTCTTTTTTCTCATTTTTAAAATTTGAATTTGATTTATTATGAGTCCAATCAGGAAATTTAAATAACGGAGATATTTTTTCCAGCAAAGAATCCGAAACCTTAGTCACTTCTTGAAATTCTTCAGCCGAATTCACATATTTATTTTCTTTTCGAAATGCCAGCAATCGATCGATTTCTGCAACCGACATTCCTAACTTATAACCCTTATAATCTGAAATGAAATTAGGATTAAAAGAATATTGCATTGGCTTTTTATCTTTTTGAATTTGCTTGAGAGAATCAACTTTAGATTGCAGCGAAATCCATTGTTCTTTTTCTGGAAAAAATTTCTCAGTCAAATTAAAGTCAATTGCGAAATATAGGATTTCCAAAATAATTATAATTATAAAAAGCCCGACTATTCCAGTACGCTGCTGAGATGTAAATTGAAAATACGATTTTAATGGCCAATAATTTTTCATTAGTATGTTTTCCTTATTTCAAAGACAGGTCAAAAGTATAAATTTAACAAGTAAATTACTAAATAAAATTTTAAAAAGAAATTATATTTAATAAAAGTAAAACACAATTAAATTGAGGAATTCAAGGCCTCAAAGTTAGTTTCACATTACTTTTCTGAATATTTTAAACATTTTATAACTTAAAACTCGATAATTGTTTTTATTTTTTACAAAAAACAATACATTTGGAGCTTAATAACAATAAACCAATATAATTATATGTCAATTTGGAGAGTTAAACCTATATCTGCTTTTGAAGCCGATATGAAAAAAAGTGATTTAAAAAGAGTTCTTACAAGATGGGGATTGACCTCATTAGGGATTGGAGCAATCATAGGTGGTGGAATTTTTACCTTAACCGGAATTGCCGCTCATGATTATGCCGGTCCAGCTTTGGCTCTATCGTTTGTTATTGCTGGTATAGGCTGTTTATTTGCTTCACTTTGTTATGCTGAATTTGCATCAGTATTGCCTGTTGAAGGATCAGCATATGCATATGCATACGGAACAATCGGTGAAATTTTTGCGTGGTTCATAGGATGGAATTTAATTCTGGAATACATGATGGGAGCCACAACTGTTGCCGTCGCCTGGAGCGGTTATTTTGTCAAATTAATACATTTATTTGGCATTGAGTTTCCAATTTGGCTCTGCAACGATCTTGCAACTGCAACAGAAAAAATCATTGAACACAATAAAGCTTTTCCTAACGACTTAATCGATATTCCAACATTTGCATTCAATTTACCGGCATTTGTAATTACATGGATCGTTACAGCAATCCTTATAAAAGGTATTAAAGAAGCTGCAAGTACAAACAATATTATTGTAATTGTTAAAATAGCTGTAGTTCTTTTTGTAATTATTTGTGGTGCGTTTTACATCAACGTAGAAAACTGGCATCCGTTTATTCCAACAGAGGTTCCTGCATTAGACTCTCTTGGAAATGCTACAGGAAAAATGAATTTTGGATTCGGAGGTGTTTTAACTGCTGCAACAATTGTATTTTTTGCTTACATCGGTTTTGATGCTGTTTCAACTCAAGCGGGTGAAGCAATCAATCCTAAAAAAGATGTACCTTTTGCAATTATTGCATCATTAGTAATCTGTACTATTCTTTACATTCTTGTATCATTAGTATTAACAGGGATGGTTCATTATGATCAATTAGACAAAGCAGCTCCAGTAGCATCTGCTTTTAGTGAAAATGGATTAACATGGGCCGTGTTTATTATCACAATTGCAGCAACAGCAGGTTTAACTTCTGTAATGCTAGTTATGATGTTAGGTCAGACTCGTATTTTCTTAGGAATGTCTAGAGATGGTTTACTTCCTCCATTCTTCAGCAAATTACATACTAATTTCAAAACTCCATATAAAAGCACTTTCTTAGTGGGAACAATTATTTCAATTGTTGCTGCACTTACTCCAATTGAAAAAGTAAGTGAAATGTGTAGTATGGGAACATTATTAGCGTTTGGAATGGTTTGCGTTGCGGTAATGATCTTGAGATATAAAAAACCAGAATTAGAAAGACACTACAAAACACCTGCTGTATACCTAGTTGGAACTTTAGGAGTATCTTTCAATTTATTTTTAATGACACAAGTAAGACATGAAACTTGGATCGCATTTTTATGCTGGGGAACTTTAGGTCTTATCGTTTACTTTGCTTACAGCAAAAAAAGAGCTAAACTAAACAGTCCAGAAACGGAAAATGAATAATTGATTACTTAAATCAAAATAAAAAAAACCTGTTCAAAATATTGAACAGGTTTTTTTTTATGCTTTTCTAAATCTTAGTTTAAATTACAAATCAAATACTGAAGTTCTTTTAGCTCTAATTAAATCCTTTAATCTTATCCAAAAGGCAAGTGTCAAATAAACTCCAAATCCTAAACCTGCGGTAACAAAGGATATATAAATAAAAAACAATCGCACACTTGTAACACGCATTCCTAATTTATCTGCAAGACGAGACGAAACATGAAATCCGTATTTTTCAAAGAAAAATTTAAGTTTTAAAATTGCCGACATTTTTACATTTTAGATTTAAGTGTTTAGATTTCTTGAGCTTCACTCAAGATGACAAAAGTACAAATTATCTTATTATTACATTTTCTAACTATCTAATTATTTTTGAGCAGCTCCATTCCAACTGCGCATTTCAAACAAGCTTTTCGATCGCAGTATTCATTTTTGAGTTCTAATAAGGTCTGGCTTTCAAATGCATTTTTTGATTTAATTCCGAAGGAAGCAAACTTATCAATAATAGAGTTTTTCTCTGAAGAAACATCAGTCATAAAATCAATTAAATCTTCTGCAATGGCTTCACCGAATCTATTTGAATAAGCAAATTGAAGTGGAATTATAGTGTTTATGATCAGTAAATCTAAAAAAGAATTGGAAAGTCTTTTTACTTTTTTCGGGCTTTCTTTATCAAATTGATAATGATTCTGCCAATATAAACTGGTTGAAACGGAAAGTAAATCATAAACACTTTCCGCCGAGTTTAATTCAATAATTTTCGAAAATAAATTTTGATATTTGTGATATAAACTTGCTAATTGAGAAAGCCGTATAGTGGGAAAATTATCCGGTCTATGCTTAAAAAACTGAACCGGATCAACATATGTTTGTTCCAAATTATATTTATGAAGCAGAAAAAAATATCTAAACTTCAAATCTTTAAAGTAAACATCTTCCTTATCTCCATTCAACAAACCGCATACTCCAAAAAATAAAGCTTCTAAATTTTCAACTTCAAAACTTTCTTTCCTAAAGACAGAAAAAGGCATTGACTTTGCCATTTGCAAAAACGAATTCCCATTAGTATTAAGTCCAAAATTTTTAGCTAGCAAGCAAAACAAAACAGCTTCCCAATCTTGATTAGTTTCTTCCAATAACTGAAAAACAAACTGTGATTTGCGTTCTAACTTTTCAAAAAATAATCGTTCCTGCCAATTTTTAAAAACAAAACCATCAATTTCTTTAAGGTGCTTTTCGCAGGAAATCCAAGTCTTAACAGCAATAAGTGCGTTATAATTTTCTACAATTTCTTTTGAAACATAATCCTTTAAAACTAAAACAGGAATTTCAGAATTATTTTCTCTGAATATTTCGGTATCATGTTCCCACACAACATGCAAAATTACATTTTCGTAGGAAGCATCTTTTTCATGGTTATGCAAATACCAATCAGATGATTTTAAATGGATTTCGACGTTTCCTGCCCATTTTTGTTCACCAATTTTAATTTGAGCGTTAAAAAAGTCAGGGCCTGCAAGCTCTAAATAGTCGCCCGTTTTATAGATGATAATCTGTTCATTTTGAGCCGTTTTTAAATTCAAGGCATCAAATTTCTTAAATTTCCAGAGATGATGAAGAAAATCTTCTTTCATTTTTATGTTTTATAACAAATTACAAAACCTAAAAATAGATAAAATTTTAAAACTATTCCTACAAATTTATAATTTTAACGCATCAAATACAATTTAGCACAAGCTCTAGCATCTGATAATGCTTCGTGGTGATTTAATTTTATGTTCATTTCACGACAGCAATCGCTTAATTTTGTAGGCTTTATACCTTTTGCTTTATAGATTTTCACTGTACATTCCCATTTTGAAGCAATATTCAAATCATCATAATTTAAGCCATTTGCCAGCATAGATTTGACTAAAACATTTCGGTCAAAACTTTCATTATGCGCTACAACAACTCTATTTTTCAATCTTTTTTCGATTTCAGGATAAACTTGTGCAAACGATTTTGCATTGACTGTATCACGAGGATAAATACCGTGAACTTGAATTGTAAAAGGATTATAAATGTTGTTTGGGGGTTTGATCAAAGTAACAAACTCATCGACAATAATACCGTTCTGTACAGTAACAATCCCAACTGAACAAGGATGAAATCCTGTTGCAGTTTCAAAATCTATTGCGGTAAAATTCATTTTTTATAAATTTTTGAAAAAGAAAATCCATAAAACTAGTTGCCCAATTACAATTAGCTTTATGGATAAATTTTATTTTAAGTGTCTTATTTTATTGAACCAATAATATCATACTTTGTGATAATATGATGAGCACCATTTCCTAATTCAACTAAAACTGCGTCATTTTCTTTTGTAAAAAGTTTTGACACTTCTTCAATTGGAGTTCCCAATTTAACTATTGGAAATGGTTTGCCCATTACTTCCTTAATTGGCTTCTCTGCAACATTTTTGTCGGCAACATAACTCCTGAATAAGTCTGTTTCATCAACAGAGCCCACAAAACCATTTATGTCAACAACAGGAATTTGAGAAATCTTATATTTACGCATACGCTCAATTGCATGCGAAACCAGTTCTTCAGTACGAACAACAATCAATTCCTTATCGATATGATCTTTGATTACATCTTCTGCTTTTGTAACATTTTCTTCCAAAAATCCACGTTCACGCATCCAATCATCATTAAACATTTTTCCAACGTATCGGCTTCCAGAATCATGAAATAAAACCACTACAACATCTTCTGGCTTAAAATGTTCTTTTAACTGCAATAAACCTTTTATACAAGCGCCAGCAGAATTCCCTACAAAGATTCCTTCTTCAAGTGCAATTTTTCTAGTGTAGACTGCGGCATCTTTATCAGTTACTTTTGTAAAGCCATCAATTAAAGAAAAATCAACATTTTTTGGCAAAATATCTTCTCCAATTCCTTCCGTGATATAAGAATAGATTTCGTTTTCGTCAAAAATTCCTGTTTCGTGGTATTTCTTGAAAACAGAACCATAAGTATCAATTCCCCAAATTTTAATATTTGGGTTTTTCTCTTTCAGATATTTTCCAACCCCAGAAATTGTTCCACCTGTTCCTACTCCAACAACAAAGTGTGTAATTTTACCATCTGTCTGTTTCCAGATTTCAGGTCCAGTTTGCTCATAATGCGCCAATGAATTTGACATGTTATCGTACTGATTTACATACCAAGAATTTGGAGTTTCTTCAGCCAAACGTTTTGAAACCGAATAATATGAACGAGGATCTGTTGGCTCAACATCTGTAGGACAAACTACTACTTTTGCACCAACAGCGCGAAGTATATCCATTTTCTCCTTAGACTGCTTATCAGATATTACGCAAATCAATTTATAGCCTTTAACAATAGCTACAAGAGCTAATCCCATTCCGGTATTTCCTGAAGTTCCTTCAATAATAGTTCCACCAGGTTTTAATCGCCCGTCAGCTTCTGCATCTTCAATCATTTTAACGGCCATTCTGTCTTTTACAGAATTTCCTGGATTAAAAGTTTCGACTTTTGCCAACACTAACGCATCAATTTCAGCAACAATTTTGTTGAGTTTTACAAGCGGCGTATTGCCAATTGTTTCTAAAATATTATTTGAAAAGTCCATTTTGTATTTATTTAATATTTGGTTTTAAAATAAATCAAGACCTAATTTTATTGGAAGAAGTTCCAAACTAAACCAAATCGTATTAAGAAATCACGATATGGATTATTAGGTGCAGAGTAATAATCATTTTTAGAAAAAGAAGAATTAAAGTGCTCCAACTTTAAATAAAAACGAGTTTGACGAATTCTTGCATTAACAAAAAAATCGAAAGTAGCATAATTACCAATTTCCTTAGTATTTTGAACAAAAAACTCGCCAACAACTGGATTGTAATCATTTCCGTAATATTTCGTAAAATAATTAAATACAAGTCCGGTTTGCATAAACAAAGCTTTTTTGAAAAAATAACTAGAATAATACAATGTGTTTCTAGTCACAAAATCGGGCACATTTAAAATTAATTCAGATTGATCCACTTTTTGATATAAAAGCGTGTTGTCAAAACCAAATCTTCCAAATTTAAACTCTTTGTTCGCTTTTATAGAAAAATAGTTTATCGCATTCCCATATTGCGCAGGGTTTATAATTTGAGTATGAACCTTTTTCTCTTCATCTGTTGAAACATCAGCAAAATATAAATGATCCTTTAAAACAGAATATTGAACTTCGGCATTCAACCAAGGCGTATAAACATTTGCTCCAAGCTGATTTATTTTTTCATTCTTAAAATCATTAGACCAATTATATTCAACATAACTGCTTTGGTACAAATTATAATTATTATTTGGGAGCTTATTTATGTTTCGGTATCTAAAATCAAACTGAATATCTTTATTTAAAGTGTATTTCAATTTAGCATCTAGATCTGAAAGCGACTGATTTGTGATCGATCTCGTATATAAGAAACGTCCATTCCATTTATTCTTCTGATATTCATACTGTCCTCCAAAATTATTAATCTGAACAAACAAATTATCAGGAATAACATGGCCGTCCTGCTTAACTATAACCCTGTTGTACTCATAATTTGATCTGTAATCATCAATAAAAAAATAGAATTTTCCTAAAAGGGAATTTTCATAAGCAAGTCCAGCTTTGTTATATAATTTTTCAAAACGAGTGCGGTCATTAATATTGCTAGTCACATACGATTCTCCAAAACGTGCAACCGGAGTTGTTTCTACATATGAAAGTACAGTTGGCTGTTTGTATTCATAAAATTTATACTCATAATTAAACTGATGTGTAACAAATAAATTATTATCACCTCCCTTTGGATTTATTCTAAATGCATGATCAAAAAAGAAACGATGCCCCTTCAACAAAGATTTAGCATCTGTTAAATATACCTGCAAACGCTGACGATTTTTAAAATCAGGGTCATTACTTTCAAAATCTTCAGGGCTGGTAATACCTCCATTTTCCTCATTTGTAATATCCTGATACGTAACATGCGCGTTCAGAATATATCTTTTGTTAGTTGTGGCATAGCTAGTCGTAAATCTAAAGTTACCTGCACTAACTAATTGATTGATATAATTCCCTTCTGAACGAAGACCTCTATAAGCAAAAGAAAAATTTAAATTCTTAGACGTATTTAACGTAATAAATGAATCTACATTTTGACCTTTATTTATTGTTGTATTAAAAAACAATTCAGTAAACGGTGTTGCCGCCGAGTAATATTTAATATCCGAAGGCTGCATATAATCAAAATGTTTGCCTGAAAAACCAATTTCTGGATATGGAGAAAAACTCGTTAGACCGTAATTTAAAGTATTGTAAGTTTGTCCAATATTGGAAAATTCTAAAAGTCCGAAATTATCTTTTCTAAGATAATTTTGTCTGTAAGCGCTTTTTAGCGTTAACGACGTATCTGCATAAGTCGTATCATGTTCTAGAGTGATAATTTGATATTGTTCAATTTTAGCTACTAAAGATTTTTTCTTTTTTACGGTATCAGTAATGCTTGAATATTTGGTGTTCATATCCAAATTACTTTTAGAAGTGTTTTTTTCTTGAGAAAACAATAAGGCGGGCATTATCATTAGATATAGAAAAAAGAGTATTCTCATTTGATAGCTTTATATTGAAATTATATTCGACAAAATTAGTCAAGCAAAGGTAAAAGATAAAAACGTATAAAAAAACAAATCAGTATGATTGAGAAGTTTTTATCACAATTAAATCAAAATAGAAAAACCCCCAATCAAAAAATGATTGAGGGTTTTAAAAAAATCAAAATATTTATTTTCTTACCATCCTGGGTTTTGTTGAATACCTAGGTTAGTATTCATTTCAATTTGTGGTATAGGCCATAAGTATTTGTAATCAGTATATGGAATAGCATCAACTGGAGTTGTTACCACATAATTACTTGTTAAATCAAATGCTGCTTTTGGCGGAGCAATACCACTAGCCACTTTAGCAGGAACTCCAGAAATTGGAGCTAAATCATCACCTTGCAATCTATGGATATCAGACCATCTGCGTCCTTCTTGTAAGAACTCAATTCTTCTTTCTTTAAGAATTAATTTTACTAAATCTGCCTGAGAAGTATATGATGCAGAAGTATATGCCTGAGCTGCAGGATTAGCTAACGATCTATTTCTAACTTGGTTCAATAAAGTTAATGCTGCTGGTAAGTTTGTACCTAAACGTGCCTGAGCTTCAGCCATGTTTAAAACAACTTCAGCATATCTAATAACTGGAGCAGGATCAGTCAAGTTAGTAATATCAAAGTATTTGTTAGTATATTTAACTCCATTGGTTGGCGCTGTATAGATAAATTTACCATCTTCTCTACGTTTATCATCAGCTAACCATTGTGAATCTCTCCAAAGAATTGGACTAATACAAACTAAAGCTCTATTTCTTAAGATACTTGCTAAAGCAGCATTAGTATTAGGATTCAGTGTTGCAGTATGTACAATAGAGAAAATAGATTCACTATTAGCTATATTAAGTGCAAAAGGAGCATAAGGATCTGCAGTTAATGCATAACGCCCTGTTAATTTTGATCCTTCAGCAATTACGTTTGCCCAGTCTCTTTTTTGAAGGTAAACTCTAGTTTTGAAAGCGATTGCTGCAGCTTTTGAAGCTCTACCAATAACTAGTGTACCAGTAGCAGCACCAGTACCTGTACCTCTACCAACAGTAGCAATTAATTTTTCAGCATCATCTAAATCAGCTAAAACTTTAGCATAACATTCAGCAACAGTATTTCTTGGCTTATTATCTTCTGAAGTTAGTTCAGCTGCTGTATTAATACCAACTTCTCTGTAGATAACTCCAGGGTGAGTAGCTCCAGCAGTAAATTGATATGGTTTTGCAAAATAATTCAACAATTCAAAATGCGTAATTGCTCTTAAAAATTTAGACTGCCCAATATAATCATCGGCAACAGCTTGAGTAATAATACCTTTTGCTACAGCACCTTGAGCACCTTCAATCATAAGGTTACATCTGTTGATTAATTTATAACCATCAACCCAGTAAAAAACATTGTTTGGAGATGATGCATCATTAGTCGCTTTATAAGTCAACTCATAAAAAGTTTGCATATTAACAACATCTTCTCCTCTTGCTTCTCCTTGTTCAACAAAAGCAGCACCCCAAACATAACCACGACCACCATTTGGAGTTGTTGAGTTATACATACCAATAGCAGCGTTATTGTAAACACCAACCATATATGACTGGATTAAAGTAGGTGTTGAAAATGCATCCTGATCAGAAATATTATTGATTGGATTCAAATCCAGTATTTTGTCTTCTGAACATGAACTCATCCCGAGTACCATTGCAGAAAGTAAAATTGTTTTAAATATATTTTTCATATGTATTTTTATTATAAACTTACATTTATTCCCATTGAGATCACTTTAGAACGTGGAGTACCATTTACATCTACTCCAGACGTTTCCATTTCAGGGTTAATACCTTTATAGTCTGAAATCAACCAGATATTTTGTGCTTGAACAAAAAGTCTAAAGTTATCAACTCCAATTTTATCCATTACCGATTTTGACAATGTATAACCGAAACTAATGTTATCAAGTGAGATAAAATCACCTTTTTCAACAAAACGAGAAGTTGCTGCACTCGTCAAGTTTGTACCTGTGTTTGAACTACCATATAATTTTGGTGTCCATCCATCACCAGGATTATCAATACTTTGCCATCTTCCTAAAATTTCTGTTCCATTGTTGTTAAAGTTTGTATTCAACAACTCTCTTCTTGTAGCATTGAAAATTTTATTACCACCACTGAATCTAAACATGAAACCTAAATCAAGATTTTTGTATTTCATGCTTGAAGTAAATGATCCAAAATAAGTTGGCAATGTATTTCCTAAAATTACTTTGTCAGCATTACTCAATGTCGTAGCAGCACCAACAGCAGTAGGATTGTTTGGATCAAAGATTGTTAAACCAGTACCCGGCAACATACCTTGCGCCAAAGTTCCATCAGCTTTATAGTAAACTGGGTTACCATTTGCTTTGTTAACTCCCCAATATTTATAACCGTATAATGAATTGATTGATTCACCTTGTCTAATAATAATATTAGGAGCAATATTTGTATCTGTTGAAGAACCACCAATGATATCTTGTCCAGCAACTAAACCAGTAACTACGTTTTTAGTCAATGTTAGGTTAGCTCCAACATCCCATGTAAAGTTACCATTATTAATAGCTTTGAAGTTAGCTGCAAACTCATATCCTTGGTTATACATAGAACCAATGTTAGAGTTAACAAAACCACCATTAGCTCCAGGAATACCCATAGAAGGATCAACTGGCGCTTGCAATACAATACCATCAATATTATTTCTGTAATAATCAAATTGTAAAGTCAAACGATTATCAAGAAAACCTAAATCAACACCAAAGTCAGTTTTGAAACTAGTTTCCCATTGTAACAAGTTGTTACCATACTGAGAATATCCAATACCATTAGCACCACCATTAGGAGAACCTACAGTAAGACCTTTAGAAGGATAAGCTGTCCCACCTAATACGTCAACGTTTCCAACCTCAGAGTAAGAACCTCTTACTTTTAAATCAGAAACCACTTTACTAATTCCTTCCATGAAGTTTTCTTTAGAAACTGTCCAACCAGCAGAAACTCCAGGGAAGTTGTGCCATCTAACATCTTTCTCATATTGAGAAATTCCGTCACGTCTAAGAGATCCTTGAATAAAGTATTTTTCTTTATAGTTATAAGTAGCACGTCCTAAATAAGAGATAATCCCTTTTTCAGTAACACCTCCACCAGTATCTTTTGTGTTAAAAGTATTGGTTACTAAGTTTTTACTAAAGAAATCACTTAACATATCGCTTCCTTGGCCCCAGAAATTTTGGTTTCTAGATTTTTGATATTCAGCAACACCTGTTAATCCAACGTTATGATCTTCAGCAAAAGTATGCTTATAGTTTAAGATATTTTGCCAGTTCCATCTCATAAGATTTGTGTTGTCTTGATACAAACTTCCATTTGAAGTACGTCCATCACCATGTACTGGATTCCAGTATTGAAGACCATCAGTACTAGCATTATCAGCACTTACTTGTAATTTATAACTTAAATCAGAAGTAATTTTTGCATTAGCAAAAGTACTGAATATAATTCTTGTCGTTTTTGACTGATATTTATTATGATCAAGAACATAGATAATATTTGTAATATTATCCCCAGCTTCAACATTGTTATCCCATTTACCAACTGTTGCGTTGTTTGGAGAAAGGTTGTAACCAGTTGGATCAGCAGCATCATAAATTGGTGTATTTGGCAATTGTCTGATAGTATTAAAAATATTTCCTGACAATGCACTTGCACTACTGTTTAATCCATTGATTTCAGTTCTACTTAGGTTTAAATTCGTACCAATACTTAACCATTTGTTGATTTCTTGATCGATGTTAGCTCTAACAGTATACTTTTTTTGGTCATTAGATAAGTTGATACCATCTAAATCTTGGTAACCCAAAGATAAGTAATATTTAGTTTTATCTGAACCTCCGCTGAAGTTAAGATTATGTGTCATTTGAGGAGCATTTCTCAAAACTGCTGATTGCCAGTCAGTATTGTATGTATTTCCAACTGCCCATATACCTAACTTAGCATTTGCACTTTTCTCATTTGAAATTGTAATGAAATCAGGAGTTTGTAACAAATCATATTTTTTTGCAGCACTAGCAACACCAAGTACGCTTGAATAGCTAACTTTTAAAGTACCTTTTTTACCACTTTTTGTTGTAATCAAGATTACACCATTTGCAGCTCTAGATCCATAAATAGCTGTCGCAGCTCCATCTTTTAATACATCAAAAGACTCAATATCTTCTGGATTGATGTCAGCTAAACCATTTGTAGGCGAAGCACCTCCAATGTCTCCAGAAAAAATAGGCATACCATCTACAACGATTAATGGCTCAGTAAGACCAGAAATTGTAGAAATACCTCTAATTCTAATTTTTGGTGCAGCACCAATAAGACCTGTGTTAGTTAAAACCTGAACTCCAGTTGCTCTACCTGCTAAAACACCTTCGAAAGATGGAGTTACCAAGTTAGAGATGTCTTTTCCAGCAATTTTAGAAATAGAACCTGTAACTTCTTTTCTTTTCTGAACACCGTAACCTACTACTACTACTTCATTCATTAATTGTGCCTCAGACTCCATCTCCACATTGATCGTGTTTGAATTTCCAACAGTCACAGTTTTGTTATTCATACCTACATATGAAAAAACTAAAACGTCTCCTGTTTTCGCTTTCACAGAATAACTTCCGTCAAAATCTGTCTGAGTATTAACCTTTGTTCCTTTAACAAGAACATTTACTCCTGGAATAACACCTGTTTTATCAGATACCTTTCCAGTAACAGTTCTCTCTTGAGCGAAAGAAAACTGCATAGATAACGCTACAAGGAGCGTAAAAATCCATTTAAATTTTAATTTCATTTTAATTTATTTTGAATTAGTATGCGACAAACATCTTAATTATTTCTTAAAATAACAAACTATTTGAATTTAAATTTCCTTAAGATTATTAACAAAAGCTTAATACTTTCTTGCAAAATGTAACTATTATCGACTTTATATATTATTTTTCTTTCAAAACAAAACTAATTCACACACTTTTAAATGCTAAAAATTTAATAAATTTTAACATTTAGGAAAATCAAATCATAAAACTCATAAAAAACAGTAATTTCTTTTATTAAGTTCTTTAATTTGACATGTTTTTTTGAAGTTTTGACAAAAACAAGGCTCAAATAACACAAAACATCATTTTTTTTAAAGCTTTTTGAATATTTAACTTTAAAAAACTCAAAAAAAAATTACTTAGCAACCAAAATTATTAGGATAAAGTGTAAAAAATATGGAAAATCGCCATTGAAAAATGTCAGCAAATCATAAAATTTACTAACGCCATTAAACCTTTACACTTAAATTTAGTCGTCATTTTATCTATTTGCTGAATTTTTTATAATCTTTGCTATCCAAAAAAGTATAAAAATGCTCGAAAAAAATTTCTCAGGATTTATTTTAGAAACCGGCACAGATGAAGCAGGACGAGGTTGCCTTGCTGGCCCTGTAACGGCCGCGGCAATAATTTTGCCTCAACATTTTGAAAATCAAATTTTAAACGACAGTAAACAATTGTCTGAAAAGACTAGAGCGCTTTTAAAACCAATTATAGAAGAGCACGCTGTCTGTTTTGCTGTGACACATTTGTTTCCTGATGAAATTGACGAAATAAACATTTTGAATGCTTCCATGAAAGGAATGCAAGAATGTATTTTAAAATTAAAACATGTTCCCGAATATATTATTGTAGATGGCAATCGATCTCTGAATGCGAAACTCGGACTTAAAAATTCTTTTGGGAAACAATTTTCATCAACCGAAATAGAATTGCTGAAATCTATACCCAACAAAAGCATTATTAAAGGTGATGCTAAATATTTAAGTATTGCCGCTGCTTCGGTTTTGGCAAAAACTTACCGTGACGAATATATGGATCAAATTCATGAAGAATTCCCAATGTATAATTGGAAACAAAACAAAGGCTACCCAACTAAAGAGCATCGGGAAGCAATTAAAAAATATGGAACTACAAAATACCATCGAATGAGTTTTAGGCTTTTGCCTGAGCAACTCAGTCTAGAGTTTTAATAAAAAAAGCGACTTAATATATTTAGGTCGCTTTTTTATAAACTATTTTTTATTTCTTGCTTTTTAAAAATTCAACAAATTGTTTTGTGTCATAATAAAAAGGTCGGATTGCTGTAATTTTTCCATTTTTCAAATCAAAATGTTCTGAAATTGGCATCGAAAGCGTTTTGCCGGATTTTTTTGATTTGCAATTTATGGTAAAATAAATAATCACTTCGTTTTTTGTGGCATCGCTAAAATAAACAGGCTCCTTTTCTATCTGCAATTCAAAAAACTCAGCAGATTTTGCAAACATGGTAGTCCATTCCTGAAAACCAACATAAGTTCCTCCATATGGCAATCCTGTTGCTTGCGTATAAACAGCCCCATCTTCAATTAAAGTTGCCATTGTGTCAAAATCTCTGGTTTTAAAAAGACATTCATAATATTTTGCAACAACTTTAAAGTTATCCGCTTCAAGGTTTTTCAAAAGATCTTCTTCAGTCAAAGTCACGCCTGTATCCCAAAAACTAATAATTTTGCTCACTTGGCCTTTACCATTTAATCTGGCGAAATCTCGGCCACCCATTACAAGTTTATTTTTAGAATCGGCAATTTTCCATTCCCACGTAATATAATTGTCTTTAACGACTTTTGCCCCAGAAGTTAAAACTGCGTCAGGATTTTTTTTATAAAATTCAGCGATCAGACTATTCAATGCTGCGATACCTTTTATAGATGCCGAAGGATCTTCAAAAGTACTGTCATCCAGCCAGATCGTTTTAATCAATTTTAATCGCGCATCACTATTTTTTTCTTGCCAAGCTTTTTCGTAAATCGTAACGGGGTATAATTTATCTTTCTTTTGAGCAAAAAGACCATTAAGCATGAAAAGGAAACAAAGTAAGTAGAGTTTTCTCATAAATTATTTAGGTTAGATTAATTGCAACATAAACTATAAACCCAAATTTAGCATAAATACAGCAGAAAATTACATTATTGTCCTAAATATAAATGCTGAAGAAAACAACCTTAAAATTGTTGCTTTCTTCAGCATTCTGAATTTTTCAATAAGTCTTTCTAAACAAATTCTGCTTCAAACAATTCTTTTACATGTTTTAGAATTTTCGTTTTTACTTCTTCTTCATCTACTTTTTCTACTCCAAGTTCGACATTTAAAGATGTAACACCTTTACCGCGAATTCCACACGGAATAATATTATCAAAATAGCCTAAATCGACGTTTACATTCAAAGCAAAACCGTGCATGGTTACCCAGCGTGAAGCACGAACACCCATCGCACAAATTTTTCGTGCAAACGGAGTGCCGACACCAAGCCAAACTCCTGTTTCTCCCTCACTTCTGCCCGATTGTAATCCATATTCTGCCAATGTCAAAATGATGGCTTCCTCAAGAAAACGTAAATACTTATGAATATCGGTAAAGAAATTTTCTAAATCAAGAATTGGATACCCAACAATTTGTCCGGGTCCGTGATACGTAATATCACCGCCTCGATTTATTTTATAAAATGTAGCGCCTTTGGCTTCGAGCTGTTTTTCGTTTAATAATAAATTTTCGAGATCGCCACTTTTTCCTAACGTGTAAACATGTGGATGCTCAACAAACAATAAATAATTAGGAGTTGGCAAGTCTAGTTCTTCTCTTCGGTTTTTGATTTTTAAATCGACTATATCTTTAAATAGTTCTTCCTGATATTCCCAAATCGATTTATAATCTCTGTTTCCCAGATCCTGAAGTTGAATTTTTTTATTCATTTTAATTATTTTTCAAACTCAACATCAAAGTTAAGTTTGTCCGGATTCTCCATATAATCCGTAAAAGAGTATTGAATTGTAACTGATTTTCGGTCCTCACTGAACAAAGCATTCGGATTCGAGACCTTTTTTATTTTCTTCGGAAAATGATATTTGATGATATAATTTGATGAAGCAAACATCATTTTAGACATATCTGCTGCCGAATCTTTTTTTATTTCTGCCAGTTTTTGCTGGTCAATTGTTGCTTTTCGGGTAAATTTCTTTCCGTCGTAAGTATAGCTTAATTTGCTGTTGTTATTTCCAAAGCCATTTCCTAATGGACTAACTGGAGCTGATGCACCTTCTAATTTTTGAAGCGCACTTGCCGTTTGTAAAACATCCTGCAGTTCGTTTACGTTTTTAAAATCAGTAGCAAAAGTCATTAAAAATTGTTTTTTCTCAGCACTCATTTTAGTCGTAACAACAAAGTTTTCGAGCTTTTTAAGTTCTTTTTGTGTTTCTGGAGAAAGCTTGGCAATGCTGTCTTTTTTCTCTTCAAATAATTGCTTGAAAGTAAAAGTAGAATCGATATCTTTTTTTGCATCCGCTCCCATTTGATTGCCAATTTGGTCACCAGCCATTTCCATCAAAGCCGAACCATCCATATCAACAGAGAATTTTCCGCTTCCGTTATCATTAATTGTAATATTTTCAGTGAAAGTACAGCTTGTTAATGTCGCTATTAAAAAAGAAAAACTCAAAAGTTTATATAATTTTACCATAATCTAATTTTTTATCAAAGATACGAAGTCTATTTTGTTTTTTGAAGATTCTAAGATACTATCCCGAGGTTTCGGGACTGAGTTGCTAAGATACTAAGTCTCTGAAATATTTTCTTATATATTTTTTTTATTGCCAAAATATTGTCATTCCTCGTTCCTGGGAATGACAAGAATACATTAAAACTTTGATGCACTCCAACTCAAGCGTCTTTTGAAAACAAAAACGCCTAATCTAGCCCCGATAGAAGCGGTATCCTTTTTATCCGCCTTTTTTGCGGATAAAAAGATACAAGCGGATAGCGGGACAAAACGTCCTTGAAACCCAATAAATTGCTGCTCCAAAAAATCTAAAATCTGCATTCTAAAATCTGCATTCTTTTCTTTATCTTTGCACACTTAAAAAACAGAGCACAAAATGGCATTATCAGAACAAGAAATCATCAGAAGAGAAAAACTTCAAAACTTACGCAATCTGGGAATCAATCCTTACCCAGCTAATCTTTTTCCTGTAAATCATACTTCGAAGCAGATAAAGGAAACTTTCGAGGAAGGTAAGAAGGTTATTGTTGCGGGACGTTTGATGAGTGTTCGTGATCAAGGTAAAGCTTGTTTTGCTGAGTTACAAGACAGCGAAGGACGTATTCAATTATACGTAAATCGCGATGTTTTATGTGAAGGCGACGATAAAACTTTATACAACCAAGTATTCAAAAAATTAACTGATTTAGGTGATTTTATTGGAATTGAAGGTGAATTATTCACTACGCAAGTTGGTGCAAAATGTATTCGTGTAAGTGGTTTTACTTTCTTGAGTAAAACATTGCGTCCGTTGCCTTTGCCAAAAGTTGACGAAGAAGGAAACGTTCACGATGCTTTCAACGATGCTGAATTGCGTTACAGAATGCGTTATGTAGATTTAACTGTAAATCCGCAGGTTAAAGAAACATTTATTAAGCGTACAAAGTTGTTCAGCGCGATGCGTGGTTATTTTAACGATGCAGGATATCTTGAAGTTGATACTCCGGTGTTGCAGTCAATTCCTGGTGGTGCTTCGGCAAGACCTTTTATTACGCATCATAACTCGCTTGATATTCCGCTTTACATGCGTATTGCGAATGAGCTGTACTTAAAAAGATTAATTGTTGGTGGATTTGAAGGTGTCTATGAGTTCTCTAGAAACTTCCGTAATGAAGGAATGGACAGAACACATAATCCTGAGTTTACTGCAATGGAAATATATGTAGCTTATAAAGACTACAACTGGATGATGGAATTTGCAGAAGGCTTATTAGAGCATTGTGCGATTGCTGTAAATGGAACTAGTGAAGTTACTTTTGGCGAACACAAAATCAACTTTAAAGCGCCTTACGCACGTGTAACAATGACAGATTCTATCAAACACTTTACTGGTTTTGATATTTCTGGAAAATCTGAGCAAGAATTGTTTGAAGCAGCGCGCGGAATGGGAATCGAAGTTGACGAAACAATGGGTAAAGGAAAATTGATTGATGAGATTTTTGGAGCAAAATGTGAAGGAAATTATATTCAGCCAACTTTCATTACGGATTATCCTAAAGAAATGTCGCCGCTTTGTAAAGAGCACCGCGATAATCCAGATTTAACTGAGCGTTTTGAATTAATGGTTTGTGGTAAAGAAATCGCAAATGCTTATTCTGAATTAAATGACCCAATTGACCAAAGAGAGCGCTTTGAAGACCAAATGCGTCTTTCTGAAAAAGGTGATGATGAAGCAAACGGAATTATCGACGAGGATTTCTTAAGAGCTCTTGAATACGGTATGCCTCCAACTTCTGGAATGGGAATTGGAATGGATCGTTTGATTATGTATTTGACAAACAACGCTTCTATTCAAGAAGTTTTATTGTTTCCACAAATGCGTCCTGAGAAAAAACAAGCTCAGATCGAATTGACTGAAGAGGAAAAAGTAATTATTACTTTGCTAAAAGGAAACGAAAATAAAATGGAATTATCGCAACTTAAAGTTACTGCTAATTTAAGCGGTAAAAAATGGGATGCCTCTATGAAAAACTTATCTAAACACGGTTTGACTAAAGTTGTCGTTGACGGCGAGTTTAAGACTGTGGAATTGGTGGGATAGATTTTGTTTTATTCTATTATAAATACAACCCGATAGGTTTATAACTTATCGGGTTTTTTATTAAATTCGTACGAAACAATAAATTTTAATCACCTCAATAATGCCTTATATCATACTGCTTCTAATCATGTCAATGGTTTTTTGTTATGAAATTTTCTTCGAAAAAGCCATTGTAACAAAAATTACTTCAAAAAGAAGGCAGAAAATTTTCGAATTATTAAAAAACAAATATGAAGGACTAAAAGAAAATGATTTAGGTTTCTTTGAATATTCGATAAGCAATAAAACTCTTTTGTTTGAATATATTTTAACAGAAGGCAGAAATAGATTAAATATCCTAAAGGTCTACTTAGACATTTCAACAATTGAAGAAGATATTAAACAACTCTGCAAAATCCATTTCTATTGTAAAAAAATTGACAATCGAGATTGGGTAGAAATGCCAGTAGAAGTGTTTTTTGATACATTGAATAATTTAGTAAAAAATTCAAGCAAAACCGTTTCCAATATAATCGCTGAAACCGAAAGTTATATTTCAGAAAAAAGAGTAGAAAGAGATAAAAATAAACGATAACTATGAAAATTTCAAAATTTTATCAATTCGAACAGCATGAATTAGATATGCTAAAAGAAAGCGAAGAAGATATAAAATATGGCAGAGTTATTTCTCAAGAAGATTTAGACAATGAAGATCTTGAATGGCTCTCCGAAATATAAATTCAAACCCGACAGGTTTTAAAAACCTGTCGGGTTTATTTTTTTTTTAAAACGAATACTTCTCAAATTTTTTATCTGTAATATCCAAAACCTTGGTACTTTCTTTGGGACTTACGCCTTTCCAAATTTCCTGAACCGATGGATTTGATGGATATTTTCCATCTTTCATTCTTACAATGTGAAATTCATTGTTGCTTTCTATTATTAAATCAGAAAAATTTTCAGTGGATGTATTTGCTATAAGAATTGGAAAATCGGTTACTGAAAAACGATTTATCAAGCTTCCGTCATTATTTAAAATATAACCTGAACAGCCTCCGCTTCCGCAGAAATAGGAGTTGGAGAAACCAACAAAATATTCGTTTTTATTATCATTATTTAGATCAAAAGCTTGGTAGTAAAAAAATCGGTCTGCTTTTGTCATGGCTGGCAAATCTTTCTCAAGCAAAATATTTAATTGTTTCCTAATCAATTCAACAGCTTTATCGTCTCTTGGCGGTGCATCACTTAAATTTGCCGTTCCGCCAACTGTTTTTGACAAGGTATCTTGAATAATAGTTTTAACAATATTACTTGATTCTTTTTTGTTTTGGCAAGAATACAATGCCAGAATCCCGATTAAAATTAGAATTTTACTTTTCATAATCTGAAATTTTAAATCAATACTACTTTTCAATATGGAATAATCTAAACAAGCAATGCTGCTTTATTTTCAATATCATTTTGTATCAATAATGATTTTATATTATTAAAGGTCACCAAAGCAATCTGTGTCAAAGCTTCGTTAGTAAAAAACGCCTGATGCGCCGTTACCAAAACATTCGGAAAACTCATTAAACGCTGAATGGCGTCATCTTGAATAATATCTGCAGATAAATCTCTGAAAAAAAGCTTTTCCTCTTGTTCATAAACATCAATACCTAAGTAACCAATTTTCCCTTCTTTCAAACCTTCAATAACTGCTGAAGTTTCAATTAATCCACCACGACTGGTATTGATTATCATCACGCTGTTTTTCATCAACGCAATCGAATCGTCATTTATTACATGTTTTGTCTGATCGTTTAACGGACAATGAAGCGAAATAATATCGCTTGATTTGAAAATCTCATTTAAACTGACAAAAGAAACGCCGTCTTTGATCATTTCTTCATTTTGCACAATATCATAAGCCAAAACTTTACATCCAAATCCTAAAGCAATTTTAGCAAAAGCTCGCCCGATATTCCCTGTTCCAATAATTCCGATTGTCTTTCCGAATAAATCAAAACCCAGCAATCCGTTTAAGGAGAAATTCTGCTCGCGGACTCTGTTGTAGGCTTTATGTGTTTTTCTATTTAAAGTCAAAATCATTGCCATGGCATGTTCTGCAACAGCTTGTGGTGAATAAGCCGGAACTCGGCAGACTTTTATATTGTATTTTTTTGCCGCTTCTAAATCGACATTATTAAAACCAGCACAACGCAAGGCAATAATTTTTACATTTTTTTCTGCCAATTGTCTAATTACAGCTTCACTTACAATATCGTTTACAAAAACACATACAATACTTGCATTTTCAATCAAAACAACTGTTTGGAGATTAAGCTGTGTTTCATAATAATCCAATTCAAAACCAAAATCGCTGTTGTATTTATTAAAAAAAGCTTTGTCATACGGCTGAGTCGAGAAAAAAGCAATTTTATTGTTTAATGCAGTATTTGAGCTCATATCATTTTGTTCTAAGTTCTTAAATGAGTTGATACTTTAAAAATAAGCAATTATTTTTATACTATTAGCCTTCTTGTTAACGTTTTAATGAATTACGAATCAATATGTTAAATAAAACACAAATCTGTAGATTAAAATTAAACCTATTGAATTTGATATAGTCTTATGGATATAACAATTAAAAAACGCAATCATGAAAAAATTATTTATCGCAGCTTTGCTATTTGTTGGAGTAGCATCTTTTGCACAAGAAATGGATCAACAACCAGCAGGAAACCAAAGAGAAAGAATGACGCCAGAACAGCGTAACGAAAAACAGCTGAAAAAATTAACAACAGAATTGAATTTAGATGCTAATCAACAAGCGCAGGTAAAACAACTGTTGGCTGATCGAAGCGCTAAAGCAGAAAAAATGAGAGACGCTCGTCAAGCAAGTAAAGACAGTGGAACAAAACCAACTGCAGCTGAAAGAGAAGCTTTCAAAAAAGATATGATGGCTGAAAGAGATGCAAACGATGCTAAAATGAAATCAATTCTGAATGCTGACCAATACACTAAATGGAAAAAAATTCAGGAAGAAAACAAAGACAAAGCGAGAGAAAAAATGAAAGAATACAAAAATGACAGCAATTAATTTGCTGACATAAAAAAAGAGGCTTTTAGAGCCTCTTTTTTGTTTTCTAAAACTATTATTTGATGGGATTTAAAATCAAATCAATTCGTTTGATGCAATCTTCATAATGGTATTTTGTTTCTGTATTTACCGCAGTTGCTTTTGCCGCAACTAGCGATTTTTTCAACGTATTTAATTCCCCGCGAACCAAAGCTCTCAAATCTGATTGTGCTACATTGTAGTAAGTTCCAAATCGGTCGTTAGGTTTAAGTTCCTCTGTCATTAAAGCTCCCATTCGGTCAATGTAAGCTCGTTGCAGATTTCTGCGATAAATAGTAACATTTGATGCAGCAGCAGTCTCTTTCCAAATTCCTTTACGAAGATCTTTAAAGAAATCTAATGCTTTGTATGTATCTGCACCTAAAATTTCATTGTCCATTAATCTTCCAATGCGAGGCAAACTCAGTAAATTGTTCAAATGTCTTACTTGAATACTTCTGAATGTTTCTGTATAACCTGCATATTCTGTATTTTTTAATGTATTGATGTTTACAATCCAGGTTGGCGATGCAAAAGCATTTGCTTGAAGCCAATTCATCGCTTCGATTTGTTTTGCTTTTGGAACAACTTCATAAACGTTTCCAGCCTGATTTGGATTTTTTGTATTTTCATAAACACCGCCAACATTCGTTACAACGTGCCCAACATATCTTCCCCAAACGTCCAGCATTTCTTTATATAACTCGCTTAAGTCATCATAATCGTTAGTTACGCTACTTGTCCATTCGCTTAAATGATTTGCTACGTACTCTAAGTTTTTCATTCCGTATGTACTGGCTTTCATTGAATTATTCCCAATATCTTCTGTTTGAGAAGATGGATCAAAAGTACTGCTCTGTTTTCCGAATTTATAAATCGGATTTCCTGCTTTGTCTAAAATCCATTTATCTAAGGTCGCTTTTTCGTCCTGTGGAGATTTTGCATTTGGAATCACTCTGTATCCCCAATTCAGCGCATAATGATCGTAAGCACCCATTTTACGAATAAAGCGAATATTTTGATCGCCAGGCTGTGCAATATAATTATAACGCGCATAATCCATTATACTTGGCGAAATACCGTTTTTCTGTGTAAATTCTCCGTTTCTATAACTTTCACAATCATACGATGAACTTGCTCCCATATTGTGCGGAAATCCTAATGCGTGCCCAACTTCATGTGCAATAACCATTCGCATCATTTCGCCCATTTCTTCGTCGCTTGTCTGCAATGTTCTTGCTGACGGATTTGCAGCTCCTGTTTCTAATAAATATCTGTTTCTGTACGAACGCAAATGATTGTGATACCAAATAACATCACTTTCGATAATTTCTCCCGTTCTTGGGTCAGAAACACTTGGCCCAACTGCATTTCTTGTTGTGCTTGCTACATAACGAATCACAGAATAACGAACATCCTCTGGACTAAAATCTGGATCTTCTTCTTTTGTTGGAGCATCTTTTGCAATAATTGCATTTTTGAATCCAGCCGTTTCAAATGGTTTTTGCCATTCTTCAATTCCTTGTTTGATGTATTTTTTCAATTTTTGAGGAGTTGCAGGATCTAAATAATACACAATTGGTTTTATTGGCTCAACTAATTCTCCTCTTGCGTATGCTTCTGGGTCTTTCGGCTCTAATCTCCAACGACGGATATAGGTCTTTAAATCTGATTTTAATTCATTGCTTCCATAATCGTATTGACTTACCGTAAAAAAGCCAACTCGCGGATCTGCCAATCTAGGCTTCATCGGAATTTCTGGCAATAAAATCATTGATTGATTCATTTGAACACTGATTGATTCCGATTCTTCCAACATTGACGGTTTTGAAGCATTGTACGTCATGTCCTGAATAACTTCAATATTCATTGGAAAGCTTTTGATTTTATTGATAAAACTTCTCGATTCATCAAGCCCCTTTACTTTGTAAGTGTCACGCATTTCTGCAGAAATTCCGCTGATTGCCTTAACATCTGTACTATAAAATTTAGTCACATCGATAACCGTATTAGCCGAATCTTTGCTGAAAGCTACAATATCAAAAGCAAATAATGTCGGCTCGTAATTGTTTGATTTCACCGAAATACTGATTGGCAAAGTATCATTCGCAACAGAGTTATATGATTTTGATTTGATTAAAATTTTATCTTGAAAACGCTGCCAAACGATCAATTGTTCATTAGTTTCAGAACCAGCGTTTACATACCCTCCGCCTAAGTTTGAAGGCAATTTTGCTAATCTGCTTACCAGCAACATATCTTTATCTAAATATTTGTTCGGAATTTCGAAGTAGTATTTTTTATCTACTTTGTGAACTGTAAATAGTCCTTCGTCTGAAACAGCATCTTTTGTAATTACTTTGCTGTATTCTTTAATTGTTGATTCAGGCTTTTTTTCTGCTGGAGCAGCAACTTGAGTTTCACCTTTTTTCTTCTTAGATTGGGCAAATTGGTTGGTTGGAAATAGCGCGAAAGTCGCTATTGTAGATAAAATGAAAAATTTCTTCATTTATTGCAGGTTTAATGGTTATTTGATAAACAAAAATAATTTTTGATTGCAATAACACAAGTCATTATGTCTTCATTAACTTTTTATTAACTACAACATAAGGATTATAATAATAAAAAAAGGTTCAGCTAAAAAACTGAACCCTTGAAAAATATTTTATTTGATTTAAAATGTTTTCGAAACTTTATCGATCGCATTAATTGTAAAATCTAAATCTTCATACGTCAAAGCATCGGTAATAAACCAAGTTTCATATGCCGATGGTGCAATGTAAACACCTTCTTGCAATAATCCGTGGAAGAATTTTTTAAAGGTTTCATTATCTCCTTTTGCAGCTGTTTGAAAATCGGTTACCGGATTTGCATCAAAATGAACCGAAATCATAGAACCTACTCTATTGATCGTAAAAACAATATTATTTGCTTTTAAAACTCGGTCGATTCCTGCTTCTAAATACGCTGTTTTTTCTTCTAAACGAGTAAAGATTTCTTTATCATTATTCAACGATTGCAACATTGCTAATCCTGCCGCCATTGCTAACGGATTTCCAGACAATGTTCCCGCCTGATAAACTGGTCCAAGTGGTGCTAAGTAATTCATGATTTCTTCACGCGCAGCAAAAGCACCAACCGGAAGTCCTCCTCCAATTACTTTCCCGAAAGTTACGATATCAGCATTGATATTATACAATTCCTGAACGCCGCCACGAGCCAAACGGAAACCTGTCATTACCTCATCAAAAATCAATAAGATTCCGTTTGCAGTACATAATTCTCTTAAACCTTCTAAGAAGCCTTTTGCAGGTGGAATACAACCCATATTTCCTGCTACCCCTTCAATAATAATTGCCGCAATTTCATCTTTATTCGCTTCGATTAACGTTTTTACGTTTTCTAAATCATTGTATTTTGCCAATAAAGTATCTTTTGCAGTTCCTTGAGTAACACCCGGACTATTTGGCGAACCAAAAGTCACCGCTCCGCTTCCTGCCTGAATCAAAAACGAATCAGAATGTCCGTGGTAGCAACCTGCAAATTTGATGATTTTATCTCTTTTTGTAAATCCGCGAGCGAGACGAATCGCGCTCATACAAGCTTCTGTACCCGAATTTACAAAACGAATTTTATCAATATTCGGAACCATAGAAACGGCTAAAGCAGCAATTTCAGTTTCTAATTCTGTTGGCATTCCAAATGAAGTTCCTAGTTTTGCTTTTTCAATTACGGCATCAACAACCGGCTGATATGCATGACCCAAAACCATTGGTCCCCAAGAGTTGATGTAATCAATTAATTTATTGCCGTCTTCATCATACAAATAAGCACCTTTGGCACTTTTTACAAAAATTGGAGTTCCACCAACTGCTTTAAATGCTCTAACTGGTGAATTTACTCCTCCCGGAATTACTTTTTCTGCTTCAGCAAAAAGCTGACTACTTCTTTTATATAACATTCTTATTTTTGATTTTAGAGTTTAGATTTTAGATTATTGACTTAAACCCTGATCTAAAACAAACTCATTGAAATATTTTTGTTCTCTTTTTTCTTGTTCTGAAAGCTCTTCAATCTTTTTATCCGACATTCCAATTGGTGAATAAAAAGTCCATTTCCAAGTTGGTCTATGTTTTATAAAAAAATGTTTTTCAGGAAATTCATCATGCTGATAGACTCCACAAAACATCTAATTGTTACAACTATTGCCAAAATAAAAATTCCAATTGAGATTTTGCTTTTCATTAATAATTCACAATTAACAATTGATAATTATTTAACTTTTAGTCTCTGTCCTATTGAAATGGCATTATCAGTTAGATTATTTTTTTGTTTTAGATCATCAACCAATACATTGAATTTTTTTGAAATAGAATACAGCGTATCTCCTTTTTGAACTTCATATAAATTCGGATCGCTTGCGTTCATATTTATTTTTGGATCAGAATTCACATCATAAGTTGGTTTTCTTGCTGGAGCTGTTTTATTGATCGCAACATAATTTTTCCCTGTAACCTGACAATCATATTGATGCAGATTATAACGCTCAATATAACTTATTAATTTATCTGGATAATTTGGATCTGTTGCATAACCGCAGGCTCTCAAACCTTTGGCCCAAGCTTTATAATCATCTTTTTCATATGTAAATAAACTTGCATATCTGTTTTTTCCAACCAAAAATAAAGCGTGATCTCTGTATGATTCTGAAGCTTCTGGATACTTTCTAAAACATTCTTGCTCCGCATCATCGTCATGGCGGACACTTTCGCCAAGCCAATCTTTATGACATTTTATTCCGAAATGATTATTAGCTTCAACCGCCAAATCTCCTTTTCCTGCACCTGATTCCAAAATTCCTTGAGCCAGAATAATACTCGCCGGAATTCCGTACTTCTGCATATTTCCCATTGCAATATCTTTAAATTGCAAGATGTAAGCATTAACTAAATCGCTGGTAACAACTGTTTTTGAAGTAGATTGGATAACCTCAGTTGTATTATTTGTAGAAGGGTAATTTTTACCAATTGGTTTAACTGGAGTTTGTTTTTTGGTCGCCACTGTCTTAGGCCTCGAAACTGCTGCTGCCGCTTGTTTTTTAGTCGTCGCAATAGCAGGTTTGCTTGACGAACAGCTTGCCAAAACTATAACTGTAAAGAGCAATACTATTTTTTTAATCATGTTTTTTGAGTATTGGTAATTTTTTCTGCTTCAATTTTAAATTCATTCCTTCAATTCCCTGTAATCCGCCGGTGTGAATGAGTAAAATTTTTGAATTCGCAGGAAAATAATTTTTGCCGATTAAATCTATAACGCCAAAAACCATCTTTCCTGTATAAATTGGATCTAAGGGCACTTTTGTCTCTTCTAAAAAAGCATTAATAAATTCGATTAATTCTAAATTTATCTTGCCATATCCTCCAAAATGATAGTCAGAAATTAAATTCCAGTTATCTTTTTTTGCAAAAATACGAATTTCATCGTTTAAAAAATCACCTTTTACAGCCGGAAACCCTAAAATTTTCTGATTTGGCAATGCACTATTTATTAATCCACAAATGGTTCCACCAGTTCCAACTGCACAACAAACGTAATTGAAAACCGAATCTTCCTCGGTCAAAATCTCTTCGCAACCTTTTACGGCAAGTTCATTTGTTCCGCCTTCGGGAACCAAATAAAAATCTCCAAACTTATCTTTCAGTTTTTCTAAAAATGATTTTTCGTTTTTTAATCGATAATCTTCTCTAGAAACAAACTCAAATTCCATTCCGTTTTCCTGAGCAAATTTCAAGGTTGGATTTTCTTCAATTTTATCAAAAAGTTCGTCTCCGCGAATAATTCCGATTGTTTTAAAACCTTGTTCTTTTCCGGCAAAAGCCACCGCTGCAATATGATTCGAAAATGCACCACCAAAAGTCAGCAAAGTGTCTTTTTTTTCGGCTTTCGCCTGAAGCAAATTGTACTTTAATTTTCGGAATTTATTCCCCGAAACAAACGGATGAATAAGATCTTCGCGTTTTATTGTCAACGAAATATCATTCGGAAAAGCAATGGAAATATGTTGATTGAAAACTGGATTCATTTTTTAAAGTTGAAAGTCGAAAGTGTAATTCATGTCTTGATATCTTAAAACTTAGTGCCGTTTGATATATTTCAGAAATTGAAAAAATGATCTGTTTTTCAAATAATTCATATCGATTTCTTTGGCGTAAGCCTCTCTTTCAAAACTAATATTTCGATACGCCAAAGCTCCATTTTTGTATTGAATCAGCCGAATTAAATATTCTAAAAAATACCATACAAAAAACGGAATTACCAACAATTCTAATTGCTGTCTTAAATGAATTTTTTCATGGTTGACAAAAATGCTATTCGTTTTATCAAAATCATATTTTACCAAAACAAACGGAAAAACAGCCATTCCTCGATATCCTTTCGGAATTAAATATTTGGCAACAATCAGAAACATTGGCTGTAAAATTTATAAATTTGTAGCTATAAAATTATTCGATTTCATTAAAATCATAATCAAATATTTTTATTTTTGATTTTTAAAGTTATCGAAAACGAACGCGAAGCAGGTTTATGAAAGAGCAAAGTAATGAAAATAAATTAATCGAAGGTGAAGATTTTTACTATACGCCCGAAGGTTATAAATGCTTTACTGAAAAACATCATTTAAAAAGAGGTTATTGCTGCAAAAGCGGCTGTCGTCATTGTCCCTACGGTTTCGATAAACGAACAGGCGAAATAAGAAAGAAAGCTAATTAGATAATTTGAAAATGTGTCAATTAGATAGTTCAACAATCTAAAATCAACAATCTAAAATATCATATGGATATCCATTCACGAAAATTCAGGATTAAGATCCACAAATCCTATCACAGGTCGGATATCCGCTATCCTTAGTTTTTTTTAATTAGAAAATGTACCAATGCGAGAATGTGTCAACTTGAAAATGAGATAATGCAAATAATTCCAAATTCCAATTGCACTCAATTAAGCATTCGCGCATTTGAAGTTCCATTCAATCGAAATAATTTAAAAAACAAAAAATTAATCTGTTGTTAATCTAACCGCAATATCTTAGCATCTTAGATCCTCAGCATCTTAGAATCTTAAAAAAATGACTTTCAAAGAACAAATACAGCAAGGAATTCCAAATATATTACCTCAAAAAAAGGACTACGATCCAGCAATTAATCATGCACCAAAACGAAAAGAAATTCTTTTGGCAGAAGAAAAAAAGCTGGCTTTAAAAAATGCTTTGCGCTATTTTGAGCCAAAACATCACGCCGAATTACTTCCTGAATTTTCAGAAGAATTAGAAAAATACGGGCGTATTTATATGTATCGCCTGCGTCCGGATTACAGAATGTATGCGCGACCAATTGATGAATATCCTGGAAAATCATTGCAAGCGAAAGCGATTATGCACATGATTCAGAATAATCTGGATTATGCCGTGGCTCAGCATCCGCACGAGTTGATAACGTATGGAGGAAATGGTGCTGTTTTCCAAAATTGGGCCCAATATTTATTGACGATGCAATACTTGTCTGAAATGACAGATGAGCAGACTTTAACAATGTATTCAGGTCATCCAATGGGATTATTTCCTTCGCATAAAGAAGCGCCAAGAGTTGTGGTTACAAACGGAATGGTGATTCCAAATTATTCTAAACCGGACGATTGGGAAAAAATGAATGCGCTAGGAGTTTCACAATATGGTCAAATGACAGCCGGAAGTTATATGTACATTGGCCCACAAGGAATCGTACATGGAACTACGATTACGGTTTTGAATGGTTTCAGAAAAATAAAACAAAATCCTGAAGGAAGTTTATTTGTAACTTCTGGATTGGGAGGAATGTCTGGCGCACAGCCAAAAGCCGGAAATATTGCAGGTTGTATTACGGTCTGCGCCGAAGTAAATCCGAAAATCACCAAAATCCGTCACGAGCAAGGATGGATTAATGAAGTCGTTACCTCAACAGACGAATTGGTTGCCAGAGTAGCTTTGGCGAAAGCCAATAAAGAAACCGTTTCGATTGCTTATTTAGGAAATGTAGTTGATGTTTGGGAACGTTTTGATCAGGAAAATATCAAAATTGATTTGGGTTCAGATCAAACTTCGCTTCATAATCCTTGGGCTGGAGGTTATTATCCTGTCGGAATTTCATTTGAAGATGCTAACAAAATGATGGCTGAAAATCCAGAACTATTCAAAGAAAAAGTTCAGGAAACACTTCGCCGTCATGCTGCAGCAATCAACAAACACACTGCAAAAGGAACGTACTTTTTTGATTACGGAAATGCCTTTTTACTTGAAGCTTCACGCGCTGGCGCTGATGTAATGGCCAAAAATAATATCGATTTTAAATATCCGAGCTACGTTCAGGATATTATGGGACCAATGTGTTTTGATTACGGATTTGGTCCTTTCCGTTGGGTTTGTACCTCAGGAAAACCAGAAGATTTGCTGAAGACAGATGCCATTGCATGTGAAGTTTTAGAAAAAATGGCTGAAACGGCTCCAAATGAAATTCAGCAACAAATGCAGGACAACATCAAATGGATTAAAGGCGCACAAGAAAATAAATTGGTCGTAGGTTCTCAAGCGAGAATTCTTTATGCCGATGCTGAAGGAAGAATCAAAATCGCAGAAGCTTTTAACCAAGCGATTGCAAAAGGCGAAATTGGCGCGGTTGTTTTAGGACGCGATCATCATGACGTTTCAGGAACTGATTCGCCTTATAGAGAGACTTCAAATATTTATGACGGTTCTCGTTTTACAGCCGATATGGCAATTCATAACGTGATTGGAGACAGCTTTAGAGGTGCAACTTGGGTTTCTATTCATAATGGCGGCGGCGTTGGCTGGGGAGAGGTTATAAACGGCGGATTTGGTATGGTTCTTGATGGTTCTACAGAGGCTTCAAAGCGTTTAGCATCAATGCTTTTTTGGGACGTCAACAACGGAATTTCAAGACGAAGCTGGGCTCGAAATGAAGGTGCTGTTTTTGCTATAAAAAGAGCAATGGAAGTTGAGCCTTTATTAAAAGTAACTTTACCAAATATGGTAGATGAAAATCTGCTATAGTTAGAGTTCACAAAAGTTTTGTCATAAAAACAAAATATCATTCTGAGCTTGGTTTAGAGTTCGTTCAGAATGACAAAAAAAGCCAAGAACATTAAACATTAAACATATGAAAACATTCAAATTAATTCCGATTTTTTTGCTTTTGATACTTGCAGCATCATGCGACACGGTAAGTGCTTACTCTGATTATGACAAAACGGTTGATTTCACGCCTTATAAAACATACGCCTATTTTAAACCCGGAATTGATAAGGTCGAGATTTCTGATTTGGATAAAAAAAGAATCCTGAAAGCAATAGACGATCAAATGGCAGCAAAAGGCTTTACCAAAAGCGAAGATCCTGATGTATTGATAAATATTTTCACGAAAGCAAAAGAACAAGTTAATATAAGTCAATACTATGCTGGATACGGTTACGGATGGGGCTACGGCTGGGGATGGGGTTACAGCCCTTATATGTATGGAGGAACATCGGTTTCAAGATATACTGAGGGAACTTTATTCATTGATATAATTGATGCTAAGAAGAAAGAAATGATCTGGCAAGGTCAAGGTATTGGTACTTTGTACAAAAACATAGACAAAAAAGATGCTCGAATTACTGAGTTTGTGACCAAAATTTTAGCACAATATCCGCCAGTAGTTAAAAAATAGTTCTCAGTTACAATTGTTCGTTTTGAGATTTTTATTAAACTTAAAATGTTGTGAACTATTTTCAGAAATAATTAATACATTTGCTTTTCAAACAAGAAAAATGAAAAACTTTAATAACATTTTTATCGCTATTATCAGCATTATTGCAATTCAGCAGTGATGGCGAGGTGTTATATAAGTAAGTAAAATATATTTTATAGAACCTCCCAAAACGGGAGGTTTTTTATTTTAAGAAATAATTAAATGTTGCCACGAATTACACAAATTAACACGAATTATTTTTTCCTGAAAGACGAGAAAAATTAGTGCTAATTTGTGTAATTCGTGGCAAGAAAACAAAACATCATGAGTTTATTCAACGAAGTACTGAACGCAAAAAAGCAACTTGAAAATGTCGTTGCCGCAACGCCTTTGACCCAAAATTTAAATCTTTCAGACGAATTTAAATCGACGATTTTATTAAAAAGAGAAGATCTGCAAATCGTTCGTTCTTATAAAATCAGAGGCGCTTACAACAAGATTTCATCGCTGAACGAAAAAGAAAAAGCACATGGAATTGTTTGTGCCAGCGCAGGAAATCACGCACAAGGCGTAGCTTATTCTTGCAATCTTTTAAAAATAAAAGGCAAAATCTACATGCCAAAAACAACTCCGAAGCAAAAAGTAAAACAAGTACAATTGTTTGGAAAATCATTTGTTGAAATTGTTTTAACTGGAGATACTTTTGATGATGCCTACGCCTCTGCAACTGCAGATGCCATAAAAAATCACAAAACATTTATTCATCCTTTTGACGACCAAAAAGTAATTGCCGGACAAGGAACTGTTGGTCTAGAAATTTTGGAAAACTTCAAAGAACCAATCGATTATGTTTTTGTCCCAATTGGCGGTGGCGGGCTAGCTTCTGGATTATCTGAAGTTTTTAAGCATTTGAGTCCGAATACGAAAATCATCGGTGTTGAACCAAAAGGTGCTCCTTCGATGAAAACTTCAATCAGAGAAAACAAAAATACGGCACTAAAAACAATCGATAAATTTGTTGACGGCGCAGCAGTAAAGCAAGTCGGTGATATGACTTTTGAAATCTGCAAAGACAACTTGGAAGATATTATTTTGGTTCCCGAAGGAAAAGTCTGCACGACAATTTTACGATTGTATAACGAAGAAGCAATGGTAGTTGAGCCAGCAGGCGCTTTGACAATTGCGGCTTTGGATTTTTACAAAGATAAAATCAAAGGAAAAAATGTGGTTTGTATTGTCAGCGGAAGCAATAATGATATTGAAAGAACTGCCGAAATTAAAGAACGTTCACTTCTTTACGAAGGTTTGATGCACTATTTTATGATTCAGTTTCCGCAGCGTCCCGGAGCTTTAAAAGAATTTGTAAATAATATTTTAGGCCCAGATGATGATATCACTTATTTTCAGTTTCATAAAAAAAACAATCGCGAGGTAGGTTCCGTTGTGGTTGGGTTGGAATTAAAAAACAAGAAAGATATCATGAATATCAAATTGAATATGACCAAAAATGGTTTTGAATTTCAATATTTAAACGATAATCAAGATTTATTTACACAATTAATTGGATAAAAAAAGGCTGTCTATTAACCGTAGACAGCCTTTTAAAATCAAATATAAAATTACTAATTGAATTCTAGATTTGTAATTTATTGTTTCAGCACTTTTCTAGAATAAGTTCCCGTGCTGTCATTTACTCGTACGACATAAATTCCTTTTGGCAATCTTGAAATCTCAATTTCAGCCTGACTTCCTTCAAAATTTACGTTTTTCTTCAAAACACTTTGACCCTCAACAGAGAAAATTTCAAGGCTAGCATTTCCTTTATGATTGGTATCAATTTTTAAATAATCATTTGACGAATTAATAAAAATCGTCATATCATTTGGACTTTCTTCTTCTGCCGAAACAGTCTGAACCAAAGCTTTTTTTGCCGTTGATTCTACCTGAACAAATTGCCATTGCTGGTTTAGTCCGCCAGTATAATCCCAAACCTGAATATTTGCTCCATTTGCTGTAGAAACATTTTCGACATCAAGGGATTTACCCGTATTTACATTGATAATTTTATAATATCCTCCAGTCAAACTTGAAACTGTCCATTTAAATTCATTTGAATTAGAAAAAGTTCTTTGTTGTATTTTCAGTCCATTTGTCGTTCCGTTATTCTCAACCGCAAGATACATTCCTGTTGACTTTACAATGATGTAGTAATTGCCGCTTCCGTCAGAAACAAATTTCCATCTTTGATTGCTTCCTCCTCCATTTGTGACATCGTATTGCTGAATTCTTCCACCGCTACTTGTAGAATTATCGGCAACATCTAGACCTTTGTTGCTGTTTCTTGAAAGTATATTATAGTATCCCGGAAATCCCGTTGACGAAGCATTTACTGTAATTGCACTTGTTGCCGTTTTAGCTCCATCAACCGTTGTAACCGTAATTGTAGCGTTTCCTGCCGCGACTCCCGTTACTAAACCGTTTGAATTGACAGTTGCTACCGAAGTATTGCTTGAACTCCAATTTACCGACGTATTTGTCGCATTACTAGGAGAAACTGTTGCTGTCAATTGCTGTGTTTGTCCTGCCGTAATTGTTGCAGAAGTTGGATTTACACTCACTCCCGTTACAGCAACTGGGCTTCCTGAGCCCCATGTAAATGTAACTGCTGAAGAACCCGGAACCGCATAATTAAATGCTGATGATCCTGAAATCACTTTTATAGTATTTGATGAGCCAGAAGTATTGTAAAGCACAAGAGCAATAGATCCGTCAGGGTTTTTAAATCCAACCGACAATATGCTTCCGCTTGTGCTAGAAGAACTGATTCTTACTGCCCCCGGTTTCACATATTTAGAAATTTGGCCGATAATATAGTAGGCAACGTTTTTAGTATAACTTGTACTGCTATTTACCGTCACAGCTCCTAAACAGGTATTACAACCTCCCGGAGTATGCGGTCCTATACTTGAATTATTTGCAGCATTCCATTCTAAAACTGTTTTTGCCCAGTTGTTTGTACTGCCAATCACAACATTTTGCATGTGCCAACCAAAATCGCCGCTGAAGCTTCCTCCAGAACCTGTGTATTGTTCTGTGAAATAAACGTTTTTATTAGTTTGCGTTCTTACGGTTGACATTGCAGAGATATTTCCTAAATATAAATGAAACGCTGCACCGTCAACATAACTGCTGTTGTTTAAAACATCAATTGGATAAGCTGTATTATCGCAATTGTGATCAAAAGCAATAATTTTAACACCACCATATCCAGCAGCAGCCAATTGTGGTCCAAGTTGCTGATTAATAAAATTCTTTTGTTCTGTAGAATTCATCAGCATACTTGGCTCGTTGTTTGGATTTTCAGGTTCGTTTTGTGGTGTGATTGCCCAAATCGAAATTCCTTGCGCTTGCATTGCTGCAATATACTTTACAAAATATTTAGCATAAGCCGCATAATATTGTGTCTGCAAACTTCCTCCAACCCAAGACCCGTTGGTTTTCATCCAGCGAGGAGGCGACCAAGGTGTTGCTAGAATTTTTATATTTGGGTTGATCAGCTGAATTTTTTTGATAATCGGAATCAAATAGGTTAAATCTGGGCCGTTTAGGCTAAAATTATTCATATTTGTATCTCCTGAAGTTTCATTATAACTATAAGAAGAACTGCTTAAATCTGAAGCTCCTATACTAATACGGATTACATTTGCGTTTAAACCAGTATTCGGATTATACAAATCATTTAATAATTGATTTTGCTGCGTTGCCGCCATTCCGCTAATCACTTCGGCACTACCTTCTGTAAGCGTATAACCGAAGCCTTCCATGGTTTGATAGGTTGTTCCCGCATTAACGGTTACTGTAGAAGGATTGGTTCCAGAATTTGTCCCGAAACTTACAGTTGCCTGTTGCTGTAGTAATTTGGTTTGATCGCTAGATGTTATAAATGGCGTGACCGTTTGGGCATTCGTTTTTGTAATAAGCAAAAACAGCATCATGAAACATAATGCTCTTGTTATTACTCGGTTTGTAGGTTTTTGAGTAGTTTTGTGCATTTTTTGTGGTTTTTGAGGTTTGTTGATAGTTAAATTTTTCTCATTTTATTATGATTATTTTTATAAAAACGCATTAAAATTATATCAATTTTCACGAAATCGATATAATTAAAACTTTACAAATACACATCATTTGTAAAATTTACCTTAACAAAAACTTATCCATTAAAAACATAACTAATTGATTATCAAAAACAAAATACAGATAAAAGCACAAAAAATCTTACTTTTAAATTTCATTACATTTTTATCATCATTCTTAAAGCCGATTTAATTGTGTTGCGGACTAAAAAATCTACTTGTTAAATGACAAATGTCATAGAAATAAGAAGGACTTAAATCGTATTTTTGCAATTCACATTTAGAAACAAAAAATGGACGCGCTTAAAGATATTTCGACGATAGAAGACATCAAACAAATGGTTAATAGTTTTTACGATAATGTTCGGAAAGACGATCTTATAGGACCCATTTTTAACGATAAACTTCAAGATCGTTGGGAACCGCATTTACAGAAAATGTATGGTTTCTGGCAGACTATTTTATTCGATGTTCGTGCCTATTCTGGAACTCCTTTTCCTCCTCACAAACAATTACCGGTCGATAAAACGCATTTTGACCGCTGGATCGAAATTTTCAACTCAACAATTGACAAGCAATTTGCTGGTCCAGTAACGGAAGAGGCTAAAATGCGCGCCACCAATATGGCTTTTATGTTCAATCATAAAATTGAATATTTTAGAAATGCCGAGAATGAATTACGAAATTCCATCAAAAAGCCATAAAAATCTAAATTACGCAAATCATCAAAATCTATAAAAACGCAATAAAACATACTTTCGAATAAAAAATTTGTGATGAATAGCAAAAATTAGCGGTCTAAATTCGTAATTTTACATTCTAACTCACAAAGTTTTCGAAATGAATGCGTCTATAGAAACCAATCCGTTATTAGAGCGATTGCCTAAACATTTAAAGCAATTTATTAAACCTCAGGATTATAGCGATTACACACCTATCAATCAAGCGGTTTGGCGTTATGTAATGCGCAAAAATGTCGATTACCTTTCTAAAGTTGCACATCACTCCTATTTAGATGGTTTGAAAAAAACCGGAATCGAGATTGATTCTATTCCGAGTATGTACGGAATGAATCGCATTCTTACCGAAATTGGCTGGGCTGCAGTTGCCGTTGACGGATTTATTCCGCCGAATGCTTTTATGGAATTTCAGGCGTATAACGTTCTGGTTATTGCTTCAGATATCAGACAATTGGAACATATCGAATACACGCCTGCGCCAGATATTATTCACGAAGGTGCGGGCCATGCTCCTATTATTGCGAATCCTGAATATGCTGAATATTTGAGACGCTTTGGCGAAATTGGATGCAAAGCGATTTCTTCTCACAAAGATTATCAAATGTACGAAGCGATTCGTCTGCTTTCGATTTTAAAAGAAGCCGAAGATACGCCACAAGAAAAAATTGATGAGGCCGAAAAAGCAGTTGCCGATTTGCAAAACAACATGGGCGAATTGTCTGAAATGGCTCAAATTCGAAATTTACATTGGTGGACAGTGGAATACGGCTTAATTGGAACAGTTGAAAATCCAAAAATATATGGCGCCGGATTGCTTTCTTCAATTGGCGAAAGCGCTCACTGTATGACCGATAATGTGAAGAAAATCCCTTATGATATCTCGGCCGCAAATCAAAATTTTGATATCACGCAATTACAACCTCAACTATATGTAACGCCAACGTTCTCTTATTTGAGTTTGATTTTAGAAGAATTTGCAAATAAAATGGCTTTACGCACGGGAGGTCTTTCTGGAATTCAGAAATTGATTCAGTCGAATGCTCTTGGAACAATCGAATTAAGCACTGGTTTACAGATTTCTGGCGTTTTCACGAATGTGATTGAAGAGGAAGGAAAACCGGTTTACATTCAGACAACTGGAAAAACGGCTCTGGCTTACCGCGAAAAAGAATTAGTTGGACACGGAACTTTAACGCATCCGCACGGATTTGGAAGTCCGATTGGGAAACTGAAAGGCTTCAATTTAGCAATTGAAGATATGAGTCCGAAGGATTTACAGGCTTACAGCATTGTTGAAAACGAAACGGTAAAACTGGAATTTGAAGGCAATATTATTGTGGAAGGTGAAATTATTACGGGTTCTAGAAACTTGCATGGTGAAATTATATTGATCAGTTTTAGAAACTGTACCGTTACTCATGGCGAAACGATTTTATTTCAGCCTGACTGGGGAAATTATGATATGGCGATTGGCAAAAAAGTAGTTTCTGCTTTTTCTGGCCCTGCCGATGTGAATAGTTTTGACTTGATTAATATTGTTCCGACAACAAAAACTATAAAAGCAAAACATACAGACGAACGCGATGAATTAGAAATTTTGTACGCAACTGTTCGAAACATCCGAAATAATAAAGATGCTAAAACGGAATTAAAATCTGTTTTTGAGAAATTAAAAAACAATCATGCTAACGATTGGTTGTTATCTGTCGAAATTGCTGAACTTTTGAAAGATTCTGATGATAAACAACTTTTGCAAGAAGTACTAGTTTACTTGGATCAACTGAAAACAAAACGCCCTGAAATTGCACATTTAATTTCTGGCGGTTTGGATTTGATTTTTGATAAAGAAACAGTTTAATTTTTAAGGTTCAAAGGCGCAAAGTTACATAGCTACAAAGGTTTCTCTTCATTTTATGTCATTTCGACGTAAGGAGAAATCACACTAGTAATTCTACAAAGATTGGCGATTTTGCAGATTTTTTTTAATCTCGCAAACATAAAGTTATAACTTCATTTTTGTCATTTCGAGGAACGAGAAATCTCCGCAAGTAACTCCCCAACGAGAATCCAATCTTTGTAGAGCTACTTGCGGAGATTTCTCGTTCCTCGAAATGACAAGATTGCGAAAATAAACTTTGCCTCTTTGCAACTTTGTCCCTTTGAACCTCGCCCTAAAACTTCAAATCCTGAGTCAATTCTGTTTCCGACTCAATTGTTTTTCCGTTGTATTGTAGTTTCCAGCCCATTGAATTGGTCATAATCAAGATTTTAGACAATTCGCTTATAAGTCGGTTTTGGGCATTTGTTTTTAAAGTCGATTTTTCAATTTTCTTAGCTAGATTTGCCTTTACAGATTTGTTGATTTTATTGTAATCATCTCCTGTAAACGGATTCAGTTTGCTTTGTTCTACATCATAAAACTGAATGTCGGGATTTATTGTGATTTCTTCTTTTGGGATATTTAAAATCGTAATCGTTTTATTTTTTTCATCGATATCGTATTTCATTTTATGCAAATCGTAGGCAACTGTCACATTTGCATTAACGACAACAAGCGCTTTCTTCTCAAAAGAAATCATGTCCATGAAATATTTCTGCTGATTTTTATACGTAATGACTTCTGAAAAATGTCCTTCGGTAACAACCAATTTCCCAACATTTAGAATCTGCTGCTGAATTAAATTAGTATTATACTGAATATCAGAATCGTCATCTTTTTTAAATTGGCAGAATTTGAAAGCCAGAATAATGACTAAAACAATAACACTGATCCCGATAATTCTTTTGACTAAGTTTCGCATTCCTCTAAAATATTTTAGACCAATTTACTTCTTTTTTTAGTTTTTTCGCGACGAATTTCACTAATTACACTAATTTTTTGGAACGTTTACATTTTAATTTTTTCGAATTTTTAATTCGTAAAATTGAAAAATACAGAAGAGAAATTTGTGCTAATTCGTGAAATTCGTGGCAAAAAAACCTTTAAAATGGATAGCCAATAGCAATATTCAAAATCAAGTTTTCTTTTCGCCATGGTCCGCTTCCAAAATCGATGTCTTTAATTACCCATCGTTCCCCTTCAGGTAAATAGGGTTTTCTCAATGGGAAAGCCAAATCAGTTCTTAGAATAAAGAACGAAACATCAAAACGCAGACCAACTCCCGCACCTACAGCAAGTTCCTTCATAAAATCTTTAGAAAATTCAGCGCCAGGTTTATTTGGATCGGCATTTACAAGCCAAATATTTCCCGCATCAATAAAAGCAGCACCTTTTACAATACTGAAAAGTTTCGCTCGATATTCGGTGCTAAATTCCAGTTTCAAATCTCCCGATTGATCAGGCAGATAATCATTTGTAGTTGGTGCATTGTAATAACTTCCCGGCCCAAGTGATCTAGCTCTAAAAGCTCGAATACTATTTGTTCCTCCAACTACAAATTGTTTGGATGTTGGTAAAACACTCGAATTTCCATAAGGAATTCCGGCTCCAACTATTATTCTGCTGGCTAATTCACTTTCTTTTCCAAGTTTCAAATAATGCCTAAAATCACCTCTGATTTTCGCATATTGACTAAAAGGGACATCAAAGATTTTAATTGTATCGTTCTTTTTAATGTTTGCTCCGGTAACCAAACCTGTTATGTTTCCTGCCAAATCCAATTCTCCACTAAAATAAAACGTATTCTTTTTACGCTTCTGCATGGTATTCGTGTACGTATAAGTGTAGGTCGGCCCAAAAATCAATTGTTTTTCAATTACTTTTCCTAACGACGGATCATCTTTAATATCATCTAAATATTCCTGCGTGACATGATTCGGACTAACATAAGTAATATCAAAAACGTTTAATTGGTGTTCTTTTCGCGCATTTTCTTTCCATAAATAACCAAAAGAAGTTTTAAACGAATTTAAAGCATACAATTGTGTTCTGTTTTGAAATTCATAGCGCAGCGAGGCTTTGGTTCTTGGAACATATTCGCTTGAACCTTCAATATGAAAAGGTGTAATAAATCTCGGCCAAGTCAAGCTGGTTTCTGTTCCTATTTTATATATATTTTTTCCCTTATTTACACCACCAAGCTGAAAATCGGCACCGCCAAAAACAGAAACAGTCAGCAATTCTGCACCTCGAAACAGATTTCGATTGTTCCAGTTTACATTCAGTTCTGTACCAGTATAACTCGCCGAATTTGTTTTTCCTAAAACCTCAACGCGAATGAATTTCTTTGGCAAAAGTGTCAAATAATAATACGAATCCAACGCATTTTTTATACTGTCGGAAGTTCTGAATTCGTTTTTCACAAAACTGAAAGTTCCAAGATTTACAAATCTATTTAAGGTCAAATTATGATCTTTTCTGTTGTATAAATCACCTTTTTTAAAATAGATTGTTCGGTCAAAAACATTTGGTTTAAAAGTATTTGCCGAATCAATAATTGTAAAATCTTTGTACTGCACAATATCTTCTGGCTTATATTTTACGCTATCTTTTGAAATCGAAAAATTTGGGTAAACAAAAATTTTATCAATTTTATAAGCCGTCAACGCTTTTGGTGGCGCATCATCTTTTATGACTAATCTTATTTTTACTTCGTGATCACCTTTGCTGCTGTCCACTTTAGCCAAAATATAATCGGGATTAAAATAGTAATATCCTTTCTCTTTCAATCTGGCATCAATTCGCTCTCTTTCGGCTTTTATAACATCCAAATCATACGGATTTCCTACTTTTAATAAACTTCTTCGGCTTGATCTTCCAATAATTCTTGACATCGCCAATGAATCATCAGGAAAAGTGACACTTTTGATGATGTATTGTTTTTTCGGCACAACAATGTATTCGGCAGTAACTCTTTTGTTTCGAACAGTAGAATCGGCACTAACTCGGGTTTTAAAATAGCCCTTGTTTTCGGTAAAATTTCTTAAAACGGATGCATTATAATCTAAATCGACTTTACTGAAAAGTACTGGTTCCTCGCCTACTTTTGTTCGGAGCCAATATCGAAATCCTTTGTCTTTTTTTGGCTGGCCGGCAATATTGTAAATCCATAATTTCGGGCGAAGACCTAAAAATTGTTTGTTCGGTTTTGGTCGAAGCAATCCTTCTAGCTGGTTTTCTAAAGCTTTTCGATCTTTCTTTTTAATAATCGAATCTTTCACTTTTACAGAAGCACCAGTGTACAATAAATCGCCTTCCGGCAGATATTTCGTATTGCTGCATCCAAAAACAAAAAATAGAGACAGCAGAATAAAATATTTTATATATCTGTTTTTCATATTCTTATGTTTTTATTTCGCTACCTTTAATTTGATTATCTTCTTCCTTTTTCTCTTTTTCTTTCTCTTCTTTATCCTTTTGTTTTTGTCGTTCTTTACGCAGTTTTTCTTCTTTAATCATTTCTTTTTCTGCAGCGGTACGATGAAAAAGCTCACGGAATTTATTGTAGCTCATCGTAATTATAAAAGCAACTCCGGTCTCAATAACTTGACCTTCAACCGCCACCTGATATTCGTTTTTTCGATACGCACGCAACATATAACGCCCGTCTTTTGTCAATTGATAATCTAAAGCAACGTCGCCGGCAATATTAGTACTTTGCTCATTGGCGCGTTCTTGTCCTTCGACTGCAAAACTGCTTCCTACGGTCACTTTCAATCGGTCATCCAGGAGTTTTTTAGAAACGCCAACATTCAAATCGGTTCTGTTTTCCATCGTTCCTGTCGTGTAATCTTCCGTCGATTCTAAATCAAATTCCAATTGAACGCCACTTATCAATTCGCCTGCGAAATCATTTAATTGCTGCGAAAGAATCTTGCTAACACTTTGTCGCGCCAAAGATTCTGCACTTGTACCGCCACTTTCGCTCGCAAACGGATTTTCGCCAATAAATCGATTCAATAATAAAAGGGCAAAAACTTGTTTGTTCATCTCCGCTGGTTCTTGGCGCAACTGCTCCAGTTTGGCACGCGACATATCTACAACATCGGCAGAAACCCCATAATTCCCTTCCGGAAGGACAATATCAAAAGTGATTTCTGGCTTCAATAATTCACCATTCATTTTTAAGTGTGTCTCAAAAGGTATTTTTTGTTTGAATGTATTTTTTTCGGTCTGTGTTTTATCACCTAGCTGATTTCCAAGCAAATCAATTGGCGCAGTGCTTACTTTGTAAATTGCCGTGATATCCAAACTTGCCATTGTTGGTTCGCCGTTCCAAGTAATCGAACTTCCTTTCTGAATATTGAATTTTCTTCGAATCATATTGAAATTCATCTCATATGCACCATCTGAAAATTCATATTTACCCGTTAAAGTTGTTTTTCCCGAAGGATCAATTCCGCCGGTCAACTGCGCCTCGCCTTTCAAATTCAGATAATCTCCATTTCCTTTGTCAATAATCAAAGTAAGTTCTGCTTCTTTGTCAATCGTAATCTCAACGCTGACATCCATTCCAATCAATTCCGACTGATTCAGCTTTTTCTCCATTGCAGCGGTTTCTCTCAAATATTGATTGTCTTCATCTACAAATTCTACAATTCCTTCTCTATCAGCAATCGAAGGATCTGATTGTGGCAAAACAACCGTGAATTTTGTTTCTTTATTGACTTTAATATTTCCGCCAATTACAGGATTTTCAAGCGTTCCTTTTACGTTTAATTTGGTATCCAAAAATAAATCTCCATAAAACAAATCATTGTCTGGAGCTTTAGAATGGATCGCTCTAAAATCATCAGCAGTAATCGTTAAACCAAAATTATATTTCTTGAAATCTGGCGACTGAATGGTTCCGTCAACCGATAATTCGTTATCATTTTCATCATGAAGCGTAAACTTATCAAAAGTGATGACGCCGTCATTAAAAGTGATTTTCTCTTGATCCGTTTTAAAATATGAGTTCAATTGTGTTACCCTAAAAGCAGCGTCATTAAAATTAAGTTCTCCATTAATTTTAGGCGCATCAGTCGTTCCTTGAATTTTAAATTTTCCCGATAAATAACCTGTTCCTTCAGAAATATTATCCATGCTGAAACCCTGAATACTCTTGATATTCAGTTTATTTATTGCCAAATCAAAGTCAAAAGTTCCAGCATCAATTACATAATCTCCCGTCAAGTTTAAGTCGTTTCCTTCATCGCTCAACTGTACGTTTGCATTTAGAATATTCGCCGTTTTATTATCAACTTTTACTTCTAAATCGCCAACTTTATCTCCTTTAAAAGTAAAATCGTCAATTTTTAAATCAGATGTAAAAGTGGGTTTTGTCATTACATTTTCAACCACAGCATTTCCATTGATCAAACCTTGCATGAGTAATTTGTCTTTTTTGACAATGTTCATGATGGTTTCAATTTTGAAGTTCACAAAATCAACCTGAATTGGCGCATTAACTTGTGTTCCCTGCGATTGAATTTTCAATTCATTTCCGTCATTCGCAAGGAAAAACTTGTTGATGTAAAGCTGATTTTTTCCAAGTTCAATTGCATTTTCTGGATCAATTTTCCATTTGTCGTAATTTAAAACAAAGTTTTCCGCATCAATTTTGAAGATATTTTTAGAATCTTCGGCCTTAAATTGACCGCCAATAAAATATTGTTGTTTGTCTTTTGCATCTTTTATTTCAAGTGCATAATCTAGGATATTATTTTCTACTTTACCTGATAGACTGGTATACGGAATTTTTAATGAACCGCTTTCAATTGTCGCAACCGAAACTGCATATTCTAACGTATTTTCTTTGGTTTCAATGTTGATTTTTCCGTCAGAAATAGTATTTCCGGCATAAACAATTCTCGGAATTGTTCCTTTTATTTCCAATGAATCGGCAACATTATTGTATTTTCCTGTAATTTTAATCGGCTCTAAATCTGTAAGTTTCGGAATCAGTTTGAATAATATTGGATCGTTATCAACCGTTAAAGTAAAAGCCAATCTTTGTTCGTCAGATTCCCCATTTGCTTTCGGATTTTTCAAATCAATATATTTCGACAATGATTTTTTTACTGCCGATGCCAGTGTCGTCAATTTGTATTTTCCGTCAACTTCTGCTTTTAAAAACTGCGAGGAAACTTTGATATTATTTCGGGTGTTATCTGAAAAAGCGATTACGCGAACCGAATCCAAAACGATTGGTTCTTTGTCTTGCAAAATCTGAATGTTTGAAAGAAACACTTTTCCGTTCAAAAAATCGGGATTGCTGTTTGCAATATCAGCATCAACATTTCCTCGAAGTTTCATTGGTCCGGCGTGAAGATTCAGTTTTTCTAAATCGGCGATATCAAGGTTCAATTTTAATTTTACAGTCGGATATTTTTCTTTTGTATTACCGCTTGCAACCAAATCAAAATTCAAATTTGGATCTTTCATTCCCGATTTTAGGGCAAAAGATCCATTTTCAATATTTCCTTTTAAAGCCAAATCTTTATAGGTATATTTATTGAAAACCGCTTTTTGAACCAATCCGTCCACTACAGCATTAGCTGTTTTTGGATCTAAACCAGTTCCTTTGACTTTCGCTTTAAGCGTAATTTTTCCGATCGAATCGTTTTTGATTAATCGGCCAACATTAAAATCTAACAAATAAACCGTCGCATCATATTTCTCCCTTTTTTTGATGCGCTGATCAAATAATGCATCGACTTTTGCATTTCCGAAACTGCTATTCAAGGCCAGATTTGTCTTGAAATTCTGAACCGAACCTTTAAATTTTCCTTGTAAACTCAGCTGTTGCGGAATTTGAATATTGGTCGGAATTGTTCCCTTTGGCACAAACGAATAAATATCTTTTGAAGTACTAGAGAGTTTTTTGATATTCAAATCGTAATAAGCTTTTTGAGCATCAGGCAAACCTTTTATTTTCCCCGAAAGGGAAACTTTTGTAGCCCCAATTCCGCTCATTTCAAATAACGGAATATTCAAATCACCGACTTTGCCGTTCACATGGCTGTTTACAGATAAAATGGCATTTGGATTACTTTTAAACGGATTTGTATTTCGTAAATCTGGTGCAAACAGTAAAATGTCTTTGAAACCAATTTTAGAATTCTTCACATTAGCTTCAATCGAAAGGTTTGCAAGATCTTTTTGAAGAGCTTTGAGCGATTTATATTCTACTTTAATTTTATCTTGAAGAAACGTTTGCGGTGTTTTTAAATATAAATTGTTCAAATAGGCATTTTTCGGTCCGTAGAAGAAATCTGTTTTTAAAGCCTGAATATTTAAACCGCTTTTTTCTGCAACTGTGAGAGAATTAATATTTCCCGAAATCGTGTCATTTGCATAATACAATTTCTCTGCTTGAAAATTAAAATTACTCAAGTCCAAATGACTGTAATCTAAACCTTTTGAAACGGGTTTTGATTCCATATTATCAAACTTGAACGCTATATTTTCTAAATTGGTTTTATTTAATTTTAGTTTCCAGCCCGATTGTTTTATTGCAGTTGTATCTAAATTTGGAGCGTCGATTTGTTTGTCTTTTGCGCCTAATCTTAAGTTTCCTTTTAAATCTTTTAATTCGAAAGTATCAAAATCCAAAAACTGATTGTTCATATCAATTTTGTTTACCGATAAGTCAAGATTTCCCAGTTTTATGCCCGAATCTAATTTTGAATCTTTATTATCATAAGCAATATCAATTTTTGACAACCTGATTTTTCCGAGCTTTAAATTGAAATCTGGTCGTTTGGAAATCGTATCAACTGTTTTCACTGAAACTTCGGCGATTTTCTCTACAACATCTTGATTTAAAACCAATTTCAATCCATCAAGATCGATATTCGGAATATCAAAATTCATTTTATCCAAATCAAATTCTTTGAATTTCGTATCAAAATGAGTCAGTTTTACGCGAATATCATTTTTAGAAAAATCGTCTTTAAAATTGAATTTGACATTATCTAAATTGACTTTTACGACTGAAATTTTAAATGGCTTAGCATTTGGATCTTTTGGTTTTTCAGGTTCTTTTGATTCGAATGCTTTTATGATATAATCAAAATTGAAAACGCCATTTTTGTCGCGAGAAATATTCGCTTTTACATTTTCAAATGAAACCGAATTGATTTCGAGTTCGCTGCTGGCTAATTTAAAAAGGTCAACGTCGAGTTCTAATCGTTTGCCGGCCAACAAAGTATCTTTTTTTTGATCTTCAAAATAGAAACCTTCCAAGACTACATCTTTCGGAAACTTAATGGAAATATGATCTAAAGAAACCTTTGTTTTTATTTTATTATGGAGATAGGAAATCGCTTTGTCCTTAGCAAAATTCTGCACGGACGGCACCTGAATCAAAACAATCAAAAGCAACAAAAGTGCAACTACAGAAATCACGCACCAAAGAAGTACACGAAGTGTTTTTTTTAGAAAATGAATTGATTTCTTATTCATACGTCAGCAAAACACGATTAGATTAAAGTTGCGTTTTTATAAGGCTGTAATTACACAGTTTACAAAATTGTAAATTTTAAACCTTAACAATTTACATAATTATCCGCAATTATTCTAAAATTTCACTGTAAAAGGGTTAGTTTTTGGTTTTTACTTTAACGAAAGAATGAATAAAACTTTGCGCTTTTGCGTCTTTGCGAGATTAAAAAAAGTCTGTTTTAATAGCTTAGAAACAATCTCGCAAAGACGCAAAGGCGCAAAGAAAAATTTTAGAATTTGATTTGTGGAAGCTTTTCACCTAAAAGATTTATTTTCTTTTGAAGATTTGCTAAGAATTTCTGATGTTGTTCTGACTCTGGATTGAAGCTTCTATGACGCAAACTTTTCTGGATTTCATCTACTTCCTGCATTATTAAAATACTTTCTTGTGAAATATAATTTTCACTAAAAAGCTTCCAGATATAGTCAATCGCGATTTGATTTGGATGCAGCATATCTTCGGCATAAAAACGATAATCGCGAAGTTCGTCCATCATGATTTCGTACGAAGGAAAATAATTGTGAATTGTAAATTGTGAATTGTGAATTTTTAAAATCTGATGCAGAGACGTGAATAAATGTGATTTGCTTAATTGATTTTCGATAAATCCGTCTTTTATGTGGCGAACTGGCGAAACGGTGAAAATGAAATTTATGTTTGGATTTAATGTCTGAATTAAATCGATCGTATTTTGAATGTTTTTCTGGATGACTTCAGTCGACAATAATTCTTTTGAGAATTGTTTTTGAGGCACTTTATGACAATTCGCTACAATTTCTTCACTTTCCAGATTTCTGTAAATCCAAGAAGTTCCGTATGTGATGATAATATGCGAAGCTTCTTTTAATTGTTTATTGGTTTCTGTAATTGCTTTATTTAAAGTTTCAAGCAATTCTTGTCGGTCGGAATTACTTAAATCAGAATGCACTTCATAGGAATGCCAACGCTCGTTATGAAAGAAAACGTCTTTTTCCTGATAAAAATCCAACTCACAAACTCTTCGAAATAATTTCTCAATCGAAACTGGATTAAAAATAATCCCAAACGGATTTGTTTCATTCTGAAATTTAAAATAATCAAATTTCTCCGCCATATTTTCAGCAAAACAAGAACCAATAGAAAGTATTTTCGAATTATAATCGATTGGATTATTACTTTTTGAAATTGGAATTTGAGTTCTGAATTGCATAATTTAGAGTTTGAAACAAAGTTAAAGATTACTGACCACTCTTTTGATAGAATTTATAAAAAGAAAATCATGCAAAGTCGTGACACTTTTGCTCACTTTTGTCATTTCGACGTAAGGAGAAATCACACGAGAAGCTCTACAAAGATTGGCGATTTTGCAAGTGGAATTTCTTGTGTGATTTCTCCTTACGTCGAAATGACAAAAAGAACGTGGATCTTGTTGTTATAACAAATCATTCGACTTCACACGAATTAAACAACTATTAAAAGAATTACATTTTTAATAACAAAAATCAACACCACAAACCCAAACAATTCCTTACTTTTGCATCTTCCACTTTTCTAAAAAATCATATGAAATTATTATATTCTTATATAATCAAACACAAAATGCTTTTGTTTTTTGCTTTGATTATGGCTTCTATAAACATTTGTTTCAGTTTATCAGACTCAATTATTACCGGTAAATTAATGCAGGATTGCGGTGTTGGACTACATAAATATGCAGGAAACGCGACCGGTTTTATAAAATCATTATCATTCTGGCTTGGGCTTTCGCTTGGCGCTGCGATGATTTCCAGAATTACCAAAAACTTTCAGGATTACTTTACGAATGTTGTCATCCAGAGAACCGGTGCTCAAATGTACACGGACGGAATCAAAAAATCTTTAGATCTTCCTTATGCCGAATTTGAAGACCAACGAAGCGGTGAAACTTTGAGCAAACTGACTAAAGTTCGTTCTGATTCTGAGAAATTGATTACGCTTTCGATCTCGCTGATTTTTCAAACCATCATCGGGTTCATATTTGTAATTGTGTACGTTGCCCGAATTGATTATCGTATTTCGATTATCTTTTTAATTACGGCGCCAATTATTGCTTTGGTAAGTTCGTATCTAGGCAAAAAAATCAAAGTCGTTTCTAAAAAAATCGTGAACCAAACCAATGCCTTAGCGGGTTCTACAACAGAAAGTTTACGAAATATTGAATTGGTAAAAAGTCTTGGATTAACGTACCAAGAAGAAAAGCGTTTGAATTTAAACACTTTTAAAATTCTACAATTAGAGTTAGAGAAAATCCGCTTTATAAGAAGTTTGAGTTTTATTCAAGGAACAACAGTTCACTTTTTAAGAACTTGCGTTGTTTTTACGCTGTATTATTTCTTGTTTGGAGGAAAAATTATTGTTGGTGATTTATTGACAATGGTATTCTTCACTTTCTTCATTTTTGGACCTTTACAAGAACTCGGAAACTTTATTATTGCAATTAATGAAACCAAAGTTTCGATGGAAAACTTTAGAGTTTTATTGAATGCTCCTAAAGAATTCCGCCCAAAAACGCCAAAACATGTTGGTGCAATTCAGTCGTTATTATTTTCGAATGTGAGTTTCAAACATAAAACAGCCAAATTTAAAGCGGTTGAAAACATTAATTTCGAAATCAAACAAGGACAGACCGTTGCATTTGTAGGGCCGTCGGGTTCAGGAAAAACCACTTTAGTAAAATTGCTTGTTGGTTTATATACACCGGCCGAAGGTCAGGTTTTATACAACGATATTGATTCTACAGAAATTGACTTATTGGATTTAAGAAAACAATTAGGATTTGTTACTCAAGATGCTCAATTATTCTCAGGAACTATTCGTGAAAACTTATTATTCGTGAAGCCAAATGCAACCGATGAAGAATTATATGACGCCCTTAAACGTGCAAGCTGCGATAAACTTTTAAGACGTGCCGAAGATGGCTTGAACACCACAATTGGTGAAGGCGGAATTAAAGTTTCAGGTGGAGAAAAACAACGTTTGTCTATTGCCAGAGCGATTTTAAGAAATCCGAATTTATTGATTTTTGACGAAGCAACTTCTGCTTTAGATTCGATTACCGAAGAAGAAATTAACGCTACGATTAGAAATATTTCAGATAAAAACAGAATTACGGTTTTAATCGCACACCGTTTATCAACTGTTATGCACGCTGATAGAATTTTTGTTTTGGAACAAGGTAAAATCATCGAGCAAGGAAAACACGAAGATTTGATCGTCGAGAAAGGATTGTATTACGCAATGTGGCGCCAGCAAATTGGGGAAAGAAAATAGTTTTTCTAAAGGTTCTGAGATGCTAAGATACTAAGGGACTAAGTTTTTTTGAATAGCGTCCAACTTTAGCTGGATGGGTGATAAATTAAAGTTGAAGGGCTTTAGCCAAACGTAATCGTTTGGCTAAAGCCCTTTTATTCACCATTTCATCATCCAGCTAAAGCTGGACGCTATTAAACACAAAACCCGACAGGTTTTAAAAACCTGTCGGGTTTACTTTTATAAAAAACTTAGAACCTTAGTCCCTTAGCATCTTAGCATCTTTATTTAACGAAATCCACCGCTTTAGCAAGCGCCTCAGCAATTCCGTCAACATTTTTACCCCCTGCAGTTGCGAAGAAAGGCTGACCTCCTCCTCCACCTTGGATGTATTTTCCTAATTCGCGAACCACTTGTCCTGCATTTAGGTTTTTCTCTGCAACAATTTCTTTAGAAATATAACAAGTCAACATTGGTTTTCCTTCATGAGCTGTAGCGAAAACTACAAATAAGTTGTGATACGAATTACCTAATTCGTAAGCCAAATCTTTTGCGCCTTCCGGATTTAAATCTACTTGTTTTGCTAAAAACTGAACTCCATTGATTTCTTGCAACTCTTTAGCCAAATCAGCTTTCATGTTTTTCGCTTTATCTTTTAATAAAGCTTCTAATTGCTTTTTCAACTGTGCATTTTCATCTTGCAATGCTAAGATTGATTTTACAGGATCTTGAGCATTTTTCAGCGCTTCTTTAATTTCGTTTAAAGCAACAGCTTGAGACTCAAAATACTCTTTTGCTGCTTCACTTGTGATCGCCTCAATTCTTCTTATTCCTGACGCAACTGCACCTTCTGAAACAATTTTGAAATGCCAGATATCAGATGTATTTGGAACGTGTGTTCCTCCGCATAACTCAACAGAATCACCGAATTTAATCATACGAACCAAATCACCATATTTCTCACCAAATAAAGCTATTGCGCCCTCTTCAAGTGCTTGCTCTTTTGGGATTGCTCTTTTTTCAATTAAAGGCAAACTCTCACGAATTCTCGCATTTACAAAGTTTTCTACTTCTTCTAATTCCTCATCGGTAACTTTAGAAAAATGAGAAAAGTCAAAACGCAATGAAGCGTTTCTTACCATCGAACCTTTTTGCTCGATATGTGTTCCTAAAATCTTGCGTAAACCTTGGTGCAACAAGTGCGTAGCCGTGTGGTTTGACGACGTTTTGGCTCTTTGAGTTGCATCAACAACTGCATTAAAAGTTGCTGTAATATTTTCTGGCAACGATTGTGTTAAATGAATCGTCTGATTGTTTTCTTTTTTAGTATCGATGATATAGGTAATATCTCCGTTTTGAGATTCTAAATATCCTTTGTCACCCGTTTGTCCTCCGCTTTCTCCGTAAAATGGAGTTGCATTGAAAACCAATTGGTAGATTTCGCCGTCTTTTACACTGTCAACTCTACGGTATTTAGTGATTTTTACTTGATGTGCTAATCTGTCATAACCAACAAATTCCTGAATATCATCTTCAACAATGACGTTCCAGTCTCCAGCAGTAACTTTTGATGCGGCACGAGATCTTTCTTTTTGCAATTGCAATTGTTCTTGGAACCCAGCTTCATCTAATTTCAATCCTTTTTCAGAAAGAATCAAAGCCGTTAAATCGATTGGAAAACCATAAGTATCATACAATTCAAATGCTTTTTTACCATCGATTGTATCTCCTGTATTGTTTAAAATTACAGCATCTAAAAGAATCAATCCTTGATCTAGCGTTCTTAGGAAAGAACTTTCTTCTTCACGGATAACATTTGAGCAAAGTGCTTTTTGAGATCTGATCTCTGGGAAAGAATCGCCCATTTGCTCGCTCAAAGTTTCAACCAATTTATAAATAAACGGTTCTTTAATTCCTAAGAAAGTAAATCCGTAACGAATTGCACGACGCAAAATTCTACGAATTACATATCCAGCCCCAGTATTAGATGGCAATTGTCCATCGGCAATAGCAAAAGCTACAGCACGAACGTGATCTGCCACAACGCGAATAGCAATATTTACTTTTTCTTCAGCTTCGTTTGACGCTTTAACGGTATATTTTGCACCTGTAATTGTTTCGATTTCTCTAATCAAAGGCATGAAAACATCAGTATCATAGTTTGATGTTTTTCCTTGTAATGCCATACACAAACGCTCAAATCCCATTCCAGTATCAACGTGTTGTGCAGGAAGTTTTTCTAACGAACCATCAGCTTTACGGTTGAATTCCATAAATACGTTATTCCAGATTTCAACTACTTGCGGATGGTCATTGTTTACCAAGCTTTTTCCAGATACAAGCGCTTTTTCTTCCTCAGAACGTAAATCAACGTGAATTTCAGAACAAGGTCCGCATGGTCCTTGATCACCCATTTCCCAGAAATTGTCTTTTTTGTTTCCAAGGATAATTCGGTCTTCGTCAATTAAAGTTTTCCAGATATCCCAAGCTTCTTGATCAAACGGAACATTATCTTCTTTGCTTCCTTCAAAAACAGAAACATAAAGTTTGTCTTTCGGAATTTTATAAACTTCTGTCAATAATTCCCAAGCCCAGTTGATTGCTTCTTTTTTGAAGTAATCACCAAAGGACCAGTTTCCTAACATTTCAAACATAGTGTGGTGATACGTATCAATACCCACTTCTTCAAGATCGTTATGTTTTCCTGAAACACGAAGACATTTTTGCGTATCGGCGATTCTTGGGCTTTTTGGCGTTCCGTTTCCTAAGAAAAATTCTTTAAACTGGGCCATTCCCGAGTTGTTGAACATTAAGGTTGGGTCGTCTTTAAGCACAATAGGAGCCGAAGGAACGATTGTATGCCCTTTGCTCTCAAAAAAATCTAAAAATTGTTTACGTACGTCTTGTGATTTCATATTTAAATTAGAAAATGTGTCAATTTGATAATGTGATAATTTGAAAATATGTTAATTAGATAATTCATCAATCTGAAAATCTGACCATTAGATTTTTAATTAAAAACGGTAAAATTTAAAACAACAAATTCCGTTTTTAATACATTATCTAATTATCAAATTGACACATTATCTAATTGCTTTATTCTTGAAAAAAAGCGTCGGACAGCTGAAACATTTAGTAATTTTGTTCGACTAACTTATTTTACAAGCTGCAAAAATAGCGTATTTTAAAATATGGCGAAAGTAAAATATTATTACGACTCAGAAAATCTGGCTTATACAAAAATAAAAACCAGAAAAAGAATCAAAATTGGCTACGCCTTGCTGTTTTTGCTGGCTTCAGCTTTATTTGGCTTTTTAATTTTGGTGCTTCTAATTAATACTCCTTATTTTAAAACTCCAAAAGATCGTTTGCAGACACGTGAAATTGAAAACCTAAAGCTTCAATACGCCATTTTAAACAAAAAAATGGATGAAATTGATGATGTTGCCGAAGCTTTAGAGGAAAGAGACAATAATATTTATCGCATTTATTTTAATAAAGCCGAAATTCCGGATTCAATCAGAAAAGAAGGTTTCAGAGATCCGAACAGATATAAAAAATTAGAAGGCTACAACAATTCACAATTAGTACTAAATACGACAAAACGAATTGATAAACTTTCGAAAGAATTAGCTATTCAATCCAAATCATTAGATGAAATTTTGAAATTAGCGAGTACAAAAGGCAATTTATTGCTGGCGATTCCGGCAATTCAGCCTGTTCAAAATGAAAATTTAAAACGCGTCGCTTCGGGTTTTGGATACAGAATCGACCCTTTCACGAAAGTGCGAAAAATGCACAACGGAATGGATTTTACTGCCAATACTGGCTCTCCCGTATATGCAACCGGCGACGGAGTAATTGAAAGAGCCGACAATACTGCTTCTGGATATGGAAATCATGTGGTGATCAGGCATGGTTTTGGCTACGAGAGTTTGTATGCGCATTTGAGCAAATACAATTGCAGGCCGGGACAAAAAGTAAAAAGAGGCGATATTATTGGTTATGTGGGAAGCACGGGAAGATCTGAAGGACCACATTGCCATTATGAAGTTCATAAAGACGGAAAAGTCGTAAATCCGCTGAACTTTTATTACGGAAATATTTCGGCTGTCGAATACGTTGCAATTTCGCATATGGCCAACCAAGAAAATCAGTCATTAGATTAATACTATAAAAAGTGTTATTTTTGAAATAAATTAGAAATACAAAAACATGCACATTGAGCTTTCAAAAGATAAAAGATATTACAGTATTGGCGAAGTCGCCAAAGCTTTTAATGTCAATGCATCCTTGATACGATTTTGGGACAGTGAATTTGATATCCTCAAACCAAAAAAGAACGCCAAAGGCAACAGAATGTTTACGCCCGAAGATGTTACCAACTTACAATTGATTTATCATTTAGTCAAAGAAAGAGGTTTTACGCTAGAAGGAGCTAAAACACACTTAAAAGAGGGTCAAAAGAAAACATTAGATAAATTCGAAATAATACGTAAATTAGAGTCCATTAAAATACAGTTGAACGACATCAAAAACGAATTGTAATTAAAAATAGAAATAAACTTAAATCAAAACAGATATGAAAAAATGGTTAATCCCCGTAGGAATTATTATTGCACTAATTGCGATCATTGCTTTTTGGTCAATTGGAATAAAAAATACTGGTTTGCAAAAAAGTCAAGCAGTTAATAAAGAATGGGGAAATGTTCAAACAGCTTATCAAAGACGTAATGATCTTATTGGAAATTTAGTAAACACTGTGAAAGGTGCAGCTGATTTTGAAAAATCGACTTTAACGGCAGTTATTGAAGCTCGTGCAAAAGCTACTTCAGTAACAATTGATCCAAGTAATGTGACTCCAGAGCAATTAAAAGAATTCAACCAGGCTCAAAGTGGCGTAAGTTCATCATTGTCAAGATTATTGGTTTCTGTTGAACAATATCCAACTTTGAAGGCAAATGAGAATTTCTTGAAATTACAAGATGAATTAGCAAGTACAGAAAATCAAATTTTAACAGCTAGAACTCGTTTCAACGAAGCTGTACAAGATTACAATGGTTACGTTCTTTCGATTCCAAACAAATGGTTCTTGGACTATAAGGAAAAACCATATTTCGAGGCCTCTACTGGAGCAGACAAACCTGTTGAAGTAAAATTCTAAAATCTACAATCTAAACTCTAAAATCATTCCCATGTCACAAGTAGAAGATTTTTTATCCAAAGAAGAAGAACAAGAAATTGTTGAAGCTATTCGCGTGGCCGAAAATAATACTTCTGGCGAAATTAGAGTACATATAGAACAAACAACTTCTAAAGTTCCTTTTGACAGGGCTTTAGAAGTTTTTCATGAATTGCGAATGAATGAAACCCAGCAACAAAATGGCGTTTTATTTTACTTTGCCGTAGCCGATAAAAATTTTGCTATTTGCGGAGACAAAGGAATAAACGATGTCGTATCTGATGATTTTTGGGATAGTACCAAAGACAAAATGGTCGAACAATTTAAGGCTGGAAACTTTAAAAAAGGTATTGTCGAAGGTATTTTGAATGCTGGAGAGCAATTAAAAAAATACTTTCCGTGGTCTGAAGACGATACTAATGAATTATCTAACGAAATCTCAAAAGGATAAATAATGAAAAATTCCAATCTTAAAATCTCAAATTCCAATAGAATTTTTCAGTTTACTTTTTTATTTATCGCGTTTTTTATCTGCAATACTATTTTTGCGCAATTTACAATTCCCGAAATTCCAAGTGAACAAACTTCTGTTTATGATTATGCCAATCTTTTAAGCCCGACTGAAAAAGCACAGCTTGAAGAGAAACTTATTCGCTACTCAGATTCAACTACCACTCAGATTGTTGTCATAACAATTGAAAGCCTGAAAGGAGAAGATGTGAGTCAATTAGCGACAAATTGGGGGCAAAAATGGGGAATTGGAGGAACCGCAAAAGATGATAACGGTGTTATTATTCTACTAGCAAAAGACGAGAAAAAAATCGCCATAAATCCTGGTTACGGACTCGAAGATCGTTTGACAGCAGGAATTGGCGGTACTATAATTAGAAATATAATTGTCCCTGAATTTAAGGCGGGAAGTTTTTACAATGGCCTTGATAAAGGTACAGATGCTATAATTGATGTTTTTAAAGGAAAATTCAAAGGAGAACGCAAACAATCCAAACAAAAAGATTTCCCGATATTGCCATTTATCGTTATTATTGTAATCATACTAATCTTGCTTTCTCGCAATAAAAGAGGTGGCGGAGGAAATTCTGGGAATAATGGTGGAGGCCCTAGCCTTATGGATATCATTCTGTTAAGCAGTCTTGGCAGAAGCAGCGGAGGCGGATTTGGAGGTTTCGGCGGCGGATCATCTGGAGGTGGCTTCGGCGGTGGTTTCGGTGGCGGCGGATTCTCAGGAGGAGGTTCTAGTGGAGGCTGGTAAGAATTTTTGTTTGAAGTTTTCTTTGTTTCACGTTTCAAAGTCTAGGTTTCAATCTTAAAAAATCATACATTTACACTTTACAATTTATTAATAGATGTTATCACATAAAGCAAAATACGCCCTTAAGGCCTTACTTTATTTAGCTGAACAAGATGAAAATCACATTTCTAGAACTATAGAAATTGCTGATGGAGCCAACATACCTAAAAAGTTTTTAGAACAGATTCTTTTAGATCTAAAACGAGGACGTTTTGTAAGCAGCAAGCAAGGAAAATTTGGTGGATATTATCTGATAAAATCAAAAAATGACATCACTTTGGCAGAAATTCACCGATTATTTGACGGTGCAATTGCACTTTTGCCATGCGCTTCTTTAAATTTTTACGAGCCTTGCTCTGATTGTAAAACCGAGTCTGAATGCAGTCTGCGTCACGGTTTAATGCTAATTAGAGATAAAACTTTGAAGGCTATGGAAGGCATCACAATTGCTTCATTAGTAAAAAAATAAAAAAATATTTTCTAAAGTCTAGTAAATCGATAGAATTAATTATATATTTGCCAAAAAATAATTAACAAACCATTACAAATATTTAACTCATGAAAGTAGATTTCGGTTTATTAGGCGTAACAACAAGTCTTTGGCAAACAAACTCAAATAGTCAGTTCAAAACTGCAAAAAGCATTTCCTGTATGATGTGTATGTGTTGATAAAAAAAATTTTATTATAAACTCTACTAATCATATATACTTAATATAAAAATGAAAAATTCGATTAAAAATATACTTACAATATTAGCCGTTTTAACTGTTTCAATCTCATTTGGACAAAACATAGAAGGTTTCGTTAAAACAACAGAAAATACTCCATTAGAAGCCGCAAATGTTGTTATTAAAGGAACAACTACAAATACAATTACAGACGCTACCGGAAAATTTACTATCGATACAAAAGGAAAACTTCCGGTAACACTTTTAGTTCAGTATGTTGGATATAAAACAACTGAAATCGAGATCGATGATTTACCTGCAACGCCTTTGCAAGTCATTTTAAAAGAAGAAAATGAACTTGTTGAAGTGGTGGTTTCTTCTCGACGCAGAATCGAAAAAGTACAAGATGTGCCAATTGCTATTTCTGTAATTACAGGAAAGCAGGCTGAACAAACAGGAGCTTTCAACGTTAACCGCATTAAAGAACTTGTTCCATCGCTACAACTTTATTCTTCAAATCCAAGAAATACGGGAATCAACATTCGTAGTTTGGGTTCTCCATTCGGATTGACAAATGACGGAATCGATCCTGGAGTTGGTTTTTATGTTGACGGTGTTTATTACGCTCGTCCGGCTGCAACTACTTTGGACTTTATTGATGTTGAACAAATTGAAGTTTTGCGCGGACCACAAGGTTCTTTATTTGGAAAAAACACTACTTCGGGCGCTTTCAATATTACTACTAGAAAACCGAGTTTTTCTACAGGAGCAGATTTTGAAGTAAGCTATGGAAATTACAACTTTTTACAAGCTAAAGCATCGGTTACTGGGGCTTTGGGCAAAAAAGTTGCCGGAAGAATTTCGTTTTCAGGAACTCAAAGAGATGGTTTGATTGATAATATTGCGACAGGAAGACCAACAAATACTTTGAACAATCAAGGGATTAGAGGACAATTACTTTGGACGCCTTCTGTAAATACAAATATTATTTTGGCTGCTGATATCACAACACAACGTCCTGACGGATATGCACAGGTTGTGGCTGGTGTTGCTCCTACTCAAAGAGCTGCTTACCGTCAGTTTGATGCAATCATCAAAGATTTAAATTATCAATTGCCAAGTTTAAATGCTTTTGACCGTAAAATTGATCAAGATACACCTTGGCGTTCAAATCAAGATATGGGAGGTATTTCGCTTAATATTGATACGAAAATTGGCCCAGGAACTTTGACTTCAACAACAGCTTGGAGATTCTGGAACTGGGATCCATCAAATGACAGGGACTTTACAGGACTTCAAGTATTGGCTAAATCACAAAACCCAACAAGACAAACGCAGGTAACGCAAGAGGTTCGTTATGCGGGTCAGCTTTCTTCAAAAGTGAGCGGTGTTGCTGGAGTGTTTTTTATTGATCAAACTTCACAAACTGATGGTACAGAAGAATCTGGAAATGCACAATGGAGATTCTCTCAAAGTACAACGAGCCCATTATGGAAAACTCCGGGACTTTTTGAAGGATATGGAATCAAAACCGATGCAAACATTAGATCATCAAGTGCTGCAGTATTTGGACAAATTGATTGGGCGGTTACAGAACGCTTTCACGTTTTGCCTGGTTTAAGATATAACTTCGATAAAAAAGATGCTCATTATGCACGTACAACTTACGGAGGTTTGCAAACTAATGATCCAGCATTGATTGCTTTGAAAAAATCAGTTTACTCTGATCAGGCTTTTGATTCAAGTACAGACAATACCGATTTTTCAGGAAACTTGACATTGACCTATAAAGTTACAGACAAAATCAATGCTTATGCAACATACGCTAAAAGCTACAAACCAGTTGGTGTAAACGTTGCTGGCCTTCCAACAGATGCAAAAGGCAATCCTATGCTTGATCTTGCGGTAATTAAACCAGAAAAAGTTAATCATTATGAAATTGGAGTAAAAACTTCTCCATTCAAAAATTCGATTTTCAACTTGACGTTCTTCAACACAGATATTAAAGATTTTCAAACAAACGTTCAAGCTGCTGAATTAGGTGTAAACCGTGGTTATCTTGCAAATGCTGACAAAGTACGCGTAAGAGGTGCCGAATTAGATGCGAGCTTTGTTTTCAGCACACATTTAACTGTAAATGCTGCCGCAACTTATACAGATGGAAAATATGTGAAATTTACAAATGCTCCGCTTCCATTAGAAGAAACTGGCGCTCCTGTAGCTTTCAAAGATGTTTCAGGAACTGAATTACCTGGAGCTTCAAGATGGGCAGGATCATTGGGCGGTGAGCTTTCTGACAATGCAACATTCTTTGGAAACAAAGGGAAAATATTTGTAGCTGTTGATTCATACGCACGTTCTGAATTTTCATCAAGCCCTTCGGCTTCAAAATATTTAGTTGTACCAGGTTATGCTATTTTTAATGCACGTTTAGGTTTCCGCGCTTCGCAAGGTTTATCTGTTCACTTTTGGGGACGCAACTTGTTGAATAAAGATTATTACGAGCAATTATTGCCTGCTGGAGGTAATGCAGGACAATATGCTGGTGTTCTTGGTGATCAAAGAACTTACGGAGTTACTCTAAAATATTCTCTGTAAGCGGTTAAGTTAGTTAGTTTAAAATCATTAAAACGAGGCAAGTTTATAAAATTTGTCTCGTTTTTTTATTTTCTGAAATCACAAAATAGTACTGAAACCAAATTTTAATCTGCTCTAAATCAATTCTGATTTATATATATTCGCAGCCTGAATGTATAGAGATTAAATGAAATTTCTCAAATTATTGGTTTTATTCGGATTAGTAAGTCCGCTTTTATCGGCACAAAATGTAAAAAAAACTGATCAGCAGACTTTAAGCTGGATTCGTTATTACAACATTTTGCCTTTAAGCGAAAAATGGGCACTTCATTCTGAATTTGATAATCGTTTTTTTCTCAATCCAGTTCACGAAAATCTTTTTGTACTAAGATCTCAGGTTCGTTTTCGTGCCAGCAAGCTTGTCGAATTAGGAGGTGGTTTGGCTTTTTTCAGCGTAAATACACAAAACCCAGACATTGATCCAAATTTTTCTGTTCCAGAATATCGAATCCAGCAAGATATTACGTTGATTAATGACATTGCAAAAATCACTTTTCACAATCGTTTTCAGCTTGAAGAACGCTTTATCGAAAAAGCTTCACGAACAGAATTACTAGACACTTTCTCATTTGCACTCCGATTCCGTTACCGATTACAGTCGACTTTTGATCTTTGGAAAAAAGATGGGAGAAGCTTAAAAGGTACAATTTCAGATGAAGTAATGTTCAATTTTGGAAAAGACAACAAACTAAATACTTTTGATCAAAACCGATTTTACGTCGCGCTCCGTTATCACTTTAATCCCAATTTAGGTTTAGAACTTGGTTACATAAAAAACTTTCAAAGACGCGCCAGCGGTATCGATTTTTATGATCGCGATATTATTCGTTTTACAGTTTATCATCGAATTGATAGGAAGTTTTGAAAAAAGGTGCAAAGGGACAGAGGGTCAAAGGTCCAAAGTTTAAAGGAGTAAAATCAAAATAGAAGTTTGATTTACCCCTTTTTTCACAATTTTAAAACCTTTGTTCCTTTGATCCTCAGCTCCTTTGAACCTTCAAAAAAAAGCCTTAAAGAGACGCACTTTCATACGTCTCTAAAGAAAGACAAAACCTACTCCTCTCTTTCTCGGCCTCTTCTCTTACCTTTTTCATTTCCTGCAAAATTCCCGATTTTGTAGGCCAATGAAAACATGATATATCTTTTTAAAACGGTGTTTTCTTCATCGCGGATTGAAGTTGCTGAAATTGTTCTTACAGCACTTTGATTCTGATTTAAAACATCATATACTTTCACTTTTGCGTACAGTTTTTTATCTAAAAATCCGTATGACAAACTCGTATTCCATAAGTAGAAATCTTTTTTGAAATCGCTTGAAATATTCGAATTGTATGTATATCCAAAATCATTTCCAAAAATCAACTTAGCAGGCCAGTAACTTGTTGTCTGCAAATTGATTCGGTGTACAACATTTGAGGTTGCATCGCGGGTATAATTCTCATATTTCGTCTCATTATACGTCAAACTATATGATGGCGCAATAACCAGCAATTCGCCATATTCATATGCCAAATAGATTTTTGGCGTTACGGCAGTACCTTTTGCATTATACAAAACTCCATTTGTGTAGCCTTTATCAAAATTGTAAGTTCCGTTTAACTGTAAACCGTAACGAAGCGTGTGCGCATCTCTTTTAACCGACTGATTCCAGTTTCCTCCGACAGAAAAAGTATAAGTATCAGACAAATTCAGATACGTTGTAGTTCTTTTTCCACTATCGTCATAAAATGAAGTCGAATAAATATCATTCGCATAATAGTCTCCTCGTGCATAAAGACTATAACCTGAACGCGTACGGAAATCAAAATTTCTGAAACTGAAATTGATACTGTTTTTTTCAATTGGATCCAAATTTGGATTTCCAATAATGGTATTCAGCGGGTTACTCAAATTAGCAATTGGCAGTAAAAAACTCGAAGCCGGGAGCGTATTTGAATAGTCGTATTTAAATGTAAAATTCTTTGAACGGCTAAACTTGTAACGAAACTGTGCAGTAGCATAAGGCAACGCATATTTCTGATTCAAATCGGTTGATTTTCCTAAATAAAAACCGTGATTGTCATAATCAATAATCGAAGTTTTTGTGTCTAAATTTACCGTGAATTTATTTTTTTGAAGCGTAATTCCAAACTTCGGACTAATCGAATTTTGCTTTGAAGTCGTATAAGTTGTCAACGATTCATTTATCTGAGAATATGACTGAGAACTAGCATCAAAATCAAATGTTTTTTGATCTTTTATTTCTTTCTGCCAATCAAAATCAGAACCAAATCGAATGCGCAATGAATCTGTAATTGGTTCCGTATATTCAATATCTAGCGAATAAGCATCGTTCACGTTATCATTTCTCGTTTTTTGATTTCGCTCATCATTTGGTTTGTTGTCCTGATAAAAAATAGTTTCCGAAACATTGACTCCATCTGTAATTGCATCAGTATTATTGTTATCAAAAACAAAACTCAAATTACGGTTCTTTTTCGCAAAAGCTTTGTTGAAATTAAGTGTATTTGCAAAATTGGTCGTCGTATTTTCTCGATGAGAAACCGCCGTACTTTCGTTTAAGGGCTGATTATTTTCATCTTCAGAAGAACTTGAAGAAGACGAATCGCTATCAACTCTTGTTTGATTAAATTTTGGAGTAAAAACAATTCGGGTGCTTGGATCTAGTTTGTATTCAAATTCAAAATTGGCTTTATTTCCTGTATTCTCATTTTTGGTTTTAGAATCAGAAGCGGTCAAGATATTTCCCGTCGGCAAAAAATTCAGCTGATTTGCTTTGCTGTCGTTATTTGTAATGGTGTTCGAAAAATTATAACTTCCTGTTGCTGTAAAATCTTTAAACCAGTCATCAGAATAATTGATTCCGGCCAAATTAGATTGTGTAATTCCCTTGCCAGTTGTCGTGCTGGCCTGATTTACACTATTATTTCTTCCGCCTCCCATATTGTCAAAAACATCATCCATAGAGAAACCAGTCGAATTAATATTATTTGACGAAGCCAAAACACTAATCTTCTGATTATTATTGAAGAAATTCATCAACAAACTGCTTTCATAACGATTATCAGAACCGTAACCGGCAAGTGCTTTTTCAAAAAAACCTTTATTTTTCTTTTCGTCGATTGTGAAATTAATTGATGAATTATCGGAGCTGGATTCCTGCTTGGCAAGTTCTTCTTTCTTGGTTTTATAATCGGAAACCTGAACTTTTTTAATTATTTCAGCTGGCATATTCTTCAATAAAAGCTGTCCATCTTTATCAAAAAATGCTTTTCCGTTGACTAAAAACTGCGTTACTTCTCGCCCATTTACAGTGACTTTTCCGTCATTATCAACATCAACACCAGGCAGTTGTTTTAATAAAGTTTCAACATTGGCATCTGGCCTCACTTTAAACGCCGAGGCATTAAATTCCAAAGTATCTTTTTTAATGGCGACTGGAGGCGCTTCGGTTTTAATGACTACATTTTCAAGCGCATTTATATTTTCTGCCAAATAAAGCTTTCCAAAATCCTTGCTTTCTATCAGCTCTTTCTGTTCTTCAACCAAAGTTTGATAGCCCATATAATTGACTTTCAAATAAACAGGCTTATTTATTTTTTTTGTATTTATTCTGAAAACTCCATTTTTGTCGGTAGTTGCATATTCAATTACAGCAGAATCCTTTACGGTTGTAAAATATACAGTCGCCATTTCAAGCGGAACCTGTGTGTTAAGATCTACGACGGTTCCTTTGAGAATAATATCATTTTGCGCATTGGCGGCAACGCAAAAAAGAAAAAATAATAAATAAGAAAAATACTTGGTCATAATGGGTTGGTTAGAACTATTAAGACCCAGAAACAACTTAAAGGTTTAATTTTAAGTTTAACAATTAGCGCGCATTTTGTTTAAAAACAAAAAAATCCCCTTTTTACAGGGGATTTCATTTTTATTTTTCTCGGATATAAATATCGATCGGCACTCCGGCAAAGTCCCAATTTTCTCTAATTTTATTTTCAAGATATCGTTTATACGGCTCTTTAACGTATTGCGGCATATTGGCAAAAAACACAAACTGAGGCGTTGGTGTTGGCAACTGCATACAATATTTAATTTTTACGTATTTACCTTTTGTCGCTGGTGGCGGATATGCTTCAATCACCTTCAACATATATTCGTTGAATTTTGAAGTCGAAATTCTTTGTTTTCTGTTTTCGAAAACCTGAACTGTAGCTTCCAATGCTTTCAACAAACGTTGTTTTGTTAATGCTGAAACGAATAAAATTGGCACATCAGTAAAAGGCATTAATTCTTTTTTGATTTTCTCTTCGTAATCACGCGTTGACATGGTATCTTTTTCAACCAAATCCCATTTGTTTACCAAGATTACAACGCCTTTACGGTTTTTCTCAGCCAACCAGAAAATACTCTGATCCTGGCCTTCAAATCCGCGGGTTGCATCAATAACCAAAATACAAATATCGGCATGCTCGATTGCTCTTACAGAACGCATTACAGAATAAAATTCTAAATCTTCCTTAACTTTTGCTTTACGACGAATTCCAGCAGTATCAACCAAGTTGAATTCGAAACCAAAACGGTCAAATTTTGTATCAATTGCATCACGAGTTGTTCCTGCAATATCTGTTACAATATAACGATCTTTACCAATCAAGGCGTTGATAAAACTAGATTTTCCAGCATTTGGGCGTCCAACAACTGCAAAACGAGGCAATTCAACTTCTGGAGTTTCAGGTTCAGGTTTTTCTGGAAAAGCTTCAATCAAAGCATCCAACAAATCTCCTGTTCCACTTCCAGAAATACTTGCAAAAGTGTAATATTCACCTAAACCAAGGTTATAAAACTCCACTGCATCTTTCTCACGCATAGCATTATCCACCTTATTTACGGCTAATAAAACTGGTTTTGTTACTTTACGAAGCAATTTTGCAACAGTTTCATCCATTGGCGTAATTCCTTCTTCAACATCAACCACAAAAATAATAACATCGGCTTCGTCGATAGCAAGTTCTACTTGTTTACGGATTTCACCTTCAAATACGTCATCAGATCCGCGAACATATCCGCCGGTATCAATTACAGAAAACTCTTTTCCGTTCCACTCGCTTTTACCATAGTTTCTATCACGGGTAACCCCAGATACTGAATCTACAATAGCTTCTCTTCTTTGTATCAGCCTATTAAAAAGGGTCGATTTCCCTACATTAGGTCTTCCTACTATCGCAACAATGTTATTACTCATTTTATTGAATTTTAGTCCCGAGGCTTCGGGATTAGATTTTGGATTTCAGATTCTTAGCTTCCTAAAAACCTAATCACTTGTAATCCAAAATGCCTTATTTAAATTTTTTGCAAAGGTAGTTAAAAAAAGTTGCTGAGACGCTAAGTTTCTTAGTACCTAAGTTTTTATTGTTTTTTGTGTAATTTTCAGGAGCTAATCCAGCTATCCGCTATATCTTTTCCTGGCTAAAGAAGCCAGAAAAAGGATACCGCTCCTATCTGGGCTAGGGCACCTATTTTCAAAAAGAACTTTTCGTTTAACGATTAAACAAATCAACGATTAACCGATTAAACAAAAATTACTGATTATAACCAAATCGTTTCAGCATATTAGCGTTGCTTCTCCAGTTTTTGTTCACTTTTACGTAAAGTTCGATGTGAATTTGTTTTCCGAAGAATTTCTCTAGATCAGCTCTTGCATCGGTTCCTACTTTTTTCAACGCTGCACCTTTATGTCCAATGATGATTCCTTTTTGTGTATCACGTTCAACCATAATTACAGAACGGATTCTGATGATATTTTCATCTTCATGAAATTCTTCTGTCACGATTTCAACTGCATACGGAATTTCTTTGCTGTAATTCAGCAAGATTTTCTCGCGGATGGTTTCGTTTACAAAGAAACGTTCTGGTTTGTCTGTTAATTGATCTTTTGGATAATAAGCTGGAGATTCTGGAAGCAACTCGATAATTCTGCCAAAAACTTCCGGAACATTGAAATTCTGTAGAGCCGAGATCGGAAAAATTTCAGCATTTGGCACTTTTTCTTTCCAAAATGTAACTTGCTGTTCTAATTGTTCCTGATTTGAATTGTCGATTTTATTAAGAAGAAGCAAAACCGGAATTTTAGCATGAATGATTTTCTTAAAGAAATCCTCATCTTTTAAGTCCTGCTCGCCTATTTCGACCATGTAAACTAAAATATCAGCATCTTCAAAAGCCGATTTTACGAAATTCATCATCGATTCCTGCATTTCGTACGCCGGTTTAATGATTCCCGGAGTGTCCGACAAAACCAATTGGAAATCCTCTCCATTTACAATTCCAAGAATTCTATGACGTGTTGTTTGTGCTTTTGATGTAATAATTGATAATCTTTCTCCAACGAAAGCGTTCATCAATGTTGATTTTCCAACATTTGGATTCCCGATAATGTTTACGAAACCTGCTTTATGTGACATTTGCATACTATTTTAAGGTGCAAAGGTAGTCATATCAACTCAATAGAGAAAATAAAACATTTTTTAATATTTTCGTTGGATTTCTAAAAAATCGACTTATCTTTGCACCCGAACATCGCGGGATAGAGCAGTAGGCAGCTCGTCGGGCTCATAACCCGAAGGTCACAGGTTCGAGTCCTGTTCCCGCTACTACTTGGGACAAAGAAGAGATATTCTTCTTTGTCCCTTTTTTATTTAAGGATATTTGCCTGTTAATATAGTATATCAGCCACACAACTTCATTTATTCTAGTGGTTCGAAACTCATTTTCTGAAATCGTGAAATTTTCAGGATAAATCGAACCTATCAAATCTCGTGAATCTGCCCAATTGCCTGTATCGTAGTATTCATTGAGCTTCAGAAGGTTTTCGATTCCTGCTTTTAACAACCCTTCAATATCTTTGCTGTCAGTTTCAATTGCTGACAATTTTAGCTCCAGCCTGTTTACCATATCCCCATAATCAGATTTCATATCCCTGTAATCCACTGCATCAATCTGTTGTGTTGAAAGCAAATCTCTGGCATGTGAAATTCTCTTTTCATAATCTTTGATCTGATTCATGATACGATCTTTTTCTTCAAAAACTTCTTTAGTCTGCTCTTTATAGCATTCTGACAAAACAATTGTATACACATTTTTGATTTCACGCATAGGTATATACTGCTTCAAATTATTTATAAATATTTCATTGGCTGTATCTGAATTTATCCTGTATCTGCAACCTGCACTGCAATGATAATATGGATAGTACTTGTAGCGTCCTTTTGAGATGCTGGCTGTAAGTATTTTTCCGCAGTCTGGACAAAGAAAAAATCCTCTCAACGGAAAAGGTTTGGCAGTAATTGCCTTTGGCAGATAAGTCTTCGATCTGCCATCCAATATATCCTGCACTTTATAGAATAATGATTCAGAAATTAAAGCCTCGTGCTGTCCCCTTACATAGCGCAGTTCTTCGTCTTTGTATTTAGGCACGACTATTTTTCCACAATAAAGCGGATTGCGGATAGCACGCCAAAAATGATTTTTGCCTGCTTTAAGCCCTTTTTCCTTTGCCATGTGCAAAACCTGTTCAGTATTGAAGATCCCTTTGGAAAGCTCTTCAAATGCCCATTTCAAAATCGATGCCTCAGGCTGATCAAATGTTATGTATTTGGTTCCGTCTTCCTTTACGCGATTTATATATCCTACAGGCGCGTAACCCATGTATCTCCCCTCTTTTCTTGCTCTTCTCATGCCATGAAAAGTATTTAGGGCTCTCCTGTCATTTTCAACTTCAGGAGCCGCAAGGTAAAAAGCAAGCATCATTTTATTCTCAGGAATAGACAAATCAAGTGGCTGTTCAATCGCTTGTGGCTCAACTCCCTGTTTTCTTAAAATACTTATCATCTGGTAGGCATCTCCCGCATTCCTGCTGAACCTGTCCCATTTGGTAAACAGAACCAAATCTGATTTGTTTTTCATCTTCTTTAAGTTCATCAGGAGCTTCTTCCACTGTGGTCTGTTGAAAGTCTTTGCGGAATGATCCTCATAAATTACAATTCTTATTTCAATAGAATTGATATCGCAATACTTGCGAAGCATTTCTTCCTGATTTCTTTGTGAGTAGCCACGATCTGCCTGTTCATCTGTACTCACTCTCACGTATAGGTCTGCTATTCTTTTCATCTTTTGTGTTTAAATAGTTAGAAACTGCCATGTTTGCCAGTTTTCTCAAAAATTCCAAAATCATTTCCGCCTGTTCAAGCGTCACTTCCACTCCTTCATCTTTCAGCATTTTTAATGTTTTCTCAGCCGTCATTCTCCCTCTCTCATTTCCTTCATCTTTCTCCATTTGACAATCCTTTTCATTAAAAAAAGACCATTACTGGTCTTTTTTGTTCCACAATCATTTATCGCTATAAAGCTAAAGCGTATTTTTCATTTTACCCCCATCAAAATATGGCGGGGATAATAACAAAGATAAAAGCTAAATCAATGGCAATCATAAGTAAAATATACTCATCAAAGAGCTTGATTTTCTCAATGATCAACTCTCTTTAATTGAGTCAGGTTTTTGACTTATATAAAACTGATGCAGTTCATCAAATAATTCAAATTCTCTCTGTGGCATTAACTGAAGTGCTAATTCCAATATTCCCAATACATTTATCTGTGGATTCCGTATCAGCTCTGAAACATATGGAGGATCGCTTTCTAAAGCCAGTATACTTACTTTAAGCAGATCTGCAATCATTATGCTCAGTTCATTATAACCTGAAACTTTTACTTCCAAAACAAATGAATTCTCCTTTTCCTGATCCGTTTTCAACTTTGTGAAAAAATCAATTTTGTTCATGAGGCTGACAAAATCTCTGTGCGAGTCTTTTTCTTCAATTTCCATGACTCTAGTTTCTAAGTTTTAGACTTTCCAGACGGTTAAGTTCTGTCTCTGCCAGTTCAATTGCATTCTGTTGAAAGAGATTACATCTTTTCTGCAATAATTCCGTATTCAGAAAATTTATGCTTTTCAATTTAGTCCAACGAAGTTTGCTTGGATGCATTTTTATAAGATCAAACAGTTTTTTATCCTCCTGTGTATTTCGAGGAAATATCTCAGAAGTCAGATCTGTGAAGATCTCACACAGGTCAAATAAATATGCAATAGAAAAATGATTGGGATTATATCCAAGAAAAATATCAATCAAGCCCAGACACAGCTGTTCAACAGCAGTATGCATCATTGCTTCCTGAATAATTTCAGCATCATTTCCGTCAATCTGATTTTCGCTTTCAAGATAAACCTCAGCAATTCTTTTTCTATTGTTCCAATAGGAGCGTACAGATTCAAAATTACGTATAGGTATTTCGTCAAAAGCAATATTCGGAGGAACATTCACATGTTCATATACAATCTGGCTTTTGGTCAATACTTCATGAAAGAAAAACATTTTATGAGGTGCTAAAAATCTGACTGACGTAGCTTTATGAAGCAATAAAGTAACTGTGTAGCGATTGTCTGTTTTAGTCTTGATTGCATCGGCAATATCACATGAAGCATTTTCTATGATTTCATTAGTAATGACCAATAAATAAAAATGAGTATGCTCTTTCTGTTTGGATAAAGATTCCTGAAAAGGATTCTGAACAGCCTGAGTTTTCTTTTTCTCCCCAAAGCAATAAATACCGCTTGTTGAGATTTTATCAATGATAATGTTGCTGATTAATTGTAATCCTGTGCTGTCGATTGTTTTCATAATTTTACTTTTTTTAATTAATACTTGTCTGAAAAGTTGTATTTTTGTTTAATACACAGCAAGTAAGCAATTGATTGTACCGTACCGAACTAATCGAAATTGTATCAAACAAATTGACGCTTGTATTTTACCAATACAGAAAATTTAAAAGAATTTTAAATATCTTTGAACTATGAACACAGCTACGAAACCAAAACATATTGGAAGAAATATAAGCCGAATTAGAGAGCTTAGAGGAATGAAACAAGAAGCCCTTGCAATAGCTATTGGAGTTAGTCAGCAGTCTGTTTCTAATATTGAAGCAAGTGAAGTAGTTGATGAAGAAAAACTTCAAGCTATAGCTGAAGTTTTGGGTGTTTCTGCTGAAGCTATTAAAAATTATAGTGATGAAACAGTTCTAAATAATATTCAGAATAATTTTGAAGGATCTGTTATTAATAGTGGACCAACTGTAAATCATAACTGCACATTTAACCCACTTGATAAAGTGGTCGAGTTATACGAACGTTTAGTTCAAGCTGAGAAAGATAAAGTTGAATATTTGGAAAAATTGCTAAAGGATAAATAACCTTTATAAAAGATATATTAATTCCAAGTAAGAGACTCAAATTGAGTCTCTTTTTTGTTTTACTATATTCTTCAAACCATTACAAAAAACAATACTATGGATAAGACTATAAAACTTCGAGTAAAAAAAGAAATTAACAGGGACAACGAACTTAAAATATTAAAACTAAAAGGTAATTTGATTACTAAAGGATACACTGAAATTATTCATATTGCAGATGAAAATGAAGACTTTTATTTGAACTCTTTTTCAACTTCTTCTGACTATAAAATAGAAGCGGAAAATTTTGTATTGGAATATATCTCATTAAACAATCTCAGCGATACAATTACTTTACTTAGTGCTTCACATAAATAAAATTTCAGACCAAATTTAAGTTACTAATTCATCCAAAAAACCTTCAGATAAACACCCAAAATTTTAAAGATTACAGCGGAGCAAGCTGTTCAACACTACGTTACTTTCTTTTCTTTATTTTATTTTTCGGATAGGTTTTATATTAAAAAAGAAACAGTTTAAAACACTTCAAAAAAGAATAAAAAGTAAGCCAAATTATGATATTTTGATAAAGTAAGTGCGCATAATGACACTCCTCGTTCCTCGTCCTGCCACCCTTCGGGACTTATAGCACTTACTTCACCAAAATCCCATTTTAAAACTGCTTTCTTTTTCTCCTTTTTCTTTTGAAAATATATTTATCGGAACAAAAAATTAACCTCTCAACTGATCAATTAATAAAGCATTACATCTAAAATAATCTTTACTGATCTGATTTAAAATATTGTATTTAAATTAGTTTTCATCCTTTAAGAGTCTCCAAGATTGCCACGTTCCTGCAATCTGCAAGATGTCCGGTTGTATCACAACCGATATCTTGCCACCTATTGCCTCGGAACTCGGCTGTGGAGAAACTGAAAGGATAAGAGATTAAAAACTTCTTTAATAGTTAACAACTATTAAAGAAAACACAGTACCGTAAAATTTATACTACGTAAAAATACCTGATTAAAATATTTACCAAATATTTTTAATTTAACTTGATAAAGTAATTCTATATTCGCTAACACAAAAAAATTACGATATAGCCAAAAGTACTTGCTAAAAGAATTTCAAAAAACTGATAATAAAACTATTTATGAATTTCAGAATTGTATTTAAAATTAAGATTTAACAAAAAATAGTTTCAAACATTCATTACTGGCTTTAGGAACGCTACAAAGTATTACAAAACGTATTAAAGGTAATTTTATTCTTTATATTTACGAAATTTCTTTCTAATAAATAAATAAACTCAAATGTCTCTAGAAGCAAAAATATTACATACTTACGATTTCTCAATGGGTTTTAATTATAATATTATTCCTAGTATTGACAGGATACAATATATTACAGAGCTAGAGGAATTATTGAATGAAAATCAGGTAGTTTTTTTAAAAGGTGAAGAAGGTTCTGGAAAAACAATTATCTGTCAAGAGTTTGTGAAAAAATATGATGAAATTACTTTTTCAGTTTTTTTTAATCCTCACAATAAGATGGACTATTCGGTGAATTATTTTTTAGAAAACATAATAAATCAAGTATCTTTTAAACTTGGAGAAAGTGAAAATGACGAATTAAATGTTGATCGTTATCGAACTTTACTTACTAAATTAAGAAGGAATTTTAAAGGAAAGAAAATTTATTTTGTGCTTGATGGATTAAGTGACTCCATCAGCTTAATGAAAGAGATAGAAGAACTATTATTTTTAGGGCAGACAGAATTTCGTTATATAATCACAGCCGATGATAAAGTTTTTAAAAAAGAAATCAAAAGTTTTAGTAAAATTACTCTTCTAACAAGTATTAAGGTTGTTGGGATTTCAATTAATGATATTAAATATTACCTGAATTTATCTGAAATTAGTAAAAGTCAGGAGGATGATATATTTAAAATCACAAAAGGCCTTCCTTCTAGATTGTTTTTAATAAAAAGACAATTGGATAAAAATATTTCATTATCAAAGATTATGGAATCGGAAAATTATAAAGAGTGGATAAATATTGAGTTAGAAAAAATTGATCTATCTGATAACATTAATGCTAAAATCTTGTCTTTATTGTCATTAAGCCCAAATAAGCTAACTCTAGAGGATATTTCATTTATAATGGATATTAATAAAGAAGAAATATCTGCTATAATTTCAGAAATTGATTTTATTTTTTATGACGATAGCAACTTGAGATTTATTTCAGATTCATATAAAAATGCTATTGCCGAAAAGTTTAAAAATAATTTAGAGTGGGTTGAAAATGGTTTGATAAAATTATTAAACAAGACAGCTGATCTGGATAAAAAAATAGAATTAATTAAATTACTTTTTGATAGAAAAAGATGGACAGATATAAATTCTGAAATGACTGATGAACTACTGATCAATTCATTTAGACATACTGGTAATTTAAATAAAATTAACTCAATAATTAATATTGGAAATAATGCATCAAATCAATTAAAACTGCAAAACAATCTTGTTCACTTATCATTTAAAGGTAGTTATTTTAATTATTTACAAAATAATCTTGAATTAGTATCAGATGTTACGACTAAGCTAGCTTTCAAAGATTACGATGGTGCATTAAATATAGCAAATAAGTCAGTTATCAATGTTGAAAGGTTAAAATTATACTGTCTAATTGCAAAGAAACAAAAATTAGACAATAATATTATTGAAGAAACTTTACTTTCTGACATTGGAGAGCTATTTGATAAAAGTGATTTTTCAAATAGTGGAGATGTCATTTATGATATTATTTCTGATCTGTTATATATTGATCCTTCAATGGCTTTAAAAATTCTTGACAGTAAAGAAATTGATAGTTCAAATATTAATGACTTGATCGTAGCTAAACTTTCTATAATGTCCCTAAATAATGAAGTTGACAATGAGAAAAAAGAATCTGCGAATGAAAAACTTGAAAAATTCAATAACGGAAAATCTAGAAAGTTAAACCGTGCGTTATCTTTTATTTTAGGTAGCTTTTCATTAGATAAAATTTTGAATGAGATTGATAAAATTGATGATTCTATTGAGAAAATAAAGCTAACAAGATTATATTTAGAAAACATTAAGGACGTTACCGAAGGATTAGAAAAACTTATCGATAAAACTTTCGATATTCTTTTATCAACAAATGTAAATAATTTGATAAACTTAGAAATACTAATTCTACTATCTTCAAAAATAACTCTAGTAAAAAGTATAGATGATAAAAAAAATCTACTAAAAAAATTAAACTCAATCGACCAGTTGATTGTCGATAAAGGATTATTTATTAATAAAATAAGATATAAAATTAATATTTTTAATATTAAACTTTCTGAAGCTCCCGATAAATCATTTACAATTTTAGAAGAAATTATAAATGAAATTGAGTTGGAGGAAGATTTATTAATAAAAGCTGAAAGTTTATCTTTAGTTTACAAATCTCTTCATGATTGCAATAGCTCAATTTTGAAAGACTTGAAATCTAAAAATCACAATTCCCTACGTAAAACCATAGATTCATTACTGCAATGTACAGCAAATCAACAATCTGTATTTAGCAATGTTATTAAGAATATCAGTTTAGTTGATTTAAATTTTGCTGTTGAAATTTCTAAAAGATTAAATAATTCAAACAGTAGAGATTTTTGTCTATTGACAGCCATTGAAAACAATATTGATAATGTTGACATTAAGTATATAAATATAGACAATATTATTTCTTACCTAAATTTGTTTAATGAGGTATATTTTAAATGTTGGGCAGTATCTTTAATTTTTGAAAAATTTTCAGAAGAAGATTCATTAAAAAATTACTACTTAATAAAAATCAAAGAAATATATTTTTCAATTGAAAAGGAAATAAATGCAGATGGATCACTTGTTTTTCTAAATATCCTATTATTCAAGATCTTTAAAAAAAATATTAATACTAATAGAAAAGATTTCATAAGTACAAAAGATAGATTAAAAATCTTAATTAATACTTTTTCGCAAGATTGGACTAGGTATGAAATAGTCAATACGATTTGTGCAGAGTTAGCAGAGTTCGATATTCACTTTACTACTGAAATATATAGTAACATAAAAAATATTAAAGATAAAGATGTATTTTATTCTGAACTTTACTGCAAGAGTTATCATTATAATTTGGAATATTTAATTTTTTCCATAGATTGTTTAATTGGTAAAAAAGTAGACATTGAGCCTTTTATTGAAAATATAATTATAGCCATAAATAAAATTCCTTCCGATCTAGCTAGGCTAGATTATTTTTCAAAATTAGGTTTTGTTTTTCATATGCATAATCTCAGTGATTTAAGTAGCAAATTGTTAGATAAAAACATCTATCCACTCTTAAATAATGATAAAATTAATTTAGAAGACACTAATATTGTAATTTTTATTTTTATAAATAATGAGGATTATGCCAAGAAAATTATTGGCAAATTTTCTTATCATTTTAAGAATGAAGCTTTTTACAAGATTGCGCTTTTTTATTTGGATGGAAATAATCCATATAAGATCTATGAAGACAAAGTCGCTATATCAGGTTTCACATATAATAATTTATCTAAATGTATTTCTGTTCTTAGAAATATTGAAAGAGATTTGAATATTTATAAAATTATTGAAAGGATAAGTGATCAGATGGCACACAGAGAAACCAATTTATCTAAAGCTCAGATAAACTATGTTGTGAGTGAATTGGAAATAATCATTGATTCAAAATTGCCTGAACAATTAAATGTACAACATCAAGGATATAAATTAATAAGCAGTTTACAATTAATTAGAATTAAAAAGGATTATCAAAAAATTGACGGCATTTATCAAGATTGTCTAAATATCCCTAATCTATCAGATAGAATATTTATTAAATCAATCATTCTTAAAAACCTTCAAAGTTCTAAAATTGCAGAGAAAAAAAGGTTATTTGATGAGATTATAGCTGATTTACAGTCCTTAAAAGTTACTTTCGAATATATTGAAAGGATAAATGAAATCTCGGAAACAATGTATGCTACCAATAATTCTGCATGGAGTCGAATAGTAAAGTCTGCCTTAACAATCTCAAATAATTTAGACGATAAATATGAGGTATATAAGTATCAAAGAAATCTGATAGATACAATTCATAAAATAGACGAAAAACTATGCAACGAGTTAATTGAATCAGTAGATTGTGTAGACAAAATTGACAATAAAGATCTTGTAAAAAAACATCACGCTAGATTAGAATTATTAAAAAAAATAAAAAATAATCAGACCGTTGAAGAAAAGGAAAAGGAAAATCAACATAATATGTTATATGCAATATACAACTCTTTAATGCTTTTAAACTCTGGTAAATTGTTCCCAAAAAAAATAGGCGATATTAATAAATTTCTTGATGTATCCCATAGTATCCCAATTGATAAGTCGATCATCATTTACATATACTATTTAGAAAATATTGCAAAGAAAGTTTATCCTAAAGGTGAAGAGGAAAAGATTAAAGAATTACTAATTGAAAATTTAAAATCTACTTTTGAAAATTTTGACTTTCTAAAAAGATTGCATATGTATAACTTTAAAGAAAAAAGTGATGTGACATTTAATGTCATTGATGAAAGTAGTAATTTAAGTGTTGAAATTGGAGAACGTGATAAAGCAAAGACATTTATTAAAAATTGGATTTTAAATGATTCAGAAAATAAAATAGTAATTATTGATTCATATTTCGATTATGAAGATCTTGAACTAATAAAATTAATTGCGTCGATTAATAATGATGTTGAATTGTCAATATTAGGAAATAAGATCTTGGAGAAAAGTGAAACATTAGGTAAATGGAAACAATTGTCTTCGGAAAATTTCCCTATTAGTGAGTTCATTTTTGCTTCCAAATCTGATTCTACCTCTCCGTTTCATGATAGATATATTTTCTCACTTTCGAATAAAAAGGCTCTTAGATTAGGAACTTCTTATAATCAAATGGGAATAAAAAAAGCAACAGAAATTTCTAAACTAGAGGGAAGCGATTATCAGCATATATATGATACTGTAGTTAAGAATTTTGTTATTGAACGAAATAGAATAATAAATAAAGAAAGAATTAATTATGACACATTCCAATTTTGATCTCTAATTAATGATGATTAATATTGTCGTAAATTAATTGGCTTGATAAAAATAGTAGATGCTTAAAAGCTGTCAAACGAAATTTTCATTTTTTGGAATTATGATTAAAATAATCGGCATTCCTGATAGACATTTTTTTCTAGATTGTTGTTCCATAATTTTAACTTAGAGGATTATGGAAGAAAATGACAAAGTTTGAATTTGGTTTAATATTATTAAAAAAATTATTCCAAAAATACAATAAAAAGTTATTAACAATTGGATGTAAAAAATGAATCTTATTTGATCCTTATTTGATGAATTGACGTATTTTTACAACAAAGCCCAGTAAACACAGGCTATTCTTATTTGATGGTTATTTGATTATGGAGTTAAAAAAGTTAATAAATATAGTAAACGATTTGATTAAACAACCTAACGAAAGTGAATGGGTTGAATTCAAATTAAATTATCATTCAGCTGAAGAAATAGGCGAACGTATATCCGCATTGTCAAATGGAGCTTGTTTGCACAATCAACCTTATGGTTATTTAATTTTTGGTGTAGAAGATAAAACTCATAAAGTTACAGGCACAAGTTTCAAAATAAAATCACATAAAAAAGGTGGCGAAGATCTAGAAAGTTGGCTAATTAATAGGCTCGCCCCTAAAATTGATTTTAGAATGTATGAATTTGAATATGAAGATGGAATTCGTATTTCAATGATAATAATTCCATGTGCAGACAATCGACCTGTTGATTTTCTGCATGTTTCATATATCAGAATAGCTAGTTACACAAGAAAATTAAGTGAATTTCCAGAAAAGGAAGGGAAAATTTGGCGGAAAGCCCCAGATAAGCCATTGGAAAATCTTATAGCTAAGGCAAATGTAACTTCTTCTGAAATAATTAGTTTGCTTAATTCTCAAACCTATTTCGAATTATTAAAATTGCCTTATCCAAATACACAAGATGGAGTAATTGAAAAATTTATTTCAGAAAAGTTAATAAAAAAGAACAAAGATAACTACGATATTACCAAATTAGGTGCAATATTATTAGCTAAAAACTTAGAAGAATTTGATGAAATAGGTAGGAAAGCTGTTCGAGTAATTGTATATAAAGGGAAAAACAAAGTTGAAACCATAAGAGAACAAATAGGGAAAAGAGGATATGCAGTTGGTTTTGATGGATTAATTGATTGGATAAACGGGCAATTACCCGCAAATGAGGAAATAGGTAAAGCTTTCAGAAAAGAAACAAAAATGTACCCTGAAATTGCAATAAGAGAACTAGTTGCTAATGCTCTCATTCATCAGGACTTTAATGAAAAAGGATTTCCTATGATAGAAATATTTTCGGATAGAATTGAAATTTCAAATCCTGGTTTACCGCTAATAACTCCCCAACGTTTTATTGATGAATATATATCTCGAAATGAAAAATTAGCGGATATATTAAGAAGATTTGGAATATGTGAAGAAAAAGGAAGCGGAATTGATAAAGTAATTTTTTACAATGAAATGTATCAGTTACCCGCTGTAGATTTTATTGTTTCAGAAAAAAGAACTAGAATTACAATGTTCAGTTATAAGGAACTTAATCATTTAGACAAAAAAGACAAGGTAAGAGCTTGCTACCAGCATGCCTGTTTACGCTACGTATCAAATGACATAATGACTAACCAAAGCCTAAGAGAGCGTTTCCAAATTGAAGAACAAAATTCTGCTATAGCATCAAGAATTATAAAAGATACTATAAATGAAGATTTAATAAAAGATGACGACCCTTCCAGCAATTCTAGAAAATATAAAAAATATATTCCTTTTTGGGCATAAAACGAAATGTACAAATTGCTTTTCTTAATATATTAAATTACAGTACTAGTCTATATAGATAGAGCGAAGTAATATTTTCAATACAAACAGAAAATTTAAATCTTATTCAATTTTGTTAAATCACTAACAAAATGGTTCGAGAATTGTCCCGTTAGGGCTACTAATAATTTTAAAAGCCAGAGAAATCTAGATTTCTCTGGCTTTTTTTGGTTCGATAAATTAAACTTTCATTTATCGGAAACACTGCACCTCAGTAATTTCAACAGAACTTGGTTCGAGTCCTGTTTAGTTATCATAAACATAATACTTTACAAAAATTAAATTATTGATATTCTACAAATTTTATATTTCAAATAATTTGTAGAAAATATTACTGGATCTTTTTTTCTTGCATAGATACACATTGATTTTAAAAAAAAAGTAAAAAACACTTACAAAAAAATATGTTAATATTTTAACAATTTGTAATTTACATAATCATGAAAAATAGTTTCATCGATAAAATCATACATTTTATCGATGAAATTGAAGATTTAATAAAAATTACATAGGTATAATATTACATTTAAATTTTTTATTTATTTGTAATGAATTAACAATTGTTTAACAAGATTTCATATGAAGAATTTTCTCTGTTTTCTCCTTTTGGGATTTGCCTTCTTTGCAAATGCTCAACAAAAAATCACTTTTACTTATGATCAGAAGGGCAATCAGACCTTTAGAACCTTATGTTTAAGCGGGTGCTCAGCAAAACCTGCTAAAAATATAGATGTCCCCTCAGAAGCAGATTTAGAAACTTTTTTTCCTGGCGATGTAATTTCTTACTACCCAAACCCAGTTAAAGAAGAACTGTATCTTAAATGGAAATTGATCGATGATGATAAAGTCACATCAATAACAGTTTATGGAATAAATGGACAAGTTTTAAAAACTTTCTCCAAAACATCAACAACGGATAACCTACTCATTTCTTTTCAGGAATATCCTGTAGGTGTTTATATCTTGACTCTAAACTATCTAAAAGACGAGCAAAAAACAATCAAAATAATTAAACAATAAAATCTTATGAAACAACTCTACTTTTTCATTGCATTTTTATTTACTTCTTTTGTTTTTTCACAAAACTTTACTGATACAAAAGGTGAATTACAAATTACGACATCAGGTGCAGCAACATATAATTTGCCAATAGTTATTCCTCCAAGCTTAAAAGGATTTGCACCAGCGATAAATTTGACTTACAACAGTGCCCAAAGGGGCGGTATTGCTGGACAAGGATGGAATATTAATAGTATCTCTATAATAAGTAGAATAGGAACCAGAAAAGACATAGACGGCTTTATTGATGGAGTAGATTTTGACGACAACGATAAATTAGCATTGAATGGTCAACGGCTGCTACTAAAATCAGGAACCTACTGGGCTAGTGGCTCAACTTATGAAACCGAATTTAAGAGCAATACAAAAATTGAATTATTTATCGAAGGAACAAAAAGTTATTTTATTGTCACTTCTCCAGATGGGTCACGAAGCTGGTATGGATCTGTAGGCTCAGGCAATCTACAAGATTCTGTTACCTTAGATGCATGGTATATTGTAAGATCTGAAGATGCAAACGGTAACTTTATAAATTATTCATATGATTCGTACGGGAAACTTCATCTTAGATTTATTTACTTTAGCGGTAATACAACAGCTGGAATTTCTACTCAAAACAAAATTGAATTTAAATATAGAGATGCAAAACGTTTCGAACGAGAATATGTAAAAGGTGTTGCTGTTTTTTCACAGCATATTTTAGAAAGTGTAGATGTTTACAGTAACAATAGCCTTTATCGTACATACAAACTTTCACATACAACAGATTCTCAGTTAGGTTATGAAAGGGTATCTAGTATCAAAGAAATCACTGCGCAAAATGAAGAATCAAACCCAGTTACTTTTACTTATGCCTCTAGTCCAGTCAATCAGGAAAGGACAGAAAAAGTATATGTAAACAATCTCAATTTTGACAAATATGACATATCTGGTGATTTTGACGGAGATGGTCGTTTAGACTTTACTATTGACAATCAATTGTATACCAATTTATTCAATGGAAGTTCTGGTAGTGCACCAATTACAATGCCTGTATATACCTCATCTGACAGATCATTTACAGCAACTACATTGACTAATAATAAATTGAATCAATTTAACACCATTGTCAATGCAGAAGTAGATCTTTACTCATTGACGTTTAAATATTACAATTTGACAGGAGGTTCTGTAAACCAAGTATATGCCAAGACAGTCCCTATATCTAATGTTGTCTCCAATGATATTCAATGCAGTACGGGAGGCGGAGGTGGAGAAGAACAAAGTCGAGGAACCACGACATCAGCATATGAATATCCCGAGGCTCTTAATCTTAACAATCAATATCTAGAAGGCGATTTTAATGGTGACGGCATTTCTGAGGTTATAATATTTCAATATTCGCAAATTGACCATTATGGTATGGACAGCCCATGTACTGGACCAAGAGGAGAGGCTTTAAATTGTAATTGCATTTTACAATATTCAAGTATTGGGAACTGTGCAAATGGAGCATATTACTTAAATTTAGATCCTAATGGTTCAACTACGCTCAATACCAAAGATTTTGTATATATGCCCGATCTTATGTTCTGTAAAGAATATGAGGATAAATTTACAGCGGATTTTAATGGAGACGGAAAAACAGATATTTTGGTAGTTAATAAAACCACTAAAAATTACAGAATCATATCTCTTCAACAATTAAGCAGTGCCCCATGGGTTTCCTTAGAAATTATTGGCACTGGGAATTTGGACAAATACTCTCCTACCAAACAGATTCTTTTTGGGGATTATAATGGGGACGGAAAAAACGACATAATGTTGCCCGATTCTGAAGGCGGACCAGGACAAGATCTATGGTATATTTATTTCAGCAATGGAAATCCTTCTGGTGGTGAATATTTTACAAAAGGGTATTGCAATATCGTAGAATACCGCCCAAATACTTCTTTGGAAGTTCCCAACCCTTATACTACTCAAATTCATTACAGCACATATTATGCAATGGATATTAATAAAGACGGAAAAACAGATTTAGTTCGAGTTTGGCGAAAATATTATAGCCCGTCATCATTCTTTGATCCTCAAAATCATAATACGCAATGGCAAGTAACCGGCTTTATTAATAATATTGACTACGTTGGTGCTGTAAAATATTCGCTCGCATATGATTCTGGTGTTTTTACTTCTACTTCTCCTGACAAACCAATAGCTGTAGGAGCAAATTATAAATACAAGGGCATTGACACTGATCTTGTTTTAGTCCGAGGTCATTATAACAGAATTGAATATTACCAGTTCAATAAAAATGTTAATACCGAAAATAGGCTCATAACAGTATCAGAAGCAAGTGGAAATATAACTCATAATATCGAGTATAAATCAATGGAAGCAACTGATGCTGGGCTAGGCAATGCTTCAAGTGATTTTTATTCATCGGAAAATGTTGCAACATATCCATATGTTGATATTATTCGTGATTATAAAAGTTATTTTGTCTCTCAATTAACAACGACTATTAATGGCGTTTCTAAATATCAAGAATTCAGATATAGAAGTTACATCCATAATTTTGAATTTGGGGCAGTCGGATTTGCTCGTACAACTAGAAGTAATTGGTATTTGTCCTATTCAGACACCAAAATTTGGAACACTCAATTTAACGATCCAAACTTAAGAGGAATAAACACAATATCATGGACGAGTACTAATGGAACAACAGTTTTCGATACTACTCCAACTGATTTATTAACAACTAGCACAAGTACTTTTCTGACTTATATTAATCCATCTTCAAAATTGTTTAACATCTTATTAGACAAGCAAATTAATACGGATCATTCTAGGGATACTAGAACAGAAACGACCTTTACATATGATGGAACTGTGCAAAGTACTGATTATTTTGGTTTGCAAAGTAAAATTGAAACTAAATCTTTCATCAGTGGATCAACTCTTCAAGGAACTAAGACCGTTGACAAAGAATATTATAATTCTCTAGGAAGTGGTGCAAATTACTTTATTGGACGACCTAAGAAAAATACTTTTTCGAACACAATTTATACAGGAGGAGGAGATACTCGAACATCAAACGAAATCTATACTTATACTGGAGTAAATTTAACCAGGATCGAAAATAATGGAAATAATACTTTTGCTGTTTTCCAAGATTTTACATATGATTCAGTAGGTAATATATTAACTACAACAATTAGTGCTCCAAGCGCTCCAAATCCTGCTTCCGCGAGAACATTCACAAATGAATATGATAGCAGTAAACGCTTTGTCGCAAAACGAACAGATCATCCGAATTTCATTTCTAATTTTACTTATAATTCACAAGGACAAGTTACTCAATCAACAGATCCATTAGGAGTAACGAATATTTATACATATGATAATTGGGGAAAACTTTTAACTACCACTACCCAGAATACTTCAATAACGCCTCTTGTCAATACGAACACATATGCCAAATTATCTAACGGAGGATATACTATAACAGCTACTGATAATTTAGACCGAAAAACTATAATTCAATATGATGCCCTAGATCGACCTGTGATTACTTCAACTAACAGTTTTGCTCCAGGGTCTACCATCTCTAAGCAAATAGTTTATGATGGATTAGGAAAAATGAAAAAAGAAAGTGAACCTTATTTTTCTTCTCCTAACCAATGGACAGAATATGATTATGATTATCAAATGCGTCCTACTCAAATAAAGTCTCCAACTAACAAATTTCAGACTTTCTCTTATCCGCTTGGGCAAACAATAACAAGCAGTGATGATGGCAAAACAACGACCGTTACAATCGATGCCTTAGGAAACCGAGTTCAAACAACTGATCCTGGCGGGACTATCGATTTCACTTATTATGCTGATGGTCAGTTGAAGCAATCTAATTATCAGGGAGAAACTGTGGGAATTTCGATTGATGGATGGGGTAATAAAAATGGAATGTCTAATTCCGGAGCTGGGACTTACTCGTATTCATACGATTCTTTCAATCAAATAAAAACAGAGACAAACTCACAAGGAACAACTACTTTTACTTACAATAATTATGGAAAACCAATTGAAAAAACTGTTACAGGAAATACTAACAGTGTAACAACATATTCATATAATGGATTTGGACAAATAACCAACAGTACTCTAGTTGAAAATGGGAAAACTTCTACAATTCTGTATGATTACGACAATTATAACAGATTATATAAAACAACGGAAAGTACACCGTATGCTCTTTTCGTAAAAGAATTTACATTTGATTCCTTAGGAAGAATAGATACAGAAACAACGACAGCATCTGTTTCAGGAAAAACCAGTTCTAATGTAATTAAGAACTATTATCAGAATGGCTTTTTATATCAGATAAAAGACAATACTACACAACAGGTCTTATGGCAACTCAATTCACTAAATGAAAGGGAACAACTTACTGGAGCTTCTTTAGGAAACGGAATTGCAATAACAAATACCTATGACCAATATGGATATGCCTCTCAATTTAAATTCGATAAAACTGGAGCAAATCCGGCAAATATTTTGACTTTGACAACTGCATTTGAGCCTAAAAGAGGAAATTTAAACAATCGAACTAATAATATATTTAATTGGAACGAAACTTTTGGCCATGACCCTTCTGATCAATTATTGACATACAATAACGCACTAGGTCAGCAAGAGTCACAAAGTTACGATGCAAAGGGCAAAATTACACAAAATAGTATCGGTACATATGATTATACAGTTCTTGGAAAAACATATCAAAACAATTCCATTACTTTAAGTCCACAAGCATTAGCATATTATCAGAACAGAGGTACTGGTACTAATTCGGCTCCTAAACTAGATTTAGAGATTAGTTATAACTCGTTTAAAAGCCCATTTTGGATCAAAGAAAGAGGACGTGATGGAAATTTAATCGATTATATAAATTTTATATATAATGATGATAATAATCGCAGCACAATGTTTTATGGTGGATCTCAAGATGATATCGAACTTCGTCCCTTCCGTAAACATTATTCTGCTGATGGCACAGTAGAAATAAAAGAAAATAGGACAACAGGGAATGTAGAATTTTTCACTTATATTGGAGGAGATGGTTACAATGCGTCAATAGTTTTTAAAAAAGATAATTCATCTGAAAATTATCTATATTTACATAGAGATTATCAAGGAAGCATACTAGCAATTACGAATCCCGCTGGAGCATTAATTGAAGAACGTTTATTTGATGCTTGGGGAAGCATCTTGAAAGTCCAAGATGGCAATGGAAATATTTTATCTGGTTTAACTGTATTAGAGAGGGGTTATACAGGCCATGAGCATCTTCAAAATATTGGATTAATCAATATGAATGCAAGATTATACGACCCAATGCTTCATAGATTTTTACAGGTAGATGATTACATCCAAAATCCTGCAAATACACAGAATTATAATCAGTATGGATATGTTTTGAATAATCCTTTAAAATATACAGATCCAAGTGGAAATGCTATACCAGAACCTGGTAAGGGAGGCAACACAGATGGACAAAACAGTGGGTTGGCTAATTTTGCTGTATCAATTTTTCAAACAATAAGTGCCAATTGGGATAGCTGGGGAATTAAAGATTGGGCTAACAAAAACATTAATTATAATAATTTTGAAGATGGCGTAAATTTTGTAACTAGAAATATTAAATCGTTTGGAGACAATATTACGTCCCATTTCAGAAAAAGCATTGGAAACTCTCCTTCACCATCTGATTTTAATCTAAGTAATTCAGGATCTTTTGGAGGTGAAATGCCTGGATATAAACCCTTCCAAACGCAAAAAGGAGCGCAACAGAATGCAAATTTTTATTATGATGCTTTAGATGGAATACAATTTAATAATGGATCAATAAAACACAGAACAGATTTTGTACTTACATTTAACCCAGATCCAACAGCAAACGCTGCTCTTCTAAAATTTAAAAACGGAAAATATTATATAAATTTTGACATTTCAGATTTTGAAGTTACAAAATCAAATATACGTGCTTTAACAATTCATGAAGCATATGGTCATGGAGATATGGGCTATGGAGATCGTAATAAAAATCATTACAGAGCATATACAGCAACAATAGATAGTAAATACTGGGAGGCAACAACTTATGCATTCAAACATAATCAAGTTATTAAAATGTGGTATTATTTCTACAATGAAGTTGCTATTAAAAGTGAAAATCCTATAAGGATGCGAGAAAAATATATGACTGAATATGATAAATATATAAATAGAAGATGATAAAGAAATTATTCACACTACTACTGTCAATAATATCGATTAATTCATATTGTTGTGATTGTAAAACTATTTCTAAAGAAACTGAATATCGAAATTCTGATTTTATTTTTCTAGGAAAAATTATTAGTGTCAACGATAAATTTTTCGAAATAGAAACATTAGAAGTTTTTAAAGGAAAAACTATAAGAAAAATTAAATCTTATATAAGCGACTGTAGCATTTATCCAAACAAAGGGGAAATATGGCTTTTATATTCAAAAAAAAATAGCAAAAATGCTTTTTTCATTAGTGCATGTGGGAATTCACGAAGTTTTTCAAAACCTTTCACTATAAATTACACAAATTTGCCACCACCACCACCACTCGATATTCCTGAGGCTTGTAATGACTTAAATGGAAAAAATTATTTTAAAATTGCTTTATTGCAACTAGAATTGGATATAGCAAAGTTGAGGCAAATTAGAAGCCAAAACAAATTCATAGTTCTTACAAATAATTATCAGAGTTTACAAAACCAAATAAAGTTATTAAAATTAATTACTGTATCGATAATTATTTTTGTACTCTTTTTAATTTTTAGGTGGCGTAAAATTAGATAATATTAATAAGCATTGTAGATACTATTATCTTGATTACAAACTAATTAACCATTAACAAATCTCCATAACAAACAATTAAACTCGATCTTAAAAAGAATTCTTTTGAACAATCAATTCTTTGAACTCCAATAAGAAAATCAAAAAGATTTTGGTATTAGATGTTATATTTTAAAAAGAATAAAAAAATTTAAATAGAAATAAAACTATTAATGCAAACTGATATACGTCAAATTAGGTTCGTGTTTAATAATACAACTGATTAATTTTTCTTAAATCATTTGTAAAATGGTTCGAGAATTGTCCCGTTAGGGCTACTAAATAAAAACACCACTTCAACAAGTGGTGTTTTTTATTTATAGCAATATTTATCTTTTTATATTTGATATAAATAAATTTTACTGCAATGAGAAAAACATCATTAATAATTCTCTTATTTGTTTTAACAATTTCATGTAATTGTTTTTCGCAATCTTTAGTTTTTGAAAAAATTGTTCAAGTCGACTCTACGAAATCAAAAGAAATTCTTTTCGAGAGACTTAATACTAAATTGATTGATTATTATGGAGGACAAAATAATTTTAATAAAAACATTATTCAATCTGATAAAGAAAATGGAGTTATTAAAATTAAGCAAGAGATGCGCTATAATAAAAATGAGTTTATGAATAGCGCTAATGGTGTGATTGATTTTAACATTAATGTATTTTTTAAAAAAGGACGATGCAAAGTATTAATAGATAATATTACACATACGGGTATGGGTATATCTATGGGAGCGATTACTGAAGACAAAGAATACCCTCATACTGACAAAGATTACTTAAAATTTCGTAAAAGAAAATGGATAGAAATTAAAGACTTTATTTATTCTGAAATGCCAAAGAAGATTTTGATGATCGAGAAAATTCTTAATACACCTTTAGAGCAAGAAAATGAGTGGTAAATCATAAGACTGTAAAAGCTCCCGATTGCACAGGTCTAACCTCAATCGTTAGCGCAGATTTGCAATTTGTGCCCACAAAGATTGTAAATAATCACTTTTTATACAATAAAACAACAACTTGTACTCGTATAACCTACACGAGCTTCACTATACGGGCACAGATTGCAAATCTGCGCTATCGTTGCCTATATATTGGAGCAATCGAGTTCGTGAATTGTCCCGTTAAGGCTACCAAAAAAAAAGCTTCAGATTTCTCTGAAGCTTTTTTCTATTTGCTAAATGAGGCAATAAATGTTGAAAAATCGAATTACCAAATCGTTATCCTATCCTTCTCTGGCAAATACATTTTGTCTCCCGGTTTTACATTAAATGCATTGTAAAAAGGTGTTGTATTCATTAGCGTACCATTAACGCGCCAGTTTGGTGTAGAATGCGGGTTATTATTGACCCATAAACGCAGAAATTCGTCTTTCATTTTTACTCTCCATATTTTAGCCAAAGAAATAAAGAAGCGCTGATCTGGCGTAAAACCATCGATTTTTTCGTTTCCTTTTCCTTGTTCAGTCATTTTAAAGGCGTCGTAAGCAACTGCTAAGCCTGCAATATCTGCTGTGTTTTCACCAACAGTCATTGCACCATTAATATGCAGATCTCCTAGAACAGTATAAGTGCTATATAAATTAATAACTTGTTGTATTCTTGACTTAAACTGTGCATAATCTTCTTTTGTCCACCAGTTTTTCAAGTTTCCATCTTTGTCATATTGCGCACCTTGATCATCAAAAGTATGGGTAATTTCGTGACCTATCACCATTCCGATACCGCCATAATTAAGTGCATCATCTGCATTGTTATCAAAATATGGAGGTTGCAAAATACCTGCAGGAAATACAATTTCATTTGCAGTTGGGTTGTTATACGCAGTAACTGTTGGAACTGTAGTATACCATTCTGATTTATCGACAGGCTTGCCCAATTTCGCCAATTGAAATTGATACGCAGCTGTAGAAGCCGAAACCACATTCTCAAAATAGGCATTCCTAGCAATATTTACATTGCTATAATCTCTCCATTTATCTGGATATCCTATTTTCTTGGTAATAGCAAACAACTTTTCTTTGGCTTTTTGTTTCGTAGCTGGACTCATCCATTCCAGTTTGTCGATTCTTTTTCCGTATGCTTTTTGCAAATTATTCACGAGAACCAACATCCGTTTTTTAGCATCTTCCGAAAAATATTTCTTGACGTACAATTCCCCTAGCGCTTCGCCCAAGTAATTATCAATGACATTCGCCATTTTTTCGCCACGTGTTTTTTGAACCGCTTGACCAGAAAGGACTTTAGTATATTCAAATGAGGCATTTACAAAAGGTTTGCTTAAATCATCTGCATATCTTTCAAGAGAATTTGCCTTTAAGTAAATTTTCCAATCATTAACCGGAATAGTTTTTAAAAGCTTATTAAGAGCATCATAATAAGCGGGTTGGCCAACATTAATGAAATCGGTTTTGGCACCTAATTTATTTAGAAAAATCGTCCAATCTATGTTTGTATGTTTTTTTACAAGATCTGCAACAGCGGTTTTATTGTAATTTGCTTGCACATCTCGAAGCTCCACTTTTGTTCTGTGCGAAGTGGCAAGTTGTTTGTCAATACCATAAACCAAATCTGCATTCTTTTTAGCCTCTTCGGCATTACTGCCTGTTTGCTGAAATAATGTTGAAAGGTATTTTTTGTATGCTGCTTGTATAGCAACAGTTGATGAATCTGTTTTGAAATAATAATCTCTATCTGGCAAACCGATCCCCGTTTGATAAAGTTGAGCAATATTCATACTGCTGTTTTTATCATCTGGCGAAACTCCAAAAGCTATAATTGAAGAGTTGCCTACTTTTGTTTCGTTCACCACAAAGTCCATTAAAGATGGTAAGTCTTTAATTGCATCAATTTTAGCAAGCAAAGGTTTGACAGGCGAATAACCGCGCTTGTCGATAGTTACAGTATCCATACCAGATGCATAGAAATCACCGACTTTTTGCGCTACACTTCCTGTTGAATTTTCGCTTTTCGATATACTGTCCAATATACCCTGCAGGCGCATTCGTTGCGGATAATTCATAAACATATAAACACCAACTCCCGCTTGAGATGCTGGGATTGGTACTGAATCGTACCATTTGCCATTCACATATCTAAAAAAATCATTTCCGGGTTTTAATGTGGAATCTATTCCGGTGATCGCGGTATTTTTTTTACCTTCATGTTTTGAGCACGCTGTTAAAGCTAAGAATGCGGTAAAGAGTAGTAATGATTTTTTCATAATCTAGATAATTTCTATTAAAATGAATTGAAAAACGTTGAAAGCAGAAATTTTAAAATGAATTCCTTGGCATCTAAAATTTTAGCAGAACAATATACAAAATCAGTTTTTAATTTTAAACTTTTTGTCAGCATTACTAGTTTAAAAAATCAGAATTATATGTCATTATTTATCGACTATGCAGCAATCTTTTTTAATGTTTTGGGTCATTTCAGAGAAAAAACAAAATTTCTATTCAGTTAAACGCATTTAAGAGCTCTTTTTTAAATACGATTCAAAAAATATCAAATTTCAAAATACTGAATTTCAGCATTTTCAAAATAATTGAAAAATTTTTCGCAAAAACGTTTTGTACATTCCAAAAATAGTTGCACTTTTGCACCCGCAATAACAAAGCAGGTCCGTTCGTCTATCGGTTAGGACGCCAGGTTTTCATCCTGGTAAGGGGGGTTCGATTCCCCCACGGACTACAAAACAAAATAAAAGCTTCAGAGAAATCTGGAGCTTTTTTGTTTTTACATCCTTTGGAAAATATTCGCAGATTTTATCCGTTTATAGTTCTACCGAAAATCAGAAGAAAAAAATCAGAAGTTTTATGACATTGATTGAAAAATTTCGTTAAACCCAATAATCCTTCAAATAGTAACAATAAAAAAACATATAAGTTCTTTTTTCTTCAAACAAAATGTCGGATTTTTGCAACACCAAATTAAAAGCCAAATCTATAAACACTACAACAACCTACACCTTAAACTCATTCGATTTTTAAATGCTCCCTACAGCTAAAATCTAGAACAACTTTCGGTACTAATTATACAATCAAATCATTATCGTACACAATTATTCAAAACTATATTACAACAACAACAATTAAATCCAATGATTAAAAAAAACAAACCCCAAATTTTATTTTTTATTCTTTTAAATTTATTCTTTACTCTTAACGCATTTTCTCAAAAAAGCCTTTACGCTGGAATTGAAATTGGCCGAAGAGCAATCAAAGTATCTGTTATCGATGTAAACAACATCAGAAAAGCGGATTATAAAATTTTGTACTTCGCTACTGAAAGGCTTGATTTTGCGGCACACATCGCAGAGAAAGGTGAACTTCCACAAGAAGACATCAACAAAATCAGCATTACAGTTGTTGATCAATTGAAAAAAATCAAAACTGACTTTAAACTTCTTGAAGAAAATATCTTTATTGTTGCCGCGCCTGTTTTTTCATCGGCAAGAAATGTTGAAGTTTTGAGAAGCAAAATCACAACACTTACCAACAAAAAACTTGATATTTTGAATGTTGATGAAGAAGCTAAAACACTGGTTAAAGGCGCTATGCCTCCTGTTGATTATGCTAACGCTTTTTTACTTGATATTGGAGCTCAAACAACTAGAGGAGGTTATATTGACGAGCTAGAAAATGACAAACTTGCATTTATTCCTTTAGAACTTGATTTTGGTACAATGACACTTACTGATGCTGTAAAAAAGACGGTGGTGAATCCAAATCAAGCTAACGATATGTCAACATATCAAGAAAAGTCTTTTGACTTTAACCCTATTTTGCGCAAGAAAGTAAAAGCAATGCTTGACGCGAATCCGCTTTTATTGAAAAAAGACAAAATGTATTTATCCGGAGGTGCTGTATGGGCTTTTGCAACGCTTTATTATGATGAAAATGTAAAAGATCACTACATTCCTTTAACCTTGGAAGATGTAATCAATTATGACGCAATTTTGAAAAACAACTTTGTCAAGTTTAGCAATATGGCAAAAACTAACAAAGAAGCTGCAAGGGTTTTAAGCACTTATGATCAACAATATCTTATTTCGGCAAATAACATTTTAGTGACTTGCCTTGAAAGTATTCCGAATTTACAATCAAAGAAAATATACTTTGTAAAAGAAGGACAAGTAATCTGGTTGATCTCTTATATCGCAGATCGTTCTAAAAAAGTAAATACTAATTTTTAAGTATTCGCTTTAGAAAAGAAACAAAAAAAGCTTCAGATCTCTCTGAAGCTTTTTTTTGTTTGATATCGTTTATTTTAAATAAAATTCAGTGTTTCAATTTCAGATAAATCAACATCGAATTTCACAAAACTTGCCGGAAATCCCGGCTTTATTTTTCCTAATTGCTTTTCTAAACCAATTGCTTTTGCTACTCTAGAAGTTGCCATTTTTATTGCCTCATCTGTCGAAGCGTTCAAATATTTATAAGCATTTTGCACTGCTTCCTGCATCGAAATTGATGCGCCAGCTAAATTGCCTTCGTTGTTTCTGTAAAAGCCATCTTCCAAATGAGCATCAAAATCTTCCCATTTAAAGCTTTCCACTTTTCGTCCTAAAAAGGCAGCATCAGAAATTAAAAATAATTTTTCTTGTTTCAATTTGTACGTCACTTTTGCGGCCGCATAATCGCAATGCGCTCCGTCTAAAATAACTGGCGCATACACATTTTCATTTTCAAAAACCGCACCAACTAAACCGGGTTCACGATGCCCAAATTGCGTCATTGCATTAAACAAATGCGTGACTAAATTTATTCCTTTTGAAAAATAATATTGTGCTTCTTTATGTGTCATTGTCGAATGACCTGCCGATATAACAATCCCACTTTCCAATAACATATTTAATTGGTCGTCTGTAAAACACTCGGGTGCAATTGTAATAACTTTTATCACATCTTTCCCGAGTCTGATAATTTCTTCAAGCTCCGAATTTGTAGGCTTTCGAACCTGACTTATACTATGTGCGCCACGCTTTAGAGGATTCAAAAAAGGTCCTTCTAAATGCATTCCGATTACGCCATTATTATATTTTTTTCTGTAATTGCGAACCGCTTCAATTCCTTGCAGAATGGTTTCGTGAGAAGACGATATCAAACAAGGAAGCACGTGAGTTGTACCATATTTAAGGCTAGAATTGTAGATGTCATCAATAGCTTCTTCGGTTGGAGTTTGGCTAAAATAGAATTTTTCGCCACCATTTATTTGAATATCTATAAAACCTGCTGCAATGTGCTTTCCTTTTAAATCGATTTTCTCAACATCATTCGGAATTTCATTTTGTATTGAAACAATCTTTCCGTTCTCAATAATAATAGCATCATCAGTAATTATTTCATCACCGGTATGTATAATGCCATTGATAATTGCTTGTTTCATTTTTTATGTTTTTTAATATTTATTTTTCCGCCACTAATTCACGAATTAATTTGAAAATCTGTACGTGAAAAACAGTTTTGAATTACACTAATTTATTTTGAAGTAATTCGTGAATTTATGGCTAACTCTAATTATTAATTTGTTTCCAAATTTTAGCACTAAAATCATCCTTGTACATCAATCTGTTTGTTCTTGTTGGGTTTACGCGATTGGTCAGGATAATCAGAAACCTATTATTGTCTGGATTCATGAAGAAAAATGTTCCGGTAAAACCTGTATGACCAAAATCATTTGCTTTAAAAAACTCGTCTGGTTTTCGCTTATCAAAACCAAGTCCGCGGTAAATCCCTTCTTTGGCGAGCGGTGAATCTCTGAATTCTTTTATCACATTTGCCTTCAGAATTTGTTTGCCGTTGTATTTTCCATTATTCAACAGCATTTGGCAGATCACTGAGATCGATTGTGCATTTGCAAACAAACCTGCGTTGCCTGAAACTCCACCAAAAATCGCCGCCGCTTCATCATGAACATATCCTTTAATAGTATCTTTTCTGAAGAAATTATCCAATTCTGTTGGCATTACATTTTCGTTTGAAGTCCATTTTAAAGGATTATAGCCAATTTTTGAGATTCCTAATTCTGAATAAATTTCTTTCGCTAATTGATCTAATTTTGAACCTGTTTTGGCTTCGATCATTTGTTTTACCAAAATCAAATTCAGGTCGCTGTAAACATATTTTCCTCGCACATTGGTATTTGCAACCGAAATTTGCTTGTAAACCGAATTATAGAATTCTTGATTCAACCACATATTTTTATAAACTTGAACCCAATTTTCTTTCGGCGTAAAAGAAAGATAATTAGCATCATAAACGATATTCTTGCTCACATACATTGTATCAAACAAATCAGGATAAACAGCTGACTTGTCTTTACTTAACAAAGGTGATCCATCTGGTGTTGAAAGCAGATCTTGATAAAAAGTAATACTGGCTTTTAATCCTGAAGTATGCGTTAATAATTCAAAAAGGGTTAAATCGGCAATTGGTGTATTTTTGTATATCGGCACAACATCCCCTACTTTATCTTTCAAATTCATTTTGCCTTCGCCAACCAGACGCATCGTCACTAACGTTGCCCCCAAAACTTTAGACATTGAGGCTAGATCAAAAACATCATCTGATTTTACAGCCTGTTTTTTTGAATAATCGTGAAAACCATAGTTTTTCGAAATTACAACAGCATCTTTATTTCCAACTATAATTTGAGCTCCCGGAAAAAATCCTTTTTCAAGCGCGTTTGTCATCATCGAATCGATATATACTTCGCTTTTCTCAACTGCATTTACCGGCTTCGAATTTAAATTTTGCGCTTGTACTGAACTAAAAGAAATCAGAAAAACAGCAATCAGCAATAAACTTCTTTTCATTATTTTATTTTTTTTATAAATTCTATTGGCGCACTTTCCGTTTGAGTCTGACTCAAAGCAGAAATTGCGTAGATATAATTCTCCAAATCAGCATTTTGAACTTCTAATTTTGTGGATGTTGTTACGTAATAAATATTTGCAGGATTAGAAAAATCGGTAATTTTTCCTTTTGGGAATTTATAAATTACATACTTCTTGTCCTTCAAACCTGCCTTCCAAGTTAAAATCGCTGAACTTCCTTTTTTAACAGCTACAGCACTTGTTGGCGGCTCTGGTTTTATTCTTGTAATTCGGTTTGCTTCAGGCGTTAAGGCAATATATTTATACGGCTTTTGAATGAGAGCATTTCGCAACGTGTCTCCTTTTTTAAAGAATGTGTTTGCTGTAAAATGCATGGAACCATCAATTTGAGGTATTTTCCGAATCATTTCTATCTGTTTTACGATTTGATCCGGACTCTTCCACTCTGGTTCTTTGGCATTATTCGAAATTTTATAATCACCATGTCCGATATAAACATTTGCTCCAAATTTGTGCGATGCCCACCATTTTGCCAAAACCTCAAAATTGGCTTTGTCAAAACCAATGTGCCAATACAATTGTGGCGTTACATAATCGATCCAGTTTTCTTTTTGCCATTTTATAATATTCGCATACAAATCGTCATAATTGGTCGCTCCTGCCTTAGTATTTGATCCATCAGAATCTTTAGCAATATTGCGCCAAACGCCAAAAGGTGAAATTCCGAATTCAACTTCCGGCTTATTGGCAATTATGGTATCTCGAATTTGTTTGATAATCAAATCGACATTGTCTCTTCGCCAATCGTCTTTATCTTTAAACTGGCGCGGTTCTTTTGCAAAAGCTTTTTCATCTGGAAATTCTTGTCCTGCAATTTTATAAGGATAAAAATAATCGTCCATGTGAACGGCCTGAATATCATAATTTCGAACAATTTCGCCCACTACAGACGAAACAAAATCTCTCGTTTCTTTATAACCCGGATTAAAATACCTTGATTTTCCGTATGTTAAAAATAATTCTGGCTTCTTAAAAAATAAGTGTGATTTAGTCAATACATCTTTTAAAGTATCTTTTTGCACACGATACGGATTCAGCCAAACATGCACATTCATCCCTCTTTTTCCGGCTTCATCAATCATCATTTGCAACGGATCAAATCCCGGAGCAACGCCTTGAATTCCTGTTATCCAATGCGATGAAGGTTCTTTTGTTGATTTGTAATACGCATCGGCAGTTGGGCGAATTTGAAAAATTACGGTATTCAAATTATTCGATCGTAAATTATCCAAAATAGAAATCATTTCGGCTTTCATTTCCTTGTCTGATAATCCCGGTTTTGATGGCCAATCGATATTGTCAACGGTCGATATCCAAGCCGCACGCATTTCTCTTTTTGGCGATTCCTGACTGAAAAGTTTCATCTGAAACAGCAGTACTAGGATTATGATTTTTAGACTTTTCATGTAATTGTATTTTTGATTAGCTAATTGTTGTTGAATAATTTAACCGCAATCCCGATAGCTATCGGGAGCTAAGATTTACGCAAGGTTCGCCAAATTTTCTTTTTAATCTCGCAAAGACGCGAAGCCGCAAAGCATTATTAAAAGCTTAAAAAAACTTTGCGACTTCGCGACTTTGCGAGAAAATCTGTCTGCTAGAGAAAAAAATCTTAAAAATTACTCCAATAAAAAGATTCCGCCTTCAATTAGTGATGCCCAAATTTGTCCTTTATCATCAACCGTAAAACCATTAATGCTTGAACTTCCTAGATTGATTTGTTTTATAATTTCAAATTTAGCAGCATCGACAATTATAACTTCTCCTTTTCGGCTTCCGATATAAATTTTATTGTTTTTTTCTAATATTCCTGCCGGATTGTGCTCATATCCAAGCTTTAAATCCAGAACTTTACTTTGGTTTACAAAACTTTCTTCAGTCAATTCAATGTCGTCATTAAGTGGCACTCTTACCAACAAACCGTCCATTGTTTTGCCATAAAACCATTTTCCGTCCTGGCTTTTACCCATCGATTCTCTGATTTTCCACTTTTGAGTTCTTAAAAGCGTCTTGCCTGTTTCAATATCTAAAACGGTCAAGAAACGTTGAGGCGTAACAAAATAAAGTCTGTTTTTTGATGAAACCATATTTACATTTCCTGCAGAATACAGAATTTGTGTGTCATTGCCATTATTCCATTTCCAGATCAGATTTCCTGTGTTTTTATTCAGGCAATAAATATACGAATCCCAAACACCAAAAATTATTTTATCGCCTTGAATCAGCGGCGTTCCCTGTGAGTAAGACATTGGCAAATTATTCTGCCAAATTACTTTGCCAGTAACTGCATCTGCACAAATAAATGCTTTAGAACTGGCTGTATAAACTTTATTATTTTCTGCAATTGGCGAACCTACCAAAACACCTCCAACTGGAATTGTCCATTTTTGTTTACCAGATTGTGTATCAAAACCTAATAAGCTTCCTTCTATTGTTCCAATAACTAAATTATTTTTTACAATTATTGGTGAAAAATAAATCGAATTCCCTGTTTCAGTTTTCCAGTTCACACTTTTATTTTTCAGATTAACCGATTGTATTTGCCCAATTGAATTCGTAAAATAAATATTCTTTTTATCAAATACTGGAAGGCTGTAAATGGATGCAATATCTTTTAAGAAAGGAGCTTGAAATGTCACACTATCTTTCGGAATTGTAATCTTTGAAGGTTTTGACGGAAGCGAAAATCTAAAAACTCCCGGTTTATCTATTTCTTTTTGATAGATGCTGATACTGTCTTTACTGATGATCAACTCATTATAACTTTTTTTTTTTCCGTCAAGCGAAGTTATCGAAGTTCCCATCGGACCACTCAAACCAGAGAAATCATATTTTCTTAAAGTGTGTCCGTGACCACAGAAAGTAGCAACTGTTGGATATTTTTGTAAAACCGAAAGCACTTCTTTATAATTGCTCACGCTATTGTCCAACGGATAATGAGCAAAATTCAGCACTTTTTTATTATTGCCTTTTAGACTGTCTTTTAAGGTTTTATCAAGCCAAAGAACATCTTCGTGTTTTACGAAACCATCTCCCATTTTCATGTAAGGCCCACACGGAAAACCGATAAAAAGATAATCGCCTTTTGAAAACACAAATTTATCTTCGCCGAATATTTTTTTATACGTCAAACCGGCACTTTCGCTCCAGTTGGTTTCGTGATTTCCGGAAATTACATAATACGGTTTTTTCAATTGAGAAAGTATCGAATGAACTTCTTTTAGCTCGTCATCGGCACCGCGATTGGTCAAATCTCCCGTTACAACCACAAATTCATTATCAGAGTTATTGATTTCTTTTACGATATTCTGTAATAAAAAATCATTGTCATTTCCCACCGAAACATGTAAATCAGTCAGCTGTACAAACTTAATATTTTCAGATTTTTCTGCATTTTGAGAAAATCCGGAAGCAATTATGAAAAGCAATAATATTCTTAAAAATAGATTTTTCATTGGTATTTTTTTTATTTATTGAACCTTTTTTAAAATTCTATTGTGGTTGCGTTGTGGTTACGTTGTGTTAGATGCACTGCTGTGCATCTCTACGATTCATCTTTGTGTTTTTTTATCTCGCAGATTTGGCAGATTAGCAGATTTAATTCTTGGTAATTCTTGACAACAAAATCATTTTAATCCTTTAATGTGGCTAATAAAAATTTCTAAAAAATTCCTAACAGGCCATAGAAACCTGTTAGGACTGGTAACCAACCAAAATTTATGTACCACTTTTTTGAATTCACAAAATTGCAACACACAATCTCTTTATATAAAATGTTTTCATCTTTAGACGAAAAAAAAATTACACCTCTACAAAAACCTTTGAACCTCTACCTCTTTGCACCTTTGAACCTCTAAAAAAAACCTATTTCAAGCAATCTCTTAAAATACTAACCGGATGCATTGCTTTTCTGTTTGTCCCGTCAAAAATTTGATGGCGACAGCTTGTTCCCGCAGCCGCAATTGCTGTCGTAGCTTCAGTTGCACGAATTTTTGGAAACAAAGTATCTTCGCCCATTTGCATACTGATTTCGTAATGCTCTTTTTCATATCCAAATGAACCTGCCATTCCGCAACAACCCGAATTATAAATCGTAACCGAACTGTTTTTCGGCAAATTCAGCATTGCAAATGAAGCTTCAACAGTACTTAATGACTTTTGATGACAGTGTCCGTGAATTTTTATTGTTTTTTCTACATCAGAAAATTGTCCAGAATGAATTTTTCCCGATGTAATTTCTCTTTTGAAAAACTCCTCGACAGTAAAAACATTTTTTGAGAGTTTTTCAGCACTTTCCTTGTCTTTTGCTAATCGAAGATATTCGTCTCTAAAAGTCAATATTGCAGAAGGTTCGATTCCGATTAATGGAATATTTTCAGAAATCAAATCTTTGAAAATTGTCACATTTTTATTTGCGATTTCCTGCGCTTCTTCCAGAAAACCTTTAGAAATAAAAGCTCTTCCGCTTTCTTCATGATCTGTAATAATGACTTCATATCCTAAAGCGGTTAGTAGTTCGTAGGCATCGATACCAACAGTAACATCGTAATAATTGGTAAATTCATCACAAAACAGATATACTTTTCCGTTTTTAAACGAATTATTTTCTGCCGATTTTTTATTTTTTTCGTACCATTTTTTGAAGGTTTTTGGCGCCAACATTGGAACTTGTCTTTTTGGCGCAATTCCCATGCTTTTTTTGACCAAAGACAAATTGGAAACAAAATTGGTCATCGACGGAACGATACTTCCCAGTTTATTTAATTTTGAATTGAAAGCAAATATTTTGTTTCGAACCGAAAATCCGTTTGCTTTTTGATATTGATATAAAAATTCTGCTTTTAAAGTTGCCACATCAACATTGCTTGGGCACTCGCTGGCGCACGCTTTACAGCTTACGCACAACTCAAAAACTTTATATAATTCTTCGTGGTCGAATTTATTTTCTTTTTCAGAATTGGTCAAATATTCTCTCAAAGCATTGGCTCTGGCACGAGTTGTATCTTTTTCGTTTCGGGTCGCGCGATAACTCGGACATAAAGTTCCGCCTGCTGATGGCATTTTACGGCAATCTCCAGAGCCGTTGCATTTTTCCGCCGCTCTTAAAATCCCCAAACTGTCTGAGAAATCCTGAATCGTTTTTATTTCTGGTTCAATTCTTCCTGCTTCAAAACGAAGATTTTCATCCATTTTTGAAGCGTTTACAATTTTCCCAACGTTCAAAATCGTATTTGGGTCAAATGCTTTTTTTATTCGTTTGAGCAATTCATAGTTTTTATCCCCAATCATAAAAGGCAGAAACTCGCCTCGTAGAATTCCGTCACCATGTTCACCGCTTAACGAACCTCTGTATTTTTTAACCAAATGAGCCACTTCAGTCGATAAATTTCTAAACTGATGCAATCCTTCTTTTGTCTTTAAATTTATCTTCGGACGTAAATGCAATTCTCCGGCACCGGCATGTGCGTAATAAATTGCACTTTGTCCGTGTCTTTCCATCATCGCAGCAAAATCGGCAATATAATTTGGTAAATCGCTTAATTCAACTGCAGTATCTTCGATAGAATCGGCTGCTTTGTCATCGCCAACAATACTTCCTAAAAGTCCGAGACCAGCTTTTCGAACATCATTTACTTTATCAATATCGGCACCGTAAATTTTAGGCAATGCGTAGCCAAAATTATTATCCTGAAGATCTTTAATCAAAGCATCTGCCTGCAATTCTGCATCTTCCATGCTACTATGGGAACCGACTTCAAGCATAATAACTGCTTTAGGTTCGCCCACAATAAAAAATCTATTTTTGGCTTGTTCTCTATTGGTTTTGGTACAATCTAAAATCGTGTCGTCCATCATTTCACAAGTGTACAAATGATGTTTCATTGCAACAACAACCGCTTCTAAACTTTCCTGAATCGTATGAAAATGTGCCACAACCATGATATTGTTTGTTGGCGGCAAATCATCTACTTTTAAAGTTATTTCGGTTGTAAAGGCGAGAGTTCCTTCGCTTCCGCAAAGCAGCTTTCCTAAATTTATGGTGTTTTCAGTTCCCGAAAAAAGTTCCGATTTTAATAACGCATCAATTGCATAACCTGTATTTCGTCTGTGAATTTCAGGTTTTGGAAATTCCCTCGTAATTTCTTCCTGATTTTCCTTATTCGAAAGTTCCTCGTAAATCGTTTTGTAGATTTTACTTTCTAAAGAATCTCCTTTTGTCTTTTCCAGAAACTCCTCAGAAGTTAAATCTTTAAAAACCGCGATACTTCCATCGCTCAAAACAGCTTTGATTTCTACAATTTTATCTCGAGTAACGCCGTAACGAATCGACGTAGTTCCTGACGAATTATTCCCAACCATTCCGCCAATCATGCAGCGATTTGTAGTTGAAGTTGTGGGGCTAAAAAATAATCCGTGTGGTTTTAAATATAAATTCAGTTCATCGCGAATTACTCCGGGCTGAACCGTAACGGTTTTCTTTTCGGCATCAAAAGCAACAATTTTGGTGAAATGTTTTGAAACATCTACAATAATTCCGTTGCCAACCGTTTGTCCAGCTAATGAAGTTCCGGCGGTTCTTGGTGTTATTGAAATTTTATTTTTTGATGCAAATTGAATAATCTTGACAATATCTTCTTCTGTTTTAGGAACAGCAACGGCTTCTGGAATAATTCGGTAAGCAGAAGCATCTGTGGCGTACAGTTTTTTATGAAGTTCATCATAAAAAAGCGACCCTTCTAAGGAATCAGACAATTGTTTTAATTGAAGAGAATCGGGCATTTATTTGGTTGTATTGCTTTTGGTTGGTAATTCAAAAATCTATTCTGATTGTGTTACTTAAACCTGACGGCCTCTATCCCGAAGCTTCGTGACGGAATAAAAAACCGTCAGATTCATAACTAACCAATAATCAAAATGTGTGAAAACTTTATTAGCTTTCTTTTCTTTCAAACCTAATTCAACAAATAGAATTACGACAAACACCTATTTCTCCGGCAGCAGTTTTTGAAGCCACCACAACATTTTTAAAAATCATATTATGATCTTTTTCAAATCGGGTTTCTTCAAATTTCCTAGATATATTTTACGCTAAAGAAAAAGTGATTTTCATATTATATCTATAAATCGTTAAAATTAGTTTTAACAAATATAGATACAAAAAACAAAACAATTACATTATTTTGCGTTTTTTAACAAAATTAAATTCAAATAACGCATAAAAACGCATAATAATTTGATTGGGTTTCAAATTATAAGATAAAAACACCAGATTTTCGGTATTCTTCTAATTGAATATCATCTGGGCTTAAATTTGTCACAATGGTATCCAATTGCTTCAAATCACAGACAACGTGTGCCATTTTGGTATTTAACTTATCCGAAGAAAACATTGACACAACCTTGTCAGATGCTTCTATCATTGCTTTTTTAACCATTGAGACTTCATAACCAATTTCTGTAAGTCCTTGTTTTATATTAATGCTGCTCGCTCCGATAAAACAAATATCTGCTTTAATTTTTGACACCACCTGAATTACATCCATACCAATTGTAACCATTGCGTTTTTCTGCATTTTTCCACCAATAAATATCAAATCAATATTTGGATGTTGTGATAATTGCATTGCAATTGGAAGACTATACGTATATATTGTAGCTTTCAAATCGGAAGGAATAAGTTTTGCAAACACCAAATTTGTGCTTCCTCCACTCATTATAATAACTTGATCGTCGCGCAATAATGACAACGCTTTTGTTACGATCTGTTTCTTTTCTTCTTCATCTGAAATATGAATATCAAAAACGTTTGCCGATTTCTCTTTAACCTGCACTGCCCCGCCATACACCTTTTCCAGTAGTTTCTTGCTGTCAAGTTCGTTTAAATCTCTTCTAATCGTGTCTTCTGACAAATCCAAAGCCAAAGCCAAATCAGTTGTGACAACCCTCTGTTCTTCAACAAGCTTAGTCATTATATATTTATGTCTTTCGGCTTTCAGCATTTTTTAAAAAGTTAAAATTCAGGACAAATATATCAAATAATTCTATTGATTACGTAGGACTAAGCAGAAACTGCAATAGTTTGCATTTTTATGATATAAATATTAAAACAGAAAAAATAAAAGTAGTAAAATTGCGTTATTTTGCGTTATTTAAGTTAATTTTTCAAAAAAAATACAAAATAATGCATTTGTATGCAATAATTAAATATATTTGCTTGACAACCATAAAAAAACCAAATAATCATGAAAAAACTATTTCTTATTTCATTGTTGGTTTTGTTCATTCAAGCAACATTTGGGCAAACAAAAACAATTACTGGAACTGTAAAAAACAAAGCCGATGGATTCCCCATACCAGGAGTCAGTGTCCTGATTCAAGGAACCAACAGCGGTACAACGACTGATTTTGATGGAAACTACAGCATAAATGTAGCGCAAGGTCAAAGTCTAAGTTTTAGCTACATGGGATCTGAAACTCAGGTAGTAAAAATTGAAGGACAGCAAAAAATTAACATTTCGCTTGCTTCGGCTACTGCAAAACTTGACGAAGTAGTTGTAGTAGGATTCTCTTCTCAGAAAAAAGTTAATCTTACAGGAGCAGTTGCTAATGTAAATGTCAAAAAAGCTTTAGGAAGTATTCCTATTACAGATATTACAAAAGGTTTGCAAGGAACTACTCCTGGACTTAATATTACCTACAATTCAGGAAGTATCGGAAAACAATCAAAAGTTAATATACGTGGAGCTGGAACTATTGTAAATGGAGTAGCTTCAGGATCACCACTTATTTTAGTTGACGGTGTTCCGGGCGATCTTTCAATGTTAAATTCAGAAGACGTAGAAACAATGTCTGTACTTAAAGATGCTGCTTCTGCTTCTATCTATGGTGCGCGTGCGGCTTTTGGAGTTATTTTGATTACAACTAAAAGCGGTAAAAATGCTAAAGGAAAAGTAAGATTCGCGTACAGCAACAATACAGGGTGGAGCAATCCTATTTCTTTGGTTCAATTTAATGATCCTACTGTAGAGCTTCCTGTAATGATCGACGCACAAGCCAGAGCTGGTAATGCAAATCCAGAATCTTTTGGTATGAACTACAAAACATTATTGCCAGGTATCATCAACTGGAAAGAAAAGTATGCTGCAACAAGAAACCCTAATGACAAAAATATGATCTTAGGACAAGATTTTGATGTGATTGGTGGTAAAGAATATTTCTACAGAATTTGGAATCCGCATGATGAAATGCTGAAAAAGAATGCTGTACAAACACTTCACAACTTATCTGCTCAAGGTTCTTTGGGTGAAAAAAGTTCATTTATTGTTTCGTTAGGTCTTGCTAACCAAGAAGGTGTAATGAAAATCAATAATGAAACCAACCAAAGATTCAACCTTAATATGGGTATGACTACACAGTTGGCAAGCTGGCTTACAGGAGATTTTAAAGTTTTGGGAACTTTCCAAGAATATGATTCTCCTTTCAACTACTACAACAGTGGTCTTGATACTGCTGGTAATGGTTATTTTGGTTACTACATGCGTTGGGGTTCTTATTTCCCTTATGGTACTTACAACGGTACTTACTTTAGACATGCACCAGGTTATATGGCAAATGCTTCTCAAAATGAAAATAAATCAAATGATATGAGGATAAGCACAAAACTTACTGCTCAAATCACAAAAGATTTTAACATTATTGGAGAATACAGCATCAACAATAATTTCTCAAGCCTTAAAATGAACGGTGGACAAATCCCTATGTGGGATTGGTGGACTAGTGCCGCTGACCTAGTTGCCGGAAAACCTACAATGATGGAATCTGGAAATGATTTTGTTGCACAAGCTAAATCATCTTATTCAAGAAATGTAGCCAACTTTTATGCAAATTATACTAAAACATTGGGCGAAAACCACAATTTTAAAGTACTAGGCGGTTTGAACACAGAATGGTATAATTTTGAAAGAACATATGCTCGTAGAAATACACTTTTGGATAAAAGCAAACCAGAATTTAATTTAGCTATTGGTGATCAATTCACTTCACCTCTTTCTTCTAACGACATTTTAAATCCAGGTTTATCACAATACGCAATTGCAGGATTTTTTGCCCGTGTGAATTATGATTACAAAGGAAAATATTTAGTGGAGATAAACGGTCGTTATGATGGTTCTTCAAAATTCCCAACTGATGAGCAATGGGGGTTCTTCCCTTCTGCTTCTGTTGGATACAGAATTTCGGAAGAAGGTTTCATGGAAGGTACAAAAAGCTGGTTGAATGATTTAAAAATTCGTGGATCTGTTGGTTCAATCGGAAATCAAAACATTGCTGCAAATGCCTTTTTAGCAACGATGCCAAGCAAAAACCCTCTTTGGATGGGAAGCGGCGCAACAATACCCCCTTCTGTTGATTTGCCAACAAACGTTGATCCTAATCTAACTTGGGAAAAAGTAACTACTCAAGATATAGGTATTGATGTTAGAATCTTCAACATGTTAGGTTTGACGTTTGATTACTATCAACGTGATACAAAAGGAATGTTAGCTCCAGGTAAAACACTTCCTGGTTCATTTGGTCAGGCTGCTGCTAATACAAACTCAGGAAATTTAAGAACAACTGGTTGGGAACTAGCGCTTAACTTTAATAAAAACATAAACCAAAACATAAGCGTTTATGCTGATCTTTCTCTTTCTGACAACACTACAGAGGTAACAGAATGGAATAACTCTTCAAAGTTAATCAGTACTACATCTTTCTATGCAGGTCAAAAATTGGGTGAAATCTGGGGATTAGAAACAGACCGATTAATTCAAACTACAGACAATGTTGATGCAACTGGATTAATTGTAAATGGTGTTGATTATAAAAACATAAGAAGTGGTACTTTTAAATACGGTGCTGGAGATGTAATGTACAAAGATTTAAATGGAGACGGCGTTATCTCAAGAGGAGATGGAACTGCTACAAATCCTGGAGATTTAAAAGTTATTGGTAATACAACTCCACGCTACCAATATGGTATTCGTTTAGGAGGTGCTTTATATGGATTTGATATTGATGCTTTCTTCCAAGGGGTTGGAAAACGTCAATACTGGACAACTTCTGACTTAGTATTGCCTTTCTACAGCAGAACAGATGCTATGTACGAAAACCAAAACGACTATTGGACACCACAAAATACAGATGCATATTTCCCTAATCCATACCCAGGACATTCTACTGATGCTTTTGGAGCTTATGCACCGGGATCAAATAACTTTGTTGCGCAAACACGTTATTTATTAGACATGTCTTATTTACGTTTAAAATCGATGACTATTGGATATACTTTCCCTAAAAGTATTACAGATAAAGTGGGTATCGATAAAATCAGACCGTACATTTCAGGTTTAAACTTGGCTACTTGGAAAAGCAGCAAATTACCAGTAGATCCTGAAATCAATGAAACTGAAGCGGTATGGGGAAGAACTTTCCCTTATTCTAAAACATGGTCGGTTGGTATACAACTTGCGTTTTAAAAAATGTATTTAAAAATTAAAAATTAATCAAAATGAGAAAATTAATAATAAACTCTAGGATAAAACTATCAGTTGCCTTGCTTACTCTTGCAAGTCTAGCGGTTAGCTGTTCAGATTTTTTGGATACACCGCCTGAAGATGTATTTTCAGATGACAATTTTTGGACTTCAGAAAATAACGTAAAAACATACTCTTGGTTAAACTATAATACCTTCAACGGGTACGGAAATAATACGGGTGTTACCGCTGATTTTTACTTTCATTCTACCTCAACGGGAACAGCTTTGTTAGACGACAACTTGGCTAACAACGTATTTACTAACTTTCCAACAGCTGCAAGTTCGACGAACTCAAACTGGAACGAATACTACACTTTGATTCGTCGTTGTAATTTGATGCTTGAAAGAGTACCAAATGTTCCAATGGATCAAACGAAGAAAAACCACTACATAGGTGTTGCAAAGTTTTTTAGAGCGCATACTTATTTTCGTTTAGCACAGCAGTTTGGTGATGTACCTTATACAGATAAATATTTGGCTCAAAGTGATCCTAATGTTTACAAACCATCGATAACAAGAGCTGAAGTAATAGACAATGTAATCAAAGATTTAGAAGAAGCGATTCCGTTGTTATTAAACGTTGATGACAGTAATGTTACTGTAAACAAATACACTGCTTACGCGTTGTTAAGCCGCGTATGTTTGAGCGAAGGTACATACAGAAAATACAATTTAGGACAGAATGGAAATGCTTATCTTCAGAAAGCAAAAGATGCTTCTTTAGCGGTAATGAACAATAATTCATTCAAATTAAATACAGATTGGAAAGCACTTTACAATTCTGTTGAATTATTAGGAAATACTGAGGTTATCTTGACAAAAAGATACGTAAAAGGTGTTTTAGGAAATTCAGTTCAATCGTATACAAATACTTCAACTGTTCAAAACGGGTTGACAAAATTTGCTGCTGAAAGTTATGTAACTACAAACGGATTGCCTATCAAACAAGCTGGAAATGCTCAATATTTAGGCGACAACACTATTGCTAATACTTTTGCGAACAGAGATCCAAGATTTGCTAAATCTTTTAGCACAACAGATTACGGTTATTCTGACAAACCATTCAACGGATTGACATCTGTTACAGGTTACGTATTTCAATTGTACAACAACCCTGCTACAACAGGAACTGAGGTTACAACAGGAGGGCAAAACCAAATTGATGCGCCAGTTTTTACACTAAGCGAGGTTTATTTGAATTATGCTGAAGCATGTGCCGAATTAGGAACAGTTACTGATGCCGATCTTAATTTATCACTTAACAAAGTTCGTACACGTGCAGGAATTGCTGCCTTATCTACAGATGGAACAAATGCTTCTGCTGGCGGTGTACAAATTAACGATCCGCAAAGAACAACTGCATTAGAGCAAATTTCTGGAATTGTTAATCCGATTATTTGGGAAATTCGCCGTGAGCGCAGAATTGAGTTCATGAGCTGGACTACTATGAGAAAAGAAGATCTTATGCGTTGGAAAAAAGGAGATTATTTAGATACTAATACGAATCCAGATGTTGCTTTGGGAGCTAAAATTGTTGCTTTGATAGGAACTAATTCTAAAACAAAAGTAAACTCAGACGGATATGTACTTCCTTATGCAGCTGGTGTTTCAAGATTATTTGTATCACCAAAAAATTACTTGAACTCAATTCCAACAAATGATATTAGTTTATATGCTGCCGAAGGCGTGACTATAAAACAAAATCCAGGTTGGTAATTCGGAATTCATAAATAGACTATTTGCCCCTCAAATAATTAACTGCCTCTGGAAATCTAAATCCAGAGGCAGTATTTAAAAAACTTTTTCTCATTACGGTGTCAATGAGCAAAACTGATAAAATAAAAGCCTCAATCTGAAATCTCAGATATTTATTCTCATCATTAATCAAAAACAGCACAGGAATCAAATAATAACTTAATTTTATTAGTTCATTTTTGCCTTAACTATTAACTGTAATTACAATGATAAAATTCATAGCAAAAAGTGTTCTTATTGTAACTTCTTTAGTATTTACGTCTTCTTATTCTAATACCCTTTCAGCGGTGTCTGCAAACAGCACCTCAGCAATTAATCCGCCGGCAATTAAAACCGGAGCCGATAATTATGAGAAATACTTGCCGCTTTTAAAGGACAAAAAAATAGGAATCGTTACCAATCAAACCGGAATTTTGTCTGACAAAACTCATGTGGTTGATTTTTTGCTAGAGAAAAAAGTTGCAATACAAACCATTTTTGCTCCTGAACACGGATTTAGAGGAACTGCCGATGCAGGCGAACATGTTGTGGACGGAAAAGATCCTAAAACCGGCTTATCAATCATTTCTCTTTACGGAGACAATAAAAAACCAAAACCAGAGCAATTAGCTGGAATCGATATTATGATTTTCGATTTGCAAGATGTTGGTGCTCGTTTTTATACTTACATTTCTTCCTTGCATTATGTAATGGAAGCTTGCGCCGAAAACAATGTGCCACTTATAATTTTCGACCGACCAAATCCTAACGGACGCATTGTTGATGGTCCGCTTTTAGAAAAAGAGTTTACCAGCTTTGTCGGCATGCACCCTATTCCGCTTCTTCACGGAATGACAATTGGCGAATATGCACAAATGATAAACGGAGAAAAATGGCTTAAAAATGCCGTTCAATGTAAACTAACCGTTATTCCATGCGTTAATTACGATCGAAAAATGGATTACAGTTTATTGGTAAAACCATCTCCAAATTTACCAAACGATCAATCCATAAATCTATACGCTAGTTTATGCCTTTTTGAAGGAACGAACGTGAGCGTTGGCCGCGGAACCGAAAAACAATTTCAAATTTATGGCTCGCCTTACTTGACCAAAACCGATTTCAGTTTTACGCCGAAACCAAATTTTGGAGCCAAAGATCCGCTTTATAACGGAAAAGAATGTTTTGGAGAAGATTTGACTTCTTATCCGAAACTAAACAAATTAGAATTAAAATGGCTGATTAAAGCCTATCAAAATACCAGTGATAAAACGAAATTCTTCAATGCTTTTTTTACCAAACTTGCCGGAACAAAAAAACTGCAGCAACAAATTGAATCTGGAGTTTCAGAAAAAGACATTCGAAAGAGCTGGGAAAAAAATCTGAAGGCTTTTCAAATCATTCGAAAACGCTATCTGCTTTATTAAATAAAACCCCTTTATAATCCCAAAACCGACTATTTTTTACCAAAATAGAGACCCGTTATACAAAATATCGAAAGCATAAATATCAAAAAATCTGCTGTTTCAAAACCAAAAAAGAAAAGAAAAATGAAAAATAAAAATCCTGAAACTGAACAAGAATCTTTGTACAAAGACTTGGATCAAATGAGCGTGAAAGAACTTCTTACAAACATTAATACAGAAGATAAAAAGGTACCGCAAATTATTGAAGAACAAATTCCTAAAATTGAAAAACTGGTTAAGGCAATTGTAAAAAAAATGCAATTGGGCGGCCGATTATTTTATATTGGTGCCGGAACTTCTGGCCGAATTGGAATTTTGGATGCATCAGAATGTCCGCCAACTTTTGGTGTACCGCATGATATGATCATCGGAATTATTGCCGGTGGCGATACAGCAATAAGAAAAGCCGTTGAAAATGCGGAAGATGATACCGAACAAGCATGGAAAGATTTAGCTAAATATGAAATTTCGAGCTTAGATATGATTATCGGAATTGCGGCTTCTGGAAACACGCCTTATGTTTTGGGAGCATTAAAAAAAGCTAAAGAATACAATATAAAAACAGGAAGTATTTCCTGCATCAGCAACGGACTTATTGCTCAAGAAGCAGATTATCCAATTGAATTAATCGTAGGCCCAGAATTTTTAACCGGAAGCACGAGAATGAAAGCAGGTACGGCTCAAAAGCTGACTTTAAACATGATTTCTACTTCGGTAATGATCAAACTAGGAAAAGTAAAAGGCAACAAAATGGTTGATATGCAGCTGTCTAACGAAAAACTGGTAAAACGCGCTATCAAAATGATCATCGAAGAACTCGGAATTGAATATGATGCAGCCGAAGAATTATTACACAAACATAAAAGCGTACGAGCAGTTTTACAGGCTCAAAACAAAAATCTGTAAAGCAAAAAACTTTTATAAATTTATAATGATTAAACCGAACTTGACGCAATTAAATTTTAACACATAGAAACATAGATTTAGGACTTTAAAAAAAGGCGTTTCACTTATTTAAAACAAACATAGTTGGCTATGTGTTAGAAACTAGTTTCTTTTTAATTTCTTTTTCGCAAATAAAATCTATCCCGAGGCTTCGGGACTATGTGTTGAATAAAAAACTATAAATTACACTGTATGGATTAATCAAAATGTAATCTAAAAGTTTCAATTCAACAGAGTCCTGAAAAGTTTAAAAAATACTCGCAGGTCTAAAAAAACAAAACTATAAAATGACACCAAGTACCATCCTTCTCCTAATTATCGCCTATTTCGGAACATTATTCTATATCTCGCACAGAGTGAGCAGAAAAGATAGCGGAAATGACGCCTTTTTTACTGCCAATAAAAACTCTAAATGGTATTTAGTTGCTTTTGGAATGATTGGAACAGCGCTTTCAGGAGTTACTTTTATTTCCGTTCCCGGAGAAGTTGGCGCACCAAGCGGTGAACAATTTAAATATTTTCAGTTTGTTTTAGGAAATGCACTCGGATTTATCGTTATCACAAAGCTTTTATTGCCGTTATACTATCGAATGAATCTGACTTCAATTTATGGTTATATCGAACAACGAATGGGACATTACAGCTACAAAACCGCTGCTTCTATTTTCTTGATCAGCAGAACCATAAGTTCAGCGTTCAGACTCTATTTGGTGGTTATTGTATTGCAGCGTTTTGTTTTTGATTACTACCATATTCCGTTTGCTTTTACGGTATTGATTTCGTTGTTGCTTATTTTTTCTTATACCTACAGAGGAGGATTAAAAACGATTATTATTACCGATACTTTGCAGACATTTTTCCTTGTAACATCGGTTTTTCTGACGATTTATTTCATTTGTGATAGAATGGATTTAACTGCAATTGGCGCATTCGAAGAAGTAAAAAACAGCAATTATTCTAAGATATTTTTCTTTGATGATTTCTTTGGAAGCAAATTCCATTTTGTAAAACAAATTCTAGGCGGAATGTTCGTAACCATTGCCATGACAGGCTTGGATCAAGATTTAATGCAGAAAAACCTCAGCTGTAAAAACATCGGCGAAGCACAAAAAAACATGTTCACTTTTACAGGAATCTTTGTCATCATCAATATTTTCTTTTTGAGCGTTGGTGCGTTATTATACATTTATGCGAACAAAAACGGAATCGCCATTCCAACAGATTTGGTGACTGGCAAACCCAGAACCGATTTGCTTTTCCCTGAAATTGCTCTAAATCATTTAGCTTTAATTCCTGCCATTGTATTTTTACTCGGAATTATAGCAGCCACTTTTGCCACAACAGATTCGGCTTTAACGGCTTTAACAACTTCTTTCTGCGTTGACTTTTTAGGGATGGACAAAAGTGAAAATTCCCGAAAAAACACGGTTAGAACAAGACATTTAGTACATATCAGTTTTTCGGTATTGATTTTCTTTGTGATTATTGTTTTCAATACTATTAATGACAGTTCGGTTGTGGGAATGATTTTTAAAGTCGCTTCTTACACGTACGGACCTTTGTTGGGATTATATGCTTTTGGTTTGTTCCAAAAATCAAGAAATGTCAATGACAAACTGGTTCCGTTAATGTGTTTGGCCGCTCCTTTCCTAACCTATTTAATAAATGAAAATTCGAAACTCCTGTTTTCAGGATACGTTTTCGACAATGAATTAATCGTCCTCAACGGATTAATAACCTATGTAGGATTATTCCTTACAAGCTCAAAAACACACGAAAAAATAAGTTTTTAAACCGTTTAAAAACACAATAATTTACTAATCAAACACAAGGTTAGAACCTAATCTTCAATTGATTCAAAAAACAAAACTATGAAAGATTACATCATAAAGATCGGCCTTTGTGCTTCATTTTTATTTTTAATCACCAATTGCGCTGTCAAAAAAAACACCGCAGTTACAGATTCAAAAAAAGATATTCCGTTAAAAGACACCGTTGTTTACAAAGCTGATAAAGCGACAAAAAAAACGTTTTTCAAAGATTCAGATAAAGAAACTGCTTGGGTTGACAGTATTTACAGTAAAATGTCACTTCGCGAAAAAGTAGGACAGCTGTTTATGGTTTCGGCCTATTCAAACAAAGATTCGGTTCACGTTAATCAAGTCAAAAATTTAATCGAAGAATTTAAAGTAGGAAGCGTTATCTTTTTTCAGGGTGGCCCTGTTCGTCAAGCAAAATTGACCAATTTTTATCAATCTAAAGCAAAAGTTCCTTTGTTCATTGGGATCGATGCAGAATGGGGATTGGCAATGCGTTTAGATTCAACTTATCGCTATCCTTGGAACATGACTTTGGGCGCGATTCAGGATTTGAGTTTAATTGAGAAAGTGGGAAGAAACATGGCCAATGAAAACAAGCGAATTGGAGTTCATTTCAACTTTGCGCCTGTTTTGGACATCAACACTAATCCTAAAAACCCAATTATTGGAAACCGTTCTTTTGGCGAAGACAAAGTTAATGTAGCCAACAAAGCCACTGCTTTAATGAAAGGCGTGCAAAGTCAAGGCGTTTTCAGCACCGGAAAACATTTTCCTGGGCATGGCGATACCTCAACCGATTCACATCACGCGTTGCCTTTGGTTAATTTTTCAAAAGAAAGAATCGATTTAGTCGAATTGTATCCTTATAAAAAATTATTTGATGAAGGTTTAGTTTCTGTAATGGTCGGACATCTAAATATTCCGAGTTTAGAACCAACTCCAAATTTGCCTTCTTCCGCTTCTTATAATGTGGTTACGAATCTACTTCAAAAAGAATTAGGTTTTGAAGGCTTGATTTTTACCGATGGTTTGGCCATGAAAGGTGCAAGTAATTTTAAAGGCCCGGGCGAACTTGAAATTGCAGTTCTTCTAGCAGGAAATGACATTTTATTGTGTCCAGAAAATGTTCCTGTGGCGGTTCAAAAGTTAGAAGAAGCGTATGCAAACAACATCATTACTGAAGAACGTTTAGCGCATTCGGTTAAAAAAATTCTGCATTATAAATTCAAAGCGGGCTTAAATCATTACAAACCTATTGAAATAGCAAATATTTACAATGATCTTAATCCGTCGCAAAATGACGCGTTGCATTATAAATTATATGAAAATGCTGTTACGGTTTTAAAAAATGAAAAAGAAATACTTCCGATAAAAGAACTGGATCAAAAAATTGCTTACATAAAATTAGGCGATGACACCAACAGCGCTTTTATTTCTACTTTAAAAAAATACACTGAAATAACTGAAGTTAAAGACACGAATCTTGACAGCTTGAATCAGGAATTGAAAAAGTTTGATAAGGTTATTATCAGTTTTCATAAAGTAAACAAGCCTTGGGAAAAACAAGATTTTTCGCTAACAGAAATGCTTTGGCTGAAAGAAGTTGCAAAGCACAACAAAGTGATTTTGGATGTTTTTGCCAAACCGTATTCCTTATTATCAATCACTGATTTTGATGACATTGAAGGTTTGGTGGTTTCGTACCAAAATTCAGATATAAGCCAAGTTGTTTCTGCCGAATTGCTTTTTGGAGCTATTGATGCCAAAGGAAAATTGCCAGTCTCTATCAATAATTCTTTCCATGTAAATGACGGATTAACAACTCAAAAACTAAATCGTCTGGCTTTTAACGCTCCTGAAAATGTTAATATGAATCCTGCAATTCTTTCAAAAATTGATGCCGTAGCGCAAAAAGCAATTGACGGAAAAATGACACCTGGAATGCAGGTTTTGGTTGCCAGAAAAGGGAACGTTATTTTCCAAAAATCATACGGAGCACAAACCTATAATAACGGAAAAAAAGTAACGGACACCGATTTATATGATGTAGCTTCGATTTCAAAAATGATTTCGACTTTGCCAAATGTGATGCAATTGTACGATAAAAACAAAGTGACTCTGGATACGAAATTGAAAGATATGATGCCTTTTTTTGCAAAAACGAACAAGGAAAACATCAGCTTTAAAGATTTGCTGAACCATTACGCCGGACTTCAAGCTTGGATTCCTTTTTACAAAGCAACGTTGGACAGCAAAAATTATCCTTCTCAAAAATACTATCGAAAAGTAGCTGAAAACGGTTTTACGACAAAAGTTGCCGACAGTCTTTATTTGAGAAATGACTATCATGACACCATTATGAAAATCATTGCTAAAAGTCCAGTTTCTTCAAAAATTGAATACAAATACAGCGATTTTACTTTTATCATTCTGAAGGAATATCTGGAAAGAAAAACACATGAAAAAATAGAAGATCTAAGCAAAGAGAATTTCTACAATACTCTAGGAATGAATTATACGCTTTATAATCCGCTAGATAAATTTGAAAAAAGCAATATTGCTCCTACTGAAATCGACAACTATTTCAGACATCAAACAATTCAAGGTTATGTTCATGACATGGCAGCGGCGATGGAAGGCGGCGTTGCAGGACATGCCGGAATTTTTTCAAATGCAATGGATGTTGCCAAAATGATGCAGCTGTTTTTACAAAAAGGAAATTATGGCGGTATTCAATATTTTTCGCCACAAACTTTTGATGTTTTCAATACTTGCTATTACAAAGACAAAGGCGTTTTAAGAGGCTTAGGATTTGATAAAAGAATTGGCAAAGACGGTCCAACTTGTGGTTGCGTTTCTGAAGCCAGTTTTGGACACACAGGATTTACAGGAAACATGGCTTGGGCTGATCCTCAAACTGAAATTGTCTATGTTTTTCTATCCAACCGAACTTATCCAAAAGTTGTAAATGATGAAAATAAATTAGCAAAAGGAAAAATCAGAGAAGAAATTCAGCAAATCATTCAAGACGCCATCATAAAATAATTCAAGGCAAAAGTCTTGCATCTTGCCTCTTTCTTCTTAAAATCTAACTATCTAAAAATCCAAAAATCTAAAAATCTAAAAAAAAACCAATGACAAAAGAACGTTTAACCTCGCTTGATGTATTTAGAGGATTTACTATTTTATTGATGACAATAGTGAATAATCCAGGAAGCTGGGACTCTATTTATGCACCATTAGAACACGCCGAATGGCACGGCTGTACGCCAACCGATTTAGTATTTCCTTTTTTTGTTTTTATAATGGGAACCGCAATACCTTTTGCAATGCCAGTAAAACATTTTGATGGAGCTGTTTTTAATAAAATCTTAGTTCGTTCGTTGCGCATTTTCTGTTTGGGATTGTTTTTGAGCGTTTTCAGCAGAATCCATTTATTTGGTTTGGAAGGAATTCCGCTTTTGGCAGTACGATTGGTCATTGCTTTTGCAGTCGCTTATGCCCTTTTGGGAAACTTTTCAATGAAAATCAAAACCATTCTTGCAGTCGGAATATTTTTAATACTTATTTCATTAGCATTTAGTGGTTTGGAACATTTTGAAGATACTAGAATACCAGGAGTTTTACAGCGAATTGCCATTGTCTATTTCTTTAGTTCCATTTTATATCTAAAAACAAATTTAAAAACACAGCTTGTTGTTCTAGCCACACTTTTAATTGGATATTGGATTTTAATGGCTTTTGTTCCCGTTCCCGGATTTGGTCCTGCCAATTTTGATAAAGGCACTAATCTTGCCGCTTGGTTAGATAATACACTTTTAAACGGACATTTATGGATCGCTTCTAAAACTTGGGATCCAGAAGGAATTTTGAGTACATTGCCAGCCATTGGAACCGGAATTCTCGGAATGTATATTGGGCAATTATTAAACCTTCAAATATGCAAAACCGAAATTATAAAAAAGACAGCAATCACTGGAGCTGCTTTAGTAATAGCCGGTTTGTTTTGGAACATCATTTTCCCAATAAACAAATCCCTTTGGACAAGTTCATATGTTTTATACACTGCCGGAATTGCAACAATATGCTTGACAATTCTATATTATATAATCGACGTTCAAGGTTATAAAAAATGGACGAAATTCTTTTTAATTTGGGGAGTTAACCCAATGATTGTATTTTTCTTTTCGGGTGTAATTCCAAGAGTTCTAACCGCCATAAAAGTTCAAAATCCGGAAATTGGAGGCGAAGAAATCAGTCTTCAAACTGCTATTTACAAACATGGAATTGCGCCATTGTTTGAAAATCCGCTGAATTCGTCATTGGCTTTTGCCTTGGCTTATGCGGCTTTCTGGTCGATCATTCTTTGGATTTTCTACAAAAAGAAATTGATTTTTAAAGTTTAGTTTTACTATTTTTTTGCCACGACCCGAGCGATAGCGAACTGGCGAAGCAATTCACTAATTTTCACGAATATTTATTTTGTTAGTTATTAAAATAAATTCGTGGAAGTTTGTGAAATTCGTGGCTGTTTTTTTTTAAATACCTTTTATAGAGACAGTATTAAACACTATAAAATATTCTGAGTGAACCAGATTTTCAAATTGTGAATATCTATTTGAGAATTTACACTTTATTTTATCGGTAAAATCTATCTTTGGCATCCTTAAAAATTACAAGAAAATGAGCGCAACTTGGTACGAATGCAAAGTAAAATATAGAAAAACTGACGAAACAGGTGGACAAAAGGTATTGACTGAACCTTATTTAGTCGATGCCTTGTCTTATACAGAAGCTGAAAAAAGAATGACGGAAGAAATGGCCACTCTTACTAGTGAAGAATTCAAAATCACGGCTATCAAAGTGGCAAATTATGCCGAAATTCATCCTTTTGAAAACGCAGACAGATGGTTTAAATCTAAAATCACTTTAATTGCTTATGATGAAGAAAGCGGAAAAGAAAGAAAAACAAGCATGTATATGCTGGTTCAGGCAAATGATGTTCGCGAAGCTTTTGACAACACACTTCACGTAATGCAAAATACAATGGGCGAATATTCTATTCCGGCTATTTCTGAAACAGCAATTATGGATGTTTTCCCTTATTTCAGTGGTGAAGAAGGCGAAACAGAAATGTTGGAAAGATTCAATACGCTTAAAGCTTCTAAACCAGTAGCTGCCGAAGTTCAAGATACAATGGAATTTGATGCTGCTTATTTAGAAGAAAGTCTTTAAATTCAAGACATTTTTAGATAAAATTGAAAATAAAAAAAGCAAAATAGATTACTATTTTGCTTTTTTTATTTTACACTATTTTTTTAGTAAAGCATTTTTGCCAACGGTGTTACCGCCGAAGCTGATTTTGGCAATAAGGCAGTAAGTGCATCAAATTGTGTTGGACTTATATTTTTTTTCATTTTGGCTATAAAAGACTCTCTTGTACTAGTCATTTTAGAAGTATAACCTGATTTGTCTGTAGCCATTGAAGGCAAAATATTCTTCTTTTTATTTAGAGTTTCATTTACCAATGAATTTACAATTGGTTTTTGAGCATCGGTTAATTTCAATTTTGGGGATAAAACGCCCATAACCTGATTCGAGAGACTGGCAACATCAAAAGCAGGAACTGCCGCTGTTGACGCCTTGCTCGCCGCTTTTGTAAGATCTCCCATACTTTGTGCATTTGCAAATGAAATCGTCCCTAAAAGGACAGCCAAAATCAATAATTTCTTTTTCATGGTATTTTCTTTTTAAAGTTATTGCTTGATATTAAAGGTAATAAAAATGTTAATTGAATCGACATTTACAAAACATAAATATCTAAATATCTGAACTTTACAGTGTTATTGTCGTTTTTTTATTCAACACATAGTCCCGAAGTCTCGGGATAGATTTATAGTTCCAGAAAAGAACTTAAAAAGAAACTAGTTTCTTACACATAGCCAACTATGTTTGTTAAAAGCCCCAAACAAGGTATATCAAGAAATATTCTGAATATTCCAAAATCAAAATAAATCCTATCTTAGCTTTACAATTATGCGTTGATTTAAAACCACTTGCAATACAAAAACCACACAAACCAAGAAACCGAAATCTCCATGAATAAAAAGACACTTATTTTAATTGGATTTATCATTTTAAAATTTGCACTTCAATACATTTTGCTGAGTCCTGAATACGATTTGCAGCGCGATGAATATCTGCATCTGGATCAGGCACATCATTTGGCTTGGGGGTATTTATCTGTTCCCCCAGTTACTTCCTGGTTTTCGTATATTATTTATATGCTTGGAAATTCCGTTTTTTGGGTGAAGTTCTTCCCTGCCCTTTTTGGTGCTTTGACAATTGTAGTTGTTTGGAAAACGATCGAAGTTTTAAAAGGAAATTTATTTGCATTGGTTCTGGCTTCTACTTGTATTTTACTGTCATCACTTTTACGATTAAATACGCTTTTTCAGCCCAACTCTTTAGATGTTTTATGTTGGACAGCTTTTTATTTTGCAGTTATTCAATATATTAATACCGAGAAAGCGAAATGGTTTTATGCTGGCGCAATAATTTTTGCTTTTGGTTTCCTAAATAAATACAATATTCTTTTTCTCTTAATCGGACTTTTGCCGGCGCTTTTGCTTTCGAAACAAAGAAAAATACTTGCCGATAAAAATCTTTATTTTGCTTTGATTTTGGGATTAATTTTAATTCTTCCGAATCTTTTGTGGCAATACAACAATCACTTTCCCATTGTTCATCATATGAAAGAATTGGCCGAAACACAACTCGTAAATGTCGATCGAGCTGGATTTTTAAAAGAACAGTTATTGTTTTTTCTTGGCGGTTTTATTGTTACTCTTTCTTCGTTTTATGCATTGCTTTTTTACAAGCCTTTTTCCAACTATCGATTCTTTTTTACGTCGATTGTATTTACACTTTTGATTTTTATTTATTTCAAAGCTAAAGCCTATTATGCAATTGGTTTATATCCTATTTACATGGCATTTGGCGCTGTTTTTCTAGCCGAAATTTCAAAAACGGGCTGGAAACGTTATTTACAACCTTTGTTGATTTTGATTCCGCTTTTGCTTTTTATTCCGATTTACAATGTCGCTTTTCCGAATAAAACGCCTGAGGAAATAATTGCAAAACCAGAAAAATATAAAAAACTCGGAATGCTGCGCTGGGAAGACGGAAAAGATCATGAATTGCCACAAGATTTTGCCGATATGCTGGGATGGAAAGAACTTGCCCGCAAAACAGATTCGGTTTATGCATTATTTCCGAAATCAGAAAACACACTTGTGCTTTGTGATAATTACGGTCAAGCCGGAGCTATAAATTATTACACTAAAAAAGGAATTCAAGCGGTTTCTTTTAATGCTGATTATGTCAACTGGTTCAATTTGAATATTTATTACACGAATCTAATTCGAATAAAAGAATTTGATCAAAACAATACGGAACTTGCAGAAACAAGTCCGTTTTTTGAAAAAGCGACAATTGGCGGTCAAATAACAAACAAATATGCGCGCGAATACAAAACCACCATTTTCGTTTTTACCAAAGCCAAAATCAATATCAACAACAGATTAGCCCAGGAAATTAAAGAAGAAAAAAATTACGACAAGTAAACAATGATTGATTTCACGACAATTGACTATTTAAAATCAGGAAACGAAAAGCAAATTCTGGCTTATGAAACTTTGACTAAAAATAAGGTTTTAGAAATTTTATCAGAATTTGATCCAATTCTAGTTGGTACAATTCCGATAAATATTGACATTGAAAATAGCGATCTTGATATTATTTGTTATTGGCTGAATAAAAATCATTTTGTAGAAAAAATCACTTCTCTTTTTAAAAAAAAACCTGATTTTAAAATCATTGAAACCATTATAAATCAGCAAGAATCTGTAATTGCAAGTTTCAAATTAGATGATTTTGAAATTGAAATTTTCGGGCAAGATGTTCCAACTCAAAATCAAAATGGCTATAGACATATGATTATTGAACATCAAATTCTGGAATCACGAGATGAAATCTTTCGGCAAGAAATCATACAGCTCAAGAAAAACGGCTATAAAACGGAGCCGGCTTTCGCCAAATTATTAGGTCTGAAAAACGATCCTTATTCCGAATTACTCGAATATAAAATCTGATTTTGAAATAAAAAAATCACAACCAATTAAACACCAAACAGTTAACGTTACAATTTCTTAATATAAAAATATTTCACTAATTCCTTTGAAAAACTGTATTTAGTGCTTATCTTTGCACCCGAAACATCGCGGGATAGAGCAGTAGGCAGCTCGTCGGGCTCATAACCCGAAGGTCACAGGTTCGAGTCCTGTTCCCGCTACTAAGACAAAAAGCTTCAGAGAAATCTGAAGCTTTTTTGTTTTAACTATCTTTAAAACCTCTCTTTTTCAATACCTTTTTGCGTTAACCGAAAGCAGAGTGCCTTACCAAAATCAACTTAGTCAATAAATTTACCATCCACAACTTTAATCAAGCTTACAAGGCATTTCGTGTTTTTATCTTTTGGATTTGGATATGATAGATTTATAATAGTCCCATCAATATGTTCGATTTTATATTCAAAATTTCCCCAGATTAAAATTGAATCATTTTTAACTATCCATTTTTTTGGAGCATTTGAAGAGTTTTTAATTAAATAATATCCATCTTTTAAATTGAATCCATATTGATGAGAAGTTCCATCTTTATCAAATTGAAAATTCACAGAAGTTCCAAAAGTGTTACTACATTCGCTATTAAACTGCCAATAATAGTTTTTAGAAGTGACAAAAATTTTCTCCTTTGTCTTTTCTTTATTGCATGCAACTAAAAAAGCAAAGAAAAGCATCATAAGCAGTTGGCTGATTTTTATCATCTTTTATTTTTTAATAATTAAAAATCTGAAATAGATTTTATAAAAAGTTATACCTCGCTGCGCAAATGTCTCCGACTTTGCGCCATTTTACAAATATGCAATTTAAAACGAAAAAGCCATAAAGTCTCCGACTTTAAAACTGAATTTCTTAAATGCAATTTATTGAAAAGAAAAAAATCAAAACAGCATTAAAACTGACAATAAAAAGTCAGAGACTTTTGAGACTCTTTCATTTTCTAAGAAACAAAAAAAATTGCGCAAAGTCAGAGACATTTGCGCAGCTTCTCAGTTGAACTCTTCACGGTGCGGGAGCTTCAGAATCCAAAAAATCTCAATTCATAAATTCATTCTTAAATAATAATCCCTATTTTTAACAAGATAATTTTTTCCAAAACTAACTCTTTAACCACCAAAAAATGAAAAAAATCTGTTTCTTATTACTAATTGCAGTTTTGTATTCGTTCACAACTTCTGAAGAAACCATAATTATTTCAGGTAAAATCACGAATACCGAAAATGGAATAATTAAAATTAAAGGAGAATTAGTCAATAAAGAAATCAAACTAAAACCAGACGGCAGTTTTTCGGAAAATCTAAAATTAGGTTATGATGGCATTTATAAAATTGAAACTGGCAAAAACAGCATCCCTTTATATTTAACCAAAGACTCTAAATTAATAATAGCAGCTGATGACGCGAACTTAGCTCCAACTTTAAAATTCACAGATAAAGGAAGTATAGAGAATCAATATCTTGCCAAAAAACAGCTTATAACTTTGGTAATTCCAAGCGAAGAACTTTATAAACTTGATGAAAATGAATTCTTGAAAAAACTTCAAGAGATAAAAACTTCAGTCAACACGTTGTACCTCAAAACAAAATTCACTGATGCCGATTTCAAAACAAAAGAAGCCAGAAGTATTCATTATCTAGAACAGAAACATTTGCTTTATTATAAAAACCTCCATAATTTTTATGCTAAGCTAAATGGTTTTGAAGTTTCTAAAATATATCCAAAACTTGATGAGACAATCGATTTTGATAATGAATCTGAGTTTTTATTTTCAAATGAATATCAAGAACTTGCACTATACAAATTCTATGCAAACATAAACGGAGACGGCTCTCAACCGGCTAAAGATAGAATGACCGAAATTAAATCTTTAAAAAGCCAGAGCCTAAAAAATCATTTAATCGAAAATTCAACAAACGATGTTAATATGGAAAATCCTGATTTTGAAAAAACATATCAGGAATACTTATCTATAACAAACGATCCAATTATCAAACAAACACTGACGGCTAATTACAACGCAACAAATGCAATACAACCTGGCAATCTGTCTCCAAAATTTGATTATGAAAATCATAAAGGAGGAAAAACCAGTTTAGAAGATTTAAAAGGAAAATATATCTACATCGATCTTTGGGCAACTTGGTGTGGCCCTTGTCGCGAACAGTTTCCATTTCTTCAGAAAGTGGAGGAACAGTATAAAGAGAAGAATATTGAATTCGTTGCTATTTCTTTAGATGCAATAAAAGATCATTCAAAATGGAGCAAGTTTGTTACAGAGAAACAACTAAGCGGAATTCAGTTATTGGCTGATAATGAAATGAAATCAAAATTCATAAAAGACTATGGCATTTATGAAATCCCAACGTTTATCCTTATTGATCCTAGTGGCAAAATTGTCAATGCACGCGCACCAAAACCATCTGATCCTAAACTTATTGATTTGTTGAACAGTTTAAAAATATAATTCTGAATTTCTAAAAAACAAAAAACTGCGCAGTTTCGAAATTTTTCGGAATTACGCAGTTTTTTATTTGATCATTTTGAGAGCAGAATTACAACGCTTTTCTAGATTCCAGCAAAAGTTTTGAAGCCGTTTCAAAAACATCATGAATCTCTTTGTCTTTCTTAAATTCAGTGATTTTGTTTTCGTACAAATATTTCCCCCCTCCGGTTAAAACATATATTTTCATTTGGTTCTGTTCTGGTGCAGTTCTTTCGGTTGCAGGTGTAAATGAAGGCAATACTTTTTCAGCTTTTTCTATCAAAGAAATTGAAAGAGAATTAAAAGACTGCGGATTCTTTTCAAATTGCATATCCATATCATTTAAAAGAAAGCTGGCCTCACCAGATTTAAAAGCAACAATTGAAGTTTTATTATTATTTAAAGCCCAATCGACAATAACTGCATACACTTCTTTACTTTTTGGAAGAGAATCTTTACCATAGATTTCACTTGGCTTTAATTCAAAAGCTTCTGCAGCAGTAATTTTATTTAATGATTTTGGCGTCGCTTTTGGTTCGGCAACAACCGAAATTTCTGCTGAAGCACCATTTTCTACAACAACAGGAGTATCATTTTGCACTTCATTTTTACAGCCAATTGTCGTTAATAGAATAGAAATCAAAAGTAATTTTGAGACATTTTTCATTTTGGTCTTGGTTCAATTGGTTGCTAATTTTTTATTACTCTGAATGCATTTTCTTTTTCAGCCTTGAAAAAATAAACTCCAGAAGGCAAAAAATCAACATTTATTTCATTCAATCCTGTTTTCAGCTTTAGCCCTTTTATTTGATCTCCCATAACATTATAGATAGACATTTTGCATTCAGATTGCACATTGATATTTATTTTACCATTTGTTGGATTAGGATAAAAAGAGGTAGATGCTGAAATATGATTCTCATCAACAGAAAGAACACCGCATTTAGAAACCACTTCATCTCTATTATTACAATCTGTGGTGTTTGAACGAATCGCGGCGCTTGACTCAATATTTGCAAGATAATTGCATATGCTTGTAACGGCACAAGATGACAATAAAGCATTTAACTCAATAGTGACGTAACCAATTGTCTTATGGTCAATATTTTCAATACCTTTCAAACTAGTTAAATTGTCACAATAACTGACCGTCAACGGGCTATTATTCATGTTTTTTATACTTTCTAAACCAACTAAATTTTGAAGATTTCTACATCCAGATACGTAGAGATTTCCAATCGAAACTAAATTATTAACACCTTGCAAATTCACCATATTTAAATTATCTGATATTTCGAATGCAACTCCAACTTTAACTAAACCAGTTAATCCATTTAAATTTTTTAATTCATCACAAGCTTTTATTTGCAACATTCCATCAACAGAGGAAAGGTTTTCTAAACCACTTAAAGAAAGGAATTTATCATTTCCAAATAAGGTTAAATTTTCTTTTATAGTTTTAAGATTATCCAATCCTTTAAGATTAATTAGATTATCATTATCCACTACGAACAATCTATAAATCGTATTAAGATTTTCTAAACCACTGAAACTAGTAAGATTACTATTCTTCTCTACATCAAAAAATCGACCTGTTGTCAATAAAGCGCCTAGACCTTGAAAATTTTTCAAACCATTATTTGATGTAATTTTCAAATCTCTTTTTACACTCTTCAAATTATTTAAACCATCTAATGACGACAAAAGTGGATTTCCATCAATTACCAGATCATTAGTGATTTCAGTAACATTTATTAATCCACTTAATGTTGTAAGCTTGTTATTTCCGTAAATAATCAAATCTTTTCCAAAATTTGCTAAATTTTTAACACCATTAACATTAATTAGTTCACTATTACTGCTTATTTTAAAATCACCACCAATGGCAGTAAGTTTTTCAAGTCCATCAACATTATTTAACACATTATTATTTTCAATAATAAAATTTCCACCAATGGAATTTAAACTGCTAAGTCCTTTTAAATCAATCACCATTGAATTACCGCTGATTGTCAAATCACCGGCTACAGAAACCAAGTTATGCAATCCGTTAAAATCTTTTGATATAAATTTAAGAGTAAGGCTTCCTGAAATTGATTTTATTTGTGACAAACCAGAAAGATTGGAAACATTTTGTATTAATACATCTCCGCCAATATTAGTACAACCGGGATAATTTTTTGAAAAATTGTCAATTTGATTCTGATTAGTGAATGTTATACCTGATGGTAGGCAATTTTGCGCAGAGCAAATTGTAATTATAAGTATAGTTATCAAAAAAGACAATATTCCCTTTTTCATCATTTTATTTTATTGTTTAAAATTAAATTAATTTTCATCTCAAACATACAATAAAAAAGTAGTTTTAAAAAAAGGCTTTTTAAATTTATTATCAACATGAAGCTCTTCATTATATTCTATAAACATCATTTTTATTTCAAACTACTATCAAACAATCATCGAACATTTATTCAACGCGATGTCGCGCAATAAGGTTTAGAAAATAGACTTAAAAACAAACACCTTTAAAAAAGATTTTTTTCTATCTTCCTAAAATAAAATTTTCAAAAATGAACCAACTATTTTCAATAAAAAAATCATTTTTATTTGTCTTTATTCTAGTGTCGAGTTTCTTTCTGGTTTCATTTCATTCAAAAAATACGGAAGAAATCACTTCAGCTAAAATCAAAAAAGTGCTGATTTTTTCTAAAACCAACGGCTTCAGACATGAAAGCATAAGTGCTGGAATCACAGTAATAAAAAAACTTGGACAAGAAAATAATTTCCTCGTTGATGCTACCGAAGATTCTCTTGCCATTAATTCGAAAAACTTAAAGCAGTACAAAGCTGTTATATTTTTGAGCGCTTCTGGCAATGTTTTAGGCGAAAATCAGAAATTAGCTTTACAGAAGTTTATAGAAAAAGGAAATGGTTTTGTTGGCATTCATTCGGCAACAAATTGTGAACCTGATTGGAATTGGTACACACAAATGATCGGTGGCATTTTTGAAGGACATCCTGAGCCACAAAATGCAAAACTTATTGTTGTTGATCATGAACATCCAGCTACAAAACATCTTCCTGAAATTTGGGAACGAAAAGACGAATGGTACAATTTTAAATATCTAAATCCTGACGTACACGTGCTCATAAAAATTGACGAATCTTCGTATAAAGGAGGCAAACATGGCAATAATCATCCTTTGGCTTGGTATCATGACTATGATGGCGGTAGAGCGTTTTATACCGCGTTAGGACACAGCCCGGAAAGCTACAGCGATCCGCTCTTTACGCAGCACTTGCTTGGCGGAATTATATATGCTATTGGGAAATAAATTTGCTAACTACTATTTAAATAAAATATGAACTCAAATCTGAAAACTCTATTTCTTTCTGTCTTTTTAATCTTAACTATTTTAGGATGTTCAGATAGAAAAACAAAGTCTATTCCGCAAAATCCTTATTTAAAGGAATTAACAGAGAAACAAATTGGAGAAACCAATTATTATATTTCTATCCCGAAAAAATATACAATTAAGGAAAACAGAGGTCCAGATTTTTCTGTTTATTATTTCTTTCCTATTGATACAACAGATACTGCTAGCTTTTCAGGCGGTTTTTATTTTGGTAATTATCCTAGTCTGTTCGAAGCATCTAGCGACAGCTGTAAAACTGAAAAAAGAAAAAGCAATATCTTAAATAAAGATACAGATTGGACTGTCTATAACTGCAACGGCAAATATTCTATTCAGTCAATCGTTGAGAGCGGAAGCAATGAAGGCTGGAATCACTACATTCATGCCTTTGCAAATGCAAATTCTACTGCAGATTTAAAAAAAATATTTCTGATTTTGGAAACAATGAAAAGGAAGAAATCAAACAAACAACCAAAATAATTATCAAAACAAAAAAGACCGTTCAAATCGAACGGTCTTTATATTTTTATTTATCTCAAAACTTATGCTCTGAACAAAGCATATTTATTGTAATTGAATAAAACTCTGTCGTAAGGAACGTAAAGCGAAACTATTTTCTCTGAAGATGCATCAAATGTGATTCCGTGATGTTTTCTGAACAAATAAATTTCTTTTAAACAATTTGAAAGACTTTGATGAATTTCAGTTGTAAAAGTCGGCAGTTTTTTATCTCCTACCAAAAGATCAATTTGATAATTTGAACTGCTTTTTGATAAATTATTTCCAATAATTCTCAATGTAAATGTTGTTGGCTTTCCGTATTCTTCGCCTTGATATTTAAGTATCATAATTCTAACATTAAAAGGTTAATTACTTTCTCTCTCCGACTTTAACCAAAAGACCGAATCTAATTTTAAAGTTAAAGAAAAAAAACAAAGATTTTCAAAAATATTTAGACAAAAATAAACAATAAATCGAAAAAAAGTAGGAGCATAAAAAAACCGTAACGAGTTACGGTTTCGGCAATTAACTAAATATATTTAATCAACTTTTTTTCACGAGTAAAATTCATTCCATAAGCACGATTAATTTTCGGTAATATTTTTTTGTCTTTCAGCATTTATCTCTAACAAAAACGGATTCCCATTTTCATCAAACATTGTCATATTTAAAGCGTCTAACAACGCCATTTTTCTTGAAACTCCTCCTTTAAATTTATTATAAGAAAGATTCATTTCAGAAAGATTGTGAAGCTTTCCAAGTCCTTCCGGAATTTCTCCGTCAAAACCATTATCAAATAAGCTCAAATTCTGCAAAGCTCCAAAATTCACAATTTCCTTGCTCAGGCTTCCTGAAAATTTATTGCTGTTTAAAAGCAATATTTTCAAGGTCGAAATCTTGTAAATTGAACTTGGCAATGCGCCTTCCATTTCATTATTAAAAAGCGACAGAATTTCCAATCGGCTTAATTTTCCGAGATCAGCAGGCAATTCACCCGATATTTGATTTTTAAAGAGCTCCAGATCTTTCAGTTTATTTAATTCGCAGATTCCTGCCGGAATTGTTCCAGAAAACTTATTTTCAGAAACATTTAAAACTTCAAGTTCTTTTAGGTTTTGGATGTTATTTGGCAAATTTCCTTCGAGTTTATTCTTCTGAAAATTCACTTCAACTAAATTTACCAAATCAAAAAACTCTGAAGGCAATTCGCCTTGCAGATTATTATTTGATAAATCGAGGCCAATTACTTTTCCATTTTCAGCACGGACTCCATACCAGGTTGATACCGAAAGGGATAAATCCCACTTGATCTTCCATTGAGAACCATTTGTTGCATGATACAACTTTATCAATGCCTCTTTCTCTTTGTCTGAAACAGTATCTGCAAAAGAATTCAGAGAAAAAGCAAATACTAAAAAAAAAGTAATTAAGCTTTTCATAACAGATTTGGGGTTTGTTACGAGCGTAAAAGTAGGAATTCTATAGATATAATGCACTAAATGTCGATAAACTGTTAACAAGTAAATATTTAGTAGCTAAAATACTACTTTTAATATAAATGTTAAATGAGCGTTTTTTTGATTAAATTTGACTCACCTAACATAAAAACCTCATATTATGGAAATTAACTTTATCGCACTGTTTTTAGCTGCTGTTACGACATTACTTACCGGTTTCATTTGGTATCATCCAAAGGTATTTGGAACAATATGGATGAACGAAAACAACTTCACAAGAGAACAACTTAGAAGCGGAAACATGTTAAAAATCTTCGGATTAACTTATGTTTTTTCTTTGATGATCACTGTTATTTTAATGGCTTTGACCATTCATCAAACTGGAGCAGTAAGCATGGTAGGCGGACCTCCAATGTTGGCAAACGCAAAACCATCATTTGCTGCCTTCATGGCCGATTATGGAACATCATACAGAACCTTCAAACACGGAGCGCTTCATGGTTTCATGTCTGGTTTATTTTTTGCTTTTCCTATTATTGGAATCAATGGCTTATTTGAAAGAAAATCTTGGAAATATATTTTTATTCACGCAGGATTCTGGATGTTGACACTAATGTTAATGGGTGGTATCATCTGCGCTTTTGCATAAATCAAAATTTACAAAACCCGTTTGAAATCAAAACTCAAACGGGTTTTTCTTAATAATAACTTAAAGAAACCAAGTTATTGTAAATATTATCTAATTTTGAAGAAATTAGCGCACACTTTTGAATACAACTTATTCTTTTCAAATCTACAATAGAACGGCTTCACTTCCTACAGAATGGAATTCGCTGGCTGCTGAAAACATCTTTTTGACACGGGAATATCTCGAAGTACTGGAAAATTCATGCCCAGTAAATATGATTTGTCACTTTATTGGAATTTTTGAAGAAGAAAAACTTTCAGGAATCGCCCTGACTCAATTTCTATTTGCGGAAAAACTGGAATCTTTTGGCGAACGCGATCAGTGTTTAAAAACTTCAGTCCGAAATTTTGCTTTCAAGAATTTTGCTTCGCATGTTTTGTTTGTTGGAAACAATATGCTTACAGGACAAAATGCTTTTGCTTTTGCAAAAAATATTCAATTGCCAAAAGCTATCAAAACGCTTCACAAAGCCATAAACCAACTAAAAAAAGATTTAAAAGCTGCTGGTAGAAAAGTCCATATTACCAGTATAAAAGATTTTACTTCAGAAGAAATAAAACCGCTTCAAGCTGAATTCAAAAAAAATTACACGTTCTCGACGCAGCCCAATATGATTTTTGAAATCAATAAAAATTGGAAAACCGAACAAGATTATATTGATGCTTTATCCAAAAAATACAGAGATCAGTACAAACGTGCCCGCAAAAAATCGGAAGGAATTGTAAAACAAAAAATGTCTTTATCTGATATTAAACAGTATGAAGATGTTATCTATGATTTGTATTTTCATGTGGCAAAAAATGCGCCTTTCAATACCTTTTTTCTAGCTCGAAACCATTTTAGTTTTTTCAAAGAAATCATGAAAGACAACTTCTTGTTTTATGGTTATTTTTTAGACGGAAAACTTATTGGTTTCAACACCTTGATTAAAAATGGTACTATAATGGACACGTATTTTTTAGGTTATGATGAAAATCTGCAACGCGAAAAAATGCTTTACCTCAATATGTTATACGACATGATCGCGTATTCAATAAATCAAGGTTTTTCTTCCATTGTATTTGCCAGAACAGCACTTGAAATCAAGAGTTCTGTGGGCGCAAAACCACTAAAAATGTACGGTTTAATAACGCACAGCAACGCTTTGATCAATCATAATATTGCAAAGTTATTTCAGTATTTGGAACCAAAAACAGAATGGCAGGAACGGAATCCGTTTAAATAACAATTTCAATGGCAATGGCAAATTTCAAAATCAATTCAAAATCAATTCAAAATCAATTCAAAATCAATTCAAAATCAATTCAAAATCAATTCAAAATCAATTTTATTACGGAACCGCCATTTTCATTTGTTTGTGCAGAATGTGAATTTCTAAATCGGTTTGTGCGCCACAATATTCACCATCAATTTGAAAATTAACCGGATAATCGGTTTTAATCGTTGCTTTATCTGTCGAAATAATTACAACGTCATCAGAATCAATTGGCATATTTCCAGTAATAATTTTCCCGATAAGCAATAAATCTAGGCTTTTTAAAATTACCAATTCAAATTTCCCATCGTTCATCGCGCCATTTGGATTAATGACTACACCAGTTCCATATTTCTGAGAATTAGCAATAACAATCATTCTAGCAGCATGTTCTACCGTTTTATTATTGGCAGAAATTGTAGCCGTAAATGGCTCTTCAGATTCGGTTAAAGTGGTAAAAGCCTGCAATGCATATCCCCAAAAACCGCGCACATCGCTTTGTTCGTAGTTTTTTACCAAACTCGCATTCAAACCCAAATCACTCAAATGGATGCTTTTTTTGCCATTTATACAAATCATGTCGATTTCAACATAATCATTCAAAAACGCAACTTTTAAATTCTCTTCTATTCCAGCTGGCAAATTCAAATCGACAGACAAACCGTTTGCCGATCCTGCTGGCAAAATACCAATAATAATATCGTATTCTTCCATTGCTTCGGCGACCATTTTGATTGTTCCGTCGCCTCCGGCAACAATAATTCGCTCAGGCTGAAATTCGTTATAAAGCGACTTGATTTTATCCAAATCATTTTTTCCCGTCGTTTCATATACTTTCAGATCTATATGATTTACAGTTGCAAATTCTTCCACAATCTCGATTAATTCACTTTTATCAAGGTCGCCAGAAATGGGATTTACAACAAATATGATGTTCTTTTTCAAAATTTTCTCTTTAAAATCAATTAAATTAAGTAATTTACAGTTACATAAATATACGTAATAAATGAAACCAATTTTACAATTATATCGAGGTTATGCCAACGAAGAAGAATTAATTGTAATGGGACATGTTTTTAAAAGAACGTACGAATATGATTTTCAAAAGAAAAATTTAAAAAATGCCACTTCGATAATCAACCAATTTCGGATAAAAACAATCGAAAATTTTGATGTTTATCTAAAATATGGGAACCAAGAAATTCACACTAAAACATTAGACGACGGACATTTTAAGTTTTGTATTCCGCTTGAAAAAGAAACTCACTTTGGATGGATGAATTATGAAGTCAGTATTAAAATCAACTCACAAATTATTACTTCAAAAGGCAGTTTCATACGTCCGCACACCGGAAAACTAGGGATCATTTCAGATATTGACGACACTTTTTTAATTTCTCACACCAATAATATTTTTAGAAAAATATACATTTTGCTTTTTAAAAATGTAAATGATCGTAAAGTTTTTAAAGATGTCGTGGCGCATTATCAAGCACTGAGTTCGGCCGGTAGAAAAAATAAGGAGGAAGTGAATGCCTTTTTTTACATTTCAAGCAGTGAGTGGAATTTATATCGTTTTATAGTTCAGTTTACCAAAATACATCATTTGCCAAGAGCGGTAATTTTGCTAAAAGATATTAAACGCGGTATGACCGATTTCTTCATGAGCGGACGCGGTAATCACAATCATAAATTTGAAAAAATAAAACATGTTTTGGAGTTTTATCCCAACTTGAAATATATCCTATTAGGCGATGATTCACAGCATGACCCCTTTTTATATGAGCAAATATGCAAAATATTTCCAGTCACGGTAATTGCCGTTTATATTCGCCAAACTGGAAAAACCCCAAAGGACGAAGTCAAAAAAATCATGAAGAATTTAGAGTCGCTTGATGTTGCTGCTTGCTATTTTAAAGAAAGCAGCAAAGCGATTGAGCATTCTAAATCTATTGGGATTATTTAGGTTTTTGTTTCAGGTTTCACGTTTCACGTTTCACGTTTTGAACTGAATGAATATTTAACCGCAAAACACGCAAAGTTTTTTGATCTGTTAGGTTTTATAAAACGCAAAGTTCGTAAAGCTTTGTAAAAAAACTTTGCGAACCTTGCGTAATCCTTTGCTTGCTTTGCGGTTAAATTTACTCGTCAAGATTGCAACTTGAAACTTGAAACTTGAAACCTGAAACAAAAAAACTAAGCATTAAAGCTATCAATCTCTTCTTGAACAATTTCCCAGTCTATAAGCAATTGTTCAAGAACATCTTTCTTTTTGTTGTAAGCAGTAAAAAATGATGCGTCTTCGATATGTTTATCGTAATTTGTTTCGAGCATTTTATCGTCGTGCTGAATGTCTTTTTCTAATTGCTGAATCTGACTTTCAATTTTGCTTAATCGATTTTGAAGCGATTTTCCTTTTTTCTGATCTTCGTAGGATACTTTTGAGTTTTCCTTTGGCGCTGCTGTTTTTACAACGTCTTTTTTCTCTACTTCGCGCATATTTTCAAGATTGCGCTGTTCTAAGAAGAAATTAATATCTCCTAAATATTCTTTGATTTTTTGATCTTTGAATTCGTATACAATATTTGACATTCCTTGAAGAAAATCCCTGTCGTGAGAAACCAATAATAAAGTACCGCCAAATTTTTGAAGTGCTGCTTTCAAAACGTTTTTAGATTTGATATCTAAGTGATTCGTAGGCTCATCCATCAGCAAAACGTTTATTGGTTGCAACAACAATTTACACAATGCCAAACGGTTACGCTCACCTCCAGAAAGTACTTTTACTTTTTTCTCCACATCATCACCACGGAACAAAAATGACCCCAGCATATCACGCACTTTCATTCGGTTTGTATCTGTTGCCGCGTCTTCCATAGTTTGCAGCAAAGTGATTTCTCCGTCTAAATATTCGGCTTGATTTTGAGCAAAATATCCTAATTGAACATTGTGTCCTAATTTGATATTTCCTTCGTATTCAAACTCATTTACCAATGCTTTGATAAATGTCGATTTTCCTTGCCCGTTTTGACCCACAAAAGCAATTTTACTTCCTCGTTCAACAAGTAAACTAATATCTTTTAAAATCGTTTTGTCTCCGTAAGCTTTTGTTACGTTTTCGGCTTCGATAACCACTTTTCCTGGCTCTTTTGAAACTGGAAATGATATATTCATAACTGAATTGTCATCTTCATCAACTTCAATTCTTTCAACTTTGTCTAATTTTTTAATCAACGATTGCGCCATTGAAGCTTTTGAAGCTTTTGCACGGAATTTCTCGATTAATTTTTCAGTTTCTTCAATCTTTTTCTGCTGATTCTTTTGCGTAGCTAATTGCTTCTCACGAATTTCATGACGCAATTCTAAGTATTGAGAATAAGGCTTATTGAAATCGTATGCTTTCCCTAACGAAATTTCGATAGTTCTATTGGTTACATTGTCCAAAAACATTTTATCGTGCGAAACAATCACGACAACGCCTGGATAATTGCGAAGGAAATTCTCTAACCAAATGATACTTTCGATATCTAAGTGGTTGGTTGGCTCATCCAGAAGCAAAACATCATTTGACTGCAATAAAAGTTTTGCTAATTCGATACGCATTCTCCATCCGCCAGAAAATGTTTCTGTCTGATTATTGAAAACTTCTCTTTTGAAACCAAGACCTAAAAGAATTTTTTCTGTATCTCCTACATAATTATAACCTCCAAGAAGATCAAAACGATGTGTATAATCAGATAAATCTTCGATAATTTGTCCGTATTCTTCACTCTCATAATCGGTTCTGGTAACCAATTGATGATTGATTTCTTCCAGTTTTTTCTCAACAATCTTAATTTCAGTAAAAGCTTCATACGCTTCTTCTAAAACAGTTCTTCCTTGTTCAAAATCAATATCCTGACGCAAAAAGCCCATTTTGATGTCTTTTTCCTGAGAAATTACTCCAGAATCTGGTTTAAAATCTCCTGCCAGCATTTTAAGCATTGTCGATTTACCCGCTCCGTTTTTACCAACAAGACCTACGCGGTCGCCGGCGCCTAAACGAAAAGTAACTTCTTCAAATAAATATGTTCCACCAAAAGAAACTGAAAGATTGTGTATATTAAGCATAATGTTTTGCTGAAAAATCTAGAAATTAAAAACATTGCAAACTGGCTCATTGCCGTTTACAATTTTGAAAGTGCAAAAGTATAACTTTTAATTGGAAGTTTTAGGACTGAAAGAATTCCTTAACCAATATTTCTGAATTTCAATTATTTTGGCTTTCGCCAAAGAAAAACAGTTTAAAAATCTATTGGCATTATTTTAAAAGAATGACCTACATCTTTTCAACCGTAAAATCTTATATTTGCAAAAGAAGTCCTATAATTACACTGCTCTATTAAAAATCAATTTATTTGATTTCAGCATTAAAAACTACACAAAAAATGTTTAAAAAAGGGTCTAAAATAAACAGTATTTTTACTGGAAGCTGTCCAAGATGTCAAAAGGAAAGCATGTATCAAGACAAGAATCCGCTTCATTTGACAAAAGTTTTGAAAATGAATGAAAACTGCGGTCACTGTGGTCTAAAATATCAAATTGAACCTTCCTTTTTTTATGGTGCAATGTATGTGAGTTACGGACTTAATGTAGCTGTCGGAATAGCTGCTTTTATTGTTTCGTTTGTATTTTTTGGAACCACTATCGAACAATCATTTATTGCAATTGTAATTACTTTGATTCTTTTATTTCCGTTTGTTTTAAGGCTTTCCCGCAATTTATACATCAATATGTTTATTTCTTACGATCCGAAGGCTGGTCAGAAATAATACTTTTCAAATATCTTTTATGAAATCGCTTGATGTCGGCTTCTTGTGGCAACGGAATTTGGTTCTCAATGTGATCATATAAAGCCAATGCCAAAGCGGGCCCTAGAATCACCCCACGAGTCCCAAGTCCGTTAAGAATATGCAACGATTTGTGAACTTCATGAGTTCCTAGCAATGGTCTTCTGTCTGCAACAGTCGGACGAACGCCAGCAAAATGTTTTACAATTTCAAAATCGCAGGTAATTATTTCTTTTATTCGCTCTAAAAGTTCTTGTTTGCCTTCTTCTGTTGGTAAATCGGTTTTGTCGTGCCAATTGTAGGTTGCACCGACTTTGAACAAATTTTCGCCCATTGGCAAAATAAAAACACTTGTATTTACGATTAGATCCAAGTTTAAATCGGGTGCTTTTATAATAAACAATTCACCTTTTGTTCCATCCAAAGGCAAATAATTAAAAAACGGATTTTTGTGCATTCCAAAACCTTCCGCAAAAATAATATGTCGTGCTTGAATATTTTTGTACTGAATCCCAGTTTCTAAAAATCGAATATCCTCAATATTAAAATCTTCTTCGAGAAGTAAATTGTTTTCACGTAAATATTCTTGGTATTTATCAAGCAACAACGCCGTATTTACATATCCTGTATGCAATACTTCTCCATAATCGTGCGGAGAATCAATACTTGAGTATTTCTTTGTAATTAATTTAGTAGATAAAAATGGCGCTAAGTTTATTTTATCTGATGCTGCGAACCAATTATTCTGCTCTTCGATTGAGAAAAACTTTCTTAGAATAGGCATTTTAAAATTGAATTTTTCTTGCAATTTCTCCTCTACTCTATCATAGAAATCATTCATTAAAGCCAATTGTTCTTTCGCATTCCAAACTTCACTGAAACGCTTTAAGATTACAGGATTATATAGACCACCTGCCACTCTCGATGAATGCTGCGATTTATTATCGATTAACAAAATAGATTTATTGTTCTTAAGTGCTACTTCGGCAAAAGAAATTCCGGCCAATCCAGATCCGACAATTAAATAATCAAGCATTGGTGCAGTGTATAGGTAAAATAAAAAACTCTTACTACAAAGATAGTAAGAGTTTGTCTTATAAATTCGTTAGGAAACTTAGTAATTCCACATATCTTCTTCGAAGTTGCGAATCTTCTCTTTTACTCTTTCTGATTCCAACAATTGACTCTGCGCATTATCTTTAATATAATCCTTGATTTCTCGGTCGCCATAAACATTCTCTTCTTTATATATAATAGAATTAAAACGTCGCGAATTCAAGATTTGATCAAACGAAATTGCTGCTGCGGTATTGGTTTCATTAAAAGCTTTTGCTTCATGCAGCACCGTCCGAGCATTGGGGAAGAAAACCCAAAACAATTCAATATAATCTTTTTCATCACTGTTCATAGTATAGACATCAGGCGTGACGGGACAAATTCCAATTAAGCGATATTTCAATTCACTCTCACGCTTATCAAAATACCAATAGCCTTTAATTTTATATTGAGAAACATCCTGAGCAGTTAAATCTTGTTTTAAGATATATTCGGCAGGAACCGTTCTAGTTGGCCCAACATTCTCGTCAACATACGTTACAGATTTCTTCTTGCCAGTTCCAGTGACCACTTTTTTCTTCACGACACGTGATTTATAATCATCTGGATTTTGATTGATAAGTTCCCTTCCCGCATCAGTTGTATCAACGCGAGACAAGGAAGCTTCAATATCTTTCATTGTCTTTTTGGTATTGAAATAACTGTCTGTGTATACTTCTGTTATTCTGCCAGTCCTTATTCCCTTTGTCAAAACATCATAAAGAGAACGCCTGTCAGGACCAATATTTACAGTATCTACAGGATAATAAAGAGGGAAGTTGATTTTTTCATTCAAATCAATAATTTCCCAAACCATTTTTCCCATCAAAATATCTCTGTCTTCAACATAGCCATAAGCTAACGGTTTATCATTATCAGAGATTAATTGTGCGGGTGTCTTAATACCAATTTCGCTAGCGGTTTTAGCATTGAGTAAATTAGGTTGTGCATTAGAAACAATATTTCCAGCAACAAAAACCATAACGATCAAAAAATTTCTTACTTTCTTCATAACAAACAGTATAAGAAACTAAACGAAAAATTATACAAAACATTGTGTGCGTGTTTTCTTCCAAATTAAATCATGTTGATTTACTTAACCGTCAAAAAGTTCTTTCCAAAAAAAAACTCTTACTACAAAGGTAGTAAGAGTTTTTATTATAATGTAATACTGGTACTTAGTAGTTCCACATATCTTGTTCGAAGTTACGAATCTTCTCTTTTACTCTCTCAGATTCTAACAACTGATTTTGAGCGTTGTCTTTCATATAGTCGCTAATTGCTCTGTCTCCGTAAAGATTTTCTTCTTTGTAAACTACAGCATTAAAACGTCTAGAGTTTAAGATTTGATCGAATGAAATTGGCAATGCAGAGTTATTATCGTTGAACGCTTTTGCTTCATGCAAAGCCTCTCTTGAATTTGGGAAGAAAACCCAGAACAACTCAATATAATCCTTTTCATCACTGTTCATTGTATAAACGTCTGGAGTTACAGGACAAATTCCAAGCAAACGATATTTCAATTCACTTTGACGTTTGTCAAAATACCAATATCCTTTAATTTTGTACTGTGTAACATCCTGAGCAGTTAAATCTTGTTTTAAGATATATTCTGCAGGTACAGTTCTTGAAGGAGGCACAGTTTCATCAACATAACTAACAGATTTCTTTTTACCAGTTCCAGTAACCACTTTTTTCTTCACAACGCGTGTCTTATAGTCGTCAGGATTTTGGTTGATAAGCTCTCTACCAGCATCAGTAGTATCAATACGAGATAATGATCCTTCGATGTCTTTCATAGATTTTTTAGTATTAAAATAACTATCTGTATACACTTCAGTTATCTTACCTTTTTTGATAGCTTTCGTCAAAACGTCATAAAGAGAACGTCTATCAGGGCCAATGTTAGCTGTATCTATAGGAAAATATAATGGAAAATTGATTTTTTCATTCAAATCAATGATCTCCCAAGTTGTTTTTCCCATCAAAATATCTCTATCATCAACATAACCGTAAGCTAAAGGCTTATCATTATCTGAGATAAGTTGCGCAGGAGTTTTAAGTCCTATTTGAGCAGGTGTTTTCGCGTTAAGCAAATTAGATTGTGCGTGAGAAGCAAAACCTCCAGCGATAGAAACAATAGCTATTAAAAAATTTCTTACTTTCATCATGATATCATTATAAGATATTGAGTGTAGTTTTACCTACATTTATTATTGTATTTCGAAAATTACTGGAGCAGTTCTTGGTAATAAATAACTTCCAGCTCCAACAAGTTTAGTTTTAATTTCAGAAATAGTAACTTGATCACCTCTACCAGCTCTTGCAAGTACTTGTTTACATTGTGCATTTAATTTATTACCAGTAACAACAACTGTAGGCTGTCCAGCAATTTTGAAGTTAAATCCAACAACATCTAAACCAACTTCAAAATCAAAATCCATTAATTTCGCACCAATAGTCGCAACTTCTAAATTAGATTTAGGCCCTTTAACAACACCATAATCACCTCTAATTGTACCTGTTGGCCCAGGAATACCTTTAATTCTGAATGTTTTCTTATCTGAAACTTTATCACCGTTTGGCAATGTACCTGTAACTGCAATAGTCGTTTCAGTACCTGCACCTGGGCTCATGTTATATTTACCTGGTTTACCAGCTGAACTTAATCCTGGAGCACTAGCAACCACTTTATTGTCAGCAACACCAGCGAAAGATACAGAGATTGGGTTAACAACACCTCTATATACTACGTTCATTTTATCTGCAGAAATTGTAGCAGAGTTTGGTCTTGGAACTACAACATACTTTCCAGCGAATTTAAGAGGAATGTTTTTTCCATCTTCCAAGAAAGTAAATTGTCCGTTGATATTTTGCTCTCCAACACCTCCAGCAGTTAATGAGATAACAGCTTGTCCGTTTACGATTTGTCCAGGACCTTGGAAAGAAGTTGGTTTAGTATTTTCGTCATAACGACCTAAAACTACCTTACCAGTAACTTTTTCACCTTGGAAGTAAGCATTTTTATCTAAAACTACAATTGCTTGGTAATTACTATAAGATGCAGCAGCAACCGCAGCTTTTCCTAAAGCACTGTTGTAAACATCAGTTTCTGCTTTTTGAACATCATTTTGCCAAGCTGAAAGTTTAGCTAATGAAGCAACCGCAGGGAAACCTTTAAAGTGGTAAGCTAAATATTTGTCTTTTAAACCTTCTTTGTTTTTTACGTCAGAAACATCAAATTTCTTTTCAACCTCAGCTAAAATTGCAGCATATTTTTTGTCTGACAAAGCAGCTTTCATGTCTGCTTTATATTTTTCGATGTGAGCAATGATTTCATTACCTTTTTTAGTGTATCCTTCACCAGTAAACCAGTTGTCGATATTATCACCTTTGTCCATAGACTCGTAAGGTAATTTTCCAGTCTCTTTATCTGTTTCAAAACCTTTTAACACATCACCTTTCAAAGATCCGATGTATGCATAAAATTCTTTTGATGTTGTTTCAACTTTATGTGCCGTAACCGCAGCAACAGCAAATTCTCCTTTTGCTTCAGAAGCTTTTTGATCTAACGACGTTAATAAACCTGCATTTGATGTTTCAGAAGACGTGTTAGCGCTTTCAAATTTTTCATTCATTAATCCAAAAGCAGATAAAACTTCTTTGGACATGTTCATTGCTAACATTGCGATGAAAACCAGATACATCAGGTTAATCATCTTCTGTCTAGGGGTTAATTTTCCTCCTGCCATTTTTTTCTAATTAGTTCTTATTAATAATTTTAATATAATAGTTAAAAACTAATTATCCTTTGTTACTCATTGCAGAAAGCATACCACCGTAAACGCTGTTTAAAGAAGCGATATTAGCAGTCATAGATTGCATTTGCTCTTTTAATTTAGCTGCGTTCTCAGCGATTTCGCTATTAGCTTGTGCGTTTCTTGAAGCACTTTCTAATTGAACTTTGTATAAACTGTTTAATGATTCCATTTGTGCAGCTGCCATAGACATCTCTTCAGCATATTTCTTTTGTCCTGCGATAGAATCTACAGTTGGAGAGATTGCTTTTGCAGCTCCTTCGAAGTTTTTGATTGAATTTCCTAAGCTTGCCATTAACTCACCGTCAACTTTAGCTTCTTTTAACATGGCATCTAATTTTTGAGACAATAAACCTTGAGCATCAGTTGGAGCCTCAGCTTTAGCCTCTTTTTTTCTAGCTTGTCCGTTTGCTAATTCTGGGTAAACAAGAGTCCAATCTAACTCATCTTCAACTGGTTCGAAAGCAGAAAGTGCAAAAATTAACGCTTCTGTCACCAATCCAACAGAAAGCATAACAGTTCCTGTCAACGGTCCAATTTCAAAGTGAGTAATTTTGAATAATGCTCCAATAATTACTACTGCCGCTCCCATACCATAAGCGAAATTCATTGCTTTTTTACTTAATAATGCCATAATACTTTTTTTTAGGTTTTAAAATAGATTTGTTGGTTATTGAATTTAATTATAAATTACTTTTTTTTGCTGCTTCCAGTTACTTGAGTTCCCATGTAATCTTGTACAGTTCTGAAACCAATATAACTTCTTGCTGAATCAGCGTATTCGTGATCACGAGTACTTACTTGTAGGAAGTAAGCAACATCTTTCCAAGATCCTCCGCGAACCACTTTTCTTTGGTTGTTTCCATCAATTACGTTAGGGTTCATTGTAGAAACATATTCGTAAGCATTTGGATTATAAGCTGAATCTGTCCACTCTGAAACATTTCCTGCCATATTGTATAAACCATATCCGTTTACTTCATAAGATTTAGCCTCAACTGTATATAAAGCCTCATCTGCAGCATAATCTCCTCTACTTGGTTTAAAGTTTGCCATGAAACAACCTCTATCACTCTTAGTATAAGGACCTCCCCAAGGGTAAGTTGCAGACTCCAGACCTCCTCTTGCAGCATACTCCCATTCAGCCTCTGTAGGTAATCTGAATGCGTTTACTAAATCACGTCCTTTTTTCTTAGATTTGATATAGCTGTTTTTATTTAAAGTTCTCCAAGCACAGAAAGCTTTTGCTTGCTTCCAAGTAACACCAACTACAGGATAATCTCCATAAGCTTTGTGCCAAAAATAATCATTGTGCATTGGCTCATTATATGAATAAGCGAAATCTTTAATCCAAACCGTAGTATCAGGATAAACGCTTACTTGTTCTGTTTTTACGAAATCTTTTCTTTTTCCAACTTTAGCTTTTGCAGCTGCCTGAATATCCATCCAAGAATAACGGAATTTCAATTTGTTTACGTCAATAGTTCTTAAACCATTGTATGATTCTTCAATTGGAAGATACATAGAATCCATAACCTCAGCATAATACTCGTCTGGATACGCTTTTGTATCTTTAATCAACTTCACTTTTTTGTTTAGTTTTCTACCAGCATAAGGATCGTCTTTAGTTCCTACACTATAATAATTATCATACATATATTTATCATAAGCCGTCATTTTATCTGGCTCAGAATCATTGAATGCATAATCAGCAATACTGCCACCTTTTTTCCCTTTTCCGTCAGGACTAGCTTTTTGACCAGTTTCATCAGCTAAAATTGCTAAACGAACTCTCATTGTAGAATCTTTTACCCATTCTACAAACTGACGATATTCACTATTTGTGATCTCCGTTTCATCCATATAAAATGAACGTACAGTCACTGTTTTAGTTGGAGCATCTTCTACATTAGCTAAGTCAGCATCTGATTTACCCATAATAAAAGATCCACCTGGAACCAAGGTCATACCATATGGCTTTTCAGGATGCCATTTCCCTCCTGTAACACCAACTAACTCACCTTTGTCACCTGATTTACCACAGCCAATTACCAGTGTTAACATTGCTGTAAATGCAATAAACTTCTTCATATAAATTTGGGATTATCTATTCATTATTATAGTTCGTAAACGTATTTATTATTTATCTAAAAAACAATACTAGTTGCGAAATTTATTTTACCGTTCAAAAATAATGTTAAATAAAATAAAAAAAAAATATTTTATCGATAAACTAGCACAAAAAATCGACGTAAGACATTACATTTTATAATTTATAATCTATTTCTTACTAATAATTACTTAATAATTTTTTAACATTCTAAAAAATTAAGATTTTCATTAAATTTTTCTTTTACAAAGCATTTTTTCGCTGTGCTTTCCACCATCTTTCTGGCAACTCTTGGTTGCAAGCGCATAAATATTCGTCATAAGAACACGGTAATAACGTATTTCTTTTCAATTTATTGCTGCCGTTAGAAACAAATGGAATTTCGATCCACCAACGGTCTGTTTTATCACTTTTGTAAAAGATAAGCTCCTCATCTTCTAAAGGAACAATGTACTTCAAATAATTTGTTCTACTTCCAAATGGATATTCTTTTGAACGATAGTGATACCCTTCTATAAAATACCATGCAATTTGCGCTATTAAAACAGCTTCATGAACTGTACTATTATGATTAAAGATACCGAATGCCGACACTTTATCACTGATTCCTGAATATCGAGCTAATGAGCATATCTCTTTTCCATTAAAACCATTAGGCTCAAACGAAACCAAATTACCCGATTCTGATGATTTTACAGAATTCAAATCAATACTAACTAAATCAGCATCTCTAAAAACTGGTTCAGCCAATGCTATATTATTTGAAATCTCACCTAATCGATAAGCATCAAAAAACAATTTTTCGATCAAATCAATCTCTTCCTGACTATTATAGTAGGTCTGATAGCCAATATTGCAATAGTTGAATAGGTTATTTGGCTCATCAATAATGATTTTCGTAAGATATGAATTTGCCGAAACAGACTCATTTTCTTTGCCAAAATCAAATCGATTATCAACTGAAACCAAGTTTACCATTTGCTCAAGATCATCGTAAGCACGATATAAAGCATAAGTCAAATCCTGCGAACCTCCCAGGACTATAGGAATGACTTTATTCTTAATTAATGAAGCCACAACTTTTTTAAGTGCGAAATAAGTATCATCTACAGAGTCGCCAGCCAAGATATCGCCTAGATCAGCAATAGATGCGTCCCAGTTTCCTGGATACATGCTATAAAGCTTCTTGCGGATTGAAGTCAGATTAACTTCATTTACCATATTGATGTTTCGTCTGTCTTCTAAAACACCAACAATGGCAATATTTATTTTACTAATATCTGGAAATTGATCATGAGTATGCAACACTATTTTACTACCCAATTCTTGAGAAGACAACGAATTGATAAAATTTACAATTCCGTCGTTAACTGGTTCTAGAAAATCAAATTCCATTTATTGTGCTTAAATTATTTCTTTTTAGCTGCTGCTTTTTTAGCCGGAGCTTTCTTTGCTGTTGTTGTTTTTTTGGCTGGAGTCTTTTTGGCCGGTGTTTTAGCCGCAATCATTTCCTGAACTTGAGGCAATGTTAATTTCGTCGCATCAACATCTTTGCTTAGTTCAATTTTGATTTTTCCTTTTGTGATGACAGATCGTCCCCAGCGCGCTTTTTCAACCAAAATTCCTTCTTCTTCCCAATTGTGAAGCACTTTGTCAATGTTTTTCTGCAATTTATCTTCAATCAATTCCTCAACATCGGCCTGAGATAAATTATCAAAATTGTATTTTTTGCTCACATTCACAAAAAGACCATTCCATTTGATAAACGGACCAAAACGCCCCACACCTTTTTGAACAGCTTCTCCTTTATACACAGCAATTGGCGCGTCAGCAAGTGCTTTTTCGTCAATTAATTCCTGTGCTCTTTCTTTAGAAACTCCTAAAGGATCTTCTCCTCTTGGCAATGAAATAAAAACACTTCCGTGACGCACATAAGGACCATAACGCCCGTTATTTACTTCCACTTCTTCGCCTTTATATTCACCTAAACTTTTTGGAAGCAAGAATAAATTCAAAGCTTCTTCAAGCGTAATATTTCCAATATTTTGATCCGCCATTAAGCTGGCAAACTTTTTATCTTCGTCGTCTGCTTCTCCAATTTGAGCCATTGGGCCAAATTTTCCTAAACGAACAGAAACTTGTCTTCCGTCAGCATCTTTACCAAGAATTCTTTCACCGCTTTCACGTTCAGCATTTGCTTCAACTTCCTTTACATTTGGATGAAATTGATTGTAAAAATCCTGCATCATTTTTGCCCAGTCGATATTTCCCTCGGCAATTTCGTCGAAATCCTGCTCTACTTTTGCAGTAAAATTATAATCAAGAATATTTCCGAAGTTTTTAACTAAGAAATCAGTAACGATTGTCCCAATATCTGTTGGAACTAATTTCCCTTTATCAGAACCTGTATTTTCTTTTAAGACTTTCTCAGCAACTTTATTGTCTTGTAAAGTAAGCTGTGTATAATTACGCTCGTGGCCTTCAAGCGTTCCTTTTTCAACATAATTTCTATTGATGATAGTTGAAATAGTAGGCGCATAAGTTGACGGACGTCCAATTCCAAGTTCTTCTAATTTTTTCACCAAAGAAGCCTCTGTATAACGTGCCGGTGGTCTTGAATATCGTTCTGTAGCCGTAACATAGTTATTTATCAGCTTTTCGTTTACTTTTAAAGCCGGCAACATTCCTTCTTGCTCTTCCTCGTCATCATCATGACCTTCCAAATAAACTTTTAGGAAACCTTCAAAAAGCAATACTTCTCCAGAAGCTGTAAAAATTTCGCTGTGGTTATCTGCCTCAATTTTTACGTTTGTTCTTTCTAACTGTGCGTCGCTCATTTGCGAAGCTAAAGTTCTTTTCCAGATCAAATCGTATAAACGAGCCTGATCACGATCGATGTTTACGCTATGGCGCGACATATCTGTCGGACGAATTGCTTCGTGCGCTTCTTGTGCTCCTTTGCTTTTGTTAGAAAAAGTTCTCGGTTTCGAGAATTCTTTTCCGTATGATTTTATAATTTCAGCTTCAGCGGCGTCCATTGCTTCTTTAGAAAGATTCACCGAATCGGTTCTCATATAGGTAATAAGTCCGGCTTCGTATAAACGCTGTGCTAACTGCATTGTGATTCCAACTGGTAAATACAATTTTCTTGCAGCTTCCTGTTGAAGCGTAGAAGTTGTAAACGGTGCTGTTGGTGATTTTTTGGTAGGTTTAGTTTCTAAATCGGCTACCTTATATTTTGAACCGATGTTCTTGTTCAAGAAATCTTCGGCTTCTTTTTTAGTATTGAAGTTTTTCGGCAGTTTTGCCTTGAAAGCTTTTCCGGCTTCGTTTACAAACTCGGCAACAATTGAATAGGTTGCTACTGCAGTAAAGTTTTGGATTTCGCGTTCTCTTTCAACAATCAAACGTACTGAAACAGATTGTACACGACCAGCAGAAAGTCCGCCTTTGATTTTTCTCCATAAAACCGGAGATAATTCGTAACCCACCAAACGATCCAGAACACGTCTCGCCTGTTGTGCATTAACTAAATTATAATCAATTTCTCTAGGATTATCGATTGCTTTAAGAATCGCAGATTTTGTAATCTCGTGAAAAACAATACGTTTTGTTTTTTTATTATCCAGTTTCAGTTCTTCCGCCAAGTGCCAAGAAATAGCCTCTCCCTCGCGGTCCTCATCGGATGCCAACCAAACCATTTCGGCATTTTTAGATAGTGTCTTCAGTTTGCTTACCAAGGCTTTTTTATCCGGAGAAACTTCATATTTAGGTTTAAAACCATTCTCTACATCTACTCCTATTTCCTTTGATGGTAAGTCGGCTATGTGACCATAACTTGACTCCACCTGAAAATCGTTCCCAAGAAATTTCTCGATCGTTTTCGCCTTTGCAGGTGACTCCACTATTACTAAATTCTTTGCCATTGCTCTTATTTTCTGCAACAAAAGTATTTATTTTTTTTAAATATTAACCTTATGAATGAATTTTTGAGTTATTTTAATATTATGTTTCACAAAATTGCAGATTTATCTGTAATCCTACCTATTATATATATAGGTGTAACTTTTAAAGGATTATGACCGAGAATTGTTCTTTTAAAACCAATCCTCCTAGCCCAGATTGAAGCGAAAAGCCCGGAGTAAAAAATGCAAAAGTTTCTTGTTTTAAAAAAGCGACCAACGGAAGCTCTTTTTAAAACATTAGAAACTTTGCTTTTTTTATGAGGACTTGAAGCGGAAAGCTGGAATAGCTTCTAAATACTATAAAATCTAAAATCTGAAAACATTGTTAATTCTTTATCTGACATCTTGTCATATTCACATCAATTAACCTATCTTTGCACTTTGAAATTTTACAATGGAAAAGATTATTGAAGAAAGCAAACAAGGCGAAAGTCTTGTTTTAGAGAATAAACCTGAAAATACCAAAAAACTATTTATAGAAAGTTACGGCTGTGCGATGAATTTTTCGGATAGTGAAGTCGTGGCATCCATATTATCTGACGGAGGTTACAACACTACTTCTGTTTTAGAAGAAGCCGATTTGGTTTTGGTGAACACTTGTTCTATTCGTGATAAAGCCGAACAGACAATTCGCAAGCGTCTGGAAAAATACAATGCAGTAAAACGTACGAATCCGAAAATGAAAGTGGGCGTTTTGGGCTGTATGGCGGAGCGTTTGAAAAGTCAGTTTTTAGAAGAAGAAAAAATAGTCGACCTTGTTGTTGGTCCTGATGCCTATAAAGATCTACCAAATTTATTAGCAGAAGTTGAAGAAGGACGCGACGCAATCAATGTAATTTTATCAAAAGAAGAAACGTACGGAGATATTTCACCGGTTCGTTTGATGAGCAATGGAATTACCGCTTTGGTTTCTATAACTCGTGGTTGCGATAATATGTGTACATTTTGCGTTGTTCCTTTTACGCGCGGACGTGAACGCAGCCGTGAACCACAAAGTATCATGAATGAAATTCAGGACTTGTGGAATAAAGGTTTCAAGGAAATTACGCTTTTAGGACAAAACGTTGACAGTTATCTTTGGTACGGCGGCGGATTGAAAAAAGATTTCGTAAATGCTTCCGAAATGCAAAAAGCAACTGCGGTAGATTTTGACCAATTACTGGAAATGGTTGCGGTTGGTTTTCCTAAAATGAGAATTCGTTTTTCGACTTCAAATCCTCAGGATATGCACGAAAGTATTTTGCATGTCATTGCAAAATATCCAAATATTTGTAAACACATTCACTTGCCAGTTCAATCTGGAAGTAATCGAATTTTGAAAGAAATGAATCGTTTGCACACTCGTGAAGAATACATGGCTTTGATTGACAAAATTAGAGCGATTGTGCCAGATGCTTCGATTTCGCAAGATATGATTGCCGGTTTCCCAACAGAAACTGAAGAAGATCATCAAGATACAATGAGTTTGATGGAATATGTAAAATATAATTTTGGTTATATGTATTCGTATTCTGAACGCCCAGGAACTTTGGCAGGAAGAAAAATGAAGGATGATGTTGAAGAAGAAACAAAAGCGAGAAGATTACAGGAAATTGTTGATTTACAGCAAAAGCATGCTTGGTTTAGAAGCGAGGAATTTGTTGGGAAAACGGTTGAAGTTTTAGTTGAGAAAGTTTCGAAGAAATCCAAAGAAGAATTTTCTGGAAGAAACTCTCAAAGTATCACAGTAGTTTTCCCGAAGGAAAATTACAAAATTGGAGATTTCGTAAACGTAAAAATCACGAATTGCACTAGCGGAACTTTAAAGGGTGAAGCAGTTGGGTATTCTGAAATGAATTAGTTTTTTAACCGCAAATTTCACAAATTTCCGCAAATTAATTATTGATGATTGATACAAACGAATATTACTACAAGAAAGATCAAAATTATCAAATTGTAGATATATGCATGGAAGTACATAGATTATTGGGACCTGGCTTACTTGAAATCGTTTATAAAGACGCATTAGAAATTGAATTCAAAAACAATAACATTCCTTATCATCGAGAAAAGGAATTTTCAATAGAATATAAAGGAGTTATTTTGCCTCATAAATTTTATGCTGATTTCATAGTTTATGAAGATATAATATTAGAAGTAAAATCAGTGAGAGAAATTAGCAATGATCATCTTGCCCAAACATTAAATTACATGAAACTTGCAGATACTCCAGTTGGAATAATTGCAAACTTTCAAAACAAATCATTAGTACACAAAAGATTGATAAATTCATAAACAGAATTTGCGCTAATTTGTGTAATTTGTGGTTAATTTAATAATAAACATTTCTAACTGATTTTAAAAAATCTGTGTTAATCATTTTAATCTGTAGCAAAAATACAAGCCAACGTTTTAAGTTTTAGAGAAAATCTAAAACCTGAAACAAATAAAAACTTGAAACAAAATCGATATGGAAACAGTTCAAGCAATAAAACAGCGATTTGAGATTATTGGTAATGATCCAAAATTAAATCGTGCCATTGAAAAAGCCATTCAGGTTGCTCCAACTGATATTTCGGTGATGGTAACTGGGGAAAGTGGTGTTGGTAAAGAAAACATTCCTAGAATTATACATTCGCTTTCACACAGAAAGCACGGAAAATATATTGCCGTAAACTGCGGAGCGATTCCGGAAGGAACTATTGACAGTGAACTTTTTGGACACGAAAAAGGCGCTTTTACCGGCGCTACAAGCACACGTGAAGGTTATTTTGAAGTGGCTGACGGCGGAACCATTTTCTTAGATGAAGTTGGAGAATTGCCTTTAACTACTCAAGTTCGTTTGCTTCGTGTTTTAGAAAACGGCGAATTCATTAAAGTAGGTTCGTCTCAGGTTCAAAAAACCAATGTCCGAATTGTAGCTGCAACAAATGTGAATTTATTCAATGCTATTGAAAAAGGGAAATTCCGTGAGGATTTGTACTATCGTTTGAGCACTGTCGAAATCACATTGCCTCCGTTGCGCGAAAGAAATGAAGACATTCATTTATTGTTCAGAAAATTTGTGGCCGATTTTGCTCATAAATATAAAATGCCGCCTTTAAAACTAGATGATGATGCAATTCAGCTTTTGCAAAAATTTAGATGGAGCGGAAATATTCGCCAGCTTCGAAATGTGGCGGAACAAATCTCTGTTTTAGAAACAAATAGAGATATTAATCTGGCAACACTTCACTCGTATTTGCCTGCTGAAGGAAGCAATTTGCCGTCTGTAATTAGCGACAAGAAAAAAGAAAGTGATTTTAGTACCGAAAGAGACATTTTGTACAAAGTCCTTTTTGATATGAAAAGCGACTTGAACGATTTGAAAAAACTGACTTTGGAATTGATGAAAAATGGTTCCTCAAAAGTTCAAGACATTAATCCGAATTTAATTCAGAAGATATACGGTAATCAAGAAAACGACAGCGAAATTGATTTTGAAGAAGAACCAAGAACTGCTGTTATGACTCCGGCAAGCCGAGAAGATAATTACCAAATGCCCGATGACAATTATTTGTTTGCCGAAACCATCGAAGAAGAAGAAATTTTACGTTTAGAACAGAAAGAAATCGAAATGATCAAAAAATCATTAGAAAAAAACAAAGGAAAACGTAAAGCAGCTGCCGACGAACTGGGAATTTCAGAAAGGACTTTATATAGAAAAATCAAACAATTTGACCTATAAAAAATAAATTTCAATAATTAAAAATCCACATTCCAATTGCCTATATTTGGGCACCTATTGGGATTTGGAATTAAATAAATTGGAATTTTCACATACAATTTTATGAAAAAAATATATTCTTTATTTGCCTTATTAAGCTTGTTCTTATTAAGCGGATGCAATGTGTACAACTTTACTGGAACAGGAAATATTGATGCTAAAACATTTCAAGTTAACTTTTTCCAGAACAATGCCGACTTAGTTGAACCTGGAATTGACAGACAATTTACACTGGCTCTGCAGGATATCATTATGAATCAGACCAACTTAAACTTAGTAAGTAATAGCGGTGATTTGGTTTATGAAGGTGAAATTACAGATTATAGGATTACACCAATGACTGCAACTGCTGCAGACGCAAATGGCAATATGGGAGCGTCGCAAAACCGTTTGACAATTCGTGTAAATGTTAGATTTTCAAATAGGAAAAAAGAAACGGATGATTTTGAGAAACAATTTGAGTTTTATAATGACTTTAAAGGAACAGATCTTCCAACTGGAGCAGTCTTAAATAACGCAATTCAGACCATTTTCGAAAGAATTACTCAGGATATTTTTAATGAGTCATTGGCAAAATGGTAATTTTATAGTTTAATCGGTTAATCGTTAAGTCGTTAAATCGATTAAATTATTAAACAGTAAAATCGGTTAAACAAATTTCCGATTAAACAGTTAAACAAATGAACGATTAAACAGTAAAATCGATTAAATTATCAAACAGGAAAATCGGTTAAAAAAATTTCCGATTAAACAGTTAAACAAATAAGCGATTAAACAGTTAAACCAATAAACGATTAAACAGTAAAAATGAACGTAACCGATTATACCTACCTAATAAACAAACCTGACACCGTCACAGAAAAACAGGCCGAAACATTAGGAAGTGTTTTGAATGAATTTCCATATTTTCAAAGTGCACGTGCATTGCGACTAAAAGGACTTTACAAACAAAACAGCTTTAAGTATAATTATGCCTTAAAGGTTACGGCGGCACATACAACGGATCGTTCGGTTCTATTCGATTTTATTACTTCAGAGGATTTCACTCCTATTCAAGGAAACTATTATAATCGAAAATTGAACGAACTTTTAAATATTACTGTTTTTGATGCTGAAATTGTTTCGGCAGAAGAAAAAAAGAAACTTGCCGAAGTTCGTATCGATCCAATTGAAAAATCAATTTTAGATTCTATTAAAGAAGCAACATCAGTAACTTTTGAGGAACCTATTAAAGTTGAAGAAAACCCAATTGAGACAGTAATTGAAGAACCTATTATACATTCTGCTGTAGAAGAAAAACCAATTGAATCTACAACTGAGGAACTTGTTACACTCTCTACTATAGAAGAAACACCTATTATTAAGGAACCAAGCCGAACTTTTTTAGAAGACAGATTAGACGATGAAATTCCTAATGTTAGAATAGATCCAATTGAAAAATCAGTTTACAATGCCATAAAAGAGGCGGAAAATGTTGTTTTCGAAGAAGCCAAAACTGCTGAAGAATCAGTTGTAGTTGAAAATTCAGAAGAAGCAAGTACTATAGAAGAAACGATTGCTGCGGAAGAACCGAAAGAAATCGAAATTCAAGAAACACCAATTATTGCTGAAGAAACTGTAATTATACCGGAACCAGAAGAAATTGCGATTTCAGAAACTAAAACAATTTCTGAAACAGAAAACAATGAAATTGCAGAAGCAGTAAAAATTGCAGAAGAAAATCTGGAAATTGGAAAACCGTTAGATTTTTCTGCAAAAGAAAAGCATTCGTTCCAAGAATGGCTGCAACTAGCAAGAACTGAACCTATTGACAGAACAAAAGAAGCTCCAACAGAAGAAAATCTGCCAGAAAATGCTATTGAAAAAGCAGAACAAACGCTAGGAACAGTCTTTGAAGAAGAAAAAACGGAAGACGAGAAAAAGAAAAAAGCCGAAATAATTGATCGTTTTATAGAAGCAAACCCAAAAATTTCTCCTATAAAACAGACTGCAATTACAGCCGCAGTTCAGCTTGACATCAATAAAGACGAGAGTTCGTATTTAATGACAGAGACTTTAGCCAGAGTATATTTGGAACAAAAAAAATATACAAAAGCAATTCAAGCATATGAAATATTAATTTTGAAATATCCAGAAAAAATTACTTTCTTTGCAGACCGCATATCGGATATAAAGATTTTACAACAAAATAACAATAACAATAATTAAGTAATGAGCACATTTTCAATTTTTTTAGTTTTAATCACAATAGTTTGTTTTCTATTGATCGTAGTAATCATGGTTCAAAACCCTAAAGGAGGAGGATTATCTTCTACTATCAGCGGAACACAAATGTTAGGTGGTGTTCAAAAAACAACTGACTTTTTAGATAAAAGTACTTGGACGCTAGCAACTATTTTGATCGTTTTAATTTTACTTTCTAGCTTAAGCTTTACAGGCTCATTAAACGATGCTGGATCTAAAATTATTGAAAAAACAGAAGCTCCTGCAAATACACCAGCTGCTCCTGCTCAAGGAACTCCTGCTCCTGCAGCTCCAGCTAAATAATTATAGCTTGATATAAAATCCAATGCCAGCCTGTCAAAGCTGGCATTTTTTTTAAGAAAAAATGTCAGTTTATAGACCATGGCATAATTTCTGAAAGTTTCTTGAACAATAAAAAACGTATAACCTAATAATAATATAAAATCATGGCATTAAACATTAAACCACTTTCAGACCGCGTACTTATTGAGCCTGTTGCAGCTGAAACTAAAACTGCCTCAGGTATTTTTATTCCAGATACTGCCAAAGAAAAACCACAAAAAGGAACTGTAGTTGCAGTAGGAAACGGATCTAAAGATCATACTATGACCGTAAAAGTTGGCGATACTGTTCTATATGGCAAATATGCAGGAACAGAATTAAAATTAGAAGGAACTGATTATTTGATTATGCGTGAGGACGATATCTTGGCGATAATCTAAAGATTGCTATAAGCCGTAAGCTTTAAGCTATAAGCTCAGTAAAATGCCTATAGCCTACTGCCTAAAGCTTAAAGCCAATAAAAATGAGAGATTTTAAAAAATACGATATTTGGCAACTCAGTCATTCTTTAACTTTAGAAATCTATAAATTAACTTCTTTCTTTCCAAAAGAAGAACTTTATGGATTAACTAGTCAGATAAGACGGGCCTCTTCTTCAATTCCAACCAATATCAGCGAAGGATGCGGAAGAAATAGTGACAAAGAATTTAATCAATTTCTCAACATAGCTTTAGGTTCTGCCAATGAAACAGAATATCTTTTGATTTTAGCGAAAGATTTGCAATATCTCAATAATGAAATTGCTGAAAATCAAATAGCAAAAATCAACAGCATAAAAAGCAAAATTTACAAATTAAAACAAGTATTAGTTTAGCTATAGGCTATAAGCCGTAAGCAATAAGCTTTCAAATAAAGCTTAAAGCAACAAAAAAAATCAGCAGTAGAGAAGCCTAAAACTTAAAGCCTACTGCCTAAAGCAAATAAAAAAATATTAACTCAGCAGTAGAAAAGCCTAAAGCTTAAAGCCTACTGC